>DBNK01000024.1:54633-84595 GCA_002298335.1 Thalassolituus sp. UBA674
TAGGCCTCTAGACGATGGGGACACAGGACAAAAAAGTGGAGGTTTTGGTGGAGCCTAGCGGGATCGAACCGCTGACCTCAACACTGCCAGTGTTGCGCTCTCCCAGCTGAGCTAAGGCCCCGTCTCAAAACGTGCGCGCATAATAATTAGCGGCCCGTTATGTGTCAACACTTTATTAAAAAATAATTACGTTAAACAATAACTTACAGGGTGTGCCGGACTGGTGGACGGATGCGTCCGTCCCCAGCCGGCAGCGGTTTATCAGCCTTCGCCCTGCTCTGCTGTGGCCATCACAGTCAGCAGATGCTGAAAGTCTTTTTCCATTTTTTTCAGCTTCTTCTTACCCGGGGCTCCCAGTACATCCACCGCATGGCGGACGCGCGCACGGGACATATCAGGCCCCAGCAGCGCCATGCTGTCAAGTACGGAGATGGTTGACGTGGTCCCGGCAATTGCCATGAAAAATGGCTGCAGGAAGTCACGGATCTTAAGATCCATCGCCCGGGCCAGACCAAACAGCGCCTGTTCGATGTTCTCTTTATCCCAGTGACGGATAGCTTCCAGCTGCCACAGACCGTACTGCAGCACCTCAGTCACCTTCTCGGCATCCAGCGCCTTGTGTTCAAAGCTTTCCGGTGTCAGCGGTGTCAGACCACTGAGAAAGTGACCAGCCAGCGGCGCGACATCACTGAAGACTTCAACACGCGGCAGAATGTGCGGGATCAGCGGCAGCAAGGCTTCTTTCTGCAGACCCCAGTCAGCGAAGCGTTCAGCAAAACCTTCCGGTGACAGCTCGCGCAACCACAGACTGTTGAGCCAGCGCAGTTTCTCAACATCAAATACCGGGCCTCCAAGGGATACACGGCTGATGTCGAAGTTGGCAAACATCTCATCACGGGCGAACTTTTCACGCTCGTCCGGCATCGACCAGCCCATACGACCCAGATAGTTCAGCAGCGCTTCCGGCATAAAGCCCATGCGCTTGTAGAACAGGATGGAGGTCGGGTTCTTACGCTTGCTCAGCTTACTCTTGTCCGGGTTACGCAGCAGTGGCATATGGCAGAGTTTCGGCATGTCCCAGCCAAAGTATTCGTAGAGCAATTTGTGCTTGGGAGCAGAACTGATCCACTCTTCACCCCGGATCACATGGGTGATTTCCATCAGATGGTCATCCACCACGTTAGCCAGGTGATACGTCGGCATGCCATCCGACTTCAGCAGAATCTGAGCATCTACCTGAGACCAGTCCAGTTCAATCACACCGCGCAGCATGTCATCAACCGCACAGGTACCGGTTTCCGGGACGCGCATACGGATCACAAAAGGCGCACCTGCTGCTTCACGGGCAGCCACCTCATCGGCAGACAGTTCCAGATCACTGGCCTTCAGTGCCGTCTGGTGACCACTCTCCTGCTTGGCATTACGGATGGCATCCAGTTCTTCTGCCGTACGATAGCATTTGAAGGCATGACCGGACGCCAGCAGTTGCTCAGCGTATCCGGCGTACATGCCCTGACGCTCACTCTGACGGTATGGACCGTGCGGGCCACCCACATCAGGGCCTTCGTCCCAATCCATCCCCAGCCAGCGCAGACTGTCGAGAATCGCCTGTTCGGATTCCGGCGTACTGCGCTGCTGATCCGTATCTTCGATACGCAGCAGGAACTGACCGCCGTGCTGACGGGCAAAAGCCAGGTTAAAAAGTGCAATGTAAGCGGTGCCTACGTGGGGATCACCGGTCGGAGATGGTGCTACCCGGGTGCGGACAGTCATGCGGAAGCCTCAGAAATACAGAGTGTTGAAGAGGCCGGATTATAGAGGAATCACCCTCGCCTTGCATGGTGGATAGCTTGTATGGCGGATAAAGGGCAGACAGCAAAAAGGGAGCCGCAGCTCCCTTTTACGTTCCAGATTCTGAGATCAGAAGCTGAAACCTACACCGATGGAGTAAGCCCATGGGTCTACCGTAACGGTGGTGGTGTTTTTACCCAGAGGAATGCCTGCAATACCTGCAGCAGTCGTTCTGGCATCAGTCGGCACATCCAGGTTGGTCACCTGAGCATCCAGATCGAGACCACCGACGTATTTCACGTCTGCGGTAACAAACCAGTTTTCATAGAAGTTGTATTCAGCACCAGCCTGCAGCAGGTAGCCAAGGCCATTGTCGATTTCCATTTCAGCACCGCCACCGAAAGCACTCTGAATCACCGCATTGGTCACTTCAGAATCATAGGTGTACAGATAGGCAATACCAGCACCGACATACGGACGAACCTTCTCTTCCAGCATGAACTTGTAGACCAGGCTTACGGCCGGAGACAGAGCCTTGGTTTCACCCAGCTTTTCACCAAACGCAACCGGCAGACCCAGTTGTGGTTCATCTTTCAGTGAACCTGTGTGGTTGATTTCAACGGTATAAGGCAGACCCAGAATGGTCTCAACCGACAGATGACCATCGGCATAAGGGAGCACATAACCCAGAGTTACTGTTGGTACATTTGAATCACCGACAGAAATACCGGAACCCTCAATCGGGCCCTCATTGACCAGCTCTGTGTTGAATGCGGTTTCGATCGCATCAATCTCGTCAGACTCTTCCAGTGTTACTTCGGTACTGCTGGAGTCCGGACGGATCAGTGTGACGCCCGCACGGAAATAAAAGGGTTTGTCGCCTGAGGCGCTCATATGGTCGTCCGCGGAAGCCGTGACAGGTAACAGCATAGTGGCAGCAGCGAGACCGGAAATAATCAGTTGTGTTTTGTTCATATTTATTTTTCTCTCAGTTGGTCCTTCTCCACGACAAGCATAGAAGCCCGCAGAGAAGTCATCGTCAGATGAGTGTAAATTTTCCCTGAAATACAGGTTATTCACCTTTCTGTGGACATAAAAAAACCGCGGCTTGTTCCGCGGTTTTTTCAGATCTGCCCGTCAGTTAGAAGTACTGAGAGTCAGTTCACAAAGCGGCTTACCAGCCGGTTTTTTCTTTCAGCGCTTTGCCGATGTCGGCCAGGCTGCGCACGGTAGTCACACCAGCATCCTGCAGCGCTGCGAATTTCTCATCCGCAGTACCTTTACCACCGGAAATAATCGCACCGGCATGACCCATGCGTTTACCCGGAGGTGCAGTCACACCCGCGATGTAAGACACCACAGGCTTGGTCACGTTGGCTTTGATGAAAGCCGCGGCTTCTTCTTCTGCGGTACCACCGATTTCACCGATCATAACGATGGCTTCAGTAGCCGGGTCGTTCTGGAACATTTCCAGAATATCGATGAAGTTAGAGCCCGGAATCGGGTCACCACCGATACCGACACAGGTGGACTGACCGAAACCGTAATCAGTAGTCTGTTTAACGGCTTCATACGTCAGAGTACCTGAACGGGAAACGATGCCCACCTTGCCCGGCAGGTGAATGTGACCCGGCATAATGCCGATTTTACATTCTCCCGGAGTGATCACGCCCGGACAGTTAGGACCGATCAGGCGTACACCCAGCTCGTCACACTTCACTTTGGCATCCAGCATATCCAGCGTCGGGATACCTTCTGTGATACAGACGATCAGCTTGATACCACCATTGGCAGCTTCGAGGATTGAGTCCTTACAGAAAGCCGCAGGAACGTAGATCACGGACGCTTCAGCTCCGGTTGCTTCAACAGCTTCAGCAACGGTATTGAAAACCGGCAAACCCAGATGAGTCTGACCGCCTTTGCCCGGCGTTACACCACCAACCATTTTGGTGCCGTAAGCAATCGCCTGTTCAGAGTGGAAAGTACCCTGAGCACCGGTGAAACCCTGACAGATTACTTTGGTGTCTTTATTGATTAAAACGCTCATTCTTATTTGCCCTCCGCAGCTGCCACAACCGCCTGAGCTGCTTCCGTCAGATCGGTTTTAGCAATGATATTCAGGCCACTTTTTTCCAGAACTTCAGCACCCAGCTCAGCGTTGTTACCCTGCAGACGAACCACAACAGGCACTTTTACGCCGACTTCTTCAACCGCACCGATCACACCTTCAGCGATCATGTCGCAGCGTACGATGCCGCCGAAAATGTTGATCAGAACCGCTTTCACGTTCTCATCGGAGAGAATGATTTTGAACGCTTCAACCACACGCTCTTTGGTCGCGCCGCCACCAACGTCGAGGAAGTTGGCTGGTGCACCACCGTGCAGTTTGACGATGTCCATGGTGCCCATGGCCAGACCAGCGCCGTTCACCATACAACCAATGTTGCCGTCGAGAGCAACATAGTTCAGCTCCCACTCGGCAGCGTGTGCTTCACGCTCATCTTCCTGAGAAGGATCGTGCATTTCCTGCAGGTCTTTGTGACGGTAAACCGCATTGCTGTCGATGTTGATCTTGGCATCCAGACAGTGCAGGTTGCCTTCTTCGGTAATCACCAGCGGGTTGATTTCCAGCAGCGCCAGATCTTTATCGTGGAACAGCTTGGACAGACCCATGAAGATCTTCACAAACTGACCAATCTGAGCACCTTCAAGGCCCAGTTTGAACGCCAGTTCACGGCCCTGGTACGGCATGGCACCAACCAGAGGATCAATGGTCGCTTTCAGAATTTTCTCGGGCGTTTCTTCTGCAACTTTCTCAATTTCAACACCACCTTCCGTTGAAGCCATAAAGACCACACGGCGGGTTGAACGGTCAACGACCGCACCCAGGTACAGTTCCTGAGCGATGTCGGTGCAGGATTCCACCAGAATTTTAGAAACCGGCTGACCATGTTCATCGGTCTGGTAGGTCACCAGATTCTTACCCAGCCATTTTTCGGCAAAGGCTTTGATTTCATCTTTGGAGGAAACCAGTTTCACACCGCCCGCTTTACCGCGGCCACCGGCATGCACCTGAGCTTTTACCACCCAGCGGTCACCACCAATGGTGTCCGCAGCGGCCGCAGCCTCTTCCGGTGTTGCCGCAGCAACACCCTTAGACACAGGCAGACCGTACTGAGCGAATAATTGCTTACCCTGATATTCGTGTAGGTTCATCGCTAAAGTCCTGTTGAGTTAGCTTGTTTTTTCTGGGGCCTGTTAATCAGTTCGCAACAGGTCCCGATACAAAAAAGGCCCACACAGGGGGCCTTTAAACTTTATTTTTTGGGACGACGGTTCGCTTTATGAATCGCCGCGTTGTTCACAGACAGCGCTGCTTCGTGGACCGCTTCAGACAGAGTCGGATGTGAGAACACCATCATACCCAGATCTTCGGCGCTGGAGCCGAACTCCATGGCCACGACCACCTGCTGACAGAGGTCACCGGCACTCGGGCCAATCACGCTGGCACCCAGGATGCGGTCGGTTTCTGCATCAGCAATGATTTTCACAAAGCCTTCAGTGTCGGTGGACGCCATGGCGCGACCGTTGGCAGCAAACGAGAAGGTTCCGACGTTGTAGGATTCGCCGTCGCCCTTCAGCTGTTCTTCTGTTTTACCAACCCAGGCAATTTCCGGAGAGGTATAGATAACAGAAGGAATGCAGTCGTAGTTCACCTGAGCCTTATGACCGGCGATACGCTCAGCAACCATCACACCCTCTTCAGAGGCTTTGTGTGCCAGCATAGGACCACGGACCACGTCACCGACAGCCCAGATTCCCGGAGCATCGGTTTTACAGGTTTCATCCACATGGATAAAGCCACGCTCATCCATGTTCACGCCACAGTCGGCAGACAGCAGACCTTCGGTGTAAGGACGACGGCCAACGGCCACAATCAGCTTGTCGAATTCTTCTGACTTTTCGCCTTCGGCATCCTGATAGGTCACAGTCACTTTCTTGCGTTTGACGTCAGTACCGGTCACACGGGCACCCAGACGGATATCCATGCCCTGCTTGGTGAACAGTTTCTTAGCTTCTTTGGCAACAGCCTGATCCACCAGATGCAGGAAGTTATCCTGAGCTTCCAGCACCACGACTTCGGCACCCAGACGGCCCCAGACACTGCCCAGTTCCAGACCGATCACACCGGCACCGATCACGCCGAGGCGCTTAGGTACTTTTTCAAATTCCAGTGCACCGGTGGAGTCGACGATGACGTCCTCAGTCAGTGGTGCCGGTGGAATATTCACAGGCACAGAGCCGGTGGCGATGATCACGTTGTCGGCTTCGTACGTTTCTGTCTTACCTTCAAAATCGGTGACTTCGACTTTCTTGCCAGCCAGCAGCTTACCGGTGCCTTCGAGTGACGTAACACCATTGGATTTGAACAGACCCGCAACGCCACCCGTGAGGTTTTTAACGATCTGATCCTTGCGTGCCAGCATAGTGGCGACATCCATGGATACTTTACCGGTTGAAATACCGTGCATTTCAAACTTGGCGTGCGCTTCTTCGTATTTATGTGAACTGTCCAGCAGTGCCTTGGACGGGATACAACCCACGTTCAGACAGGTACCACCCAGTACCTGCTTACCTTCTTTATTCTGCCACTTCTCAACGCAAGCGGTCTTCAGACCCAGTTGCGCTGCGCGGATGGCCGCCACATAACCGCCGGGACCACCACCGATTACGATGACATCAAATTTATTGCTCATGTCGTTTCCTTTACTTCGTTCGTTGGTGATCAGATATCCAGCAGCATACGGGCTGGTTCTTCGAGCATTTCTTTGATGGTTACCAGGAACTGCACTGCTTCTTTACCATCGATCATACGGTGGTCATAAGACACAGCCAGATACATCATCGGCAGGATTTCTACCTTGCCGTTCACCGCCATCGGACGCTCCTGGATTTTGTGCATACCCAGAATGGCTGTTTGTGGCGGGTTAAGGATCGGTGTAGACATCAGGGAACCGAAAATACCACCGTTGGTGATGGTAAAAGTACCGCCCTGCATGTCTTCAATACCCAGCTTGCCATCACGGCCGCGGGCTGCGAAATCACCGATGGTGCTTTCAATTTCTGCCAGCCCCATGCTGTCGGTGTTACGCAGAACCGGAACCACCAGACCACGGTCTGTGGATACCGCCACGCCCACGTCCTGATAACCGTGGTACACCATGTCATTGCCGTCAATAGAGGCATTAACGGCCGGGAAGCGTTTCAGCGCTTCAGTCGCGGCTTTCACGAAGAAGGACATAAAGCCCAGCTTCACACCGTGTGCTTTTTCGAAGCGGTCTTTGTACAGGGAACGCAGTTCCATAATCGGCTTCATGTTGACTTCGTTGTAGGTGGTCAGCATGGCGGCGTTCTGCTGAGCTTCTACCAGACGCTTGGCGATGGTTGCACGCAGACGGGTCATCGGAACGCGTTTTTCAACACGCTCACCTTGTGGGATGGACGCCACAGGAGCTGCTTTCGGCGCAGCTGCAGCCGCCGGTGCAGGCGCTGCTTTCGGCGCTTCAGCCGGGCCCGATTTCAGATGATTCAGCACATCTTCTTTGGTCACACGGCCATCTTTGCCGGTGCCTTTAATGGAAGAAGGAGCAATATCATTTTCTTCGGCAATTTTGCGTGCCGCCGGGCTGAGGATGGCGTCATCAGCAGAAGCGGCTGGCGCAGACTCTGACGCTGATTCAGCAGCCGGAGCGGCGGCTGGTGCGTCACCTGCAGCACCTTCAGTGAAGATGGCCAGCACTTCTTCACTGAGGACGGTATCGCCCTCTTCTTTTTTCACTTCAGAGATGACACCGTCCGCCGGTGCCACAACTTCCAGCACCACTTTGTCTGTCTCAATATCCACAATCAGTTCGTCGCGCTGAACCGCTTCACCCGGTTTTTTATGCCAGGTAGCAACCGTACCGTCTGCAACCGATTCCGGAAATGTAGGTGCCTTAATTTCGATGCTCATTCGTTTTTCCTTATGCCTTCAGCGCTCAATCACCCCTGGATATCCAGGGCGTCACAGATAAATTCTTCAAGTTGTTTCAGGTGCAGTGCCATATAACCCGCTGCCGGAGAGGCAGAAGAATCACGACCGGCGTATTGCACTTCCCATTCCGGCTTGACCTTGTTTTTCACGCGGTTAATACGGTGCTGACTGGTGTACCAGGCACCCATATTCATAGGTTCTTCCTGTACCCAGTAAAGTTCATCGGCACCTTTGTATTTCTTCAGAATGGCCATGACATCGTCGTCCGGGAACGGATACAGCTGTTCCACACGGATAATGGCAATATCATCGATTTCTTCAGCGCGGCGACGTTCCAGCAGATCGTAATAAACCTTGCCGGAGCACAGCAGAATGCGACGGACTTTTTTCGGATTGATGTCGTCAATCTCGTCCAGTACCGGATAAAACTGCCCTTCCGCGAGTTCTTCAAGAGTGCTGGTTGCCAGTTTGTGACGCAGTAGACTTTTTGGTGACATAACCACCAGAGGCTTACGCAGTGGGCGGATAACCTGTCTGCGCAGCATATGGTAAACCTGCGCCGGAGTGGAAGGCACACAGATCTGAACATTGTGTTCCGCACACAGCTGCAGGTAACGCTCAAGGCGCGCGGAGGAGTGTTCAGGCCCCTGACCTTCGTAGCCATGTGGCAACAGCATGGTCAGACCGTTGATACGGCCCCACTTGTGCTCGCCGGAAGAAATAAACTGGTCAAATACAACCTGAGCGCCGTTAGCGAAGTCACCGAACTGAGCCTCCCAGATCACCAGCACAGATGGCGTAGTCGTGGCATAACCGTATTCAAACGCCAGTACCGCTTCTTCCGACAGCAGAGAGTCATAGATGGCAAAATTTGGCTGGCCTTCTTTCACCTTAGTCAGCGGGATATACGCTGTACCGTCTTTCTGGTTGTGCAATACCGCATGACGGTGAGAGAAAGTACCACGGCCAACATCCTGACCAGTGAGACGTACACCGTAACCCTGATCCAGCATGGTGGCGTAAGCCATGGTTTCAGCAAAGCCCCAGTTGATCGGCATAGCACCAGCGGCCATTTTACGGCGGTCTTCGATGATTTTGCCGACCTGACGCTGAATCACCAGGCCTTCCGGAATTTCCTGCTGCTGGGCTGCAATTTCCTGCAGACGCTTGAGGTCGAAGGTGGTATCCGCATGGTGAGTCCAGTCATGGCCAACGTACGGCGACCAGTCAACAAAGAGCTCTTTGTTCGGTTCTTTAACCAGACTTTTCACCACGTGCAGACCGTTATCCAGCGCCTGGCGGTAATCTTCTTCCAGCTGTTTGCTGTCTTCCGCCGTCAGAACACCTTCACTGACAAGACGCTCAGCGTACTGCTGGCGGCTGCTTGGATGCTCTTTGATTTTGGCGTACATCAGTGGCTGAGTGCCGGACGGCTCATCCGCTTCGTTGTGACCGCGACGACGGTAGCAGACCAGATCGATCACCACGTCTTTGCGGAATTCGTTACGGTAATCAACCGCCAGCTGAGTGACGAACAGAACCGCTTCTGGATCATCACCGTTGACGTGCAGAATGGGCGCTTCGACCATTTTGGCAACGTCGGTACAGTATTCGGTAGAACGGGTGTCTTCACGCTTGGATGTGGTAAAGCCTACCTGGTTGTTGATCACAATATGGATCGTACCACCGGTTTTGTAAGCACGGGTCTGGGACATCTGGAAGGTTTCCATGACCACGCCCTGACCAGCAAAAGCCGAGTCACCATGAATGCTGACGGGTACCACTTTTTCACCCGTGCGGTCTTCACGACGGTCCTGACGGGCACGGACAGAACCTTCAACCACCGGAGACACAATCTCAAGGTGCGACGGGTTAAAGGCCAGCGCCAGGTGCACTTCCCCACCCGGAGTCATCACGTTAGAGGAGAAGCCCTGGTGATATTTCACGTCACCGTGCGATTTGTATTCGGCTTTTCCATCGAACTCGTCGAACAGATCGGACGTCTTTTTACCCAGTGTGTTGATCAGGGTATTCAGACGGCCACGGTGGGCCATGCCGATCACAATTTCTTTCGCGCCATAAGTACCGCTGCGCTGGATCAGTTCATCCATCAGCGGAATCAGGCTTTCACCGCCTTCCAGACCGAAGCGTTTCACGCCCGGGTAGCGGGAACCCAGATATTTTTCCAGACCTTCTGCAGCGGTGAGGCGCTCCAGCAGGTGCATTTTCACATCGTTGCCGTATTTCGGGTGTGCCCGCACGCTTTCAAGACGCTGTTGGAACCAGCGCTGTTCGGCGGTATTGACGATGTGCATGTATTCGGCGCCGACCGTACCGCAGTAGGTGGACTGCAGAGCGCTGAGAATATTGCTGAGGCTGGCTTCGTCCTGACCGATAAACAGATCACCGGTCTGAAAGACGGTATCCATATCAATACGGGTCAGGTCATGGAAATGCGGATCAAGATCCGGAACACGTTCGCGTTCCATCAGACTCAGAGGGTCAAGCTGTGCATGCTGATGACCACGGCCACGGTAGGCATTGATCAGTTGCATGACCTTTACCTGTTTACGTTCGTGATCAGAATTTACCGGAGCAGATTGCAGAGGCGCCGAGCGGCGTTGATTTTTTGCAATAAGAAGGAATTGTTCGCGGATGGGCTGGTGAGGAACATCGACTGTGTTGGTGTCATCAACCCGGGGAAGAGTATCAAAATAGCTGCGCCATTCTTCAGGAACCTGATTGGGGTCTCTCAGATAGGCTTCAAAGAGCTCTTCCACATAAGCCAGGTTTCCTCCGGCTAATTGCGAAGTACTCCATAGCTGCTCCATGGATTTTTCGTGCATGTACGGCCACCTTTACTGGTACGAAAATGGGGACGTCACGACAGAGTGAATGCACCGACTCAAGCACAAGGCATAAAGAGGGTTGACGGGTAGTCACATATCCTCTGAGGTGACCCGGGGTAAACCGGCCCCCCACTGAATAAACTAGCTTAGACAACTCCTGCCCTTTGTGAGAACAGGCGTTGTAATATTTCTCACAAATGGCCCGTATGTCCGGGCCATTCATGTGGGTGCTCCGAAGGTACTGCCGAAGTTGGCTTCGGTTTATACCTGCTGAGTCAGCAGCATGTTGCGGATGTGACCAATGGCCCGGGTCGGGTTAAGACCTTTGGGGCAGACATTGACACAGTTCATGATGCCGCGACAACGGAACACGGAGAACGGGTCGCTCAAACCTGCCAAACGTTCCTGAGTCATGGTATCCCGGCTGTCCGCGAGGAAACGGTAGGCCTGCAGCAGACCCGCCGGACCAACAAACTTATCCGGATTCCACCAGAAAGACGGACAGGATGTTGAGCAGCACGCACACAGAATACACTCGTACAGACCGTCCAGCTTGGCACGCTCTTCCGGAGTCTGCAGACGCTCGATTGCCGGCGCTGGCGTGTTGTTTTCGAGGTAAGGCTTAACCTTCTCGTACTGCTGGTAGAACATGGTCATGTCGATCACCAGATCACGGATCACTGGCATGCCCGGCAGCGGACGCAGCACCAGCTTGTCCATCTTGCCTTTGGTGGCTTCAGAGATCGGCGTGATACAGGCCAGACCATTTTTACCATTGATGTTCATACCGTCGGAACCACACACACCTTCACGGCACGAGCGGCGGTACGCCAGAGTGGAATCCTGCTCTTTTACCAGTGCCAGAACATCAAGAATCATCACGTCACGGTTGCCCGGAATGGTGATCTCATAGTCCTGCATATAAGGAGCAGTGTCTTTTTCCGGGTTGTATCGATAAATACTGACTAACATTTCAACACTCCCCTCTTAATAGGTACGGACTTTAGGCTGGAACGCAGCAACGGTCTTCGGAGCGAAGTTCACCGCGCGTTTGCCAATGGTCTTGGTTTCCGGGAAATACAGAGAGTGGCACAGCCAGTTCTCATCATCACGCTCGGTGTAGTCGTTACGGGCGTGAGCTCCACGGGATTCCTTACGCTCAATTGCAGCAACTGCAGTGGCGTAAGCGGTCTCGAACAGGTTATCCAGTTCCAGCGCTTCAATACGGGCCGTATTGAACGGGCCGCTCTTGTCTTCGAGAACGGTGTTTTTCAGGCGTTCGCCGATTTCATTCAGCATGCCCAGACCTTTCTCCATGGACTCGCCGTCACGGAATACACCGAAGTACAGCTGCATGGTTTTCTGCAGATCCGCACGGACCTGAGCCACACTTTCACCGGTGGTTGAGCTGTCCAGACGGTTCAGACGGGCCATAGCGCGTTCGATGTCTTCATCAGACGGATCAACAAAGTCAAAGCCTTCACGGAAGTTCTTCTCAACCTGCAGACCCACAGCGCGGCCGAAGACCACCAGGTCGAGCAGAGAGTTACCACCCAGACGGTTGGCACCGTGTACGGACACACAGGCGATCTCGCCAGCAGCGTACAGACCTTCAACAACAACGTCGTTGCCATCAGCATCCTGAGACAGAACCTGACCGCCAACGTTGGTCGGAATACCACCCATCATATAGTGACAGGTTGGAACAACCGGAATCGGCTCTTTCACCGGGTCGGCATGGGCGAAGGTACGGGACAGCTCCAGAATACCTGGCAGCTTGGCGTTCAGGGTTTCTTCACCCAGGTGATCCAGCTTCAGGAATACATGGTCGCCGTCTTCACCACAGCCACGGCCTTCCAGAATTTCCAGAACCATAGAACGGGCCACAACGTCACGACCGGCAAGGTCTTTCGCGTTTGGCGCATAACGTTCCATGAAACGTTCGCCGTCTTTGTTGATCAGGTAACCACCTTCACCACGACAGCCTTCTGTTACCAGTACACCCGCGCCGGCAATACCGGTTGGGTGGAACTGCCACATTTCCATATCCTGCATTGGCAGACCCTGACGGATTGCCATGCCCACGCCGTCACCTGTGTTGATCAGAGCGTTAGTGGTGGACTGATAAATACGGCCTGCACCACCGGTCGCAAGAACGGTTGCTTTGGCTTTGATGAATACGGCTTCACCGGTCTCGATACAGATAGTAATGGCACCAGTGATCTGACCTTTGGCGTTTTTCACCAGGTCAACGGCATACCATTCGCTCAGGAAAGTGGTACCGCCTTTGAGGTTACCCTGATACAGAGCGTGCAGCAGCGCGTGACCGGTACGGTCAGCAGCAGCACAGGTACGGGCAGCCTGAGTCGGGTTGTCAGGACCTTTGGACTGACCACCGAAAGGACGCTGATAAATACGGCCTTCTTCAGTACGGGAGAACGGCAGACCCATGTGTTCCAGTTCGAACACAGCCTGCGGGCCTACGGAACACATGTATTCGATCGCGTCCTGGTCACCGATGTAGTCGGAACCTTTGACGGTATCGTACATGTGCCAGCGCCAGTCATCATTAGGATCCGCAGACGCGATGGCACAAGTGATACCACCCTGAGCAGATACCGTATGAGAACGGGTCGGGAATACTTTGGTAATACAGGCGGTGTTCAGGCCTGCTTCAGTCAATTGCAGTGCGGCACGCATACCGGCACCACCACCACCGATTACGATGGCATCATACGACATAGTTCTGATTTTACTCATGAATCACACACCCCAGAGAATGTCGAAGCCCCAGACCAGGTACGTAAACAGGAAACCTGCGCACACCAGTTGGAAAATAAAACGGACGACTGCTGAGCTGGTCAGGTAGTCGGTAGAGATGGTCCACAGGCCGACCCAGGCATGCGCGCACATGGAAAGCAGAGCAGCAAAGGTAAAGATCTTCATGGCGGTGCAGGAGAACAGATCCTTCCACACGTCATACGTCAGATCAGGGGTGGCCAGAACATAACCCAGCAGGAACAGGGTGTAGAGCGCCAGAATAACCGCTGTAAGACGTTGAATGACCCAGTCGTAGACGCCGCTGCGACCAAGGTTAGTGACACTGTTTACCATACCCAGACTCCTGCCAGAATAACTACCACAACGCCGGAAATCAGAGTCACGATTGCTCCGGTACGGCCCCCTTCTTTGCTCTCACCGATGCCCATATCCATCAGCAGGTGTTTGATACCTGCAACGAAGTGGTAACCCAGTGCTGACAGAATGCCCCATGTAATCAGTTTCGCCAGAACACTGTCCATTGCGGCAGCCAGCTCAGCGAAGGACTGCTCAGACTCCAGAGACGCATCCAGTGCACACAGCATAAAAGCTACCGCAAAAAACAATGCAAAACCGGAAATACGATGAAGGATGGACGCTTTGGCAGAAACAGGGAGCTCGATTGTGGAAATATCCAGATTCTTTGGTCTATTGGTATTCACGGCTCATCATTTCTCTTGTTTGGCCAGCAGGCTCTGAGAACCAGACCGGCTGTTTCAGATGGTTGCAGTCTCAGCTGTACAATTTTTGTACAACCTCTTGACCGCGATCAATTATATGCAGCACTACGTAAATTTACAAACGCTAAAACACTCTGTTTTCAGACCGGAAAGTTATGATCACAGCTTAAAAAACTTTAAGAACAATGATGGCCAATTCAGGTTGACTCACGTGTCTTACTTTCCTCAACTGACAGGGAATTGACAATCCTGCGACAGAACATATAGTTGTCCCCCTGTCCCTGATCCAACCTTCCGCCAACGCTGGTGAAGGCCCGCCAACGATGGTTAAGGTTTACGCTAAGGTCTATAGTGACCTGGTGATTCATATCTATAGTGAGAGCACCAACCTCTCGCGACGTATTCATAGCAAGCAGGAGGCCCTTAAATGGCTGACAAAAAAGCAACACTAAAAGTTGATGGCGTAGAAGAAGTTCTGGAGTTACCCGTATATGAAGGTACGGTTGGCCCTGACGTTGTCGACGTCCGCAGCCTGACTGGCAAAGGCCTGTTCACGTACGACCCTGGTTTTGTTTCCACCGCCGCTACTGAGTCCAAAATCACATACATTGACGGCGGCGCTGGTGTACTGCTGCACCGCGGCTACCCGATTGATCAGCTGGCTGAGAAGTCAGACTACCTGGAAACCTGCTACCTGCTGCTGCACGGTGAACTGCCGAATGCCGAAGAAAAAGCTACATTCGTCAGCACCATTAAAAACCACACTATGGTGCACGAGCAGCTGAGCCACTTCTTCAACGGCTTCCGCCGTGATGCGCACCCGATGGCCATCATGTGCGGCGTGGTCGGTGCCCTGTCTGCCTTCTATCACGATTCTCTGGACATCCGTGATGAGAAGCACCGCATGATTTCTGCACACCGTCTGATTGCAAAAATGCCGACTCTGGCAGCGATGGTTTACAAGTACAGCATCGGTCAGCCGTTCATGTACCCACAGAACGACCTGAGCTACGCCGAAAACTTCCTGCACATGATGTTCAACACCCCATGTGAAGAGAAGAAAGTAAGCCCGGTACTGGCCAAAGCCATGGACCGTATCTTCCTTCTGCACGCAGACCACGAACAGAACGCCTCGACGTCTACCGTACGTCTGGCTGGTTCTACCGGCGCTAACCCATTTGCCTGTATCGCGTCCGGTATTGCGGCACTGTGGGGTCCTGCTCACGGTGGTGCAAACGAAGCCGTACTACTGATGCTGAACGAGATCGGCGACGAATCGAACATCGACAAATTCATTGCCAAGGCCAAAGACAAAGACGATCCGTTCCGTCTGATGGGCTTCGGTCACCGCGTTTATAAGAATTTCGACCCACGCGCGAAGGTCATGAAGCAGACCTGTGACGAAGTTCTGGCTGAACTGGGCATGGAAGACGATCCGCTGCTGAAAATCGCCATGAAGCTGGAGAAGATCGCCACCGAAGATGAATACTTCGTGAAGCGTGGTCTGTACCCGAACGTCGACTTCTACTCCGGCATCATCCTGAAAGCGATCGGTATTCCGACCGAAATGTTTACTGTGATTTTCGCCACCGGCCGTACTCCGGGCTGGATTGCACACTGGAACGAAATGATCAGCACCGATTACAAGATCGGTCGTCCGCGTCAGCTGTACACCGGCTATCCGAAGCGCGACTACCCTGGCTGATCCGGTTAATGGATCCGCTTGTGAAAAAGCCGCTGTTACAGCGGCTTTTTTATTTCTTATCAATCCGTGAAGGAGATCACATTGGCTGACATTCTTTTTATCGGTTTAGGCGTCATGGGCGCTCCTATGGCTGCTCATCTTGCCAGTGCAGGTCACGCAGTCACCGTGACTAACCGCAGTCCGGCGAAAGTGGATAACTGGCTGCAGAAGCATAAAGGCAGTGCTCTGCCTCATCCCATTCCGCCCAGGCTGGATCTTGATGCTGTCATTCTGTGTGTTGGCAACGATAACGACGTACGCGAGTGGCTGACGGTCAAAGGTCTGCTGCCCGCTCTGAAACCCGGGACTCTGATCATTGATCACTCCACCACATCAGCAACACTGGCGGAAGAGATGGCAGCACGCTGTGCAGAAACCGGCGTGTATTTCTGCGATGTGCCGGTCTCCGGTGGCGAACAGGGAGCCATCAATGGTCAGCTGAGTCTGATGGCGGGCTGTGATTCAGCCGCTTATGACACATTAGTCTCACTGACAGCCCCTTACACCAAAGCAATCGCCCATATGGGCCCTCCCGGCTGCGGCCAGAAAACCAAAATGGTGAATCAGATCTGTATCACCGGTCTGGTAGAAGCCCTGTCAGAAGGCATTCTGTTTGCTCAGAAAGCTGGCCTGGACGTGGATAAAGTGATGCAGCTGGTATCCCAGGGAGCGGCCGGCAGCTGGCAGCTGAGCAACCGCTATAAAACCATGCTGGCCGGTGAATACGACCACGGGTTCGCGGTCGAGCTGATGTGCAAAGACCTGGATATCTGTCTTGATCAGGCCGGAAAGCTCGGCCTGGAGTTACCGGTGGCGACGCTGGTAAGCGGTTATTACCGTGAACTGATGCTGGCCGGACACAACCGCAAGGACACCTCATCTCTGCTGTTACGACTGCAGGAGCTGGACGCGGCCAAGGCTGAAGATTAATCACTAACGCCGGACGGTAAAGTCAGCGCCTCACCCACAGTGAGGCTCTGGCCGCTGAACACGGCGTTCTGACCAAAAATAATCTTACCATCGATGCGGCACAGGTCTTTCAGCGCCGCCATCACTTCCGGCGTCCGTTGTTGCGTCAGCGGATCCCGGGTCGGCACCACACAGCGCTCGCAGGGCCAGATCATCTGCAGGTGTGCGCCGGTTGCAGTGCTCAGGCTCTGCCAGCCGCGTTCTGCAAAAGCGCCTCCGGCTTCACGGATCACGATATTCGGGCGGAAGCGCATGACGTCCACGTCCAGGCCAGCAACGTTAGTCAGTGCAGTAACACTGTCTTCTGTAACAACCAGCAGCGGTGCACCATCGGCATAGACGACCTGGGTACCCGCCGCGATACCTGGCGCATTCGAGCGATTTACCGGCCGGTCATGATCCGGGGGCATGCAAACCAACCGGCATTCCTGCCCCAGAAATCCGCTCAACCACTGTGCCGCTGCATCACCGCAGTCGACAGCCTGCATCTGATCCCGCCAGACGGTCACTGGTGCCCGCTCATGTGAGCCCGGATAAACAACATCCAGTGGTTCCACATCAGCACGCGGACCAGATCCGCTCAGGCGGATGCCCTCTCTGCTCAGCTGCGGCCGGATAAAGGCCATGTCTGTGTGTTCACGCTGGGTCAGAAAACGCCCGTCGTGATCTACAATCAGGTAACGACGGTCACCCACCGGACCGAAGGCGTCGAAGTCCATACGCTCCACTTCAACAGCCGCGCAGGATTTGATGGGATAGATAAAAAGATGGGAAATCTGCATAAAAAATGCCTCCGTCGGAGGAGGCATCTTAACGCATTATGTCAGGAGCTGAAGCTCAGGACTGAAACTGAATGATCAGTCGTCGGTGTGTTCTTTGCTATCCAGCCGCTCACGAATAAGGCGCTGCACTTCTTCAGCAAAGCCCTGGGGTGCGAACTTGGACAGGAAACCATCACAACCGACCTTTTTCACCATTGCCTTGTTGAAGTTACCGGACAGCGAGGTGTGCAGAATCACAAACAGCCCTTTCAACTGCGGATCACGGCGGATTTCGGTGGTCAGCATGTAACCATCCATCTCCGGCATTTCCGCATCAGTGATCACCATCAGCAGCTCCTGCAGCATTTCCGGTTTTTCTTCTTTCCAGTGCATGAGAATCTGATAGGCCTCAAGGCCGTTGTGCGCTTCAATCACTTTCACGCCCATCGGGGCCAGTACGTCACGCATCTGTTCACGGGCTACGTTGGAGTCGTCCACAATCAGAATCGGACGGCCGCGTACCTGATCAAGCAGCGGGTGATCATAATGCTCATCGCCCAGCTGAGTGTTGTACGGAGCAATTTCTGCCAGCACTTTTTCAACGTCAATCACTTCGACGATACGGTCTTCATGACGGGTGATGGCGGTCAGATAATGCTGGCGTCCGGCACCACCGGGCGGCGGCAGGATTTCATTCCAGTTCATGTTCACAATGCGGTCAACACCGCCGACCATAAAGGCCTGTACCGTCATGTTGTATTCGGTGATGATCAGGTTGGTGGATTCTTCATCCACTTTCAGCGGGCCCAGTTTGATGGCCTGGCGCAGATCAACCACAGGCACAGTATGGCCACGCACATGGCAGACGCCACGGATGCAGGGATGACTCTCCGGCATCTTGGTCAGCGGCACCATGCGCATCACTTCCTGCACCTTGAACACGTTGATGGCGAAACGCTGATTGCCACCCAGATGGAATAAGAGCAGTTCCAGCCGGTTCTGGCCAACCAGCTGGGTGCGTGCATCAACGCTGCTTAATACGCCTGTCATTGTGAATACCCTGTTGTTCAGTCTCTTTCCACAGTGTAGACAAAGAAGACCGTTTCACATGGTTTTCACTCAGCTGCCAGCTGTCTAACGCTGCATAAGGCAGATCAGGTCAGTCTGATGCGATGAGGTGATCCAGCACCCGCTGCGGCGGAATATCCCGGTAACAGGGTGGCTGAACGCCCTGTTCATCCGGTTTGAGGCAGGTGCGCGAGAGGCACGGGGCGCACTCACGCGTGCTCGACATCACTTCCACTTCCGGTCCGCAGACTCCGGTGAGACGAGCATCCGTGGCACCGTAAATGGCAACCGCCGGAATGTTCAGTGCGGCCACAACGTGAGACAGCCCGGTATCCACACCAACAACACGGCTGGCGTGTGCCAGCCAGGCATTGAGTTCATTGAGCCCCATTTTCGGCAGCACCGTCACACCCGCCTGCCCGGCCGCAATCCGCTCTGCCCGCTCCCGCTCTTCCTCATTCCCCCAGGGCAGAGCCACGCTGAATCCCTGAGCTGTGACCAGCGCCGCCAGTTCACACCAGTAGGCTTCTGGCCAGAGTTTGGTTTCCCACGTTGTGCCGTGCAGGAACACCCAGTAGTCACTGTTGACCTGCGGACGTTCCCAGCGGCTGCGGTCTACTCCGTAATTCAGGGTATCCGGTACCTCATAACCGAACACCTGAGCAAACAGATCCCGGATACGGTCAATGGCATGACGGCCTTTGGCCACCGGGATGCCGTACTGATAGGCCAACGCCGCGAGCGGTTCACGGGCACTGTGTTTATCCAGTCCGTAACGCGGGCCGCGAGCAAGGCGGGTGAACATGGCACTTTTGACCAGGCCCTGAGCATCCAGCACGACATCGTATTCCTGATCCCTCAGGTCAGCGTAAAAGGCTTTCATTTCCTGGCGTACAGCGCGGTTTTTGAGGTCTTTGCGCCAACGTCGCCAGGCCACGGGAATCACCCGGGTAACGGCGGGGTGCCAGGACGGGATATCGCGGAAGCCCTCTTCCACCACCCAGTGAAATTCAATCCCGGGCACCTGCTGAAAGGCATCCTGCACCGCTGGCAGGGTATGGAATACATCGCCCAGAGAAGACGTTTTGATAAGCAGTACTTTCAACCGGTTACCTTTTAGCTGCGGAGGTCTGTTCGGAGTCAGGCGCACTTTACCTCAGGCGCCGCTGACTTGACAGGTCATAACGGGCTCAGCAAGATGCCGCCTTTATTTAACTGGTACATCCCGTGCTGAAATCGTGGAAATTCTGGCTGGGCTTTCTGCTGCTGAGTGGTCTGGTCTGGCTGGTCGGTGAAGAATACGGCTGGGTCAGCCTGCTCAGTGCCTGGCAACGGGTCCCGCCTGAGGCACTGGCCGTGGCAGTGGCTCTGATGCTGGTGAGCTATCTGCTGCGGGCTGTGCGTTTCTTTGACTTTTTCATGCTGCGCAGTCAGCGCCATTTTGTGCGCCTGTTGCGTATTACTGTACTGCATAATTTCTTCAACAATATGATGCCAATGCGCAGCGGTGAAGCGTCTTTCCCCATGTTGATGAAAGACTATTTCGCCGTTCCTTACCGCCACAGCGGCCCCGCTCTGTTGTGGCTACGGCTGCTGGATCTGTACGCCCTGCTGGCGCTGGCCTTTATCAGCCTGCAGAGCCTGGTGCCCTGGCCTCTGGCTGTGAAAGTGGTGATTTCAGCGCTGGTGATTATTGCGCCGCTCAGTGCTCTGCTGGTGCAGGAGAAGGTCCGCCGCTGGCTGTTATCGCATCAGGATGGCAGCTGGCAGAGCAAGGCCAGCGAGCTGATGACGGCCCTGCCGGACTCTCCCATGCGCTTTGTCCGCGCTCTGTTCTGGACGCTGGTGAACTGGCTGGTGAAAATTGTGGTCTATGCCTGGCTGCTGCAGGTGTTCACCGGGCTGGATTTCTATCAGTGCTGGAGCGGTGCCACCACCGGCGAGCTGTCCAGCGTACTGCCGATTCATGGCATCGCCGGAGCCGGCACCTATGAGGCTGGGGTGGTCGCCGGGCTGTTACCCTGGCAGGTGGATGCGTCCACCGCGCTGGCGGCGGCTGTGAACCTGCATCTGTTTGTACTGGGCACAACCCTGTTGCTGACCGGTCTGCTGGTGCTGCTCACCCACGGCGTACGCAACCGCAGCTGACACAATGCGACCTGACCAGACCCAGCCCGGGCGCCGCGCTTATTTCACCGCCGGGTTGTTTTGGTTATCATCGCGCATCATTAATTTCTGACTGAGTGGTACCGATTTTGACTGAGGCCTCTGTGGCATCTGCAACTATGCCGTCGCTTTCCGTTGTCATCCCTATGTACAACGAGATTGATAATGTGTCTCCCATGGTGGCCCGCGTAAACGAATCTCTGGCCGCGTATAACGGTCCGTGGGAACTGCTGGTTGTTGATGATGGCAGCAGCGACGGGACCCCTCAGGCCCTGCACCGTGAAACTGAGAAATACGGCTCTCATATCCGAGTTATCGAACTGCGCCGTAATTTCGGTCAGACCGCCGCCATGCAGGCCGGTATCGACGAAGCCCGTGGTGAGCTGATCGCAACGCTCGACGGTGACCTGCAGAATGATCCGGACGATATTCCACGCATGGTCGTACACCTGCTGGAAAAAGATCTCGACCTGCTGACCGGCTGGCGTAAAAACCGCAAAGACGATCTGGTGCTGCGTAAGATTCCGTCACGCATTGCCAACCGTCTGATCGGCAAGATCACCGGTGTGCGCATCAACGACTACGGCTGCTCACTCAAGGTATACCGAGCCTCTGTGATCAAGCAGGTACGTCTGTATGGTGAGATGCACCGCTTTATTCCGGCATGGGTTGCCGCGGTAGTGCCGCCCAGCCGTATCGGTGAGATTGTGGTGAAACACAACGCCCGGGTCGCCGGTGAATCAAAGTACGGTATCTCACGGACATTCCGAGTGATTCTCGATCTGCTGTCGGTGTATTTCTTTATGCGTTACCGCGGCCGTCCGGGGCACTTCTTTGGTTCCATCGGCCTGGCACTGGGCTCCATGAGTTCACTACTGCTGGTGTATCTGGCCATCGTGAAGTTCGCCATGGGTGAAGACATCGGCGGCCGGCCGCTGTTTCTGATCGCCGTGGTCTTCCTGATTGCCTCGCTGCAGTTCCTCACCACAGGTGTTCTGTCTGAGCTGATTTCGCGTACGTATTTTGAATCGTCCCAGCGCCAGCAGTACGTGATTTACCGTCGTGACGAAGAAACCGGTTCGTCTGCGCCGGGCTGGGCTAACGTATCCGATCCTGAACAACCCAAAGGTTAACCCAGCGCCATGCGATCGTTCGCCCTGCCACTCTGGCTGTTAATTCTGACAGCCGGACTGATGACGCTTAACCTCAATGGTTATCTGCTGTTTGATCATGACGAAGGGGCCTTCAGTGAGGCCACCCGTGGGATGTTTGAGCGCGGTGATTTTCTGACCACCTATCTCAACGACAATCCCCGTTTTGACAAACCGATCCTGATTTACTGGTTGCAGGCGGCTTCGATTGCCGTCTTCGGCACGGATGTCTGGGCGTTCCGCCTGCCTTCTGCACTGGCCGGTATCGGCTGGGTCTGGGCCATCTTCGCCTTTACCCGGCGCTTTACTGATCAGCCGACCGCTGTATCTGCCTCGCTGATTGCCGCTACGGCGCTGGGCATCAATGTGATCTGTCACGTGGCCACGGCCGACGCCCTGCTGAATATGCTGCTGGCAACAACCCTGCTGACCATGTACGCCTGGAGTCAGTCGCCACACAAAGGGCTGCTCTATCTGGTGTACGTTCTCATGGCATTGGGTACGCTGACCAAAGGACCGGTGGCAGTGGTCATTCCGTTTCTTGCCGGTGGGTTGTTTTTCATTGCCGCCGGTCAGTTCCGCGATTTCCTGCGTGCCATTTTCTTTGTGCCGGGCTGGATCGTCTTTGTGGTTATCGCCGTACCCTGGTACATCCTTGAGTACCTGGCCCAGGGCCAGGCCTTTATTGACGGCTTTTTCTTCAAGCACAACGTCAACCGCTTCAACAACGCGATGGAAGGTCATGATGGCGGCTTCCTGTTTTACCCTCTGGTGCTGCCCTTCCTGTTAGCGCCTTTCGGTGGACTGCTGCTGCGCATTCTGCCCAGTGCACGGGCGCTCATGGTGGGTGGCGACAAGCTCGACCGCTTCCTGTGGATATGGTTTCTGGTGGTACTGGTACTCTTCAGTCTGGCCAGTACCAAGCTGCCGCATTACATCCTCTACGGAGTGACGCCGCTGGTGATCCTGATGGCGCGCCACCGCGAGTGGCTGCAGAGCCGCTGGCTTGCAGCCGTGTTCCCGCTGATTGTGCTGTCACTGCTGGTCGCCTTCCCTTTGCTGATTCCGGTGGTGGAAAGCCGTCTGACCAACCCGATTGAGATCGCCACGGCCCAGCGGGCAGCGGTGTTCTTTGACCGTGATTTTGTCATCGTCGCTGCTATCGGTGCCCTGATTGCCCTGGCGGTGATCTTCTGGCCACGCCTGAAGCCCTGGCAGGCCCTGTGTGCCAGCGGTGCCGCTCAACTGATTCTGCTGTGGTTCCTGTTTGTGCCTATGTTCAGCGAAACCCAGCAGCGCCCGGTCTGGGAAGCCGCCATGTTTGCACGCGGACTGGACGAACCCGTGTACACCCAGTCTGTGAACCTGCCGAGCTTCAACGTCTATCTGGATAAGGTTACCGAGAAGCGCTCGCTGGAACCGGGAGAAATTGGCTTCGCCCGTGAAGACCGCATTAAGTACGATGATTATCAGATTCTGTTTCAGTCAGGCCCGGTGCTGATTATCCGCCGCGATGACGTCACAGCAGAACCCATCACAGCCGAGCCAGTGCCCCATGAAGACTGAAACTCTGCTTTATCTGGTCAGCAGTCTGCTGCTGGCCGGGGTCGTGGTGCTGAGCATCACGGACGCCAATGTCAGTCTGTTCCTGTGGCTGAATCAGCATCTGCAGGTGTTACCGGATACATTCTGGAGCAACATGACCTTCGTTGCCGATACCCTGTTCGCCGTAGCCGTGCTTGGCTCAGTGGCATCTCTGCGTCCGGCGATGTTCAATTCAGGCCTGGTGCTGCTGATTCTCGGTGCTCTGTTTGTTCAGGGACTGAAGCCTGCGCTGGATATCCTCAGACCGGCTGCGGTGCTGGGCACCGATGCCGTGCATATCATCGGCCCGGTACTGAAAAATCACAGCTTTCCGTCTGGTCACTCTTTCACTGCGCTGGCCACCGCCGGTCTGGTGCTGCTGTACAGCCCGTTCACCGGCTCACGCGGTGCACTGGTATCTGTGCTGGTGCTGGGCACGGCTCTGACCGCGGCCCTCAGCCGTGCAGCCGTCGGAGCGCACTGGCCCATGGACATTCTGGTTGGTTCAGCCGCAGGTCTGCTGTTTGCCATTCTGGCAAAAACCCTGACAGAGAAGCTGAGCTGGCTGCAGAGCCGGGGCATTGAGTGGTTTTCTGCAGCGCTTCTGACCATCACCTGCATCAGCCTGATCTTTCATGAAAGCAATTACCCGGCAACACGTCCGCTGTGCGTGATCTCCGGTGTCCTGTCGACGGCCCTGCTGCTGCGCTATGGCTGGCAGACCTGGCAAGCCCGCCAGGCCAGAGCCGGGTAAAGATTCCGCCAGATTCTTATTTGTTTAATACTTGTGTTTTATAGTGAGGCAGGCCTGCTGTGTCAGGCGCCGGAACCAACATCTGCAGAGCGAGCAACATGCGGAGAGTCGTAATTACCGGTCTGGGCATCGTCGGGTGTCTGGGCAACAACAAAGATGAAGTGGCTGCATCCCTCCGTAAGGGCCAGTCGGGCATACGTTATGTGCCGGAATATGAAGAGATTGGTCTGCGCAGTCACATTGCCGGCCAGCCACAGGTGGATCTGGATGAACTGATCGACCGTAAACTGCGCCGCTTTATGAGCGACGCTGCTGCGTATTCATACCTGGCCATGACACAGGCCGTCAGCGACGCTGGCCTGAGCCCTGAGATGGTCAGCAGTCCGCGTACTGGTCTGGTCGCCGGTTCCGGAGGCGTATCATCGAGCGATATCGTCGAAGCTACCGACATCCTGCGTGAAAAAGGCATCCGCCGTGTCGGGCCTTACCGCGTCACCCGCAGCATGGGCAGTACGGTTTCTGCCAACCTGGCGACCCCATTCGCCATCAAAGGCGTTAACTATTCCCTGACCTCAGCCTGTGCCACCAGTGCACACTGTATCGGGCACGCCATGGAACTGATCCAGTGGGGCAAGCAGGACATCATGTTTGCCGGTGGTGGTGAAGAAGAGCACTGGTCCCTGACCATGCAGTTTGATGCCATGGGAGCCCTCTCCACCAAATACAACGATGCTCCGCAGACGGCATCGCGCCCATACGACAGCAGCCGCGATGGCTTTGTCATCGCCGGAGGCGCAGGCATGCTGGTGCTCGAAGAATACGAACACGCTCTCGCCCGTGGTGCTCATATTTACGCGGAAATCACCGGCTACAGTGCCACCTCGGATGGCGATGATATGGTTGCCCCCTCCGGTGAAGGTGCTGAACGCTGTATGCGTGAGGCGCTGGCAATGGCTGGTAACCCACAGATTGACTACCTGAATACCCATGGCACCTCAACACCAGCCGGAGATGTGTGTGAGCTCAAAGCCGTACAGCGCGCTTTCGATGGCAATATGCCTCCGCTCAGCTCAACCAAGTCGCTGACCGGGCATTCCCTCGGTGCAGCCGGGGTACAGGAAGCTATCTACTGCCTGCTGATGCAGCAGCAGAGCTTTGTTACCGCCAGTGCCAACCTGCACGACCCGGATCCGGAAGTCGCCGGTATGCCCATTATCCGTGAGACCCGGGAGGCTGATCTGGAGACCGTGATGTCCAACAGTTTCGGCTTTGGCGGCACCAACGCATGTCTGATTTTCAGACGTGTCTGAAACATGACATACTCTGCAACCTGACGGGCAAGCCGGGCTTCTTTCCTGAGCGGCCGCCTGTCACCGGCACCGATGCAGAGCCGGAAAGAATAACCGGGTGAGGGGTAATCCACTCACCGCTTTATAAGAAACATCGCCTATTGCGGCGACAGCGATCAGAACCGCCCTGCCACCGGCCTCATTGACACCCGGGCCAGCGACACAGTGCAGAGCGGACATGAACGGAATTCGGCAGATGACACAAGAAGAAACCCACTGGCAGACTGACCCACTGTTTGAAATTGCGGAAAAACTGTCCGCAGATTTTTCCCTGTTCCCGGAATACGAAGACAACGAAGTCGATTTCCGCGTCAAAGGCCTGCTGACCCCGGAAGAATGCGCCGTGCGCCTGGAGGCGCTCGACAACCTCACCATCGATGACTACATCGAACAGGTTGTCTCCCCCAGCGAAAAATCCAACCGTACCGGTGCCCGTGAAGTCGTCCGTGACCTGGTCATCCGTATCATTTCAGAAATCGACGACGGCCCGCTGTATTGTGCCGAAGCTGAGATGGATTTCGGTGGCCAGTTACGCCGTGTCGGATTTATCTGTCAGAACCGGGAATCCGCTAATGGTGCCTGGAAACCGGCCCACCATAAGCGCGCGGCCCAGCAGGTGCGGATATTTTCGGACCGCTCCATGCCGATCGTGACCTTTATCGACACCCCGGGAGCCGATGCCGGCGAACAGGCCAACGCCAATAATCAGGCACACTCCATCAGTCACCTGATTACCGAAATGTGTAATACCGGTGTACCGACACTGGGGATTATCTGGGGTGCGGGTTATTCCGGTGGCGCCATTCCTCTGGCCGCAACCAACATCCTGCTGTCAGTGCGTGACGGTATTTTCAATACCATTCAGCCACAGGGCCTTGCGAGTATTGCGCGCAAATACAACCTGTCATGGCAGGAATGCGCCAACTATGTCGGTGTATCCGGCGTACAGCTGCGTGAAGCCGGGGTCATCGACGGCATCATTGATTACGCACCGACCGACAGCGATGAAAAAATGCGTAATCTGCTGTTGGCCATCACCACAGGTATCCGTTCGATTGAAGAACGCGCGGTAGACTTTACCCGTAAAAATCCGTACCTGATGGATCAGTACCGCCGCAGTGTCGAGCGCTTTATGAACCCTTCAGAAAAGCTCAGCACCCTGCAGAAGAATGCCAACTTTTTTGTCGCTGAAAATCCGACTCAGCACATTAATGTGTTCGGTATCTGTTACCGCTATACGCGTTACCTGACGCTGCGCCGCCGGATTCACTCAACCACCATTGAGAACTACGGACGTCTTGCGGAAAAAGAAATTCCATCCGGTCAGCTGCAGGAGCGTACCCAGCGCGAACAGGAGCGGAAATTCCAGAACTGGTTGCAGGCCCCGGAAAAAATCGTTTACGACGATAACCTGCAACGTTGCTGGAAAAACTTCTGGAGCAAGCACGAGAGCCGCGACGAAAACCGTGGCACCCTCGCCCGCCTGTTCCTCGGTGAGCCGAAAAACAATTACGTAAAAGCCAAGCAGGAACTCTGCTTTAACCTGGGCCTGTATCTGTTTAACCGCTGGAAATCCGATGCCGCGATGAACTTTTCGCAGCTGCTGGAATACATGGTGGATTATCAGCAGGTACATTTTCTGCTGCGTGCCAACGACATTCTGGATGCGGTCGCAGTGGCTGAGTTTATTCAGGATAATCCGCATCCTCTGGCGGTATTTATCCGGGAAGAACTGCCCCACGAAACCCGGCAGCAACTCAACGCCCTGTTGAACAGAGAGCTGTCCAAAGGTGCCCTGAAGCAGGAGCTGGCCTCGGCACTGAACAATATTCTCAGCAAAGAATTACTGCCTGCAGAAGTCCGTGAATCGCTGAAACTGTCGACCCCGACTGAAGCACTGTGCCAGGCCGAACAGGTCGCTCATGTTGAAGCCAACCGCCGCATTATTGAAGAAGCACTGGCACCCTATATTCAGTTCCGTCAGGAAAATCTGCAGAATCCGTCTCACCCGGACATCACCATCATGGATGCCATCCTGCACGATGAACTGCGCGATCAGTTTATGCAGGTGTGCCGCAATATGCGCGTGTTCGGCAGCCTCTATGACAACTTCATTCATAATCTGGTGAACGTTGCCAAAGAAGCCAACGAAAAACACGCCCTGTCACGTAAATCGCTGAAAACCCTGCTGGATAAATCCCTGTCGGAAGTTACCGAAGGCAGCAGTTATACCGATGCAGATCTGGAATCGTTTAATCACTGGCTGAATTACTTTATTAAGAGCAACCAGCGCGGTGAATTCCTCAAATCGGTTGAAGAGTGGAAGAAGCTCGCTTTCCCGCGTCTTTCTGACACCCTGTTTGTGGTCATCAGTTTTATTTTCGAAAAACTGCTGCCGGAATATTACAGCGCAGAAACCAGCGGCAAGACCTACAATGGCCGTATTAATCCGGTCACCATCGGACGCCGTAAAGACTTCTGGAACCGTCTCAGCATGGCCTACCACGACCTGATGATTCAGCAGGTTCTGGATGATTCCAAGCGCCAGAAAAAGACCACGGCCAATGCCATTATTGACCGCTTCTTCAACGAATTTGAAGAGCTGAATGCAACTCTGATGTCGGCCGACCCGGTACAGTTTCCTGGCTTCCGCAGCTCTATTGAACAGGCACTGAATAAAAACGTTAAGCCCTGTGGTGTCATTACCGGTCTGGCGACCATCCGCATCGGTGGCCGGTCGCAACGCGTTGGCGCTCTGATTTCCAATCTGGAATTTCAGGCCGGGGCGTTTGATATGGCCAGTGCCGAAAAATTCTGCAAATTAATGGTGGAGTGTGCACGTCTGCGTCTGCCGCTGGTGTGTTTTGTCTCCTCCGGTGGCATGCAGACCAAAGAAGGTGCCGCTGCCCTTTTCTCCATGGCCGTCGTCAACGACCGTATTACCCGTTTTGTACGCGATAACGACCTGCCTCTGGTGGTCTTCGGTTTCGGTGACTGTACCGGTGGTGCGCAGGCGAGTTTTGTCACTCACCCTCTGGCACAGACCTACTATTTCTCCGGCACCAATATGCCGTTTGCCGGACAGATCGTGGTACCGGATTACCTGCCAAGTACCTGTACCCTGTCGAATTATCTCTCAGTTTCCCATGAGTCGATGGATGGTCTGGTCGCGCATCCGTTTGTACCGGATCTGGATCAGAAACTGCGCGAAATTGATCCGGATATGCCAGTGGCCAAATACACGGTCGATGACGTACTGGAACGCGTTCTTGAAGGCTATGTCACCGCCGAACGACTCGCGCCGGAAACCAGTGCAACGCGGAAAAAAGGCAAGAAATTCGGCCCGGTTAATAAAGTGCTGATTCATGCCCGTGGCTGTACTGCGGTGAAACTGATCCGCAAAGCTCAGGACAATAACATTGCCGTTGTTCTGATTCAGTCTGATCCGGATATGGATTCAGTACCGGCGGATATGCTCGGGCCAAACGACCGCCTCGTGTGTATCGGTGGTAACACGCCGGATGAGAGTTATCTCAACGCCAAATCTGTGTTGCACATTGCCCGTTATGAAAAAGTCGATGCTCTGCACCCGGGAATTGGTTTCCTGTCCGAAAACAGCCAGTTTGCGGCTCTGTGTGGCAACCACGATATTAACTTTATCGGCCCACCGGTTTCTGCCATGGAAACCATGGGCAATAAGTCCAACGCCATCAATACCGCGATGCGGGTTGAGGTACCTGTGGTACCCGGTTCACACGGCATTCTCACCAGCTCAGCGAACGCTGCTACGGTGGCCGATGACATTGGTTACCCGGTACTGCTGAAAGCCGTGCACGGTGGCGGTGGTAAAGGTATTCAGGTGGTGCACAGTCCGGATCATATCCATTCGCTGTTCCATCAGATTTCCACCGAGGCCAAGTCAGCCTTTGGTAATGGGGACGTCTACCTCGAGAAATACGTGACGTCGCTGCGTCACATTGAAGTACAGGTACTGCGTGACCGTGAAGGCAACACCCGTATTCTGGGTCTGCGTGATTGCTCCGTGCAGCGTAATAACCAGAAAATCTTCGAAGAATCCGGTTCTGTCATGCTACCGCCGGAACTGGAACAGAGTGCTTACGATTACGCCCGCAAACTGACGGATGCGGTGAAATACGTGGGTGCCGGTACGGTGGAATTTATTTTCGACCTTCAGTCCATGGCCGTGTATTTCATGGAAATGAACACCCGCCTGCAGGTTGA
>DBNK01000024.1:84898-85790 GCA_002298335.1 Thalassolituus sp. UBA674
AAATGAACACCCGCCTGCAGGTTGAGCATCCGGTGACCGAACTGGTATCGGGCATTGATATCGTCTCGGCTCAGTTCCGTATTGCCGCCGGTGAAAGCATTGCCGACCTCGAACCACACCCGCAGGGTTACGCCATTGAAGTGCGTATCAATGCTGAGAAAGCTGTGATCAAGGGTGATAACGTCGAGTTCGTACCAACGCCGGGTACCATCACCAATTGCGTGATGCCCAAGCACGACCACATCGAACTGATCTCGATGGCAGCAACCGGCAAGCAGGTTTCCCCCTTCTACGACAGCATGGTGGCTCAGGTGATCTGCTACGGTACCGACCGTGATGACACCATCCGCAAGCTGCGTACGTATCTGGATGAAGTAACCATCACCGGCATCTGCACCAACATCCCGATGCTCAAGCGTATTCTGGATGACAAGGTCTTTCAGGACGGCGTCTACGACACGACTTACCTGCCGAAATTCCTGGAGCGCACGGACGTTAACAGTCTGATCAAAGAGATTGAAGACGCTGCCGAACTCAGTGCGACAGCCGTTGATGCCCGCACACTGAAAATCGAAGGTTCGGATGAACTGAAAGTGCTGTCTCCGACGACCAGTATTTTCTATACCGCATCGTCTCCGACCGAGCCGGCCTTTGTGAAGGAAGGGGATGTGATCGAGATTGGCCAGACCCTGTGTCTGATGGAAGCCATGAAGATGTTCACACCGCTGACGCTGAAGCAGTTCAACCGCCCCGGCGCAGAACTCTACCCCGCCACCCAGAAGTACCGTATTTCACGGATCATGAATTCCGATGGTCAACAGGTGAATCAGGGCGATCTGCTGTTTGTGGTAAAACCGGTCAGCGACAGCTGACCGGCCTTCTCTTCTGAGCG
>DBNK01000024.1:86099-126667 GCA_002298335.1 Thalassolituus sp. UBA674
GGCCTTCTCTTCTGAGCGGCTGAGCCTTCAGGCCAGCGCGTTTTTACGCAAGCCGATTCACGCAAGCGCGTTCACGCAAGCCGCTTCCGCGTATCACACTGAGGTGTGATCAGCGCATTTCTCACCATCTCACGAGCGCGGTGCAGACGGCTTTTGACCGCTGGCAGACTGATCTGCAGCTGCTCTGCGATCTCCTTGTTTGTCAGCTGCTGATACTCCTTCAGCAGTAACACCCGGCGATAATCATCCGGCAGCGAATCCAGCGCGCTCAGCACCTCGTACAGCAGCTCAGGGCCGCTGGCAGAGCCCAGCCACTCATCCACGCGGGCTTCATCCAGCGGGTCATAACTCAGGGTCACCCGGCCAAGACGACGGCACTCGCGGCGGGTACAGGTGAACAACCAGGATGAAAAGGCGGCGACGACACGCAAACTCTGCAGGTGACGTGACATGGTCAGCAGCACTTCCTGAACCGCATCATCCACATCACCGATCATGCAGTGCTTCATGGCATAGCGGCGGATATCCGGCTGGGCCAGGTGCAATAAAACCTCAAGATCTTCCCGGTTGCCCGACAATGCACCGGTAATCCGTTTCTGATCAATATCCCTCAGAGCCATAGCGCCTCCCGAAAAATTCCGTCCTGTGAATCCTTTTTAAACTCTGCCACCTCTTCTCAATGAAAGTAAAGAAAAAAGGATCACGTATGTCAGCTAAGCAATATCCCCTGATGTTAATCATCGCAGCCATGGTGGTCAGCTTTCTGCTGTCTGCCTGTGCTGCCCGCCAGAATATGGAGACAAACGACATGGCTCAATACAAATCAATCAGACCCAGCAGCACCATCCTGTTTGTGCATGGCATGTACATGACACCGGATGTCTGGGAAGACTGGCAGAAACATTTCGAAACCCTGGGTTATTCCACCTACGCCCCGGCCTGGCCATACCATGATGTCAGTGTCGATGAGCAGAACCTCCGCCATCCGGATGAGGCCCTTGCTCAGCTGACTCTGGACGATGTTGTGAAAAAATATCAGGATTTCATTCTGACACTGGACGAGCCACCGATTGTGATTGGTCATTCCATGGGGGGGCTGATTGCTCAGATGTTATTGGAAGACGGAATTACTGCTGGTGCTGTAGCCATTAATTCCGCACCACCGAAAGGCGTTCTGTCGTTCAAATACAGTTTTATCAAGGCCAACCTGCCTCACCTGAACCTGCTGCGCAGCTCAGACAAGCCCGCCAGACTGACCTTTAAACAGTTTGAATATGCCTTTGCCAACGACATGGCTGAAGATGACAAACATTTTATTTACGACAGCCACATGGTGCCTGAGTCGCGCAAAGTCGGCCGTGCTCCACTGGGAAATTCAGGAAGGATTAATCCGGCCGTCGCCCGAGAGCCATTACTGTTTGTTGCCGGAGGTAATGACCACATTATTCCGGCAAGCCTGAATAAATCGAATTTTCAGAAATACCGGAAATCACCATCGACCACCGACTTTATGGAGTTCAGCAACCGCAACCACCTGACCATACTGCAACCGGGTTGGATCAATGTTGCCAGCTATATTCAGGACTGGATCAAGGACAACCAGACAGTCGCTTCGGCAACAGTCTCAGCAAATGTTCAACCGGATAAAAACCACCATGAATTACAGGCCGACGTCAGCTTCTGACCAGACCAACCTCACTAACCCAGGAGAGAAAACAGCATGAATATTGAATTAACCGCATTACTTTTCTTCAGCGTCATGACCTTATTTATGATTCTGATGCAGGCCATTATTGCCATGAACGACTATGGCTTACCTTATGTACTTGGCAACCGCGATACACCACCCGGCTCTGAAAGCCTGCTGGTCAACCGGCTTGAACGGGCCATTCGAAACAATATTGAATCAGCCATTATCTTTGCCCCCCTGATTCTGATCGCTGCCATAACGCATATTTCGAATATGGCGATTCAATGGGGAGCTATCGTGTTTGTGGGATCACGTCTGGCCTACGCGTTCCTGTATGCATTCGGGATCTCCGGCGTACGCACCCTGATATGGAACATCGGCATTCTGGCACTGGGCATGATTGCCATAGGGATTTTTCTGAACCCATGAATCTGAATCAGATATCCATACCCGCAACAGACATGAAAGCCTCTGTCGGATTTTACGGAATGCTGGGGTTTCCACTGATTGTGGACACCCCACACTACGCCAGGTTCAGAAGTATTGAAGGCGATACCAGTTTCTCACTGATACTGGAAAGTGACGATACTCCCAACAGTGCCGTCATCTATTTTGAAACCGATGAACTGGACGCGCTTTATGCGCGACTGATAAAACAAGGCATAGTATTTGATCAGACACCGCAGGACATGCGTTATTTATGGCGCGAAGCCATTCTGCATGATCCTGCAGGAAACAAAATCAAACTGTATTATGCCGGTGAAAACCGGCTTAACCCGCCCTGGAAAGTGAAAGAAAATGATCAGTCAGATGAGATCTCCGGCTCCGGGCCTCAGCTGTTCTGAATCATTTTCTCTTTCATATTATGCAGCAGGTCGCGCAGGCGCGCGGCCTCTTCAAAATTAAGATCGCGTGCCGCTTTAAACATACGGTCTTCAACTTTATTGATTTCTTTGCCCAGTTCAGCCGAGGACAGTGTCTGCCAGTCATCACCGTAGGCTGCTTTGTCTTCTGCCACCTTGCCTTTGACACGGCCGCGCTGTTTGCCTTTTTTACCCGGTGGTGGTGCCGCTTCCAGGATATCCGCCACTGATTTCATAACGCCCACCGGAGTTATGCCATTGGCTTCGTTGAACGCCATCTGTTTTTCACGACGGCGTTCAGTCTCATCCATGGCTTTTTTCATGGAGTCGGTAATCCGGTCAGCGTACAGGATTGCTTTACCATGCAGGTTACGTGCAGCACGGCCGATGGTCTGAATCAGTGAACGCTCTGAACGCAGGAAACCTTCTTTATCCGCATCAAATATCGCAACCAGCGATACTTCAGGAATATCCAGACCTTCCCGCAACAGGTTAATTCCGACCAGCACATCAAATTCACCCAGGCGCAGGTCACGGATGATTTCGACCCGCTCCACAGTATCAATATCACTGTGCAGATAACGCACTTTGATTTTCTGTTCGTTGAGGAATTCGGTCAGATCTTCGGCCATACGTTTGGTCAGTACGGTAATCAGAACCCGTTCGCCCACGGCAACGCGTTCGTTCAGTTCATGCAGTACATCATCCACCTGCCCTGTCGCCGGGCGGACCTCAATCTCCGGATCGATAAGACCAGTCGGGCGTACCACCTGCTCAACCACCGCGTCCTGGTGATCCTTTTCATAATTACCGGGCGTGGCAGAAACGAAAATGCACTGAGGCACAATGGCTTCCCACTCTTCAAAACGCATAGGACGGTTATCCAGTGCCGACGGCAGACGGAAGCCGAACTGTACCAACGTCTCTTTACGCGAACGGTCTCCGCGGTACATACCGCCGATCTGTGGAATCGTTACGTGGGATTCGTCGACGAAAACCAGAGCATCTTTCGGGATGTAATCAAACAAGGTCGGCGGTGGCGCCCCGGCTTCACGCCCGGACAGATAACGCGAGTAGTTTTCGATGCCGTTGCAATAGCCCAGCTCCTGCATCATTTCTATATCGTAGCGGGTACGTTGCTCCAGCCGCTGGGCTTCGACCAGCAGGTTCTCTTCGCGGTAGTATTCCAGCCGTTCCTTCAGCTCTTCTTTTATTTCTTCCACGGCATCGAGAATACGCTGGCGTGGCGTCACATAGTGAGTCTTAGGGTAGACAGTCACCCGCGCAAGGCGGTTGTAGATCTGACCGGTGAGCGGATCAAAGCTGCTGATCTGCTCGACTTCGTCATCGAAGAGTTCAACCCGGATGGCTTCGTCATCCGATTCCGCCGGGAAGATATCAATGACCTCACCGCGCACGCGGTACGTCCCGCGGTGGAAGTCTGCGTCGTTACGGGTGTACTGCAGCTCAGCTAAGCGACGCAGTATCGTGCGCTGGTCGACCTGATCACCACGGACCAGATGCAACATCATTTTAAGGTAGGAATCCGGGTCACCCAGACCATAGATCGCCGATACGGTACAGACGATGATGGCATCGCGGCGCTCCATCAGGGCCTTGGTCGCCGACAGCCGCATCTGTTCAATGTGTTCGTTCACTGATGCGTCTTTATCAATGAAGGTATCGGATGCCGGGACGTACGCCTCCGGCTGATAGTAGTCATAATAAGAGACGAAGTATTCGACGGCGTTATTCGGAAAAAACTCTTTGAATTCGCCGTACAACTGGGCAGCGAGAGTCTTATTGTGCGCCATGATGATGGCCGGGCGACCACAATTGGCGATCACGTTCGCCATGGTGTAGGTTTTACCTGACCCCGTCACGCCAAGCAGGGTCTGTTTGAGCAGTCCGGCCTCAACCCCCGCGGTCAGTTTGCGGATAGCCTCAGGCTGATCTCCGGCGGGTGAATAACGGGATGAAAGCTCAAATGCCTTGCTCATTAGGATTCCAGTGAAAGCGCAAATCTTGTAACATTATACGGTTTTTCAACACCGTTTTGAGGATTCTGTTTTGGACCTGACTCTGTCTGATCGTACCTATCTGATCAAGCCTTCTCCGACCCTTGCGGTCACCAACCGCGCAGCTGTGCTGAAGGCGGAAGGCAAGGACATTATTGGTCTGGGCGCCGGTGAGCCGGACTTTGACACCCCTGAACATATCAAGCAGGCCGCAATCAAAGCGATTGAAGCCGGCTTCACCAAGTACACCGCTGTGGACGGAACCCCGGGCCTGAAAAAAGCCATTATTGCCAAGCTGAAGAATGACAACGGCCTTGAGTATGACGCGGGCCAGATTCTGGTGTCCTGTGGTGGTAAGCAAAGCTTTTTCAACCTCTGCCTGGCACTGATCAACCCGGGGGACGAGGTCGTCATTCCGGCACCTTACTGGGTGTCTTACCCGGACATCGTTAAGATCGCCGAAGGTGAGCCGGTTTTCATAGACACCGATGAAAGCACCCGGTTCAAAATCACCCCGGCACAGCTGGATGCCGCCATCACTGACAAAACTAAAATGGTCGTGCTGAACAGCCCGTCCAACCCGTCAGGTGTGGCGTACAACGCTGATGAACTGAAAGCACTGGGCGATGTACTGCGCAAATACCCGAACGTACTGATCGCTACCGATGATATGTATGAACATATCTGGTGGGCCGACTTTAAATTCGAAAACATCGTCACCGTCTGCCCAGACCTGTACGAGCGCAGCATCGTGCTGAACGGCGTATCCAAAGCCTACAGCATGACCGGCTGGCGTATCGGCTACGCTGCGGGCCCGGCCAAGTTGATCGGTGCGATGAAAAAGATTCAGTCGCAGAGTACCTCCAACCCGACTTCTATCTCACAGGTGGCTTCAGAAGCCGCACTGAACGGTGGCCTCGAGGCAGTCGCACCTATGGTCAAAGCCTTTAAAGAGCGCCACGACTATCTGGTGGAGGCCCTGAACGGCATTAACGGTGTTGAATGCATCACTGCAGACGGTGCCTTCTACGCCTACCCAAGCTTCAAAGGTGCCATGGCCAACATGGGCATTGATGATGACGTGGTGTTCGCTGAGAAGCTGCTGAACGACACTGGTGTCGCACTGGTACCGGGTTCTGCATTTGGTACACCTGGGTATATGCGTCTGTCGTATGCGACCAGCATGGATAACCTGAAGGAGGCTGTTCGCCGTCTGAAGGAGTTTCTTGGCTGAGGCTGAGTGATTCTCTGAAATCAAAGATTTGCTGAGATAAAGAAGAGGCGTTGTCGGGAGGCAGCGCCTTTTTTATTGGGGGATTGATGTTTAGACACCTGATCCCGAAAGAACTGAAATGATATTTAAATAACACTACCGACAACTATCATCATATACACGATGACGATAAGCGATTGTGAGCTAAAACAATTTACGTTTCGCTCTCGGGAGGAAGGCATGGGCCGCCTAGGTCCTCCCGGGCGCCAGCCTAGGCGGCCCCACCCTCCCACCTGCTTCGCGTTTTCCGAAGCCTTGTATCCGGATTTTCCTCGTAACTTTCATGGTACGCCTGCAAGGGACATCCTTGCTTAGGCAGCCCCGTCACCTCGCAGACTTGCTCGGCGTCCTAGCTAGGCGCCGCCTTCCCCATTTCGTTCCTTCAGATATCCGGCGGCTTCCAGAGGCGCATTTCAACCAGCTACGTGAGTCACTTAAACTAACATCACTGGGAGCCTTCACTATCTCCATTTTAAGCTCGACAGAGTCAAGGCCCTCAGTGATTCCATCTATCAAATTGTCGTCGCTGGGTTTTAGTGCGCCTGTTTTGAGCCATTACATCCAAAAGTGAACAGACCTCCGAGACAGGACGTCGAGGAAAGGGCACAGAGGCAGGAAGCCGAATTGCCCTGTGGTCGTCGTGAACTTGAAGGAAGTAATGAAAAAGCGAAAAATACAGCGCGAAGCAGGAGGGTCGACCCGCGTCGGGAGGACGCCGTCCTCCCGGGAGCGAAAACCAAATAGATTTTGACGACTAAGTCGATCCAGAAGGATCACAGTGATCCTTCACTGAAAGACTCACGTCACTAGTCACTGAACCCCTACAAACGCCCGGAACTCCGGATCCGAAAACATCCGCTCCCAGATATTCTCCAGCATGGCATTGACCCACTCCTGGTTGTAATCCGCGACCGGCGCAGTAGCCACCCGGCGTGTTTCCGAAGCGCCGAACGGTTTACGGAAGGTCTTGTCGCCATCAATGACGTTCAGCTCCATATTCACTTTCATACTGCAGTCGTTCACCCACATGCCGTCATTGCACAGGTAATCGAACTGATTCACCGTCAGCTGTACTTTCAGTGGTGCCAGCGGGCTGTTACCACCGAAACCCAGCTGGGTGAGGCTGGCCTGCATCTTTGACGTCAGAACACGCTCCAGGCTGTCCTGTGCTTTCAGCGGTGAACGCTCGGCAGCACGGCCGCCGCGCAGGCCGATCACATCCGGTTCAGACACCTGACGCTTGTCGACAACGCGCACCAGCGCCCCACGGGACACGGATTCCGCCGGGGGAGCTACAGCAGCGGTATCATCCAGTTCAATCACCTGCGGTGCCAGTACGCAGCCGCTGAGAATCATAGTCAGGGCTGCCATCAGCCCCAGAGGAAATAAGTTACGCATCAGGTCTGTCCTTCTCTGCTCGTTTGAATACCCACTGGCCGGCGGAAGACTCTTCTTCGCTGTAACGGTACCCGGCCGTGCTGAAGTCTTTGAGACCCTCAGCCCTCTCAATCCGTTCCCGGATCTGAAAGGCGGCCATCATGCCACGGGCTTTTTTGGCGTAGAAGCTGATTATTTTGTACTGACCGTTCTTCTCGTCCTTAAACACCGGCGTGATCAGGGGCGCCTTCAGTTTCCTGGGTTTTACTGCTCTGAAGTACTCGTTGGATGCCAGGTTCACCACCTCCGTGGCGCCGGTTTCTTCGATCACGGTATTCAGAGCTTCTGTGATGGACTCACCCCAGAAGGCGTAAAGATCAGCCCCTCGCGGATTCTTCAGTCTGGTGCCCATCTCCAGCCGGTACGGCAGAATCTTGTCCAGCGGACGCAGCAGACCATAAAGACCGGAAAGAATACGCAGATGATTTTGCGCATAATCCAGTTCGGCTTCCGTCATGTTGTCGGCTTCCAGCCCGGTGTAAACGTCACCTTTAAAGGCAAGTACGGCCTGTTTGGACTCCCCCTCAGGAAACGGCAGCTGCCAGTCGTGATAGCGCTGCACGTTAAGCTCCGAGAGCTTGGGGCTCAGGCTCATCAGGGCGCCCAGCTCGTCCGGAGTATAGGGACGCAGCACATCGATCAGAGTGGCAGAGTCGTCAAGAAAATCGGGTTCCGTAGCCAGCCCGGTAACCGGGGGCGTATCAAAATCCAGTGTTTTGGCGGGTGAAAGGAGTGTCAGCATAGCAACCTCATTGTCATTCTGGCGTCATCATACCCGCTGCTGCCATCCGGCCCAAGCGCAGAGCAGAACGCTGTGACAGTGGCACGTACGCCGGTCTGGCTGGTCAGCGCTGCCAATGCGCCTCCGGGGGCTTCATTCCAGAATAATCTGTCATGTGTCTGATTTCTGTATTGTCTTATCATCCGACAGACACCTGACCGCTCGTTTATCCGGCAGGAGAATAACCATGGGTAAAAATTTACAGGGCACCGGCCTCGCCATTGCCACGCGTTTTTCCGGCAGCAAGTTTGCCGCCAAATATGGCCTGCGTAAGCCGGCTGAGAAGCTCGCCTATCTGGGCACCAAGAAGGGCTTCGAGCTGGTCATGAAACAGATGGCCAAGAAGAAGAAAGACCAGCCTGACGAAAAAATGATGCTCGACGCCCCGGCGCGTCACACCATGTTCGACCTGAGTCTCAGCGAAGAACAGCAGATGATCAAAGACACCGTCCGCTCCTACGCGGAAGATGTCATCAAGGGCCTTGGCCACGACGCCAACGAAGCCATGAACCTGCCGGAGACTTACCTGCAGAACATCATGGAGCTGGGCCTCAACTACTTCTCCGTACCCGAGTCCGCCGGCGGTGCAGCCACCTCCTGGAGCCCGACCACTAACGCCATTATTGCCGAAGAGCTGGCCTGGGGTGACTTCACCCTCGCCTTCACGACACTGGCGCCCGTGGGTGTTGCCAACGCCATCGTCAAATGGGGTACTGCGTCACAGAAAGAAAAATATCTGCCGGAGTATCTCGGCGAGAGCCCGGTCATGTCAGCCATTGCGCTGCAGGAGCCGGGCGCCTTCTTCAACCCGATGAAGAAGCTGTCGACCGTTGCGACCAAGGTTAAGAACGGTTACCGCATTTCCGGCGTGAAGACGCTGGTGCCCTTTGGCGGTGACGCCAGCCTCTATCTGGTGGCCGCACGCTACAAAGGCAACAACCGCCTGTTCTTTGTTCCGGCCGGTACTGCAGGTATCAGCTGGGATGCCGCACCGGCTATGGGTCTGCGCGCCGCAGCGACCGGTACTCTGACCATGGACAACATTCTGGTCGGTGCCGATGCCCTGCTGGGCGACAAGAGCTTTGACTATCAGGCCTTTGTCGATCTGGGTCAGCTCAACTGGTGCGCCCTCGCCGTCGGCGCCTGCCAGGCTGCACTGGATTATCTGATTCCTTACGTGAATGAGCGCGAAGCCTTCGGCGAACCCATTTCTCACCGCCAGGCGGTCGCTTTCATGATCGCTGACATCGGCATTGAGCTCGAAGCAATGCGCCTGATGGTATGGCGTGCAACGGCACTGGCCGAGATGGGTAAACCCTTCCACCGCGAAGCCTATCTGGCTCACGTTCTCTGCGCAGAAAAAGCCATGAAAATCGGCACCGATGCTGTGCAACTGCTCGGTGGCCATGGTTTCACCAAAGAGCATCCGGCGGAACGCTGGTACCGTGATCTGCGGGTTCTGGCCTGCATTCACAGCGGTCTGCACCTGTAAGGAGTCTGAGATGATTAATTTAGAAGTCCCGAAAAAATTCCGTGCCCTGATCAGTCAGGCGCATCAGGTAGGCAACAGCGTTTTCCGCCCGATTTCCCGTAAGTACGACCGTTCTGAGCACGCCTACCCGGTCGAGCTGGATATGTTCGCCGCCATCATGGACGGCATGAACGACAGCACGGGCGGGGTTGCCGGCGCCGGCGCCCTGAAGCAGGACAAAGAAAAAGACGAAGAAGGCATCAAGAACGGCTCCAACATGGCCACCGTATTGTCACTGGCCGAGTTGTGCTGGGGTGACGTCGGCCTGTCTCTGACTCTGCCACGTCAGGGTCTGGGTAACGCCGCTATTGCCGCCGTCGCTGACGATGAACAGTTTGCGCGCTTCGGTAAGAAATGGGCCGCCATGGCCATCACCGAACCGGGTTTCGGTTCTGACTCTGCTGCGGTACGTACCACTGCCATCAAAGATGGCGATGACTACATCATCAACGGTGAAAAGATTTATGTGACCTCCGGCGAGCGTGCCGACTGCGTGGTGGTATGGGCATCTGTTGACCGCTCACTGGGTCGCGCTGCAATCAAGTCCTTCGTCGTCGAGAAAGGCACCCCGGGCATGGAAGTGGTCCGCCTGGAGAAAAAACTGGGCATCAAGGCCTCAGACACTGCAGCCATCACATTCACGGATTGCCGTGTTCCGGCCAGCAACCTGCTGGGTGATCCGGAAGTGAACGTTGAAAAGGGTTTTGCCGGTGTGATGCAGACCTTCGATAACACACGTCCGGTGGTTGCCGCAATGGCCATTGGTGTGGCCAGGGCCTCATTAGACAGAACGCGCCAAATTCTCAATTCACATAAGATAAAAACCAATTATAATGCCCCCCTGCAATCGCTGACGCAGCTGCAGGCACAGCTCTACCGCTATGAGGCGGACTGGGAAGGTGCCCGGTTGCTGACGCTGAAAGCCGCCTGGATGGCCGACAACGGGATCCCTAACTCCAAAGAAGCCTCAATGGCAAAAGCCAAGGCTGGTCGGACCGCCAATGCCATTACTCTGGGTTGCGTCGAAATGCTTGGCGCGCTGGGGTACAGCGAAGATGAAATGCTCGAAAAATGGGCCCGTGACTCAAAAATTCTCGATATTTTTGAAGGCACGCAGCAGATTCAGCAGCTGATCATCGCACGCCGCTTGCTCGGAAAATCATCCGCCGAGCTGAAATAAGGACGGGCTTAACAATCAGGCAGAAGGGGTTTTTAACCCCTTCTTCTGTATCTGACGCCCGGAGATCATCCGTAAAGACCCACGGTGCAACCAGAGGCATACAAGTAGCAACTCATGAGTAACCGCGACACTATTACGCTCTTCAAGTTTATTCCTAAACTCCCGACGATTCTGCGTTACCTGCCGGAGACCATCAAAGGTCTGGCAATGACCAAAATTACGGATGAAAACCGTCCTGTCGGTCTGGGCCTGGTATTTGAAGATGCCGTAAAACGCAACCCGAACGGGTTTGCCGTGATCGGCGATGACCGCTACTACACCTATACGGAATTCAATAAATGGAGCAACCGCATCGCCAACTATTTCCTGTCCAAGGGATTTAAGAAAGGCGATGCTGTTGCCATCTTCATGGAAGACACCCCGGAGCTGCTGGCCGTTATTCTCGGCCTCAACAAGATCGGTGTAGTCTGTGCCATGATCAACACCTCACAGCGCAAAAATGTTCTGGTACACAGTATCAATCTGGCCAAGGCAAAAGTTGCCATCGTTGCCGGTCATCTGTACGAAGCCTATGACGAAGTCAAAGAAGAACTGCAGATCGAGCGCAAAGACGCCTACTGGCTGAACAGCGGCAACACCCTGTCCAACCCGGGTAAAGCACCTGAAGGTTTCATCAACCTGGCGCCGCAGATCACGGAAATGTCCAATGAGACACCGGACACCGTGAACAAGATATTCATCCACGACTCCGCCTTCTACATCTACACCTCAGGCACCACAGGTCTGCCGAAAGCCGTGGACTTCAACCACAACCGCACGATGAAAGCGGTCGGTGGTTTCGGTCATTCGACCATGCACCTGAACAAGAACGACCGCATGCTGGTGTGTCTGCCCTTCTATCATTCCACCGCTCTGGCAGTGTGCTGGGGCTCTGTCCTGGCCGGTGCCGGTGCCGTGATTGTCGGTGGTAAATTCAGTGCTTCACGCTTCTGGGATACCGCCATCCGCTACGACGCCACCTGTTTTGGTTACGTCGGCGAGCTGTGCCGTTACCTGCTGGCACAGCCGGAAAAAGTCACCGACAAAACGCATAAGATCCGCAAGATGGTCGGTAACGGCATGCGCCCGGCAATCTGGGATGAATTCAAAGACCGTTTCATCATTGATGATATCTACGAATTCTATGCCTCCTCAGAAGGCAATGTCGGCTTCACCAACACCTTTGGTTTTGACCGTACCATGGGCTTCTCGCCAATGGATTACGCAGTGGTGAAATACGACCGTGAAGCAGATGCACCGGTGCGTGACGACAACGGCCGTATGATCAAAGTGAAGCGTGGCGAAGCCGGTCTGCTGATCGGTAAAATCACCCCGAAAACACCGTTTGATGGTTATACCGACAAAGAAAAAACCAAGAGCGTTATTCTTGAAAATGTCTTTGAAGAAGGCGACAAATACTTCAATACCGGCGACCTCATCCGTGATATCGGCATGCGTCACGCTCAGTTTGTCGACCGTACCGGTGATACCTTCCGCTGGAAATCTGAAAACGTCTCTACCACCGAAGTGGAAAACGCTCTGAACAGCTACCCTGGCGTGGTTGAGAGCATCGTGTACGGCGTGGAAATCCCGCAGACCGTTGGCCGTTGTGGTATGGCTCAGCTGAATCTGGATACCGACCACGAGAAGTTCAATTTCGAGAACTTCCTGACCGCCATCCGCGAACGCCTGCCCGCGTATGCCGTGCCTCTTTTCCTGCGTATTGACGATCAGGTGCAGCAGACCGGCACCTTCAAATACCAGAAGAGCAAACTGAAAGACCAGGCTTATGATCTGGAAGAGCAGGACAACCCGGTGTATGTGCTGTTGCCGAAGACAGACACCTACACCCGCCTGACCCCTGAAATTCAGGAAAAGATTGATCACGGCGAATACCCATTCTGATCAGTCACATTTCTTTTCAGGCCGCTCCTTGAGCGGCCTTTTTTATGTCCGCAACATGCGCCGCCAGCACTCCCGCACTTAGTATCCGGAGGGTGTCATGTGGTAGAATCCCGCCTCTTTCCGTGGCTGCCACCCGTACGGTGCGTGGCGGCTGCCTGAATTCACTGTGATACAGGACATTCTGATGACCGTACCCGTCGGTATTATCATGGGCTCAAAAAGTGACTGGCCCACCATGCAGCATGCTGCCACCATGCTGGATGATCTGGGCGTTGCCTATGAAGTGAAGGTGGTGTCTGCTCACCGCACGCCGGACCTGCTGTTTGACTACGCCAAAAGCGCTCAGTCGCGCGGCCTGAAGGTCATCATTGCCGGAGCCGGTGGCGCCGCTCACCTGCCTGGCATGTGCGCCTCGCAAACGTCTCTTCCGGTACTGGGTGTACCGGTGAAGTCCCGTGCTCTGAATGGCCTCGACTCTCTGTTGTCCATCGTACAGATGCCAGGCGGTGTCGCCGTTGGTACCCTGGCGATCGGTGATGCCGGTGCCCGCAATGCAGGTTTACTTGCCGCGCAGATTCTCGCCACTGCCGATGACGCACTGATGGCCCGTATCGACAGTTTCCGTGCCACCCAGCGTGATACAGTACTGGCCCATTCCGATCCTCGTGACGACGACTGAACCGCGGAGCTTCCATGATCAGAATTGGTATTTTAGGTAACGGTCAGCTGGGGCAGATGCTGGAGTACAGCATCAATGACCTGCGTGATATTTCGGTCAGCATGTACGACCTGCGGGCCCATTCTCCATCAGCGCTGGAAACCTTTATTGCCCGGGTCGATATCGTCACCTACGAGACGGAAAATATCGCCGCCGACATCGTTGAACAGCTGGAGCCCCATGCTGCCAAACTGCGGCCGGGTCTGAATGCCCTGAAAATCTTCCAGAACCGTCTTCTGGAGAAACAGGCTCTGCGTGATGCCGGTATCGCTACGGCAGACTTCTGTGCGGTCAATTCACTGGATGATGTGCACACTGCGATCAACACGCTGGGACTGCCCATCGTCATGAAAACCACCACCGAAGGCTACGATGGCAAAGGCCAGTACGTGCTGCGCACTCCGGACGATGCAATCCCCGCGTGGGAAGCCATTGGTAAACGTGAGCTGATTGCTGAAGCCTTTGTGCCTTTCCTGCGTGAAACCTCCGTCATTGCCTGCCGCGCGGTCAACGGTCAGATGGTCGTCTGGCCGATGACCGAGAACGTGCATTATGAAGGCATTCTGCGCTACAGCCTGTTCCCGGCTCCGGCCCTGAGTGCAGAAAAAGCCGCACTGGCAGAACGCTATATCCGCCAGCTGGCGGAAAGCCTCGGTTACACAGGTACCATCACTCTGGAACTGTTTGAAACCAGTGATGGCCTGGTGGCTAACGAAGTGGCTCCGCGCGTGCACAACTCAGGACACTGGTCTATTGAGGGGGCTGCAACCAGCCAGTTCCGTAACCATATGCTGGCCATCAGTGGACGCGCCGTGGCCAATACTCAGCCAAATTATGCTGCGGTTGCCATGCTCAACGTGATCGGTGATGAAGGTCCGGCTGAAGCAGCCGAAGCCATTCACAATGCACATCGCCATTCGTATGGCAAAGAAGCCCGTCCGGCACGGAAACTGGGTCATGTCACTCTGGTGGCCGATAACGAAGCGGACCGTGACAGCACCATCACCGAACTGAGCGGTCTGCTGCCGGATGCCGTCTGGCCACCGCAGAACAAAGGACTCTGAATATGGCCAAGTCACTGCAGGAACAGCTGCTGGCCGCCGGCCTGGCAAATCAGCAGAAAGCCAAGAAAGCCAACAAAGAGAAAAAGCGCCAGGAACACCTGCAGCGCACCGGCAAGGAAGACGTGGTGAATGAAAGCCGCGAGAAAGCCGAACAGGCCCGTAAAGAGAAAGCCCGGCATGACAAAGAACTTAACCGTCAGCGGGACGAACAGGCACAGCAGAAGGCGGTAGCAGCCCAGATCCGTCAGATCACCGAGCTGAACCGCATCCGCTCAGAGCAGGCTGACATCAAATATCAGTTTGTGCAGGGCTCCAAAGTGAAGCAGATCTACGTGGATCAGGCGGTGCATGACCGCCTTTCCCGTGGTCAGCTGGCGGTTACAGTGGCACCCGATGGTTTTGCCGTGATCCCGGTACCGGTTGCGGAAAAAATCCTGCAACGCAGTCCGGATCATTTCATTGCCCGGGCTGAAAACAGTGCACCTCAGCTGGATGATGATGATCCTTACGCAGCGTATCAGATCCCTGATGACCTGATGTGGTGATTTCTCGCGCAGCCGTGCCCGTTTTTGGGCACGCCTGACAGGCTCTGCACCATAATTATCCTTAATTTTCAGATATTTGCCGTCTTTTCTGATCATTTAACTATCACTCACCAACTCCGGGCACAGGCACTCTCCGGGTGCAGTGGCTTATTTCGTCTACCTGTCTTATCTGGCATATATTCTGCTGAATCCCCCTTTGCTGTTTTGAAGCGAAGGTGAAAGATGTCCAGATTCCCGTTACTGCCCGCCACTCTGTTACTGACTATGGCAACTCCGGCCATGGCCGAATCCGCTGAGCCTGTGGTTGTTGATACCGTTTGGGTCATCACCGCCACCGCACTGGTGTTCTTCATGCAGGCCGGTTTCGCACTGCTTGAAAGTGGTATGGCACGTGCCAAGAACGCCGTGAACGTGATGATGAAGAACTACATGGACGTCTGTATCGGCAGCCTGTTTTTCTGGGCCTTTGGCTTTGGTCTGATGTTCGGTAACAACCCGACCGGGCTGTTCGGTACTTCCGCGTTTGCCATGGGTTCTGTGACCAGCTGGGAATATACCTTTCTTGCCTTCCAGATGATGTTTGCTGCAACCGCGGTCACTATCTGTTCAGGCGCTATGGCAGAACGCACCAAGTATTCTTCTTATCTCGCCGCTGCCTGTGTGATTATCGCCGTGGTTTATCCGGTTTTCGGCAGCTGGGTCTGGGGCGGCACCTATGGCGGTTCCGGTTGGCTGGCCGATATGGGCTTTATTGATTTTGCAGGCTCGACCGTTGTGCACTCGGTTGGTGCCTGGTGTGCACTTGCGGGCGTTATGGTCGTCGGCCCACGCACCGGACGTTTCAGCAGCACAGGTATCTCACGGGAAATTCCCGGACACAGTCTGACCCTGGTAGCCCTCGGCGGCTTCATTCTCTGGCTCGGCTGGTTCGGTTTCAACGGTGGCAGTACCCTGGAAGCCTCAACTGACATAGGTAAGATCGTTCTTAATACGCACCTGTCCGCCTCGGCCGGAGCTGCGGGTGCCCTGCTCTACAGCCGTCTGCGCGGTAAGCCCGTGCTTCTGAGCGTCATCGTCAACGGCAGTATTGCCGGTCTGGTGGGTATCACCGCAGGCTGTGCCACCATGACGCCGCCGTTTGCCGTACTCACCGGAATTATTTCGGGCATCATTTCCGTTATGGGCGTGGCCGTTATGGAACGCTGGAGACTGGATGACGTGGTATCAGCCGTGCCGGTGCATGGTTTCGCCGGTATCTGGGGCACCCTGGCAGCCGGACTCTTCTTTGCCGGAGACATGTTCTCGCCGGAGCGCTTTGCCGTGCAGTCACTGGGTGTCATCAGTGCCTTCGTCTGGGCCTTCCCGCTGAGCTATATGGTGTTCTATGTGATCAAACTGACCGTCGGGCTGCGTTCTTCACGTCAACACGAGCAGGTCGGTCTGGACTATACCGAGCACAGTGAAATCGGTTATCCCGAGTTCCAGAAAACCATCACCTATCACAAGGAGTCCTGATCCTGTATGGAACTGTCTCCTGAAATAAAACGCCGAATCATTTACACCGTTCTCTGCAGTCATCTGTCTGACGAGGATCTGTGGGAGGTAATGTGGCGCTGGGAAGTCGACTACTCGGCGCGCTCACGGTTTGAGCTGAACCGTTTTCTGGCGGACTGTCAGCACATTCCCTTTATCCAGAAAAACCGCACCCCGCTCTACCGTCAGATTATCCGCCTGATGATGGCTCCCAACCCGGATCTGCTCGAACCGGACCCACTGGAAGCCATGCAGACCTGGCGTCGTCAAGCTGGCGTAACGGCTGTCAGAACCACATCCTCAGCAGCTGCGGATAAGGTCAGCTGCGCCCAGCTGATGACCGAGATCATTCTGGGTATGCTGAAAAACGTACCACCGGATGCCTCAACACGGGCCGTTCATTACGCCCTGGGTAACAGCCAGCGTAAGCAGTTGTCGTTCGGTATCATCCAGATGCTGGAAAATGGCCAACGTATGCTGCAGGCACCGCCGGTTGAAGTCTCGGTCCGCGAAGCACGGATTCTGATCAACCTGATTTACGTCGGCCTGTGTGAAATGCAGGGCCCGGTTGAAACCGATAACCTGCTCAGCCAATCCATCCGCAGCACGGTCGACCGCTATCGCTCTGATGCTCATGCCCGCAAGCTGATTCAGGAAATTCTGGATAAGTAAGCACCCTTCCGGGGAGCTTAAGCTCCCTTTTTCCATACCCGCACAGAATTGCCACGCCACTCACGACCCTCAGTGGGATAATCCGCAATGACATCCGCTGCTGAAATAAACCGGAATAATAAAAAGGAAGGAAGAGAGATACGGGGAAATTGGTCGGGATGAGAGGATTTGAACCTCCGACCACCTGCACCCCATACAGGTGCGCTACCAGGCTGCGCTACATCCCGACAAACCCACAGAACGTGGGATGGCCAGTATACTTAAGCGTATGAAAATTGGAAGTTTTTTTGCCCGTATGAAGGCTGCTTCACTCAAGGCGCAGCATTTCTTCCAGATCTTTCAGCTCACGGATCATGTTCTTGATCAGAGCCTTATCCATCGCCACCGCATTGGAATCGCCCTCTTCAGACAGACGCTGACGGGCACCCCCAATGGTATAACCATCGTGATACAGCAATGCGCGGATTTCACGGACGAGGATCACGTCCTGACGCTGATAGTAACGGCGGTTACCTGCCCGCTTCACGGGACTCAGCTGAGGAAATTCCTGCTCCCAGTAACGCAGGACATGCGGTTTGACATCACACAGTTCACTGACTTCACCAATCGTGAAGTAGCGTTTTGCAGGAATTGGCGGTAATTCGTTATTGTGGCTCGCTTCCAGCATAGGCCTCTACCCGGACTTTGAGTTTCTGGCCCGGCTTAAAGGTCACTACACGCCGGGCAGAGATAGGAATTTCTTCCCCTGTTTTTGGGTTTCTGCCCGGACGCTGGCGCTTGTCACGCAGATCAAAGTTACCGAAGCCCGATAACTTTACCTGTTCGTTACGGCTGAGACTGTCGCGGATTTCTTCAAAGAAGATATCCACCATATCCTTCGCCTCACGCTTATTCAGGCCGAGCTCTTCGAAGAGTTTCTCCGACAGCTCAGCTTTGGTCAGGGCGGTCATATTAACCCCTTAGCGTTGCTCCAAAACGATCCTTAAGGTGAGTAAGTATCTGATCTACAGACAAATTCACCTCGTCGTCAGTTAGAGTGCGCGAAGGATGTTGCCAGGTCAAGCCCAGGGCAAGACTTTTTCTATCAGGATCAATACCTTTGCCGACATATACGTCAAACAGGTTGAGATGTGTCAGGTACTCTCCTGCCACCTCACGGATCGCGCTGAACAGCTGCTCGACAGGCAGATTCAACTCCGCCACCAGTGCGAGATCTCGGCGCATTTCCGGGAAACGGGAGATAGGAGTATAGGCCGGAACCTGGCGTTGTTGTACGGCATCCTGATCCATTTCGGCAACAATCAGGGGCTGCTTCACGCCAAGTTTCTTCTGGGTTTCCGGATGCAGGGTACCGATCCAGCCGATGGCTTCGCCATTCTTGAGGATACGGGCAGTCTGCCCGGGATGCAGTGCCGGGTGCTGAGCCGGTGCGAAACTGAATACGGCGGCTTCACCACTGCGGGCAAACAGGGCTTCGATATCCCCTTTCAGGTCGAAGAAGTCGACGGCGGTATTATTGTCCGCGGTCCAGGCCTGCTCATCACGGGCACCACAGATCAGCATGGACAGTGTCGGTGTCTGCGCCAGACCATCGCTACCCGGCACAAAGCGCAGACCGGTTTCAAACAGGCGGATGCGCGACTGCTGACGCTTGAGGTTGTAACCGGCCGCGCCGATCAGACCACTCCACAGACTGGTACGCATCACCGCCATATCTTCAGAGATCGGATTCAGTAGCGCCATAGGCTCAACGTCCGGGTCCAGAATCTGCTGCTGAGCTTTCGAGATAAAGCTGTAGGTCACCACTTCCTGATAACCGCGGGCAATCAGCTGACGGCGCAGATCGCGCAGACCAAGGCGGGCTTCCGGCACTGAGGCCAGAGGGACAGCCGCAGAGGGAGTGCGCACCGGCAGGCGGTTGTAGCCGTAAATGCGGGCAACTTCCTCGATCAGGTCAGCTTCGATGGCCATATCAAAACGGTAGCTCGGTGATTCCACCTGCCAGCCGTGCTCCAGCGCGGTCACTTCCATACCCAGACGACGCAGAATGTCTTCCACTTCGCCATCCGGCAGTTCCAGACTTAAAATCTGCGCCAGACGCTCACGGCGCAGGGTGATGGTCTTAGTCTCCGGCAGATCACCTTCACTGACGACTTCAATCACCGGAGCGGCTTCACCGCCACAGATATCCAGAATCAGCTGAGTCGCACGCTCAATGGCAGTACGCGGCAGGTTGTAATCCACGCCGCGTTCAAAGCGGTGCGAAGCATCGGTGTGCAGGCCGTACTCACGGGCCTTACCAGCCAGAGCAATCGGACTGAAGAAGGCCGCTTCCAGCACCAGATCACGGGCATCCGGGCTGACACCGGAATCTTCACCGCCCATCACGCCGGCAATGCCCAGCGGACGTACGTGGTCGGCAATCACCAGGGTATCCGGCGTCAGAGTCACTTCCTGACCGTCGAGCAAAGTCAGTTTTTCACCGGCTTCGGCCATACGGACACGGATACCACCCTGAATGCGGCTCATGTCGTAAGCGTGCAGTGGCTGGCCCTGTTCGAGCATCACAAAGTTGGTAATGTCGACCACAGGGTCGATGGAACGGATGCCACTGCGACGCAGCTTCTCGACCATCCACAGCGGAGTTTCAGCACCGACACGGACGTTGCGGATCACACGGGTAAGGAAACGCGGACAGGCCTTCGGCGCCGTCACTTCGACTTCCACATGATCGGATATCACAGGCGCAACGGCGGGTACTTCCGGGCCATTAACCGCAACACGGAACAGCACACCCGCTTCACGGGCCAGACCGGCAATGCTCAGACAGTCGGCACGGTTCGGCGTCAGATCGATATCGATGATGCTGTCGTTCAGGTTGAGGTACTCACGGAAATCCATACCGACAGTGGCAGACTCCGGCAGCTCCATCAGACCATCGCTGGCGTCAGACAGACCCAACTCGGCCTCAGCACAGAGCATGCCGTTGGATTCCACACCGCGCAGTTTGGCTTTCTTGATTTTAAAATCGCCCGGGAGAACGGCACCGATTTTTGCCATCGGCACTTTGATACCCGCACGCACATTCGGGGCGCCACAGACAATCTGGAAGGTCTCGGTGCCATCAGTCACCTGACACAGGCTCAGTTTATCGGCATCCGGATGCTGTTCACGGCTGATGACATGACCCACCACCACGCCGGAGAACTCACCGGCCACGGCTTCGACACCGTCCACTTCCAGGCCGGCCAGGGTGTACTGATCCACCAGTTCCTGGGTACCGGCGTCAGGCTGTATCCATTCGCGCAACCACTGTTCGCTGAATTTCATTTCGTATTCCTATTCGTCGGTATTAATGGAACTGCTCAAGGAAGCGCAGATCGTTTTCAAAGAAGAGACGCAGGTCATTCACGCCGTAACGCAACATGGCCATACGCTCGATGCCCATACCGAAGGCAAATCCTGTATACACCTCAGGGTCGATTCCGACATGGCGGAAGACCTCCGGGTGCACCATGCCGCAACCGCCGATTTCCAGCCAGCCACGTTTGGTACCTTCTGCGGTCTCAACCACCCACTCAATATCGATCTCTGCCGACGGCTCAGTAAAGGGAAAATACGACGGGCGCAGACGCACCTTGGTTTCTTTTTCAAACAGCACACTGACGAACTCTTCAAGCGTGCCTTTGAGGTCAGCGAAGCTGATGCCTTTATCAACCACCAGGCCTTCCATCTGGTGGAACATAGGTGAGTGCGTCTGATCGTAATCGTTACGGTACACACGACCCGGGCAGATGATGCGGATCGGTGGCTGCTGGGCTTCCATAGTGCGCACCTGCACCGGCGATGTGTGTGTGCGCAGCAGTGTGGTGGCGTCAAAATAGAAGGTATCGTGCATCGCCCGCGCCGGGTGATGCGACGGAATATTCAGGGCTTCGAAGTTATGGAAGTCGTCTTCAATTTCCGGACCTTCCGCCACCTGATAACCGGCTTTGGTGAAGAAGTCTTCAATCCGCTCCAGCATGCGCGTGACCGGATGCAGACCACCCTGCTCCACGCCACGGCCCGGCAGGGTCACGTCGATGGTTTCAGCTGCCAGCTTGGCGCTCAGCGCTGCAGAGTCCAGTGCGGTTTTGCGCTCATTCAGAGCGGTCTGGACTTTGTCGCGGGCTTCGTTGATCACCGCGCCGATTTTCGGGCGGTCTTCCGGGGCAACGTTGCCAAGGTTTTTCATCAGGGCAGAGATTTCACCCTTTTTGCCCAGATACTGTACGCGCACCTGATCAAGTGCCGCAGCATCGCTGGCTGCAGCCACGGCGTCCAGCGCCTGTTGGGTCAGGACTTCAAGATTTTCCATCAGTTTGGTCCGGAGTTGGGTTCTGCATCCGGTTTCACGCTGAGCGGATACAGAAAAAATTCGGTTTTTATGCAAAAAAATAGGGGAGGTCTTTCAGTGAAAGCCACTCCCCTACTTGGTCAGCTGAGGTCTGTGACCTCAGCCGTTCCGGTAACCCGGACGTATTACAGGCTGGACTTGGCTTTTTCTACCAGAGCCGCAAACGCTGCTTTTTCATTCACAGCCAGATCAGCCAGCACTTTACGGTCAATTTCAACAGTGGCTTTTTTCAGGCCATTGATGAATTTGCTGTAAGACAGACCGTTCAGACGGGCACCGGCGTTGATACGCGCAATCCACAGCTGACGGAACTGACGCTTACGCTGACGACGGTCACGGTAAGCATACTGACCAGCTTTGATAACAGCCTGTTTGGCAACACGGAATACGCGGCTACGCGCTCCATAGTAACCTTTAGCCTGCTTCATAATCTTTTTGTGACGACGACGGGCGATCACACCACGCTTAACACGAGCCATAGTTTATTCTCCTGATCCGAAATTAAAGGTTTGGCAGCATGCGCAGAACAAGTTTCTTGTCTGCTGCGTTCAGCTGGGTCATACCACGAAGATGACGCTTACGCTTGGTGCTCTTCTTGGTCAGGATATGGCTGCGGAAAGCTTTACGGTGTTTGAAACCATTCGCAGTTTTCTTGAAGCGCTTGGCAGCGCCGCTCTTAGTTTTGATCTTAGGCATCTTCTTTCTCCAGAGTTATGGAACGTACAGAAACTAAGGGCCTGTACAATTCCTGCCGCTTTGCAGACAGTCTGATACACCTTGGTTTCAGGCTGTCTGAGTGTCTGGCAGAACAACAAACCCCGGCAGAGGCCGGGGTTCCGTTATCCGTTTAGGAACCAGACTACTTCTTTTTAATCGGGGCGATGACCATGACCATCTGACGCCCTTCCATCTTGGGATGTTGCTCGACGTTGCCCAGTTCAGCCAGATCAGCCTCAACGCGCTTCATCAGCTCCATACCAATGTTCTGGTGGGCCATCTCACGGCCACGGAAACGCAGCGAAACTTTCGCCTTGTCGCCGCCTTCCAGGAAACGTTTCAGATTACGAAGTTTAATCTGATAGTCACCTTCTTCAGTGCCCGGACGGAATTTGATTTCCTTAATCTGGACCTGATGCTGTTTCTTTTTGGCTTCGGCTTTCTGCTTTTTCTCTTCGTAAAGCTTTTTACCGAAATCCATGATCTTACAGACGATGGGGTCACCATCGGAGATCTGTACCAGATCCAGTTCGGCTTCTTCTGCCGCCTCAAGTGCCTGTTCGATACTGACAACGCCAACCATCTCGCCATCAGCACCAATTAAACGAACCTCGTTTGCACGAATGTTGTCGTTTATCGCAGCTCTCTCTTCACGGCCGCCTCTTCTGCTATCTTTTCTGATACTCACTTCTCCATCTGAAAACGGCCGCGCTGTGCAATACTCTCTTCGAGTATGCTGATAAAGTCTTCCAGGGACAGGGTACCCAGATCATCCCCTTTACGGGTACGGACAGCGACGGAGCCGGTTTCTTTCTCTTTATCCCCTACCACCAGCAGGTAAGGAACCCGGTTAATTGTGTGCTCGCGGATTTTAAAGCCGATCTTCTCGTTTCTCAAGTCCGCTTCGGCCCGAAAACCCAGTGATTTCAGCTTTTTAGCCAGGTTTTCGCAGTATTCTGCCTGATTATCGGTGATATTCAGTACAGAGACCTGCTGCGGAGCCAGCCAAGGCGGCATGGCTCCCGCGTAATGTTCGATCAGAATACCGACAAAACGCTCGAAGGAACCAAGGATAGCACGATGCAGCATCACCGGCGTTTTACGTTCGCCGTCTTCATCAACAAACTGGGCACCAAGACGCTCCGGCAGCATGAAGTCGAGCTGGATAGTGCCGCACTGCCACACACGGTTGAGGCAGTCGCGCAGTGAGAATTCGATCTTAGGGCCGTAGAAGGCACCTTCACCCGGCTGCAGCTCCCACTTCAGACCGGCTTCGTTCAGAGCGTCTTCCAGTGCGGCTTCGGCTTCATCCCACAGAGCGTCGTCACCGATACGGCCTTCGGGACGGGTCGACAGCTTCATTTCCACATCGTCAAAACCGAAGTCGCGGTAGACATCCAGCGTCAGCTTGATGAAATCAGCCGCTTCACGACGGATCTGGCTGCGCGAACAGAAGATGTGCGCGTCATCCTGAGTAAAGCCACGCACGCGCATGATGCCGTGCAGCGCACCGGATGGCTCGTTACGGTGACAGGAACCGAATTCAGCCAGACGCAGCGGCAGCTCGCGATAGCTCTTCAGCCCCTGATTGAACACCTGAATGTGACACGGGCAGTTCATCGGCTTCACCGCGTAGGTGCGCTTTTCCGACTCAGTCACAAACATGGCGTCGGAATAGTGTTCCCAGTGACCGGATTTCTCCCAGAGGGCGCGATCCACCACCTGCGGGGTTTTGATTTCTTTATAACCCGCGTCCTGCTGCACTTTACGCATGTACTGTTCCAGCACCTGCCACATGGTCCAGCCGTTCGGATGCCAGAACACCATGCCCGGCGCTTCTTCCTGCAGGTGGAACAGGTCCAGCTGCTTGGCCAGTTTACGGTGATCGCGTTTTTCAGCTTCTTCAATACGGGTAATGTAGGCCTTCAGGTCTTTCTTATCGTTCCAGGCGGTACCATAGATGCGCTGCAGCTGAGCGTTCTTGGCATCACCGCGCCAGTAAGCACCGGACACGCGCTGCAGTTTGAACACGCGCATCACGCGGGTGTTCGGCACGTGCGGGCCACGACACATGTCGATGTATTCTTCGTGATGGTACAGACCAACCGCAGTCTCGCCCTTCTCAATCAGATCGTCGATCAGCTCAACCTTGTAGTCTTCGTGACGGTCAACAAACACGCGGCGGGCTTCATCGATCGGCGTCATCTTTTTGATGACGTCATAATCTTTTTTGATCAGCTCCTGCACACGTTTTTCGATGGTCTGCAGATCTTCCGGCGTGAACGGACGCTCGTACTCAATATCATAATAAAAGCCGTCCTCAATCACCGGGCCGATGGCCATTTTGGCGGTTGGATACAGCTGCTTGACGGCGTGGCCCACGAGGTGTGCAAACGAGTGACGGATAACTTCCAGACCTTCCTGATCACGGCCGGTGATCAGAGTGATGTCCGCGTCGTCAGTGATCAGTTCACAGGCGTCCACCAGCTGACCGTTGATACGGCCGCACACGGTGGCTTTTGCCAGACCGGGGCCAATATCTTCGGCCACCTGCATCAGGGTGACGGGGTGATCAAATTCGCGTTTGGAACCATCAGGAAGGGTAATAACAGGCATAGCAGGTCCTTATCAGTGGTGGCCCCTACGACAGGCCACATGAGTGTGTCGGTAAATCGGAAATAAAAAAGAGGCGTTACTCTACAGGCCGGAAAATACCCTGTAAACAGCTGCGACGGTCAGCTGCGCCACTGCCCCGGAGTTTTGCCGGTGGCTTTACGGAAGGCACGGTTAAACGCAGCCTGTTCGGAATACCCCAGTAACAGAGCAATTTCACTCAGCGTGAGAGGTGAGCCGCTCAGATAACGGCAGGCGGTTTCCGTTCGCACCCGGTTGAGCAGATCACGGAAGCCTGTGCCTTCGGCACGCAGCCTCCTCAGCAGGGTACGTTCCGACATAGCCAGACGGCTGGCCACCTGCGCCTGTGAGGCGCCGCCAAGCGGCAACAGCTCAATAAGCAGGCGTTGCACTTCAGCGGTCAGCACAGCACTGAGCGGCAGGCCGGACAACGCCTCATCCGCAACCGAGCGCAATGACGTCAGCGCCTGACTATTGTGCTGAATCAGAGGCAGGATCAGATACCGCGCATCGAACCACACGGCATTGGCGCTGGCATCAAAGCGCATCTCTCCGCCGGTATGAGCCAGAAAACCGCGGCCGCCGGGCCAGTCATTCCAGATGACATCCGTTCTGCTCAGCATCAGGTCGTCGCGCCCGGTCATGCGCCGCAGAAAGGTCAGAAGCCCGCCAAGAATGACCTGATCAGAAAGCCGCGAAGAAGCGCCGAACCCCGCATCCCAGACCAGACCCGCCAGACCATCACGGACTTCCAGCCGCGCCCTGGGTCCTTCGTACAACAGACGCTGAAAGCGCTCAAAATGATGAAAGGCCTCCAGTACCGTGCCGCAGGATTCTGCCAGATAGCCGATCACGCCCAGATGAACAGGTGCGACCCGGCGTGCCAGCTCCGGACCCAGATCCACATCCGGCAGACGGGCCTGCGCGTCATCCAGCAGCGACCACCACAGAGCATAAGTCAGACGCTGATGTTTCTGCCGTCCCTGCAGAGCCGGGAGACGTATCCCCCGGGTCTTGAGATAGTCCTCCAGCAGGGACGTCAGATCCCCCGCAACAGACAACCCGGAGAGACGGTCACTTTTTTCCTGAAAGATCATATCGGGCAAGAGTCATTACGATCATTTGTCCGGAATTATCAAAAAAGTGGCGGAAAGTATCAATATAGAATACCCACTGCACGCTATTGTGCAGGTCTGTTCACCCTGTTCAGGAATCTCAGATGGAAGACCTTATCCGCGCCCTGCTGTTTATCGGTCTGTTTGCCGGTGTATTTATTGGTGCCATGGTGTTCGAGAGCCTGTGGGCCCGGCGCCGCGGCATTCAGGGTCTCTACCACTTCCCCGAGACCTTCACCAACATCGCCACCGGCGCTTCCTACAAGATTGTCGACGGTCTCGCCGTCGCCCTGTACATCCAGCTGTTCTACGACTGGGTGTATCAGTATGGTCTGCAGTGGCACCCGGAACTCAGTGTTGTCAGCGTATTGGCACTGGTGCTCTTTGTTGATCTCTGCATGTATACCGCACATGTGCTGATGCATAAGATCCGCTGGTTCTGGAATGCCCACGTCACCCATCACAGCTCCGAGCACATGAATCTGTCGACCGCCCTGCGCCAGAACTTTACCTACGCCTTCTCCGGCACCTGGATTCTGTGGTGGATACCCGCGGCCATCGTCGGCTTTGATAAGACCTGGACCCTGATCGCTATCGAAGCCAATCTGGTCTATCAGTTCTTCCTGCATACCGAGCAGGTACGCACCCTCGGCTGGGCCGAAAAAATCTTCAACACACCGTCACACCACCGCGTGCACCACGGCAGCAACCCGGCTCAGATTGATAAGAACTTCGGCGGCATTCTGATTATCTGGGACAAGCTTTTCGGCACGTTTCAGCCGGAAGACAGCGCCGGTGAGATTGTCTATGGCGTTAAACGGATGCCCACCCGCCCCAATAACCCGTGGCACGCCCAGGTGTACGACTGGCAGAATATGTTCCGTGATCTCAGAACCTACCGCGATCCGCGTATTCTGTGGAAACACCCGGACTGGGTCAGCGAGCAGTATGGCGACAGACAGCGGGATGTATGAACGGACCAGAACAACCAGAAAACCATGACACAAGACCGTCATACAAAGGTTGCGAAACTGCAACCTCCCCCTCCTAAAGTGAACCTCCTTATAACCCAGTACCGGATAAGGAGGTTAATTGTGAAATCACTGCTCAAATCCCTGTCGACCTGGAGCCTGGCGTCACTGCTGCTGGCTGCAGGTTGTGCCAGCCAGGCCACACCCGACAACCAGCACCGCCTGCGCGATGCACTGCACCTGCCCGGCAAACTGACTCAGACCCAGCTCGGCCCGCGCCCGTATTTTCTGGTGCAGGACATGGACGAAAGCCCGCTGAAAGACAAACTGGCCTCCTGTGCCAATGGCCCCTTCTTCAGCAGCGACTTCTCCATCGGCCACCGCGGTGCGGCGCTGATGTTCCCGGAACACACACGTGAATCTTACGAAGCCGCAGCCCGCATGGGTGCCGGTATCGTGGAATGCGATGTCACCTTCACCAAAGACCGCGCGCTGGTCTGCCGCCATTCTCAGTGTGACCTGCACACCACCACCAACATTCTCGAAACCAGCCTGGCGCAGAAATGCAGCGTAGCGCCGGAGTTTGATGCTCAGGGTAATCTGACCAACGCTGCCTCTATCCAGTGCTGCACCAGCGACATTACCGTGGCGGAATTCAAAACCCTGCAGGGCAAAATGGATGCGGCCAATACCTCTGCCACCAGCATCGATGAGTACATGAATGCCACGCCGGACTGGCGTACCGACCTCTACGCCAGCCGCGGTACCCTGATGACGCATCAGGAAAGTATTGAGCTCTTCCTGCAGCTAGGTGTGAAGTTCACCCCTGAACTGAAATCACCGTCAGTCCCTATGCCGTATCAGGGTGACTACACCCAGACCATGTACGCTCAGCAGATGATCGATGACTACATTGCCGCCGGAGTAGCGCCGGAGAAGGTCTGGCCGCAGTCGTTCAGTTACGATGACATCGTCTACTGGGTCAACAACACGGAATTTGGTGTACAGGGTGCTTATCTGGTACAGGACAACGCGGACGCCACTCAGGCCGAGATGCAGACCTGGTACGACGCCGGAGTACGGGTACTGGCACCGGCCATGTGGATGCTGCTGGATGTGAATGCCGAAGGCAGAATCGTCCCCTCTCAGTACGCCCTGAACGCCAGAGCCGTCGGCTTTGACCTGATCGCCTGGACGCTCGAGCGCTCCGGCCCGCTGGCCAGTGGCGGCGGCTGGTATTACCAGACCCTGAACGGCAGTGACGGCGGCGAGAATGTGATCAATAACGATGGCGACGCACTGGTCGTACTGGATGTGCTGGCGCAGGATGTCGGCGTCATCGGCGTGTTCTCCGACTGGCCAGCCACCACCACTTACTACGCCAACTGCATGGGGTTGTAAGTCGCTGGGCGTTGAGTCATGGGCCGGAGGTCTGAGCGTGGATGTCCGGCTATCTCAGCAGTACAACAAGCCTTCCGCAACCTGTTGAACGGCCTCTTCGCCTTTCAGTGACTTCAGTATTTCCAGCGCAAAGGCCATAGCCGTGGCCGGACCCTGACTGGTAATGAAATGCCCGTCTGTCACCACCGGCGCATTTTCATAACGCACGGCACGGGCTTCCAACTCATCGCGGAAGGCCGGATAACAGGTCGCACGACGGCCAGCCAGCAACCCGCCCTCCCCCAGCACCACGGCCGGGGCCGCACAGATGGCAGCCAGCACCTTCTGCTGCCGGGCCTGACGCTGCAGTAAAGACTGCAACACCAGCGAGCCTGCAAGATTGGACGCACCCGGCATGCCGCCAGGAAGCACAATGGCGCCCCACTCCTTTCCCTGGGTTTCTGAGATCAGACTGTCAGCTACCAGCCAGACCCCTCGCGAGGCCATCACCATACGTTCAGGCATCACCGAAGCCAGTGTGACTTCCAGTCCGCCGCGACGCAGCACATCGGCCACCGTAACGGTTTCTATTTCCTCAGAGCCGTCGGCAACGGCAATCAGAACCTGTTGTGTCATATAAACATCCTGTTTATCGCGGTCCGGGTTCAGTGTCCGGCAGCACCCGGCCACAACATGAGTGTGATCATCCCTATGGTGAGGATAGACCAGAGAACCTGTGCCGGGCGAACCTGTTCCGCAAACAGCAGACGGCCCAGCATCAGCGCACCAATGATACCTGTGCTGCGCTTCACCAGCTCGACCACTCCGGCCTCAAGACTCAGCAGTGCGTGCCATTGTCCGAGGACGGCCAGCGCGAATACCATCAGAGCCGGAATCAGGGCGCTCAGTTCCCTGTGGTTCACCGGCTCACGACGCAGCAGCATGACGGCCCCCAGAACCAGTGAAATACCCAGCGACTGCACCAGCCCATGCCAGAACAGGGGCCCGTGCTGCAGGGCCAGTTTATCGGTGACGACAACCAGCCCAAAACACACGGCAACCAGCAGCATCAGCAGAAAAGGCCGCCCGCCGCAGCCTCTCAGCCCTCCCTGAATACCACTGATGGCCACCACAGTCACCAGCATCGCCAGCCACTGCAGCCCCGACAGAGATTCCCCGAGCCAGTACCAGCCCGCCAGCGCCGATATCACCGGTGTAACCGCCAGCACCGGGATCAGCCGCGACAACTCTCCCGCTTTCAGCGCGGCCATAAAAGCCACAGCCGCAACGGACGCCAGCACAACGGACAACAGACCCGGCAGCCAGTAACCGGGCCGGGCAAGCCCGCCTCCCGTTCCCCACCACAACACCAGGTACAGAGGTAAAACACCCAGATTGAGCGCAAACGCCAGTGGCAGAGGCTGCCATGACGTTGTCAGACGCTTGCGCGCCAGATCAAACAGACTCCAGCTGAGCGATGACACCAGCAGGCTGAGAATGGCGGTCACTCGGTCTCCGTTTCTGCAACTGATGAAAGATCCCACCTTAACACAACGGTGGCAGGCAGCTGCGCCACCCATGACAAAGGTCACTTGCCAAAGTGCGCCGCCACAAGGACACTGAAACGAAAAACTGGGCCCTTATGTTTGTCGCAAAAATTCCTCTGATCTGGCGAGTCATCCTGATCAGCATGCTCGGCGTCCTCGCCTGGCTGATCGCCTTCAGCCGGATTGTTCTTGCTGTGGATATTCAGACGGCCGACGGCGTTATGCTGATCATGGCGGGCCTGTTCAATGGCGTGTGCTTTCTGCTCAATACCGGCTATCAGCTGCAGGGGCTGATCCGCCACCGCATGAAATGGAACGTCAGTAACACCGATCTGGTGTGCTGGTTCTGTCTGCTCAGCGCCTACGGCAGCACTATGTGGATTCAGTACCGGTTGCAACCGGACATCGCTGACAGCATGTTGCTGTCATTTCTGATCGTGATCCATTCCATCCACGCCATCCGCTTTACCCCGGTGGTCGCCATCAGCCTGATGGCCGGTGGTTCTATGATGTACGCCTTGCTGATCCCACATCAGACGAACCTGTTTATCGGCGCCTACATAGCCACTCAACAGATCGTGCTCTGGGCCATGGGCATGGGGGTATTGAGTGAATTACTGGAAGGCCAGAAGCTGAAATCGCTGACCGCCGAACTGACGCTGACTCAGGCCCGGCTGGAAGAAAGCACCCGACTGGAAGAACGGCGTAAAATCCGCCAGGACCTGCACGACAAAATGGGGCATGAGCTGGCGGCCATGAATGCACACCTGCAGATTCTCGGGCGCAAATTGCCGGATGATCAGCCAGAACATCTGCAGGCCGTTTCGGACTCATGCCAACGGCTGTTTTCGACTCTCAGCGAAGTGGTTGGCGAACTGAAGCAACAGACCAGCGGTCATTTCTACGATCACCTGCTGGAGATGATCGACAAGGTCCCGGGGGTGGACATCCGCGTCGACAGCACACCGGACCTGCGCATCAAAGATGCCGTGATCGCCAGTCAGTTGCTGTGCTGTATTCAGGAATCCCTCACCAACATACTCAAGCACAGCAACGCGCGGCGTGCAGACATACGTATCCGTAACGATGGTGATGATCTCACCATCCGCATCCGCGACTTTGGTGATTCCGTCGCCCTGCTGCGCCCGGGTAACGGCCTGCGTGGAATGCAGGAACGCATGGCACGTATTGGTGGCAGCGCAGCAGCCGAAGCACTGGACGGTGGCGGCGTCGCCGTTACCCTGAGAATTCACAGGAGAGAACTCATATGATCCGCGTCATGCTCACGGACGATCAGAACATCGTACTGCAGGGCATTGCCACCCTGCTGGAACTGTCGGAGCAGATTGAAGTGGTTGGCCGGGCCGACAGTGGTGAGGCCTGTCTGGAACAGCTCGCAGCGGGTCTGCGTCCGGATGTCATTCTGCTGGACATCCACATGCCCGGCATGAAAGGCATGGATGCCCTGCGGGAGATACAGGCCAACTACCGTATACCCGTGATCTTCCTCACCACCTTTGATGATGCCTATCTGCGACAACAGGGCGCTGAGCTTGGGGCTAAAGGCCTGCTGCTGAAAAACATCGCACTTGAAGAGCTGGTCGACGCCATCTCCCGGGTGGCAGCCGGAGCAAATCTGCTCAATACGGCCGACCTGCCGCATACGGAACATATGACGCCACGCGAAAACCTGATCGCCCGGGCACTGGCGGAAGGACGTACGAACAAAGAAATCGCCCGTCTGCAGAACCTCAGCCCGGGGACCGTGAAGAACTACACCTCCAACCTGTTCAGCAAACTCGGCGTGCGCAACCGCGCCGAAGCCATTGTGCGTCTGAAAGAGCTGGGGCTGTTCTGACCAGCCTGTACCTCAATCCGGGCCAGCGGCAGGATTCCTGTCCCTGAGCCCGGCAAACAGTGACAAAGGGCACTGTTGAGCACTCCTGATTCAGGGCTTTATAGCACTATGGATTACCGCCAGACCGGGTCCAGACCTTTCCCACAGAAGGAAGTCACGGAGTGAACTCATGACCACAATAACAAGAATACGGGCCAGCCTGCTGGCTCTGCTGCTCGTCCTGCTGATGCCTGGCATGATCATGCAGGCCCACGCCGCCTATGATCTGCCGGATGGCATGCCGGATTCCTTTGCCCGCAAGGCCAATTACACCCTGTTTGAGACCGTCCCCGTCCGCCCTATGGTGATGAGTGCCAATGGCCAGACCCTGTACGTTCTCAACACCCCGGATGACCGGCTGGAAATCTTCAGCATTACCGACACCGGTCTGAGTCACCGTGGCGAAGTCGCCGTGGGGATGCGTCCGGTGGCCATCGCCGAAGCACCGGACGGCAACCTCTGGATCGTGAATTTTCTGTCGGACAGCGTCAGCGTGGTTAACCCGCAACAGATGCGGGTGGAAAAGACCCTGCTGGTCGGTGACGAACCGCGCGACATCGTCTTCGCCGGACCAGACCGGGACAAAGCCTTTATCACCACCGCGCACCGCGGCCAGAACAGTCCCGTAGATCCACAGCTGAGCACACCTTCGGTTGGCCGCGCCGATGTCTGGGTATTTAACAGCGCCCTGACCGGCAACAGCACCACCACAGCGCCACAGGAGATTCTGACCTTCTTCGCCGACAGTCCGCGTGCACTGGCCGTTACCCCGGATGGCAACACTGTCTACGTAGCCACCTTCCACTCCGGCAATCAGACCACCACCATCCACGAAGGTGCGACCCGAGAATACCCGGAAGAAAACATTTACGGTGAAGAGCAGCCACACCGCGGCAAAATCGTAAAATTTGAGGCTGGCCGCTGGACAGACTCCGTCGGCCGGGATGTCACCGAACAGATCAACTTCACCCTGCCTGATTACGACGTGTTCAGCATCGATGCCTCCGGCAGCACACCGGTTGCGGTCAACGGCGATGGGGCGCCGGTCTCCGGTGTGGGCACGACGCTGTTCAACATGATCGTCAACCCGGTGAGTGGCAAGCTGTACGTCGCCAACACCGAAGCCAACAACATGAAGCGCTTTGAAGGCCCGGGCCTCGACCCGTACGTCAACACCACCAACCGCGGTGACTTCGTACGCAGCCGCATCACTGTGATTGAGAACGGCAGTGCCACACCGGTTCATCTGAACAAACACATTGATTACAGCCAGTGCTGTGATGCACCCGGCAATGCCGAAGCGCGCAAGAGCCTTGCCTTTCCGCGGCAGATGGCGGTCTCAGCCGATGGCCAGACTCTGTACGTCACCGCACTCGGCTCTGGCAAGATCGGCGTATACGACACTCAGTCGCTGGAGACCGACACCTTTATTCCGTCAGAGGCCAGTCAGATTGTGCTGTCTGCCGGTGGCCCGTCCGGCATCGTGCTGGATGAAACCCGCAACCGTCTGTACGTACGCACCCAGTTCAATAACGGCGTCTCTGTGATTGACCTCAACAGCCGCACAGAACAGCAGGCTCTGGCCATGCATTCACCGGAGCCGCAGAACATCCGCGCCGGCCGGACCTTCCTTTACGATGCACTGGCAACCAGCAGTCACGGCGATTCGGCCTGCGCCGGCTGCCATATTGATGGCGACAGCGATCAGATGGCGTGGGATCTGGGAGACCCGACCGCAGAAACCAAAGACATCCCCGGCAGCTGGCTGGCGCGTACCGGTATTGCCATCCTGCTGCCGACCAACGCCACCACCAACGCTATTGAAAGCTGTATCTTCCTGCCGTTTGATCTGTTGCCCTGCGCTGAAGAGGAATCGTTCCACTTCAATTCGCTGAAAGGCCCGATGATGACTCAGACCCTGGCCGGCATGGACAACCACGGACCCATGCACTGGCGCGGTGACCGCACCGGCGGCGAAGCCTGGTATGGCGGCAAACAACCCAACGACGGCATGTTTGATGAGCGCGAAGCCTTCCGCCAGTTCAATGGTGCCTTCCCCGGACTGGTCGGTCTGGATGAAAAAATTGCCCCGGATAATATGGAGCATTTCATCGACTTCGCCCTGGCCAATACCCTGGCGCCGAATCCGCACCGTCATCTCGACAACAGCCTGACCGAGCATCAGGCCAAAGGTAAGGAAATCTTTTTCGGAGGCCCCCACGGCACCCGTCTGACCGACATCACCCGTAACTGCAGTGGTTGTCATATCCTTGATCTGGATGGCAACGCCGAGCATGACGTGGCTCACCCGGGTTTCTTCGGCTCCGACGGCCGTTACGCCTTTGTGTTTGAGCCTGAGATGCTGAAAGTGCCGCACCTGCGCACCCTGTATCAGAAGGTCGGCATGTTCGCCATGCACGACTCCTGGGAGCAGATGGAATGGGATGGCAAGACCTATGATCTGCCGACCTTCTTCTTCCCCATGTCCGACCCGGAATTCCTGGGCCCGCAGATCCGTGGCTTCGGCTACACCAAAGACGGTTCCATTGGTCAGCCTTTCTACTTTCTGCAGAGCGGCGCATTTCTGGATTACGGCCCGCTCGGCGCGTATCTGGTCAATCCCGGTGGTTTCCAGCCCTACATCAAACCCGGAACCTGGCCGACCGATCCGGCTGCTTATGAAGGTGAATACGCCGACTACGACTACCTGATCACTCTGGAGGAAAACGACTTTTACCACGAGCTGAATCCGGAAACCGGCCAACCCCCGGGGCACGAAGAAATCCGCATGATTGAAGACTTCCTCATGGTCTTTCCAAACAACATGGCGCCCATCATGGGGCAGCAGCTGACGCTGGGTAACACTTACAACCAGAGCGACCTTGACCGTCTGGTACTGATGGAAACCCGTGCCACAGTAGCCGGAGCCTTCTCGCGCAGCCCACATGCGGAATGTGATCTGACCGTACGCGCCGACATCAACGGCACCGTGACCGGCCTGCTCTACAGCGTCGAAGAAAGCCGGTACATCGCCAGTGACGAAACCCGTTACAGCCGTGACCAGCTGTTGTCTGCGTCAAACAGTGCCACCTTCCTCTGCGTGCCGCCGGGTGACGGCGTGCGGGTTGCCCTCGACCGCGACATGGACGGCTACTTCGATGCGGTTGAACTTACTGAAGGCAGCGACCCGGCCGATGCAGGCAGCACACCGGACGAAAGTTGGTGGCACCGGATCGTAAAACGCTGGTTTTCATGACGCGGATGTTCACAACGAACATGGCAGAGAAGGTAAGAAATACGGAGTAAAACAGCGGATAACGCTGAGTGCAAATTTGCCGTCCAGGGACGGACGGCTCCTTTTTTATTACACAAAGATACCAATTCAGGAGTTGACGCTTACGGACACTGGCCGTAATCTGGATCGTCCTACATTATGCCCGTGCACCAGAACAATTATTACGGCCCGGCATCGTTCATCAGGAGGTGGCAATTTGACGGGACTAAAGGAAAGAAAACTCGCGCTTGCCGCAGATCTTATCTGGTCACTCGAAGAAATGCGTGCCAAAGAAGCCGGTAAACGGTTTCTGATGAATGTCGCTCAGTTTCTGCCGGTCTACAGCCCCGCCCTGCAACAGATTTACGGAAGTTATTCCACGCACTTCACCAAGAGTGCTGTTGTAATCCTGCCATCGACCGAAGACTTCACCAATACCTATTCGCACATCCCCGAATTCAGTATTAAAAATACCAGCATTCTGATTCACCCTTCCGATTATGGCATTCATGCCAACGTGCGCATGAAAAATGCGACGTCTCTCAGTATGCCCTTGTCAAAAGCGTTTAAATTAATCCGCACGCAATTACGCGGACCCTTTTTACCGGTAATTCAACGCGGCGACCTGCGTGATTACAACCAGCTGGAACCCTGCCTGCATCTGAATGCTTTTGTACCGGCACGGGCCGATAACCTGCCACGTTTTGTGCGCATGGACATCAGCCGTACGATGGAAGAACGCATTCAGGAACTGCAATACACCGCGCATCTGCTGGGGTTGTAAAAAGCCTCCCAACTCTGCCCCGTCATCCTGCGGCGGGCGAAGCGAAGACCAGAGGACCAACATCAGAATTCAGAAACATCTCCGGTCGCACAACATTCCGGATTACCGCCCAGATCCTGCGGTTCATCTGACTGCGTCAGAGCCACCGGCTGACGGTCTCAGGTGAAGATAGATATGAAGAAAGTACAGCAAGCCGGGGATGTCCCCCGGCTATCAAAACCCGCTCAGAGAGCACTGGTCAGAAAGGCACGTCGTCGTCGTAACCATCCATCAGCTGAGAGGCTGACTGCGGGCTGCTGAAGGTCGCATCATCGGCACGCTGAACACGCCAGGCCTGCAACGAGGTAAAGCATTTCTCCGGCTTACCCGGGGCATTCCACAGACGGCCACTGAGGTTGAACTGCACCATGACTTCATCACCTGGCTGGTACTGATCCAGCAAAGCACATTTGTCTTTAATCAGCTCCAGCGCAACGTAATTCGGATAATCCGGATTTTCACCTTCGCCGCTGAGCTTGATCACAAACTCACGCTTGGTAAAACCGTTCTGGCCGTATTGACGGGTCTCGTCGATGGAATGAATAACGCCACGGGCTTCGTACGATACAGACATGCTGACTCCACTCAAAAAATCGTGGCGACAGTCTACGGCAAAGCCAGCGGCATGTCTGTACAGAGGCAGGGATGAGCCACTGCTGTCCCATAGTTTGGTAGTTGCTCTCAAATAAGGCCTAAAGAGCCTGTCATCCTGCGGCTTGACCGCAGGATCCATCCACAAACCCCAAGATTACGCGAGAAACTGGATCCTTTGGCTCGAAGGCGAGCCCCACAAGCCGCAGGATGACGAGTTTTATGGAGAGAACTCGTATTTTTCAAATCAGGTTTCATGTCTAAGTCTCAGTATTTTTAGTGAGACTCCGTAAAAAGCCCATGGAGTATGAAGCCATTTAAAATAGTTGTACGTAACTGTGGGTCAGCAGTGAGGACTGAGCGGCCTTTCTCAGGCCGTTTTCACCTGCTCGCCGCTGGCTTGCGGAAGTACCGGCAGGTCTGTGCCCATCTTATCCAGCGAGGCCTGAATCATAGCCACATAGGGCCCCAGCTGACCCGCACAGGACAGATACATGGCATAAGCCATCTCATTATCTTTGGCCTGCATGGCCTGCACATCTTCAAGGTGACGCAGCAGACGCTTGAGCAGGTTATCCAGACTCATCACCAGCCAGATATCGTTGTCTATCCACTTATCAATAAAATCATGCAGACGACCAAAGGCATTCTTCAGGATAGGGTATGAGGTTTTTACTTCAGCCCGCTTACGGAACTGCAGGTTCTTCTCATAGGTGAATTCCGCATTGTTGCGGGCCTCGTTGGTGGTGACCGGTAAGGAGGTCGAGAATTCCGCCACCATGTTGGCCAGACCGGTTTTGAATGCGGGCCGGCCGGTAAGAGCTGTGAGCGGGGTCAGGGCCGCAAGAATCAGCCGGTACGTATTCAGTACATCCGTCAGGAGATCCTGATACTGAATCTGAAAATCCCCCGGGCCGGTTTCCGCACAGATGAGTTCATTCACCGCCGCCAGCTCGGTGCAGGTTGCACTGATGGTGGCCATTTCTTTCAAGGCCATAAACTCTGCACCCATAATGCCGTCTCCTCTTCTGCGCTGGATGATGCTTCATCTGTGGAAAGCAATGATGAAGCTATTGCAAAGCGCATACCTGACCAGGGGCGCAGCAATCGCCCGCAGAACCCGACAAAAGCCCCCGTTTTGTCAGTTCTGCTGCAACACTCACTGAGGTAAATGCCACAAAAATGCGCCTCAGCCCCCTGAAAACGGGCTTTTCCGGCTGGTCTGGAGCTTGCAACTGCCAAGGTACACAACCAATGCTCATAACACAGCACAGAGCTCCGGTCTGCCGGGAATGGGCCTTCCCTGCACCGTCAGACCACAAGGAGCCAGCCGGCGCACGTCCGGCACTTTTTCAACAGCCACGAGGACAGCCACATGCCTTTTACCTTTGAAATCTCCCCGGCAGAACAGGGCTTACAGCACTTCCGTCTGCTTGATGGACAGGGCAACACCCTGATTCTGGGCGGTGAATACGAAACCAAAGAGCTGACAGAATCCGTGATTCAGAAGGTGCGGGTCGGTTCAATGATGAGCCAGTTCATAGCCAAGTGCGCTACACCGGACGGCGGTATGTTTTTCGTGATCAAAGATGAAAGCGGAACCGTACTGGCTAAAAGTGAACTGTTCGAGAACGAAATGGACTTCAACAACACCTTGCACAAAGTGCGGGAAAGCGCCTGCATTGCGCAGATCAGTTATTCCTGAGCAGACACAGGGTCTCCGTGGCTTTTCTGAGTTGCAGTGCACTGCGCTTCAGACAAACCACGGAACGGACCCGGCAGCCATCAGAACTCCAGTTCGAAGCGAACGCCGAAGGCGGAGAAATCGACATCGCCACCACTGATGTACGAAATGTACTCCAGCGACAGCATGGTCTCGTCATAGACCTTCATGCTGGTACCTACGCCCCAGGACGGTGACGAATCAGAGTACAGATAGGCATCCTCAGACTCAGGGTCAGCATCTGTCTGAAAACCGGCATAGCTGTAACCCAACAGACCATAGAACTGCGACCACTCAGAGCCGTAGTTAAATTTGGTGAAGGCCGACCAGATGTAGTCGACATCCAGCTTACCGTTTTCCTCTTTCATCGCCTTGCCATCACCGGATACGCCATTGGCGTAATCCACCCGCAGCGACATGTACGGAGTGAATGGTTTTGCGAAGCTCAGCGAGAGAGAGTCCAGACCACCGGTTGATGAATCACTGCTTTCGAACTGGCCGAATACAACCCCTGGGCTGAACACAATCCCATGGAAGTCATCTAACGGGTATCCCCAAAGAGTAAGAGGCATGACGGCCAACGCCATCACAATAAAGCGTTTCATTGAACGAACCTTTATTTATTATTTTTATGGTCCGAATATGCTCCTTCAGGCTTGCTCTGTGCAATGTCCTGGCGTGAAATGATCCATCAAAAATAAGACTTTTACACTAGGTAGCAGATTGAGCCAATCAGTTGAGAATACGATCACACTTCTAAAGAAAGCCCACCAAAGATTTAGTGTCGCAAGATGACACTCATTAATAAGAATCAGTCCTCCAGCACATCCCCGTCGACATACAGCCAGCGGCCATCACGGCGCTCAAACCGGGAGATCTCGTGATGGCAGCCCACCTCCCCGTCTTCACGGAAGAAAGCCCGGAACTCCACCACGCCAGCGTTGCCCTGCTGCGACCTGGACACAATCTCCAGACCACTCCAATCGAGCGATGGCTCTGACAGGCTCTCAGCCGTCATACCGGCCACAGATTCCGGCGCCCAGGTCGCCAGCAGATACGCGCCGAATCCCCCCAGAGCAAACGCCGAAAAGCGCGAACGCATCAGCTGCTCCGGCGTTCTGGCCAGCAGCCCCTGCGCCAGAAAACGCCCGCAGCAGGAAGGAAACCCCTTGCCACTCTGGCAGGGACAAGTACTCACAGAATCGGAAGGCATACACAACCTCAGCGGACAGAGAAGGCGTGATCATACCTCATTACCACCACGGACAGACGGCGGCGGGAAAGTCAGAGTATGGGCAGCGGCGCGGCCATAACAGCAGGAAGCACCGGAGCGTAGCAAGACATCCGGCGATACAGATGCACTGAAACGAAGAGAAGAGATCAGACAGCAAAGAAGAAACCACCCCGATGCGGCGGCTCCAAAGTGGCGCCTCAGACGAGGCGACCAGAAAACTCAGAACTCCTGAGTGAAGCGCAGACCAAAACCGGCAAAATCCACATCACCGCCGGCCATGTAAGAAATGTACTCCAGCGACATCAGCGTCTTATGGTCAACCTTCATACCGACACCCGCTCCCCAGGACAGCGACATATCGGAATAGCGGTACGCCGGCAGAAAATCCGCATGGGCACTGAACTCGCCCTTACTGAAGCCTACCAACGCGTAATACTGCGACCACTCAGAACCGAAGTGCAGCTTCATGAACCCGGAGAAAATACGGTCAACCTCAACGTTGTAAGTCAGCCCCTCAAACTCCGTATCATCGCCATCGATACCAAAGGCATAATCCGCCCGCCAGGCAAAGTTCTTGTTCACCGGCTTCTCCAGCGACAGCGACACCGAGTTCGGCGCTGCGGAATCTGAATCCGGGCTGCTGAAGCTGCCAAACATAATGCCCGGCCCGAAAATCAGACCAAAGCCCTTATCGTCGCGGTCCGACGCCAGAGCCGGAAACGACAGAACAGCCAGAGCCAGCAGAACAGGTAACCTCATCAGACGATCCTAAGCAGTGAGTTGTCTGAAAAGTGTAGACCATGTGGGAGGAAAGGCAGTTTGGTCAGGTGGGGACAATCTCTGAACCAGCACATGAGAACACCCACTCTCATAACCGCAGGCCTGTTCACAGCCCAACCACACACGGCGTCATCCCGCCACGCTTAAAGTCATCCCGCCACGCTTAAAGTCATCCCGCTACGCACAAAGTCATCCCGCCACGCACAAAGTCATCCCGCCACGCACAAAGCCCTCCCG
>DBNK01000024.1:127014-133465 GCA_002298335.1 Thalassolituus sp. UBA674
CCCGCCACGCACAAAGCCCTCCCGCTACGCTTAAAGTCATCCCGCTACTTGATAGCGGGATCCAAAACGGCTGTGCCACTGATGCACGCAGATAATGCCCGTAAAAGGTTCAAACAATACTGAAAAGCATTTTGAGATGTTCCTTTAGTGCCTGTACGGCAACCAACAACTGGGCATATCCACGAAAGACGCTCCTGATTAGGTAGGGTGCGCACTGCGCACCAAAGGAGTTTCTATCTGCGGGTTCGCGTGGCAGCAACGATGAGTATCATCGCCATGACCAAGGTACCCATGGCTACGGGGAATTCAGATGTCCGTGCTGCCTGTGCGGCAGCCAACCAGCGGCGCGCCTGCTGGTTGATCCAGCTGATTTTCTTAGCTGCCTGTGCGGCAGCCAACGGCCAGATCGACGGTGAATTGGTCATAGGCCATTTCTTAGCTGCCTGTGCGGCAGCCAACTTACAGGCTCAGGGCATGACGTCTGCGTATCATTTCTTAGCTGCCTGTGCGGCAGCCAACTTCTTCATGGTGCCAGACCACACCGTCGATCTTTTCTTAGCTGCCTGTGCGGCAGCCAACCGGCTGCGGGTGACGTCATGGTCACGGATACCTTTCTTAGCTGCCTGTGCGGCAGCCAACTTACCCACAATGAGAGCATCAGCCAGCAGACCTTTCTTAGCTGCCTGTGCGGCAGCCAACCCCGCTTTCAAATTCAAATCTAAGCTCTTCCATTTCTTAGCTGCCTGTGCGGCAGCCAACATGAGGGATATGCATGGGTGCTGCTCAGTTTCTTTCTTAGCTGCCTGTGCGGCAGCCAACATGCACGTCTACAACGCACAGCGAGGCCAGATTTTCTTAGCTGCCTGTGCGGCAGCCAACCTCTCGTCGTTGGAGCTGCGCGTCCCTCTGGCTTTCTTAGCTGCCTGTGCGGCAGCCAACGATACCCGTGATGCCTATTATGAGGTGCTTCTTTTCTTAGCTGCCTGTGCGGCAGCCAACAGCGGGCAGTTGCAGCCTGTATACACCGCCTGTTTCTTAGCTGCCTGTGCGGCAGCCAACAGCGACGTCGTCGAAGACCCCGGCAACATCAATTTCTTAGCTGCCTGTGCGGCAGCCAACGTGATTAGTGACTCATCTAGCTTGGGGCCTCGTTTCTTAGCTGCCCGTGCGGCAGCCAACTTCTGCCCAGTCGAAGGTTGCCCAGGCGGACATTTCTTAGCTGCCTGTGCGGCAGCCAACGAATTCGACTGATCCTCTGGCGATAGTATCCCTTTCTTAGCTGCCTGTGCGGCAGCCAACAGGGTGGGGCTTATGTGCTGATCCGGGGTACGTTTCTTAGCTGCCTGTGCGGCAGCCAACGCGTTCAGCCGCCATCAGCAGCAGCTCAGATCTTTCTTAGCTGCCTGTGCGGCAGCCAACTCAATGCCTGGTGTTTTTGGTTTCATGTCGTATTTCTTAGCTGCCTGTGCGGCAGCCAACCGGATCTCGCCGTTGCTTTTTGACGGCGGCGTTTTCTTAGCTGCCTGTGCGGCAGCCAACAGCTTTTTCGGCGTCAGTATGCGCGTGTCGTCTTTCTTAGCTGCCTGTGCGGCAGCCAACGAAGCGGTCGCGGGTGGTGATGGTCTGCACTGTTTCTTAGCTGCCTGTGCGGCAGCCAACCGACGGACTACACCCAGTCTGACAACGTGCTTTTCTTAGCTGCCTGTGCGGCAGCCAACGAACGGTATTACCGCGGATCTCGTAACCATCTTTTCTTAGCTGCCTGTGCGGCAGCCAACACCTGCAACTATCCAAAGTGCAGATGCCCACTTTTCTTAGCTGCCTGTGCGGCAGCCAACGCCTGGTGTGCTGGATCGCGCGATTGCTGGCATTTCTTAGCTGCCTGTGCGGCAGCCAACTGCCCCGCACGTACATCACAATGTCCTGATGATTTCTTAGCTGCCTGTGCGGCAGCCAACAGCTCCACAATACCCGTGCGGGTGGTACTGGCTTTCTTAGCTGCCTGTGCGGCAGCCAACGAGGAGCTGAAGGCGCTGGCGGCGGCGGAGAATTTCTTAGCTGCCTGTGCGGCAGCCAACTCTTCCTGTCTGGCTTTCTCTGCCTTCGCTTTTTTCTTAGCTGCCTGTGCGGCAGCCAACGCCGTAGTCATCAAACACGGTAACCAGCATCTTTTCTTAGCTGCCTGTGCGGCAGCCAACTGTGGCTCAACCGCACAAAATTGATAGGCGCATTTCTTAGCTGCCTGTGCGGCAGCCAACTGGCTGTCGCGGGGCCTGCGTTGTTATGTGCTTTTCTTAGCTGCCTGTGCGGCAGCCAACATGATCAGCACTGGCGAACAAGGCTGACACCTTTTCTTAGCTGCCTGTGCGGCAGCCAACAGTGGGTCTGCCGGGTGTTCTGGTTGCTGGGTTTTCTTAGCTGCCTGTGCGGCAGCCAACGGTATCCAGCTCGATCTCGATGTTAGGCATCATTTCTTAGCTGCCTGTGCGGCAGCCAACGCGAAGCAGGCAAGGGCGATGAGAAGCAGGAATTTCTTAGCTGCCTGTGCGGCAGCCAACCAGCAGTACTGCGAGCAGTAACCAGAGGATCATTTCTTAGCTGCCTGTGCGGCAGCCAACAATCGCTTACCTCAAGGAGTGTTGTTGTCTTCTTTCTTAGCTGCCTGTGCGGCAGCCAACGCTTGGAACATCAATAACACGGATAGACATCATTTCTTAGCTGCCTGTGCGGCAGCCAACAGATAAATGGCTCAATGAACGCAGATCGAAAGTTTCTTAGCTGCCTGTGCGGCAGCCAACGGTGAGTCTTGGCAGGGGTATACATATTTCGATTTCTTAGCTGCCTGTGCGGCAGCCAACGAGTAGAGCTTGCTGATTTCGTTAGTATTTATTTTCTTAGCTGCCTGTGCGGCAGCCAACACTGACGAAGAAAAGCGGGCCACCGCTATCGATTTCTTAGCTGCCTGTGCGGCAGCCAACTGCCGTCAATCTTTCCAGCTCATTAGCTAACATTTCTTAGCTGCCTGTGCGGCAGCCAACGCTATCTATCAATACAATAACATAGAATATCTTTTCTTAGCTGCCTGTGCGGCAGCCAACAGTACTGTGCATAAGCAGTTAAGAGTTGCAGTTTTCTTAGCTGCCTGTGCGGCAGCCAACGACATGACGACACTATGAACACGACATTGTCATTTCTTAGCTGCCTGTGCGGCAGCCAACATACAGCCCACCGGGAATCGGCCCCCGTTTTATTTCTTAGCTGCCTGTGCGGCAGCCAACGTTCATGGTGATTCCTTTTTGTTGGTTGGTTATTTCTTAGCTGCCTGTGCGGCAGCCAACATGTAAAGATTTATTGCTCACTCCTGAATGCTTTTCTTAGCTGCCTGTGCGGCAGCCAACGGGTTTTGCGGACTGTTACGGCCTGAACTACATTTCTTAGCTGCCTGTGCGGCAGCCAACCAGCTCATGTGTCACACTATAGACAGCACTCCTTTCTTAGCTGCCTGTGCGGCAGCCAACGTTTACGCACAAGCTCATCGCCTGCTCTAACATTTCTTAGCTGCCTGTGCGGCAGCCAACAATACAGCCCACCGGGAATCGGCCCCCGTTTTTTTCTTAGCTGCCTGTGCGGCAGCCAACTAGTGGTTAGTTGATAATGTCCACTATATTTGTTTCTTAGCTGCCTGTGCGGCAGCCAACTGCATCATTGCGGTTTATTTTTTCATCCCACTTTTCTTAGCTGCCTGTGCGGCAGCCAACTCTGTCTTTACAAAATCTTTACAATAGTTAGTTTTCTTAGCTGCCTGTGCGGCAGCCAACATTACCACGGTCAATGGTTTGTCTGTCATCATTTTCTTAGCTGCCTGTGCGGCAGCCAACGAGTGCGCGGCCAGCCAGCAGGCCAGCACAGTTTTCTTAGCTGCCTGTGCGGCAGCCAACTTCTATCAGGCTTTCAGCTTCCCTGTGGTTCATTTCTTAGCTGCCTGTGCGGCAGCCAACGTTTACGCACAAGCTCATCGCCTGCTCTAACATTTCTTAGCTGCCTGTGCGGCAGCCAACTGCTGGACATCGGTGACCTGCAGCGCCCGACTTTTCTTAGCTGCCTGTGCGGCAGCCAACGGCTACCGTGAGCTGCGCGATACCTTTCTACCTTTCTTAGCTGCCTGTGCGGCAGCCAACCTTCGCTGCTTTGAGCCACTGCTGGACTTGATTTTCTTAGCTGCCTGTGCGGCAGCCAACTGAGGGAGCGACCCTAACAGCATAAACAGAATTTTCTTAGCTGCCTGTGCGGCAGCCAACGGTGTGAACGTCAGCATGAACTGACCGTTCGTTTTCTTAGCTGCCTGTGCGGCAGCCAACCCATGTCGCGCTCTTGACGGAGCCATTCGGCATTTCTTAGCTGCCTGTGCGGCAGCCAACTCCATAGCTCTCTACTTCTTTAACCGCCTTCATTTCTTAGCTGCCTGTGCGGCAGCCAACTATTAGCTAGTTGATAATGTCCACTATATTTGTTTCTTAGCTGCCTGTGCGGCAGCCAACAAACAAGCCGGTTATGATGTCCTGTGCGATGATTTCTTAGCTGCCTGTGCGGCAGCCAACGTGCATCATACCCGCTGCGCATTGCTGCTACTTTTCTTAGCTGCCTGTGCGGCAGCCAACCTGAAATCGGAGAAGCGCCGGTTTATCGGTGTTTTCTTAGCTGCCTGTGCGGCAGCCAACTCCGTGCCGATGAAAAAAGTAACCGCCATAGTTTTCTTAGCTGCCTGTGCGGCAGCCAACGTGGGCGGTGAACAGCCGGATGATGTCGTTACTTTCTTAGCTGCCTGTGCGGCAGCCAACGTTTTCTAATTTGCGGATCAGGGTTGCTGTTTTTTCTTAGCTGCCTGTGCGGCAGCCAACGGTTTCCAGTGGGATCTCTGCGCAGCCGAATTTTTCTTAGCTGCCTGTGCGGCAGCCAACAAAAAACCGCCCGCAATTTCAGCAACTGCATGTTTCTTAGCTGCCTGTGCGGCAGCCAACGTTATTGTGGTCGTGAAGCTTTCCGCAGTTGATTTCTTAGCTGCCTGTGCGGCAGCCAACCACCCACAGCGCATCAGTCGGTAGCACAGGAGTTTCTTAGCTGCCTGTGCGGCAGCCAACGTGTCATTTCTCGACCTGGTTGTGAATGGCCTTTCTTAGCTGCCTGTGCGGCAGCCAACAACATCCGGAACAGGCACCGTCAAAGGCAGCGTTTCTTAGCTGCCTGTGCGGCAGCCAACTCGTAACATCTGTTCAAGAATTCTGAGTATCTTTTCTTAGCTGCCTGTGCGGCAGCCAACATCCAGAGTTACAACACAGATCAAACTCAGCATTTCTTAGCTGCCTGTGCGGCAGCCAACGCCAAGATCACCCGGCTGCATACCGCCCAGCCTTTCTTAGCTGCCTGTGCGGCAGCCAACGTCGCCGGTGCTGCCCGCGATGTCGATTTTCATTTCTTAGCTGCCTGTGCGGCAGCCAACTTCCTCCTGATCCAGTTGTAGATTCTCGCGCATTTCTTAGCTGCCTGTGCGGCAGCCAACTCGGGCACGCGGGCGTCGGTGAACAGACTGATTTTCTTAGCTGCCTGTGCGGCAGCCAACCCAGCTCATGCGTTGCGTTGTCTTCGCTCAGTTTTCTTAGCTGCCTGTGCGGCAGCCAACTGCATCGGCATTGAATTTACCGGCCCGCGTCATTTCTTAGCTGCCTGTGCGGCAGCCAACATGGGATTCAGCCGTGAGCACTGGGCACGGCTTTTCTTAGCTGCCTGTGCGGCAGCCAACTCTCCCTTCTATTTCTTCTTTGATCTGATTCATTTCTTAGCTGCCTGTGCGGCAGCCAACACTGAGGCGCGCCAGTCTTGTTCTGTGTTGCTTTTCTTAGCTGCCTGTGCGGCAGCCAACTTCTTCAATGCGCTGGCCTTGCATCCGGCGCATTTCTTAGCTGCCTGTGCGGCAGCCAACGCGTGCATACCGATGGCCTTATTCATGTCATATTTCTTAGCTGCCTGTGCGGCAGCCAACGAAGCCCTGCGCGTAGGTGTCGCAAGCCTGCTTTTCTTAGCTGCCTGTGCGGCAGCCAACGGGTTTTTAATTTGTCGAGAATTTCCAGCATTTTTCTTAGCTGCCTGTGCGGCAGCCAACGGTCAGCCCGCTGTGTAGCTGTCCAGGATGATTTTCTTAGCTGCCTGTGCGGCAGCCAACAACAGCAGCTGCTGTGCCGGTTTTACGGCGATTTTCTTAGCTGCCTGTGCGGCAGCCAACCAGGCGATCACCATGGAAATGTGCAGCGCAATTTTCTTAGCTGCCTGTGCGGCAGCCAACTTGTTTTCCTGGGTAATGCTTACGCTGCCAATTTTCTTAGCTGCCTGTGCGGCAGCCAACTTAATGGCGGCGGCGCGGGCGTTTTGCAGGTCTTTCTTAGCTGCCTGTGCGGCA
>DBNK01000024.1:133773-144040 GCA_002298335.1 Thalassolituus sp. UBA674
TTTCTTAGCTGCCTGTGCGGCAGCCAACGGTGAGGCTTTTTATATTGGCATAGTCTTTCATTTCTTAGCTGCCTGTGCGGCAGCCAACACGGCCAGAACTGCTTTTTGTGCGTTTACTGATTTCTTAGCTGCCTGTGCGGCAGCCAACATTCTTCTCTGATCATGCGGCGCAGTTCATCCTTTCTTAGCTGCCTGTGCGGCAGCCAACGGACAAAAACGCTGGACAGAAAGCCAGCTGCATTTCTTAGCTGCCTGTGCGGCAGCCAACCTTGCCGGTTCATGCCGAAGAACGGGCGCGGTTTTCTTAGCTGCCTGTGCGGCAGCCAACAGTTATAATTTAAGCGTAAGTTTCTGATTGTTAAAGAGCTATGTGAATTTTAGGGTAACAACCCCTTTGTTAGGGCAAACAAAAAAGCCCTTATTTAATAAGGGCTTAGAAAAAAGCTAAAAAAGAGGGTCAAAACCAAGGGATCGTTGCCTGAGCACTCAAGCCATAAGAATTGAACTCTCCCGTAACTGGCTCATCCCGCACTGGGCCATGTTCAACATAGACACGCATTGGGTTGCCGTTTGAGAGACTTCTCATCTGTATGAATGGCTGCTTCAGTACTTTTTGCTGTTCTTCAGGGATACGTTCGAGCGCCTCTTCTTCTGTCAGCCATCCCTTTCGAATTGACCGCTTTCTTTTGTTATGCGCGCTCTTGGCCTGAATCCTTCGTACGGTGCGATACTGCACATTGTCTGGCACGCTTTTGCAATCACTCACCTGACAGTAGTCACGCATCCCTTGCAACCACGGCATTGCCATCAAAGCTGCCAGAGATTCTTGAGTGCCATGCAAACGAAGTTGATCACCCAAACGCTTCCCTGCTTTGGGAAAACTCACACCGATTTCACCCGGTGCAGCTTCGCCAATTGCGCGATGTAACTTCGAAAACAACGCATTCATTAATTGCTGGGTTTCGAACTCAGGATCAGGCATCAATGTAATATCGATGTATTTATCCATATTACCCTGCCTCGCCGAAGACTCCGCCACGAATCAGCGTCGCCATGACGTAGTGTTGATTCCCGATACTAGGGACATTTCCTTTCAGTACCCAACCATCCAATAGTGAATAAAAGTCTTCTTTCGCTTTCGGTTGACGGTATGCGCTACCTCGACTGGTGACAGAGCCGTATGGTTCTACAGCAATTGGGCCGAAGGTATCGGCTTCTGGATACCACGTATCAATTGAGCGTAAAGCGTTACCAATTTTCTGAGAGTGCATTGCTGCAACGCCACTCACTGAATACAGATATTTACTTTGAGCTGAGTCTCGACCACCGTCCAATACGAGTTCTTGCGATGGAAATACCTCCTGGCCTTCCCCCAGTTTTGCAAAGGCTTCAACTTTTAATAGTACGAACTCATCTCCTGCAAGTCCCTGCTGAACCAGGTCGGCAAGTGATTGCAGTGTTGCTTCATTCTGGCCGAAGTTGCGCAAGTCAAAGCTGTAACTATCAAATACCCAGCTCTGAGCTATCTGGTCATCTACCAGATGGCTGACTCGTACTTCTACGGCTTCGGCTCCAACACGGTTACGCCATAGAAAGCGTCCATTGGCCAGGTTTTCAGCATAACGCTTCGCCAATTCTGAAAACCGCTCCCGGTTCGCGTAGTCTTCAATCACCGCGCTTAATGCTTCTTGGTACTCTCTGCTGTTACAGGCGGAAGGCGTCGATAGTCCACCCAACACACGCAAAGTAAATGTCAGCTTCAATGTATCGTGGTTCACTGGAAGAGCTGCGGTATCAACACGCTGCAGATTCGGCTTTTGAATCTCTGCATCGAGTTTCAGCGGATCATTTGCGATCGCGGGTTTCGTACGATTCGATATGGTACCCCGCACATCTTTCGTTTGTACGCTGATAGCTTCCCATTGACCAGAATCAGCCCGGCTCGACCAGGTACCTGAATACATAAATCCGTCTGAGTTAGCATGTTTACGCTCAAACGCGAGTACGGATGCTGTTTTTAAGTTGTTCGCTGCCATGAGTTCTCTCCTTGTTAAATTTCAAATTCTTCAGAATCTTCAAGTTGTACCGGGTAGTCTTTGCGACCGGCCCTGCATAAATACAGATCGTCCTCGACTGAGTATGACCAGATAATGTCTTTCAAATCCTCAACCCGGTGTGGACTGATCCATTGGCCCAGGCCATAAACACTTTCTACAAAGCAGAACGGTGTTTCATTATCCCGGGCATTCTTAACTTCTCCCGGCTCATAAACTTCAGAAATAGCCTTATATCCAACCGCAACCGGAACGAACCAGCCTTTCTCTGGCTTGGGTATCAATGACCATTCACAGGCATCACCTTCTTCAAGCTCACAGCCTTCCTCATGATTTGCGACAGATTGAAACGATGTAAAATCCAATAAAATTTCAAGCATATCTCGCTTGGTATCTACTTCAGGCTGAGATTCATAATGTCCGATCAATCGGTCTGTTCGATCCTGCAATACAAAGCCAGGCAGAAGTCTCAGCATCATCCGGCGAAGTTTTTTATCATCCATACCCAAGGCATCAACCCACGAGATATGTTTAATTGCGGTAATAACACCACCTGCTAAGCGATGCCTTGGAGCAAGGTCCTTCACGCAATTGACAATATGGCTTCTATTTTCTTCTATTGTTTGATCTGCATTGATATCACCGACCTCTCCCTTCACCTCTATGATGAGACTGACGGTCATATGCATACGGCCTTCTTCATTGAAAGGAGCGGTTTTACCATCTTTCGTCAGCGGGTTACGGGTAAGAGAGAAAACACTCTCATAACCTCCGGGCTTTTGCGCCTGAACCTCATGGGAATGACAGATAATGGCTACACCACCCAGGCCAATGGCTTCCGAAGTTTGAACTTTCAGTTTGCGCGAAAGTGCATGAACAAAACCAAGGAAGTGAGAAGGTGATGGGAAACCCCAAGTCATCCCTGAAATAGCATTCGCGTTCTGAACCTCAATACCTTTAAGCAGAAGATACTGGCTCATAACATCACCTCCAGATCTTTTGTCATCCTGACCGACTCGCGTTTTATCTGTTGTCGGAAGTACTTAAGTTCTATATCGGATAGCTCGAGTTTTTTTGCCTCCAGAGCGGCTCGAACATACTGTGAAAACTTATCTGAGATGGCTTTCACCCACGCGTCCTTATCACTTTGGGTCGCTTTTCTAATATCCGTACTACCAATATCCAGCCACGCCTTAAGGTATTCCGGAAGCTCGCAATCTTGCTGGCTCCAGCCCTCAGGTAGCTGCCAGAAGCCAGAAACATATTGCAGCAACTCATCTACAAGGTTCTGTACCAGGCGCTGACGCTGTGCGCGAATTTCCATCGTTGATTCACGCTGTTTAGAAGCTAGTACGAAGTTCCTCAAGTCAAACACGACCGGGCGAGCTTTACGGATATACCCGAACCAGAAGCTCGCTTCAGTTTGAGGAGGCTGAACCTTACCAACCCAGGTTGGTGGTTGAGTATTCAAGAGATAGGCGCGTCCACGACGCTGACTATTCAAAAGTGAAATATTCTGGGGCTTTGTTCCACCAAACGTCTGGACAGCCAGATCAGGAATATCCTGGACGATACCAGGAGCAAACCGTTTGGTTTTCTTCGCCGCTCGTCGTGCTTTTTCCACTTCACCAAATTTAGAGTCTTGTATTTTCCGGTACAGCGCATGGCTCATGGCACTTGAAGCCAGAGGGCTCAGGATATGGTAACTATTTTCCTCAACCGGAAAGTACACCTGTTTTGCCAATACATGAGAAGCAGGCTCGGATAGCTTTAAGGCCTCAGAAAATCCTTGCATCCACTCTGACAACTGCTCGTCGTTGTCAGCATAAGCTTTAAACGGCGAAGAGTCATTGGCAGCTACATAATCGAGCACTCGCTTTCCTTCCCATTCCAGCAAAAGCATATTAGCGACATCCAGCGTGGCTGCGTTACCGACCACATCCGTATGGATCTCACTTAACGCAGAAGTCGAAAGGCACTGGTGCTTACCAGAGCTTGACGCCTTGACTAACAGGCTACTGCCTTTAGCATCACTGTGAGTGAACTTGGCTGCATGACTGACCAGGCTGATCTGTTTCGCACGCTTAGCTGCGTCACTCAGCCAGTTGCACGGCAGAAACTTAGCCTTTTCTGCGGCCAATGTTTCGGCATATTGGGCATCGAAACTAGCGATATCGTCTGGGGTTACCAGGCCCGCACGCTGCTTTGCTGCCTCTTTCTCGACCTTTTCAATGCGATCTGACAGCCGCTTAGAAAGGAATAGATCAATCGTGGATTCCATTAAAACTCCTTTTTAACCTATGTATACTCTTGAAGTTTAAGCTAACAAAATGTAGATTGATTCGCAAGCAACTACTTGGGTGAGGTCTACAATGCGCAACTCCAGAAAACGGAACAAACAGTATCAGCCATGGTGGTTATTACTTTTCTTCCTCCCCAGTAACGACTTACCGTCGATCCACCTCGCCTTTGAATCAAACACGACCACTACAATCAACAACAACTTTTACAATACAGAGCAAACCCCAACGGAATCGAATAATGTGAAATAATCTGCGTTGCCTTACCTATCTATAAGATGTAGTGTCTGCCCACTGCCGTTATGGCAGCTCAGAAATATGTGTACTCACAATTTCTATCGACTGCCGCACAGGCAGTATCTTGATTTCTTAGGATTAGTCGCCGATAGAAATCCCTAACCATGGATGGTATCTATACTTCTTTCCACCTTTCAGTTTTCGCAGTGCTATCTGCCCAAATTGCTTACTCACCACACCCAACTCACGCTCCAGCTCTTCCGACAAAGTCAGATACAGCGACTTCACATCCGTGGCTCCCCAGGGCGATACCTGGTTACTGATATCCAGAGATTCATCAGTCAACACTTCGACCATTTCGTTCTGTGGCCTCATGTCCCACTCCCCTTCGCTGAACCGGATGAAGGTCAGGTCATCCAATTCGTCTTCCAGATAAAAGGTAAACAGGTCATTCGGTGTCGACTGACGAAAGCGCGTCAGTCGCTGAAGTTCACCGTGCCAGGTGTGGTTTTGATTAGAACTCCACCAGTAGTCGGCTGGTTTAGTATCTCTTAGCTGCAAATCTGAGTTTTCAATACGGCGTAAAGCGAAGTGAGTATGAAGGTGTTCGATATCGACTAAAGATTCTCCGTTCTTATTTCTGCTCTTTACAGCAATCCGAGGAATGGAACTGATGTACTGGTAGTCAGACTCTTGTAGTAACGAAGATAGGGAATCTGAACTCAGCAACAAGGGACCTTTGCCCTGACGGTCTTTAGTGGTAAATGCCTCAAAACCCGGCCGGCTGAACACGAGATCGCTCTCAGTCTTTTTGTCTCCATGCTTGGTCATGCCCCTGACGTTGGTATCCAGTATCAGCATGTTGTGAGTATCAGGCACGTTTTGCCGGTGCCTCTGAATACGCCCTGCCAATTGAATCAATGAGCGCATTGAGCTTGGCTCGGCTATTGCCCAGTCGTAGTCATGATCACGACCGACTTCAGTTACCGGTGAGCCGAGTACGACAAACAGGTGGTGTTTCTCTGAGTGCTTATCTAGTTCCTGTCGAATACTGGGCTGTTGCCATATCGCATTCTCATCGTGGCGGTTCAATACAGCATCCAATGTCGCTTCAATTTCTGAGCGTACAATCATCGGATGTTGGCTGTGATAGACGCACAGGTGAATACGAACATCGTCGGGGATAGTGGCACTGATCATATTCTGCGCCACTGCGACTAATGGCTCGATGTTCGCCATTCGGATCAGTCCCACACTTACTCGCTTTTTCGTTTGCGGGTCTTTTACGCTGTGATCCTGATGGAGTTGGTATGCTTCTCGGATAAATAGCCTGGCAAGCTCATCATGTACTTCAGCCTGACTGAATGTATTACTTGGGACTGAAATCAGGCGGGCCTTTCTTAATGTTTTCTCTTTCGTGTGCTGTTTCTCCAGAAGTGCAACCCGCTTGTTCATGAACTCCTTATTTTTGGATGTAAAATCTGCCTCATCGGCCGCTGACTCACTTTGTGAGCCAAACTCATCGAACCAGGCGCAAGGAACCGTATTTAATTCCGTTACCCTGCCGCACGCACGGTTGTATTCAATACGCCCTGCCCGGTATGCACTGAACAGACCTGTAATAAGTGCAGGCGGCATCGTCGCTGACGAAAATAGCACCCGCCCACCCAGCAAACCGCACCAGTTCACCAAACGTGCAAGCGCTGGTATATCCTGCGGGTCGAAATCGTCTGGTTCATCAAGAATCAAATCAGAAGTAAGTAACCTCAGCATCGGGCCAATATGCTTCCCTCCACGCAGAGATTCAGATGCAGGCATAAGATGATCGATAGTAGCGACCACAGCAGGTGCACTAAGCAACTGAAGAGCTTTATTTGGCTTACCCTGACTTGGTGTTTTCAACCAACGGCACAACACACTATCAACTAAAGTCCCGTCGTAATGGATGGCGTGCGTATCATCGAGCAAATCCTCTGACGACTCACTTCCCCCAACCGGTGCCTGCTCTTCTTCCGGCCCACTGTTTAGTTGCCGTTGAAGATTAAAATCATTCAGGTCTTTCACCGCTTGAGAGCCGATCATCACTGCCAATTGATCATCACTGAGTTTCAGGCGTTCACGTAGTGCATTACCCGTTTGCAGGGTTAATGTACGCAGACCCAGAGCAATAGTGAATCGACACCCCTCTTTATCTGCGCTACTCAGACCATACATAATTCGAACGTTGGCATAGGTTTTACCCTTACCTGTTGACGCCATATTAATGCCAAAGAAACCATTATCCTGACTGCTTTGTGACACACCAACGGCAACATCGTACGCTTTATCCTGCCATTTAAAATCAGGATTCGATGATCGTTTCCGGATAACCTTAGGTTCATCCAGAGCAGGTAGCTCGGCTCTTAATTGAGGTAACTTACTCGCAAACAGGTACGCATTTCGTCCAACGGCAAGGTTATGCTCATCAAGTTGCTGCTTAGTTTTGCCCGTTTTACGATCAGTGTTCGCAAAGACCTGATAATCGGGATCCTGATAGCCAGGCTCCTGCTCCTGAGATGAGTACGAGTGATCGGCTAAGATCAGCGATAAACGAGCAATATGGCTGGTAAAATTATCTGTTTCTAACCAGTCTGTTTTTGATAGCTGTGGTAACTGTAATGCGCGTTTTGCCAGAGTGTGAGCTTGATTACACCATTTAAAACTAGTTACCGGCGTACCATGTTTAAAGTTGAATACGGCCTTCCAGTCGGACGGACTCCAATCACCTGATGATGACTGAGGCGAATTCCAGTTAGCCCCCCATTCGTTGCTCTCAAGTGTCAGACGCTCCAGATTGGCTCCACCATCATTCAATTTATACGGATAAATAGGTAACCGATGATGGCTAACGATTAGCCATCCAACTAGCTTAGCAAAGGACTCCAAATCACGAATCGGATTGCGTTTGGATACAACCTCGCTTCCATAAATTTCGTGAAATCGTTTCAGAATTTCTGAATCATCACTCGTTTTGATGGTTCTGAGGTGCTCTAACCAATCTTGATCTTTACGCTCATCAACGAAAGCGGCAAATAGCAATAAAGAAAGCCATTCATGACGTAATGGTTCGGCTCTATTTACACCCGACGTTAACTTCTTCTGAAATAGTTGGTTGGCTTTGCCAAAGTCATGAAACAACCCTGCAATGCCTGCTGCTACGGCGATGACTTGAGCCGTATGCCAGTTATCTTCGGTTATTGATCTCAAGATATCCCGACCAGTAGTGTTGGTTGGTACGGTACCGTCACTATTGAATTTCTTTCGATTACCAACAATCCACTCGAGTTCGATACGTTGAGTACCTCGAAAACGCCTACAGGAAACTGCGGTGTTACGCCGGGCGGTTTTACGAAGCATTTTGCGTAAGGTGCTCAAACCTTCTTGAGTAATCGTACATGTCCAGGTCCGATCACCTGCTCGCTCTGCAAACTGATCTAAGATCCTGCGCGTTTCAGGCAAAGCTCTTTTGTTGCATTGAGATACCAGCAGCACAATCACGATGGCTCTCCCAGGGCTAACGCAACGTCCTTTATGGCATCAATCATCAGGTCCAACGCACCGTCTGTTTGGAATACGGCAATCAGGCGTTGGCGGAACTCCTGCTCTGAATCTCCCGCCATTGCCGCAATGAAAGCAGTCGGCATGACCATGGCATCTTTAATGAGATCAGCCACATCAAACACCAACCCACCCCGACGAGTTTTTCCGTGCAGAATGGCCAGTCCATGGGGTAATCCAAGTACCCAGCAAGCCGTCGCTGCCAGCCCATAGGCAAGGTAATTACCATGATCGAGGTAGCGATTTGCGATGTCTGCTCCTCCACCTTGCTTTGCACGAACAAAGTCTCCGTAATTGGTCGCTCGGGTAACCAGCTTGTATAGGAGCTTCGTCATGGTCGCTTCAATGGTAAGAACATGATTAACGTTGCCAGCATCGCAAAGTTTCAGATTGAACTGATCGACTACGCTCTTCAGATCATCAAGGTTAATATCGAAATCAAGGTCGCGGCTTCTGGAAAATTTATTCCAACTTACCTGAAGATACTTCAAGCGAATTTCCTGAAAACGAATGGCTGCTTCAAGGCGTTTATTCTCGTCGAACCAAAAAGAACACCAGTGCTGCAGATATTCCGTTGGGCGATATTCACTTTGAGATGTCAGCCACTCGACATCACAACTGACTTCATTTGTGGCAAATAATGGTGTTCCACCACCGCCACTAAAACCTATCAGAACACCAGCCTTTGCCAGCTCGCGAACAGCAGACTGAGTAATTGACGTCCCCGTACCCAGCAGTATCACTGTGGTATTGGCTATCGGGATGTTCCAATACAGAGACTCCCTTCCTTCCTCAGTAACATACTCCACACGCCCACCCTTAACGAGTACGCGGCAATATTGCAGGTAATAGAGATTGGCCCGCTTTGAGTGAAGTATTGTTTTCAAGTCCGATGGTGACAGATCTTCCATATTCATTTACTCATTACCCTGTTAAATTGCCATCCATGGCCACTTCCCTGCGTATCACGACTCCTGTCGCTCCCCGATCTGCTATTCAAACCGGGCAGGCTCTGCTGATCAATTACTGTGCATATACACATGTCGGAATTTCCGGCATGTTCATGCTCTGGGCAGGTAAGGTGTTATTTCGCGCTGACATTCCTGAGTCAGCATGATTTGCTGGGCTTCAGCATTTTCTTTGAGGCGGTCAAGCCGCAGGTGATTGAGGGTGTACAGCAGCAGTGCTGCACGCACCGGGTAACTGCGTTGGTAGATTCCGTTCTCGTTCTTCTGCATTCCGTATTCGAGGGCGATGACTTCCTGCTGTGCGGGTGTCAGGCGTACATCCGGCTGAATGGTGAGTGTGAGTATGGTCTCCCATAACCTGTCATCTGAACGGGATTTTTCTGAGGCCCCTTCTTTTCCCCAGACTTCGCGGATGCGGCTGACGACGAAGTCTCTGAAGCCCTGATTCTTTTCACACCATGCGCGCACATGCCAGCGGGCGCCATCGTGAATCAGGCTGTGAGGGCTGATGATACGGCCGTCGTTATCCGGGTTTGTGACCGAGGTATAGGCGATATCTATCCGGTTGTTCTGGCTGATGGCCTGAAGAATAGGCCTGACAATCTCCGGGTCTGGCCTTCGCTCAAAGGATTGCATGGGAAAACAGCTGACACTGTTATATGCAGGAATTCCCTGCATATCGGCACCAATAAAATCGTGGATATATTCTTCAAGTGAACCCTGGGAGTATTCAGGAGCGAAGGTGTCAGTTGGAAAGTAGCCCTTCAGGCTTGCGTCGTATCTGAGGTTGCCCGGGCACAAAGCGATATATTCGTTGATGCGTTTACTGGCGGAGTCACGGCTGATACTGAAAAGTTGCTGCAGGTGACCTGCGGTTAAGCGCTCTTCCCAAAGACATCTGAGTTCAATGTAGCGGAATACCTGCTGATGTTGATGTTGCCGGGCTGGGCGGGGTTGCTTGCGATCCATGAGTCACCTTCATTTCCTGAAGCTGAACGATAATGGGGTGAGTAGGATGAGGCAATGCCGCCTGTCCGCTTTGTCTGGGATGAATAGCCGGTTCGTATCTCTTGCCAGGGATTGGGAGAAACAGAAGCCGGTCAAACCATCT
>DBNK01000024.1:144432-144777 GCA_002298335.1 Thalassolituus sp. UBA674
GAAAGACCGAGGTGAATAGCCGGTTTGTACCTCATGCCAGGGATGGGAGAAACACAAGTCGGTCATTACATCTCCGGCGTATGGATCCCGTGGTCTGCCTGACTGCGTCAGGGCCACGGGATGACGACGAGCTTAAGAAAGACCGAGGTGAATAGCCGGTTCGTATCTCTTGCCAGGAATGGGAGAAACAGAAGCCGGTCAAACCATCTCCAGCGTATGGATCCCGTGGTCTGCCTGACTGCGTCAGGGCCACGGGATGACGACGAGTTTAAGAAAGACCGAGGTGAATATCCGGTTTGTACCTCATGCCAGGGATGGGGGAAACAGAAGCCGGTCAAACCATCT
>DBNK01000024.1:145154-160300 GCA_002298335.1 Thalassolituus sp. UBA674
AGAAAGACCGAGGTGAATAGCCGGTACGTATCTCATGCCAGGGATTGGGAGAAACAGAAGCCGGTCATTACATCTCCGGCGTATGGATCCCGTGGTCTGCCTGACTGCGTCACGGCCACGGGATGACGCTGTGCTTTTGTATTGACGGTGAATATTGAGAAGGCAGGTCTGGCACCAGAGCCTGACTGCCTGTATGGGGTGCAGGTGTTCTACCCCACAGGAAACTCAACCCGGGCGTATTTCACTCTGCTGGGTTCAGGCACCATGAGCATATTGCCTGTGTCAGCGGGCCGGGAGTTCTGTGGTGTCCCGTGTCAGGCTGACGATGCCGGACCCTGATATCACTTCAAACAGCAGATTGAGGAAGTATCTTTCTCAACAAGGCTGAGAACAAAGGTGTGAATTGTCTGCAGACATGGAAGCCTGCAAAGAAGACGTGTAGCTTACACACGCTCGCGCAGTATGATCACCACAGGTTTTTTCATGATGTTGATTCAAGTCCAGTTTTCCCTCACAGACTTCCGGCCTTTCCTTTTTTGCTGTTTTTTTCTGTGCGCTCCGGTTTTATCCGCGCAGGAGTCGCCCGGCTATGATGCTCTTCTGGACGCATACCATTCAGTGCACGGCTTTTCCGGTACGGTAAAAATCGTTACCCCTGACTCTGCCCCCTTTGAACAGAGCTACGGTCTGGCAAACCGCAGTTTTGATGTCGCCTACACCCCGGAAACCCGCTTCTCGATTAACTCTGTATCCAAAACCTTCACGGCACTGGCCATCATGCAGCTAGTTAGCGAAGGCAAACTCGACCTGAACAAGCCCCTGTCATTCTACCTGCCCACACTGAAAGCAGACTGGAAAAATCAGGTCTCCGCACATCACCTTCTTACGCACACCTCAGGGCTGCCAAGGGAGTCCGGCATCCAGCCTTATGAAACCCTCAGTTTTCAGGAACAGATCAGTACTTATATCAACCCTATCCAACTGCTGTTTACACCCGGTGAGCGTTATGAATATTCAAATACCGGTATTACCCTGCTGGGAGCACTGATCGAACAGGTCTCTGGCATGACCTACCGGGATTTCATAACAATGCGCATCATTCACCCACTGAAGCTGGAAAATACCGGAGTTTATGAGGGACGGAATCTGGTCAGACATCAGGCGACGCCTTACCGTTTCACCAGTCAGGGAATAGCAGAAGCCCAACGTACCAAACATTTCGGAGATAATGCCGGTGGCGGTCTTTATTCAACCCCTGCTGATCTCTACCGTTTCATGCTGGCCGTTTACAGCAGCACTCTGATTCCACAGGAGCTGACCGAGCAGATGTTCACGCCCCATGTTCAAAGTGGCGGCAATGATGCAGAGGGCTACGCCTGGAGCATCAAACAATTCGGAGACGAAACCCTCTACTTTGCAGCAGGCAGCGGCTACGGCACCAAGAGCGTGGTTCTGTTTGGCCCTGAGACACAACGTTTTATCGCAATCACATCAAACTGGGGCAACACCCCGATTCTGAATCTGCTGCGCGATCTCTATCTGATATCGCGCAATCAGACAGTCAGCCTGCCGGACAGCAACGCTCTGGCCCGGCCAGAACACTACCGTCAGTACATGGGTGAATATCACTTTGAGCCGGAGGCCCTGAAACACCACCTTGGGATGGCCGGAGGCACCGTCCACCTGCATGAATTTGAGAACAAGCTTTTCATGAATGAAGAGCTGCTGGCCACCAAAGCCGATGGCGTGCTCGGGCTGACCTACACCGATGAGGTGGAGATCCGGTTTACCGAAAATAACCTGCATATACGGATCAACAATAACGAACTGACTGGGTTGAAAATCCGTTAACCCACCGGAAACTCAACCCTCGCGTACTTCACGCTGCTGGGTTTACGCACCATAAGCATATAGCCCAGCATCAGGGGGCCGAGGCGGCCGATAAGCATCACCAGCATGATGATGCCTTGCCCGGCCGGGCCGAGATGTTCTGTGGTGCCGCGTGACAGGCCAACGGTGCCGAATGCGGATATGACTTCGAACAGCAGATTGAGAAAGTCATCCTTAACGAACAGGCTGAGCGCAAAGGTGGCGGCAAAGATCACCAGTACTCCGATGGCGGTGGTGGCCAGTGCTTTCATGACCATGTCGTTGGTGATGCTGCGTTTCAGAATAAAGACGGTTTCATTGCCTTTGAGAAAGGACCGCGTGGTGGCGATCAGTACGGCCAGTGTGGAGAGTTTGATGCCGCTGGCGGTGGAGTTGGGAGCACCACCGATGAACATCAGGGCCATCAGCAACAGACTGGTGGCCATGGTCAGGGAGCCGATATCCAGGGTGTTGAATCCGGCGGTTCTGGGTGTGGTGGCCTGAAACCACGCCGCCAGTAACTGATCACCCGTACTCAGCGAACCGAGTGTTTCCGGATTATTCATTTCCAGCAGGAAAACCAGCACAAACGCCAGCAGATTAATCAGGATGGTGGCGATAAGAATAATGCGGGTGTACACCGAAAAGGCGCGCCAGCGGCGTTTCTGCAGCACTTCCATCACGACGATGTAGCCCAGCCCGCCAAGCATAAACAACGCGCTTACGGTCAGCAGAATACCGGGCTGCCCTGCCCAGCCACCCAGGCTGTCGGATGACAGTGAAAATCCGGCGTTATTGAAGGCGGATACGGTGTAAAACAGTGCCTGATACGCGCCTTCGGCCCAGCCCAGCTGAGGCACCAGAAACAGGCTTAACGTCGCCACACCGAGCGCTTCCGTCCCCAGTGCGAATAAGGCAATCGACAACGCAGCGCGGCGGGCGTCCTGCAGGGAGAGTTCATTGAAGGCTTCCTGTGCCAGCAGCTGATGCCGCAGTTGCAGCCGGAAGCCAAGCGTGACCGCCGTCAGTACCGCAAAGGTCATCAGGCCCAGTCCACCCAGCTGAATCAGACCAAGAATCACCAGCTGGCCAAACAGGGTGAACTGAGTGCCGGTATCAACCACGGTCAGCCCGGTGACAGTGACAGCGGAGGTGGCGGTAAAGGCGGCATCGAGCCAACTGATTGGGGCGGTTGTTGCCACCGGTAGTTTCAGCAACGCCGTTCCCAGAAGAATCAGCAGCAGAAAACCTTCAAACAGAAGTCTGGGCGGATGCGGCAAGGCGGTTTTAGCGGCGCCGCGCGGGTCTTTACTGCGCGACAGCTGGCGCAGGAAACTGAACAGTCCTGAGGTCACAGCTCGTCAGCCAGCTGCCTGAGCGGGTCAAACGCGCCGCCAACCACCAGACGGTCACCGGTATGCAGGTTCTGGGTCAGATCAGGCTCACGGAAGGTCTCCGTGCCACGTTTCAGCATCAGCAGTGTCAGCGGCAGATTCTCCAGCAGTTCAGCCAGACTTTTGCGGCAGACCTCATCGCTGATACGGAAGTCGACGACAAAATAATCGTCTTCGAGATCCAGATAGTTATGCACCATGGGGTAGGCCATTTCGCGCGAAATACGCACGCCGGTTTCGTATTCCGGAGCGATGACACGGGTGGCGCCGAGGCGCTCCAGAATCAGGTGGTGCTCCTTGCTCATCGCCTTGGCCCAGATGCCTTCGACGCCCAGGGCTTTCAGCTGCATGGTCGCCAGAACCGAGGTTTCGAAGTTGTTGCCGATGGCGATGACAGCGGCGTCGTAACTGCCGGCATTCACTTCCTGCAGGGTGCTCTCAAGGCTGGCATCCGCGGTTACGGCACAGGTGATTTCATCGGCGATCTGATTGACCTTGTCTTCGTTGATATCGATGCCGAGAACATCATGCCCCAGCTCTGCAAGCTCGCGCGCAACAGTGGCTCCGAAGACGCCAAGACCGATGACAATAAACTGTTTTCTGGCACTCATGCTGTTCACTTTTTCCGGTGCGTTGGTGTCAGACACCATAACGGAAAGGAAGGTCACTGACCACGACAGGCTGATGGCGATGGGGGCATCGGGCAGAGAAACAGAAAAGGCGCTCAATGAGCGCCTTTTCTGTTCAGAATACTTGGTAGGACTACCCAGATTCGAACTGGGGACCTCTACCATGTCAAGGTAGCGCTCTAACCAACTGAGCTATAGTCCTGAAGTGGCGCGTATATTAGCGGCGACCTTGGGGTTGTGCAAGCAGTTTGAGTAAAAGTGTTTGTTTTCAGGAGGATAGAGTGGTGTTTGTTAAAGCGCCACCTTGACATGGTAGCGGTCCGGAACCGTGGTTTACGTGTGAACGCGGAGCTGTATTGATTAATACCCGACGGCAATTCCGCAAACTGCGGAGAGACAGACTGACTTCCAGGAGTGTATCTGTATTTATTAATGGATCCCGCGATCAAGTCGCGGGATGACGGTGACTTGGCGTTGAACAAGCAGTTTGATTAAGAATGTTTGTTTTCAGGGGGATAGAGTGGTGTTTGAGATCTTAGCAATCTGAAAGAAGATAGCTGGATCCCTCCTGAGAATCAGGTTTGTGCCCGGGATCCCGCATAGAGGTCAGGTCAGCATTCTGGATCCCGCGATCAAGTCGCGGGATGACGTTGCTCGATAAAAATGTTGTCGAAGGTAAAATCATCAAGTCTTGAATAATCGTCATCCAGCGACTTGACCCTGGTATTACGGTGACTTGGCATTGAACAAGCAGCTACATGCTACTCCAGACATAAGAGTATTAATTCGTCATCCCGCGACTTGATCGCGGGATCCATACGCCCCTGAGTTTTAGCTCCTCAAAGGGACACAGAGCGTTAACTCATCCAGGATGATCCAATACGTCACCTAACCCAAGAACCTCACCCAAGAAGCGACGGATAAAGATCCTTCCATTCAGGATTACCCTTCTCGATCAGCTCAATCTTCCACTGCCTTTGCCATTCTTTCAGGCGCTTCTCGCGGTGAATAGCCGACTCAGCCGATTCGTGCATCTCAAAATACACCAGATCATGAACTGCGTACTTCCGGGTAAAACCTTCGGCAAGATTCTCTTTATGCTGCCAGACACGCTGAATCAGGTTGGATGTGACGCCAACATACAGAGTGCCACAGGGCTTGCTGGCCATGATGTAGACGCAGAACTGTTTGTCCATGAGGAGTCCTTTCCTGATGGATGTTGAATGATTCTGGCGGGATAAATCTTCATTTCCGCCCGGGGCTTTTCATCAAACCCCCAGTATCACCCGCGGTGCATCGCCTTTCGCCGGAGCGCAGGTGGTCACCCGTCCGGCGAGCACTTTGTCGCGGCTGTCTTTCATATCGGCCAGATACGCTTTGACGTTGGCGGCACGTTTGGCGGTTTCAATGCTCCAGTTATCGCCCCAGACTTTGACCTCCTCTTCAGAAGCAACCGGGCAGACCTGCAGCTCAAGGCCGGTTTTTTCTTTCATCATGCCGGCGACGGTGTCCAGATATTTCCTGTTGGCATCGTTCAGGTCGGTAACCTGTGGCTGGAACTCAAGATCTTTCAGGCGGATGGCAAACAGCTGATCTTTCACAAATGAGCCGATGCTGATGAACTGGCCATAAGGCACCAGCGACTGCTGCAGGTAGTACATAGTGGCGGCTTTCAGGGCCTTGATACTGACCTGATTGAGAATATCGTCGATGCCCATGTCCGGGTCTTCGATGTTACCCGACAGCGGCACGTCGATACTGATGTTGTTGTTGTCGTCTTTCAGCACCGACAGTGCGGTTTCCACTGGCATGGAGATCTGCTTGCTGATGCGGTCGATGGTGGCTTCATCCGCCGGTTCAAACTTGCTGTTCTGCAGGCGGATTTTCAGGTTGCCGCCCAGCTCACCCTCAGTGATGGTGATGTCTGAATTCAGATTCAGCATGCCTTTCTGCAGGCGGTAACCCATGGCCTGCACCAGATACGGGTTGAACTCGACCAGATTGAGCTGATCGACTTTCAGCTTGGCTTCGCCTTCAGGGTATGGCCCGCGCAGCCCGAGTGTGCCGGTAAGGCTGATGCGGTTGTAATCATCCAGTGCGAGCACGACATTCAGCGGTGAGGCCTGCGCCAGTTTTGAGGTATCCATCGGCCCGGAATTCACCTCCAGAATGCGCACCCGGGTGCTGACGTTGGGCGAGACGGCGTTGTCGGTCCAGTAGATCATGCTGTCGCTCTGGGACGACTGCATTTCAATACCACCGATACGCACGATATAAGGGGCACTTTCAGGCTCATCTGCCACGTCAACGGCGGCGGTCTGTTCTTCACCCTCCTCTGCTGCCGGTTCAGAGGCCGGTAAACCGCGCAGATTGCCGTTGGCTTCACGTACCAGCTTCGCCATCAGGCCCTGAAAGCCATGTTTGCCGGTCACCAGTTCCTGTGGTGTCGCCCGGATATCGCTGACACCGTAATAATCCAGCGTCAGGATGGGTTCAACATCGCCTTCCGGCTGCAGATTCAGACCATTCAGTTCCAGCTTAGCCACCGACTGCTCGCTGGCTCCGGCAGACACACCAGCGACACTGAAGTCCGCCAGTTCCAGTCTGGCGTATTGCGGCGCATCCGCCCCCAGGGACTGCAGCCGTGCTTTGGCCACATCCACGACAAAGTCACCGCTCAGGTCCGTGGCGGACACACCTTCGGCGACGAACTCGTTGAGAGACACCTCAGCGTACTGCGGGGCATTGGCCGCCAGTGTGGAGAGGCGCAGGCTGTCGGCGGCAACGCCCGGTTTACTCATCAGGGTCATGGCATGAACCGCACCCAGTTCGAGTTCTTCCAGCGAGAAGCCACCGGTCTCCGGCTGTTCTGCGTTTGGCTGCTGCAACAGAATACGGCCAATCGTCACGTCGGCATCCGAGACCAGAGACGTGCCCTGCACATCGGCCAGCTCCAGCAGTGCAAATTCTGCCCGGCCCTCTTTACCGCGGTCGGCATTCACCTGACTCAGCATCAGGTGCGAGACACTGGCGGCAGGATCACCACTGAGGTCTTTCACGTCGATATCACTCAGGTCCAGCGCGCCGACGCTCAGATCATTGAAACCGCTGCCCATGGCGTTGGCTTGCTGCAGACTGAGGCTTTCTGCCGACAGGCGGTCACGCTGCTGGTTCCAGCCCAGACGCGTCACTGTCAGCAAGCCCAGCTCAGCTGTGGTATCGGCGTTGCGCTCGGCGCGGCTGTTTTCCAGCACCAGTTTATCCAGGGCAGCGCGCATGCCGTCTTCACCCATGGCAAAGCCCGCGCCGTCGATGGTCAGGGCTCCGAGATGCAGATTTTCAATTCCGGGGACGTGCATATCCACGCCGGTGAGGTGAATGTCTGAGGTGATTTCCGGGTGCGTCAGCAGCGCGCGCGCCTGGCCTTTCAGGGTCAGGGTAATGGGCTCATTTAGAATCACCCGGTCTTCTCCGGCCTCAACATCCAGTTCGCGCAGAGTCAGCACCAGCTCCAGCGGGGTATCCGCCTGTACTGCCGTGCTGTAAGCGCCGGTGACGAAATCATTCACTTCCAGCGTCAGTGACAGGCCTTCCTGCTGCCAGCGCACCAGATTATCCGTCAGGTCGATGCGCTTGATGGCCAGCGTCCAGCCTTCCGGCAAAGGCCCGGCAGCCTCCTCTTCCGGTGCCTGAGCGGGTTCTTCGGCTGCTGCGCTGTCGTCTGCCGCTGGCAGCAGGATACCGGCGATGTTCAGACCCTCCGGTGACTGACGGCCACTGAATACCAGACCTGAAACGCGGACGCTATCGATCTCAATGCTTTTGCCCAGCAGCGCGGCCAGATCCACATTCACGCCCACATGCTCAGCCCCCACAGACGCCTCTTCCGTACTGCCTCTGGCCGACGGATAACTTGCCAGCACGCCATCCAGTGCCACCTCCCCGGTAAAGGGAGATAAGGTCCAGCCACCGACGGTCAGGCGGTAGCCTTCCCCCTGTTCTGCATACCAATTCTCGGCATAACGGACAGCGGCATAAGGAGCAACCCAGAAGACCAGCAGATAAAACAGTACCAGAACGGCCAGCAGCACCAGAAGAACACGCAGCACCAGTGAACGGCGTGGAGGTTCAGCGTCTGTGTTACGGTGGTACTCTTGCGGATCGGCTTTCATCACAGTCCTCAGTTATCAGGCAGGCGCCAGAGTGCGTCACGCAGACCACTGGCCCTTTCAACACGTTGATTCAGCCCGGTCTGCCAGCAGGCATCTCCGGCCAGACATAAAAATTCTTTCTTCGCCCGGGTCACGGCGGTGTAGATCAGCTCCCGGGTAATCACCGACTGCCAGGTACGTGGTAACAGCAGCATGACACGGCTGAACTCCGATCCCTGGCTTTTGTGCACTGTCATGGCAAAGGCGGTTTCATGGGCCGGGAGACGCCCCGGCGAGATCATGCGCAGCTGTCCGGCGGATGAACGGAACAGCACCCTCTCATGGCCGTCATGGCTCAGAGTGATGCCGATATCGCCGTTGAACAGACCCAGATCATAATCGTTGTGGCTGATCATCACCGGCCGCCCCGGGTACCAGGGCGACGCGGTTGCAGGCAGAAGCCCGGCACTGGTCAGCAGAGTGCGGATGCGCTGATTGATGACCTCCGCTCCCCAGGGCCCCTGTCGCAATGCCACCAGTACCTGAAACTGATCAAACGCCTGGAGGATGAATTCCGGGCTCTCACCCTCTTTCACGGCCTGGCAGTAGGCACGGTAACCATTGATGACCTGCTGCTCCCAGCCGCCGGCATCCGTGGCCTCAGTCAGCCAGTGCACATCTCTGTATTGTGTAAAGACATCAGAAGCGACACGGAAATTCCCCTGATTGACCGCACGGGCCAGTTCGCCGATGCCACTGTCGACACTGAAGCGGTGAGAGTGGCGCAGCTGTACCACGCTGTCCGCCATGGGCACCGAAGCCTCCGCGGCCTCCAACGCATACCCGGTCATGGTCTGCAGGCGCTGTGCTGTGGCGACCGAAGGCAGGTGCTCAGTGCCAGAATCACACAGGTCCGCAAGTACGCTGCCAACCTCCACCGACGATAGCTGATCACGGTCACCCAGAAGAATCAGGCGTGCCTGAGGCGCCAGCGCGCTGAACAGGTGCGCCATCATCGGCAGGTCAATCATCGAGGCCTCGTCGACCACCACACAGTCGTAGGGTAAGGGCCGCCCGGCATGATAACGGAAGCCATCCGGCGTCCAGCCCAGCAACCGGTGCAGGGTGTAACTCTGCGTCGGAATCAGGTCTCCGGCGCTGACGCTGTTGCGCGCACTGAGGATGGATTCGGTCATGCGCGCCGCGGCTTTACCTGTGGGTGCCGCCAGGGCAATGCGCAGCTCCGGGGTCTGTTCCAGTAAGGCGCAGAGCAGACGCGTGACGGTGGTGGTTTTGCCGGTACCCGGACCACCGGTGATCACGCTGACGCTGTGCAGACAGGCACTGGCAGCGGCGATGCACTGCCAGTCGGTGGCATCCTGAGGCGGGAACAGGCGTGTCAGACTGTCACGCAGGCGTGTTTCATCCACCGCCGGTTGCAGCGCCAGACGTGTGGTCAGCTGCCCGTACAGCGTCTGTTCATAGCGGAAATAACGGTGCAGATACAGACGGCCCTGCTGCAGAATCAGCAGAGGTGCCTGTGCACTGCCGCCTGCCTCCGTGGGGTCTGTGCCATCACCCACCACCCGGCAGGCCTGCAACTGCGGCAGGGAGATCAGCGCCAGCAGCGACGACCCGGGCAGCAGACGACGCAGTGTCGCGTCATCCAGCGTCAGGCACACCTGACCGCGGCCGAGGGCCATGCTCACCGCGCAGGCAGCCAGCATCAGGCCTGCCAGCTGAGCATCATCGTCGTTTCCGGCATCCTGCTCCCAGCGGATGATCTGACGCGCCAGCTGCAGATCAATGGCACGGATCTGCCCGGCGGCCAGCCAGTCTTCCAGCTGACGCAGGACGGTATTGAGCACCGGGCTGGCGGAGAATGGCTGGGTCATGACCGGCCCCTCCCACTGCCTTTGCTACTGTCTTTACCACCCTGCAGTAACAGGGTGCGCCACTGGCGCAGCAGTTCCACGCTGGCCGGAGTAAAACAGACGCCCAGATCGGTGTCTTCGTCAGTACTGCTGAAATGGTCGCCCATGCCGCGCAGGTAAAGGTAAACACTGCCGCCCAGGTGTTTCTGCGGCACATAGTCCGGCAGGCGCTGGCTGAGCAGCTGATCCAGCGCCACTAAATAGATCCACGATTGCAGGTCGTAGCTGTGTTCCCGCATGGACTGACGCAGAGCCGCCGGGCGGTAATCGGCCAGCTGGTCACCCAGATAGTTGGACTTGTAATCGGCCACGTAATAGCGCCCGTTCCATTCAAAGATCAGGTCGATAAAGCCCTTCAGGTAGCCCGTCAGGGGTTCAAAATGGAAACGCCCGGGTTGGCCCGGCTGGCTGCCGAGCAGCGCATCCACTGCGGCGGCGGTGAGATGGCCGACAGGCAGGTAGAACTCCATTTCATCCAGCCGCTGCGCCGGGGCAATGTCTGCCAGACAGGCCGAGGTGTCGTACAGCAGGAAAGGCTGACGTACGATGGCGCTGAGCCAGTCTGCAACCTCACTGACCGGTTGCTCCGCCAACCCGTAGAGCGGCAACTGCCGCTGGCAAAGCTCCAGCAGCTGATCGCGGCTGCTGAAATCCCAGTGTTCAAAAATACTGTGCAGACAGGTTCCCGGATTCACCCCTTTGGGGAAGGCCAGCGACAGCGGCAGTGGTGTTGATTCACCCGACACAGGAACAGGTGCGGGTGCAGAAGCGGCTTCCAGATCCAGAGCCTGCCCGAGATCAGCACCCGCCTGCTCGGCCTGCGCCGGATTACTCTGATGCGAGGCCTGCGCCGCCAGCTGGCTGTAACTGCCAACCCGCCAGGCATCGCGCCACTGACCGCGGGCCGTGGCGGCCTGAACCGGTGGCAGCGGTACTTCCAGTTCAGCCTGCATTCCTGCTGTCCAGTGAGGCCTGGGGCCCAGATACACACCGGGCAGATCCAGCTCCGCGGGTGTCTCTGTATTCAGCAGATAGCCGAGTGCGGTGGATGGCCAGTTGGGCATTTTGTTGTTGCCCACCCGGGCATCACTGAGCCAGACAAAACAGGCGTAACGCGCGCGGGTCAGCGCCACATAGAGCAGACGCAGGCGCTCGGCCCTGTGGTCACGTCTCTGCAGTTCCCGGGCTTTGTCATCCGGTGCCAGGTTGCGCACCACTTCATGGCCGTTGTAGTAAGTGATGTCCGTACCTTTGAACACGGCGCTTTCCGCCCACAGGAACGGCAGGAACACCACCGGGTATTCGAGACCTTTGGACTTGTGGATGGTGGAGATGGTGACCAGACGGTCGTCAGTCTCCAGCCGCAGCTGCGCCTCTTCACCTTCGTCACTGGCATCCAGCACTTTATCGTGCAGCCAGCGCAGTAAGGCTGCGTGTCCACGGACTTTGCGGCTGCGTGCCTGCAGCAGTTCACCAAGATGCAGGAGATTGGTCAGAACGCGTTCGCCGTCATGCCGTTGCCGCAGCCGCACGGCGCGTTCGTCATCCTCCAGCCACTGCATCAGCATGGCCATTACCCCACGTCGGGCCCAGGCCTGCTGATAGGCATGAATCATCGCCAGCTGGCTTTCCCAGAGGGCTTCATCCTGTTGCATGGCCACCAGATCTGCCGCACTGCAGCCCCACGACGGTGTTGCCAGTGCACGCCGCACGGCAGCCTCATTGCCCGGATGGGCAATAGCCTCAAGGATGATCAGCAGATCCAGTGCCACCGCAGACTGGTACACGCTTTCACGGGTGAGGAAGACACTGCCGATTCCTTCGGCGGTCAGCGCCCGGCGCATATCTTCTGCTTCGCTGTGGGTCGCCACCAGAACCGCAATGTCCCCGGCGACGACGGGCAAGGTTTTGCGGCCTTTTGCCGGGTAATGCGCGGCGCCCCCCAGCAGAGCGCGGATCTGCTGCGCGCACTCGCCCGCCACCCGTGCCCGGGCGTCGGTGGTGTTTTCATCTCTGGCGTCATACCAGATCTGCAGGGTGTCGGCCGGAACACCGGGCTCCCACACCGGGGCCGTTTTTTCGTGCAGCCGCCCGGACTTCACCGGATAGAATCCGATGCCGTCTTCATAAATAAACGGCTGCTCGCGGTTCTGCCAGAGTGTATTCACCGCGCTCACCAGCTCGCTGTGGCTGCGGTAGTTGGTGTCCAGGGTGAAACTGCGTTCGGCGGCAATGCGCGTCCGCGCTTTCATGTAGGTAAAAATATCGGCTCCGCGGAAGGCATAAATCGCCTGTTTCGGGTCGCCAATCATGATCAGGGCATAATCTTTCGCGTTATCAGCCGCCGGGTAAATGCGGCTGAAAATCCGGTACTGTACCGGGTCGGTATCCTGGAACTCGTCAATCATGGCCACCGGATAGAGTGCCCGGATCTGCGCCGCCAGGGCATCGCCCTGCTCTGACATCAGGGCCTGATCCAGCAACCGCAGCTGGTCATCACTGGTCATGACCGCGGCCTGCTCAAGCAGCGTCAGCAGGCGCGCATAAATGCGGCGGAATAAGGTCAGATCCAGCGCCTGCCGCACCTGCGACTGGGCGGTTAACAACTGGCTGATCTGGCTGAACAACGCATGCCGCGGGGCCTCTCCCTTCGGGGTTTTTTCTTCCAGAACGGTCTGTGAAAAATTCTCCAGCTTGTCGCTGAGGGGCAGCGAGAACGGCCCCCGCAGGCAGGCATCCGCCGCCGCGAGCCAACCCGGCAGATTGCGGCTGCTGTAACTGCGTTTATTCACGCCGGAGGCACTGATCAGGTCAGCCACAGACCCGGCGCCGGTTTCACGCCAGAGTGTTGATGCCTGTTCAAAATGCAGCTCAGCCGCGGCGAAGGCCTGATCAAAACTCAGATCCTGAGGAGGCAGAACCGTAAGATCCGGCTTGGACATCCAGCTTCTGAAACTCTGAAACAGAGCCTCTGGCCCGGCGTAGGCGGCGGTGATGTATCCCAGACGCGGCTTTTGTGCCGGATAACAGAACTGGCGCCAGACATCTTCACAGGCCTGACGCAGATACGGCTGGCTGTCGGTCTCGACCGCCAGTTCAAATCCGGTGCGGCTGTCGAAGGCAAAACGCTTGAGCATGCGCGCACAGAAGGCGTGAATGGTATTAACCGGGGCTTCGTCCATCTGCGCCAGATTCAGCTGCAGCCAGTCGCGCAGATCCTCAAGACTGATGTCGCTTGCGGCCTGCACCTCTTTCACCCAGCGCGCCACATCTTTGTCGCGGATATTGCCATATTCAGCCGCCAGCAGGCTTTCAAACGCATCGCGCAGACCACTGCGGATACGGCCACGCAGCTCTTCGGTGGCGGCACGGGTAAAGGTCACCACCAGAATATCGGCGCTGCCGAGACGGCGTCCGCCCGGAGCCGGTACCTCTCCGTGCCCCAGCAGCAAGCGCCGGTAGAGCTGATTGATGGTCCAGGTTTTACCGGTACCGGCACTGGCTTCGATCAGCGACTGGCCCGTCAGCGGAAAGCGGTGAATATCCAGCGGCTTCACGATGCCACCTCCGCCGCGCTGTCCTGCAGGCACTGTCGCGGCAGAGCGAACAGCCATTCATGCTGCTCCAGCCAGCCGTCCACATCCTGCATCAGCTGCAGGCTCAGGTCCGGCAGACAGCGCAGCGTCGCCGTGCGGTTAAGTGCCGAATAATCGGAAGCCATTTCTTTATCCAGAACCCGCTGACGTTTATCCTCCGGCGTGTTCAGCAGTGCCCACAACAGCCCGGGCAACGGTGTCTGCGGGGCTTGCCAGCTGCGCCAGTAGTGCTGCAGACACTGGCGGAGGTAATCCTGAGCGGCAGCCTGATCCGGCGCGGCAAAGCTGAACTCCTGCAGTTCTTTTTTACCGCCAACGATCACTGCCCCCTGAACCCGCCCGGGCTCAGCGGCTGCCAGCAGGACCAGGTCCAGCCACAGACCGAGCAGATGTTCACCGCGGATATCGCTGCTGCGGCTCTGCACCAGCAGGCCCTGCCATACGCCATGGTATTCACCACTGAGGATGCAGCTGAGTTCCCTGCTCTCTCCGGACAGTTCCGGCCCCGGCACCTGCAGTGTCAGTCGCGCCGTACCGGAAGCGGGTTCACCGTGGCACAGCTTCAGCAGCACGTCGGACAAGGGTTGCAGCTGGCTGCTGATGGCTTCAGCCTGCAATTCCCCCAGACCGGATACCGGCAGATGACCCAGCGCCTGTTCCCGCTGTACATAGGTACCGAGGTCGCCATGCCCGGCCACCTGATCGGCCAGCCAACGGGTGCGCAGCTGGCTGTTTTCCAGATTATCCGGAATGAAGGTTTCTTCATCGCGGGCTTCATCGGCATACAGCTCCGGCGACAGGCGCAGGCGCCGTTTCATGAAGAAATCGGCGGGTTTGAGCAGGCTGGCTTTGACGTCTTCCCAGAGCACCTGCGACGCATCAAATTCGTCCGGCATGGGAAGCGCACGGTCAAAGAATGGCCGCTCACTGAGTGGTTGCTGAGCGGCATTGACGACCCCCGCCCACAGTCTGTGGTGGCTGGGAACACGACGCTGACCGTCGGCGCTGTAGCTGCTGCGGCTGAACGGCTGCAACGGCAGCTCTTCGGTCAGCCACTGACGCAGCCGGGCACGGCTGTCTTTGCCCGGCAGGTCTTCATCACCGGCCAGACAGTAGCTGTCGCTGACGTAATCCAGCAGTTCGCTGATCAGCACGGAGGGCTGCAATTCGTGATTTTCGCGCACATCGCGGCCGCGGTAGCTGACGTAGAGTTTGTCCTGTGCGGAACACAGGGCTTCAAGCACCAGATAGCGGTCGTCCTCGCGACGTGAACGATCGCCACGACGGGCCTTGCCGCTGGCGATCAGATCAAAGCCGACCGGTACCACCTGACGCGGGTAATCCTGATCGTTCATGCCCAGCAGACACACGGCACGGAAGGGAATGGAGCGCATCGGCATCAGGGTACAGAAGTTCACCGGCCCGGCGAGGAAGCGCTGCCAGCCGCCCTGGGCAGTGAGATACTCACGGAACCAGTTGCGTACCACCTGTGGCGACAGGTCGCCACTGAAATCGGCATCGCGCAGCTCATCATGCCAGCGGCCCAGTGCATCCCGCACCCGCTGCAGCTGCA
>DBNK01000031.1 GCA_002298335.1 Thalassolituus sp. UBA674
CAACCGTCGCGAGCGACGGCCGGGCAAGGCAAACACGAGCGAGACAGCGGAGTTTACGAGGGGTAAATGAGCATGGTGAGCGAGCGTTTAACACCGCCCGGCCAAGCGCAGCAGGTTGAAACGGTCAAAGGCCTTTGACGGCATAGATCCCTGGTGCATTTCTCCAGAACCCCCGGTAATCCATACCGTAGCCGAACACATAACGGTCTTCGATATCCATACCGCAGAAGTCCACCTTCATACCCGGATGCTTACGGTCGTGAATCTTGTTCACCAGTACGGCCGTTTTCACAGATAAAGCACCCTGCGCTTCGCAGGCGCTGATCACCTCGGCCAGGGTATGACCTTCATCAAAGATGTCGTCCAGAATCAGTACATGACGCCCCTGCATAGGCACTGACGGCATGGCCTGCCATTGCAGATCGGCCTGACCTTTGGTCTCACCACGGTAGCGGGTGGCGTGCATATAACCCATTTCCAGAGGAAAATTCAGACGCGTCATCATCTGCCCGGCAATCGCCAGACCACCGTTCATGATGGCGTACACAACCGGCAGCTGGTCACTCATTGCTGCAGTAATTTCTGTGGCCATACGGTCCAGTGCGGCTTCCACATCGGCTTTACTTTTCAGCTGATCGGCTTCGCGCATCACCTGTTCAAGTTCCTGACGTGTCGGGGGCTGTGTCATCGGTTTTCCTGTCTGATATCGGTATTTCAGGGCTGCCGGGCAGCCTCAGGGGCGGTAATGGTAGGCATTATGTAAAAAATTGGCAACGCAAAGCCTGTACAGGTGTCTGAGGTCTGTCGCAGGACGGGCCATAGGCATAGTATGTCCCTGCCTGCCCGGCATTCTGGTCAAGGAGTCCCCCATGCTGCGTTCATTGTCATCCCTGCTGCTGTCAGCGCTGTTGCTGACCGGCTGTGCCACTTATCCCAAAGCCATCCAGCTTGAAAACCCGGAAGCTCAACCCGGTTTCGCAGAGGTAAAAAAAGACCCTGCCGCCTTTGACGGGCAGACCGTCGTCTTCGGTGGTCATATCGTTGCCGTCCGCAATACCGAGCAGGGCTCCACCATCGAAGTATTGCAGATGCCGCTGTTCGACAGTGGTCGCCCGAAAGGCGTAAAAAAGGCATCCCAGGGCCGCTTTCTGGTCGACTTCAAAGATGAACTGCTGGACCCGGAGATCTACGCTCAGGGCGAGAGCATCAGTGTGCGCGGTGTCATCCGTGGTGAGCAGCCCGGTAAAATCGGCGAGGCGCCTTACACCTACCTGATCCTTGAAGGCACGGGCCTGTATCTGTGGCCGGAGAAGAAAAAACCTGACGTGCATTACGTGATCGGCATGGATTACTACCCCTTTTACCGTCCGGCCTACTCGTATCCGTACCGCTATTACCCGAGCCGTACCTACCCGCACGCCACCAGCAGCAGCCAGTCAGCCCCTGCTGAAAAAAGCAGCAAAAACTGAGTCTGCTCTGAGACCACAGGCCTGATCCCCTGAGCCTCAGGCTCACCGGGTCAGTGCCGCCCTTCTGTGATATCATCGCGGCGATTTTTAACTCCCGGATACCACACTCATGACCCCGACTCTGGATCTCGCCTGTGATCTGATTTCCCGCCATTCCGTTACCCCTCAGGATGAGGGCTGTCAGGCCCTGATGATGGAAAGGCTGGCTGCAGTGGGCTTCTGTAATGAATCCCTGCGCTTCGACGACACCGACAACTTCTGGTCACGCAAAGGCAACAGCAAGCCACTGGTCTGCTTTGCCGGTCATACCGATGTGGTGCCCACTGGCCCGACCGCACGCTGGGATAACCCGCCGTTTGAGCCGAAAATCATCGACGGCATGCTGCATGGCCGCGGTGCCGCCGACATGAAAGGCTCGCTGGCCGCCATGGTGGTTGCGGTTGAGCGTTTTGTTGAGAAGCACCCGGACCACAAAGGCTCCATCGCCTTCCTGATCACCTCCGACGAAGAAGGTCCGGCCCACAACGGCACCATCAAGGTGGTTGAAACGCTGGAAGCCCGTAACGAAAAGATCGATATGTGCATCGTCGGCGAACCCTCGTCCACCCACAGCGTCGGCGACGTCATCAAGAACGGCCGTCGCGGATCACTGGGGGCCGTGCTGCATGTGCACGGTGTACAGGGACACGTCGCCTATCCGCATCTGGCCGAGAACCCGGTGCACATGGTGGCTCCGGCACTGGCAGAACTCGCCGCCACTGAGTGGGATCAGGGCAATGAATTCTTCCCGGCCACCAGCTTCCAGATCTCCAACATCCACTCCGGCACCGGCGCCACCAACGTGATTCCCGGCGAGTGCGAGATTGTCTTCAACTTCCGCTTCTCTACCGAAGTGACCGCTGAAATCCTGCAGGCCCGCACCGAAGAGATCCTCAACCGCCACGGTGTACGTTACGACATCGACTGGCAGCTCAGCGGCCAGCCCTTCCTGACCGACAAAGGCGCGCTGGTTGATGCCACCGTTAACGCCATCCGCGATGTCACCGCACGTGAGACCGAGCTGTCCACCGCCGGTGGTACCTCTGACGGCCGCTTTATCGCCCCGACCGGCTCTCAGGTGGTCGAGCTGGGTCCGGTCAACGCCACCATCCATAAGGTCAACGAGCATGTGAATGCCCATGATCTGGATGTGCTGACCGACATCTACGAACGCATTCTTGAGCGCCTGCTGGCCTGATGAGCAGCAACGACCCCTGGGCAAAGCACAAAGCCCGCGAGGCAGAATCCGCGCCTGCAAAAACTGCTCAGGCCGCTGCCCCGTCAGCAGCAGAAACGCCGGCAACAGAAGCAACTGTGTCTGAGACAGCGGTTTCTGAAAGTGCTCGGCCTGAAAGTGCTCGGCCTGAAAGTGCTCAGCCTGAAAGAGCCACACAAGATCCGGCTGCGGAAGAAACCTCTGCGCCGCACGCTGCAGATCCGGAACAGCCCCGGGCGACGCTGTCTGTCTCCGGGCAGGTCCGCACTAAGCCTTCCGGGCTTTGGCAAGGCAAAGACAAACAATCCCAGACAAAGCAATCCCAGACAAAGCAATCCCAGGCCAAGCAATCCAGGCCCCGACAAGCCGGAACTGACAAACCGCGCCCAAAACAGCCAGCGCCATCCCGATCGTTACCGATCAGTGATCAGCTCAACCCGCTTACCTGCCCGAAATGCCATCAGCCACTTGAAGCTGCAGGGCGCAACTGGCGCTGCGCTGACGGCCACAGCTACGACACCGCCAAACAGGGCTATGTAAACCTGCTGTTAGTCGATCAGAAGAAATCGAAGCAACCCGGCGACGACATGGACATGGTCCGCGCCCGCGCCGACTTTCTCGATGACGGTTACTACCAGCCCATCGCCGACGCTCTGAACGCCATGATTGCCGGTCAACTGGGCGATGCCAGTGACCAGACCCTGCTGGATATCGGCTGCGGAGACGGCTGGTACACCGCCCGCATGGCAGAGCAGATTCCGGCGCTGGGGCAGATCACCGGGCTGGATATCTCCCGCGATGCCGTACGTTACGCAACGCGCCGGAGCAAAAACATCCGCTGGATTGTCGCCAGTGGCGCACGGCCTCCGCTTTTGCCACACAGTCAGAATGCCATCATCACCCTCTTCACCCCGCTGATGCCGCAGGGTCTGGAGCATGCGCTCGCAGCGGACGGGTTTATCATCACTGCGTCAACCGGCTTAAGCCATCTTTCCGAGTTGCGCGAACGCATTTACACTGATGTCCGCGAAGAATTCTGGTCGCCTGTGTCACAGATGCAGGAAGCCGGATTCGTGTGTGTCGCCGAGCAGACGGTTAACTTCCGCTTCCGCCCGGCCGACAGTGACACCCTGATTGATCTGCTGAACATGACACCGCACCGCTGGAAAGTCGCACCGCAGACCGTCGCCGCACTGAGAGCCCAGGACACGTTTGACATGGAAGCCGATGTCACCCTGCACTGCTTCCGCCGTAGCGAAGGACACGGATAACGCCGCAATGACCAAAGCTGACTTCTACAATCTTGCCGGGCAGACCCGTCACGACCAGTGGTTTTTCACCTGCCGTCTGGCGGAACAGCTGCAGCAGAAGAAACGCCGCGTCCTGATTCAGGTCGGCAGTAAAGAAGACGCCGAAGAACTCGACCGTATGCTCTGGGAATTCCGCCCGGATGCCTTTGTGCCACATGCCCTGCTCAACGCGGAAGATGCCCCTTCTGACTGTCCTGTCAGTATCGGCTGGCAAAATGATCCGGGTGATCACCATGATGTTATGATCAACCTTTGTCCTGAGTTGCCGGTTTTTTTCAGTCGTTTTCAGCGTCTTGCCGAAGTTATCGTTCAGGAAGATGCCGTACTGGAATACACCCGCCTGCACTACCGTTTCCTTAAGGACAGAGGCTATCCGTTGAAGTATCACGACAGGAGAATGGGCTGATGGCTCAGCAAAAAGAATCAAAAGACCTGCTCAACGAATTACAGATGCTGCAGAAAGTGCTCGGCTCGGGAGGCCCGGCCGACAATGACTTTGCCGACATCCCGGTACTCAACGACCTGTTTGAATCCGGCACCGTCAAAGCCGCCAGCCAGAAAACCGTGGATGCCGTTACCAAGGCTGCCGCAATCCCGGCCCCTGCAGTGAAAGACGAAGACACCGAATCCAACCCCCTGCTCGACCTCATCCGCCGTGAGCGCCTGGTTGATGAACTGGTGGAAGACATCATGCCCATCATCAAACAGCGCCTGCGTCTGCGCATCCGCGAGATGATCAAAGAAGAAAGCGGCGGCTGAACGCCGGGTTCTGGTTGTGGTGCGCAAAGCGCACCTTACGCGTCATGCATCGCAGTACTTGGGTATTTTGGGGTGGTGCGCAATGCGCACCCTACGACATCAAACACTGCAACACCCCGTAGGGTGCACACCATGCGCCATAAACTCCTCTGAAAACACCACCGCACTGGATCCCGTGGTCCATCTGACTTCGTCAGTCCACGGGATGACGTATAAATTGAAAACCACGGTCTCCCCCGCCGTCGCCACACCCGTAGGGTGCGCACCGTGCACCATAAACCCCTCTGAAAACACCACCGCACTGGATCCCGTGGTTCATCTGACTGCGTCAGGCCACGGGATGACGTAAAAATTGAAAGCCACTTTCTCACTGACCGTCATTGCGACAACTTCGTTGGGTTACGCGCTGCTAACCCAACCTACCCTGCTGAATTCTCAGGCCACGGGATGACGCATGAATTGAAAACCGTCCTCCATCGCCACATCCCGTAGGGTGCACACCGTGCACCATAGCCCCCTCTGAAAACACCACCGTCATCCTGCGGCGAGCGCAGCGAAGACCGGAGGATCCACAAACACCAGCAAAATCACTCACGACCGCCGCCCCACGCCTGCATCCCGCCTCAAATTCCTATATAATCGCCGGTCATTTTTTCAGACGTTTCAGACGGTAGCCCAGAGTAATGGACAAGACGTACAAGCCCAGCGCCATCGAGCAGAACTGGTACAAAAAGTGGGAAGACAATGGCTGGTTCAGCCCCTATCAGGATGGCCTGACCGGCGAAGGTTACTCCATCATGATCCCGCCGCCGAACGTCACCGGCTCGCTGCACATGGGTCATGCCTTCCAGCACACCATTCAGGATGCCCTTACCCGCTACCAGCGTATGCAGGGTAAAAAAGCCCTGTGGCAGGTCGGTACCGACCACGCCGGTATCGCCACCCAGATGGTCGTCGAGCGCAAACTGGCAGCCGAAGGCCAGCCAGACCGTCACGAACTGGGCCGCGAGAAATTCCTCGAAAAAGTCTGGGAATGGAAAGAACACTCCGGTGGCACCATCACCGGTCAGATGCGCCGTCTGGGCAACTCGGTCGACTGGGATACCGAGCGCTTCACCATGGACGACGGCTTCTACAAAGCGGTTCAGGAAGTCTTTATCCGTCTGTACAACGACGGCCTGATCTACCGTGGCAAGCGTCTCGTAAACTGGGACCCGAAACTGCACACCGCCATCTCTGACCTCGAAGTCGAGAACAAAGAATCAAAAGGCTTTATGTGGCACCTGCGCTACCCGCTGGCGGATGGCCTGACCTACACCGACAACGAAGGTAACGTGAAAGATTACATCGTTGTCGCGACCACCCGTCCGGAAACCATGCTCGGTGATACCGGTGTGGCCGTTAACCCGGAAGACCCGCGCTACAAAGACCTGATCGGCAAAGAGATCGTGCTGCCGCTGGTTGGCCGTCGCATCCCGATTGTCGGTGACGAACACGCCGACATGGAGAAAGGCACCGGCTGCGTGAAAATCACCCCGGCGCACGACTTCAACGACTACGAAGTGGGCAAGCGCTGCGGCCTGCCGATGATCAACATCCTCACCTTCAATGCCGACATCCGCGATGTACCTGAAGTGTTCAACACCGACGGCAGCCTCAACAACGACGTTAAAGCCGAAATCCCGGAGAAATACCGTGGCATGGAGCGCTTCGCCGCGCGTAAAGCCATCGTTGCCGACTTCGAAGCCGCCGGCCTGCTCGACCAGATCAAAGACCACGAACTCACCGTGCCGTACGGCGACCGTGGCGGCGTGGTGATCGAGCCGATGCTGACAGACCAGTGGTACGTCGATGCCAAGACTCTGGCCAAACCAGCGATTGAGGCCGTTGAAAACGGCGACATCCAGTTCGTACCGAAAAACTACGAGAACATGTACTTCAGCTGGATGCGCGACATTCAGGACTGGTGTATCTCGCGTCAGCTGTGGTGGGGTCACCGCATCCCGGCCTGGTACGACGAGTCCGGTAAGGTCTACGTCGGCCACGACGAAGCCGAAGTACGCGCCGCCAACAACATCCCGGCGGATGCCAGACTGCGTCAGGACGACGACGTCCTCGACACCTGGTTCTCTTCCGCCCTGTGGACCTTCGGGACGCTCGGCTGGCCGAACATGGACGACCCGGAAGTCGCCCGCCGCATGATGGACTTCCACCCGACTGACGTTCTGGTCACCGGCTTCGACATCATCTTCTTCTGGGTGGCGCGCATGATCATGATGACCATGCACTTCATCAAAGACGACGATGGTAAGCCGCAGGTACCGTTCAAAACCGTCTACGTTACCGGCCTGATCCGCGATGAAGTCGGCCAGAAAATGTCCAAGTCGAAAGGCAACGTCCTCGACCCGCTGGACATGATCGACGGCATCTCGCTGGACGCCCTGCTGGAAAAGCGCACCGGCAACATGATGCAGCCGCAGCTGGCTGAGAAAATCGGCAAGCGCACGAAAAAAGAATTCCCGGAAGGCATCGCCCCGCACGGCACCGACGCCCTGCGCTTCACCCTCGCTGCCATGGCCTCCACCGGCCGTGACATCAACTGGGACATGAAGCGCCTCGAAGGCTACCGCAACTTCTGCAACAAGCTGTGGAATGCCTCCCGCTACGTCATGCTCTCCATCGCCGGTGAAGAAGCGGTCGAAGCCGCCGCCGACGGTGGCAACATCGCCATCACCCCAGAGATGCTGGCCGCCTGTGGAGCAAACGGAGAAGAAGCCGCGCTGTCACTCGCTGACCGCTGGATCATCTCGCGCCTGCAGAAAGCCGAAAGCGAAGTCCGCCGCCACATGGACCAGTACCGCTTCGACATGGCCGCACAGGCCCTGTACGAGTTTATCTGGAACGAATACTGCGACTGGTATCTGGAGCTGTCCAAGCCGGTACTGTGGGACGAAAACGCCAGCGAAGCCGAAAAACGCGGCACCCGTGGCACCCTTGTGCGCGTGCTCGAAGCTACCCTGCGACTGGCGCACCCGATTATCCCGTTCATCACCGAATCCATCTGGCAGCAGGTGAAAGAACTGGCCGGTAAAGACGGCGAAACCATCATGCTCGCCCGCTACCCGGAACCGCAGGAAGCCTTTATCGACGAAGGCGCTGAAGCCGACATCGAATGGCTGCAGAACGTCATCACCGCCGTGCGTAACATCCGCGCAGAAAAGAACATCGGCCCCGCCAAAGAGCTGGAACTCATGTTCAAAAACGGTGGCGACGATGACTTCCGCCGCGCCGAAGAGAATCAGGCCTTCCTGATGAAACTCGCCAAGCTCGAAAAACTCACCTGGCTGAACGACGGAGACGAAGAACCTATGTCCGTCACCCAGCTGGTCGGCGATATGGAAGTACTCATCCCCATGGCCGGCTTTATCGATAAAGACGCCGAAGTTGAGCGCCTGACCAAATCGATTGAAAAGCTGGAGAAAGATCTGGAGCGTGTACAGAACAAACTCGGCAACCCAGGTTTCGTTGATAAAGCACCGGAAGCTGTCATCGAGAAAGAGAAAGAAAAAGCCGCAGGCTTTGAGCGTGACGTCGTCAAACTCAAAGAGCAGATCGAGAAGATCAAGGCGCTGTAAGGTGAGGAGCTGGACGTCGAGGGTCTGATGTTGAAAGACTGACCTCCAACGCTTTAGCTTTCTCGAAATAAGAAACGCCAGAGTCCGCAAAGGCCTGGCGTTTTTTATGGCAGAGAATTCGTGTAATCCCGTAGGTTGCTGTTAGCGCAAAGCGCATAACCCAACGGCACCCTCTGGAATCCACCTCCGTCATTGAGACACTCACCGTCATCCTGTGGCTTGACCACAGGATCCATAACTTACCAGGCACTAGGCTACGGTCCTAACCGCTGGTAAAAACAAAAAAAACGCCCTATTGGGCGGCTTCTTATGAGGGGGGAGATGAACTTACTTATAGAAAGCCTCAACCTCACCCTTCAGCTTGATTAGCATGGCATTGCCAAAACGGTCTTTCGCCTTCGGCGACGGAATCTTCACCCAGCCTTCGCTGATGCAGTACTCCTCAACGTCATTACGCTCCTTGCCGTTCAGGCGGATGCCGATGTCGTGCTCAAAACACTCTTTGTTGAAGTGTGGGCTGCGTGGGTTGCCGGAGAGGTGGTCTGGAAGTTCTGGTCTGCTGTCGGTCATGTTTCTGGCCCGGTTATCTGATATGGGCGCTATTGTAGTGAGTGCTGTACGTGGGCTCAACAACCAAAAAACATCTATTACTTATACGGCCCCAACCTCACAGTTCTTTCAGAAATCCATTCTGGAAGTAATAAATATTTTCATGTTTGTAGCCCCAGTCAAAACCCTTCTTTCTGATGTGAGGTTCAAAGGTAAACATAGATACATCTCCCAACTTTTCTTTGCAGTCCTGATCTATATACCGTCTGCGAGAAGGGTCGTTCTCAATGCTATGCCCGAGATTACCCAGAAAATCCAGATTCTCAAATCCGCAGTCTTTAATCTTCTGATTACCAAAAGCGAATAAATCACAGAACCTGGTTTCCGGTTTAACATACGCCATCATTTCTTCATGCAGCTGTAATTCGGTTCTTAAGCCCTGAATAAAATCGGCCCCGGAAGGTTGAGCACGACAGACGCCATCTTCAACAAAATACGAACGGGCACAGTCTCCCCATACCCCCTTCAATGAAGGGCTAAGATCAACAGTAACCAGGTTTTTCTTGCCGACTTTCTCTTCGGATGGCTGATAATCACGACCAGAAATAGACAAACAACTTCTGCTCCCCAGCAAAATAAAAGCTGGAACATTGTGATACCAGGTTTCTGTAATTCCAGCTTCATAGAGCAACTGCACTGCATTCTCTACGATGGATGCCTCAGTTGAACCTGGACCAATCAGTTTTACCAATTTTGCATGAACACTCTTGGCAACTGACTGCACAAATATGTATTGATCAATATCCATCTGATCTGGCCATTAAAATTAATTCACCATAATGGGTTCGACTTTCGGCATCTGCTTCAGATAAATATCCAAAAACTCCAAATACGCATCCGAAGCCTCGATCCGGTTTTCCTTCTTGGTAAACCCATGCCCTTCATCATCAAACACGACATAGGTCACAGGCACGCCGTTGGATTCAACCGCAGCCACTATCTCGTCGCTCTCTACCTTTAACACACGCGGGTCATTGGCGCCCTGTATCACCATCAGCGGTACTTTGATGTTCTCTGCGTGGAACAGGGGAGAAATCGCGCGGTGACGTTCGCCGTCGGTGGCGGGGTCGCCCATTTCGTCATACAGGGCTTCGCGGAAGGCTTCCCACCACGGCGGGATGCTCTCGAGTGTGCGTACCCAGTTCATAACACCGAAGATATCGATGCCGACCTTGAACACATCCGGTTCAAACGCGAGTGCGGCACCGACCATAAAGCCGCCGTAGGAGCCACCGACGATGCCGATTTTATCGACATCGACCCAGGGCTGGGCGGCGAGCCATTTTTCGGCGTAGACGATGTCCTGCAGGTCGACGTCGCCGTGTTTGCGGTCGTCCATGTGGTAGAAGGTTTTACCATAGCCGGAGGAGCCGCGGTTGTTGGCGGCGAGTACGACGTAACCGTGGTTGACCAGATGCTGGATCATGGCGCTGTACCCTGCCCGGCTCTGTCCGCCGGGGCCGCCGTGTACAAACACCAGGGCGGGAGCCGGTGTTGCTGCGCTGGCGAGTTTCGGCTTGTAGAGAATGCTGGGTATTTCCAGCCCGTCGAAGCTGGGATAACGCACGATCTCGGCGTCGACCAGGTGTTCTTCTTTGATCGCCGGGTTTAAGGCATTGGTCAGTTGTTTGCCTTCACCACTGGATACATCCACTACCCAGAGGTTATTCGGTGAGGTGTCGCGGCTGAGCATAAGGACGATTTTGGTTTCGTCGCTGTTGAAGCGCACGTTGCCGATGGAGCCTGCCGGGATATCCGGGGTAAAGGTTTTACCCGTGGTGCTGTCATAAATGCTGACTTTTGTGCGGCCATCCGCATTGATGCCCCAGACGCTATAACGGCCGGAGCGGGAGAAAATCAGATACTGCACATCCCAGTCTGCAACCAGGGTTTCGGTTTTGGCACCGCTGGCGATGTCGTACGTCCAGGCCTGGGTGAATTCACCGAATTCGTCGGTGGAGTACACCAGCTTGTTGCCGTTGGGGGTAAAACCGAATACGCCGTAGGCGATATTGCCTTCGTGCGGGGTGATCAGTGTTACTTCACCTGTGCTGAGATCGCCAAGGTAAATATTGGAGTCTGCACTGGTGCGTGGTTTTTCCAGGGCGATGTAGTTGCCGTCGGGTGAGACAGCGCCCGGCTGATAGCCTTCGTCATTCTGGAACACCATTTTGCGGGAGTAATCGGCGGCGCTGTATTCATACAGGTCAAAAAAGCGCGGGTCGCGTTCGTTGGTGATTATCCAGAAGAACTCATTGCCGTTTTTCCAGCCTGCAAAGGAAGCTTTGGTTTTCTCGGTCGGCGTCAGGTCGGTTTCGGTGCCGTCTTCGTTCATGACGTACACATGGTCCAGCTCGTCACCGCCGGAGTCGTGGGTGTAGATCACCCGCCCGTCGTTGGGAAAGTAGCTGTCGGCAAAGGATGAGTCGCTACTGCTGGTCAGTGCGGTTTTCTCACCCGTAGCGATATCCACGGCATAAAGGTTGAAAATGCCGGTTTCATCCGAGGCCACCAGCACTTTGCTGCCATCCGGCGAGAAGGCATAACCACTGGATGACGCCATGGAATAACTGGTGGTGTCGAAAAACGCGGCGGCGTCGTAGGTGGTGAAATCCGCCGGTACGCTGTCAGCGCTGTCTTTGACCGGTGTACAGGCACTGAGAGTGAACATAAAGGCCAGGACGGCCAGAGCTGCTGTGCCAGGATGAGTGAGACGCATAAATCCTCCGCTGATCTGGGATACCGGAACCTGCAGAACACGGTGGAGCGCCTGGGCTAAGCGTCCTGTGCAGCCCGGAAATGAAATCTTCCACACGCTACGACAGCCCTTCTGCCGGCACAAGCCAAGAACTGTGCCGCAGCTAACAATGTGGGCGAAAGCATATGAAATATCAGCGGTTTCTGCGCTTTGTCCCTGTTGGCGGCACACTGCATATCACTACGCTGACTGACGTATTGTCCGGCTTATGGCTATCCTGTTGAATGTTGTCATACCCAGTCAGGCAGAGCACAGATGCACAAAAAGATCGTTGGTGGTGGTTTCAAGAAAGTACTGTACACACTGAACACGGTGCGCCGCATCGGTGTGAAAGACGCCGCCAAGGCCCTCGCTGCCCATAACGCCTGTAAAGCCTGTGGTCTGGGCATGGGTGGCCAGCGCGGTGGCATGATCAACGAGCTGGATGAATTCCCGTCCGTCTGTAACAAGAGTGTGCAGGCGCAGTCGACCGACATTCAGGGGCCGATCCCGCTGCCGGTGTTTGATCATACTCTGGCGGAGTTCCGCGAGCTGTCTTCCTACGAGATCGAACATCTGGGCCGCCTCGCCACACCACTCTACAAGGCAAAAGACAGCAACCGCTTTACCCCGCTGGCGTGGGATGAGGCGATTCAACTCGCGGTTTCAAAGTTCGCCGCGTCTGCGCCGGAGCGCAGTTTCTTTTACGCGTCTGGCCGCTCCTCCAACGAGGCCGCCTTTGTGCTGCAGCTGATGGCGCGCCTGTATGGCAGTACCAACATCAATAACTGCTCCTATTATTGCCATCAGGCATCCGGAGATGGTCTGGCGACCACGATTGGCACCGGCACCTCTACGGTTGAACTGGCCGATCTGGGTGCCTCTGATCTGATTTTTGTACTGGGGGCGAACCCGTCGTCGAACCATCCGCGGTTTATTCACCAGCTGAAAAACTGCCGCGAACGCGGTGGCCATGTGGTGGTGATTAACCCGGCGAAAGAACCGGGGCTGGTGAAATTCGCGGTGCCGAAAAGCCCGAAATCCCTGCTGATGGGCGGCAACGAGATTGCCTCTGAATATCTGCAGCCGAAAATCGGCACGGATATCTGGCTGTTCAAAGGCATTGCCAAAGCCATTGTTGAAATGGAAGAGCACAACACCGGTTTTATTAAATCCTACACCCGCAATTCTGAGGCGTACCTGCAGGATATTGAAAATACGCTGTGGGCCGATATTGAAGCCGTAACCGGTGTACCGCAGAGCGCCATCCGCCAGGTTGCAGAAGTGTATGCCCGCTCCGAGCGTGCGGTGTTTGCCTGGGGCATGGGCATTACCCACCACCTGAACGGCGTGGATAACGTTGAGGCCATCGCCAACCTCGCCATGCTGCGCGGTATGCTGGGTAAAACCGGTGCGGGTCTGCTGCCACTGCGCGGCCACAGCAATATTCAGGGCGTTGGTACGGTGGGAGTAAAACCCGTGCTGGCAGAAGATGTCTTCAACGCTCTGGACGCCAGCCTGAACGTGACTCTGCCGCGCACGAAAGGCATGGATACCATGGCCTGCCTGCAGGCCGCAGAACGTGGTGAGATTGATAATGCCCTGATGCTGGGCGGTAATTTATACGCCGCGTCGCCCGACAGCGTCTGGGCCGAAAAAGCCATGGATAACATCGGTTTTAAAGTCTTTTTAACCACGACGTTAAACCTTGGTCATGTGCACGGCAGCGACAACAGCGAGAGCCTGGTTTTCCCGGTATTAGCCCGTGATGAAGAGCACGACCCGACCAGTCAGGAATCCATGTTCAACTATGTGCGCTTAAGCGATGGCGGCATCGACCGGTTGGATAACGTGCGCTCTGAAGTGGATATTCTGTCGGACATAGGCGTCGGCCTGATTGATAAATGCAGCTTTGATTTCTCGTCGTTCAAACAGCATAAAACCATCCGCCAGACCATCGCCAGAACCATTCCAGGGATGCAGGACCTGGCCGACATTGATGTGGCGAAAAAAGAATTTTTTATCCGCAACCGCATCAAGCATACGCCGGAATTTAATATGCCGGATGGCCGCGCCGTATTTATTGTGCATTCGCTGAACAAACCAGAAGCCCAGCCACAGAATCATGCATTCACCCTGATGAGTGTGCGCAGCGAAGGTCAGTTCAACAGCATTATTTACGAAGAAAGCGACAGCTACCGCGATACAAAGCACCGCCATTGCGTGCTGATGAACGAAGACGATATGAAGGCGCTGGGCTTAAACGAGAAAGACAAAGTCACCGTGCGCTCAGACACCGGCGAAATGCGTAATCTCGATGTGCAGTCGTACGATCTGCCGCGCGGTAATGTGATGGCCTACTACCCGGAAGCCAACGTACTGGTCGGCCAGCAGCTCGACCCGCGCAGCCACACCCCGGCGTTTAAATCCGTGCCGGTGTCGGTGGAGCCGCAGAAGATGATTGCTCTGGGATAATCTGAAAAATCAGCTCAGGTTTTCTCTGGCTTGCTGTTCAAACTTTTCCTGAAACTCAGGCAGCTGGTAAATGGGCTTTCGCTCCAGAAATTCTTTCAGAATCTGGCGCCGCTTCCACCAGTAAATGGGGTATGGCACAAAACGGTATTCTTCCCTGACCTGTTTTTCATACTGGGCGAAGCGTTTGGGCCTGCTGCCTAAAATCGCCAGATCAATATCCACCAGCAGTTGCTGGTCTTTGGTTTCGGTTTCAACCATACCGTGTACAGTGGCCATGATGAGGTCGTAAACACGCAGGGCAATCTCTGAATCCACCCCCGCTTTTTCCAGTTCGTGCTCGGCCCACTGCGCGCTTTTCAGCTCGTTGTGTTTGCCTTTAACGTCATAAATCGCATCGTGAAACCAGATGGCGAGTTCAACCTCGTGCGGGCGTTCTGCCAGATGCTGGTACTGATCAAACAGCTGCAGGCATTCACTGAGGTGTTGCAGGGTGTGGTAATGGCGCTGGGGTTCATTCCAGGCCGCAATAAGAGATTCTTTGAGTTCATCATTGGCACTGCCAACGAGTCCGGTCCAGCAGCGCTGCCATGACGTAGTCAGGTTCATGTCCAGTCCTCATGCGTATGTCGCACGCGGAGAATGAAAATACCCGCGTTATCTTCTTCATAAACCACAATATGTGCACCAACCGTGTGAATACGCACTGGCAGATTGAACTCCGTGCGTAAGGATGCGGCTTTCGGATTATCAGAGAGAAACGCAAAAACGGATTTGAGTGTCGCGTGGCACTCAATCGCTTTTGCTTCGCCATATTCGGCAACACCGTAAAGAAAGATATTGAGAATATCCTGCGCAGCTTCCGTGCTGAGGTGACAGGTCATGCATCTTTCCGCGTCGCGGCAAGCGCCTGAGCCTTGATGTCATCCATGGAAAGCTCGCTGACACCACTGGCCCGCCCTTCATCGATAAGGGTCTGCATGCGCTGGATTTTGTTCAGCCGTTCCTGCTCACGCCGCAGCAGATCACGCATGTAATCGCTGGTATTACTGAAGTGCCCTGTCTGGCTCTGCTCTTCGACCCAGGACTTGAGCGAATCAGGCAATGAGATGTTCATAGTTGCCATGGTGGGGCCCTCATTCAGACGATCTTGGCAAACTTTGTCAAAACCAGAGTACCCTCAGGCTCCGAATGGGTCAATGCAGAGACATTTCAGAACCGTCACGGCACGGCCCTGTGCCGGAACTCAAGGCTCAGGCGGTGGCTACCCGAGTATGCTGCGCCGTTGGCAGCACGATGGTCTGTGGCTGTGACAGTTCCACTTCGTCGCAGTTATGACCTTTGCCGATGCGGTCGATCACCACGAAATTGCAGGATTTATTCAGCGCCAGACAGAAGTGATGCCAGGTGCCGGGTGCGTAATTAACGCCCTGCCCCGGTTGCGCGCGGAAGACTTCGATACGTGATTCATCCAGATCACCCGCCGGTGCCACCACCACCAGATACGGCTCATCAGAAATGGGGATGAACGCCTGACTGGAGAGCGGATGACGCTCCATGATGCGGATATTGATCGGCGTGGGCAGAGGCTTTGAACGGAAGATACTGACACCCGGGCGCCCGCCCTGGGCGTTGGTGTCGATGTCTGCGAGGTCGTGGAAACGCTCGGTATAGCCGTAGTTAATGCCCATGGGCTGAATGCGGTCGCTGATTTCGATGACGTCGCCATAAGGCGCAAAGGCAGCAGCGGTGAGTGGTTTGATTTCTAACATAACAGTGGCTCAGAAAGACGTTGATTCAGAAAGAAGGTACTCAGATAAACGGTACTTAAATAAACAATGAGCCCGGACATGCCGGGCCATCACCCCCCCCTGTAGCGATCAATCAGAAAGCTTGGGGTAACCGAATACACGCAAACGGCTGACGCCACCATCCGGATAGATATTCAGACGCACATGGGTGAAGTTCAGCCCGGTGTTCTGCAGCTCCTGCTGGTAGGTGTGCTCGGTGTGGGCCTGAGTTTTGGTCTGCTCCAGAATGGTCACCCACTCCACATCGTCTGCGGTCAGGTCATCAGAGGACGACCAGGTGCCTTCCAGCGAGACGGTATCCGGGTAGTTGCCTTTGAAATGGCAGGTGTCGATCAGCAGACGGGCGATCTGCCCGGGCGTACCCAAGCGCACGATCAGCCAGTCGTTACCCGGTGTGCGGCGGCGACGGGTTTCCCAGCCATCCCCCATATTGATACCGCGCCCCGGCGCCAGCAGGTTGTTCATCGGGCTGAAGAACATGTCGGAGCAGGCAATCGCGCGGCCACCATTGGTGCAGGCTGCCAGATCGACCACTTCTCCACTCAGCAGGGCTGACCAGTCGGGCTCAGGCTCGCCATAGGCTCGCAGACGCGCAACTCCACCATCGGGGAAGATGTTCAGGCGCAGGTGTGTCCAGCGGCCGTCGTTGTTGATTTCGAAATAGTTATGGCTGTGCGGGCTGACGTCCGTCACTTCGAGAATGGTCTGCCACTCAGCAGTGCTGTCCGGGTCGGTGCTGCCCGGGCCGATGCTGGCGATGTACCCTTCGATGGACACCCGTGCCGGAGCATTGCCACGGAAGTGAGTGGTATCCACATCAAACACTTTGATGCGTCCCGGCAGACCCAGACGCAGAATGCACCAGTCGTGGCCCGGTGTGCGACGGCGGCGGCTTTCCCAGCCATCCATCCACTTGCCACGGTCGGTGTATTTATCATCGATAAAGACCGGAGCCTGACGTTTGACCAGGTTACTGGCTTCGGCAAAGAATTCATCGTTGCAGGACAGTGCCTGTCCGCCGTATTTCTCACCCAGAAGATCGACGTGGGTGTGCACAATGGCCGGTGCATCGGTGTTCGGATTCATCGTTGGTGTCTCCAGAGAAGAAGATGGTGGCGCTCCGGACGGAGCGCACCAGACTTGCGGTTAAGCTGCGGAACCTGAGCTGGGGGGCAAAGACTTCCGCAATAAACTGATTGTACACAATATATTTATAATATTGTATACAGTTTAGCTGTTTGCGCTGACCTCTGCCGTGCAGACGCTGGCACTTTCAGAGGGTGACAGCACCTTGTACGCCAGCCCGCCCAGTACGGCACCGAACAGCCAGGCATAGCCGGTCAGGAACTGCAGCTGCTCAACCCAGACGGTCGCTACCGAGAACACTGCGCCGATGACAAAGGCATAGAGGGCGCTGCGGTTCCAGCCATTGGTGTAGTGGTAGGCGGCGTTGGGGTCAGTGCTGTACAGATCAGCCAGACGCAGTTGCTGTTTCTTGAGCCAGTAGTAATCCACCACCATGATGCCGTACAGCGGAGCCAACATGGCGCCGAGGGTGTTCACAAAACTGCTGATGCCGATCTGACTGATCAGGCTGACCCAGAAGCCACCGATGACCAGTGCAAACAGCGCGGTGATCCAGCCCGCACGACGGAAGTTAAGTTTGCTCGGGGCCAGGTTAGCAATGCCATTCACGGCCGGTACAAAGTTGGCCACCAGGTTAATACCCACGGTCGCGGCAAAGAAGGTAAAGGCAGCAACCACGCTCAGCAGAATGCTGTCGGTGCGCTCAACAATGTCGGTCGGATTGGTCAGCTGCTCGCCGTACACCACCGCCGCACCGGCGGTAATCAGCAGCGCCAGTGCAGAGAAAATCACCATGTTCAGTGGCAGACCCAGCAGGTTGCCGAATTTCATCGATGAGGTGCTTTTTGAGTAACGCGAAAAGTCGCTGAAATTAATCATTACCGCGGCGAAATACGCCACCATGGTACCGACGATGGCGACGAAACCAGCCAGTTCTCCGGAGAAGGTCGGGTTCTCCGGCGCAAAGATGTTCTGCGCTGCACTCAAGAGCTGACCGTCAGATTTGATCCACAGCACCACCAGCAGACCGGCCATCACCAGATACACCACAGGTCCGGCGAAATTCAGAAAGGTGGAAACCCAGCCCATGCCGCGTGAGAACAGCAGCACCTGAAATGCCCATACGGCGACAAAGCTGATCCAGCCGAACAGGGTCAGACCAAGGAACTCAGCGCCGCCACTGTGACCGGTAACAGCAACCAGAAATAATTCGAGCGCGGTCGAGGCAAAATACGTCTGTGCACCGAACCAGAAAACGGCCACCACGGCACGCAGCACTGCCGGTAATTTTGACCCGGCAACCCCCATGCTGGCGCGAGCCAGTACCGGATACGGAATGCCGTGCTTCTGCCCCGGCTTACCGGAGATATTGACCAGAAACATCACCAGAAAACCGGCGGCAATCAGCGCGGCAAAGGCCGTCCAGCCGGTAACGCCATAGGCAATAAACAATGAGGCAACCAGTGAATAGCCAAACAGACTCTGAATGTCGTTGGCCCAGATATTAAAGATGTCAAACCAACCCCAGGTCTGCTCGTCTTTGTTCAGCGGCACCAGGGAATCGTTGTGCAGACCGGCGTCACCGGCGTCGTAAGGAGTCGACATATATGCCTCCTGTGGCAGTGATGTGCCCCCGGTACGCAGTCGGACCGGTGACGTTAAATTAATATTTAAAAACGTTATACGACAGGCTTTACCCGGTGAATTTATTCCGGATAAAAATTCTCATGCCAGTGACGGGCAATTTCGTCACGGCGGCAGATCCAGACGTTGTCGTGCTGCTGCACATAATCAATAAACCGCTGCAGAGCCATAAAGCGTGCCGGTTTACCGATGATGCGGTTGTGCAGACCTATAGTCATCATTTTCGGGGCGTACTCGCCTTCGGCGTACAGTACGTCGAAGTTGTCGCGCAGATACTGATAAAACTGATCGGCATTATGAAAACCGTGTGGCGTCATAAAGCGCATATCGTTGGTATCCAGCGTGTACGGAATAATCAGATGCGGCTTGCCGTAATCGGTTGTCCAGTACGGCAGATCGTCAGCGTAGCTGTCGGAGTCATAGAGGAAACCACCCTGCTCCACAACTAAGCGACGGGTGTTCGGGCTGTCGCGCCCGGTGTACCAGCCGAGAGGTCGTGAGCCTGTGACTTCGGTATGAATCGCAATCGCTTTTTCAATGTGGCGGCGCTCTTCAATTTCCGGCATGAACTGATGGTCGATCCAGCGGTAGCTGTGGCTGGCAATTTCCCAGTCACTTTCTTTCATCGCTGCAACCGCTTCCGGGCTGCGCGCCAGCGCCATGGCCACGCCATACACAGTGACGGGAATTTTCTTCTGTTCGAATAAACGGTGAATACGCCAGAAGCCTGCGCGGCTGCCGTATTCGTACATGGATTCCATGCTCATATGACGGGCCGGAAAGGCTTTGGCACCGACGATCTCAGACAGAAATGTCTCAGACCCTTCATCACCGTGCAGCACGCAGTTTTCACCGCCTTCTTCGTAATTCAGCACAAACTGAACGGCAATACGTGCGTTGCCGGGCCAGGGATTGGCCGGGGTTTCACGACCGTAACCACGCATATCACGCGGATAATTACTGAGATTGAGATGACTGCCACGCATGAAAAAACTCCGGATTATTCAGAATATAAAATGGTACCGGCCACAGAGGCCGGTACGCTTTCGGGATCAGAACTTCAGTGTGGTGCCGACTTCAAACAGGAAGCCGTCTTCAACACCGGCGATTTCGTTATCGCCGTCCTGGAAGCGGAAATCCGCACGGAAATCCCAGTTCACATCACCGCTCAGCACCTGGTAACGCGGCGTAATGGTGAATTCAGACGAGTCAGATACGCTGTTGCCATCGATATCATCGTACTGGGCTTCGGAGTAACGCACGCCGAGTTTCCACGCCGGGCTCAGGCTGTATTTGGCGAACACCATCCAGGCCTGTCCGTCCCACGCGGTGGTGGTATCGGTGAGAGAGCGGTTCATATCGGTGAGGTAGTTGTACTCTGCCGCCATGGTCAGTTCACCCAGGGTGTACTGCGACCAGAGGTTGACCATGGTGTGGTCCTGCTCGAGAGTGTCGGCCACACCATCGTCGTTGAGGTCTTCCGCATCGACCTGCTCATAGGCCATGGTCAGGCGGGTGACGCTTTTGTCGGTGGTGATGCCGAACTGCACTTCTGCGCTGGGGTCGGTGATGTCGTTATCGCCGGTCCAGGCACCGTCCACCAGAGCACCATAGACGTTAAAAATACCGCTCTGGTAATAACCGGCCACACCGTTCTGCAGGTAGGCAAAAATACCGCCGAATGCGGTGGTACGGCCAAAGCGGTCCCAGGGTTCGGCACCTTCATAACCGGACGGGCTGATGAATTTACCCATTTTGAACCCGGCGCCGTTATCGAAATTACGGCCGATAAATGCGGCTTCAGTGCGGAACTGATTGGCGCTGTTGTCGTTGGTGCGGCCTTCCAGTTCGAGGTGGGCGTAGAGGCCACTGTCGGCATGGGTGTAGTCCAGATCGATCTGGAATTCATTGGTGGAGAAGGTCTGCTCCTGTTCGCTGTTTTCCGCGTCGGCATCGGTAAAACGGTAACCGGCATCAAACTGACCGATGGCACTGAAGCCCTGGCCGATTTCGATGGCGGCCAGTGAGGATTGCGTGGTGCCACAGGCCAGTACGGCAAGCGCGCATGCAGACAGACGATGGATGGATTTCTTTTCCATGGTTAACTCCGGATCAATAATTAAAAAAGGATTAATGCTGTGATGGTGCGTACTGACTGAACGCACCGCTGTAGGTTTTGGGCCCCGGAAAGGCGAGGTCTCCGTGTTTACTGGTTCTGAGCCCCAGACCCACCAGGGACTCGACAAATTTCACCGCGGCGGTTACCCCGTCGATGACGGGAACGCCGATTTCGGCCTGCAGCCGCGCCGTCAGGTCAGCCATACCGCCACAGCCAAGCACGATGGCATTGGCACCGTCTTCGGCAATGGCGCGTCGGCATTCATCGGCAATAAGCTGATAGGCACCGCTGCTTTCATCTTCCAGTGCCAGTACCGGCACGTCGCAGGCGCGGATTCCGGCACAGAAATGTTCCACGCCGTAATTACGTACCAGATGCTCAGCAATGACGCAGGTACGTGACAGGGTGGTCACTACGGAAAACTTGGTGGCGATAAAACTGGCGGCATGCATCGCGGCTTCGGCAATGCCGATCACCGGTCCGGTGGCCATTTCCCGTGCGGCCAGCAGCCCGGGATCACCGAAACATGCAATGACAAAACCATCGAAGCCTTCGGCTTCACCACGGCGGATTTCCTGCAACATAGCGGCGGCACTGATCGCTTCGTCGTAATGACTTTCGATCGATACCGGACCATCTTCCGGGTTACGCGCAACGATCTCGGTGGCCGGTGATGCCACAGAACGGGCAGCCTCAGCGATGGTTGCGGTCATACTTGCCGTGGTGTTGGGATTAATCACCAGAATGCGGGCCATATCGTTATTCTCTGAGAGTTGTGTTGTGTTATGAGCTTCTTATGAAGTCTGTTATTGGCGGAAACGGGCGCAAGCGGACCAGTGCTTCATGAGCAGGAAGTAGGTCAGACCAGCCGGAATCAGACTCGCGTACCAGGAGACCGCGGGGAAGCTGAAGGCTGCGATGACACCCGCAACGGCAGCGATCAGTGCAGCCGGATTCACCCCTGCGTACGGGCCCTGCGGGTCATACAGGTGATCGAGGGACAGTTCACGCTTACGCAGGATGAAGTAGTCGACCACCATGATGGCGAAGATCGGTCCCAGGAAGGCGGAGTAAATCTGTACGAACATCTGCAGGCCGGAGGCGGATTCATCTTTCACCAGCTCCCACGGGAAGGTGGCAAAAGCAGCCAGACCCACGATGACAGTAGCCAGCTTGAACGGCGCCTTGAACACGTCCATCAGCACATAGGTGGGCGGAATCACGTTGTTCAGAACGTTGGTGGTGACCTGGGCAAAGGCAATGAACAGCAGGGTAATGACCAGCAGCAGTTTGTTATCTACGGCGTTGGCGAATACCTGCACCGGGTCCATCACACCCGTCGCACCGGACACCATCAGTCCGATAAGGCCCATAAACAGAGTGACCGGCAGAATGGAGAAGGCGTAAATGCTGGTCAGCATGGATGAACCGCTGCCCTTCGTATGCTCACGGGAATAGTCGCTGACGTTGAGCATCATGGTGCTGTAGATACCCAGAAACAGCATGGTGGCGCCCCAGAACGGCATCCCCCAGGTACCTTCGATGTTCACCAGCTGTTCGGTAATGGCAGTGCCGTAGCGGTTGATGACGCTGATGAACATGTACACCAGAGAGCCGAGGATGAAGATCACGCCCACGTTCTCCAGCCACTTGATGCCTTTGAAGCCGAGCATGGACAGCGCGATCTGCAGCAGCTGGAAGATAACGAAGAAGACCACCAGATTGCTGTAACCGAACAGGGTTTCAGACACCGCATTCAGCGCCCCGGCGCCGATCCAGCTCTGGAAGCCGTACCACACCACCGCAGGCACAGCGCGCACCAGCCCCGGCAGACGCGAACCGGCAAAGCCGAATGAGCTGCGGATCTGCACCATAAAGGGAATGCCGTACTTGTACCCCGCAGCGCCATTGATCACCAGCGCCAGCGCAATCACCAGACAACCGATGGCAATGGCGATGGTGGCCTGCAGCAGGTTGAGTGTGCCGACCACACTGGAGCCCATGGTAAAGGTCCCGATGGAGACGCAGCCACCGGTCCAGGCGAAGTAATACGACAGCTTACCCATGATGCGCTCGTTCTGAGGCGCGAGGCTTTCACTGCCCAGTTCTTTGCCGTGACCGGCGTTGGTTGTGTGTGTTGCAACATTCAGGTCATGGCTGCCTGATGCAGCTGCGTGAGTTCCTGACATTGTGTTTTCCCCTCTGCTTTATCAGCTTCACCGCATTGCGGTGACTGAATCAGATTGGCACCGCTCAGAGCACATTCTGCGCTCTGTCCCCTGACGGGAATAGACGCCCCATTAATGTACACGAAAAAATATTCAAATTGGATACAATCGTGTATCCGATGATTAGCCATTAACGTGCCAATTCACGCTCTGGTAACAAATTTATGCGTCTTTCCAGTGTTACCAAAGACTTACGCCGGGTTCACGGTTTGAACCGGCTATCGCCCTGCACCCCAGTCGCTGCGGGGCGTGCTGAAATTTGGTGCAAAAAATACGCTACTGGGAGATAATGGAGCACAGAAAGCGATGCATTCTGTATACAATCTGCGAGGTATACATGTCACTGTCACCCAATCTTTCCGTTTACGTGACCTCACCCGACAGCAAGTCGGACTCACGCGATGAAAAGATTGTCCGGGAACTGCTGCAGGCCATCATTGACCGTCGTCTGCGCCCCGGTACCCGTCTTCCGGAAGATTCCCTGGGCGAGGCCTTCAAGGTCAGCCGCACCACCATCCGCAAAGCGCTGCAGAAGCTGGCGCAGCAACGTCTGGTGACCATGGCCCACAACCGCGGTGCCCGGGTAGCCCAGCCCAGCCGTAAAGAGGCGGAAGATGTCTTTACCGCCCGCCGCTTGCTGGAATCCGCGCTCATACCTATGGTGCATCAACACCAGCAGACCCCGGCCTATGCAGAGCTGCATAAACTGGTGAAGCAGGAAGTGGCGGCCCGCGAAGCCGGACAATGGCAGGAAGAAGTGCAACTTTCAGCGCGCTTTCATGTGCAGCTGGCGGTGGCCACAGGCAATCTCATCCTGGGTGAGCAGGTGGCGCAGCTGACGTCTCTGTCTTCCCTGATCATTTCTCTGTACGGCACCAGTGCCAGCGTCGGCTGCGACTGCGGTGAGCACAAAGATCTGCTGAAGCTGATCGAAGAGAACAAGGTGGAACAGGCGCAGAAGTGGATGGACCACCATCTGGATAAAATCTACCGCACCATCAATACCTCACTGGATTCCGGCGAAGACGTCGACTTCAAATCCCTGTTCTCGTCCTGAGTCTTATCACCCGGCTGAGGAATATGTTACCTTCCCCCGCTTTTCGTGCTGCGGGGGTATTCTGTGATCTGTGGTTTTGACTATGGTACGTCCAACTGTGCCGTCGGCGTGACCGACGCTGACCGTATCCGCCTGTTACCGGTCGACGGTGACAAGACCTACATGCCCTCTGCCCTCTATACCTATTCACGCGATCTGATCTGCGAACAGGTCAGCCACGGCCTGAACGATATTGCCCGTACTGACTATGTGGCTCTGCGCAAATCCCAGCTGCAGATGGCGCTGCGTGCCCGCAATGAGCTGGATCTCTTACCTGAAGATCAGGTGCTGTTCTGCGGCCAGTCTGCATTCCGTGAATACTTTGCTGACCCGGAAGAAGGCTACTTCGTTAAATCCCCTAAGTCATTTCTGGGTGCCAGCGGTCTGCGTCCGGAGTTCGTGCACTTCTTTGAAGACATCGTCACGGCCATGATGCAGACGGTGAAAAGTCGTGCTGAACAGTCTCTGCAACAGAGCCTGACGAAAACCGTCATCGGCCGCCCGGTGAACTTTCAGGGTGTGAATGCGGAGCAGAGCAATCAGCAGGCCCTGGCCATTCTCACCACCGCAGCCCGGCGCACAGGTTTTACGGAGGTTGAATTCCTGTACGAGCCGGTTGCCGCCGGACTGAGTTTTGAGCGCACGCTCACTGACAATAAAACCGTACTGGTAGTGGATATTGGTGGTGGTACCAGTGACTGCGCCATGGTGCGCATGGGGCCGGATCATGTGGGCAAAGAAGACCGGAGCAGAGATTTTATCGGCCATACCGGTGAGCGTGTCGGCGGTAATGATCTGGATATCCGTCTGGCGGCCGAAGAGCTGATGCCGCTGTTCGGCATGCGCGCACCGCTAAAAAGCGGCAAGCCGATGCCGACCAAAACCTTTCTGGATGCGGTGGCCACCAATGACGTGGGCGCCCTCACCCGCTTCAGCAGTTTAGAGACCGGCCTGTACCTTGAGCAGCTGCAGCGCGACTGTGCCGAACCGGAACTGATCGGACGACTGATCCGGCTGCGTAAGAAGCGCCAGAATCAGCGCGTGGTGAAAAACGCCGAAGACGCCAAAATTGCCCTGTCAGACGCAGAAGAAACCCGGGTCACTCTTGATTATGTGGAGCAGGATCTGAGTACACTGATCAGCCGTACGGCCATGGCCGCAGCGGTCGAACGTCCATTAGAGCGGATTACCGCGCTGATGAAAGACGCCGTGCAACAGGCCGGGACGCAACCCGATATCATTTTCATTACGGGTGGTAGTGCACGCTCACCGGTCGTACGCGCCGCGGTGGAAAATACCTTCGGCCATATTCCTCTGCTGGACGGTGATCACTTCGGCAGTGTGGTGTCCGGGCTGACCGAATGGGCGAAGCGGATTTATCGTTAATCCGCCTTTTTTACGTCAGCATTTCCCACACTGAATGGCTTTTAACTGCTCGACTTCTTCGGGCAGTTTCAGTGCCGGTTCGGCGTAACGGATCGCGCGGTCTGCGTAGGTGTTCATGATGTCTTCATAAACGTCCGGTGCCATCTCACTCAGCGCCGACATGGATTTCTGTAGCCTCACCTGAATTTCAATCATGCCTGCGCCGTCACGGGCAATCGGCATAAACACATCTTCAACCAGCCATTCGGTTTTTAACGCGCCGACCCGCACACGCGGGAATACAATACGCTCGTCATCATCGGCTAATACCTGATGCTCCTGCCAGATACAGAACAGACGCACCGCCCTGCCCAGCACATCAATGGCGGTGCCGGGGTCATTAATACCCGGTGATAATGCGCGGCTGGCAATTTCAGACAATACCGACAGGCCGAAACGTGGGTCCTGATCGAAAGAACGGGTTTTATCCATGGTGATGGCTGGCACAACCCCGCACTCCAGCTGCTCTTTTTCCTGATCACTTAATGTCTGGTTGTCATCGGCAATAACCGCAACCATCACCTTACCCGGATGCACAAAACTGCCGGGTTCAATCATGACGTGCAGTACCACCTTGTGAAGTTCCGCCTGATCCTGCAGCTGACTGACATCCAGATGACAGACATAACCGGTTTTACCTGACCGGATCAGAAATGCCTCTTCCGGCGGCGTCCAGTTTTCCGGCAGACAACGGGCGCCGAGGTGCGGATGCTCGACCCGGTTTTTCAGAGCTTTGGCGGCGGCTGTCTCTACCCTATCGGTGGTTTCCGACACCCGCCCGAGCAGCGACAGGTGTTCGATCCAGTGCAGTATGGCCACCAGAATAATCACAATCACCAGCACGGTAACGGCAAATAAAATAATTCGGTCATTTTCGCCGTACATACCGGCATTCAACGCGATAATACCCACCAGACTGAACAGAAAGGTGCCCAGAAACGTCGCCAGTACATTCTGGGTAACCGGGTCTTCACGCACCAGCTGGGTTGCCCGCGGCGTGGCACTGTTACTGGCAGCACTGTACGCCGACACCATCACGCCCAGCGAAAACGTGGTCACGGTGAGCATACTGGAGGCGAGAATATCGAGAATATGACCAACGGAATCATCACCGATATTGAAGGACAGTGCCTCGGGTAACAGGCGTTCTACCGGCGCCGCAAGCAGTGCTGTGACAACGCCCACCAGAGCAAATAAAGAGGCACGAATCCACAGTTTACGGCTGAGCTGAGTCAGCAACCACTGCCATTTATTTAACATGATTTACCCGGTTTAATTTGTGAGTTATTTCGTGAGACCACCACAGGGCAGAAATAAATCCATCATGCGCGCTGTTCATTGTGAATGAAGATGCCTTCGCGCAGGTAATGAATAACCTGCTGAATAACCCTGTCATTTTTCATCATCATAGGGTGCGTTACGTGCAGGACGATGTGATCTTTCATGCCTTCCAGCCTGGTTTTACCGACGGCCACTTTGCCGTCATCCGGGCCGGGAATCAGCAAAGATAAAATCCAGTTAATGCTCCAGTCACCGGCAATAATGCCCAGATCAAAATCTGCTGGCCCGAGCGTATTGGGCACGCTGTTGTCATCCGTGCCCAGCTGGTCTCCGGCATCGCCGTTAAGCCAGTGAAAGCCCGGCACATTGCGGAGTTTATCCACGACTTCACTGCCCTGATTCGGCGGCCCGAGCATCACCACACGACCCAGGATTTCCAGCTCATGCTCACTCAGATACTGACGCACCAGAATGCCCCCCATGGAATGGGTGACAAAATTGACCGTGGAGTTTTCCGGACATTGTTTCAGCGCCTCAGGAATGGCGTTGTCCGCCAGGTTCGCAATGGTGTCTTCCCGTGAGGGGTAGTCCTGATTCACCACCAGATACCCTTCACTTTCCAGCGCATCGGCCAGTGTGTCCATCGAACCCGCGCTGCGGGCAAGCCCGTGTAGCAATACCACACATTCCGCCTGACCAGGTTCGACCTGAACAGGCTCGACCTGTATGGGTTCGACCTGAATGGGTTCGGCCTGAACAGGTTCGGCACGAACGGGCAAAGCGGTAACAACCAGCAGAAAACAGAAAATCAGTCGCACAGCGAATCCTGAATGAAAGAAGTCCATCATAAGCATCACTGCAGGCTAACGGAACCCTGAGGGGAAAGAAGGACTTACGGCTCTTTTCAGGGGGCACCCCAAGATGAACCGGCCCGTTCTGCCATAAGAAATCCGGGCAGAACCCGGATGACAGACTACACTTAAGTGTATGACTTGGTTACATAAAGGTGGTCAGCCATGAGGCAGACACCCAAAACCGGCAACAGGGAGGTAGTGATACCAATGGCTGGAATCATCGACAAAGACAAGGAAATCGCCCGTCTGCATGAGGAGATAGAACAGCTGGATCACGACATTCAGCGCATCTCGAACAAGCTCAATAATGACGGATTTATTGTGAAGGCGCCGGCCTCTGTGGTTGAGAAAGAACAGAAAAAAATGGCTGCGTTTGAACAGAAACAGATGAAAATGAAAAAGCAGTTAAAAGCGATCGAGGCACTCTGAACCACGCTTCGGTCGCACCCCGTTTTTCAGGATATGCCCGGCTTGCCGGGCCTTTTTTTGTCCGCTATTTCTCCAGCGGCAACGAGTGATCACTGCCCCACTCCGCCCATGAACCGTCGTACAGGCTGACCTGCTGCCAACCCGCTTCGTATGCGCCCAGCAATACAATGCAGGCTGTTACCCCGGAACCGCAGGAGAACACCAGCGGAGTATCCTGTTGCAGACCGCAGGCTGTGAGTATTCCGCTTATTTTTTCCACAGGAAGATATGCCCGCTCGTTGAGTACACGAGTAAACGGCAGATTCAGCGAGCCCGGAATATGGCCGCTGCGGACGCCTTCTCTGGGCTCTGGCACTTCGCCGCGGAAACGTTCTGCCGAACGAACGTCCACCAGAGTGAACCGCGGTGAGCTACAGTTGCTGAGAACCTCAGTGCATGGAGTGAGCATGCCAGCGGGCTCCGGTAAGTCACTGAGGCCGGATGACGGCTCTGACTGAGCATAGTCTGCAGCGACCGGGTATCCGGCCTGCAGCCACGCAGGAAGACCGCCGTTCAGTACTTTGACCTTGTTGATGCCTGCCGAACGCAGCATCCACCAGGCTCTGGGCGCTGAATATATGCCCTGATCATCGTAAATCACTACTTCGGAATCGGGCGTGATCCCGAGCCTCTCCAGCGTATTGATCAACCGCTCCCGCTCTGGCCAGGCGTGTGGCTTGGCGGAGGCCGGGTTGACCAGATCTCCTTCCAGATCCAGCGGGTAACTGCCGGGGATGACCTGCCGTTGGCTGTATGTCAGCGGGGTGATACCAATCACCTTGGACATACTGGCATCCAGCACAATCAGACTGGGTGTGTTCAGGTGTTCATACAGCCATTGGGCATTGATCAGGGATGTGTTCATAGCCTTCTCACAGACAGAATCTGAGCACCAGATACGGCACCATGTTAAACACCACGATGACGATTTTATATTGCGCCAGATATTGAAAATACGCGCGTTTCAGATCGTCCGGATCGAGTCCGAACAAACTGCCGTGCAAGGTGGTGATGCTGTGTTTGAACATTACCAGGGCGATGGTGGCCAACAACAGAAAGCCGGTGTTGATGAGCGTAGACCAGCCGAGAAAGGTGGTCAGGGTTTCCAGGGTCATGCGATGGCTCCTGTTTTTCTGTTGAGCTTACTACGTCTGCCGCGTATGAGCATTGTTCCGCGCGCTTTCCTTCAGCGAGCATACCTGCAATTACAGAAACGATTTAAGACAGGCATCCCATTCCGGATCATCGCCGAAAAAACCGATCAGATAATCAATCAGCGAGCGTACCTTGCGCGACAGGTGGCGGGTCTGCGGATAAATGGCGTACAGATTCATACCGTACCACTGGTAATCCGTCAGTACCGGCTTCAGGGCCCCGCTGGTCAGCGCCTGCTGCAGAATAAAGGTGGGCTGGCAGCCTATTCCTATGCCCTTCGCCGCGGCGTCGCGCAATGCCTCACCATTGGAGGACAGCATGCGCGGTGTCACGCGAGCTTCGCCGGTACGTCCGGAAGCATCGGTATAGGGCCAGCGCCCCGGATGACGCAGGTTGCTGTACCCCAGCCCCGGCGCCCGGCTGAGGTCATCCGGATGAGTAAAAGGGCCGTAGCGCTGTTCAAACTCCGGCGAACAATAAACAATATGGCGGATGCGTGTAATGCGCCGTGCCATCAGGCTGGAGTCTCCGAGTTCACCGATTCGGAAGGCCAGGTCATAACCGTCTTCAACCAGATCCACACGCCGGTCAGACAGATCCAGATTCACCTTCAGGTAAGGGTGCTGCAGCATAAAGTCAGTGATGGCCGGGGCCAGATGCGACAGCCCCAGACTCAGTGGCGCTGACACCGTCAGGGTGCCGGTCAGATCTTCAGCAGACTGCATGACTTCCTGTTCGGCTTCCTGCCAGTCGTCCAGCAGCTTACGGCAGCGCTGGTAGAACAGCTGGCCATCGTCCGTCAGGTGCATGGTGCGTGTCGTACGCTGGATCAGCTGGACCCCTAAGCGCTCTTCCAGAGCTTTCATCCGGCGGCTGATAGCTGAGTTCGCCAGTCCCATTTTCTCCGCCGCCCGCGATGCCGTCTGGCATTCCACCAAGGTGACAAACACTTTGATCTCGTCCAGCTCGCTCACGCCATTCTTCCATATTTCAGAAATATAATTTGATTATCAGGGTATTTTTCCGGTTTGTATACAGGTCTACAGTTGCACCATAACGAATTCATCTCAGAGGAGATAACCATGAAAAATGTTCTGCGTGTTGATGCGAGTATGAGAAACGAAGGCTCTGTGAGCCGCTCTCTGGCCGATAAACTGATCAGCAAATTAACCGCTGGCGATCAGGTTAATGTCACTGAGCGTGATCTGGCCTCCGGCGTTGAGCTCATCAGTGAATCCTGGATCGGTGCTAACTTCACTGACCCGGCGGAACGTACCCCGGAACAGAAAGCAACGCTCGCAACGTCGGATGAGATGGTGCAGGAACTGCGCGATGCCGATACCATCGTCATTGCCACACCGGTGTACAACTTCCATGTACCGGCGGCCCTGAAAGCCTGGATCGACCTGATTGCCCGTGCCCGCGAAACCTTCCGCTACAGCGAAGAAGGCCCGGTCGGCCTGCTGACCGGTAAGAAAGTCTATGTGGTCGTGACCTCCGGCGGCACCGCACTGGGCTCTGACATCGATTTTATAAGTGGCTGGCTGAAGTTTGTGCTCAACTTCATGGGGCTTACCGACGTCACCTTTATTGATGGCAGTGGTCTGATGTTTGACGAGCACAAGGTCGAGAAAGCCGAGCAGGAAATTGCTGAAGTAGCCTGAAACCGGGCAGCGGATGGCAGAAGCAGAAAGGGCTGACTGATCAGCCCTTTTCTTTTATGTGTTCACTCAGCGGTACTGGCGCAGATACCAGTATTCAAAAAAACGCTTGGCGTAGTGCATCAGTTTCATCGGTGGCAGCAGCAGGCTTCTGGTCTCGGTCCGCTTAACCAGGACTCCCTGTGAAAGCATATCAATGATGCACAACAACTCATGACGGAAGGTCTCACGCTTGTCACTTCCCTGCAGTTCAGCCAGCAGATTGCGGCTCGCAGCAACGGCCTGAAGATCTGCCATATGCGCCTGCTTGGCCTGCCATTCCGGTCCGGGAAAACTGCCTGAATCCCCGGCGACGTAGGTGCACTCCATTCCTTCTGCACGGCAGTATTCATCCGCTTTGATCAGTCCTCCTGCAGATTTTTTAACCGGAGACTCATCCGCCCAGGCAGGACCCGTCATACCCGGCATGAACAGAATCAGATCAGCCCGGATATCTCCTCCCCCAGTATTCACCACTGTGGGTCCGAAGCCCGTAATTTGATGACCAAGGTAAGTCCGGATGCCCCGGTCATCCATCATTTTCAACAGCTGGACCGGCACGCCTTTACCAAGACGCTTACCGGGTTCAACTGCGGGATTGAAGAAAACCAGATCAAACAGATGCCGCCTGCCCTGACGGCGCAGCAAAGTATCAATGCCAAACAGGAACTCAAACACAGGCCCACCGCGCATGGCAGAAGGCTCCTGAGGGTTGCCGGTGAAGCCAAACGCCAGCGTGCCACTGGTAAGAGAGTTAAGGCGATCCCGCAAAGCAACAGCAGCATCCGTCCCGGCACAGGGAGTAATGGTGTGTTCAATACCGGGTAATGTGCGAATAAAACGACCACCGGACGCTATGATCAGACCGTCATTGGCCACCGGGCCTTTGTCGGTAAACACAGTACGACCATTACCTGATATACCCGTTACAGTGGCTGCAAGGTGAGTGACATTTTTACGACGGAAAAAGCGCGTCAGATCTACACGCAGATTCTCCGCGGAACGGAGGCCCGCTGGAATCCAGATCAGCCCCGGCAGATACACGAGTTCCGGGGCCACTGAGATCAACAGGATCTCAGCCTCTGGTGATTGCTTGCGTATCGTCTTCACTGCTGTAAGCGCAGCGAAGCCTGAACCGATGATCGTTATCTTCATAACACCTCATGCACTCTCCGGCATGAGAGCTGCACAGACTACTATTGCGAAGATGCCTGATATATAGACTAATACTTATGTAGTACGTTGCCTAAAGAGAAAGCCGGAATCAAGGAGATGATGACAGAACATATGTTCGGAATAATTGACAGAGAAAGACCCGGTAATGTGACCCGATCAAGGCACTTTAACAGGACATATAGAGCCAGAGTGTCAGTATCAGACACTCCGCAATAGCCTCGTGACCGAAAAGACTCCTGGGACAAAGGGCGTTGCGTTCCCCGTGACAGGCTCTGGTGGACACGAGAACAAATCCCGACAGTGCGGTTGCATCATTTCAAAATGCAGATGCATAGAGGAATGGTGCGCAGTGCGCACCCTACGGTATGTCCTGATTGACGCGTCACGGTGCTCTTCGCAATGACGTACTTACGGACAAGTTGCATTCACCACATGGCCCGAAGTTTCATCAGCCACCGTCATCCAGTGGCTCTGACACAGTCAGACAGACCACGGGATCCATGCCCTCTTGGTCTAAAAACGACGTGTGATGCTTCCGTAGAATGACAGTTTATA
>DBNK01000025.1:0-71091 GCA_002298335.1 Thalassolituus sp. UBA674
CAGCACTTTGTAAGGCTGGATGGTAGCAGTAAAGATCCGCTGCCCAAGCGCACTCTGTTCTTCCCCCGGTACCATCAGTTGGATGTGGTGCGTAAGCTGGTTGATCATGCGTCTAACCAGGGTGTTGGCCATACCTATTTAATTCAGCACTCTGCTGGTTCCGGCAAATCCAATTCCATTACCTGGGCGGCCTACCAGCTTATCGAAACCTACCCGGCGTCACTGCAAGTTGCGAATGGGAGAAGCATCGAGCAGCCTTTGTTTGACTCGGTTATCGTCGTGACAGATCGACGACTGCTGGACAAGCAGCTGCGGGATAACATCAAGGAATTCTCCGAGGTTAAAAACATCGTTGCCCCGGCCCATAAGTCTTCTGAGCTGAAGAGCGCACTGGAGAACGGCAAAAAGATCATTATCACCACCATTCAGAAATTCCCGTTTATTGTGGATGGCATTGAAGACCTCAGCGATAAACGCTTCGCGGTGATCATAGATGAGGCGCATAGCTCCCAGTCTGGCACTGCCCACGACAATATGAATCGAGTGATGGGGCAGGACGAGGAAGAGGACGATCAGGACAAGATCCTCAAAGCCATGAAATCCCGCAAGATGCGTGGCAATGCGTCCTACCTGGCTTTCACTGCTACGCCCAAGAACACCACCCTGGAAAAGTTTGGTGAAAAGAAGGAAGACGGTACATTCACACCCTTCCACTTGTACTCCATGAAGCAGGCCATCGAGGAAGGTTTTATTCTGGATGTGCTCGCCAATTACACCACCTATAAAAGTTATTACGAGATCGAAAAGTCCATCGCGGAAAACCCGGAGTTCGATACCAAAAAGGCGCAGAAGAAGCTGCGAGCCTATGTAGAGCGCAGCCAGCAGACCATCGATACCAAAGCAGAGATCATGCTGGATCACTTTATTCCTCAGGTGGTCAATGCCAAGAAGCTAAAGGGCAAAGCCAAAGGCATGGTGGTGACGCAGAATATTGAAACGGCCATTCGTTACCACAAGGCAATTACGCGCTTGCTGGAAGCCAAAGGTAATCCCTTCAAAGCCTTGGTGGCCTTTTCTGGGACGAAAGAAGTAGATGGTATTGAATATACGGAAGCGGAGATCAATGGGTTTTCGGAATCTGACACCAAGGACAAGTTCGATACCGATGAATACCGCTTGCTTGTGGTGGCCAATAAGTACCTCACCGGATTTGATCAGCCCAAGCTTTGTGCCATGTATGTGGACAAAAAGCTGGCATCAGTACTTTGTGTTCAGACCCTTTCTCGCCTGAACCGCTCTGCACCGAAACTGGGTAAAAAGACTGAAGACCTGTTCATTCTGGATTTTTTCAATTCAGTTGATGATGTGAAGACCGCGTTTGACCCCTTCTATACAGCGACATCCCTGTCTCGGGCCACGGACATTAACGTGCTCCACGAGCTCAAGGATGCAATGGACGACGTGGGTGTGTATGAGTGGTATGAGGTAGAGGACTTCGTAAAGCGTTACTTTAACAACGAAGATGCGCAAACATTAAGCCCCATCATTGATGTGGCTGCTGCCCGCTTCGAGCATGAGCTGGAGTTGGAAGACGACGAAAAGGTCGATTTCAAAATCAAGGCCAAGCAGTACGTAAAAATCTACGGGCAAATGGCATCCATTATGCCCTATGAAATTGTTGCATGGGAAAAGCTGTTCTGGTTCCTGAAGTTCCTCATACCCAAGCTGAAAGTGGCGGACCCGAATGCAGACACTATCGACGAACTGTTGGATTCTGTTGATTTGAGTTCCTATGGCCTACAAAGGGTAAAGCTGAATCACACTATCAAACTGGATGAGGCAGAAACTGAACTTGCCCCCCAGAATCCAAATCCTCGTGGCGCCCATGGTGTAGATAAGCAAACAGATCCATTGGACGACATTATTCGGACGTTCAATGAACGCTGGTTCCAGGGATGGAGTGCAACACCTGAAGAGCAGAAGGTCAAGTTCATCAATATTGCCGAGAGCATCAAACAGCACCCAGATTTTGAGGCCAAATATCAGAATAATCCTGATCCACACAATCGGGAGCTGGCTTTTGAAAAAATGCTGAAGGAAGTGATGTTGCGCAGGCGGAAAGACGAGTTGGAGCTGTACAAATTGTTTGCTGGTGACGCCGCCTTTAAAGCTGCGTGGATGCAGAGTATGCAGCGGATGATCGGCGAGTAATCTAGGTAGGGAATAAAAATATGAAAATAAACCACATTATCGTGCATTCGATTGATAAGGAACAGCATCAGGATCAAGCTGATGTTGAAGTGCATCTGCGCGAAGAAGAACTTCCTGTTGATGATAGGGTTTCGACTCTTATTAATGATGTTCTTGAGGTCTACAGGAATAAAACGGGGAAAGCCTTCGGTAAACTTGGAAAAAATCGGTTTTTCCCGCGAGAATTGAAGCGGATGTATGATGAAGTGGTTCCATTTATTGAATTTACAAATGTGGCTATGAATGAGCTGAGGGGGCATATTGCTGCTCAGCCGCTTGCCACAGGTGGATATTTATTGTTTGTTGATTTTTTGAGTCAAGGCGTAGAGTACTTTATGGTTGTTATGCTCAAGTCGAAAGATGGTTTGTCTTTTGATGATGAGCTTGAGCTGATGGATGCTCATCACTTGGAACTTGATAGGCTTCACTTTGCTGCGCGTATCAATGTCGATAATTGGGCGGGTGACAATGATGAAAATAACGTCTCTTTTATTAAGGGGAGAGCATCGTCTTCTGTAACCTTGTACTTCAAGGAATTTCTTGGCATTGAGGAATTTTCTGAGTCGGCTAAGACTACTCAGAAGTTAGTTACGGCGGTATCAAATTACTGTCGGCAAGAGCTAGGGTTGGATACTGATGCTGTAGAAGATTACAAGAAAAAGGTACATGACTATTGTAGTGAAAAGCATCAAAATGAAGAGCCCATTTTCTTGGATGAAATGTCTAGGTACTTAGATGAGGAAAATCCGACTAGATTCATGGAATATGCACAAGAAAAGTATGAAATACCTAATGAATTTCAAGTAGACAAGTCTAAGCTAAGAAGGTTTTTAAAATATTCGGGAAAGGATAATTCGGTCAGCATATCGTTTACTTCTGATGTTTTTGGGTCTCGTGTTAAATACGATCAAACAAATGACGTGCTTTCAATAAGTAAAATACCGCCAACGCTTAAAAAACAGTTGATAGCTGAGATGAAAAAAGATAATGCCGAAGGATAAAAGGCAGAGATCATGAAGCTTCTTGAAAGAACAATTGAGTTGTATCGTTCCATGAAGAATCCGAGCTGGGAAGGCGCTTTTCTTTATGGCGGCGTAAATGTAAATGAAAGTTTGATTTCATTATTTAATGATTATGGTGATGATTTAGAGGTTGAATTTGAAAATGAACAAGGAGATTTGTTAAATCCGGAAGATTTGGCTAGCTATTCTTTTGTTCATGTCAAATTTCTTCCGCCGAGAAAAGAGTTTTCCTTTTTTGCAAAGGACTTCGAAGATTACCTTGCAAATTTCTCATTCAGAACTCAGGTTGCCGATGAGTTCTATATTTCGGATTTGGATGGGTTTTGTTCTGATAAAAAAACGGATAACAATTTTATAAGGTCATATTTGAAAATTATTGATCTTTATGGTCTTTTGTCTCGAATATCAGATCATACCGATAAAGATGAGAGTAATTCACACAAGCACATTATTCTAACTGTATCTGGAAAAGAGGAGATACCAGTAGTTTATGGGTTTGATGATATTTGCAAGTTTTACAGGTGTGTTGATGCCGTTGATATTGTAAAGCTTGAAGAGGACGTTTTTTCTGCGCCACACAAGTCTGCAAAAATATCATTATTGAAAAAATCCATTGCTCAGTATTTGGCGCCTTGCGGTGAGTATGAGAAATTTCCCACTCTTGTCGCGAAATTTATAGATATACAAAAGACATATAGCAATAATTATGATCTTTTTGTTAATGAGTTTTCGTTTGAAGACGAAAAGGAAAATCTAGAAAAAAACAAAAGGGAGTATTTGCTAAAGCTAAACGAGATACTTGGCGGCGTCCACGGAAAGTTGTTGGCGGTACCTGTATCCCTGGTTATAGTTGCTGGCCAGATGAAGCCAAGCACAGTGGAAAACTACTACCTGATAAATATAATAATTTTAATAGGGGCGTTGGTTTTTGCTCTTCTTATGTGGATGCTAACGGCAAACCAGCTGCATTCACTCCTGGCTGTCAAGACTGAGTACGAGTCTAAGAAAGAGCGGTTAAGACTTTATTTGAGAAACAGCTTGTACAATGATCTTAGCAATTCATTTGATCAATTAGACGCCAGGTTTAAGCATCAAAGATGGATGATACGGTTTGTTGATTTGCTGGTTCTGATTGGACTGATTTTTTCTTTTCTGGTTTTCGAGTACCACACTCACTTTCTAGCTAATCTCCTGTGAGCTGGTTTTTTTGCTTCTGAAATCTGATAGCTGTTTGAGGCTATATGGCTTGCTTGGTTCCGGCGTGAATCTGTAGGTTACTTTATGGTTCAATATAAGATTGAGAGTTTCCGAGATAGTGAAGCCTTGTTTTTGTATTCCACTAAGTGATTTGCCCTTGGGTTTAGCATCATCGGTTGCGAACTTTTTGAAGTTCCTAATCATGCGCTGCCATGACCTTTTACAGATTAACCAATCTCGGTTCTGTGAGTCAGCCCTTTGCAAGGCTTTAACAAGTCCTGCATCAAGTAATTGCTTAAGCTGGTAGCGGGAAAGTTCGGTCTCAATGACGGCTTGTTCCATTGACCAGTTGTCTTGGTACAGCCTTGCCAGAGCCCCGACTTCCTCTCTGTTGAAGTAGGCTTTGCCTTTAAATTTGTGAGGCGTGATCTTGCCTTGGGCTATCAGGCTATGAATTCGGGGCTCCCGACAATTAAGGAGGTGTTGTGCCTCCTTTTGGGTTATTAGCGGGCGCTCATCGGATGACAAAGATATTCTGGTCAGCCGATGGGTTTGAATTGCATTCGGCCAGTTGATCTCGATGAATTGGTCAAACGCGGCTCTTAGGCGAGCAATACCTTTGTTCTCTCGCTGCCGATACAGCTTTTCGTGAATGTCGCGGAAGTGCTTGTTGATACCCGATTGCCCGCGTTCGCTCATCGGGTTATCAATGTACTGGCTAAGTAGCAGATGGAAACCATGAGGCCAGCGTTTCAAGGCTTGCCAAGCCTGGGTGTAATGGTGAGACACAGTCAGGTTGTCCAAACTAGCCGGTGTGAACAGTGTTTTGTGGAACAGCCTGTACTGGTAGTGTGCAATGAAATGGATTAGAGACAAGGCTTCAGCGAAGTTCAGGCGCCTAAGCACGGCGGGAATCGATTTTGGTGGGTTACGTTCCTCGATCAGATGAGTCATTGCCCTGGTGAAGGCTAAGGTTGCAGGCGAGGCCTTCGGTATCGAATTAACCGGTGGGAATGGGTCGCTTTCACCGAATTCATTGAGAGAGCGGCGGTACCAGCTCAGCCTCTTCCCTGTCTTGGGACTTGTATCCACCAAGAGCAGCTTGTGCTTGATACAGGCTGTATAGGCGATGTGGCTCCATAGGTCGGAAGAATATCCCGTCTCTTCGAGGCATTCGGGGCAGATTTTCGGGGTTTTGACGAAGATCTTGGTGGTAAAGTGCGGCACTTGAGACGATTTGAAGGTGTCAGCTGTTCTCGGATAGGTATAATCGAGCCCCAGCTGGGAAAAGTACGGCGCTATGTCATACTCTCCAGTAATTATCTGGTGGGCTGGTATCCGGAGGTTTTTCCACGGTAGACCGGCATGCTGGAGCAAATGGCCGATATGGTGAAAGCCATTTTGCTCGCTGACCCGGATGAGATAACTGACCATGCACTCATCGGGTTGCCGATGGGGTCGAATTAGTAGTCTGCTCATGTTTTGAGCATAGAATTTCAGCGCATGGTCGTGAAGAGATAGTGAGCTGGGATCGGTAAGAAACTTGTTCAAACTTATGTCGAACCCACGTGGTGCGTGGGCCTTAGGCATTTTTTGGGGATAGCAGAAATTTGTTCAATCTTTTCTCGAAAGTTTTGTTCAAACTTATCTCGAATCGAGCCGAAAGATGCGGGCTGTAGAGGTGTTTTGTTCAAGCTTTTGCGAGGATTTACATCTGACATGAAGTGGCTGCTGCGGGCTGTGTCCGGCTGTCTGGCGCTGACGGTGCTGCCTCTGGCCGCCCATACATCGGCGGAACAGGGACCTGAAATGATCGGTTCCCTGATTGAGATCTCACTGGTCTTCCTGCTGCTGGCCCTGCTGCTGCTGCGCCATTACCGCCGCCGCAAAGAAAAGGCACTGACTGAGCAGACGCAACTGCTCAGTGCCATGATTGAATCCCTGCCTGACATCGTCGCCTACAAAGACAAGGAAGGTGTGTACCAGCTGTTCAACAGCCACGCCAGCCAGTTTTTCGGCCTCACCGCGCGCGAGCGTACGGGCCGCCGCGACGAAGACATCTTTGACCCGGTGACCTGTAAGCTGATCCGCCATCAGGACCGCGATGCCCGCCAGCGCCGTTCCCAGACCCGCCACGAGGCCTGGCTGGAAAACGCCGAAGGCAATAAGGTGCTGCTGGAATGCTACCGCCAGCCCATGTTCGATGCCGCTCATACCTACATAGGTCTGGTGTTTCTCTGCCGCGACATCACCCAGAGCCGTCAGCAGCAGGAAAATCTCGAATACCTGGCGCGCCACGATACCCTCACCGGCCTGATCAACCGCAATATGCTGCACGAGCAGCTCAACTTTGCCCTGCAGATGACGCGCCGTAACAACGAGTGCATCGCGCTCGTTTTCATTGATCTGGACCGCTTCAAAGACATCAACGATTCGCTCGGCCACAACATCGGCGACCTCCTGCTGCGTGATGTGGCACACCGCCTGAAATCCAACCTGCGCGACAGCGACATCTGCGCCCGCATCGGTGGTGATGAATTCGTCATCGCCCTGAGTCAGGTGGAAGAAGAGCATGTACAGGAGAAGTGCGACCAGCTGCTGCAGAAGATCGCCCAGCCCTATCACCTGCAGGGTCACCTGCTGACGGTCTGTGCCAGTGCCGGTATTGCCATTTCACCGCAGCACGGCAATTCCGCTGAATCCCTGATGCTGCACGCCGACGCGGCCCTTAACCGCGCCAAAGCCCAGGGCCGCAACTGCAGTTATGTGTATTCAGAGAAGCTCACCATCAACCAGCACAATCAGCTGTCGCTGGAGCAGGACCTGCGCAAAGCCTACGCCGGAAACGAATTCCAGCTGGTGTTCCACCCGCAGTGGCGCACGGGTAACGCCAGACCGGAGCGGGTCGAGGCGCTGATCCGCTGGCCGCACAAAACCCGCGGCATGGTGTCACCGCACGAGTTCATTCCACTGGCCGAAACCACCGGCATGATCATGGAGCTTGGCCTGTGGGTGCTGCGTACCTCCTGCCTGCAGTTTCTGCACTGGCGCGAAGAAGGGCTGATGCTGGAAAAAATCGCGGTGAACGTCTCGGCCATGCAGATCAACTCGCGCTTCGCCGATACCGTCGAGAACATCCTGCGCGAACTGAATTTCGACCCGCACTGGCTGGAGCTGGAGGTGACCGAGTCTCTGATGATGTCCGGCATTACCGAGGTATCCCAACAGGTGCATAAACTGCGTGAACTCGGTGTTGAGTTCTCCATCGACGACTTCGGCACCGGTTACTCCTCGCTGAGCAAGCTCAAATCCATGCCCGTGAGTGTGCTGAAAATCGACCAGTCCTTTGTGCGTAACGTGCACAAAGAAGCCAACGATTACGAAATCGTGCGTGCCATCATTGCCATGGCCCGCAGCCTGGGTCTCACGGTCGTGGCCGAGGGCGTGGAGAATCAGGAACAGGAAGACACCCTGCGCAACCTCGGCTGCGAATGGCTGCAGGGCTACCTTTACGGCAATCCGGTCAGCGGTGAAGATTTCAGCCGCGAGTACAGCGCTGACGGCAGTGAACAAACCAATGTGAACAGAGCAGAATGACGGATCAGATCAGTTATACCGATGACGGCGTTGAACGTCAGTCGCTGAAAAAGTACACCGAAAGCGCGTACCTGAATTACTCCATGTACGTGATTCTCGACCGTGCCCTGCCGCACGTCGGCGACGGCATGAAGCCGGTGCAACGGCGTATTGTCTACGCCATGAGCGAGCTGGGCCTGCGCTCCACCGCCAAGTACAAGAAATCCGCCCGTACCGTGGGTGACGTGCTGGGTAAATACCATCCGCACGGTGACAGTGCCTGTTACGAAGCCATGGTGCTCATGGCGCAGCCCTTCTCCTACCGCTATCCGCTGATCGACGGTCAGGGTAACTGGGGCGCGCCGGATGACCCGAAATCCTTCGCCGCCATGCGCTATACCGAGGCCAAGCTGTCGCCCTTTGCTGACGTCCTGCTCAACGAGCTTGGGCAGGGCACCGTCGAGTGGCAGCCGAACTTTGACGGCACCATGGACGAGCCCTGCACCCTGCCGGCGCGTCTGCCAACGGTGCTGCTCAACGGCACCACGGGTATTGCCGTGGGCATGGCCACCGACATTCCGCCACACAACGTGCGTGAGGTGGCCAGCGCCTGTATTCACCTGCTCGACAACCCATCTGCCGACATCGATGCCCTGTGTGAGCACGTCTCCGCGCCGGACTTCCCCACCGACGCCGAGATCATCACTCCACGTGCGGAGCTGCGGAAGATTTATCAGGAAGGCCGTGGCAGCGTGAAAATGCGCGCGGTCTATACGGTGGAAGACGGTGATATCGTCATCACCGCCCTGCCGCATCAGGTCTCTGGTGCACGTGTGCTGGAGCAGATTGCGGCGCAGATGAACGCCAAGAAGCTGCCTCTGGTTACCGACCTGCGTGACGAATCGGACCATGAGAATCCGACCCGTCTGGTGGTGGTGCCCAAGTCCAACCGTGTCGACACCGAGGCCGTGATGGCGCACCTGTTTGCCACCACGGATCTGGAAAAGAACTACCGCGTCAACATGAACGTCATCGGCCTTGATGGCCGTCCGCAGGTAAAAAACCTGAAGATGATGCTCAGCGAGTGGCTGACCTACCGCACCGAAACGGTCCGCCGCCGTCTGCAGCACCGCCTCGATAAAGTGCTCGCGCGCCTGCATATCCTGGAGGGTCTGCTGGTTGCCTTCCTCAACATTGATGAAGTGATTGAGATCATCCGCACCGAAGATGAGCCCAAGCCGGTGCTGATGCAACGCTTCGGCATCTCGGATATTCAGGCCGAAGCCATTCTTGAGCTGAAACTGCGTCATCTGGCCAAGCTGGAAGAAATGAAAATCCGCGGTGAGCAGGATGAACTTGAAGCAGAGCGTGACAACCTGGAGAAAACCCTGGGTTCCGAGCGCCGCCTGAAGACCCTGATCAAGAAAGAAATCACCGCCGACGCGGAGAAGTTCGGCGATGAACGCCGCTCACCGGTTGTCACCCGTGCCGAGGCCCGCGCCTTCAGCGAAACCGAACTGGTCGCCACCGAGCCGGTGACGGTCGTACTGTCGCACAAAGGCTGGGTACGGGCCGCCAAAGGCCACGACATCGATGCGGAGAACCTCAGCTACAAAGCCGGGGACAGCTTCTTCGCCCTGGCCAAAGGCAAATCAAATCAGAACGTCGTCTTCCTCGACAACACCGGCCGCTCCTACAGTCTGCAGGCACATACCCTGCCGTCCGCCCGTGGGCAGGGTGAACCGCTGACCGGCCGCCTGAATCCGCCACCGGGCAGTATCTTTATAAGCACCCTGATGGGTAAAGACGATGATCCGTACCTGCTCTGTACTGACGCCGGTTACGGCTTTATCGGCACGTTTGCCGACATGCAGAGCAAGAACAAAGCCGGTAAAACCCTGATCAGCGTGCCGGACAACGCTAAAATTCTGCCGCCCACACTGATCAGCGAGCCGGAGAAATGCTGGATCGCGGCCATCACCAACGAAGGCCGTATGCTGGTATTCCCGGCCGCCGATCTGCCGCAGATGGCCCGTGGTAAAGGCAACAAGATGATCAATATCAGCAGTGCCCGCGCCGCCGCGCGTGAAGAGCTGATGATTGCCGCCATCGCCTTCACCGAAAGCGACGTGCTGGTCGTCAACGCGGGTAAGCGGCACCTGAAGCTGAAGTTTGCTGATCTTGAGCACTATCAGGGCGAACGCGGACGCCGCGGGAACAAGCTGCCACGCGGCTTCCAGAACGTCGACAGCATGGAAATTCTCCGCGACAGCTGAGCCCGGGGCAGCATCACACCGGAGTCCTCCGTGCCTGACAGGTGTATGTTTTCTGAACTTCAGCGGCGCACCGGGGTCATTCAGTAACGCTTATCATTTAAGAGCTGACACTGATGACCCCCTTAACTTTTCTGCAAACCCGCGGCGCGGTGCGTCACGGGATGGGCCTTTTTACTGCCCTGTTCTTCCCTCTGGTCTTCCTTATGGCCATGCCTCTGCAGGCCAGAGAATTCACCCTGGACGGCGACTTCAGCCGCGATACCCTGATCAATATGGCACGCGAGCTGGCCAAAGAACCCTATCAGCCTGCCGCAGAGGTCCCGGATGAGCTGGGTGATCTCGAGTACGACGAGTACCGGGCCATCCGCTTCCGCCCGGGCCAGTCGGTCTGGGCCGATCAGGATTCACCTTACCGCATGCAGATGTTCCACCCCGGTTTCTTCTACAAGCAGCCGGTGGAAATCGCCATAGTTGAAGACGGCAAGGCACAGCACCTGCCCTATTCCGCGGATTTCTTCTCGGTCGATCCCCCGGCAGAAGTCACCCTGCCCGATGAAGACATCGGTTATGCCGGGCTGCGCCTGCATACGCCGCTGAACAACCCGGATATCTGGGATGAGCTGATCGTCTTCCAGGGCGCCAGTTACTTCCGCTCTCTCGGCCGCGGTCAGCTGTACGGTCTGTCGGCACGTGGCCTGGCGGTGAAAACCGGCTCCCCGGAAGGGGAAGAATTCCCCATTTTCCGTGCCTTCTGGATCGAAAAGCCCACCCCAGGTGCCAATGCTGTGGTGGTGCACGCGCTGCTCGACAGTGACAGCGTCACCGGCGCTTACCGCTTTACTATCCGCCCCGGTGACAGCACCCAGGTGGATATTGAAGCCACCCTGTTCCCACGGGTGGAGATGACCGACTTCGGGCTCGCCCCGGGCACCAGCATGTATTACTTTGGCCCCAATGACCGCCTTGGCATTGATGACTTCCGCCCGCGCGTGCACGACTCCGACGGTCTGCTGATGAAGAACGGCAACGGCCAGCGTATCTGGCGCCCGCTGTCGGATCCTGACACCCTGCAGATGAGCGCCTTTGTCGATACCTCACCCATGGGCTTTGGTCTGATCCAGCGCGAACGCGACTTCAATGCCTATCAGGATCTGGAAGCCCACTATGAAAAACGTCCGAACCTCTGGGTCGAGCCGCTGGGTGACTGGGGTGCCGGACAGGTGGTGCTGACAGAGATCCCGACCAATTCAGAAATTCACGACAACATCGTCGCCTTCTGGAAGCCCGAAGCACCGATGAAGCCGGGACAGTCGTACAGCTTTGCTTACCGCCTGACCTGGGGTGAAGAACCCATTGCCGCGCCGGAGATGCTGCGCGTCGAGGCCACCCGCATCGGCCGTGCCGACATCGCGCAGCCAACGCCAAGACGTCTGGTCATCGTGGATTACGCCGCGCGTGATAACCAGCCGCTGTCAGACGAGCTGCCCAAGGTTCATGTCGAGACCAACAATGGCCAGATCAGCAACGTCGTGGTGCGCCGTCATCCGGGCATTCATGGCTACCGCGTGGCCTTTGAGCTGGACCCTCAGGGAGCCGCCATGGCAGAGCTGCGCCTGACCCTGACAAGCGCCGATGAGCGCCCGGCCGAACACTGGGTTTACCGCTGGACGGAAGAAGGATGAACCACACCGCCACCCCGGACAATCCAGTCCACCTGCATCAGAAAGGCATGCCACCGCTGCATCCGGCAGCCATGCCGGTGCAGAACCTGGGTCGCAGCACGGGTGTTCCCCGGGCACCGGGCCGTCCGCTGCACCGCACCCGCCTGCTGGTGTTCAGCGCCTCCTTTGCCCTGCTGACGGCCGGTGTTGCGGAGATGTACTTTGTGCTCTCACTGGGAGGCCTGACGCCGCTGGAATGGGGCATGCTGGTGCTGTTTGCCCTGACGTTCGGCTGGATTGCGCTGGCTGCGGTCAGCGCGGTGGCCGGATTCATCCGCCTGCTGCGCCGTCCGCAGGATCTCAGTCCCACACGCCTGGAGGCGGAGGGGCGCACCGCCGTACTCATGCCCTGCTACAACGAAGACCCGGCGATGCTGGCGTCGTCCATCGAGGCCATGGTCATGGATCTGGACCAGTTCAGCGCCAACCCGGGATTCGAGTGGTTTGTGCTGAGCGATACCCGTAATCCGCAACAGGCCCTGAAAGAAGAGCAGGCCATCAGCCTGCTGCGCGAACGTCTGGCGGGCAAAGCGCAGGTATTCTACCGCCGCCGCCGTGACAATACCGACCGTAAAACCGGTAACCTGACCGACTTTCTCAGCCAGTGGGGTGGCCGTTACGACTACCTGCTGGTGCTGGATGCCGACAGTCTGCTCAGTGCCGAAGTTATCATCCGCCTGGCCAACCGCATGGAAGCCACGCCCTCTGCCGGCTTGATTCAGACCGTGCCACAGCTGGTCGGTGGCGTGACCTTAGTCGCACGGCTGCAGCAGTTCGCCAACCGCATTTATGGTCAGGTTGTCGGCAGCGGCATGGCTGGCTGGGCCAACCCGGAGGGCAACTTCTGGGGCCACAATGCCATCATCCGCCGCAAGGCCTTTATGGACGCCGCCGGACTGCCACACCTGCCGGGCAAGGCGCCGTTCGGTGGCACCATCATGAGCCACGACTTTGTCGAAGCCGCACTGTTACGCCGCGCCGGATGGGACGTCATCATCGCCGATGATCTGCAGGGCTCGTACGAAGAAAGCCCGCCGTCGATCATTGATCTGGCCATCCGCGACCGCCGCTGGTGTCAGGGTAACCTGCAGCACAGCAAGGTTCTGCCCGCACGCGGCCTGCATTGGGTCAACCGCTTTCACATGCTCACCGGCATCATGTCGTACCTGAGCAGCCCGCTGTGGCTGGCGCTGATTCTGGTGGGGATTCTCATGGCGCTGCAGGCGCAGTACATACGTCCGGAATACTTTGCCAACACCTATTCCCTGTTCCCCGACTGGCCAAGACAGGATGCACCGCGCGCGGTCCGTCTGTTCGTCCTGACCCTGTTGGTGCTGCTGATTCCCAAATTTCTGGGAGCGGCCTTTACCCTGATGCGCCGCGATCAGCGCCGTGCTCTCGGTGGCGCCGGGCGCATCAGCGCCAGTGTGCTGACCGAAATTCTGCTGTCGGCAGCGATTGCCCCCATCATGATGTGTATTCACTGCGGTGCCGTCGCCAGCACTCTGCTGGGCAAAGACAGTGGCTGGGCGCCGCAGCGCCGTGCCGACGGCAGCACGCCCTGGGCCGCCCTGTTCTGGCGCCACCGCTGGCATACCTTGTTGGGTGTGGTGCTGGCACTGACGGCCTGGAGCAATTCGTGGGCGCTGCTGGCCTGGCTGTCTCCGGCCATTATCGGGCTGGTGCTCGCCACGCCGCTGTCGGCAATGACAGCCTCACGCTCCGTGGGCGCCGCCTTTGTGCGCGCGGGTCTGCTGGCCACGCCGGAAGAACGGGAGATACCCGGGGTGGTTGCCCGGCAGCAACGCATCCGCCCGGTGTACGATGAAGGCATTGGAACCATGCCAACGCTGTTGCAGCTGTGCAGCCGTCCGGATCTGGTCACCCGCCATCTGGCCCTGACCCATGTGTATCCGAACAACCCCCACGAAACGCACGAGGCTCTGGCGCGGGTCAAAATTATGGATGCCCGTACCACAGATGAAGCCCTGGGTTGGCTCAGCCTGGCCGAGCTGGATAAAGCGCTGATGACACCCGGGCTGTTCCGCCAGCTGGCCGCGCTGAGTGATCAGCCCGCCGTGGCATCTCTGTAGCCGGGTCCCATTGATCAGTGGTGTTGAAGAGTCCCGCTGATAAGTGGTGTTGAAGAGATCCGCTGGTGAGTGGTGCTGCAGAAATCCACTGAGAAAAACAGCGCTGCGTTTCAGCGCCCCGCTTTCTGCTCACACTGGCTTTCATCGTGGTCATTGCTCTGCGGCAGAGTACCTTCGAGATAGCGCTGCACCGCCAGAAAGGGGTCGGGCTCCAGTGTGGTGACCAGTGTCGTATGGCGCTCCGCCAGACGGGCCATGACCCCATCTCCGGCGGAGCGGCAGATGGCGACATCGACGGAGTGCAGCGGATGGCGGCTGCCGTCGTTGCGCACATGCCATTCGTGCAGGCTGCCCTCACTGGTCAGGCGCAGTGTCCAGACCAGCTCCGGGTCGCCCATTTCAAACGCGTATACCTGCCAGACATCCGCGCGTCCGGCGTGGGGGGCCACCCGGCCATTGGGCTGAACTGCGACTGCAATCAGTGGGGTTGTTGTCATCTTGCCTTCCTCCTCAGATAGACCGAGTATATCGGTCCGGATCGCAGGCCAGTTGACCTGCATCAACCCGGTGATCAGAAAACATACAGTCAGGAGAACGCTCTATGTCGGGCCATGTCAGTAAATTCACCGGTCCTGCCCTGAATGACGCCCGGCTGCAGCAGGCTCAGGCTGACTTCCTCAGCCTCTATCCGGGTGGCTTTGCCCACCCGGACATGCAGGCCATCGCCAGAAAGCACAAAGTGCAGAAGATGCAGGATCTGGTGCAGCAGTCGTTTGCCCCGGATGCCTTTGTCAGCGATAACGCCATCACCGCGGCTATGGTCAAAACAGTGAGCAGCTCATCGCTGGTGTCGGTGTTTGAGAAACCGAAGTTCCGTGATTTCGTTGCCAGCGCCGACAGTCACACCCACGGCATGCTGGCCAACGGCCTGTATGAGTTCCTGCACGGCGACCAGACCAGGGGCTTTGTTGCGCTGGTGCGGGCACTGGCTCCGGCTAAACTGGCCAAGTGGTCGCTGGTGACCCTGATTCCGAACTACTACCACCCGGATGATGAGGTCTTCGTCAAACCGACCACCGCCAAAGGTGTGATCCGCCAGTTTGAGCTGCAGGTGCCGGACTACCGCCCCATGCCTTACTGGGATTTCTACAGCGCTTACCGCGAAACCATTCTCGCCATGAAGGCACAATGCGACCCGTCACTGGGCGTCAGCAATGTCGCCTTCTGCGGTTTTCTGATGATGAACTCCCGCTGAAACTCCGCACACGTCAGCAGGCAAAGAGCCCGCGTGTTATCCTGCTGCCCATGGAGTATTTATTTGTTTATGGCAGCCTGCGTCCCGGCTGGCGCCGCACTCAGACTATCCCCGGGGCAGCCACCATGCGTCGCACCCTGCGCCTCCGGGCGCGTCATCTCGGCCCCGCCACCCTTCAGGGCACGCTGGTTGATCTCGGCCGTTACCCCGGCCTGATCCTGTCAGACGACAGCCGGCACAGAGTCTGCGGTGACCTGTACCGCCTCAGTGATACTGCCCTGCTGTCGCATCTGGACGCCTATGAAGGCTGTGCGCCCGGCGACCCGCTGCCACACGAATACCGCCGCGTTCAGACACAGGCTCAGCCTGAGCAAGGGCCGGCTGTGCGTGTCTGGGTCTACGAATATCTCCCGGGGCGTCGCAAGGTACCGCTGATTCCCGGTGGTGACTGGCTGCAATCTCAGTGATATCCGGTCCCTGCTGACCCGCTGAGCCCCCGAATCCGGCCGATTTTAACCGCCGTGCGCCACCTGCACCGGGGTATACTCTGGCCGACTGAAAAACGACAATAATGAAGGACAGACTATGAAAGCACTCAAGTTCCTGCTCGTGATTGCAGTAGTGGCCGCTGCCGGTATTTTTGCCAGCATCAAACTGGCCCCGGCAGAAACTGCCGCGTTTCTTGTTGATGTGAAACGCAAAATCGGTGGCCTGGAAGTACACAGCATCCAGCTCGATAACGGCATGACCTATGTCTATATGGAAGCCGGTAAAGGTAAGGCTGAGACTCTGCTGCTGCTGCACGGCTTCGGCGCTGATAAAGACAACTACACCGAAGTAGCGCCTTACCTGAAGGATTACCACCTGATCGTGCCGGACCACATCGGCTTTGGTGAGTCCTCCAACCCGTACGAAGCTGAATATACCCCGGCCGCCCAGGCCATGCGCCTGCACGAACTGATGCAGAAGCTGGACATCGACAGCATGCACATCGGTGGCAGCTCCATGGGTGGTCAGATCGCCATGACCTACGCGTCTCTTTATCCCGGTGAAGTGAAGAGCCTGTGGCTGCTGGACCCGGGCGGTCTGTGGTCGGCACCCCGCTCAGAGCTGGCTGAAATCATTGAACGCACCGGCAAAAATCCGTTGACGGCCTCCACTCCGGAAGAATTCCGCGCGGTCTTCGGCTTTGTGATGAGCAAACCGCCGTTTGTACCTGAGTTCATTCTGGATGAGAAAGCCAAGGTACGGATCGACAACTTCGCCCTTGAGCAGAAGGTCTTCGAGCAGATCCGTACGGACAACACCGAAGAGCGTATTGCCGGTCTGACCACTCCGACCCTGCTGGTCTGGGGCGCGGAAGACCGGGTTCTGCATCCCGGTGCTGTGGCTGTGGTGGAAGACCTGATGCCGAACGTTACCAGCATCATCATGCCCGGTATCGGCCACCTGCCGATGCTGGAAGCACCCAAGCAGACGGCCACTGACCTGAAAAACTTCCTCAACGGACTCTGACCCGTAGCGGATAATCCGTAGCGGATAATCCACACAGGAATCAAAGAAAGCGGCTGCGGCCGCTTTTTTTTGTGCCCCGCAGAGCGGCAATTCATCCGCTACTGCAGCCCCTCTGTCATGGTCCTTGCTGGATCAGGCCGTTATAATCCGCCCCTTTCTTACGATTTGAACGGGAACACGTCATGACCACCAAGAAAACCGTGACCGAACGTCTCTACGACGACTACGCCCAGTCCTTCACCGTCAGCGATCTGCTGTTTGAAGTACGCACTGAACACCAGCATCTGGAAATCTATGAAACCCCGGCACTGGGTCGTGTGATGCTGCTCGACGGCGTGGTCCAGACCACCGAGAAAGACGAATTCATCTATCACGAAATGATGGTGCATGTGCCGCTGTTCGCTCACCCCAACCCGAAGCGCGTGCTGATCATCGGCGGCGGTGACGGCGGCATCATCCGCGAAGTCATGCGCCATAAGAACATCGAACACGTCACTCAGGTTGAGATCGACCAGAGCGTCATCGACATGTGCAAACAGTACTTCCCGAACCACTCAGCCGGTGCCTATGACGATCCGCGCGCCAACATCGTAATTGCCGACGGCAAAGACTTTGTCGCCAACTGCACCGAGACCTTCGATGTGATCATTTCTGACTCGACCGACCCGATTGGTCCGGGCGAAGTGCTGTTCACCTCTGACTTTTACGCGGATGAGAAAAAGTGCCTGAACCCGGGTGGCATTATGGTGGCGCAGAACGGTGTGCCCTTCTTCCAGGGTGATGAAATCACCAACACCTACACCCGCCTGAGCAAGCTCTACCGCGAAGCCAGCTTCTATGTGGCACCGGTTCCGACTTACACCTGTGGTTTTATGACGCTGGCCTGGGCGACCGATGATGAAGTACTGCGTCAGCAGTCGGTGGATACCATTGCGGAACGTTATGAGGCCGCTGGATTTGCGACGCGTTATTACAACCCGGAAATTCACTGTGCGGCGTTTGCGCTGCCGAATTATATTCGTGAATTAATGAAGTAAGCTCTGAAATAATTTCACTTTATTCAGATTTTTCTTCCGGAGGATCTTATCCTCCGGGCCTCCTGCTTTTTTCGTCGACGACTCGCTAATCCCTTCTGACTTTAAGCTCACCAGGATCACGGGGTAATTCGGCGTCCTGCCTCAGTACCCCTGTCGAAACATCCTGTTTCTCCGATCGGCTCGCTTTTCGTCATCCGGGGCTCGCAGCAGACGAAAAGAACGAAAGCGCGCATTACTCCTCCGAAGAAACACCTCAGAAATTCAGAATTTTATCCGCCCAGCAACAAAAAAGCCTGAGATTACAGAAGTGATATCTGCAATGCTCAGGCTTTAATAGCCCTCCGGATTCAGCGCTTAGCTAACCCGGGACAACACTTTCTTTCAGACCTTCAGGCTGCCACGGACTTTTTCCAGCAGCTTGGCACCCATGCCTTTCGCCTTGATCACGTCATCCACAGACTTGTAAGGACGACCGGCAACAATGGCTTCTGCCTGCTTGGTGGACAGACCTTTTACAGCGGCCAGTTCTGCAGCGGTGGCTTTGTTAACAGACACAGGCGCAGCCGCTTCTTTCTTCTCGGCGGCTTTTTTCGCAGGCGCTTTAGGAGCAGCTGGCTTCTTGGCTTCCGCGGGTTTTTTAGCCTCTGGCTTGGCAGTTACTGGCTTAGCCGTCTCAGTCTTGGCGGCTTCCGGTTTGGCGGTTTCGCGCTTGGCGTTGATATCAACGACTTTGGCGTCTGCTTTGGCGCTTTCCACCAGTTGCAGATCCACACGGTATGGCAGATCAAAGTTGCGGAAATCGCGGGTTTCGAAGTTGTCGCCGTTCCATTCACGCAGCATCAGGCACAGGGTCCAGTTGCCGACAGAAGGCGCTTTGAAGATCAGATCGTATTCGCAGCCTGCAAGAAAGTGCTGACCCAGCATTTCACCGATCTGTGTACCGGCCAGAGGCTGGCCGTTAAAGTCACCGCCAGTGAACGGACGGTTCAGAGCCCAGAGTTCCAGACTCAGCGTACCGCTGATATTGCCTTCCGGACGGTCAGAACGGATGGCATCAAGGTTAACGATCACGCGGTCATTCTCAATGCGGTAACCGGCGTTACCGGACAGGAAGAGACCGTCGGTCTGAGTTTGGGTGTTGTTCTGGATTTCAGTAAGCATGGCGATTCCTTTAGCTTATGTGTGACGTGCCCCGGCAGAATGGCTTTCCGCTGAGCCGGGCGGTCACAATAATAGACAATTATGACAATTGTGCGAGGGATTTTTGACGGAAAGCCGCATTTTATTTACAGCTTTGAAATCCGGGCCGGTGACTGGCCCGCAGAACAGACTCAGATACGTGCGACGTCGACGGAGACACCCATCACCGGGTCGGTACCGCCGCCGAAAATCACGCCTCGCAGAGGCGTAACGTCGTAGAAATCACGTCCCCAGGCGGTGATGATGTGTTGTTCACCGGCCATGGTGTTGTTGGTCGGATCAAACTCAAACCAGCCCTCTTCCGGCGAATACACCGACAGCCAGGCGTGTGTGGCATCGGCACCGACCATTTTCTCCTGACCTTCCGGTGGCAGGGTCTCGATGTAGCCCGAGACGTACTTGGCGGCAAAACCCAGGGAGCGCAGGCAGGCAATCTGCAGATGGGCGAAGTCCTGACACACGCCTTTGCGGCTGGCCATGACCTCCGACAGCGGTGTGGCGATGGTGGTTGCCAGTGGTGAGTATTCAAACTCGGTAAAGATGCGGTCGGTCAGCGCCGACACCGCGTTCAGCAGCGGCCGGTCCGGCTCAAACAGGTCTTCGGCAAAGGCTTTCAGCTCAGGAGCGGCCTTGATCATGGCCGAATCCATCTGATATTCCCGCGCCAGCAGTACATCACCCGTCGCCGGGTTACGCATCTGGCGCAGTACCTCGGCACAGGTCAGGCCCATATCCAGACTGATACCGCCTGTCTGAGGACGGGTTTCCACCTCACTGGTGGCTGTGATCACCAGCTCACGGTGCGGTTTCTGAATCTCAAAATGGAATGCGGTATTACCGAAATAGTCTTCCCGCAGATGGCCGGACACCGCAATCGGCGAGGCTTCGACCCGGCTGGTGTGGCAGGTCTGACGCCCTGTGGTGCGCGGTGTCATGTGCGCCAGGTTGTAGCAGTAGGACACCCGGTCGGCGTATTTGTATTCGGTGATGTGGCGGATACGGTAGCGCATTACAGACCTTCCCACTGGCCACTGACCAGCTGCTGCGACTGCTCTCTGTGGTCAAAGTAACGGTCACTGATCAGGTTGCTGATCTGAATCATGGCGGCTTTCTGTTCCTGCATGGTCACTTTCAGTTTTTTGCGTGCACCACTATCGTCGGCACAGGTTTCGGACAACGACAGCAGACGGATGCGGCTCAGAGCTTCAACCAGCACCCGCTCGACCGCAGGCAGTTCGTGCAGGTAGGTTTTCTTGTTCGGCATTTCGCGCAGCTGGACCTGCATCTTCTCCAGCTGATACATGATGGAACGCGGGTTGGACGGATCCAGCAGCACCAGGTCAAGACCGGTCTGCAGCGCGATACGCGCACCATGACGGCGGCGGTAACTGATCAGGCCTTCCATGATCAGCAGCAGAGCTTCGGTAATCCGCGACTGTTCCGGTTCCGGCAGTACCGGCCCAAGCAGACCACTGATCAGTGCGGCGCTCTGCATCGCCCGTTCCAGACGGCGGCCGATCTCGAGGAAGCGCCAGCCATAGCCACGCACCATACTTTCGTGACTCAGACCGGACAGCGCCATCAGCGCCGTGACCAGCGGGTTCAGCACATCTTCCGGCGACATCATGCCGGAGGGCTGACTGATGCTCAGCGCCGGGATGGTATCGCGGATGTCGTTGATCACGCGATAGGTGTCCGAAGTCAGCAGTTCTTTGGCCTCGTCAGCGCAGAACAGCATGCTGTTCAGCATGTTGCCGATGGCATTGTGCACCGGACCTTCCAGCAGCTGACGGGTCATGTCACTGTCGGTCGGCGGCACATTCATCACCGGCGTGGAGGTCGCTTCGGCAATCACCTGCAGCAGATAGGCACGCAGCTCCGGCGTCAGCGGCTCTTCACCATTGAGGAAGCTGTACGAGGTCCGCAGGATGCGCAGCGCCGCTTCCGCGCGTTCGGCGTAGCGGCCCAACCAGAAGAGGTTTTCCAGTACCCGGCTTGGCAGATTAACCAGATCCGTATCCCTTGCAGTCTGCTCATCGCCGCTTGGCAGATTGCTGACTTCACGCTCGGGTTCAGAGGCCACCACCCAGGTGTCTTTCGATGACGCACCGGTCTGGCTGGAGATGATGAACTGATCGTCTTCCAGACCGACCCGGGTCAGACCACCCGGCATAATGCTGTACGAGCCGGTACCGGCAATGGCGTAACTGCGCAGAATCGCCGGGCGCGGCTGCAGGCTCTGATCTTTCAGGGTTGGCAGATAACTCGACGGCAGCAATGGCTGAGCGATGTACTGCATCGGCTCGGCTTCAATGCGGGCTTTCAGTTCGGCCAGCTGTTCTTTCGTGGCATGCGCGCCACTTACGGCGAACTGCCCGGTCATACGGAAGGTCGGCTTGACCACAAGCTGTTCAAGATGAGTAAGTACATACTCACGGTCTTTGCGTTCACCACACCACCAGGTTTCCACCGACGGCAGGCGCAGCTCGCGGCCCAGCAGGGCTTTGGAAATGGCCGGCAGGTATTTCATCAGCACCGGGTTTTCCAGCACGCCGGAACCCAGCGGATTGGCCACCACCAGATTACCCGAGCGCACCACATCCAGCAGGCCGGCAACGCCGAGACGGGAGTCACTGCGCAGCTCTACCGGGTCGCAGAACCAGTCATCGACACGACGCAACAGGACGTCCACACGGTTGAGACCGTCGAGGGATTTCATCCACAGGAAGCCGTTACGCACCACCAGGTCATCACTCTGAACCAGATAAAAGCCCAGGTAGTTGGCCAGATAGGCGTGTTCAAAATAGGTTTCGTTACGCGGACCGGGGGTCAGTACCGCAATACGTGGACGTGACTGGTGCGGGCACAGGCTGATCAGCTTGGCGCGCAGCTGCTGGAAGAAGGCCGCCAGACGGTGGACATGGCTGTCGCGGAACAGGCTCGGGAACACCCGCGACATGACCGTACGGTTTTCCAGCGCGTACCCCATGCCACTCGGTGCCTGCGTGCGGTCGGAGAGCACCAGCATGCTGCCGTCTTCGCGGCGGATCATATCCACGGCGTGGACAATCAGTTCATGATCACCCGGCATCTTGATGCCATGACAGGCACGCAGGAAACCGCGGTGGGCAAACAGACCTTCCGGCGGAATCACGCCGGTGCGGATCAGCTGGCGCGGGCCATACAGATCGCGCAGCAGCAGGTTAAGCAGCTCGGCACGTTCCAGCAGGCCACTTTCAATATCGCCCCACTCATCGCTGCCGATGATGTTGGGCACCAGATCCAGCCCCCAGATGCGCGCCGGATTGATGTCATCGGTATAGACGTTGTACGACGCACCGTCATCACGCAGCAGACGCATGGCCTTCTGCTGACGCTCATCAAGGGCTTCAGGAGTGATGCTTTTCAGACTGTCGAGCAGATAGGCCCAGTGCGGTTTGATTTCACCGTCGGCACCACGGACTTCGTCCCCGGCTAATCCGGGGACGTTGTAGTCCAGGGTGTTCAGACCCGTTTGCTGAGGAAGCTCGGCGCTCATAATGTGTTGTCAATTCTGCTGGCCAGTCAGGGCCGCTCATTATGGCAGATAACCGCCGGGTTCTCAGCTTCTGGGTTTGGTCCGCAGATCCAGGGTCCAGGGATACTCGTCGTACGACTCTTCCGGTGGTGGCGCCATCGGACGTGGGTCCGTGTGCGGGAAGAACTGACGCAGGGCATCCACATCCGGACGTGGCGTGAACGGCCCCTGAGTAAACTCGGTATCCGTGAAGCGGTTGCCACGGCGGGATTCCGCTTCAAAGGCGTTCACCGGGAAGGTGTCGTAGCTGCGGCCACCCGGATGCGATACGTGGTAAGTACAGCCACCGATGGAGCGGCCATTCCAGGTATCAATCAGGTCCAGCGTCAGCGGTGCATGAATACCGATGGTCGGGTGTAGCGCCGATGGCGGTGCCCAGGCCTTGTAACGCACGCCAGCCACGAACTCACCATGACGGCCTGTGCTGCGCAGTGGAACACGACGACCGTTACAGGCCAGCACATAGCGCTCGCCGGTCAGGCCGGTGACCCGCACCTGCAGACGCTCAACCGAGGAATCCACATAACGCGCGGTACCGAAGCTGGAGACTTCTTCACCCAGTACGTTCCATGGCTCAATCGCCCAGCACAGCTCCAGCTGGATATCGCCCAGCTCCACCGTGCCGTAATGCGGGAAGCGGAATTCGCGGAACGGCAGCAGCCATTCGGCTTTGAAATCCAGACCGTGGGCCTGCAGATCGTCAGCCACTTCTTTCACGTCCTGCCAGATGTAGTGCGGCAACATGAACTGGTCATGCAGACGTGTACCCCAGCGCACCAGTTTCTGCTTGTACGGGTTCTTCCAGAAACGTACCACCAGAGCCCGCAGCAGCAATGCCTGCACCAGCGCCATGCGGCTGTGTGGCGGCATTTCGAAACCACGGAACTCAAGCAGACCGAGACGGCCCGCCGGGCTGCCCGGGGCAAACATCTTATCGATACAGAACTCGGCACGGTGGGTATTACCGGTCAGGTCAATCAGCAGGTTACGCATGATGCGGTCAACCAGCCACGGCTGCGGTACTTCACCTTCCGGAATCTGCTGGAAGGCAATTTCCAGTTCGTACAGGTTCTCGTCACGGCCTTCATCCACACGTGGCGCCTGCGAGGTCGGGCCGATAAAGGCACCGGAGAACAGGTACGACAGTGACGGGTGATTCTGCCAGTAAGTCACAAAGCTGCGCAGCAGGTCCGGACGACGCAGGAAGGGGCTGTCCGCCGGGGTCGCGCCACCCAGGGTAATGTGGTTACCACCACCGGTACCGGTATGACGGCCATCGAGCATGAACTTTTCAGAGCCCAGACGCGATTCGCGTGCGGCCTGATACAGTTCCGTCATGTTGCTGACCATATCTTCCCAGTTGGTGGCCGGGTGAATGTTCACCTCGATAACACCCGGGTCCGGGGTCACCAGCAGTTTCTGCAGACGGTGATCGCGCGGCGGTTCATAGCCTTCGATCACCACCGGCATATCCAGCTCGGTCGCGGTCTCTTCAATCAGCGCCATCAGGTTGATGTAGCCTTCAAGGTACGGCAGCGGTGGCATAAAGATGTGAATCTTGCCGTCACGCGGCTCGATACACATGGCAGTACGCATCAGATTCTTCCAGCGGTAGCCATCCTGCTCTCCGGCAACAGCACCCTGCGGAGCCTGAGTCTGTGGCGCAGCACTGCCCGCGGCAGGCTCACGTTCCAGCGCCATCTGGACGATGTGCTCAGCGGTATCCAGCGGCCCGGTTTCACGGAACGGATCAGCCTCTTTCACCAGCTTGTCGTCCTGCGTCGCAGGCGGCAGGCTGTTCAGTGGCAGACGCAGACCAATCGGCGAATCGCCCGGAATCAGCGTCAGGCGCTCACGGCGGAATTCCCATTTACAGGACTGCCAGCAGTTGCCGTAGTAGTTCCACTCAATCGGAATGACAAAACCGGTCGGGGTATCCAGACCCTGCTGCAGTACGCGCGCCAGACGGCGGCGGCCCAGCTCATCTTTCTCGCTGGCAATGCTGCCATCAATTCCAGGTGGCAGGTTCTGTTCTTCCAGCAGGTAATGCAGACCGTCTTCATAGGCCGGATGCACACAGAACTGCGGCACGTTGAACAGAGCCGCCAGACGCTTGGCAAAACTTTCTGCCTCTTTATGGGTGTGGCCGTAATTCTTGTCGATGCGGGCCAGCAGCGACTGACGACGCCACAGCGGCTCGCCATCGGTACGCCAGAACAGACCCAGCGCCCAGCGCGGGACTTCTTCACCCGGATACCACTTGCCCTGACCGTAATGCAGCAGGCCCTGTGGCGCGAAATGATCGCGCAGGCGCAGCAGCAGGGTTTTCGCCAGTGACAGTTTGTCTTTGCCCAGGGCTTCGGTATTCCACTGTGCGGATTCCATATCATCGATGGAGACGAACGTCGGCTCACCGCCCATGGTCAGGCGGATGTCTTCCTGCATCAGGATGTCATCGACCTTCTGACCCAGTGCCAGTGCATCGGCCCATTCGTTGTCGGTGTACGGCTTAGTTACGCGTGGGTCTTCGTGAATACGGAAGACTTCGTTGCTGTAGCTGAATTCGACTTCACACTCGTCGGTGAAACCGGAAATAGGAGCTGCAGACACCGGGTGTGGCGTACAGGCCAGCGGAATATGACCTTCAGAAGCGAACAGACCAGAGGTCGGATCGAGACCCACCCAGCCCGCACCCGGCAGATAGACTTCGCACCAGGCGTGCAGGTCGGTGAAGTCCGCTTCCGGACCGGACGGACCATCCAGTGATTTCTCGTCTGAGGTCAGCTGCACCAGATAACCGGAAGCAAAGCGCGCCGCCAGACCCAGATGACGCAGCGCCTGCACCATCAGCCAGGCCGAGTCACGGCAGGAGCCTTTGGCCAGCTCAAGGGTTTCTTCCGGCGTCTGTACACCCGGCTCAAAGCGCAGGCTGTACTCAATGTCGTTCTGCAGGCGCATGTTGAGGTTGACGAGAAAGTCGATGGTACGCATTTTTTCGCGCGGAATGCTCTCCAGCAGCGAGGTGAACATATCACCTTCCTGGGTGCATTCCAGATACGGTTCCAGCTCTTTCTGCAGCTGTTTATCGTAAGTGAACGGGAATTCTTCGGCGTAGTCTTCGATAAAGAAGTCGAATGGGTTAATCACCGTCATATCGGCGATGACTTCCACTTCCACCGCCAGACGGGTGGTTTTTTCCGGGAACACCAGACGCGCCTGGAAGTTACCGTAGGCGTCCTGCTGCCAGTTGATGAAGTGATCTTCCGGCTCGACTTTCAGGCTGTAGGCCTTGATCGGTGTACGGCTGTGCGGTGCGGGGCGCAGACGCACCACGTGTGGCGACAGGTTCACCGGGCGGTCAAAGTCGTAGTAGGTCTTGTGCTGTAACGCAACAGTAATGGTCATATCTGGATCCGGCAGTTATCCATGGGGCGCGCTTACGACGGTAAGCAACACCGGTTTTCGGAAAATAGATTTGGGTCAGTCGTGACCCCGCAACGGCGGGGCACGACAGACAGATTACTGGTCAGTGAGGAACCAGGTACGTCCGATCAGGAAGTGCAGATTGCGGATGCTGATCTGCAGTTCGTTCAGTTCATCACGGAATTCCTGTCCATGGCCGCCATGTTCGCCACAGGCCATGACAGCTCTGTGAAGCTTACGGATTTCTTTAATGACTTTGTCGGAGCGCGGCAGCGCCTCGGCTGCGAGAATCATTTCACTCAGACAGAATCCGGCGGAACGCGGGAAGTGCGGGTCCGTCATCAGATACTGCACCACAGCCTCACCTTTGATGGAACTGCGCATAGCACGGCGGAATGGCTGATCGGCATTCAGTGAACGCAGCACGTTACCCCAGATGATCTGGCGGCTGTTGACGGCGAAGTCGTCGTCTTCCACCTGAATGATGGCGGCGACACCGGCGTCGATGTTACGCGTGGTCATGTCCGCGCGTTCCAGATACTGGCCCAGCTGCAGCATTTCCCAGCCTTCATCGCGCGGCATACTGACGCTCATGAGACCGACGATCTGCAGGCAGCAGGTAATCAGGTTGTCGAGGAAGTCATGGCGGTTACTGCGGTTCACACCCTGCTGCAGGTTCTCCTGCACATACTGGGTGGTCTCGTTGATCAGCTCCCAGGCTTCTGCCGGCACCACATCACGTGTGGTACGCACATTCTCGCGGATGGCCATCAGCGAGGAAATAACGGAGCTCGGATTCGTATCGTCACCGAGGAGAAACTTCACCACATTACGTTCATCCTGAACCGAATAACGCTCCGCAAAGCTTTCTTCCAGATTGTTAATCGTGATCAGGTTGTACCAGCCCAGATTGACCTGCCGCGGCATATCAAACAGGAGTTTGTCATAAATACTGAGCAGTCGTGCCGTGCTCTCGGCCCGTTCGATGTAACGGCCCGTCCAGTAAATTCGTTCAGCTACTTTTGAAAGCATCAGGATTTGCCCGCCGATGTATCCACAATCCAGGTGTCTTTACTGCCACCACCCTGAGACGAGTTCACCACCAGTGAACCCTTTTTCATCGCCACCCGGGTCAGACCACCGGTGGTAACGTAAGTATCTTTGCCCTGCAGGATAAACGGCCGCAGGTCGAGATGTCGCGGCTCCGCCTTGCTGCGGCCCACCAGAGTCGGTGCGGTCGACAGCGCCAGTGTTGGCTGGGCAATGTAGTTGCGCGGGTTCGCTTTGATCAGCTCCGCAAAGGTCTCGCGCTCTTTCTTGGTGGAGTGCGGACCAACCAGCATGCCGTAGCCGCCGGATTCGTTGGCTGGCTTCACAACCAGCTTATCGAGGTTAGCAAGTACATACTCACGCTGCTTATCTTCATAACAGAGGAAGGTTTCCACATTCGGAATCAGCGGCTCTTCACCCAGATAGTATTTGATGATCTGTGGCACATAGGCGTAGATCACCTTGTCGTCAGCCACACCGGCACCCGGTGCGTTGGCCAGTGATACGTTACCGGCGCGCCAGGCGCGCATCAGCCCCGGCACACCCAGTACGGAATCTTTGTGGAACACTTCCGGATCAAGGAAGAGGTCATCAATGCGGCGGTAGATCACATCCACCCGCTCCAGACCGGCGATGGTCTTCATGTAGACGCAGTCGTCTTTGTCGACCACCAGGTCACTGCCCTCAACCAGCTCAGCACCCATACGCTGCGCCAGGAAGGCGTGTTCAAAATACGCTGAGTTGTAGATACCTGGTGTCAGTACCGCAATCACCGGACGCTCACCCTTACGTGGTGACAGAGATGCCAGCATGCTGAACAGGTTCTCCGGGTAATCGCCCACCGGCGCGATGTGCACCTTCTCGAACACTTCCGGCAGTACCCGCTTCATGATGGAGCGGTTTTCCAGCATGTAAGACACACCGGACGGTACGCGCAGGTTGTCTTCCAGCACGTAGAACTGACCGTCTTTGTCACGCACCAGATCGGTACCACAGATGTTGGCCCAGACGCCGAACGGCGGGCTGACCCCTTCACATTCTTTGCGGTAGTTGGACGACTGTTTGAGCACGAACTCAGGGATGATGCCGTCTTTCAGGATTTTCTGGTCGTGATACAGGTCGTCGATGAACATGTTCAGCGCTTTCAGGCGCTGCTTCAGCCCGGCGGCGGTCTTTTCCCACTGATTGCTGGAGATGACCCGGGGAATGATATCGAATGGCCAGGCCCGGTCGATGTTGCTGCCATCCATGTAGACGGTGAAAGACACACCCATATCTTTGATGGTCGAATCAGCAGCCAGCTTACGCGACTGGATTTCTTCTTCAGTAAGGCTGGCAAGGTAATTAGCCAACTGACGTGCCGGCTGGCGGGCATTTCCGGGTGAGCTGATCAGCTCATCGTAAAACCCTTCCGGAAGTTCGTATTCTTTCCAATCGATTGACATAGAGGTCCTGACTAGCTGGGCTGTAACATTTACTGAGTAAACACTGCGTCCGTTCACGCCGCAATAAGTGCACCCCTGTGCCACGGGGATTGTCCTCATTGACACGGGACAAACAGGGTTTTTATCCGGAAATCATCTGCTTAGAAGGCTCTGGGACTCAGAAAAGGCGCGTCAGACTGAGCCGTACCGACGTCAGTGTGGCATCTGCCGCACTGCCCTCTTCACCGGCATCCCATTCCAGCAGACGATAATGCAGCGAGGCAGAAATTTCTGTGGTCAGGGTCAGATTTCCGGTCACGGCAAAGCCGGCATTAAAACCTTTTGCCGTATTGTCTGCCCCTTCCTGATCAAAGAAATCCGATTCCGTTCCGTAATAGCGGTAATAACCGCCACCCAGTATCAGATATGGCCTGATACGCCGTTCCGGCATCCACGGCAGCCACAGCTCAGCTTCCATGCCGGAAGTCCGCCAGTCATCAGAGTTGCTGTCAGCCACCCTGAGCCAGGCAAATTCAAAACGGATGGCCTCAGGGCCGACTCCGCCAATCGCCAGACGCGGTGCCTGAAAGTTGAAGGTTCCGCTGTCGGTGAGGTTCTGGTCCGCCGATCCGGCCTCGCCGCTGACCGTCAGATACCAGCGCCCATAGCCGGAATAGCCTTCTGGTTCGTCGTACCAACGCGCCTGAGCGGGTAAAGACAGACAGAGCAGGCCAACCCACAGGATACCGGCTCTCAGCGCCTGGGAGCCGGTACCGGAGCAGCCGGACACTACTGCCGTCATGGCCGGATCAGAAGTCCAGATTCGCGACGTTGAGCGCGTTGGATTCGATAAAGGCCCGGCGCGGTTCAACATCGTCACCCATCAGGGTGGTGAACATTTTGTCGGCACCGATGGCATCTTCAATGCTCACCCGCAGCATCCGGCGGGATTCAGGATCCATAGTGGTTTCCCACAGCTGATCCGGGTTCATCTCACCCAGACCTTTATAGCGCTGGATGTTGATACCACGGCTGCCTTCGGCCATCAGCCACTGCACCGCATCACGGAAGTCGACGATCGGGAAAACACGCTCACCACGACGTATGTAAGCACTCGCTTCCAATGTAGAAGCCAGTTTCTCGCTCATTGTCGCGAGCTTGTTGTAACCTGAGCTGGCAAAGAACTCGCTGTCGAGCAGGTACTCACGGGCAATACCGTGGGTGATGACTTTGATCTCAAGATTGTAGTTACCCCGCTCATTGTCCTGTACCACCGCCAGCTCAAAGTGCGAACCGCTGCGTCCCGCATCCGGCAGACGACCTTTCAGGTCTTCCATCCAGGCTTCCATCGCCGCCTTATCATTCATACGGTCCGGAGTGACACGCGGCAGGCTGACCATCTCATGCAGCACTTCTTTAGGTACCAGACCGGAACCGGACATGCGCTTCACAGTCTCCTGAGTCGCACGGTAGTCATCCACCAGTTTGGCAAAGGCCTCGTCCGAGATGGCCGGCGCATCTTCTGCCGGATGCAGGCTGGCCTTCTCCAGAGCACTGTGGGTCAGATAGCTTTCCATCGCTTCTTCGTCCTTGATGTACTGCTCCTGCTTACCGCGTTTGATCTTATACAGCGGTGGCTGAGCAATGTAGACGTGACCACGCTCGATGATTTCCGGCATCTGACGGAAGAAGAAGGTCAGCAGCAGTGTACGGATGTGCGCGCCATCGACGTCGGCATCGGTCATGATGATGATACGGTGGTAACGCAGCTTATCCGGGTTGAATTCTTCGCGGCCAATACCGCAGCCCAGAGCCGTGATCAGGGTGCCGACCTCAGCGGATGACAGCATCTTGTCGAAGCGGGCTTTTTCAACGTTCAGGATCTTACCTTTCAGTGGCAGAATTGCCTGCGTGCGGCGGTCACGGCCCTGCTTGGCCGAGCCCCCCGCTGAGTCCCCTTCCACCAGGTACACTTCGGAGTTAGCCGGGTCTTTTTCCTGACAGTCAGCCAGCTTACCCGGCAGACCGGCGATATCCAGAGCGCCTTTACGACGGGTCATTTCACGGGCTTTACGCGCGGCTTCACGGGCACGCGCGGCATCAATCATTTTGCCGACCAGGTCTTTGGCCTGCTGCGGGTTTTCCAGCAGGAACTCCTGGAACAGGCGCCCCATCTCCTGCTCTACCGCTGGCTTCACTTCACTGGAGACCAGCTTGTCTTTGGTCTGGGAGCTGAACTTAGGATCGGGGACTTTCACCGAAATAATGGCCGTCAGGCCTTCACGGGCATCATCACCGGTGGTGGATACCTTGGCCTTCTTATCCAGACCTTCCTGAGTAATGTAGGTATTCAGTGAGCGGGTCAGAGCTGCACGGAAACCGGCGAGGTGTGTACCACCATCACGCTGGGGAATGTTATTGGTGTAGCAGTGGATGCTTTCCTGGAAGCCGTCATTCCACTGCATGGCCACTTCAACACCGATACCGTCTTCACGCTGGACATTGAAATGAAACACATCGCTGACCGTGCTTTTGCTTTCGTTCAGGTAGCCGACAAACGAACCAAGACCACCCTCAAATTCGAACACGTCTTCCTTGTCCGTACGCTCGTCTTTCAGATGAATCCGTACACCCGAATTCAGGAAGGACAGCTCACGCAGGCGTTTTGCCAGATAGTCGTAACTGAATTCGGTTTTGTTGGTAAAGGTCGCTTTGGACGGCAGGAAGTTCACCATGGTGCCTGTCGTTTCAGATTTACCGACTTCTTTCAGCGGGTAATCCGGCACACCGTGGGTGTATTCCTGCTCATACAGTTTGCCACCGCGACGGATAGTGAGCTTCAGCTTTTCTGACAGCGCATTCACAACCGACACACCCACACCGTGCAGACCACCGGACACCTTGTAGGAGTTATCGTCGAACTTACCGCCCGCATGCAGCACGGTCAGGATGACTTCTGCAGCAGAGACGCCCTCTTCCGGGTGCAGTTCCGTCGGAATACCACGGCCGTTATCGGACACAGAAACCGAGTTATTTTCATGAATCACCACATCCACACTGTCACAATGTCCGGCCAGCGCCTCATCAATGGAGTTATCCACGACCTCGAACACCATGTGGTGGAGACCGGTACCGTCATCGGTATCGCCAATGTACATGCCCGGGCGCTTACGAACTGCGTCGAGACCTTTAAGGACTTTAATACTCGACGAATCGTAGGTGTTCTCTGTCATTTGGAGCTTTCCTCAATTATTGTGCCCTGTTCCACGTGGAACACTTTGCTGGCAACAGGCTGCCAGACATCGGTCAGTTTTTCTTTTTCTATGCTGGTGATGAAGACCTGACATTTTAAATCTTCCAGCAGCTGGCATAAAGCCAAACGGTGAGACTGATCCAGTTCTGACGCAAGATCATCCACCAGATAGATGGGTTGGCGACCTGATTCATGCTGAAACAGGTAACCCTGTGCAATTTTCAACGCCGCCACTACGGTCTTCTGTTGACCGCGGGATAGCACCTCAACTGCCTGTAGCTTGCCACAGCGGATACGTAATTCCGCACGGTGCGGCCCCGACTGGGTATAACCCAGAACCATGTCCCTTTCCTGCTGACGCTCCAGAACATCAGCGAGAGAAGACTGCTTTTCCCAGCCTGGGTAATACGCCAGTGTGACTTCTATGTGTGGATCCAGTAGCTTCAGAATGCGCTCGAACTCTGGTGTGAAACGCTTCAGATAGTTCCGGCGCTGCTGATCAATCACTTCTGCACTCTCAAGAAATCCGGCATTCCAGACACTGAGCCACTCGTCTTCTTTCTGCTTCAGCACGGCATTACGCTGTTTCAGCTGCTTACGGAAGGTTTTCCACTGCTCCATAAAGTCGTGTTCCACGTGGAACACTCCCCAATCGATGAAGGCACGGCGCTCCTCCGGAGAGCCCGCCAGCAAGCGGAAAGTATTAGGCTCGATGATCTGTACCGGGAGCCAGTGAGCAGCCTGAGCCTGGGAAGTGAGCACCGAGCCATTCTGTTTCAGCAGATGGTCGCCACTGCGCAGCCGCAGGCTCTCCAGCTCACAGGTGCCCAGATCCGGATCTTCTATGGCAACGCTCAGCTCGAGACGGTCTGATTCATGATGCAGAACGTTTTTGAGTGTTGAGGTTCGGAATGACTTACCGGCGGCCATCAGCGCAATGGCTTCAAGAACACTGGATTTGCCAGAGCCGTTAGCACCGTAAATGAAGTTAACCTGGGGGTGAGGTTCACAGGTCAGAGGGTGCAGATTGCGCACCCCGCTGACCCGTAGCTGCCTGATGGGCATAGGGAAGGAATCCGGAGGGAATCAGAGACGCATCGGCATCACAACGTACATGGAGTCGCCGCCTTCCGGCTCTTCGATCAGTGCACTGCTGTTGGCATCGGACAGAGTCAACTTGATCTGATCAGTATCCAGAACACTCATGACATCCTGCAGGTACGACACGTTAAAGCCCATTTCCAGGGAATCACCACTGTAAGTCACTGCCATGGACTCTTCGGCTTCTTCCTGTTCCGGGTTGTTGGCAAACACCTGCAGGTGATCTGTGCTCAGCACCAGACGTACACCGCGGTACTTTTCATTCGACAGAATCGCAGTGCGGTTAAACACCTGACGCAGATCGGTACGGTCCGCCAGCATCACATTGGTACCATTCTTCGGAATCACACGGCCATAATCCGGGAACTTGCCATCCACCAGTTTAGAGGTGAAAGAAAAGTCTTCGGTCTGAGCACGCAGATGGTTGGTGCTCAGCGACAGGCTTACGGAAGCCTCAGGGTCGGTCAGCAGTTTAGCCATTTCCAGCACACCCTTACGTGGCAGGATGATCTGCTGGGCTTCACTCAGGCCGGTAACCGGAATGCTGCAGGTCGCCAGACGATGACCGTCAGTAGCCACCGCACGGAGGTTCGTAGCACTGACTTCCATCAGCATACCGTTGAGATAATAACGGACATCCTGCTGTGCCATGGCAAAACTGGTGCGGTCAATGACATGACGCAGCTGCGCCTGAGGCAGAGCAAAAGTCTGCTCGCCGGAAATTTCTTCAACATTCGGGAATTCAGTGGCAGGCAGGGCCGACAGAGTAAAACGCGAACGGCCTGAGCGGACGTTGACGCGGGTATCGTCCTGTTCGATTTCGATCTGTGCACCATCCGGCAGTGAGCGGCAGATGTCCATCAGCTTCTTCGCCGGAACCGTCACTGCACCCTCTTCTGCTACCTCATCCAGGCTGACACGGCCAACCAGTTCCACTTCGAGGTCGGTACCAGTCAGCGACAGCTGTTGCCCCTCAGTCTCAAGTAACACGTTAGACAGAACGGGTAGTGTCTGACGTTTTTCAACTACACCTGCAACCAGTTGCAGGGGTCTGAGAAAGGCTTCCCTTGAGATAACAAATTTCATGGTTCTCCACTCAATTCCGGTGCCGGACAATGGTGCCGGCATAGGCCAGTAATTTCAGCTTATGTTTGATTGTCCTGACCTCAGGTCAGGTCGTCAGTGTCCGCAGAAGATTTTTATAATCTTCCTGCACGTCTTCACTGGATTCCTGTAATTCTTTTATTTTGCGGCAGGCGTGCAGCACCGTGGTGTGATCACGCCCACCGAACAGCTCGCCGATTTCCGGCAGGCTGTGGTTGGTCAGTTCTTTACTCAGGGCCATAGCGACCTGACGGGGCCGTGCCACTGACCGGGTACGGCGTTTAGATAATAAATCAGAGACCTTGATTTTGTAATACTCAGCAACCGTCCGCTGAATATTTTCCACACTGATCTGGCGGTTCTGCAGCGCCAGCAGATCTTTCAGTGAGTCTTTAATAAAGGGCAGGGTAATTTCATGGCCGGTAAACTGGGCATTGGCAGCCACCCGCTTCAGAGCCCCCTCCAGCTCACGCACATTAGAACGCAGCTTCTGGGCAATAAAGAAAGCAGCATCGTCTGGTAAACGAATGTTCATCTGAGCAGCTTTCTTCATCAGAATCGCCACCCGGGTTTCCAGTTCCGGTGGCTCAACACCCACGGTAAGGCCCCAGCCGAAACGCGATTTAAGACGTTCTTCCAGACCGGCAATTTCTTTCGGATAACGGTCGCAGGTAAGGATCATCTGCTGCCCGCCTTCAAGCAGAGCGTTGAAGGTGTGGAAGAACTCTTCCTGGGTACGTTCCTTACCACCGAAGAACTGAATGTCGTCAATCAGGAGGGCATCCAGACCGCGGTAGAAACGTTTGAAGTCGTTGATCACGTTGAGCTGCAGGGCTTTCACCATATCCTGCACAAAGCGCTCAGAATGCACGTACAGAACCTTAGCGTTGGGGTTCTTCTTCTGCAGATGGTTACCGACTGCATGCATAAGGTGAGTTTTACCCAGACCAACGCCACCGTATATAAAGAGAGGGTTGTACGAACCCCCCGGGTTCTCAGCAACCTGTTGTGCAGCGGCGTAAGCGAGCTGGTTTGACTTACCCTCAACAAAACTGTTGAAGGTAAAGTCATCGTTGAGGAAGCTCTGGTGAGATAAGCCCCCTTCTACCTGCACACCGCGGCGGGTTTTTACCGGTGCAACTGGCTGCGGTTCCGGCTCAGGAGGAGCATCCGCCATCGACAGTTCATCAGAGAGGATACCACTCAGCTCCTGCAGAGCCTCATCCTGTGTGATGCCATCATTACGCTCCGGATATTCATCCCGCGGCGCAGCAAAATTGAGGTTTTCTTTCGGTTCAGCATGGTTACTCGCCCGTTGCGGCGGTGTCTGCACACTGAACATGGGGCGGGTTTCACCAGCAACCAGATTCACATGTGTGATACGGCCACCATTAAGCTCAGAAAGAATCTGCTGAATACGTTCGAGATACTTGTCGCGGACCCAATCTTTAACAAACCGGTTCGGAGCGCTCAGAACAAGCTGCCCATTCGCTTCGGTGCTGGCGATCAGCGGACGGATCCAGGTGTTGTACTGCTGGGAAGGCAACTCGTGCTGCAGATAACCCAGACATTGATCCCACAAAGCAGCCAACATTCACCCCGGAGTGGCAGAAGAGTTTCAGAAAACGGATACAGAAAGCCCCTCAGATAAAGAACCGGAGGCACCCCTCAGAAAGGCCATTCAGTATAGCTGACCCCGTGGAGGTTATCCACAGAATCACGGACATTAATGACAGGTTTCGAGAAAACCCCTCACCGGCTGTGGATAACTTGATCACCTGGCTGTGTAAGAGACCATGAATGAAAATGTGGATAACCACACCCCTCCCTTCCTCTGTGCATAACCCCACATTTGATCCACCGCTTCCGGTCAGCAAATCCTCAGCTGCAACCCAGCTAATACCGGAGTTATGATCTCTGTAATTTATTGATATTTAACAAAAATATCAGGTTTTCCACAGAATCCTGGGTGCTTAATAGTAGTAATAACATTAAACAACCCTCTATACCTTCACATCTCTATACATAATCAGAATGCAATTTTGCTGACCGGAAAACAGACGGAGGAGGATGAGAGGAAACACGACTTGTTCATGAAGCAGAAGAAAGACCGGGAAAAGCCGATAGTGAAATCTTTCAATTACCAGGGTACCTCTGAATAATCTGGTACTTGCTCCGGATTCCGGTAAATTTGCAGATCGCGCAGCCGGATTGCAGGCATAGCGGGTTACCTCAGATGATCACGGGTTTACCGGAAGCCCCTGGGGCGCGGCTTTCAGCCTGCCAGCACTTTGTTGATAAGCTTGTGAAGGGAGCAGCATTCACTGCACTTATCGCCTTGTTCTGACACGCGGAATGCTCGCGCGGAGTCAGTGCGGAATTATTCAGAAGTGCCCCGGATAAATGACGAAGGTTTTCATTGATTTGAAATGTCCTTTTGCATACAATTCCCGGCCCTAAAATTCGGGGGATCTCTGTGCAACACCGTTTCGATACGGAGCTGTACAGCAAATGTCAGAGGTTCCCTGACCCATTTCACTGTTTATCAGGTGATATTGATATGAAACGTACATTTCAACCGAGTGTTCTGAAGCGTAAGCGTACTCACGGCTTCCGTGCCCGCATGGCTACCAAAAACGGTCGCCAGGTTCTGGCCCGTCGTCGTGCCAAAGGCCGTCACAGCCTGACCGTTTAATCGCTGTTGTTCCCGCAGAGCAGCGGCATGCCCGATCAGTCTTTCCGTAAAACTTCGCGTTTACTGAGACCTTCGGAATTCCGTAATGTCTTTGATCAGACGGCTCTGCGCGGAAGCACATCTCAACTGCTGGTGTTAGCAACACCGAATACGCTGGAAAAGCCCCGAATCGGGTTTGTACTGGCGAAAAAGCAGCTGAAGCGTGCGGTCGACCGTAACCGGGTTAAACGCCTGATCCGCGAGTCTTTCCGTCTGCATCAGCATGATCTTGCTAACCATGACTTTGTCATACTGGCCCGTTCAGGCATTCTTGAACTGGACAACCAACAGATTCGTGAGATGATCGACGGCCTTTGGTTCAGACTGAGACGACCTCATGGAAAACACACCGGCAGAGAAAGAAAAGCGCGGCGTTAATCCCGTTGCCGGATTTCTGATTCTGCTTATTGCGTTTTACCGCTACGCCATCAGTCCGCTGTTTGCCAGCCGTTGCCGTTATTACCCAACCTGTTCTGCCTACGCCGATGAAGCCATCCGCAAACACGGAGTATTCCGTGGTGTCTGGCTGACTGTGCGGCGTCTCAGTCGTTGCCACCCCTGGGGTGGTTCCGGCGTTGATCTGGTTCCTGAACCCGATTCGCACACCCACACAAACTCTTCCCATTGTTGTCAACGGAAACCCTGATCATGGATATCCGCCGTATTTTCATTTTTGCCGGTCTGGCGCTCAGTTCGTACATGCTGTTCTACACCTGGGATCAGGATTACGGCAGTGCAGCTAAAAAAGCTTCATCTGCGCCTGAGACTGTTGTTACGGAAACCGCTTCAGATACCCCGGTTGTAACCGATGCTGATGCTGCAGTCAGCCCAATGTCCGGCGATGTGCCGGATGTCACCGATGTCAACGAACAGCCTCAGATTCCGGCCAGTGATAGCCAGACTTCGGCTGTATCCGGTCAGCTGGTGAAGGTTGAGACAGACACCCTGAAAGTCGTCATCGATCTGAAAGGTGGCCAGATTATAGATGCCCGCCTGAAGCAATATCCGGAGTCCCTGGATCATCCGGATGTACCCTTTGCCCTGCTGGAAACCAGCCAGATCCGTAACTACGTTGCTCAGAGTGGTCTGCTGGGTCCGGATGGCGTCGATAAGAACGGCGGTGCTCTGTATACCGCGGAACAGACGGAATACAGCCTGGGTGATGATGACACCCTGCAGGTTGTACTGACGACCAGCACCGACAAAGCGGATGTGAAGAAGATTTACACCTTCCACCGTGGTCAGTACCTGACCGACGTGAATTACCGCGTGACCAACAAGTCACAGGAGCCTTGGAAAGGCGTCTTCTATGCCCAGCTGAAGCGTGATGGCTCGGATGACCCGTCAAAGTCCTCCAGCCTGGGGATGGCCGCCTACCTGGGTGCTGCTCTGACCACGAGCGACGAGCGCTACCTGAAAGTGACCTTTGACGATCTGGAAGAAGGCCCGTACAAATCGGTAGAAACCGGTGGCTGGGCGGCCATTCTGCAGCACTACTTTGTTGCCGCCTGGGTTCCGCCACAGGATCAGCAGCACACCTACAATGGCCGTTACGTGAAAGGTAACTACATCTTTGGTTACTACGACAACACCGTGACTGTGCTGCCGGGTGAAACCGCCATTATGGGCGCTCAGCTCTATACTGGCCCGAAGATTCAGGACCGCCTGGAAGAAATCGCCAAAAACCTCAACCTCGTGGTCGACTACGGCATCCTCTGGTGGCTGGCACAGCCGCTGTTCTGGGTACTGACCTGGTTCCATGGTCTGTCCGGTAACTGGGGTGTGGCCATTATCCTGCTGGTTGTGAGCCTCAAGCTGGTGTTCTTCAAACTGAACTCCATGTCGTACCGCTCCACCGCCAACATGCGTAAAGCCGCACCTAAGATGCAGGCACTGAAAGACAAGTATGGCGATAACCGTGAGAAGCTGGGCCAGGAAATGATGAAGCTCTACAAGAGTGAAAACATCAACCTGCTGGGCGGCTGTCTGCCAATGCTGATCCAGATGCCGGTATTCATTGCGCTCTATTGGGTATTGTCTGAATCGGTTGAGCTGCGTCAGGCGCCGTTCTTCTTATGGATTCATGATCTTTCACTGAAAGACCCCTACTTCATCCTGCCGTTGCTGATGGGTGCCAGTATGTTCATTCAGTTCAAGTTCCAGCCAACTCCGCCAGACCCCATGCAGGCCCGTGTGATGCAGATGATGCCATGGATGATGACCATCTTCTTCCTCTGGTTCCCGGCTGGTCTGGTACTGTACTGGGTGGTGAACAACGTGCTCACCATTGCCCAGCAGTACGTGATCATCAAACAGGTCGAAAAGTCGTAACGACTCAGGTCTGATCAAAAGGCGCTGCGGCGCCTTTTTTGTTGCCTTAAAATGAGGCCAATTACAGATCAGCCCGCAGCCAACAGATATCAGATACCGTAGGGTGGGCACTGCCCTCCTGCCAAACCGGAAAAAGGTTCTCCATGACTCAGGTACACCAGGACACCATCGCCGCCATCGCCACAGCTCCGGGGCGTGGAGGCGTCGGCATTATCCGCGTCTCCGGCGACCGGGCGCGGGCGGTTGCAGATGCGCTACTGGGTCATGCGCCAAAACCGCGTTATGCGCACTACGGGCCGTTCAGAGGTGCAGATGGCACCGTACTGGATGAAGGCATCGCCCTCTTCTTTCCCAACCCACATTCTTTCACTGGTGAAGACGTACTTGAGCTGCAGGGGCACGGCGGCCCCGTGGTGCTTGATCTGATACTCAATGAGGTTGTCTCACTCGGTTGCCGGCTGGCACGCCCGGGGGAATTCTCAGAGCGCGCCTTTCTCAATGACAAGCTCGACCTGGCTCAGGCTGAAGCCGTTGCCGACCTGATCGACTCCGCCTCTGAACAGGCCGCCCGCTGCGCCCTGCGCTCGCTTCAGGGTGAATTCTCCAAACGGGTACAGACACTGCTGGATGAACTGATACACCTGCGCATGTACACCGAAGCTGCCATCGACTTTCCCGAAGAAGAAATCGACTTTCTGTCAGACGGCAAAGTCGAAGCCATGCTCAGCGGCGTAGAGCAGGCACTGGATGCCGTACTCAAAGAAGCAAATCAGGGTGCGATACTGCGCGAAGGCATGAACGTAGTGATTGCCGGGCGACCGAACGCAGGTAAGTCCTCACTTCTGAATGCACTGGCCGGACAGGAACGGGCCATTGTCACCGACATTGCCGGTACCACCCGCGATGTACTGAAAGAACACATCCACATTGACGGCATGCCACTGCATATTATCGACACCGCTGGTCTGCGCGACGCACCGGATGAAGTCGAGCGCATCGGCATCCAGCGTGCCTGGGACGAAATCAGCAAAGCCGACCGCGTACTGCTGATGATTGATTCGACCACCAGTGAAACCGACCCGGAAAAACTGCTGCACGCCCTCTACGACGAACGCGGACTGGAACAGGCCACCGATGACCTGCTTGCCAGTGGCCGCGTGACCGTGATCCGTAATAAAGCAGATCTCTCCGTTGAAACCATCGGTCTGAACAACGAAGGAAGCTACCCCACCATCACCCTTTCCGCCAAACAGAACGCCGGAGTCGATACACTGCGTGAACACCTGAAAGACATCATGGGTTATAAAGCCGGAACAGAAGGTGGATTTCTCGCTCGCCGCCGCCATATTGATGCCCTGAAGCGCGCACAAGATGCCCTCACCTGTGGTCGTCAGCAACTCGAGGGAATGGGGGCTGGTGAATTGCTCGCCGAAGACCTGCGCATGGCACAGAACGCGCTGAGCGAAATCACCGGCGCCTTTACCGCCGATGATCTGTTGGGTGAGATTTTTGGTAGCTTTTGTATTGGGAAGTGATAATTTCAGGATTTGAAAACGTTGTCGACGATCTTTTTCTGCTCTTCTGAACTTAAAAAAGGAAATAACTGCATAACGTTATTTATTCTGAGTTTGATGATCGCGTTACGCATTCTGCTTTCCATTGAGTTGGATCCATAAAGCTTAATAGCACGTAACCATCCCTCTGCGACGTTTCTTGCTATCACGGGATTTGCACCTATAGATGGGCGCTCTGTAATCTGCACGAGAGCATCTTCCGACAAATCCCGTATCAGCCCCCATCGATCATCATGGGAAGGACCACGATCTAGAGAAATGGATCTCATGTATATACGCTGAAATGCATTGCGTATACCTCCTTCAAAGCGCTCTCTTTTTATACCGGAAAAGCGCCAACTAACGACATCTGGTAGAAGAACCGTCGCTATGAATGCCCAACAATCATTTCGAAGAGCATCTGCGGTCGACCCAGAAAAAGCCTTAGAAAAAACTGCTGCTAATTCACTTTCGAGATAACCACGGTCAGATTTAGAGAAACCATTGGGAAAACCGTATTTTGTACATACAGCCAAGACGCTATTTCGGATGCTTCTAAGTGTGTGATCTGTAATTCGGCTACCTCCGGAGGAAGCGTATTTGACAGTATCATTAGATATGAAGTCATCAGGTATACCTTCTTTCAGATATTGGTCTGTCAGAGCCTTCACTGTTCCCGAATCCAGTCTTGGTAGCAGGGTAACGATTGCCATCAGTATAAACCTTTATCCATATTTGCATAAATAGTAGCCCAGAATGCACCTGGATCGAGAAGCTCAGTCATATCTCTAATATTTCTTATGCTTGACTGAGGAAAATATTGCTCAACCCAGTATAAAACATAAGAACCAACAGTATTTTCACCATACTGGGTTTTGTCATCAACAAAAGAGTTGTTGGCTATAGTGTAATAAACTATCTGCCCAATAACAGAGGCCATGACAGACTGGATGATATGCGAATCTTTTTTGATAAAGCTTTCAAAGAAGTCACTATTATCTGTATTAATATAGAGCCTCACTGCATTTGATATATCCCTTTGAGGAGAGCCCGGCTCAAACTGGAGATACCATGGCGCATACTGAAATAGCTTTCCTCTGAACATAGAATTAAAGCTAATCGCTTCGACAGGGAATAAAGAATCATCGGGTTCAAGCTTTATATCAAATGACTCGTTCCAAACGATATTCCCGAAATTTACAGGAGAAAGAGGGCCTGGGTTTCCGGGTACAGCTGCTAACACAACACTGGTTTCAATAAAGACACGTGAAGAAAGTTTAGAGCCGGAAATAAATAGCTCAGGTTGAACTTCCTGGTTTGTACTATCTACATCATATGATGTAATACCAAGCCAAAGCCTCGGTAACCTGCCCTGTCCAGTTCCGTACTGTATACATATCTTGAGACGAAGTTCATCTTCTGGGATAGAGAGATGCTCTGCTATTTCAGAGAAAGAAAGTCTTACTGTTCTGATGAGCCGGACATCTTTCTGATAATCCCAGTTATCAATCAGTGTTTTGGCTTCTGAGGTTGATCCAGCCTGAATCCAATGGGATTTAGTTATAAGGTTATCTGGTATTGAAAGATATGGGAATGCAATATTAGTCATTTTCATAACCTTTGAACAGATAATGTAACAGCTGATTTCCTGGAAAATTCGACCTCAATGAAAACTATGCCCTTAAAGTTTCTTAAACGTATAATTGACTCAGCTCCAGAGTGATTGTTGTCGTCACTATACCATTTGATAACTTCAGGACTTTGAAAATCATCACTATCCTCAGGGGCTTCTGATCCGTCCATGGCAATACCCGTATTTATTAAAATTGAGTTTTCAGCATTCTCAATTACATTAGAATCAAGCTCTAAGGAGAAAATACCAATGCATAATTCATTATCAGAAGATGGAATAATCTTAACGAATGATGACTTCTTGATTTTGATATGATTGACTTTTGAACGTTTGCCTTTTTTTGCTATTCGTTTTTTAGTATCAGAATCGCCACCATAATAACTTTGCAGTGTTCCATTCATCAGAAAACTCCCTAATAGCTTACTGATTTCAGCGACAGACTGGCCGTCGCTGGATCCAGAGTGACGGATCGGATTGGCAACTGTATAAGCTGATTCCTTTAGTTTTTTAAGAGCTACATTTACATAGGTCTTTTCTTTACTTTTTGGTAGGTTGTCCGGAATCCAGTCATCATGTGCTGGTGGTTCTGCTTTCGCAAAGGCGTCCTCAACATCCTCATAACATCTGAATACACCAGCCCAGTGCATTCTGTTATCCGCTAACGGCGCTCCTTCCATGTATTTAACAACAAGCTCGACGGGACGCATTAAGGCGATATGATTGATTTGTTCTGGTATAAGGTTGATTTTTGAATTCGGGAAGGGAACAGATCCGCCATTTATATCTTTTTTGATACTCAATGCACCCAGATCTTTAAGTGGCCGCTGACTTCTGATGATTTGTAGCCCATCTGAATTATTTCTCAATTGATCCATTGCTTCACAGAAAAGATCCATTGGTGGAGTGTATTCAGGTGCTTTTACCGTAATACTTTCATTATTTAGCATCAGCTTAACATTCAGCCGCTTTTCCTCTGGGGTTGAGTGCATCATTCGCGGCCAGAAATACCATAAGATTACTTCTTCTATAGAGGCCATCAACTCCGCTGAGCTTGGAGCATCCTCTCCCTGGAGGAAAACCGGATCAACAATACTTATAGTCGTTCCTGTAAGGCGCTCGGTTCTGCTCATAACGCCAAGTGCTTTTGTAATCGAATCAGCATCATCGTTAATTGCAGGTTCTGCAATACCTCCACTATCGCAGCGGCCCCACCAGTGCCGTCCTGTATACCTTAGAATAGCCGCATCTTTTTCTGTAGTTTCGAACGCTTCTCCGAGGTGGCAGCCGATAAACCGACGTACTGATGTCCCCTGATAATTTGTTTGTGAATCAACAAGAATGGTAGAGATTTCACTACTTAGATAGAGAGCTGTCTTTCCGTAACCATACGTACCACCTCCATGGTGAGTATCCCTTCTGGAACCAATATTTCTCAAGAAATCGATAAAATCTGTATCGCGACATCCTGGTGGTATTCTGTCTGCGCGTGTTGGCCCAGTGAGTCCGACTGTACCAATATCGGATATTTCGAGCATCCAGCGCGTCGATCTCTGAGCCAACTCTTTAAATCTTGAACTCGATTTGGAATCTGGAATTGAATGGCTAAGAACGACATTTTCAAGGGTATCTCTTTCCTTTTCGGATAACTCTCTTAGCCTTATTATGACTGTTGGTCCTTTTCCTTTTTTAGCAGCGTCACATGAATTCTGGAGGGCCTCACGTATTACCGTTGATAGCAGGTCTAAGGTAGGTGTGCCCAACAGTTTTTTGAACCCGTCTGCTGCAAGGTTTCCTGATGCTGAATAAGGCTCGGACTGCAAAGATAAAGGTATCATCCTGTTATTATCCCTTTGAATATTGAGGGTACCTGCGCGGGGAGAATGATATACTCCTCCGCTTGGGATAAATCCACACTGTAGGATATATCCGATACTTTATCCCGCATATTACTCTGAATGTATTTAGGTATAAGTCTGGGGAAGTTGTCTTTAACCGTATACATTGATTGTCTGAATAGTTTAAAACGTGACTGATTCCATTCCGGAGAGTCAGGATCTTCGCAACCACATTCTCGCAGCAAATGTCTTATTTCCAAGTGGGCTGAGGTAAGAGCTGTTATTTCTCTGAAAAGACTACTTATGCTGAGCTCACCTTGATTTACTTCTTCTATAGTCAGGTTGAAGAGGTAAAGATCGCTTCCTTCTGGTTCCAGAAGCTGTTCAAGTGATGAAATTTTTATTTCATACTGTGAGTGTACTGAGGTGGTTTTCACTTCTATCGTAATATCTCTGCCGTTGAAATCGTGCCGGTTGCCCTGAGGACCATTCCAACATCTCCAGGCGTCGGGGGAACAACGAAGAAGTTCACGGAGCGTATATAATTCTCCAACAAGACCACGTACCTTTTTCTTGTCGGGTATTTCTGAAGAAAAAAGTTGCCTGTATTCCTCAAAAGTTTCGGTAACACTTCTGACAGCTGGTATACCTGACAGCACCTTTTGAATTACATCAATAATGAACCTGAAGAAAATCTCGTCCAGCTCAGGACTGGTATTTTTAATATCCAGATACTTCTGTTTCTGGCCAGACAGACTGTATAGTCCGGTTGTAAAAACTAAAGACTTTCCGGAATAGCTGTTACTTATTTTTTCATCACGACTTACAGGTATAAGCACTTTAGCTTCACCCGAGGGTCCAAGACCTATTCTGATCTTTCCCTCGGATGTACTGGCGTCGATAAATCGTGATGGTATTTCTTCCTTTGTTTCGTAACATCCCGATCGCCTGAGCTCACTGATTTGAAGGGCCAGATGTTCTGCTTCAATAGGATGTTGTTGATCAGTCGTCATCTTCATCATCTGCTGACAACGGATTGAGAACTACACTGACATATCTACCGCTTCCTGCTGGGTCTCCAGGAAAAACAATACCGTATCCAACAACGTGGTCTGCAGCGTTAAGCTTCTCTCTGTTAACCGAGGTTGAAACAGAATCTTTATCTATACAATAAAGTATAAGGAGAGGATTTTTTATCCGATCATTACGCCACTTTTTAACAGATTGCCATTTACGAGGAATACTATCCGGCAGTGGTTCTTCACAATCGGTTATCACGTCCATCAGAGACATTAAGGCTTTAATATCCGCTGTTTTATCTGTGCCCGAACGTAATTTCGCCCGATTTACTAAAGCTGGATCAGGTATAATACCCAGTGGTTTTCCTGATGTCTTAACATTTCGTTTATTAGGCTGGAATAAAACAACATTCCAAGATTCCATGTTTTTCCAATTTTTATCGATAAAATTGATAAGAAATTCAGGCTGAAGTTCTTTATGGTCTTCGTGAACCTGGTAGGAGTTAAAAAAATCTTTAACGAGTCCGGCTGTTACACCCTGGTATACATAGTGAGATTTTAAAGTCGCTGATTTTAGACCAGACTTCTCCGCTGTGGAAATCAAATCTGCTGCAGCTTTCCAGTTGTTCAGAAGCAGATTTTTTTCATCCGTATAAAATTTGAATGTCTGGCGGTGCTGTCCACTAAAGTTAATATCACATGCCTGTGAATTACGCATTTTGTTTCTTGCCGTGATCTGCATCCCAGGAATCTGTCGAATACGGACAGCAAAATCCATTGGCGTCATGCCCGGCTGCTCAATGTATTGCTGGATATCAGCCCTGACTTCCGCTTCAATATTGGCCATGTCCCTGAATGCTATTGCAATATCTTCGGGCATCCAGATTCTGGGAATATCTTCATAACCCCGGCGGTATCCAAACCAGCGGCCCATCTGAAGCAATGTATCGTATTGGTTCGTAGATCGGATAAAGTAGCTGACAGACAGTCCTTCCAGTGTGAGGCCCCTTGAAAGTACCGTACCGCCGACAACGAGGTAAATTTTATCTCCGCCACTGTAGTCAATGCGGTCTTCAGTATCGCTTTCTCCGTTCTCAATCGGATATTGGAGTTCGTCCAGTACTTGTTTAATAAATGGTTTCAGGTCTTCAATGGAAGACTCAAATGGTTTGCCTGCTCTGCCACTTTCTCCTGACCAGATCTCCTCCATTAAATGACCGGTAGTACCGGATGCATTTATGAGTGAGTTCTTGTTCGATGCAATCCACTGACGGATGATTTTAGAAACACGTGTATGCAGAACGGTATAAACAGATGTATGAACCAACATCGTTATGTGGCCTGATAAATTCCTGCGCAGCCTATCAGCAGAAGACATAATGAAATAGATAACTGCCTCACTAAGACTGTCAGGCATACCCGGGTAAAAGTCCTCTCTACTTATTTCAGCCTTTTTATGGTCAATCAGTGGGAGTTCCTCAGGCGGGATATAGCGGATCATGTCCAGGCCTTCCTCAGAAGAGTCTGGATTTTCGGCGTCAATAGGGTCTCTCCCGAAAAGCTGTGCTGCACCAAAATAACCATTGGGTTGCGAAAGGCTGGTTATGAAATTCTTAGGATACAGGTCATCTAATTGCCCATCTTCAACGGGGTAAGGGTTGATAAGCACGTTTGCAAATGGCGTTGCTGTATATCCTACGTAGGTAATTGCCGGAATTTCTTTTGTAATTTTTCTTATAAGAGCATTAATTGCGGTGAGATCCTTTTCTTCATCGCTTTTACCGCTGTTTACACTTGCAGAATCACATTCGTCATCAATGACAAGAACACGCATTCCATTTTTAATGACAGATGACGTATCTGCTAGTGTTTGAAGAAGTTTTTTCAGGGGGGATACATTTTTCTTCAATACTGCGAGATTAGCAGATCCGGGGGCTATCCTCGGAAAACCTCCATTGGCTAACCTGCGGAAATCACCATCATCATCACCGCTAGTCAGCCTGTTCCATTTTGTTGGTTCTCTGTTTACCAGATCTTCTTCCATTCGCATCTGAGTCTGCTTGCGCAGCGCATTGGTCAAGCCGGCCAGAATGATTACGAAGTTATAACCAGCATCTACCGCCTTAGCGATAGTTGCGGTCATGTTTGCTGTTTTCCCACTCTGAACGTAGCCGACTACGAGTCCCCGATAAGAAAACTTATCTTTCAATGGATTTGCCAAAAGGGACACTACTTCTGTCGATTCAGCGTCGATACTTCTGATGGTATCAGGCGCCCAATTTTTCGTGTATTCGAGGTAGTTGGCTAGCCGATGCCAGTTGTGATGGTTTTCTTCAGTTCCAAAATACCAGTCTTCATGAACATCATAAATTGAATGTTTCTGGAGATTTTCAGTCTTGACCTCTGTGGCCTGAATATGTGCATAAGCGTCTTCTATGGCTTGCAAATTCTCATTATCCAAGGCCCCGACACTTGAAAGAAGATCTTTTAGTTGCTGTACAGCCGTTTCGAGATTGCCAGTAGAAGCGCGGTTTGATTTGATTTGATGGACGTAGGTGTCAATTTTAGGGGAGCTCATCCTTGCGGCCTTTGACTATCTGCTTAGCAATTAAGCCATTCTGATAGAAAGGTTTATTAGTTACAAGAATGACTGTCTATTTTATGATCTTCGCTACTATAGCAGCCAGTTTCACAGCCAAATACGGAGGCACCGCATTCCCAACCTGAACATATTGTTCAGTTCGGTTTCCTTCAAAGAAGTAGTTGTCCGGGAAGGTCTGAATACGGGCAGCCTCCCGAACCGTTAGACTTCTGCATTGAGTAGGGTCGGGGTGTATGAAGTAATGCCCGTCTTTCGAGATATGGCTGGTTACGGTTGTCGCCGGCCGACCATAGCGCTGCACGCGGAAGCGATCTGCGAATTTTCCAGTCTTCCAGTTCGCATGATTTGGCGCCAGACACTCTGGATAGTCTTCTGATTTTGGGAACGGCTTGTCTGTGTCGCCATGGATTTCAGGCAACGCCCAGCATGCGCTGAACAGGTAGCGGCCAAGGTCGCTGTTCATATGTCCGCGCGATTCATGATTCAGAACTTTCTTTGGTTTATCTGTAGTCAGCCACCGCTTCAGATTTTGTGGTACATCATTACTGATAGCTGGCTTATCGTAGTTCATAGCTTTCGTGGGTGCATCACTTCTTAATCTGGCCAGTGAAGCACTCATTGCACCCAAGACATCACCGTAGTGTTTATTTGATTTCAGTTCATTACGGACAAGGCGAAAGTTTTGAGCGACAACATCACGCCAGGCATCGCTGCTATCACCTTGTTTCGATAGTTTACTACGCAGAGCTGGCAAGCCAGCGAGCATGCTTTCAATAGGTACTTGTTCTGCTGGCTTTAGTTGTTCTGGAGATGATGCATTCAGAACATCCTCCGAGATTCCAAGCAGAATCACACGGTGCCGGGTCTGAGGTATGCCAAACTCCTCTGCGCGAATAATGAAGTCGTGATGATTGCTGTATCCGGTAGACACCAGATCTTTACTATCCGGTGCTTTCACGAAGGAGAATATGCGGTAGCTCTTACCGTTTTTCTGGTTTTCGATGATAGCAGCAGGGTTTGTCAGGTCACTCAGTATTTTGGGAAAGATCAGTTCACCGTCTACCTTAGATGACAGAATTCCTTTTACGTTTTCCATAACAAATACATCAGGCTCAATAATTGAAAGAACCTGGAGGTATTCTTTGTACAGAAAATGTCTGTGATCTTCTTTAGCATTGTATTCTTTGATGCCCATGTTGCGTGCGCGCCCGACCAGGGAGTACGCCTGACAAGGCGGGCCACCAATTACGATCCATGGCTCACCTTTGTGCTCTTTTTTGAGCGCATGAAGACGTTTATGAATTCGCTCGTTATCGTCTCCGAGCGCTGTGGGCTGGCCCATAGTTTCGCGTATAGCATCTGCCCACTCAGCAGGGTGCTGTTCTATCAGGGAGTCTTTAGATATGCGGCCTTCCACGTAATCGAAGTAAGCTTTGGTTTTGCCCTGCGCTATTAGCTTCCGGAACATGGCTCTCAGCGTGAGGGTTCGGTGGGCACTGCTTTCTTTTTCAACAGACATACGGATCTGAAAAGGTCTTTCACCATCGTTGTCAGTGAACGAGCTGAAGCCTTCTCCAAGGCCACCCGGGCCGGCGAAAAGGTCGATGATGTTGATCTGTTGCTTTTTCATGTAGAAGCACTTCCTGATTGTGCGGCAGAATAAAGCTCTTTGGTTCTAAATTCCAGGTTAAGAAAGGTCTGATGTCAGACGTTCACTCTCCTTCTGCCCGCAGCCGGAATATGTCGGCAATCCGGGGTAAAGACACAAAGCCGGAAATGCTGATCCGACGGGTTTTGCATGCCCGTGGCTTCCGTTACCGGTTGCACAGCCGCAAGCTGCCAGGCTCTCCAGATCTTGTATTCCCCAAATATCATGCCGTTATACTGATACATGGCTGTTTCTGGCATATGCATGAATGCGAAGCCTTCCGTTGGCCTTCTTCCCGGGCGGAGTGGTGGCGTGACAAACTCATGGCAAATCACGTCAGGGATCTCCGGAATGTGGATGAGCTCCAGAAGCAGGGCTGGCGCGTTGCGATTGTCTGGGAATGCTCGCTCCGGGGAAAGGTGAGGCTTTCAGAACAATCTCTGGCCTCAGCTCTGGTTGAATGGCTCAGGTCTGATGTCAGACTGCTCAGTATTCCTCACGATGTCTGACAAGGGCTCGTGTTTTCAGCCAGTCTTCTGCCGCTTCAATAATCCGGTTTAAAAGCACGCACTGATTATTAACAGTCAGGTCCGGCCAGTCTGAAAAGCTGCCTGCGAGGGGATCAGGATGTTGCTCATCAATGAGATACATATTGGCATCCACAGCTTCATGTAATTCAGAAAAGGCTGAGACATCAGGAGAGTGCACGCCCCGCAGAATATCTTCCCGGATCATTTCTATCGCCACAGACGATCTGTACCTGACGATGCTTTCAAGGCAGACAGGGTCGGGAGTTTCAGTTTTTGGTGTAAAGTTGCCAGCGTCCAGCAGCACGGATACGTTGCGGGTGATGTCCATATCAATCTCCTTGTACTGTATTTAAATACAGTATAAAAAAGGAACCATTCTGTAAAGCTGAATTTATTTTCATTTAGATAATATTATGCCAAATAAGAAATGTATGGTTATTCAGAATAAGTCAGCCCGAATTCTTCCCTGCCATCCCGTCACGGCTGCCATCAACGCTGCGATTACTAACAGCAGAGCACTTGCGATAAAGGTCACGAGGTGGCCGCCGCCATAAAATAAGATCCCGCCAACCGTTGAACCAAGGATGATCGACATCTGAATAATGGCGACCATAGTCCGTCTCCGGCGTCGTTTGGGAGTGTCTGTACCGATCGGGCCAACCAAGCGCCCGGGATGGATCAATCACGACTGTGCCTGCCAGCCCGTTGATGCCGATCAGGAGCAGGATGGCAGGCCAGACGACGGTGGTAGGAACCACGGGCATCAGGCAACCCCGGAGAGCTGCAACGACGTGGTCGGATGCGATCACATGGATCTCCGACCCGTTAAGACGGTGCGATAAAAGTCACCGTTTTCTGCTTTGACATTTACATACCGCGCTTCTGGTCTATGATTCCTGTTCCTGTCGCCGTGTTTCTGATGATGCGTTGTCGCTGTTGCTGCGGTTTTCGTGTCGTCTGACCCAGGCGCTGACAAAGGCGGCACCGAGCAGTTTGCCGAATACCGACATCAGCCAGTTGGGAAAGGTCAGGAAGCCGGCGCCGAACAGGAAGACGGTGGTATCGAGTGGGGCGGCAAACAGGCTGGAGAGCATCACCCGTGTCGACAGGCGGTAACGGGTGAAGGTAAACAGTAACCAGTCGAGTAATTCGGCAATGGCAAAGGCACTGGCTGAGGCAATAGCGATCTGTGGGTTGGCGTAATAAAAAGACCAGCCGACACCGATCACCATGGCCACCAGAACCTTGTGCTGCATTTCGCGCTGGGCAAAGTCGCGCACCACCAGGATCAGGCCGGTGACGATGGTGACGGGATTGAAGCCGAATTCCGGTGCAAACGGCAGCTGCCACTGGGGCGCCCAGCCGAAGCTCCAGTTCACAAAAGGGATCAGTGCCACATAGACCATGCCCCAGACACGCCCACCCAGGCGCCAGATCAGCAGGGCCGTGACGGCGTAGCAGAGCAGGACCAGAGGCAGGTGGTCAGGATCGCGGTAGGCAACCGCATTGATGAGGCCTTCGTGAAACGCACTCACCGGCACTGGCCCGCGGAATGAAGAGGCATGATGGAATGCGCTTCAGATAGCAGGAAAAGGGTCACATTGTCCTCCGTGGTCATCTTTACTCGCTGTTGTGAATCGGCTATACAAAAAGGAATGGAGAAATACTCATGATATTTCATGAGCCAGACGGATTTTTACTTATCGGACCCCTCGCCAACATCTATGTCGGATTCTAATTGTCCCTATTGTCAGTCAGATCGTCAGCTCGCTACCCATGCGGGTCCGATGGGTTATTACGTTGAATGTGGCGAGTGCCTTGCCCGGGGGCCTCTGGGCGAAACCGATCAGAGCGCACTGGATGCCTGGAATGCAGCCCACGGCCGTCAGCATCTGCTGCAATCTCTGCTGGATGCCTCACCAGATGTGATTCTGGTGAAAGACGATCAGTGCCGCTTTCTGATGGCTAATGAGGCGCTGGCCCGACTCTATAACGCCACACCGGCAGACATGATCGGCAAACGCGACGCTGACTTCAATGACAATGAAGAGCAGACCCGCTTTTTCGACGAGAACGTGCAGGCTGTACTGGCCAGAGGGGAAGCCGAAATCGTTGAAGAGAGCGCCACAGACGCCGTGAGTGGAGAAGTCCGCTATTACCGCTCCCTGAAAAAACCCATTGTCCTGCAGCCGGGTTCGCGCAAAGCCCTGCTGGTGATAGCACACGACATTACCGATCTGAAACTGCGCCTGCTGGATATTGCTGAGCGTGAGCGGCGCTACGACTATGCCATGAACGCTGCCGGTGAAGGCATCTGGGACTGGCAGATCGAGCAGGGTGTGGTGCGGCACAATGACACCTGGGGGGAGATCCTGGGTTATGAAGACATGTCGAAACATCCGATGGAGTTCTTCAGCAACCTGATTCACCCGGATGATGCCCCTGCCATGGAGCAGCGAATCACAGAGGCGCTGCAGGTCAGCGATACTTATGAAAGTGAGCATCGTCTGCGCTGTGCCGATGGCTCTTACATCTGGGCACTGGACCGTGGACGTGTGGTGGAACGCGGTGCCGATGGTCAGCCACTGCGTATGGTAGGGAGCTTTTCCGATGTCACTGCCCGCCGTGAGGCAGAGGACAGCCTGCGTGTTGTCAGCCGCGAACTGGAAAAGACCAACGCCCGGCTGGAACAGTTGGTCAGCGAGCGCACCGCCGAGCTGGAGGCTCTCAACCTGAAGCTGGAGCGTATGGTCCGTCAGGATACGCTGACTGGCCTTGCCAACCGTTTTGCGGCTGAAGATGAGCTGGCCACCTACTTCGCCAATCTGCGTGATGAGAACCAGACGTTTGCTCTGATGCTGGTCGATATCGATCACTTCAAACGGGTTAATGATACCTACGGGCACCAGGTGGGTGATAAAGCCTTGTGTCATATTGCTCATGAGATGAGCCAGGTGGTGAATGGCGGCGGATTTATTGCCCGCTTCGGTGGTGAAGAATTCCTGATTCTGTATCCGTCGACAGCACCTGCTGAGTCTTTGTCATGGGCACAGAATCTGGTCGACAGTGTGGCCGCAACGCGGGTGCCGGGTCCGGAAGAAATTCACCTGACTATCAGCATCGGACTGCTGTTTCTGGACAATGGTGAACTGGCCAAACGTGAAGCCATCCGGCGCGTGGATGAGTATCTTTATCAGGCCAAAGCCGATGGCCGTAATTGTGTACGCACTCAGCCGGAATAAATTCCGGCTTTCTGTTTTTTCTTCGTTTAAACCAGCTTGTAATTACTGTGCTCGGCTTCCCAGGCCTCGAGTAATTCACGGTTGTCGTGTTGCCACGGATGAAAATCACGACGGAAATAATCGATGTATTCCTTCCAGATCAGCGGGAAAATTCCGGGCTTCGTCCAGAAAAAACGAAAGCCGCTTTTCAGACTCGACCATTTGAATAATTTTTTATCACGCCAGAGAAAAACAGCGAGTAATTGCGTCTCCCGCAGTAAAAATGTGGTGGTAATAATCAGCATGTAAAAAATCCGTCGGCGGTACGGTAAATTGCAGTGCTGATACACATCAAAACACACGCCTTTATGTTCGGTTTCTTCGACTGCATGCCACTTCCATAATTCGCGGATGCGCGGGTCCATGCCTTCCAATAATTCAGGGTTAGTCAGCAACTGGTGCGCAAACATGGCCGTGAAGTGTTCGATGGCACAGGTGATGGCCAGACGGTGTGACGCAGGCAGAATTTTAGTGATGATTTTACGGCCACGGCGCTCCTGGCGCTCGATCTCGGTGGCCGGATATCCCAGCGTGTCCAGATACTCACTGAAGAGGTGGTGCTCGTTGCCATGAATGGCTTCCTGCTTGATGAAGTTCTTCACCTGCTCCTGCAGAACCGGGTCGCTGATCAGGTGTTCGTGGGCCCGCACAGAATCAATGAAGATGCGCTCCCCCTCCAGAAACAGGCAGGACAGTGCATTGAGCACATGCGTCTTCACCGGATCATTGTCGTACCAGTAGTGCGGCAGATCGCGGAAATCAAAACCGAAATCCATCTTACGGCCGGAAAAATTCATGGAGGCACTGATGGCCTGGGCAGATTGAGTCATAACCACCTCGTCTTATTGTGGCATTACCTTAACTCCGGGCTTTCAGAGGGGACAGGTGCGCAAACGACAAGTTCGGGGTCGCTGCAGGCCTGACCGGGGTTATTTGAGTATAACGCTTCCCGGGAAATCAGCGTGGCTTGGTCTAACCTTAAAGAAAGTCACATAAGTGCGGTGTTGCTACGCGGCAGCCCGGGCTTTCAACGATTCGTTTAACAAGCAGGCCGGGTCATGCAGCGTTTTATCATATTTCCATTTCTGTGCGTTCTGGTGAGCGCCTGTCTTCCGCAGCTGGACAACACCAACAACGATACACAAACGGTGACCAATGAAGAAGGTCAGCAGCTGGATGCAGCCATTCAGCGTCTCAATGGTCTGTGGGATGGCCAGCTGGATCAGACCGGAGCCCTGCGGACACTCATCTATAACGGCACTGTGTATGCTTTTGATGAGACCACCGGGTTTTATGGCACCACGACACTGAATGAAAGCGGCGCCAGCGTGGATATGAACCTGAAGCGTTATACCTTCAGCAATACCGAGGCGGATGCTGAGCAGTATGTGACCGGCGGCTCAGCCACCACCCATTATCTTTCCGGGCTGCTGTTTCCCACCACCACCGACGACGACACTATGGTCGGCGATTATGAAACCTCCAGCACCTTCGGGTCGTTTGTGCTCAATAACGACGGGACCTGGGATAACAGCTCAGACCTGGCAGAGCTTGAAGGTCTGTGGACCGCAACCGGGTATGAGCTTTACATCACCAGCGTTGGCAACCAGCTGGCCTTCCGTGAGATCAGCAGCACAGTGACCGGCTGTACCAGTACCGGTTTTATCAACCTGATTGACCGCAGCCACGTGATTTACGAGGTTGAGGTGACCGAGCGTAAGAACTGCGGAGGTTTCAACGTTACCGATGCCGCCGGTTACGCCACCATCACCAGCGACGGTGATCTGGAGTTCTTCCTGCGTAAAAACTCCGCCATGCTGTTCAGCCACTTCAGCCGGAGCACCACCGCAGGAGGTGGTACGACCGGTGGTGGTACGACGGATGATGGTACAACCGACGACGGTACAACCGATGACGGAACCACGGACGATGGCACGACCGATGACGGCACGACTGACGATGGTACGACTGATGACGGAACCACGGATGACGGCACGACCGATGACGGCACGGCTGACGACGGAACCGGTGGCTGATCAGCTCTGAATAAAAAAAGCGGAGTTTATGCTCCACTGCTGTCTCATAGTTTCGCGCAACTGCTTCAAACGGCAGTCCGGGCTTTATTTATGCTGGGGTTAATGCCCAGTTTTACTGAAAATGCTAATTCTTGGACATGAAACCTGATGGGGTGAAGTCTGAGTACTTTTTCATATAACTTCGTCATCCTGCGGCTTGACCGCAGGATCCAGTTTTTTGAGCATTCACAGAGTTTATAGATGGATCCTGCGGTCAAGCCGCAGGATGACAGGCTCCTTAATTGTTTACCGCGCAGACCAGCTCACAAACTGTGGGACAGAGTGAGTTCATGCTCCGCTTTTTTATGCCTGTCGGTCAGGTTATGAGTAGCGTGCCAGCGACAGCCCGGCCGGGTCGATCTCCGGCGTGCGGCCACTGATCATATCGCTGATAAAGTGCGCACTGCCCATCGACATGGTCCAGCCCAGAGTGCCATGTCCTGTGTTAAGCCACAGGTTCTTATACTGCGTGGGGCCAAGGACGGGCACACTGTCCGGCGTCATCGGTCGCAGCCCGGTCCAGAAGGTGGCGTTATCCACATCCCCTGCCCCCGGGAACAGATCGCGCACGCTGTGTTCAATGGTGCGGCGGCGTTTCTGGTCCAGCTGGGTGTTGTAAGAGGCGATTTCAGCAATACCGCCGACGCGGATGCGGTCATCAAAGCGGGTGATGGCGACCTTGCTGGCTTCATCCATCACGGTAGACACCGGTGAGCGGCTTTCATCCAGCACCGGCATCGTCAGGGAATAACCCTTCAGCGGGTAGACCGGCAGGTGAATATCCAGCGGCGCCAGCATCAGCGGTGAATAACTGCCCAGGGCCATCAGGTAGGCATCAGCGCGCAGCTCTCCAGCGCTGGTCTGTACAAACTCAATGTCATTGCCTTTGGTCTGCAGGCCATCAATGCGGGTATTGAGCATAAAGTTCACACCCAGTTCGCGGCATGACTGGGCCAGTGACTGGGTAAACTTGTGACAGTCGCCGGTTTCATCGCCGGGCAGACTCAGACCACCCGCGACCTTGTCACGCACATTGGCCAATGCAGGCTCCGCTCTGATGCAGGCTTCGCGGTCGATCAGTTCATGTAGAATATGACTTTTGCGCAGCACGGCGAGGTCTTTTTCGGCGGCTTCAATCTGTTCTGGTGTGCGGAACACCACGAGCGTTCCGCGCTGGCGGCCGTCGTACTGAATCGGCAATTCATTGCGCAGGGCCGCAAAGCAGTCTCGGCTGTAACGGGCTACGCGCAGCATGCGTTCTTTATTGATGTTGAAGGCATCGCTGTTGCACTGGGCCAGCATCTTCAGCAGCCAGCTGACGGTGTTGAGATCGAACTCTTTGAGATTGAAATGCAGCGGAGAAATCTCCTGCAGCGACCATTTCACCGCTTTCAGAGGCACACCGGGCCCACCCCAGGGCGTGGAGTAATCAAACGACAGCATACCGGCGTTGGCAAAGCTGGTTTCCAGAGCCACTTCGGGCTGGCGCTCCACCAGAGTCACCTCATGGCCTGCCCGGGCCAGATACCAGGCGCTGGTCACACCAATGACCCCGCCTCCGAGAATCAGAACTTTCATGATGACCTCATGCATGTACACAGGATCAGTCTATGCCTGTTTGAGCAGGGTTGCGCGCCCTGATTGAAACGCTTTACAGAACTCAGATGACCAAGCGGACAAGCTGTGAATAAGTCTGTGAAATACCTACGGAAAACCGGATATTATCCTGTCAGTCAGGTGTCTGACAGAAACGCCCGGTCAGGCCGGTGTACACGGCTTATTGACCGTTTTTATGGCGCTATGTTGCTTTAATAAAAGGGTTTTTCCGCACTTATGCACACATGTGGATAACCTTAATGTGAGTAAGAACTGTCCACATTCATGTGGGTGTACAAAAAATATCCAGACGCCCCTGTGAGGCATCCGGTCAGGTTGCTATAATGCGCGCCCTTTTTCGCTCCGGGCCGAAGTATGTGGCGGAGCCTGATCCCTATTGTTGAGGTGGTTTGTGGATTATCCCGTTCGTTATGACGTGATTGTGGTTGGTGGTGGACATGCTGGTACCGAGGCTGCGCTGGCCGCTGCGCGTACCGGTGCGAAAACTCTGTTGCTGACCCACAACACCGACACCGTCGGCGTGATGTCCTGCAACCCGGCCATTGGTGGTATCGGTAAGAGCCATCTGGTGAAAGAAATCGATGCGCTCGGCGGTGCCATGGCGCGTGCGACGGATAAAGCCGGTATTCAGTGGCGTGTGCTCAACAGCCGTAAAGGTCCGGCCGTGCGTGCCACCCGGGCTCAGGCTGACCGCGCTCTGTACCGCAGTGCCATCCGTCAGATTGTCGAAAACCAGCCGAATCTGGATATCTTTCAGGCCGCCTGTGATGACCTCATCATGGAGGGCGATGGCGTTGGCTCGACCGTTGCCGGTGTCGTCACCAACACCAATATGCGCATTCACGCGACTAGCGTGGTGCTGACGGCCGGTACCTTCCTCGGCGGCCTGATTCACATTGGTATGGAAAACCACTCCGGTGGCCGTGCCGGTGATCCGCCGTCGATTGCTCTTTCCAAGCGCCTGCGAGAAATGCCGTTTAACGTCGGCCGCCTGAAAACCGGGACCCCAGCGCGTATTGACCGCCGCTCGGTGGATTTCTCGGTGATGCAGGTGCAGCCGGGTGATACCCCGGTTCCGGTGATGTCCTTTCTGGGCAGCGTCAGTGAGCACCCACAACAGGTGGACTGCTACATCACGCACACCAATGAGCGTACTCACGAGATCATCCGCAACAACCTTGACCGCTCGCCGATGTTTGCCGGGGTGATTGAAGGGATCGGCCCGCGCTACTGTCCGTCGATCGAAGACAAGGTCACCCGCTTTGCGGATAAGACCGGCCATCAGGTGTTTGTTGAGCCTGAGGGCCTTAACAGCAACGAGCTGTACCCGAACGGCATTTCCACTTCCCTGCCCTTCGATGTGCAGCTGGATCTGATTCACAGCATTGCCGGGTTTGAGAACGCCCATGTGACTCGTCCCGGCTACGCGATTGAGTATGACTACTTTGATCCGCAGGACCTGCGCCACACGCTCGAAACCAAATTCGTGAACAACCTGTATTTTGCCGGTCAGATCAACGGCACCACAGGCTATGAAGAAGCCGGTGCTCAGGGCTTGCTCGCCGGTGCCAACGCCGCCCTGCGCGCGCTGGAGAAAGACGCCTGGGTACCGCGTCGTGACCAGTCTTACATCGGTGTGCTGGTTGACGACCTGATCACCATGGGTACCAAAGAGCCGTACCGCATGTTCACCAGCCGCGCGGAATACCGTCTGGTACTGCGTGAAGACAACGCCGACCTGCGCCTGACCGAAATTGGCCGTGACCTGGGGCTGGTTGATGATGAGCGCTGGGCCGCCTTTACTGCCAAGCGTGAAGCGATCGATACTGAAGTGCAGCGTCTGAAAAGCACCTGGATTCAGCCGAAGTCAGCAGAGGCTGCCGTGGTAGAAGGCATGGGCGAAGCGACCATCGTACGCGAATACAACCTGCACGACCTGCTCAAGCGCCCGGGTCTGACCTACGCTCAGGTCGCGGGCCTGAAAGGCGAAGCCGTTGACGACGAACAGGTCGCTGAACAGGTCGAGATTCAGGCGAAATACGACGGTTATATCGTGCGCCAGCTGGAAGAAATCGAACAGCTGCGCCGCTACGAAAACACCCTGCTGCCGGATGATCTGGAATACGACGCCATTGGTGGTCTGTCGAATGAAGTGAAGCAGAAGCTGCGTACTGTACGCCCGGAAACACTGGGCGTTGCATCACGGATATCCGGCATTACGCCGGCGGCCATCAGCCAGATCCTGATTCATCTGAAGAAGCGTAATTTAGCCGGAAAGATGAGCGCCTGATCAGGCGCTCTGCATAAGCCCTTCTCGGCAGTGTACTGACAGTCATTCCTGATTTTAATCAGAGTCAAAAATGTGTATCAAAATGCACAGTTTTAGTCACATCGATATATTTTGTGCTTTATTCTGCACATTTTTACGGATCTGATGTATAAAGGTGCATTATTATGCACAATATAACAGGTTCCCTGTATGGCACGGTTAACGGTTCAGACATTTCTGAATGGCTTCTGGCATGATGCCTGTGAGTTACAGTTTAAAGAACCTGATGCCGGTCGTTATGGCAAGGTATTGCTTGAATACGATGCTGGCTATGTTGCGCGCTTTCAGGGAAATCCAGCGGCGCTGGTCAGTGTCTGCTACCCTCTTGATTTCTTTCCCCATGAAACATCACAGTGGCCAGCCTTCCTGCTGGATATCATGCCACTCGGAGCCGCACGGCGTTATTGGGGCCAATATCTGAATCTGCCGGATATTCAGCACCCAAAATACGACTTTCAACTCTTAAAAGAAGCAACCCGCGCCCCGGTGGGTAACCTGCGTATCAAAGAAAGTGCGTCTGAATCCGAGTTGACCGCTATTGGCTTTCCGATGGATCAGGTGTTGGAACAGGCGACAGAATTTCTCGATTATGCCCGCTCACAAGGTGCAGCAGTGGGCGGTGCAACGGGTGCAGGTGGCGATGCCCCCAAATATCAGCTGATACGGGGGGATGACAACCTGTACTACCCGGATGCGGCACTGCCAGACAACCGGGCTTTGGAATATCTGCTGATCAAATTTCCGCGCCGCAGTTCGTCGCAAGGGCGGGCATTGGATAGTGATCGGTTAATTCTGGAAACCGAACATGCTTACTATGAGCTGGCCAAACGACTGGGGGTTGATTCTGTTCAGGCAACACTGCATATCGAAGCGCGGCCACTGTCAGAGGATAAAATTCATAGCTTGTGGATGCCGCGCTTTGACCGGAAAGTGGATGGTCGCCAGGTTGAACGCATCGCCGTGGAATCCTTATATTCTCTTTCCGGTGTCATAGAGGCAGGAGCCAGCATAGACCATGCTGTGTATCTCAAAAAGCTTGCGGGGCTCTGGCGGGTAAATGATCAGGAACAGGATACTGAGTTTATGGTTCAGGAATATCTACGCCGTGATCTGTTGAATGTACTTCTGGGGAATTCGGATAATCACGGTAGAAATACTTCGATAATGCGTCTTGAAACGGGCCTTTGTCTGGCACCGGTTTATGACCTGGCGCCTATGGTACTGGATGAATCCGGTATTACCCGAACCAGCCGTTGGCACAGAAACCATGAACTGGGTGGAGAGTTCCATTGGCGTGAAATATGTGAGGAAGCTGCAAAAGCGACTGCGACAGATGGTCAGAATTTATGGAATGGGCTGCGGGATTTTGCTCTGACCTTACAGGATGTGCCCCGTTATGCAGAAGAATCAGGAGTGCCGGATGCTGTCCTGGATATCAATCGCCATGCTCTGAATTTAAGAGGGGTTCCAGGGCATCTGAAACACTGGGGGCTGCTATGAGGGAGGATGTGTCATGACAACCGATTTTCCTGATTTTAAGAACATGCCCCGCAGTGAGGTGTTGAGCTGGGTAGAAAATGCAGTCAGCTCAGGTGAAGTCAGCCTCGGCGGGGCAATCCGGGTTCTGCGCCGCCATGTTGCAAAACAGAATCAGGCTGACTTTGCTGGATTGTGTGGTCTTTCCCGTCGTACTTTAATAGCGATTGAGTCGGACGAAGGAAATCCGACTGTCCAGACCGTTAATCAACTGCTGAAATTGTTTGGGCTACAGCTGGGTCTCGCGCGTTTGTACCAGTAAGAAATGGGACATTAATATGCTGACGATACGCAGAGCCAGATCTGAGATATTTTTGTCTCACTTAAGGTTCATACGTCAGAGAGAGAAATACTGTGTATAAGGATATAAAGTGGTACGAAATATTTTCCGCTGTTTCTGTGGAGCCGTTCGGCGTCTGAAAGGCAAGCATGTATTTTCATGGCCCAGCCAACCTGGGCTGCTGATAACCCTTCCACGTTGGGGGACTCTGATATTGTACGGCTGGCTGGCCGCGTTGGCGGTTTACCCACTCCTGCCTTTGCTTGCTTATATCCGACCCGAACAGTGGCTGCCATTAAGCGGACATCCTGGTCTGTATAATTTGCTAATGCTGACATACGCACTGGTGGCCGTGATTCTGGTTCTTTATCTGCAATCCACCTTTTTTCTCCGGCTGCCCCGCAAACAGTTTAAGTGTGGTTACTGCATTGATCTGCTGGGCTGGCTGCGCTATCCGAGTTTGCATGTGAGTGTTGTCAGCGGACTCGGATTTCTTTTTTATCTTGATGGCATCAACTGGCTGCAAAGCAGTGCCAGCTCTCTGTCTGTTGTGAAAGAGCAGGTCCAGCTGCTGGTCACTCTGATGGCGACGGATACCCACCGTATACCATTGCTGGATCAATGTGGTCTATGGGTGACCCTGACACTATATGGCCTTATTCAGGTTATCCGGATTGAAATTGAGCAGGCATCAAAATCAGATGCTGAAGAGCAACAGACTGAGGTCATTAAGTTAGCATCATGTCCGGATAAAGAGTTTGAAGAATGGCTCTCAACTGAGAAGCCAAACGGAAGGCGTGATTTCTTTGACAGGGTACCCTACGTTACCCGAATTAAAAACAGAATTGAGCAACCACTAAAGGATGCTCAGAAAGAGAACGATAGTGGTAGAGGTCAAATCATTCTGGGTGAGTTTGGTTCAGGGAAAACCACCATTATTAAAATGGTGGAAAAGCAGTTATCTGGTGAGTGGATAGTTTCCTATTTTGATTGCTGGCAGCGTTCAGGTAATCCTGCCGAATTGGCAGCTCAGTTTATGGAGCAGATTATCCACGACGTTGGCCAGCTGATCGAAGCCACCAGTCTAACTCGTTTACCTGATTCCTTTGCACATGCTCTTTATGGTTCCAGTCACTGGTTCAGTCTGTTGGATGCGGTTTTCCGTCCTGATACTCCAGAAGAGGTGATTCAGCGGTTAAATAGTTTACTCATATCGAACAACCGCAAACTTCTGATCGTGATTGAGAATGTTGACAGAAATAAAGAACGTGATTTGTTTATTGATGTTATTGCAGCAATTCTGGATAAATTGAAAATAGAAGGAAAAAATCACATTCAGTTTATTTTCAGTGCTTATGATGAGTATCTGAAATCAGAAGATATATATCGGATTGCCAATTATAAAGAGGACGTAGATACCACGGTTTCACCGGAAGTCTTGCTTCGGTTCATGGCGTTTTGCCTTAAGGAGTCATTCGCCGGTCAGAAAAATGGTAATGCAATCGTTATTCCATATCTGTCTAAAGAATTTTCGATAGCTGGAGAATCATCGAAGGAAATATCCGCTGTTGCAGAAGCCTTTGGGTTTACGCCACATGACGCAGGGAGTCTTAAATCGCGGGTGAGTGGACAGCCGGTAGAACATCAGGTATTGGAGGCTTTGGCCGACGTGCTCTCTAATCCGCGCACCTTAAAATTCGTACTCCGGGAAACCTATCATTTATGGAATTATTTTTTAAAAGGTGAGATTCACCTGTTTGATCTGATCTTGTACATAACGTCTCAACAAGACGGGGCATTGAAAGATCGCTTGAAAAACTACCCCGAAGACGCGCTGGATGGCAGCCAGGACTCACCTTATTTGAATCCAATGAGAGACAGATTGAAGAAGAAAACAGACTATCAGAGAAATCATGAAACCAGTCAGCCTGACTTAATTATCCACTATCAGGATTTATGTGGAAATAAATGTTCAGCGTCCGTTGAATTTCAGACCAAACCCGCTGTTGTCGATATCACACGAGATGGCTCGTGGAATTCATCGACATCAACTGGATCACGAGACATTCTTGCTCATTATATTCTGAATGGCTACTTGGCCCCAGGCCATTCTTCACGAGAGGCTTTGGTTCAACCTTTTGTAAGCAGCGGTGGCAACGACGACGATAAATATCGAAAATATAGTGTGATATTAAAGCGAAAGTCTATGGGGCTGGATGATTTCTTCGATCAATTATTTTTAAGAAATTATATAGATTCATGTGGGTTGATGTATGAAAGGCACTCGATCACTATCGTGATGGACTGCTGGATGAAGAATCTACCCATAGCCTACAGCCTGACCGAGTCGATGACGCTTTATTATTTTCAATCAGAAAGGCAGGCTATTCAGTTTTTGAGTCGGGCGCTTCTGGTTTTTAATCAAAAGTACGTTCACGGGGAGTTTAATTTTATTATTTCTGACTTAATGTTTATTTGTATTAAATCCACGGATGGCGACACTAAAAAGTTACAGGCACTTGTTGGCCAGATTAGAACATCATTTATAAAAATATATAAAGCGAGAGAGTACCAGTGGGGGGTTAGAGTGCTCTATAAATTAGTAAAAAATTTAAATTCGGGTTATTTTAAAGAAGTGGTTGATCCCATTGTCAGCAACCTGATTCGTCCTGATGTTGCTAAAGATTTTGCCAATCAATACCTCGCAAGAAGTGAAGGTTGTCAGCATCTATCGGATCATTTCTTTTTGCTCGTTGAAATCATTGTTAGTACAAAACAAGACGAGTCTTATTTTTCAGAATCGACCATTCGGCAGTGTGCGCAAACGTTTATAAAATTTATGGCTCTGGTTTGTGAAAAAGAGATTGATGCATTACGGGTAATTCACACTCGTTTGAAAAGATCGGACAATAAATTTGTTCAATTTAAAAATCATTTAATTTCTTATTTAGACCTTGAGGGTTTGACAGAATCTGAGAAGCAGGTTCTTAAAGATTTTGAAAATGCCTGATATTTCATATTTGATTAACAAAAGGCATCAAATAACCCACCGTTTTTTCCAGTTTTTGACGATGAAGATACTTCAGGTATTCCTCTGGTGTAAGAACAGGTTTCTGATAGTGATTGCGATCTTCGCGTAAGCAGTCGAGGACTGATTTCTGATTCAGATCCAGAAGATCAAGGATAAAATCATCCGGATGCTGAGCAGCAATGTTAAAAGGTTTCAGTTGTGAATCGGGAAAATCTTTCAGATTAGCGGTTATGATCAGTTCGGCATTGGCCCGTAATGCAGCGGCCAGTACATGACGATCATCCGGATCAGGTAGTTGTACACCGTCAATGATAACTTCGTGGCCCGTGATAATCGAATCAGGGATGGCCTGAATCATCAGATCCCTCATTGCGTAAAGTTGTTCCGGCATCAGATCGGGTCGATTAATCAGAAGATTTCTGATCCATTCATCGTGAATCTGATATGTCCAGCGGGCACGAAATAATCCGCTTTTTCCTAAGTAAATTAACAGGCTCCGCAGTGGAGCAGGGTAAAGAACATTGGCGTCGTATACGACGGTGAAGTTGGCCATAGCACCTCCCTGTTCTGTAGCATCAGTCCATTAATCCAAGATCCTGAGTCATGTCCGCAAGTGCCTGCATGGCCTGCTGGCTTTCCTGCCGTTGCTTTTCTTTATAGGCCATCAGGTCTTTGAAATAGAGTTTGCGGCGATTGCCGGCCATATGAAAGGGGAGTTTGCCTGCATCAAGAAGAGTACTGATCAGATACGGGCGGGAAACATTGAGGAAATCAGCTGCCTGCTGAGTGGTCAGTTCCGCATTGACGGGGACAATTGAGACCGCCTGATTCTGTTCCATCATGTGCAGTATATCGGCCAGCATATGAATGGCTTTTACCGGTACGGTAATGTCTTTATCGTCATCAATCAGGCGTAACCGGGCGGTGTTACCGCGACCATGACAGGCTGCAAGAATACGGGCGCTGTCTGAAGCCAGCCGGATTTCCTCCTGAGTGGAGGGACTGTATATGTGATCTTTGGGTACTGACATGGTGATGCCTCCTGTATTGTTTCTACTTTAGTCCGAAAGCAAGATATTCGCAATATTCGAAAATCAAGAGTCAGTGAAGCGCTCAGTTTCACCAGGGTCTTCCCGGGCTGTGCTGGAGGACTCGTTGGTCGCAGGTACGTACTTCAGCCTGTGCTGGCAGCTGCACACGCACCAGAAGCCCGCCGTGCTGATGGTTGCTGAGTTTCAGATGACCACCGTAGCTGCGGACGATATCTCCGACCATCGCCAGCCCCAGGCCGCTGCCATCAATACCTTGTTCATCCAGCCGGATACCGCGCTGCAGTATCTGCGCCTGTCGGGCAGCGGCTATGCCGGGGCCGTTGTCACAGACGCTGAGCTGCCAGAATTCCTCTGTTGTTGTGATGTCACAGGCCACGTTATCACCACCGTATTTGCAGGCGTTATCCAGCAGGTTGCCCAGCACTTCCAGCAGGTCGTCGCGGTCGCAGGGCAGTATGGCGTCCGCCGGATAATCGGCGGTGATCCTGACATCGGGATAGATCTTCTGCAGTACGCTGAGGAGCCCGGGCAGGTCTTCCGCCGGGCGGAAGTGACGGCCCGGTGCGGCCATGCCGACGATGCGCGCGCGGCGCAGTTCGCGGGCGGTCAGCTCCTGCAGTTGGTTCAGAGCGGGCAGCAGCGTCTGTTGCTGGGCTTCCGGTAATTCGTCGGCCAGTAACAGCAGGCGTTGCAGTGGTCGTTTCATTTCGTGGGCGAGATTACCGATGGCGTGGCGGTTACGGGTGGCCCGCTCCTGCAGCAGGTTCAGCAGGCGGTCGGTTTCCTGCGCCAGCGGCTGCAGTTCAGCGGGGATGCTGTCTTCTGTTTCCAGACGTTCGCGTTCACCGAAGCGCAGGGCTTCGAGCTGTTGCTGTAACGGGCCCAGGCTGAGGAAGGCACGGCGGATCACCTGCCGCTGGATCAGGCCCAGAGTTGCCAGGGCAAGGATGAGCAGGCCGGTGGCACTGAGGCGGAAAGTCATCAGCTGGTCGTGTAGGGCACTGATGTCTTCGGCCACCCAGACCGTCAGTGCATCGCCTTCCAGTTCGGTACCTTGAGCAAGGTTCAGCCATTCCTGACCGTTCACTCCGCGGTCGTGCCAATGCCTCTGGCTGCCGCTGCGTACGTCTGGCGAGGGTGGTGGGTAATCCCAGAGTGAGCGGCTGCTGAGCAGGACCTGCCCGGCCCGGCTTATGGCGTAGTAGTGTCCGGAGTAGACCCGCTCGTAGAGCCCGGAGTTGAGCGATGCGGGTAATTGCCATACACCACTCTCCGGGTTGCGCTGGAGGGCCGCAATCAGGGTTTCGCTGTCGTGCTGCAGGCGGCTGACCACATATTGGGTACTGATCTGACGCACACCCAGATCGGCCAGCCACATCAGTGGCAGGGTGATGGCCAGCAGGGACAGCAGCCATTGCCGCCGCAGGGTCTGTTGGATGCTGAAGGGCTTCTTTGTTGCGGTCACCGGGTTTTCTCCGCCTGCAGGCGGTAACCCTGACCGCGCCGGGTTTCGATAAAGTCTTTGCCGAAGTACTGGCGCAGGTGGTTGATGTAGACCTCGATCACATTGCTGTCGCGCTGGTCGCTGTCTTCGTACAGGTGCCCGGTCAGGCGGGTTTTCGACAACACCTCTTCAGGGTGCTGCAGCAGGTAGCGTAGCAGGCGGAATTCCACGCCGGTTAACTCAATGTTTCTGCCCTGCGGATTGGTGGCTGTCTGCGTGTCGGTGTTGAGCGTCACACCGTTCCAGCTCAGGCTGTTGTCTGGTTTTCCGTGCTGACGGCGGCAGACCGCGCTGATGCGGGCCAGCAGCTCCTGTGTGTGGAAAGGTTTGCCGAGGTAGTCGTCAGCACCGGCCTGCAGGCCATCCACCCGTTCATGCCAGGCATCGCGGGCTGTGAGCACTATCACCGGGATGCGGTTGCCGTTGGCGCGCCAGTGACGCAGGACCTCAAGCCCGGGGCGCCCGGGCAGGCCAAGATCAAGAATGATCAGGTCGGGCTGGAGTTCGTCACCAAGGAATTCACCGTCGATGCCATCGTGGGCGGTTTCAACGGCGTAACCGGCCTGTCGCAGTACCGGCGTCAGGGCATCGCACAGGCGCAGGTCGTCTTCGATCAGCAGAATCTTCATTCGCAGCTGTGCTCCGGATCATCCAGCCAGTGTCCGTCGCGGGCATTGACGTACTGTTTATGGCGGCGGCCGGAAGAGTCGATCCATTTCAGCTCGTAAACCAGACAGTCATCTTCCCATTCCAGCTCGGCATCCAGCAGCTGGCCGGGCAGTGGTTGCGCGGCCAGAATCTGTTCCAGCGGCAGAATCTCTCCCTGCGACACCCACGCCCGGATCTGCTCCGGGGGCGGGTACTCGCTGGCGCTGAGTTCAGTCGTCCCAGCGGCCAGCGCCAGGAATAACCACAGTGTCTTCATCAAACTGTCCTTCTGCGGCCCGCTGATGGCAGGCATCACACTGGCTGAAAGAGCCAACCTCCGGGTTATCCTGCACCAGACGGCGCGGGACTTCATCATGTTTGCGCTGAAACCAGGGCAACTCTGTGATCCGGGTGGGGGTTTCACCGTAACTGACGCTGCGCAGATAGCGGCTGTGCTGGCTGGCGCTGTGGGCACTGAGATAAGCCAGAATCTCAGCTCTGGAAGCATCATCCAGCGAGGCGTCGTCGCCGTAGTGATCGTCCAGCGTATTCATGATCTGCAGCCAGCTGTAGGACGGCAGAAACTTTGCCGGGTAGGCGACATGGCAGCTGCCACATTCCTGCTTATACAGGCTGGCGTCGGCATTGCTGGTCCCGGGTGAGGGAATGGGTTCTCTGGCATACCCACTGCCTCGGTATTCATAGCGGTCGTCGTCATCATCTTCATCCGCCCACGACTGATTACTGGCCGTGGTCAGGCCATACAGGCCCAGTGTCAGGGCACCACCCAGCAGCAGGCTGCCTGCACTGAAACGCATAAATGTCAGAATGGCTTTCATCAGGGTCTCCTATTGTTGTTTCAGCCAGGTGAGTACGTCGTCTTTTTCCTGACGGGTGCATTCACGCGCCAGCGTCCAGCGGCAATTGCGCAGCAGCCATTTCTCCACCTTGGTGGCATCGGTGTAGCGTTGCGGATTCACGCTTGGGGCCATGGGGGCGATGGTTTTGCCGGTTTTCTGGTGGTTGCCTTCGTCCCGGGGTGACTGACCATGGCAGCTGGTGCAGCTGCGGCTATCGAAGTCCCGGTACCACAGGGCTTTCCCTGCCTCCGGATCCGGCGCTGCCATGGCGGTCTGAGTCAGAATGAGCAGGGTTGCGGGGATGGTCAGCAGGTTCTTCATGAGGTTTTCTCCTCATCCACCTGCATATCAGCAGCTTTGCGCCCGGTAATCATGGCCCGGATCAGATTTTCGCGATGCAGCAGGCTGCTGATCAGAACCCCTGCGACATGCAGGCCGACCAGCGCCAGGGTCAGATTGGCGAAGAACTCATGGACTTCCTCCAGATCGTGTTCGCCGAACGAGGCCAGCCAGGTGCGGGCCAGAGGACCCGCATGCTCATCAGCACCATACAGGGCCATGCCGAACAGGGTGGTTCCGGCCAGTGAGATCAGCAGAGCGATGATCATGGCGCCACCGGCCGGGTTGTGACCGATGTAGCGCGCCGCCCGGCCTGCTGGCAGTGCAATCAGGTAACGGAAGACATTGGCGGGCGAATAAACGAAGTCGCTGAAGCGGGCATGGCGGGTACCGATCAGGCCCCAGATGATGCGGAAGGTAACCAGCCCGGCGACGGTATAACCGGCCCAGACATGCAGGCTTTCAAAGTCATCTTCAGACAGGTAGGCGGTAAAGAAAAACAGGACCAGCGACCAGTGAAAGATTCTCACCAGCGGGTCCCAGACGCGCAGGGTTTGAGTCATGGGTATTCTCCTCTGTGAACGGAGAGAAGAATACGGTCGGGTAGCTTAACTCAGGCTTAATGCCGGCGGATAACGACAAAGCCCGCCGGGTGGCGGGCTTTGATGGTCGGAGCATGTTGCAACACGCTCAGTGACGACGGCTCAGTAAGAACCGCAGACGGCATCCAGTTCAGACTGGGATACGCCAAGACAGCCGTAGTATTCGTAGCAGGCATCAGCGAAGTCATCAATCTGGTTACAGCCGAAGGTTCTGGCAAAGTATTCAGATTCTGAGCTGCACTGATCGATAGGTATCGGTGCAGAATAGGTTTCACCGGTCGGACATGTATAGCTGTAGTCATAAGTACCCGAACCTCCGGAACCGCTTCCACCTGAGCCGCCGCCAGAACCACTACCACCACTGCCTGCAGAAGGACCCGCGACGACAGTGCCGTTATCAGCCCAGTTATCCAATACATCGTCGACATCGTTATCACAGGAGCTCCAGTCAGGATAAGAACCCAGACTGGACTGACCGTAATCGGAACAACTGGATGAGCTGTTGGGAATACAGCGTACCGTCATGGTGTTGCCAGCCACGTCATAGCACATGGTCGCACTGTAATCGTAGCTGCTCCCAGAACCACTGGAGCTGTCGTAGGAATCTTCCGTTTCTGGTTCAGCAATACAGGCAGTGAGAAGAAAAACCGGCAGAATTGCCAGCAGGCGGACATTCTTATAATTTAGGATGTTAGTCATAGTAGTTACGTAGATGATTAATTAAAAGATGACTAAGAATAGTATATTTTATGAGCAGACAAATAAAGCCCTGTTCATTTTGTGATCTTAACCCTGTTCATTTTGTGATCTTAAACAGAACTGTTCCAACTGTTGCATTAATGTCATTGCTGCCTGCCTGGTGGCTGTGGCCAGGGGGGGGGGCTGTATCCGATAAGCTGGAGTCCGTTACTGAAAAGGGTGACATAGCCTCAACGGCTTCAGCGGAGCGCCCGGCTTTGTCCACAGAATCTGCGGCTAATCCATTTGTTACGGTTCAACCAGTCTCATCTGTTGATGAGCGGCAGAAAGATGAACTCGTGGAAAGCGAACCGGCCGCATCTCCGGTGATACCAGTTTCCGATAACCCTCCGCTCAATTCGGATGAGTATCAGGCCTATCTGCGCAGCTACTTACCCCCTGAGGCACTGTCCCACCCGGTATTCGATCAGTATCTGAATGGTTCCCTGGGGTACGTTCAGGCATTTCCCGACTGGCTGACGTCGCAGGATTCTGTGCCTCTCACCACGGAGGAGCTGGCCAGTCTGGAAGAACAGCTGAAAACGCTGGGTATCAACGAGTACAACCTTGCAGAAACACAACGCCTGCATACGGCATTACAGTATGAACAGGCCCGGGCCAGTGAGGATGTGGCCGATTTTCAATGGCGGGTTGAGCAGTATGATGAGCTGCTGAATGATCTGGTGCCTTCTGCAGCAGATCCCCAGCTGGTCACTGACCGGCTGGCGGAGCAGTTATTCACAGAGGAAGAGCGGGCCCGCGCGCTGCAGTATCACCGCGGCCTTTATCAGCGCCCGCCGGAGCAGGAAAGTGCGGGCGATTAAGTGCGGTGAGCACTCCCTGCCGGAACCCAGACCATCAGCAACATCCCCCAGAGGCAGGCGCCCAATCCCCATATAAAGGTAGAAGACAGCGTCGCCCCCATATGCATCCCCGCCTCTGCCAGAATTGGCCCAGCCAGCTGGGCGACGCCATAGATGGCAATCAGGGCGGCACTCAGGCGTGGCCCCTGATGCGGATGCAGTGCCCGCGCCAGACGCTGAGTCAGGAATACCGCGCCCAGGAAACTGCCGCCCATCAGTGCCGCGCACAGGTAAAGCGCCATGGCCTGCGGTGGCAGCAGTACGATGGCAGCAGTTGCCATGGCCTGAATCAGATAATTGAGAATCAGCGTATTGCGGTCACCCAGACGGTTGCCCAGCGTATTCCACAACGGAATGGCGGGTACTGACGCCAGCGT
>DBNK01000025.1:71394-130930 GCA_002298335.1 Thalassolituus sp. UBA674
ATGGCGGGTACTGACGCCAGCGCCGCAATCAGCCATGGGCTGGGTGACACACTGATCTGCCATTCCTGTGCAACGGCGGGTAAGAACGTCATCGGCAGAATGTAGCCCAGACCGGCACCTGCATATGCGAGAAACAGGGGCGTACTCTGGCGGTCCCACAAGGATGAATGATCATCACGGTTCACCGGTGGCTCTGAAGAACCCAGACGGAACAGATACAGGCCGGTAACCAGTGCCAGCGGGATAGAAATCAGCGCAGCGGGTAACCAGCGACCGGAGCCGCTGAGCCAGTGCTCAGACAGATCCACCACCACCTTGCTGCTGAGAATGCCAAGTCCCACACCCAGATACATCAGACCACTGAGTGTGGCTTTGCCCTGTGCGACCAGCCATTCCAGAACCAGTGCGGGGGCCAGCACAAACACAATGCCATTGGTGATGCCGTTGAGCAGGCGCAGTCCTGCCAGCGCCGGGTATGCTTCTGTCCACACCTGCAGCAGCGTAATCACCGCATTCCCGACCAGGTTGGCAAACAGCATGGAGCGCCCATACCCGCTCTGCCAGGCAAACAGGGCGATCATGGCACCGCTGAAATAGCCGACGTAGTTCCAGGTCGCCAGCTGGGCGGCCTCGGTCAGGGTCAGTAAGCCATCACTGACCAGCAGAGGCAGCAGGGGTGTGTACACAAAGCGGCCAAAGCCGTGCACAACAATCAGGGCTGTGGCTGCGGCCAGCAGTGGCCAGAGAGCATTGGGTTTCAAACGGTTTCCTTCGGTGGGCCGGTGGTTTCATCCGGGGCAGTATTAACCGGTGGCTATGATAAACTCCCGCCCGGCGAATAAAACCGCTTTACGGTGTTTCTGAGAGTGTAAGACATGAATGATCTGTTGCAGCAGCTGAACAAGGGCGCTGCCCGGTTGAACATCACCCTGACGGACGGACAGCAGCAGGCGCTGATGAGCTATCTGGAGCTGCTGATTAAATGGAATAAGGCTTACAACCTGACGGCCATCCGCGACCCGCAGCAGATGGTGGCACTGCATCTGCTCGACAGTCTGGCTGTGCATCCTGCGGTGCAGGGAGCGCAGCACATTATTGATGTGGGTACCGGCCCGGGGCTGCCCGGCGTGGTACTGGCGATCATGAATCCGCACAAGCAGTTCACCCTGCTCGACAGTAACGGCAAGAAAACCCGTTTTCTGTTTCAGGCCAGAACCTCACTCAGACTGGCCAATGTGGAGATAGTGAATGAGCGCTGTGAAGCGTATCATCCCCCCCGGCCTTTCGATATGATTGTCAGCAGAGCCTTCGCCTCGCTGGCGGACATGGTGCACTGGTGCGAGCATATGCGTGCCCCGCACGGTTGCTTTCTGGCGATGAAAGGTCAGTTTCCGGAACAGGAACTGGCGGAGCTCGGCGGCCGTTACCAGCTGCAGAACAGCGAAGCGCTGGAGGTTCCCGGTGTTGAGGGGCAGCGTCATCTGCTGACACTGGTGCCAGCCGCCACCGGTAAATAAGAACAGTCATACCTTTATACAGGCAGAATCCGTGAGTCAAATACTGGCCATTACCAATCAGAAAGGCGGCGTTGGCAAAACCACCACAGCGGTGAATCTGGCCGCGTCTCTGGTGGCAACCCGCCGTAAGGTTCTGTTGATCGACCTTGACCCTCAGGGCAATGCGACCATGGGCAGTGGCGTCGATAAACACGACCTTGAACGCTCCATGTATGACGTCCTGGTGGCCAACTGTTCGGCAGCTCAGGCGCGGGTTCAGGGGTTGGAGGCAGGTTACGACGTCCTTCCGGCTAATGGTGACCTGACCGCGGCCGAGGTCGAACTCATGTCGGTCGCACAGCGCGAACAGCGTCTGCGCCAGGCACTGAAGGTGTTGTCTGCTGAGTATGACTACATCCTCATCGACTGTCCGCCGTCGCTGAACATGCTGACCCTGAATGCACTGGTGGCCGCAGACGGCGTACTGATTCCCATGCAGTGTGAGTATTATGCGCTGGAAGGTCTGAGCGCTCTGCTGCAGACCATTACCTCCATACAGTCGGGACCGAACCCCGCGCTGCAGGTAACCGGCATCATCCGTACCATGTATGATCCGCGCAACAGCCTCACCGGTGATGTGTCTGACCAGCTGAACCAGCACTTCGGTGACAAGCTGTTCACGTCTGTGATTCCACGCAATGTGCGTCTGGCCGAGGCGCCAAGCTATGGTCTGCCGGTGATCAAATACGATAAGCAGTCAAAAGGTGCACTGGCGTATCTGGCGCTGGCCGGTGAGCTGAACCGCCGGGTCAAATCTGACAGCAGCCAGAAAGTCAGTGCCTGACCCCCGAATGAACCGACATAAAAAAGAAAAGAACGCATGTCTGTGAAGAAAAAACGAGGCCTGGGGCGCGGACTGGATGCCCTGCTGGCCAGCTCCCAGAGTGACGCCGTATCCACCACGCCGGACAGCGACAGCGCTGCCGACCAGAGCAGACCTGCAGCTGATGGTGAACTGCGTCATCTGCCGGTGGAGTGGATTCAGCCCGGCCGGTATCAGCCACGTCGTGATATTCAGCCGGAAGCGCTGGAAGAACTGGCGGCCTCGATCAAAGCACAGGGGTTGATGCAGCCGATTGTGGTGCGTCTGCTTCCTGGCCAGGAAGACCGCTACGAAATCATCGCCGGTGAACGCCGCTGGCGCGCCAGTCAGATGGCGCAGCTGGACAAGGTTCCGGCCCTGATCCGCAATGTGCCGGATGAAGCGGCCATCGCCATGGCACTGATTGAGAATATTCAGCGCGAAAACCTCAATCCTATGGAAGAAGCCATGGCCCTGCACCGTCTGCAGCACGAGTTCGAGCTGACGCAGATGCAGGTGGCTGAAGCCGTGGGCAAGAACCGCGCGACGGTAGCAAACCTGCTGCGTCTGATGAATCTCAACGACGACGTCAAGCGCCTGCTTGAGCACGGTGATATTGAAATGGGCCATGCCCGTGCTTTGCTCGGCCTCAGCGGCGAGCATCAGAGTCAGGCCGCCTCTGAAGTGGTGGGCAAAGCCATGACCGTGCGTCAGGCCGAAGCTCTGGTGCGCAATTACGATGCGCCACAGGAGAAAAAAGCGGCTGACAAACCTGACCCGGATATCATCCGCCTCGAACGCCTGCTGGGCGAAAAGCTCGGCGCCCGGGTTGCGATTCAGCATTCCCGCAGTGGCAAAGGCAAGCTTGTGATCAGCTATACCGGTCTTGATGAGCTGGACGGCATTCTGGATCACCTCAAATAAGGGCTGGCAATGGCCGCCCTGAACTTTACCTCCATAAGTTGATTTATTTGGGGTTTCGGCTACGGCAGTGGTTGAAGCCCGCACCCTGACCTCCTATAATCGTCGCGCCTTGGAAACAGGGAGGCCTAAGTCTGTCAGCTCTACCGTGGAGTCAGGTTTGTCATCGATACCTCGCCCACCCGTCTACAGGATCGTACTTTTTCAACTGATCCTGGCTGCTGCAGCCGCCCTCCTGGCCCGGATCCACAGCGATGTGGCCGCCTGGTCCGCATTACTCGGAGGACTGACCTGCGCTCTTCCGAATGCGTACTTTATCTGGCGAGCCTTCCGCTTCTCCGGTGCGCGCATGTCTGTTCAGGTGGTGCAGGCAATCTACCGCGCCGAGGCCTGGAAATTTGTACTTACCGCGTTGTGTTTTATTGTCATCTTCCAGCGCGTGGAGACTCTGAATGTTCTAGCACTGTTTGCCGGTTTCATAACAGTGCAGCTGGGGCACGTCGCCTCGGCAAAGATCGCAAATTTGTAAACCTTAAAATTGAGACTTGAAAATGGCTGGTAATTCCCAGGAGTACATCTCTCACCACTTAACCAACCTGACCTACGGCAAACTGCCTGCCGGTTATGTTCGTCATCACACCGATGAGCAGGGTCATACCCACGCTGAAGAACTCTCTGAAGCGACCTGGACTATGGCTCACAGCGGCGAAGAAGCTGCAGCGATGGGCTTCTCTGCAGTCCATGTTGACTCTCTCGGCTGGTCCATCGGCCTCGGTGGTCTGATCATGCTGCTGTTCTGGCGCATGGCCAAAAAAGCATCTTCTGGCGTGCCGACCGGCATGCTGAACTTCGTTGAGATGATCGTTGAGTTCATCGACAACACCGTCAAAGAATCTTTCCATGGCCGCAGTGCTCTGGTAGCACCGCTGGCACTGACCATCTTTACCTGGGTCTTCATGATGAACTTCATGGACCTTATCCCGGTTGACGTGCTGCCGACCCTGTTTGGAGCACTGGGTGTTCACTACATGAAGGTCGTACCTTCCACCGATGTGAACGTAACCCTGGGTATGGCCCTGTTCGTGTTCGCTCTGATGATCTTCTACTCCATCAAGATCAAAGGCATCACCGGCTTCGTAGCGGAGCTGACGCTGCACCCGTTCCATGCCAAGAATCCTCTGGTTCAGGCCATCTTTGTTCCGGTGAACTTCTTCCTGGAAATCGTGGCCCTGATCGCCAAGCCTATCTCTCTCGGTCTGCGACTGTTCGGAAACATGTACGCCGGTGAGATGATCTTTATTCTGATTGCTCTGATGTTCTCTGCCGGTATCGCACTGGGCCTGATGGCTGGTGTACTGCAGTGGGCGTGGGCGGTCTTCCACATTCTGGTGATTACTCTGCAAGCCTTCATTTTCATGATGTTGACCATCGTGTATCTGAGCATGGCCCACGAAGATCACTGATTTTCTAAACCCTTAACCTTTAACTTTTAACTCACTAACTACTTCTATTTGGAGAATATTATGGAACAAGGTCTGGTATTCCTGGCTGCAGCTCTGATGATCGGTCTGGGTGCTCTGGGTACAGCGATTGGTTTTGGTCTGCTGGGTGGTCGTCTGCTGGAAGGTACTGCACGTCAGCCTGAGCTGGGTCCTATGCTGCAGGGTAAAATGTTCCTGATCGCAGGTCTGCTCGACGCCGTACCAATGATCGGTGTTGGTCTGGGTCTGTACCTGATGTTTGCTGCCTAATCGTTCATTGAGCACGAAATTACTTAATCAATGAACATGAGGGCTCTGGCGTGAACATTAATATGACACTGATCGGCCAGATCATCACCTTTGGCGTTTTTGTGTGGTTCTGCATGAAGTTCGTGTGGCCTCACCTGCTGAGCGCCATGCAGGAACGCGAAAAGAAAATTGCTGATGGTCTGGATGCAGCAAACCGTGCCGAACGTGACCTGGAACTCGCAAAGCAAGAAGCGGGCGACAAGCTGCGTGAAGCCAAAGAAAAGGCTGCAGAAATTATCGAACAGGCGAACAAGCGCGCTAATCAGATCGTGGACGAGGCGAAAGAAAATGCCCGTGCTGAAGGTCAGCGTCTTGTAGCAGCTGCTCAGGCTGAAGTTGAGCAGGAAGCAAACCGCGCGAAAGAAGCTCTGCGTAAGCAGGTCTCTGAGCTGGCAGTAGCCGGTGCAGCGAAAATCCTCGGCAAGTCAGTAGATGCATCAGCTCACAGCGAGCTGCTGGATAAACTGGCCGAAGAGCTTTAAGCGAGGTTTACATGGCTGAATTAACAACTCTCGCTCGGCCGTACGCGAAAGCGGTATTTGCTGAAGCAAGCGAGAAGAACGCTCTGGATGCATGGTCGGATGACCTGTCTGTGCTGGCCGCTTTTGCAGCCGATGCCGACATGGCAAAACTGATTAAACACCCGGCGCTGACTTCTGCGCAGCAGGCAGATGCCCTGCTCGATGTATGTGGCGACAAGCTGAATGAAGCAGCCAAAAACCTGGTGGCCGTACTGGCTGAAAACAAGCGACTGGCTCTGCTGCCGGAAATCGCCGGACTCTACGAAGAGCTGAAAGCTCAGCTGCAGAACACCGTCGATGTGGTTGTGACCTCAGCGTTTGAGCTGAGCGATGCCCAGGCAGAGAAACTGGCGGCAGCCTTAAAAGCCAGATTGCAATGTGATGTACGTTTGACCAGCGAAATCGACGAATCTCTCGTCGGTGGCGCGATCATCCGTGCCGGGGACTTGGTTATTGATGGCTCTGTAACAGGCAAGCTGTCGAAATTAGCCGAAGCGATGAAATCCTAATTTGAGGGGCAGTTCATGCAGCAACTGAATCCATCTGAGATCAGTGAAGTCATCAAGAAGCGTATTGAAAGCCTTGATGTATCTTCACAAGCCCAGAACGAGGGCACCGTCGTATCCGTATCTGACGGTATCGTTCGTATCCACGGTCTTGCCGACGCTATGTACGGTGAGATGATTGAATTTGAAGGCGGCGTGTACGGCCTGGCGATGAACCTGGAGCGTGACTCCGTTGGTGCCATCGTACTGGGCGACTACAAAGGTCTGGCTGAAGGTCAGACTGCGAAGTGTACCGGCCGTATTCTGGAAGTACCTGTCGGTAAAGCTCTGCTGGGTCGCGTTGTCGACGCACTGGGTAACCCGATTGACGGTAAAGGCCCGATTGATTCTGATGGCACCGCGCCGGTTGAGCGTGTTGCGCCGGGCGTCATCGCCCGTCAGGGTGTAGATCAGCCGCTGCCAACTGGTTATAAGTCTGTTGACTCCATGGTACCGGTAGGCCGTGGTCAGCGTGAGCTGATCATTGGTGACCGTCAGACTGGTAAGTCTGCCATGGCCATCGACGCCATCATCAACCAGAAAGGTTCCGGCGTTAAGTGTATCTACGTCGCTATCGGTCAGAAGCAGTCTTCCATCGCTAACGTTGTACGTAAGCTGGAAGAGCACGGCGCTCTGGAACACACCATCATCGTTGCAGCGGGTGCTGCCGATCCTGCAGCAATGCAGTATCTGGCTCCGTACTCCGGTTGTGCGATGGGTGAATACTTCCTGGACCGCGGTGAAGACGCTCTGATCGTATACGATGACCTGACCAAACAGGCCTGGGCTTACCGTCAGATCTCCCTGCTGCTGAAGCGTCCTCCGGGCCGTGAAGCATACCCGGGTGACGTATTCTACCTGCACTCCCGTCTGCTGGAGCGCGCCTGTCGTGTTAACGCTAACTACGTTGAACAGGTCAGTGGCGTCAAAGGTCAGACCGGTTCTCTGACGGCTCTGCCGATCATTGAAACCCAGGGTGGTGACGTATCTGCGTTCGTACCAACCAACGTGATCTCCATTACCGATGGTCAGATCTTCCTGGAAACCAACCTGTTCAACTCCGGTATCCGTCCGGCGATGAACGCGGGTATCTCTGTATCCCGTGTAGGTGGTGCAGCCCAGACCAAGATCATTAAGAAACTCGGTGGCGGTATCCGTCTGGCACTGGCTCAGTACCGTGAACTGGCAGCATTCGCTCAGTTCGCATCTGACCTGGACGAAGCAACCCGTAAGCAGCTGGAACACGGTAAAGCCGTTACTGAACTGATGAAACAGGGTCAGTACGCACCTATGTCTACTGCTGATATGGGTCTGTCTATCTACGCTGCGACCGAAGGCTTCCTGGAAGACGTTGCTGTCGAAAAAATCCAGGCGTTCGAAGCCGCTCTGCTGAGCTTCGCCAACAGCGAGTACGCTGCTCTGATGGCGAAAATCAACGAGAAAGGCGATTACAACAACGAAATCGCCGATGGCCTGAAAGAGTGTATTGAGAAATTCAAAAGCACCCAGGCGTGGTAATCCATGGCTGACGTCTCCGGGCGTCAGCGTGGTTCACTCAGCAAAGGTTTGAACTATGGCAGTCGGTAAAGAAATTAAAGAGCAGATTGCGAGTGTAAAAAGCACGCAGAAAATTACTTCAGCGATGGAAAAAGTTGCTGTAAGTAAGATGCGTCGTGCTCAGCAGCGCATGGAAAAGAGCCGTCCATACGCGGATAAAATCCGCGCTGTGATCGGTCACCTGGCCAATGCGTCTTCTGAGTACCGTCACCGTTATCTGCAGGACCGCGATGTTAAGCGAGTCGGCTATATCGTCGTGTCTTCTGACCGGGGCCTGTGTGGTGGTCTGAACAACAACCTGTTCAAGCGTGTTGCGCTGCAGGCGAAAGACTGGGAAAGCAAAGGCGTTTCCGTGGAATTCTGTTCCATCGGTTCCAAAGCGTCTCTGTTCTTCAAAAGCTTCGGCGGTAAAGTCGTGGCTTCCCAGTCTCACCTGGGTGATGCACCGGAACTGGCGAGTCTGATCGGATCGGTAAAAGTGATGCTGGAGGCGTTTGACGAAGGTCAGATCGATCGCCTGTTCATCATCTACAACCGTTTCGTGAACACCATGACACAGTCACCTGAGACCGTACAGCTGCTGCCTCTCAAGGCAGAACAGGACGACGCACTGAAAGGTCACTGGGACTACATCTACGAGCCGGACGCCAAAGAAATTATGGAAGGTCTGCTGGTACGTTACGTGGAATCCCAGGTGTATCAGGGTGTGGTGGAAAACAATGCCTGTGAACAGGCCGCGCGTATGCTGGCGATGAAAAACGCCACCGACAACGCGGGCGGCATGATCAAAGAACTGAACCTGCTTTACAACAAAGCACGTCAGGCAGCCATCACCCAGGAAATTTCAGAAATCGTCAGTGGTGCGGCAGCGGTATAAACCGCTTCCGTCAGAGACTTAGCGGAAAGAATTTTAAAGTAAGAGGATCCGAAAATGAGCGGACGTATCGTACAGATCATCGGTGCCGTAATCGACGTGGAATTCCCACGCGATGTGGTACCTAAGGTCTATGATGCCCTGACCGTAGACGGTACAGAAACCACTCTTGAAGTTCAGCAGCAGCTGGGCGACGGCGTGGTCCGTACCATCGCGATGGGTTCGACAGAAGGCCTCAAGCGTGGCCTGAACGTAACCAATACTGGTGCCCCAATCTCTGTACCTGTTGGTAATGCGACTCTGGGTCGTATTATGGACGTACTGGGTCGCCCGATTGATGAATGTGGCCCTATTTTTGACGGCAACAACGGTGAAGAAGAGCTGTATCAGATTCACCGTGCTGCGCCGACCTTTGATGAGCAGGCGAACAGCACTGAGCTGCTGGAAACCGGCATCAAGGTAATCGACCTGGTCTGCCCGTTCGCTAAGGGTGGTAAGGTTGGTCTGTTCGGTGGTGCCGGTGTAGGTAAAACCGTAAACATGATGGAACTGATCAACAACATCGCGAAGGCACACTCCGGTCTGTCTGTATTCGCAGGTGTTGGTGAGCGTACCCGTGAAGGTAACGACTTCTACTACGAAATGGCGGAATCCGGTGTTGTAAATCTGGATGACAAAGCCCAGTCCAAAGTAGCAATGGTATATGGCCAGATGAACGAGCCGCCGGGTAACCGTCTGCGTGTTGCTCTGACCGGTCTGACCATGGCTGAGAAGTTCCGTGACGAAGGTAAAGACGTACTGCTGTTCGTGGATAACATCTACCGTTATACACTGGCCGGTACTGAGGTATCTGCACTGCTGGGCCGTATGCCTTCAGCGGTAGGTTATCAGCCGACTCTGGCGGAAGAAATGGGTGTTCTGCAGGAACGTATTACTTCTACCAAGACTGGTTCGATCACCTCGATCCAGGCGGTATACGTACCAGCGGATGACTTGACTGACCCATCCCCAGCGACCACCTTTGCTCACCTGGACTCTACCGTTGTACTGTCCCGTGACATCGCGGCGAAAGGTATTTACCCAGCTATCGACCCGCTGGATTCTACCTCTCGTCAGCTGGACCCACTGGTTATCGGTAACGAACACTACGACATCGCTCGTGGCGTTCAGGGTGTACTGCAGCGCTACAAAGAGCTGAAGGACATCATTGCGATTCTGGGTATGGACGAACTGTCCGACGAAGATAAGCAGCTGGTTGCCCGTGCACGTAAGATCGAGCGTTTCCTGTCTCAGCCATTCCACGTGGCCGAGATTTTTACCGGTGCGCCAGGTAAATACGTGTCTTTGAAAGAAACCATCCGTGGTTTCTCCGGCATCCTGAGCGGTGAGTACGATAGCATGCCAGAACAGGCGTTCTACATGGTAGGTACCATCGACGAAGCCATCGAGAAAGCCAACAAAATGTAATGAGCGGGCTGGCGCTGTATGAACTGCAGCGCCGCCTCCTCTGAACAGAGGTATTAACAATGGCAATGACCGTTCACTGCGATATCGTCAGCGCGGAAGAGAAACTCTTCGCCGGTCTGGTTGAGCGTGTTGTGGCTGCTGGTCAGCTGGGTGATCTGGGTATTGAACCCGGCCACGCAGCGCTGCTGACACCACTGAAGCCAGGCCCGGTCCGCATCGTCAAACAAGGCGGTGAGGAAGAGATTATTTATCTCTCCGGTGGCTTTATGGAAGTACAGCCGGGTTCCATTACCGTGCTGGCTGACACTGCTGTACGTGCTGATGATCTGGATGAAGCTGCTGCTGAAGAAGCCAAAGCTCATGCAGAGAAGATGCTGGAAAATCAGAGCTCCGAGCTGGATTACACTCTGGCCCTGACTCAGCTGGCTGAAGCGGCTGCGCAGCTGCGTACCATTCAGCAGATCCGTGAAAAACTCGGTAAGCACTGAGTTTAAGCGGCCCGAAGAAACCTCCCTCGTGGAGGTTTTTTTATGTCTGTCGTTTGAGGTGTCTCTGAATGGTGCGCAGCCTTGCTGCGTTGGTTACCGATGTCAGCAGATCCGCGAAAAACCCGGTAAGCTCTGAGTTTCTTCGCCGGATCAGAAAAGACCTCCTTCGGGAGGTTTTTTTATGTCTGTCGTTTGAGGTGTCTCTGCATGGTGCGCAGCCTTGCTGTGTTGATTACCGATGTCAGCAGATTCGTGAAAAAACCGGTAAACACTGAGTTTAAGCGGCCCGAAGAAACCTCCCTCGCGGAGGTTTTTTTATGCGCGGAAACTGAGTTTTTGCCTGAATGGTAAGCAGTTGAACTGCGTTGATTACCGATGTCAGCAGATCCGCGAAAAACCCGGTAAGCACTGAGTACAAACGTTTAAAAGAAACCCCCTCGGGAGGTTTTCTATGTCTGCAGTTTCAGTTCATCGGTGAATGATACGCAGCCCGGCAAAGAGACCGCAGCAGCCTAATGTCAGCAAGGTTAGGGAAGATACATGGACCCGGGCATTTTTCATTGTTCTGCCATGACCGGATTTGTACTATCCAACCGCCGCTCCTGAACCAACGACAGGCGGCTTTCTTTCTCTCTTTAAGCACAGGAAGCTTTTATGAAAACCCTGCTCAGTTCTGTTCTCGCTGTTGCCGCACTGGCTGCATCCCCATTTATTTCTGCAGCCGAAGAGGAATTTCGCTGGTATGCCGGTGTCGGTTTCGGTATGGGTTCTGGCGAAGAGGAATACGACTCCAATATCTCCTGGTTGAATGGTTCCGCTGACTTTGACTCTACCGGGTACAAAATTTCCGGTGGTTATATTTTCAGTCAGGCAGCACGCATGGAGATTTCATTTGCCGGTGAGGAAATGGAATTCACTGATGCGGATGTCACGGACAACTTCACGTCACTGGATGTCGATGGCATTTTTACCTTCACCGATCATCCGGCCGTACGCCCTTACGTCCTCGCGGGCTTTGGTTTCACAACCTATGAAGACACAGAAGATCTCACAGAAGAAGGTGAAAACCTGAACGGCATCTCGCTGCAGCTGGGGGCCGGTGTCCTGTGGAAATTGGCACCCCGTTTTGAGCTGGACGGCGGATTTAAGTACCGCTCGGTCAGCTGGCAGAAGCTGGAAGATGACTCATCTTCGGCGAATCTCGAAATTTCCACCTCCATGACACAGTTCACCGCGGCCTGCCGGGTGCTTTTCTGACGGGTATCCATGCGGGAAAGCACCAGACTCCGGTGCTTTCCTTCTGAATGCAGACAACACTGTTCGCAGTATCTGACCTGCTCTTCCCTGAGCCTGTGCTAGGCTTTTTTCATAACCCCGCGGAAATTGGTTGTTATGAAAAACCTGCTCAGAATCCTGTTACTCCCGGCTCTGCTGGTCACTGTTCCGGCATCTGCCGACGATGAAAAGCCGCTGACAGACAAAGGCTGGTACATAGGTGCCGGTATGAGTCTCGGCTGGGGGCAGGAGAAGCTTGAGTACGGGCAGGAAACCTACAAAGAAGAAGCGAGTTCCATCGCTTCTGACTTCACTCTTGGGTACATCACCCGGCTGGATCACCGTTTTGAGGTTACCTACCATCTGGATTCAATTGAGACGGATGCCAGTAACAAGAACGGCAAGCTGACCAGCCTCGACTTCGAATGGCAGTTCACCTTCTCCGACAACCTGCTGGAGCCCTACTTCCGCTCCGGGCTGGGCTTTGCCAGTAGTGCTTATCTGGAAGAAGGCGTGGATCTGCACGGCGTCTCCATTCAGCTGGGGACGGGTCTGATCTACCGCCTGACGTACAATATTGAGGTCGATCTGGGTATCAAGGCCCGCGCCATCGGCTGGCGTGCGACACAGCACAATGGCGAAGATCTTGTGGTGAGTACGGTACTGACACAGACCACGGGCGCGATCCGCTATATCTTCTGAGGTTACACCTGCTGATCCGGAGAGCTGCATTCGCCGCGCAACGGCAGAGGCATCAGGGCGCGGATCTGTTCCGGGCTTTCACCACAGGCAATCAGGTAATGCAGTTTGGCGAAGGTGGCCTCCGCCGTCATGTCGCTGGCCGGAGTCACTCCGATACGGCTGAGAACTGAACCGCTGGCGTAAGTATCCTGATACACCCCACCGGCCAGACACTGGCTGGTATTCACCACCACAACACCCTCGTTAACAGCTGCTGCGAGAACATCCATCAGCGCCTGATTGCCCTGTGGTACGTTGCCGACACCATAAGAACGCAGAATCAGGCCTTTCAGGCCCTCCGCTGCGCACAGGCGCCGGGCAATGTCCGCCTGAATACCGGGATACAGAGCCAGTACAGACACCGCAGCCGGATCAAAGCTCAGCTCCCGGAGATGGGGTTCGCCGGGATGCAGCAGCAGCCCTTCACTGAGATGGATATGGACGCCGGCTTCACCGAGCCAGGGCAGATCGGGCGAGTCAAAGGCATCGAAGGCGGTGCTTTTGACTTTGGTGCTGCGGTTGCCACGCAGCAGACGGCCATGAAAACAGACGCAGACTTCACTGATGTCCGGATGGGCAGCCAGCAGCAGGCTGTTGACCAGGTTGTTGATGGCATCGGTACGCACGGCATTCAGCGGCACCTGCGAGCCAGTGACAATAACCGGCTTGTCGCAGCCCTGCAGAATAAATGACAGTGCAGAGGCGGTGTACGCCATGGTATCGGTGCCATGGAGGATGACAAAACCACTGTAATCGGGCCAGTAACGGATCAGCTGCGCGGCAATACTGCTCCAGTCGGACGGGTTCAGATCGGCACTGTCGATCAGGTGATCCAGCGCGATGACATCAAACGCCGGCAGGCCGAACGGATCAAGGCGACGATGCAGAAACGCGGGGAAATCGGCCGCAGGCTGATAGCCCTGAGGTGAGGTGGTCATACCAATTGTGCCGCCGGTATGCAGCACCAGAATGCGCTCAGACATGGAGAACCCGACTGGAGGAAACAAAGAAAGCGGCTTGAGTCTGACCGTACAGGGTTTGTATAATCAGCGCCGGATCGGAGTGTAGCACAGCCTGGTAGTGCACTGCCTTCGGGAGGCAGGGGTCGGAGGTTCGAATCCTCTCACTCCGACCAGATCCTTTCTTCACGCCAACCGGCGATCAGCCAAGCCGGTATTGTTCAATTTCCGCTTTCCATGTTTCCACCAGCCCACGGTTGTCGTGGTCATCCGGGTGGAAGTCTTCGTGGTAAAAGTCTTTTAATGGCTGCTTCAGGCAGGTGAGCATACCGTTTTCTGCGGTCAGCATCTGCCGTGCTTCGCGGAGATGTTTCCAGCGTGGCAGACGCCGGGCGCGGATCAGCAGGTAAAAGGTTCGTAATGTGGTCAGCAGCGGGAACATGACTGCCATGCGGTTCATCATCCGGCGCAGTGCTTTGCGGTCACCACAAACCTGCATGTAGACATCAAACGCCACGGACTTATGCTCGATCTCTTCAATGGCGTGCCAGACCAGCATGTTGCGTACGGACGGCTGCATACCTTCGAAGTGCTCCGGGTGTGTCAGCACAAATTCCGCCACAATGGCGGTCAGGTGCTCCAGACAGACCGTCATGGCCAGCTGGCCTTCCGGCGAGCGCTTGCGGTTAAGTAACCGGATGGCCTGCTCAACCCGCTTTTCAATCTCCAGCGCGCGCCAGCCCAGGGCCTCAAGGCGCAGATTGGCTTGCTTATGCTGATGCGTGTGGTGGGCTTCCTGCTGGGTGAAGAGACGCACGCTTTCCTGCAGGTCCGGGTCTGTGATGCGGTCTTTGAAGTAGCGGACTGACTGGATAAACATCTGCTCTCCCGGCGGAAAGGTGCCGGACAGAACGGCCATAAAGGCCGACAGAATGGGGTTACCACGGAACCAGTCCTGTTCCTGCAGTCCGTCAAAGCCGAAATCCATGCGGCGTACTTCGATATTAGCCGGATTCTGAGTGATGGCCTGAGTGTTCATAATGCTGCTCCAGGGGCCAACCGGGGCCCTGATCTATCCGGCGGTGCCGGGTCTGCCGTGTTGTTGTTATTGGCAGAAAGAATGGTTCAGTGATTGTAATGACCTGCAGGGCACGTTATCAATGTAGGTTGACGCCGTTTACCGGGTTGGTTTCTGCCGCGATTGTCAGCAGTGCTCCCGCACGGGGGGAACCCGTCAGTGGTCTGTCAGTCCCACTCTGGCACAGAACCCCCGCACAAGACGACAGGAGTTTTTGTTTTGAGCACCCTTTTTCCGCGTTGTTTTTCAGCTTGTTCCGCCCTGCTGTTACTGTTAGCCAGCCTTAGTCCGGCATTGCAGGCCGCAGAGTCCGCTGCCGGATCTGCGGCGGATGTTGATCCACAGGTCGCCGCCGATCTGGTCGGCACACTGGAAAACGAAGCTGAGCGGCAGGCGCTGATCGACAAACTGAAAGTGCTGGCCGAGGCTCAGAAAGAAGAGCCTCCTACCGGTCTGGCGACGCTGCTGGATTTTGATCAGGCCGGTAGCGGCATCACCAGCACCTTCCTGAATCTGATGGAGGGTTACGGCTTTTCGGAAAACACCATCGGCGATCTGATCACACTGGGAATCACCCTGACGGTGGTCATTATCGGCGTGATCGCCAATGGCTGGCTGTCCGGCTTCTTTAACCGCCGTCTCAATCCTCTGCGCCGCCGCGCCGGTCTGCACGACAAACGCTTTAACAGCCTGTTTGCGGTACAGCGCTGGGCCGGTTATCTGATCGGATTGGTGCTGCTCATGTATGCGGTCATCCGTGTCTGTGCCAGTTATCTGGGTTACAACGCCGATAAGATTGAGTTGGGCGGCATGCTCTCCACCACGCTGTCATTGGTGGTCGTGGCACTGGTGTTTGCGCTGATCTGGGAGGGCGTGAACTTTATTCTGGAAACCCTGATGAGCCGCAGTGAGAAACTCAACAACTCACGTTTTCAGACCATTACCCCCATCATCCGCAATATCCTGCTGTTTGCCCTGTCATTGCTCTCCATCATGGTGGTGCTGTCGGAACTGGGTATCAACATAGTGCCATTGTTAGCCGGTGCTGGTGTACTCGGGATTGCCATCGGCTTTGGTGCCCAGACACTGGTGAAAGACTTTCTCACTGGTCTGGTGATCATCTTTGAAGACGTCATCCAGATCGGTGATGTGATTCAGCTGGGTGACAAGTTCGGTCTGGTTGAGAAGATTACCCTGCGCAAGATCCAGCTGCGTGACCTCGACGGTAAGGTGCACACCATCCCCTTTGGTGAAGTGACTATCGTGTCTAACCTGACCAAGGATTACAGCTTCTACCTGTTTGATATCGGTGTGGCGTACCGCGAAAACACGGATGAAGTCATTGAGGTACTGAAAGAGATTGATGAAGAGATGCGCGCTGATCCGGACTTCGGAGAGCTGATTCTGGAGCCGCTGGAAGTCTTCGGTGTGGATAAGTTCGATGACAGTGCTGTGGTGATCAAGGCCCGCATCAAGACCAAACCCATCCAGCAGTGGAACGTCGGACGTGAATTCAACCGCCGTATCAAACACGCCTTTGATGCCCGCAACATTGAAATTCCGTTTCCGCACACCACCCTGTATTTCGGCGAAGGCAAAGACGGTACTTCACCGGCGGCCAATGTGCGCATGATGAACAAAGGTCAGGCCAGCAACGACGCCGCGACCAGACCGCAGGTAGCCAGCAAAACCGGGATCAGCCGTTCAGCGGTTCAGGATGATGATCTCAGTGCCGGAGCGGACAGCAGTGACTCCGGCGATAACTGATCAGCCCCGTTCGGTGATGTGCTCCCGCGGGCCCTGAATGTACCAGATCAGCAGCCCCAGCAGTGGCAGCAAAAGAACACCCGCGACCCAGAAGGCGCGGGTACTGAGTGGGCGGCGTGACTGCACCACCTGAAAAATGGCGTAAGCATCACCGATCAGAAGCAGGATGACAGCAACCGCAAGTAATTCCATGGTGGTCTGCTCAGCGGGGTTTCGGGCTGCGTGGCCCGAACAGCAGCCAGGCAATGAAGCCCAGCAGCGGCAGGAACAGAATCGCCAGCACCCAGGCGACTTTCCCGGCGGTGGAAACGCGCGGGGACTGAACCACATTGATCAGGGCGTAGATGTCGGCGATCAGCAGCAGCAGAGTACCCACACCGGAAATTTCAATCATCATGCATTGCCTGCCTTTTCAGAAATGCCACAACCCGGGCGCCGGGTCATTGTATCAGAGAGCACTCAGTCTCAGTGCTGTGAGCTGAGTAACCAGTCTGTGAACGCCGCCAGGTCATCAAACACCGGCGCGTTTTCCAGCTCCGGGGTTTGGGCCAGTTTTGCTTCACTGCTGCGACCCTTCCCGGTACGCACCAGAGCGACCTGGCAGCCTGCGGCCAGACCGGCTTCGAGGTCCCGGATGGAGTCACCCACCATCCACGCGCCTTCCGCCGGGATGCCCAGCGCCTCTTCTGCCTGACGTATCAGACCGGGTAAAGGTTTACGGCAATCGCAACCGTCGTCCGGACCATGTGGACAAAAGGCGATGTGAGCGAAGCTCCCCCCCTGCTGCTCCGCCAGCGCGGTCATCTTTGCATGCATGGCTTCAAGGTCGGCCAGCGTAAAATACCCCCGCGCCAGGCCACTCTGGTTGGTGGCCACGGTCACAGTATGTCCGGCCTTGCACAGACGCGCGACGGCTTCGGCACTGCCGGTCAGTGGAATCCACTCATCCACGGATTTTACAAACGCGTCGGAGTCTTCATTGAGCACTCCGTCACGGTCAAGAATAATCAGCATTATCCGGTTTTCGCCTGCCATCCTTCCACTTTCACACACAGGCCTTTGGCTATGATGTCCGGCCCGGGCGTCAGCACCTGAGCGGTGGTTTCAACCGACACAATCAGATGTTCTGCGCTGCTGATCATACCCCATTGCGGTTTACTCAGGGTTTTTTCGATGTGTTTTTCCACCGGAATTGTGCCAAGGCTGCGGATATGACCGTCTTCTTTCGAAATAGCCCACAGGTGCAGAACCTGATCATCCGCAATCACCGGCTTCTGTAGCATATCCAGTGATAACTGCCGCCCTTCCTGCACCAGTGTGACTACCATACTGGGCTGATCGTCGCTGTTTTTCATGACCGCCACATAATTCACCACCCCAGACGCTGAATTGGAGGCAGGCTGATTCAGCTGCAGGGTCAGCAATACGCCCAGTACCAGCGCAAAGGCAAAGCCGGTCGCTGTCAGGTAGCGCCACAGATTCAGACGTTGTTTCAGGGATTCAATCAGAGAGCCACTGTCTGATGCCGCTGCGGGGTTAATGGCCTGATCAATGCCAGCCCAGACTGAGGCTGCGGGGGGCAGTTCCGCTACGCTGTCGTTCAGTGGTTGCAGCTGGTTTTCCCAGTGGCGCACCCGCAGCTGCAGGGCGGGTATCTGTTGCATCAGCGTCTGCATGCGGCGGCGTGCCGGACCACGCAGTGTGCCGAGCACATATTGCGCTGCCAGCTGATCCTGCAGCTCCGGATTCTGATAGCGGCTTAACGGAGACATTTCGATAACCTCTCGAGACCACGTTTCAGCCAGGATTTGATGGTGTTCAGCGGTTGTGCCAGATGCTCGGCAATGTCATCGCGGCTGTAACCGTAGTAGTAGGCCATCATGATGGCATTGCGGTTTAACGTATCCAGCGTCTGCAGACACAGGTTCAGGCGTTCGGTCATGGCGCCCTGCTCCAGTACCTCGCTGACAGACTGCCCGGCAGGCTCCTCAATAAAGTCCTGCAGTTCATGCAGCTGGTCGCGACGTCGTTGTTCACTCTGCTCGGCCCGCAGTTTATCCAGTGCCCGGTAGCGAACCACTGAGGTCAGCCAGGCCATGGGTTCTCCCTGATCGGCCCGGTATTCCGAAGCCTTGTGCCAGATCTGCAGCATGCCTTCCTGCAGGGCTTCATGGCTCAGCTCGCGGTTCTGCAGAATACGGAAGGCCACGCCGTTCAATCGGGCGGCAGTCAGATCATAAAGACGTCGCAGAGCCTGCTGATCACGCAGCACTATCCTCCCGAGCAGATGCTCCAGTGTCTGGTTGTCGGTCTGGGTCATAGGGTGGTCACTCTGATCTCCGGTTCCTTGCACAGTGATGTGTCAGGGTGAGGCACATAACAATACCCCGCGACGTTTGTAACAGAATCCGGGCGCGGAATAAAAGCCGCACGTCCCTGCTCTGTCCTCTTTATCAGGAATACGTTGCCGGGGGCCTGAAAGTTGCGTTGTTGAGGATTTTTTTCAACAAACTGCAACTATTTCTCACCGGGCCGCGTAGATCCTGATAGCCGTGACGGATAACCGGAGTGAGACGAACCGCAGCCCCGCCCGTGTCCGGATTGGCGACAGAAAGCATCAGCGTCTGCGAACAGCAGGCATTCAATCATTGTGAAGTTTGCCAGCGCAAAGTAAGAGGTTAAGAGATATCAGGCAGGTCTGACACCTGAGTGGCAGCAGAAGTGGAGTGCTGCCGATTTGACAGTTTGCTGAACCGGACTTACTTTTCAGGTGTCCTGCGGTTGATCAACAAGAATATGAAGGATCATACCTGCCTCTCAGCCCCGCGACATTAGCCCAAAACCACTAATGCCTGTGTTGTAACTGGTCATACTCACCCGTTAAGGATATGCAGGGGTGTTTATATGCGTCCGTCTCTCATTGTTTACATCGTATTACTGGTATCGCTCCCAGGATTGAGCGCATGCAATGGCTCGGGTGGACGTTCCGGGCCACAGGACACCATTGTGGTGCAGGATCCGGAGACTCCGGATAGCACTGACGATGCCGGCGGTTCCGGCCCGGACCAGGCCCCGGCGGCACCGGCCGATACCACATCATCACCATCAACACCGCATAATGAACGGCCGCTGTTCTCCGGTGAATTTATCTGGTCTGCGCCGGAAAATACGGCTGTCCCTGGTCTGAGCATTGAGGTTTCTGATGCAGATGGTGACCCGCTGACACTCACCATGAGCGGTGATGACGCGGCGTTCTTCACACTGAATGTGGCTGAGCTCAGGCTGGAAACGGAGCTGGTGGCGAATCATGAATCCCCGGAAGACAGCGACCGCAACAATGAATACGTCATCACCCTCACGGCCAATGACGGTCTGAGCCGCACGTCACAGGACTATACCCTCATCATCACCGACGAGGTCGACACCATCCTCGAAGAGCGTGGCGCCTTTGTGTTGACCGGCAGTTCAGTGGGCGATGCCGTCGCTGCTGGCACAGCGGTGTCTGCCGCAGGCGATGCGGATGCAGATAACCGCGATGATGTTGCGTTCAGCCTGCCCGGCTATTCCTTACCCGGAAATCTGACCCGTGATGGCCGGGTTCTGCTGATGACGGCCAATCAGGCTCTGAACCTGACGGAGCCTGTGACTGACCTGGCGCGGTATGCGCAGCAGCTGCTGCGCTTTGATGGTGGTGATGAGGATGCGGCCGGCAGTAGTCTGGCATTGCTGGATGTGGACCGTGATGACCGCAATGAGCTGCTGATCAGCTCACCCCTGGTGGATGATGCCGGGCGGGTGGATATGATCAGTGATGACACCATCACCGCCGGTCTGGCTGCTGGAGACGCTGCAGGGACAGTGTCATTACCGGATCTGCCCGGGACAGCAGACCCGGGCAGCGGGCTCAGTATGGTCTCCACGGCAGTGGAAGACGCACGCCTGGGCGAGCGCATTGCCAGCGCCGGTGATATCAATGGCGATGGCATTCTGGACCTGCTGGTGTGCGTGCCGGGTACTGACCGCAGTGGGTTACAGGATGTGGGGCGTGCTTATGTGGTGTTCGGGGATGCCCTGCTGGCAGGTGGTTATGGTCTGCTGCTGGATCTGAATCAGGCGGTGACTGATAAACAGGCGGTGTTGATGAATGGCCTCGGGCAGCAGGATTTTGAAGGCTTCTGCAGTGCTGGGTCGGCGGCCGGTGATGTGAATGGCGATGGTTTTGATGACCTGCTGGTGGTGGCTGCAGCCGATGACGATACTCATTCACGCCAGCGTAACGTTTACCTGTTCAGCGGCTTGCTTCTGGCGACGGCACGGCAGGAATCTCCGGTCATCGATCTGCTGTCAGAGCTGGCACTCAGCACCCGCCGCACAATTAACTTTATTCCCGAAACTGCGATTGCCAGTGATGGCCTGAGCCTGGGCGGCGGTCATGACTTCAATAATGATGGTTTCAGCGACATTCTGATCGGCGATCCTCTGGGGAATGGCAGTGAAGGCCGTGCGTATCTGATTTACGGGGCCAGTGGCTTTTTTCTGGTCAGTGAGCCGGACATTCCTCTGAGCACTGTATCGGCGAACGGTCTTGGTGTGGAAATCCGTGGTGATATCAGCCTGGGTGACTTTGCGGGGCAGATCACTCAGGGCCGCGATATGACCGGTGACAACGTGACCGATGTTCTTATTACGGGACGCCCGGCGTCGGACAGCAGTGGTCTGGTGTATGTGCTGTCAGGAAGTGCCCTCAGTGATCGTTCTGACCTGGATATCACAGACTGTGGGCGCAGCGTTGAAGGTCTGGTCATCCGTAATGCCGGTGATCAGGCCCAGGGGATGGTGATTGCAGTGGCGGGGGATGTGGATGGTGATCAGCGTCAGGAAGTCCTGATAGGTTCGCCACAGTCGCGCAGTGGCAGCGGGCTGGTGTATCTGATTTCCGGTGAGCTGATCAGTGACCAGATTGCGGCGGCGGCGGAATCCGGTGAGGACGCGGTGCTGGATCTTATGGGGTTGTTCCCTGAACTGGATGTCATCCCCTGATGATTAGAAACACCCGGAGCATGAGAAGCTGTGGAATGAGGAATTAACAGTGACAAAAAAGCCCGGCACCAGATAGGGACCGGGCTTTTCTGATCGGCATAGAATTACAGCAGGGAAATATCCGCAATCCCGATAAACAGACCCTGCAGCTGCTTCAGCAGCGCCAGGCGGTTGTTCTTCAGGGCTTCGTCATCGGCCATGACCATCACCTTGTCGAAGAAGGCATCAACGGTGTCACGCAGACCCGACAGCTCGGTCAGCGCGGCGCTGTAGTCGCCAGCCGCCATCAACGGAGCAACGGCCGCCTGCTTGGCAGACACCTGTTCCGCCAGAGCTTTTTCTTCAGCCTCAACCAGCAGATCGCTGTTCACGTCCGCGGTGACGGCATCGCCGCCATTCTTGGCGAGGATGTTCGATACCCGTTTGTTCGCCGCAGCCAGTGATTCGGCGGCATCCAGTTTACTGAATTCAAACACAGCTTTAACGCGACGGTTAATGTCGAGTGCGTTGGTGACGCCCAGAGCACGTACGGCCTGGAATACACCCGCCGGGATGTTCTCATCCGCGTACCAGGCGCTGAAGCGATCCAGCATGTATTCCAGCAGAGTGGCTTTGGTGTCAGCTTTCGGTGCGGTCTGCCAGTCACCTTCCAGCGCGTAATCAATCAGAGTACCGAGGTCGATGTCGATCTCTTTCTCAACCAGAATTCGCAGCACACCCAGAGACGCACGACGCAGAGCAAACGGGTCTTTCGAGCCAGTCGGAATCTGACCTAAGCCAAACAGACCAACAAGGCTGTCGAGGCGGTCGGCCAGCGCAATCAGAGTACCGGTCTCAGTCGCAGGCAGTGCATCACCGGCAAAGGCAGGCATGTACTGTTCAACCATGGCGGCAGCCACGTCAGCGTGTTCACCATCGTGCTCGGCGTAGTATTTACCGGCCAGACCCTGCAGGTCGGTGAATTCGAACACCATGTTGGATACGAGGTCGTTCTTACACAGCTGGGCGGCGCGCTCAACCAGTGCTTTATCACTACCAGTCTCACCGGCAATACGGGACGCCAGAGCGCCGATACGGCGGGCTTTGTCAGCAACCGAACCCAGCTTGTTGACCCAGACCACGTTTTCGAGCTTGGCGAAACGGCTTTCCAGTTTCTGCTTACGGTCGGTATCCCAGAAGAAAGCGGCATCCGACAGACGTGGACGGATCACTTTCTCGTTACCTGAGATCACCTGTGCCGGATCTTTCGATTCGATGTTCGATACGGTGATGAAATTCGGCAGCAGCTTGCCGTCTTTCATCACGTGGAAGTATTTCTGATGCTCTTTCATGGAAGACACCAGTGCTTCTGGTGGTACGCGCAGGAAGTCTTCGTCGAAAGAGCCTGCCAGTGCCACCGGCCACTCGTTCAGTGCGGTGACTTCGTCGAGCAGGTCGTCGTCTATCACGGCTTCGCCACCGAGTTTTTCGCCTTCGGCAGTGACCTGTTCTTTGATCAGGGCAGAGCGCTCTGCGAAGTCAGCCATCACATAGGCGTCACGCAGCTTGCCTTCGTACTCACCCGGAGAGGCAATGGTGATTTCGCCACTGGAGTGGAAGCGGTGACCGCGGGTCGTGTTGCCGGCTTTCAGGCCCAGCACTTCGGCGTCGACTACGTCATCGCCCAGCAGCATCAGCAGCCACTGCACCGGACGCACGAATTCAACGCGCGAGGCACCCCAGCGCATACGCTTAGGAATCGGCAGTTTGTCGAGGCTGGTCTGCACGATATCACCCAGCAGTTCAGTGCTTGGTTTCCCTTTGATGGTTTGGACAACCATCAGTTTTCCAGCATTTTTTCCTTCAGATTCCGGAGCTACTTTAAGCTCACTAACGGAAACCCCTGCTCTGGCAGCAAACCCTTCAGCCGCTTTGGTTGGGTTGCCATCCGAATCAAAGGCGATATTGGCTGGTGGGCCAAATTGGGTTTCTTGGAGGGATAGTTGGGTATCCTGAACGTCTTTAATCCGAACTGCTAATCGGCGAGGAGCAGCAAAAGTTTCTACTGAGCCATGATCCAAACGAGCATCCAGTAAGCCATCGATGATGCCTTGGCGGAAAGCGATGGAAAGGGGTTTCAGTGCCTTTGGCGGGAGCTCTTCGGTACCCAGTTCAACCAGAAAATCTTTTAGAGCCATTATTTTTTCTCCTCAGCGGCTGCCTTTTCAGCCTTTTGGGCTTCATAACGTGCGAGTACATCGGCACGGTTGGCTTCGTCCGCCAGCGGGAAGCCTTTTTCAGCACGGCTGTCGAAGTACGCCTGAGCTACAGCACGGGCCAGGGTACGGACGCGGAGGATATAACCCTGACGCTCGGTCACAGAGATGGCGCCGCGGGCATCCAGCAGGTTAAAGGTGTGAGACGCTTTCAGAACCTGCTCGTAGGCAGGCAGAGGCAGGTTCGCTTCGATAAGGCGCAGGGCGTCTTTCTCGTACTGGTTGAACGCGGTGAACAGGAAGTCGACGTCCGCGTATTCAAAGTTGTACGCCGACTGCTCCACTTCGTTCTGGTGGAAGACGTCGCCATAAGTCACGGCTTTGCCGTCCGGGCCGTAGGTCCAGACCAGATCGTACACCGAGTCGACTTCCTGCAGGTACATGGCGATACGCTCAAGACCGTAGGTGATCTCACCGGTCACCGGGAAGCACTCAAGGCCGCCCACCTGCTGGAAGTAGGTGAACTGAGTCACTTCCATACCGTTCAGCCAGACTTCCCAGCCCAGACCCCAGGCGCCCAGCGTCGGAGATTCCCAGTTGTCTTCAACAAAGCGGATGTCGTGCACCAGGGTGTCGATGCCCATCGCACGCAGAGACTCAAGGTAGAGCTCCTGAATGTTCACCGGGTTCGGCTTCATCACTACCTGAAACTGGTAGTAGTGCTGCAGACGGTTGGGATTCTCACCATAACGGCCATCGGTCGGGCGGCGGCTCGGCTGAACATAGGCAGAGGCCCAGTTCTCTGGTCCGATGGCGCGCAGAAAGGTCGCGGTGTGGAAGGTACCGGCTCCGACTTCCATATCGAGCGGTTGGTTAATCACACAGCCCTGTTCGGACCAGTATTCCTGCAGGGCGGCAATCAGGCCCTGAAAGGTTTTGATGTTATGGCGGCTCTCACTCACGGTGGATATCCCAGATTTGCGGCTTTGCATAAAAAAGAGGCCGGATTATAGCAGCCTTGGAACACGAATACAGATGTGCCGGGAGAACAGTGGAGATGCGGGCCGGGGGACGATTTCTGTGCACCGGGGTCAGGAATGCTTTTGCCTGACAAATGTCATCAATCTGACTTTCCTGTCATGCCAGAATTCAGCCTGAAACTGGCCTTTCCGGCCCTGTCGGGCGTGAGGACATTCACTTAGAGTGAGCGGCGTTAGATAAGGTAATAATCTGATCAGGGAGACGATAATGAAATACCCACTGAATACATTCCTCGCCATAGTCAGTATGGCAACACTGACCCACACTGCAATGGCTGGCCCGCTGATGAACTCGGATCTCGACCGGGATGGTTATGACAACTATCTCGATTTTGATACCGACGGTGATGGTCTGCCGGACGATTTTGAAAAAGACAATAATTTCAATTTCATCGGCTCGCGCGATGGAGGTCGTGACGCTGACTTCGACGGTTTCACTAATGCCGAAGAATACCGCGCCGTAACTGATATGTTCGATCCGGCGGATAATCCGGCGACCAAAACCGGACCCGCGCTGCAGAAACTGTTCCCGCAGATGGGCAATAACGCGGAATATCTGGGCTCATCACTGGCCATCAGCGGCGATACCCTGGTCACCGGAGCGACCTTTGGCGAATTTGAAAATGGCGGTGGCGGTGCGGGTAATGTGCATATTTATACCCGCCAGCCAGACGGCCTGTGGCAGCAGTTCCAGATTTTATATCCGGAGCGGGATGCCAGCGGCAAAGACTTTGGTCAGGATGTTGATCTGGCCGGAGACACACTCCTGGTCGGCGCTAACCACGAAGATATGGGCGCTGAAGCTTCCGGCGCAGCGTATGTTTATACACTTGTCGGTGGCGAATGGCAGGAACAGGCAAAACTCAGCCATGCCAACGCCGATGATTACGACTATTTCGGTTATCAGGTTGCCATGGTCGGGGATCAGGCGCTGATCAGCTGTCCGTACTGCCTGGATGCCCGGGGTGCAGTGTATGTCTATGACCGCGATGGCAGTAACTGGACTCTGTCGGATGTACTGACCAACTGCCCTGTGGGTGATATCTGCACCTTCGGGATCTCCGTCAGCGTCGATGGTGACCGGGCTGTCATTACGGCACCGTATTACAGCACCGCGTACCCACCGGGTAAGGCCTTCGTTTACGAGCGCAGTAACGGTGTCTGGCAGCAGACGGCTGAGCTGGTCTCCAATATGACATTGGAGCCGTCTTATTACGGTTCCCGCGCCGTGCTCAGCGGAGACACCATTATTGTTTCCGATTTCTGGGAAGAATGGACCGGAAGTGGTCATGGCAACGCCTACGAGTTTGTACTGGAAAACGGAACCTGGGTCGAAAAATCCATGTTTTATGCACCGGACTTCGGTGCAGACTGCGTCGGTCAGGGAATTGCTCTTGCCGGTGACAAAGCACTGATTACCGGTCGTCTTGAATCACCTTACAGAGGCGCAGTAATGGTGCTTGAGCGGGTCGATGGTGTATGGACAGAAACCGACCGGGTATTTTCAGACTCAACCTCCTTTAACACTGACCTGTTCGGCTGGACAGCGGCACTGGATAAAACCGGAGAGCAAGGTATGGCCGGAGCCGTCTGGGACCGCGATACCACTGATTACGGCGGTGCCGTGTACGTCATGGATTTAAGCCAGCCCGAATAACCCAGCTTTTTTGCCCCGGCTTTTCCGGGGCAATTCCGTCATCTGAATACATCATAAAAACGTCTTAAGATTGTCCCGCAGAGTCATATTTATTTCTGTGTAACTTCCATAGACTGAACTCAGGTTCAGCAAGAGCCGCGATAATTATAAAAATCAAAAGGAGACAGGCATGAAGCCCGTAACGGCAGGACTTATTATTTCACTGGTGCTCGGCACCACCCCCTATCTGGCCAGTGCGGCCCCGCAGGATTTTGATAATGATGGGGTTCCGAACAGCCTTGACCCGGATTTTGACGGCGATGGCATTCCCAATGTGTATGAACAGTACAATGATGGTATCCGCTGGCGCTTCGCCGCTGACGGCGCCTGGGATAACGATGGCGATGGCTGGAGTAACGCCGAAGAATACCGTCGCGTCACCAACCTGAACGACCCCAACAGCAACCCGGATATGCTCACAGGACCAGCACTGCAGAAAGTGTTCGGATTTGATGCCGGTGTCCGTTCCTGGTTTGGTGTAACCGCGGATGTAGAGGGTGACTGGGCCGTGATCGGGGCGAGCGCCGCCAAAGTCTACAGGGATCTCAACGGCAATCTGATTGAGCCCTATGCGGCAGGCGCAGTCTACGTGTATCACCGTGAGAACGGTGACTGGGTTCTGCACGACAAACTGGTTCCGGAAATGACGGATGAGGTGACCGGTGAACCAGTATTGCCAACGGAATTTTCGGGCTTCGGCAGAAGCGTCGCACTGACCCTGATGGATGGCCATGACTACCCCACCATTGCGGTCAGCGCTGCCAATATCGACAGCGTGTTTATTTTCAAAGCACCTGCCGGCAACTGGCAGCAGACCGGGATGATTAAAGGCCCGGTCGATGATGACTTCGGCGTTTCGCTCGACCTGGATGGCACTACACTGGCCGTCGGAGCACCGAAAACGCCACACCCGGATTATATTTATTACGCTTTGTCCTACGGCTCAGTGTTTATTTATGACATCCACGGCCCGTCAGATGCTACTGCTCCGCAGATGATCACCGAACTCAGACACTGTGAAAACGGAATGTATTGTGAGTTTGGTACTGACCTGAAACTGGAAGGTGACACTCTGGCAGTGACGTCTCCCGTACAATATGACGGTCGCTCGGCTTCAGTGTTTACCCGTGTTGATGGTATCTGGGAGCTTCAGGCCGATCTTGTGTCGACCCTGAGTGATGGTGACGAATGGACAGGGATCGCGCTGAGCGGCGATCGTATTTTGCTGACTGAGTTCGGTCTCAGCCTTTTCGAGATGGCAGGAGATATCGTTGAATTTACCCGCGACGGTAACACCTGGACAGAAACTGACGTCATCTTCGCTGCAGACCTGGGTGCTTCAGCTCTGGGTGGGGCAATTGCCCTGAGTGGAGATATTGCCCTGACCACGGATGATGACGGTAACGTCATCAGTCTCTACCGCACAGGTGGCACCTGGGTTGAGCTGGGCCGTGAGGTGATTGCCCCTGAGAGTGAAGACATCAAAGATTTCCTCGCTGTTGATGCTGCCGCCGGCACTGTGCTGGTTGGTTCGCCGGAAGATTTTGATGGCGGTGAAAAGGCCGGTGCCGCGTATTTTGTGGATCTGAATTCCATTCAGTAATCTTTTGCAAAAAATGAGAGAGGCTCAGCCTCTCTCTCCTCTCACGATTCATCCCTTTTTAATCCTTGTTTTTAATCTTTGTGATGATGCTCTGAGTTGTCATTCTGGTAATGACAACATTGGTGAACTCAACATTAAATGTGCATTTGCGTTGCGCTCATGATGAGCGTTTGACCTGATATGTCATATCAGACAAAGCACGACTTGAGTAGACTGACAGGCTCAGGTTAAACCTGAACCCATAAAAATAACTCAGGGACGAATCCATGAACCGAATATTCTCCGGTGTACTTTTCTCGTTGCTGCTTGGCAGCGCAATTCCTCTGGCTTTCGCAGGTCCTGCGGATCTTGATAACGATGGTGTGCTCAATTCCTACGATCCTGATATGGATGGTGATGGCATTCCGAACGTCTATGAACAATACAATCCGGATCTTAAATACCGTTTAGGCAGCGATGGTGCCGGTGACCTGGATGGTGATGGCTGGACCAACGCGGAAGAATACCGCGCTGTCACTGACCTGTACGACCCGAACAGCAACCCGGATATGCTCACAGGTCCTGAACTGCAGAAAGTGTTTGGTTTTGATGCTCCGGCCAACTCTGAATTCGGGTACAGTGTTGATGTGAAGGGTGATTGGGCCGTTATCGGTGCGCCCTGGGGTTATACGACTGAAGATCCTCTGACGGGCAGACGCATCGAACCTGTACAGACCGGTGCCGTTTATCTCTACCAGAAGAAGCAGGGAGTATGGAAAAAGGTTCATAAGCTGCTTCCTTATTCTTGGGAGACTACGGAAAATGGTGATACAAAAAGAATTCCCATTCCTGAATGGTCGAAATTCGGAAGTGCAGTGTCCCTGGCGGTTGCTTCAGAAGGGTGGTATGAATATCCCGTTGTCATCGGGGTTGGTGCGGCAGGAACAGATAAGGCCTATGCGTTCTCACCAGTTGATATGAATGGACCCTGGATAGATGCAGCCTTTGCTTTTGGTCAGCCTTTTTATCAGAACTCATTTGGTGGCTCTGAAAACAGCTTTGGCACCAGCGTCAGTATTTCTGACAGTTACCACTACCTTGAAGGTACTCTGATTGTTGGTTGCCCGCATTGTGAGACAGAAGAAGGTCGGGTAGATATTATTAAATACACTGTTTATCCCGATGATCCGGAAGTTACGTCTTTTACCGGTTGTGAAATGCCATTCTGCAATCTGGGTGAAAAAGTCATTCTCGAAGGTGATACGCTCGTTGCCAGTGCGCCATCGCTTATGCCGGGTTTTGAAACCGTTGTCGTATTTTCCGAAACAGAGGGTGTCTGGTCACGGGATACTGAGCTGACCTCCACTCTCACCGACAATCAGGATTCCTTTGCAACCAGCGTAGCCTTCAGCGGCGATACCGTTCTGGTTTCGGACTACAGCTCAGCTGGATTGTTCGGACCGGTTGGCAATATCTATGAGTTCACCCGTACGGATGGTATCTGGACGGAAACCGGGGCTATTTATGCCGATGACCTCGGCGCAGGCGGAATTGGTAATGCTCTGACCCTGAGCGGAGACATTGCTCTGACCAGTGATAATCTGGGTAACGTCATCAGTCTTTACCGCACAGGTGGTACCTGGGTTGAGCTGGGCCGTGAGACGATTGCCCCTGAGGACGAAGATATCAAAGACTTCTTCGCTGTTGATGCTGCCACCGGTAATATGCTGGTTGGTTCACCGGACGATTTTGATGGCGGCGAAGACGCCGGTGCTGCGTATTTTGTGGATCTGAATACACTGCCGTAACCGGGTTGTGAAGCGGATCAGAAGGGCGGGTATTTCCCGCCCTTTTTTATTGGCAGCATCTCCTTTTTATACCGCGTAAGCGGACTTCCATCAGCCGTGTTCCGGCTTGCTATTTTCAGAACCGGGTTTTATGTTTTTCACCCTTCAATCCATCCGGTTACAGCGCAGGACATCCCATGGAACACAGCTTCTGGCACGATAAATGGCAAAAGAAAGAAATTGGTTTTCATCAGGCGAAACCACACGACATGCTGGTGGCACACCTTCAGGCCCTGAATCTGCAGCCGGGCAGTCGTTTATTCCTGCCACTGTGCGGTAAAACGCTGGATATCGGCTGGCTGCTGTCGCAAGGCTATGCGGTAGCCGGTGCTGAACTCAGTGAAATTGCCGTGCAGGAGCTGTTCTCGGAGTTGGGGGTTGAGCCTGAGATCCGGAGTCTTGGCGATGTGAAACACTACCACGGGCTGAGTCTGGATATTTTTGTTGGAGATATCTTCCTGCTGACTGCCGTTGAATTGGGCAAGGTCGATGCTGTCTACGACCGGGCTGCGCTGGTGGCCCTGCCAGCGGACATGCGTAAAGAGTACACCACCCACATCAGAGACCTCACAGAGGATGTCCCACAGCTGCTGATCACCTTTGAATACGACCAGTCGGTGATTCCTGGTCCGCCGTTTTCAGTACCGGCTGCAGAAGTGAAAACACACTATGGGGCCTCGCACACCACCACGGAGCTGCATCGCGAGAGTGTTGCAGGCGGTCTTAAGGGGCAGGCAGAAGCCGATGAAACTGCCTGGCTGATTGCGCCGCTGTGATTCACGTTTTAACAGAAATAAAAAAGGACGCATCAGCGTCCTTTTTTATTGGATTCACCAAGGCTCAGCGTGCCTTCAGCGCATCCAGCGCCCGCACCGCCGCAGCCCGCACCTGATTCGGCGCTGTACCACCAATATGGTCACGGGCGGCGACGGAGCCTTCCAGCGTCAGCACATCAAACACATCGGCGGTGATCTGATCAGAGAACTGCTGCAGTTCTTCCAGCGTCATCTCGCTCAGGTCGCGGTTTTCCGCCACGCCAAAGGCCACGGCTTTACCCACCACTTCGTGCGAGTCACGGAATGGAATGCCTTTGCGCACCAGGTAGTCGGCCAGGTCAGTTGCGGTGGAGAAGCCACGCATCGCCGCTTCACGCATATCATCACGACGTGGCATCAGGTGCGGCGCCATATCGGCGAAGGCACGCAGGGAGTCGCGCAGGGTATCCACGGTATCGAACAGCGGCTCTTTGTCTTCCTGATTGTCTTTGTTATACGCCAGCGGCTGTGACTTCATCAGGGTCAGCAGTGAAATCATGTGGCCATACACACGGCCGGTTTTGCCACGCACCAGCTCAGGTACGTCCGGGTTTTTCTTCTGCGGCATGATGCTGGAGCCAGTGCAGAAACGGTCTGGCAGATCGATAAAGCGGAACTGTGCGGAGGCCCACAGCACCAGCTCTTCGGAGAAGCGCGACATGTGCATCATGATCAAGGATGCAGCCGCAGTAAATTCGATGGCGAAGTCACGGTCGGAGACGGAATCCAGACTGTTCTCGGTCGGTGCTTCAAAGTCCAGCAGTTTCGCTGTGTACTGACGGTCAATCGGGTAGGTGGTACCGGCCAGTGCCGCAGCACCCAGAGGCATCTGATTCACACGCTTACGGCAGTCCTGCAGACGGGCGTAGTCACGTTCCAGCATGGCGTTCCAGGCCAGCAGGTGATGACCAAAGGTCACTGGCTGCGCGGTCTGCAGGTGAGTGAAGCCCGGCATGATGGTGTCGGCTTCTTTCGCCGCCAGTGCAATCAGGCCCTGCTGCAGGCGGGTCAGTTCGCCGCTGATGACATCGATCTCGTCACGCAGGTAGAGGCGGATATCGGTCGCCACCTGATCGTTACGCGAACGGCCGGTGTGCAGCTTCTTACCGGTAATGCCGATCTTCTTGGTCAGTGCCGCCTCGATGTTCATGTGCACATCTTCCAGCTCTATAGACCATTCGAAGTTACCGGCCTCGATGTCGGCCTGAATCTCGTTCAGACCCGTGATGATGCTGTCGCGCTCATCTTCAGTGAGCACACCGACGCGGCACAGCATGGTGGCGTGGGCGATGGAACCCTGAATGTCCTGACGGTACATGCGCTGATCAAACTCCACAGACGCGGTGTAGCGCGCCACAAACGCGTCGGTCGGCTCAGAAAAGCGGCCGCCCCAGGCACTGTTGGTCTGTGTAGGCGTCTGTGATGTGGTCTCGTTGCTCTGATCCGTCATGGTCAAAATTCCGGCTGAAACTGAATGGGACGCGGATTATAGCGGTTCAGGAAGAGAAATTCAGGCCCGGCGCTCTCAGCCAGCAACCGGACCCTGCAGGTGCGTATTTATAAGCGCAGAAATTCTTCGCAGGTAGCGAGCAGTCGTGCGACGGCGCCTTTGTTAGCTTCGACGGTGGCACGGGCCTGAGCACCCATGGCATCGCGCAGGCCGCTGTCCGCCAGATAGCGGCTGATCACGGCTTTGCTTTGCGATACGGCCGGAATGATATCCATACCGCCTTCTTCCTTGAGGGTATCCACAATGGCGGCGAAGTTGGTGTAGTGCGGGCCCGTCAGGGTGGCTTTGCCCAGTGCCGCCGGTTCAATCGGGTTATGACCGCCGTGCGGGATCAGGCTGCCGCCCATCACCACCAGGTCGGCCGCGGCAAGCAGCTGCAGCATCTCGCCCATGGTGTCGGCAACGTACACCTGAGTGTCGGATGTTGCCGGGCCTTTACTGCGGCGCTGTACTTTCAGCTGGCGCGAGTGAGCCGCGTTAACCACAGGGTCAAAACGCTCCGGATGACGCGGAATCAGCAGCAACACCAGATCGGGGAACTGCTGTTGCAGCGCCGGATACAGATCCAGCAGTTGCTCGTCTTCTTCCGGATGGCTGGAGGCCAGTGCCAGCACGCGGCGTTCATTGCCCCATTCGTTGCGCAGGGCCGTGCCTTTCTCATCGCAGTCGGCAGGTACGCTGACATCGAACTTCACACTGCCGGTGATTTCCAGGCGGCTTTCTTCCAGCCCCAGCGCGAGAAAACGTTCGCCGTCGTTGCGGTGCTGTGCGGCCACCCGGCTCAGGCGTTGCAGCATCGGCTGCGTCAGGGCGGCGAATTTTTCATAACCGGCGGCAGACTTCTCAGACAGACGGGCATTGGCCAACACCACAGGGACTTTCTGTTCTTCACAGCAGGCCAGCAGATTGGGCCAGAGTTCGGTTTCCATAATCAGCAGCAGACCAGGGCGGATGCTGCGGATAAAACGGTTCATAAACCAGGGCAGGTCATAGGGCAGGTACATATGGTAGACCTGTTGTCCAAACAGGCGGCGCACCTGCTCTGAGCCCGTCGGCGTAGTGGTGGTGATGATCAGTGGGATGTTCGGGTGCTTCTGCTGAAAGGCTTTCACCAGCGGCGCTGACGCCAGTGTTTCACCCACAGAAACCGCGTGCAGCCACAGGCCACCCGGCTGCGGACGGTGCGGAATCAGGCCGAAGCGTTCACCGATGCGCTGACGGTATCCCGGATTCTTACGACCGCGCCACCACAGACGCAGCACAATCACAGGCAGAAGCAGGGTAAACAGCAGGGTATAAAGAAAACGGGCCACGGCGCTCAGGGTCACAGAATTCGGGGTCCGAATGGTAGCACATCGTTCCCGTTGCAGGCGCCCTCTGTGCTACCATGCGCGCTTTCGAATTCACACACCACGCAGTCAGGTTTATGAACATCAGAATTCCGGATTTTCATCAGGCACGGGTACTGGTTATCGGCGACATCATGCTCGACCGTTACTGGGGTGGCCCGACCTCCCGCATCTCACCGGAAGCCCCGGTGCCGGTGGTGAAAATTCAGGATACTGAAGACCGTGCCGGTGGTGCCGGTAACGTCGCGCTGAACATCGCCACACTCGGCAGTGCCGTGGATCTGGTCGGCGTGGTCGGTAAAGACGACAACGCCACGATTCTCGGTGGCCTGCTGAAAGACGCTGGTGTCGGCTGTCACTTCCGTACTCATCCGCAGAGCCCGACCATCACCAAGCTGCGCATCATCAGCCGTCAGCAACAGCTGATCCGTCTCGATTTTGAAGAAAACCGCGCCGACCCTGATCCGGCTGAACTGCTGAAGCTCTATCAGTCCCGTGTGGCAGAAGCTTCTGTGGTGATTCTGTCTGATTACGGCAAAGGCACGTTGAATGATCCACAGCCGCTGATTCAGGCCGCCAGAGCTCAGAACACGCCGGTGCTGGTCGACCCGAAAGGCACGGACTTTGAAAAGTACCGTGGCGCGACCCTGATCACGCCGAACCTGAGCGAATTCGAAGCCGTGGCCGGTCATTGTGAGACCGATGACGAGCTGGTCAGCAGCGCTCGTGAGCTGATCGAACGCTTTGACCTGAGCGCCATGCTGATCACCCGCAGTGAGAAGGGTATGACGCTGGTGGCGAAAGACGCCGAGCCGTTCCATCTGCCAACCCGTGCGCGAGAGGTCTACGACGTCACCGGTGCCGGGGATACCGTAATTTCCGTGCTGGCGGCCTCGCTGGCAGCCGGATGCTCGATGGAAGAAGCGACCTTCCTTGCCAATACCGCGGCCGGTATCGTCGTCGGTAAGCTGGGTACCGCCACGGCCAGTACCGAAGAGCTGCGCCGTGAACTGCGTCAGGAAAGCCAGCAGGGTGCGGGGCTGTTCGATGAAGAATCCCTGATGCTGCTGGTGGCCGAGGCCCGTGCCCGTGGCGAAACCCTGGTGATGACCAACGGCTGTTTCGACATCATCCACCCCGGCCATGTGCAGTATCTGAAAGAAGCCAAAGCACTGGGCGACCGTTTATTAGTCGCGGTGAACTCCGATGAATCCGTCAGTCGCCTGAAAGGCCCGCAGCGCCCGGTAAATCCGCTGGATCACCGCATGGCCGTACTGTCCGGGCTGGAAAGCGTCGACTGGGTGGTACCCTTCGGCGAAGACACTCCGGAACGTCTGATCTGCCGCGTGCTGCCGGATATTCTGGTGAAGGGCGGCGACTACACCGTCGAGCAGATTGCTGGTGGGCAGTGCGTACAGAAAAACGGTGGTGAGGTGATCATCCTGAGCTTTAAAGATAACTGCTCAACCTCGGCCATCATCCGCAGAATACAGGAGACCGAAGAATGATTATCGTCACCGGTGGCGCCGGTTTTATCGGCAGCAACATCGTCAAAGCCCTGAACGACATGGGCCGCACCGACATTCTGGTGGTCGACGACCTCACTAATGGCCGTCAGTTCTACAACATCAGCGACTGCGACATCACCGACTACCTCGATAAAGACACCTTTATCGCTCAGGTGCGCGCCAGTGGTCTGCCGGAAGGCACCGAGGTGATCTTTCACGAAGGCGCCTGCTCCGCCACCACCGAGTGGGACGGCAAGTTCGTGATGGACAACAACTACGAGTATTCCAAGACCCTGCTGCACGCCTGTCTGGATAAGGGCGTACCTTATCTTTACGCCTCCAGCGCGGCGGTGTACGGCGGCAGCGCCGTGTTTAAAGAAACCCGCGAATATGAAAAGCCGCTGAACGTCTACGGCTACTCCAAGTGGCAGTTCGACCAGTACGTGCGCCAGCTGCAGCAGACCTTCCCCGGCGGTGAATTCCCGTCGCAGGTGGTCGGCTTCCGTTACTTCAATGTGTATGGTCCGCGCGAGCAGCACAAAGGCTCTATGTCGTCCGTGGCGTTCCACTTCAACAATCAGATCAAAGACGCCGGCGTGTGCAAGCTCTTCGCCGGTACCGAAGGCTATGGCGATGGTGAACAGCGCCGTGACTTCGTCTACGTTGGCGATATCGTGAAGGTAAACCTGTGGTTCTGGAACAACCCGGACAAGAGCGGCATCTTCAATCTCGGCACCGGTAAATGTCAGAGCTTCAACGACGTCGCTGACGCCGTCATCGCCTGGCACACCGACAAAGGCACCGCCGCTTCCAAGCAGTACATGCCCTTCCCGGATCACCTCAAAGGTGCCTACCAGAGCTTCACTGAGGCCGATATCTCCAACCTGCGCTCCGTCGGTTACAGCGATGACTTCTTCACCGTTGAGCAGGGTGTCGCTGAGTATCTGGACTGGCTGAATGCCTGACAGCAAGACTGCAGCAGCTCCTGAGTCCGGCCCCCAGTTCGACAAGTCACTGCTTCACCCTAAGCACTGGGCGACATGGATCGGGCTGGGTATTCTGGTGCTGCTGACCCGGCTGCCATACCGCTGGCAGCTGGCCATCGGTAAGCGTATCGGGCTGATTCTGCACAAGGTCGCCAGAAGCCGTCGTCACATCACCGAAGTGAATATCCGCCTCTGCTTCCCGGAGAAATCCGCTGACGAACAGACCGCACTGGTGCGTCAGATCTTTATCGATAACGGTATCGGCCTGATGGAAACCTTCATCGCCTGGTTCCGCCATCCGTCGTGGCTGGCCGACCGTACCGAGTTCATCGGTTTTGAAAAGGTCCGAGAAGCGACGGCTAAAGGGCAGGGTGTGATGCTGCTCGGCGCGCACTATTCGATGCTCGATCTGGCCGGCAGTCTGGTTTGGAACGTCCAGAAGGTCAGCGTCAGCTACCGCCCGCAGGACAACCCGGTGATGAACTACCTGATGGAACGTGGCCGCGCGCGCCTGTACAACGAATGCCTGCAGCGCAAAGACATACGTGGTTTTATCCGCACACTCAAAGCAGGCAATGTGCTCTGGTACGCGCAGGATCAGGACTTCGGCCGTAAGAACAGCATCTTTGTGGATTTCTTCGGCCACCCGGCTGCGACCATCACCGCCACCTCACGCATTGCCAAAGCCGGAAAAGCACTGGTGATGCCCATCACCTACTTCCGCAACGACGATAACTCCGGCTACGTGGTCACCGTGCATGACCCGCTGCCGATTCCGAGCGGCGATGATGCGCAGGACGCGCAGATGGTGAATGACTTCTTAGCAGATCAGCTGCGTCAGCATCCGTCGCAGTATCTGTGGCTGCATAAGCGCTTTAAAACGCCGGTGGATCCGGCGGAGAAGAAAGGGTTGGTTTATCGTCAGGGTGTCTGACGCCGGAAGCTGGAACTCTGACACCTGTCATTGCGATAACTTCGTTACGAGAAGCCGCGAAGCAATCCAGAAAACAGTGTTAACCACCATTGCATGCTGGACTGCCACGGCCTGCGGCCTCGCAGTGACGGTACTGTGAGGCCGACTTACTCATTCCTACGTCGTTTACTTCTTCACTGCTTTCACCGCCAGCGGCGCGGTTCCTGTGGTCGGTACCAGCTCAACGTCGATTTCCAGTCCACTGATTCCTTCCGGTCCTACGACAATCAGGTCCGGGTATTCCCCGCACACTTCGGCGCTCTGACAGATCAGCAGATCCACATCAATGTCGGAACCGGCCTGTACCCGGTAGGTGCCCTCCGGAACGTTACCGATGGCGAAATAGCCGGAGCTGGTGTCGGTGACGGTCTCGGTGACGACGTCGCCGGTGTCATCGTTGATCAGCAGCACGTAGACCGGCGGCTGTTCATACGGGGCGGCGGCATCCCCCACCTGCATGGTCACCGGCACAATGACTTCATCGCCGGTGTCGGCGGTAAAGATGATGCTGGCGCTGTAAATACCATCACTCAGCCCGGAGCGGTCGACGGACAGTGGATAGGTGCCCAGTCCGTCGCTGCCAGCCTGGCTGTCGCTGACGCTAAGCCAGCTGGCGGTTTCTTCATGGGTGACGGAGGCCGGTGCGCTGTCGCCGCTGTAGCTCAGCACCAGTGAGGCCGTGCTGTTGGTCCCTATGGCCACGCTGGTCGGGTTTGAGCTCAGTCCATCTGACGTCAGCGGGGCAGGCAGGTCACCGCCACCAGCCAGATCCAGGGCTGCATTCACGGCCTTACGGGCATTGATCAGGCCGTAACCGAAACTGTCGTCACGGCCAGCGCTGCCAAGGTCATCGGTAATGTTGCCGCTGGCCAGCAGGGCATCGAATTCCGCCGGGGTCATGGCCGGGTAGACGGCCTTCATCAGGGCGATTACGCCGCTGACGTGCGGGGTCGCCATCGAGGTGCCTTCCAGCTGGGCATAGCCGGGTTCACGCGAGCCGGATGAATCATCGACATAGGTGCTGGCAATACCGCCCGCCAGACCATTGCGCACGGTATAGGAAATATCGCCACCGGGCGCGGCCACATCAATGCTTTCGCCGAAGTTGGAGTAGTAGGCCAGGGTATCGTCCGGAGCGCTGGCGCTGACGGAGATTACGCCGTCATAGGCCGCCGGGTAGCTCGGGCAGTTGGAGCTTTCGTTACCGGCAGCGGCGACGATAATGACTCCGGCGTCACGCACCTGGGAGATGATCTGCTGTTCGGCACGGCTGCTGTTCGGGCCACCGAGGCTGAGGTTGATTACCGCGGCGGTATCCGGAGGAACCGTGCCACTGTCGTTGTCGAGGCCGGCGGCGTAAAGCATCGCCTGCAGCACATCGTAGTTGCTGCCACTGGAATCCAGACCCAGAACACGCAGCGGCATCACCATGGTCTGCCAGCCAACCCCGGCCACCCCTTCACCATTGTCTGTATCGGCGCCGACGGTGCCGGATACATGGGTGCCGTGCCATTCGCTGGTGCAGGGGTCGGCGGTGCAGCCACCGGTATCGTCCGGGTTGCTGTCGATGCCGTCGCCGTCGTTGCTGTATTCGGGGTCAGAGATAAAGTCATAACCTGAGATCAGCTTGTTGCTCAGATCCGGGTGCGACATCAGTACGCCGCTGTCGATCACAGCGACAATGACATCTGCGCTGCCGGTGGTGATGTCCCAGGCGGCGGGCAGGCTGATATCGTCGTAGTGAAACTGGCGGTCGTAGAAGCTGTCGTTGGGGGTCAGCAGGGCCGTGCGGCGGTAGTTCGGTTCGGCAAACACCACATCATCGCGGGTGTTCAGGGCCTTGATGGCATTGATGGTGTCTTTGGCGTCGTTCCAGCCAGCCGGAACCTGTGAGGCCGCACTGCGTATGGTGGCAGCCGAAGTGCTGCGGGTGAAGCGGGCTTTGACCGGATAACGGCCATTGCTGGACTGGCTGGTTACGTGCAGATCCCCGAGGGTGAAATCCCGCTTCTGCGTGACTTTGTGCCCCGGTTTCTGGCTCTGACTACTGAGCTGCTGCGGGTCATCGCGCCACTGCACGATGGCTTCGCCGTGGATGAAGCCGCTGGCGGTGGAAGCGGCAGTACACTGGCCGGGGCTGCCCTCTGAGCCGGAAACCGACAGAATGTATTTGGAGATGCCTTCGTAGGCATAGACGTTTACCAGAAAGGTGCCGTCGTAAGGGACGGTGATGGACTCCGAAGCATCAGTCGAGACAGACAGGTCCAGCGGGTCGGACTGTCCTGGTGCATACAGGTAGAGGTCGAGATCGCCGGAGAAGCTGTCTGATTCGGTGAAGTCAGCCACCTGCAGCAGAATCCGCTGACCGGCCTGCAGTGTCACCTGAAAATAATCTTCGTCGTCCACATCCGCATAAAAACGCTGACCACTGGGATCAGTAACCCCCTGTTCCTGCGTACCTTCGGCAGAGGCAAACCCCTGCAGGGTGAACACATTGGTGGTTAACACCTGTGGCTCAAAGGGGTTGTTGTTGCTGCGGTATGGCGCATTGCTGTCGTTGATATCGTCATCCTGAATCAGCGACCGTGTCAGTGATACGGTACCGCTCACCACGGGGCCGCTGCCGGAACCACCTGAGCCACCGGAACCACAGCCCTGCAGTAGCAGGAATGAGCTTAAAAGAAGAAGAGACAGAGGCTGTTTCATAAAATCCCTGTTTGCTGTGCATTGGCCGGCGGGTTGTTGCTGCGCGGCTTACTGAAAATCACCCGACAGATAACGGTAAAACGCCGGGTTAACCCATACCGGACGGATGGTCACCGTCCATGGAAATGCCTGTTCACGGATGCGCCGGGCCAGGGTTTCTGCTGAGCTGTCTGAGAGCAGAACCTGTGCCGTCTGGTTCCCGTCGCTGATATCCACCTGAGCGACAGCCTCAAAACCCTTTGCGGTCGTGTAGCTGCGCACGAAAGGCTGCCACCAGCTGCCGTGAATCAATGGCTGGTTCATGCCGGTCTGTTTCTTAGCATAGCGGCTGAGGATGACCATAAAGCGTTGTTTGTCCGCCGCGTCCGCAAATTCGAGATGCAGGTCGTACTCCCGGGCTTCAATCAGAATGTGATGGTCATCGAGAGTGATGGCCCCGGCAGCGGGCTCTCCCCAGCCATCGCGGTGCAGATACGCCGAGATTTTACTGCTGAAACCCACCCGGGCGCCCATGTCCTCACTGGTCAGCAGCGCCAGTAACTGCTGTGCGTGACGGATATCACTGTGGCCATAAATCAGGGTGCGCTCAGGGTCAAACGCTGGCCACGGGCTGGTGGCGATGTTGTAGCCGTTGGCCAGATCGCGGCGGATCAGCTCACGCAGCGCCAGGGTAAATTCAGAGTGTGGGTGTTTCTGTGCCGCCTCCCAGAGTGGCAGCAGGCGCGGATAAAGCGAGGGCTCACCAAGGTCGCCTATCCAGCCGGGAGATGCCGCAGCAGGCAATTCCGGCAGCAGAGTGAGCACCGCGCAGGCCTGCTGTTCAGTCAGGGGTTTATCTGCGGAATCCGGGGCCAGCCGTAAGGCTTTGTCTGCACTGAAGGTATCCGCCAGTTCGGCGTAACCTTGCGCGTTCACGGCATCACGGCAGCTGTCCGCATTGACCAGCACAGCACCCGGCAGCAGAAGCAGGATCAGAACGAGTTTGGAAAACAGGCGCAGAGCGGAGGCTGGCATAAAAAAGTATCAGTTTGCCGGGGTGCCTCTGAGTATAAGCCGAAGCCTGTCTGGCTGACACTGGCACGCCTGACAATCCCAGCAAAGCCTGACACAGGGCCGCGCTCTGATGCCTTTGACCGATAGGCAGGCAGAGGCTCCGCTTTTATCCTGAGCACTGATGAAGAGCATGGACGACAAGGAGGTCCCATGTCCTTAGCGCGAGTCTATACCCGTGCCCAGTCAGGTATTGAAGCGCCACAGGTTCTGGTGGAAGTGCATCTGTCCGGCGGTCTGCCGTCGCTCAGTCTCGTTGGTCTGCCCGAAACCGCTGTGCGTGAATCCCGTGACCGGGTGCGCAGTGCCATTCTCAACAGCCAGTTCGATTTCCCTGCGCGGCGCATCACCATCAATCTGGCCCCGGCAGATCTGCCGAAAGAAGGCGGTCGCTACGATCTGGCCATCGCGCTGGGCATTCTGGTGGCCTCCGGTCAGGTGCCGGGCGAGAAGCTGGAGAAGGCCGAATTTATTGGTGAGCTGACTCTGGCCGGAGAGTTGCAGCCGGTGTCCGGAGCATTACCGACGGCGCTGGCCTGCAGCCGCACCGGGCGTATCTTGGTTCTGCCCGAGGCCTGCGGGGCGGAAGCGGCGCTGTGTCAGAACGGCGAACAACGAACCGCACAGTCATTGTTGCAGGTCTGTGCCTGGCTGCACGGTCAGACTGAGTTACCACAGGCATTGCCTGCAGAAGCGAACCCTACCGATATTCTTTGTGAAGACCTGACCGAGGTGAAAGGTCAGGCGCAGGCGCGCCGCGCGCTGGAGATCGCCGCTGCTGGTGAGCATAACCTCCTGTTTATCGGCCCGCCCGGTACTGGCAAAACCATGCTCGCCAGCCGTCTTCCCGGCATTCTGCCGCCCATGTCGGATGACGAAGCCATTGAAGCCGCGTCGGTGGCTTCGGTCAGTCATATCCGGGCCGATCTGGCCCGCGACTGGGGTAAGCGGCCTTTCAGGGCACCGCATCATACGGCCTCGGGCGTGGCATTGGTCGGAGGTGGCAGTCACCCTAAGCCCGGTGAAATATCGCTGGCCCACGGTGGTGTGCTGTTTCTTGATGAGTTGCCGGAATACAGCCGCAAAGTGCTGGATGTACTGCGTGAACCTCTGGAGAGCGGCGAGATCGTCATCAGCCGTGCCAATCGTTCCGTGCACTATCCCGCCCGCTTTCAACTGGTTGCCGCTATGAACCCTTGCCCCTGTGGGTATGCCGGAGATTCTGGGGGCCGTTGCCAGTGTACGCCGGATCAGATCCGGCGCTATCAGGGGCAGATTTCCGGCCCGTTGCTTGACCGTATTGATCTGCATGTGGATGTGCCGCCGGTGTCGCCATCCGTGTTGCAGCAGTCACCACCGTCGGAGCCAAGTAACGCCGTACGTGCGCGCGTTGTGGAAGCACGGCTGCGTCAGCAGCAGCGGCAGGGCTGTCCGAATTCAGCATTGAAGGGCAGTCAGCGCGATGAGGTCTGCGCTCTGTCTGAGGACGATCAGCATTGGCTGCTGGGCAGTATTGAGCGGCTGGGTTTGTCCGCCCGGGCGTATCACCGCTTGCTGACGGTAGCGCGGACGATCGCCGACCTGCAGGGTTGTGAGGCTATTGCCCGTGTGCATCTGATGGAAGCTCTGGGCTTCCGTGCGCTGGACCGCTATCAGACAGCCTAGTTCTTTATTCGTAACTTGAAGAACAGGGTTTGTCTGCCACACTTAAGAATAATAATTAGATGCGTTGCGCTCCTGACGGAGATCCGTATGGAAAAGAAACAGTTAGCGTTTTTTCTGGTCTTTATTGTCCTCATGGTGGCAGGTATGACCTGGTATCACCACGAGACACCGAGCCCGTATGACGCCAAAGCCTTCTTCGGGGAATAGTGATGACTGACGCGGAACCGCGTCAGAACAGACACTGCTGCCCTGAGTAGTCGTCCAACACCGTGTCGGGTGCGGCTGCCAGCCGGATCAGGCGCTCGACCGGCATAGGCCGGGCAAACAGAAACCCCTGAATCCGGTCGCAACCGAGACGGACGACCTGCTCAAGGCAGGCCTGGTCTTCCACGCCTTCCGCTGTGGTACAGATACCCAGACGTTTGGCGAGGTCAATCAGTGATGCCACGATGTGCATCTGTGGTGAGTCGGGTTCGTGTTCTCCTAATGGTGTGACAAATGAGCGGTCCAGTTTGATGCCGGTAACCGGCAGATCGCTCAGATGTGAGAGTGAAGAAAATCCGGTGCCGAAGTCATCCAATACTATCTGGACACCAGCTTGTTTGAGGGTGCGTAGATTCTCTAAGCAGACGCTGGTATCCAGCATCATGGCGGTTTCCGTCAGCTCCAGCTCAATGCAGGAGGTCGGAACGCGGTATTCTTCCAGCAGGCTCAGGACCTTGCGGGCGTAGTCGGGGTCAGCCACTTCCGGGAAGGCAACATTCACCGACATACGCAGGGTAACGCCTTCATCATTCAGATGATGCCAGGCATTCAGGGTTTCGATCAGCACCCAGCGCCCCAGGGCACGCATCAGCCCGGCCATTTCGGCATCGTGGATAAACTGGGCAGGCGAAATAATGCCGATTTCCGGATGCAGCCAGCGCAGCAGGGCTTCGGCACCTTCGAGGCGGCCACTGCGGGTATCAAACTGCGGCTGAAACTCCAGATAGAACTCGCGCTTGCGCAAGGCCCGGCCAATATCGTTGACCACTTCACTTTCACTGCTGGAAAGAGCCCGGGAGCCAAGACCGCTCTGCAGCATGCGCTGATGCTCCATCTCGCGCACGCAGGACTCCAGCACATCTTCGGGCCGGTCATCGGCGGTGATCTGCATGGGGTTACTGAAGAACACATCCCACTGGGTCGGTACCGCCTCGTCCGGGGCGCTGATCCAGTGCCTGCTCAACTGCTGCTGATGACGGCTGATGACCACAAACTGGTCCTCCAGCAGCTTGCCCAGCAGCGCATCCGTCGGGGCATTGGCGCGGAGCCGCTTTTCAAAGGCCCGCTGTGCATGAATCCTGGGTTCGCTGAGGTTGGCCGGGTGTGTTGTGCGCCAGCGGCAGCTGATCAGCTGCATCCACAGCTTTTCTTCGCGGATCAGGCGCCAGGCCAGTTTCGGAAAAATCTGTTCCCGGGAGGAAAAATGGATCAGGCGTTCATGGCGATCGCTTTCCAGTGACTCCATGGCCGTTGTGATCAGAGCTGGCGTCAACTGCTGTTCATCCAGCCAGGCGCAGGCGTCAGGGTAATGGTTGCGGTCTTCAGCGGGGCCGATGATGAGCGTCGGAATCTGCGCCGACAGGTATTGAACCGAGGCGCGCAGCTGCTCAGAGGTGTGCGGGGCAATGAGAATAGCCATCTGCTCGGTGCCGGACAGCTGTATGTCATTCAGCATACCGGTATGCAGCCGCTGACCGTTGCCGGTCTTCTGCTGTAACCAGTCAATAATCTGAATTGGCACAGGTTTCTCTGTACCTAAAGCTAACAGCTGCGGCTGTTCCGTCATCCTTAATCATTACCCAATGAGTCGTTCCTCAATACATATAGGCTACAAATTCAGGTTTTGCGAAAAATTCACCATAAAAAAATGACGTCTAATGACAGGAGTTTATTCCTGTCTGATGCAGGTCAACGATTTCTTTGAGGGGGAGACCTGATAAAATCCGCTCTGCTGAAAGAGGAATACCCGTGGTCGATCTGAGTCAACTGAACCCCCGCCAGAAAGAAGCCGCCAAGTACATCGATGGCCCCTTGCTGGTGCTCGCCGGTGCAGGTTCGGGCAAAACCAGTGTGATCACCCGTAAGATCGCCTATCTCATTGATGCCTGTGGCATAAAGTCACACCACATCGCCGCGGTAACCTTCACCAACAAGGCCGCGCGCGAGATGAAAGAGCGGGTCTCGGCGCTGGTCGGACGCGGTGGCGCCCGGGGACTGATCGTCTCCACCTTCCATAACCTGGGCCTCAATATCATCCGTCAGGAGCTGGCGACCGCAGGTTACAAAGCCGGGTTTTCCATTCTCGATCAGGACGACTGCCGCGGCATCCTGCGTGACATCATGCACAAAGACCACGGCGGCGACGGCGATATGCTGGAGCTGGTGCAGAACAGCATCGGCAACCTCAAGAACGATCTGGTAACGCCCGAAGAGGCCGTGGCGCGGGCTTCGAACCCGCAGGAAGTGCTGATCTCGCACACCTACGCCAAGTACCAGCGCATGCTCAAAGCCTACAACGCGGTGGATTTTGATGACCTCATCATGGGGCCGACCATTCTCTTCCGTGATCATCCAGAGGTGCTGGCGCGCTGGCAGAAGAAGATCCGTTACCTGCTGGTGGACGAATATCAGGACACCAACACCTCCCAGTACGAACTGGTGAAGCTGCTGGTGGGTCACCGCACCGGCCTGACGGTGGTGGGCGACGACGACCAGTCGATCTATGCCTGGCGGGGGGCGCGACCGGAAAACCTCGCGTTGCTGAAGAAAGACTTCCCGACCCTGCACGTGGTCAAGCTGGAGCAGAATTACCGCTCCACCGGCCTGATCCTGAACGCCGCCAACAAAGTCATCGACAACAACCCGCACGACTTTGAGAAGAAGCTCTGGTCGGACAAAGGTTACGGCGATCCGATCCAGATCATGAAGTGCAGTGATGACGAGAGCGAGGCCGAACGCATTGCCACCGGCATCGTCGAACGCCGTCTGCGCTATGGCGCGGGTTACAAAGACTTTGCCGTGCTTTACCGCGGTAACCACCAGTCGCGTCTGATCGAAATGAAGCTGCAGGCCTATCAGGTGCCGTACAAACTCAGCGGTGGGCAGTCCTTCTTTGGCCGCAACGAAGTCAAAGACATCATGGGCTATCTGCGTCTGCTGATTAACCCGACAGACGATGCCGCGTTTCTGCGCGTGATCAATACCCCGCGCCGTGAAATCGGCCCGGGCACCATCGAGAAGCTGGCGGAATACGCGTCGCGTCGTGGCATCAGCATGATGGAATCCATCACCGAATTCGGTCTGGAATCGTCGCTGGCACCGAAAGCCCTCGACCGTCTGCGCCGTTTTGCGCACTGGCTCGAGACCATCACCAGAAATGCCTACACAGGCGATCCGATCGCGGCGATCAAAGAAATGATCAACGATATGGATTACGACGCCTGGCTGCACCAGAACTCAGGCACCCCGCATCAGGCTGAGCGGCGCATGAAGAACGTCTGGTTCCTGGTCGACTCCATCAGCAAGATGATGGAAAAGGCCGAAGAAGAGGGTGACGAACTCACCATTGAAGACGCCGTCGGCAAACTGGTGCTGCGTGACATGCTGGAACAGCGCTCCGAAGAAGAAGAACTGGATCAGGTGCAGCTGATGACGCTGCACGCCTCCAAAGGTCTGGAGTTTCCGCACGTCTACATCATGGGGATGGAAGAAGAGCTGATGCCGCACCGCAACAGCATCGAAGCCGACACCATCGAAGAAGAGCGCCGCCTGATGTACGTGGGTATCACCCGCGCCAAGCGTACCCTGACGCTCACCTATGCCGGTAAGCGCCGTCAGTACGGCGAAACCAGCAACACCACACATTCACGCTTTCTGGATGAGCTGCCCACCGACGACATCATCTGGGAAGGCCGCACCGAAGTCTCTGCCGAACAGCAGAAGCAGCGCGGACAGGAAACCCTGAACAGCCTCAAAAACATGCTGGCCGACTTTTAAGTTGTGCCAGCAACAAAGCGTTGCAGCACTCTGAGCCGCATTCCCGGTCGTACCCTCTGAGCAGACTGAATTCTTCCTGCGTCAGAGGAGATATCCGATGGTACCGACACGCACAGAAACAGACAGCATGGGTGATCTGCAGGTCCCGGCAGACGCCCTTTATGCCGCCCAGACCCAACGCGCGGTAGAGAACTTTCCGGTCAGTGGCGAGCGCCTGCCCGAGGCTTTTATCCGCGCCCTGATCCGGCTTAAAAAGGCCGCTGCTGAGGCGAATCAACAGCTGGAGCAGATACCCGCCAGCACCGCGGAAGCCATCATTGGCGCTGCCGATCAGCTGCTCGCTGAGACCGGCCTTATGCAGCACTTCCCCGTGGATGTGTTTCAGACCGGTTCCGGCACCAGCACCAATATGAACGCCAATGAGGTGCTGGCAACACTCGCCACCCGGACTCTGGGTGACCGCGTAAGCGCCAACGACCACGTCAATGCCGGACAGAGCAGCAACGATGTGATTCCATCCGTGATTCACATCAGCACCGCGCTGGAGATCCGCTACACACTTCTGCCCGCACTGACGCACCTGGCCACCACCATCCGCCGCAAAGCTGACGATGTAAAAGCACACGTCAAAACCGGCCGCACCCACCTGATGGATGCCATGCCGGTACGGCTGAGCCAGTCGTTGGGGGCCTGGGCGACCCAGACCGACGAGAATATTGAACGGCTGGAGCAGTTGTTGCCCGGTCTCGAAGCGCTGGCACTGGGAGGCACGGCTGTGGGCACAGGGGTGAATGCGCACCCCGGGTTTGCCGCGCTGTGCTGCCAGCTGCTGAATGACGCAACCGGCATGAACTTCCGCCCGGCGGATGACCTGTTCAGCCGCATCGCCGCTCAGGATACGGCCGTGGCTGTGTCCGGGGCACTGAAAACCCAGGCAGTCACCATCATGAAGATCGCCAATGACCTGCGCTGGATGAATTCCGGGCCTCTGGCCGGACTGGGCGAGATTGAACTGCAGGCACTGCAGCCAGGCTCCTCCATCATGCCGGGCAAGGTTAACCCCGTGATTCCCGAGGCCGCCGCCATGGTTGCCGCTCGGGTGATGGGTAATGACACCACCATTACCGTGGCCGGACAGTCGGGCAACTTTGAGCTGAACGTCATGCTGCCATTGATGGCGCACAACCTGTTGCAGAGCATCCGTCTGCTGGGGAATGTCTCAGAGCTTCTGGCTGATAAGGCCATTGCGACTTTCACCGTGAAGGACGACAAGCTGCAGGAAGCCCTGGCAAAGAACCCGGTCCTGGTGACCGCACTCAACCCGGAGATCGGTTATCTGAAGGCGGCGGATATCGCCAAAAAAGCCTACCGTGAAGGGCGGCCCATCATCGATGTGGCAGAAGAAGAGACGGGTCTGCCCCGCAGCGAGCTGGAGCAGTTACTGGATCCGGTGACGCTCACCGGCGGAAAGGGTTAGCGTCTGCAGCAGTCGCCGGTCAGTGCCACTTCGGCAACCATACCTTATTGCTGTAACCGATCAGGCGTCCGCCGATGGTGGCTTCGGTAACGGGCAGTTCAGTATCACCGATATCGCCCAGCGCATTCACCTGATACGACACCCGGGTGGTCTCACCGGCACCCAGTGAGTCAATCTCGGCCTGCCAGAGCAGGTCCTCTGCACCGCCGTCGACGGCTGTCTGAGTAAAGGCGTCGCCTTCAGCGGAGAATTCTTCCGGGTTCAGGTGATCAGTCAACACCAGACCTTCGGCCGTCTGTTCGCCAAAATTGGTGATATCAATGGTGACGGTGACCGGGCCGGTGACTACTGGAATCGGATACAGGGTTTTGCGCATACTCAGGTTCACCGGGCCGGGGTTGTACACCACAGTGAGTGGGCTGCTTTCGCGGTTTTCTTTGTAGTACTCGTAATGTACGCCATCGAGCTGGGCCGTATTGTCCATCAGCTGAGGGTCGCTCTTCACCACAGGGTAGGCACTTTCCGGCAGCAGCAGACTGATGTCGGTGGTACTGATGGAGGTGCTGGTGTTGTTCGGCAGCGCCAGGCTGAGATCAATCACTACCGTCTGCAGTGAACCGGCATGACCTTCGTAGCTGATCAGTGGTTGCAGGCTGACCGACGCTGTGGCACCGGGTTCGACACTGATGGATGTGGCCTCGGCACCGGTGAAGCCCAGTTGTGGGGTGATGGTCTGATCGCTGGCATTCGACAGTGTCAGCAGCAGCTCAGTGACAGGCGGCTCTCCATCGCGCAATTCAATCTGACCGGTCAGACTGTCGAGCAACAGTGCCGGTTCTGCCTGTGCCTGCAGGGCGAAAACAGCCAGCAGACTGAACATTCTGTAAATCATGACACTTTCCATGGTTATCAGGGAGTGAATCTTACCCTGTGGCGCGCCGGGTGCAAGTGTCCGCGTATGAAGATGTCGTGAAACAGGGTGTTGTCCGCAGGCCTCCGGTTTGCGGTTGTGAATTTTCAGCGTTTGGTTCAGTCTGACCGTCGTTTATTCAGGAAGGATTACTCATGAAAGCCCTGACGGATGTTCTGCAGCGCACCTTTGTTCCCGTTCTGGCCTTACTGGTCCTGCTTGCCGCCGGATTTGCCCCGCTGACGGATGGCTGGCGCATTGCACTGGCCGTTATCGCCGCGCCGCTTTTATTGCTGGGGCTTTATGACTGGTTTCAGATCCGTTTCACCATCACCCGTAACTACCCGGTGCTGGCCCGTATCCGCTGGCTGTTCTACGACCTGCGTCCTTTCCTGCGACAGTACATTGTTGAAGGCGACCTGGAAGGCACTCCTTACAGCTTTGAAGCCCGCAATCTGGTGCATGCCCGGGCGCGCGGTATCACCGACACCAACCCCTTCGGCAGCGACCGCAATATGGATGAAGCAGGCTACACCTGGCTGGCCCATTCCATGAGTCCGGTGGAGGATGTCGATGAAGACCCGCGTGTCATGGTCGGCAACAGTCAGTGTCTGCAGCCGTACAGCGCGTCGGTATTCAATATCTCGGCCATGAGTTTTGGCGCTCTGTCGGCCAACGCCATTGAAGCCCTGAATCTCGGGGCGGCGAAAGGCGGCTACTACCACGACACCGGTGAAGGCGGCATCAGTAAGTACCATAAAAAGCATCAGGGTGATCTGGTGTGGGAAATCGGCACCGGCTATTTCGGCTGCCGTGATGAACAGGGTCGTTTTGATGCGGATAAGTTCGCCGAAACCGCGCGCCTGCCACAGGTGAAAATGACCGAACTCAAGCTCAGCCAGGGGGCAAAACCCGGACATGGCGGTATGCTTCCCGGAGCCAAAGTCACCGCTGAAATTGCTGCCGCCCGCGCAGTACCTCAGGGTAAAGACTGCATCTCGCCACGGCATCATTCGGAGTTTTCAAACCCCACAGAGATGCTGCAGTTTGTCGCCCGTATGCGCGACCTGTCTGGTGGCAAACCGGTGGGTATCAAGTTCTGTGTCGGCCAGCCGCACGAAGTGATGGCGCTGGTCAAAGCCATGCTGAAAACCGGCATCTATCCTGACTACATTGTTGTCGACGGAGCAGAAGGCGGCACGGGTGCCGCACCGCTGGAACTCAGCGACTGGGTCGGCATGCCGCTTACCGAAGGTCTGATTCTGGTGCGTAATGCCCTGGTCGGTACCAACCTCAGACAGCACGTTAAAATCGCCGTCAGCGGCCAGATCTATTCCGGTATGGGGCTGGCGAAAAACCTCGCCATCGGTGCCGACTGGTGTAACGCGGCCCGTGCCTTTATGTTCTCGGTCGGCTGTATTCAGGCCAAGCGCTGCCATGAAGGTAAATGCCCGACCGGTATCGCCACCCAGGACCCGCTGCGGCAGCGCGGACTGGTGGTGGATGTGCAGGGCGAGCGCTCAGCCCGTTTCCACCGTAAAACCGTGGCCGCCATGATGGACATGGTCGCGGCCGCTGGCCTGCATCATCCGGACGATCTGCGCCCGCACCATCTGACAACCCGCAAGAGTGGTGTTGAAGCCTGCGGGATTCAGGAGCTGCACACCTTCCTCGAACCGGGCGTACTGCTGGAAGCACCGGAGAAAACGCTCTACGCCGGTTGGTGGAAGGCCGCCAGCCCGGATACCTTTGCGCCGCAGTGTGACCCGGACAGCAGCGTCATCGTCAGCACCCATACTGAAGCCAGCGAAGCAGAGCAGCGTCTGTGATGGACATCCGCAACCTCACTGACGTGCCACTGCATCTTGAGCGTCTGGCGCAGTGGCATCACAACGAATGGTCTTACCTGAACCCGGGGCGCACGCTGGCTATGCGCAAAGAGCGTATGCAGGACTACTTCAGTGAAGCGCTGATACCGTCCACCTGGGTTGCGGAGTCAGAGGGTCAGCTCGCCGGCTCGGCGGCCATCGTGGCGTCGGATATGGATACGCACCCGGAATACACACCCTGGCTGGCCAGCGTGTTTGTCAGCCCCGAATTCCGTGAGCAGGGCATCGGCGCGGCATTGGTAAAGCAGGTGATGGAAGAGGCCCGGAAAAACGGCATTGCAACACTGTATCTCTACACTCCGGATAAGGCCGGTTTTTATCAGAAACTTGGTTGGCAGGTTCTCTCAGAAGAGCACTATCACGATCACCCCGTAACCATCATGAGCTGCCCGCTTACTGACTGATTTTTTGTCGGAAATGATTTTACCACTCACAGATTAAACAGAATTATCTGCGAGTAATATCAGCGTGACTAATGTCATCACCGCTATAGCTCCGATGAATATTTTCTATGTTTTTTAATACCAATGGCACTTGTCCGGCCAGATAAGAGCCGGTAGGGTGTAATTCCCGGTAAAGACCATGGACGGTAGCTGCGACTTGTCACAGCTGACCCGGGTTGACTGTTGCGGCGATCATCTGCAGATGAATGCCTCAGCAAACAGGGCCTTAACATGCCCTTCAAACCCGAACTTCATGGAGTGATTCCGATGAAAATTACAAAAAACCTGCTGGCGCAGGTCATGTTACTGAGCGCCGTTAATCTTCTCTCTCTTCCTGTCTTTGCTGAAACAGATTCAGATGGTGATGGTGTTGTCGACAGTATTGATGTGGACGACGATAACGACGGCCTGATAGAGCTTTATACCTTACATGACCTGAGCCTGATGAGCTTTGATTATACCGGCAGTTCTCTTAAGTCATCGGCAGAAGATCCGGGCAGCACGGAAGGTTGCAGTTATACCGGAGAAGATGGTCTGTCTGAACCAGCCTGTACCGGTTATGAGCTGATGGCCGATGTCGATTTTGATACCAACGCCAATGGCATGATCGACATGGGCGATGAATTCTGTAACTACAGTGAGACGCGTGCCGTTTGCGAAGGATGGATACCCGTTTATCTGTATGCAGACTTTACCGGTAACGGCCACCGTATATCCAATCTCTATATTGACAGGCCTGATGACTTTTATATCGGTTTCTTCAGTAAATTCAGCAGTCATAAACTCAGTAATGTTGAGTTTTCAGGCGCATTAACCTCGGTCACGGGCGGCTACTATGTGGGAATTGCCGTCGGATCATCCATTAATGATTCCAGACTTTCCGGAATACGGACTGAAGGCACCGTCACCGCCTACAGTAAATCCGGTGGAATTGCCGGGGGTATATCCAGTGGCAAACTGAGCGCAAGCAGTTCCAAAGCGCATGTCATCTCAACAAACCCCACGAGTACCAGTGGCTCCGGAGGAATTGTGGGTTCAGTCTGGGGAGACGGTATCGTAGAAACCTCTTTCTCTGAAGGTAAGGTGCATGCCGTGTACGCTGGTGGGATTACCGGCAATCTGGATGGATACGCCATATTAAGAAACAGTTTTTCTGTGGCTGACGTGATGGGTGAATACTTCGCCGGTGGTCTGACCGGAAACATGCGGGCCGGATCAACAATAGAAAACAGTCTGGCATTAGGTGTCGTGGCCGGGGGAGATTATTACAGAGCAGGGCTCGGCGGATTGATAGGTTTTGTTGATACAGATACTCAGTACCTGCCTCTGTTAAAAATTGCCGTCACACACAGTCACTGGGCAACCGACACGACTCAACAGAGCAAGCCTTACGGGAATGAATTAGAACCGCGAGATCAGTTAGAGTTTTACAGAGCCAGCAGCTCGGAACCTGCCACGCTCAGTGAGCTGGAATGTCCGGAACAGGCCAGCGAAGGCGGCTGTGCGTCAGACATCCGCTTGTATATAGGATGGGACGAATCTCTCTGGGATTTCGGTACCAGTAACCAACTGCCAGGACTGAATCTTGCGGGTACTGTTTACCGACCGGTTCAGACCATGGATGGCAGTTTCGACGTTGTAACGGAATAATCGGAAATCTCTTCGCGACGACACAGCAAGGGCTGGCAACATTGCCAGCCCTTCTCATTTTCTTGTCATGGTTCGACTGCACCGAAGAATCTGAATCTTCAGCCATACATTCAATGATGCTTTACCGCTGACAGATTGAACGCCAGCACGGTGAACTCAAGAAAAAACACATGAAATGAGGTTCAAGAACCTGAGCGGTGATCAGACGGTTCAGATTTTGTTAACGAAGCTCAAGAGAAGCTCGCTGTTACTGAAAAACAGATTAATACGTCAGAGTGTGAACTTAGAAATGACCCTTAATGATTTAAACACCTGTGTGTGGTCATCTTTGAGAGGCGCTTCTGAGGTTTCCTGTAAGGGCTACCCGCAACGGGTGCCTGAACACTCATAAAATCTGACGACATTGTCAAATTTGGCGTATTTCTCCGGGTGTGTCATTTTGTGCCTGCCTGAAAGTATTGATTTTGAGAGAGTCGCCCTCAGGCTTTGATTTAAAAAGAAAAATGCTTGTTTTTCAGGCTTTATCCTAAGAAGGTGTGTTCAGCATATCAGGTTATTATCCGCCAAAACCCCCGGGGGATATTGGCGACTCCGCCCCTTGGGAAGCATTTTCAGAATAAGTAGAGTGCCCCGGTCAGGAAATAAAAACGATCAGGGAACGACCGACGATGTACTTTTCAAAAGCAGGATCTCTTTTTCTCCTCTCACTGACGCTGGCCTCACCGGCGGTCATGGCCGATACCGATTCAGACGGCGACGGTGTCATCGACAGCATCGACGTCGATGATGATAACGACGGCCTGATTGAACTGCATTCTCTGGCAGAGCTGAACATGATGCGCTTTGACCCTCATGGTAATGGTCTCAGGCAGGATGCTGAAGCTGAACGTAACTCAACCGGGTGCGCTTACACGGATGAATCCGCTGGTGTGAACGAATGGTGTATGGGTTATGAGCTGGTTGTCGATGTGGATTTCGACACAAATGGCAACGGTGAAATTGATCAGGGTGACGAGTTCTGTAACTACAGTGAAGAACGGGGCGTCTGTGAAGGCTGGCTCCCTGTATCGTACGGTGCCGTATTCCAGACTGAGTTCAATGGCAATGGCCATACCATCCGCAACCTTTATATTGACCGCCCGGGAGATACCTGGACCGGTTTCTTTTACCAAAACGACATCCGTAACATCTCTGACGTGGTATTTACCGGCCCACTGACGTCTGTCACGGGTGGTGTTCGTACCGGCATTGTCACGGGGAGTGTATCGGATGGGTCTGTTATCAGCGGTGTCGTGGTAGAAGGTACTGTGATTGCTACTGGTAATGGGAGTACGGGAAATGCGTATGCCGGCGGTATCGCGGGTCTTATACACAGGGCAACGATCAGAGACAGCATTGTCAATGTTGACGTCATCAGCAACAGCCTTGGTGATGGTATCGGCTATTCAGGTGGCGTAATACCTACGAGTTCGGCCTATACATTGATTGACTCGGTTGTCGTTACCGGGACGGTTCAGGGTGACAAGGCCGGTGGCGTCGCCGGGTATTTACGTTATTTCGGTAACATCCACAATACCGTGTCTGCCGCCAGCGTGACCGGGGCAACATCGGCAGGTGGTATTGCCGGTCTCGTGGAATACAGCACTGAGATCGGGAGCAGCCTGGCGGTGGGCTCTGTGAATGGCACAACACCAGAAACAGAAACTGGCGGTCTTGTAGGAGAGTTTGATCTGAGCACATGGAGCCCGATTGAACTGCCGCACAATTACTGGGCGACGGATACCACCGGACAATACCAGTTACATGGTTCTGACCTGTCCGGCATTGACCGCGCGCAAATACTTATCGTCAGCAGCTCTTACGGAGCCACTCTGAACCAGCTGGAATGCCCGACTCACGCCAGTGCAGCCTACTGCGCACTCCGCACCCGTCTGTACCTGTACTGGGATGAATCACTCTGGGACTTCGGCACCAGTGACCAACTGCCGGGGTTGAATCTTGCGGGTACTGTTTACCGTCCTGTTCAGACCATGGACGGCAGCTTCGATATCGTTGAAGACTGATTAAACCGAAGCTGCAATAAAAAATAATGCCCTGCAGCGTTTAAAACCTGAACAACAGGAAAGCCAGGGCGTTAAAAAGTAAATATCCGGGTCTGTGATTGCTCTACAGTCCGGAAGCCCGACGGATTAAAGGCAAAGCGTAAAGACATTTCGGGTGTTGCTTCACCGACACGAAAACGATGAAAGGGAAATACTCCGAAAATTCAGAAGCTTCAATAATAACGACTCAAAATTCCGGGTAATAACGGAATAAGTTCCAACCAGATCAGGTGCTTACGGACAGGTTTGCGGGTATGGAAAACCTGGCCGTGAGTGTGCGAAAGCGGATGTAAAACACGGATGATATCCGGTATCAGGCAATGTTTTAAATGACTGATATGCATCGGGGTTGTCTCAGTTTTTATCCCTGTGTTCAGTGGGGTCATGTGTCTAAGCATGACAAATAAAACCGAAAATCAACAACTTGTATGACGTTGTGACAGTGTGTGAAATAATCATATCGCATACTGCTCAATACTAAGGAGGGGAAAATGGAGCAATATATCGTACCAATTATTCTGACTATCATCTTTACCGCAATCGGCTTCGAAGCGTTTCGGGGGCAGTATCGTACTGAGCTGAGTAGCCGTAAAGATAAGATGATCATGCTTGTGAATGTTCTGTTCGCACCAACCGTCGTTAAGCCCATTATTGAAGTCACAATGGGCTTATTACTGATTGCACTTATTCCTGCTTATGCAGGATCGTGGGCAAGCATGGCCTTTCTTACTGCATTTCTGATTTATTTTATCAGCGAAGATTTTGCACAGTATGTGGTTCACCGGATGGGTCACAAGAGTCGCTTCTTCTGGGGCCTGCACCGCACACATCACACCGGCCGCCGGATGAACTCGGGCCTGCTTTTACGCACCAATGTGTTCTGGGTATTCTGCCTGCCAGCAACCTGGTTTGGTACCGCAGCCATCTATCTGGGCATGATTGAAGCTTACATCGTCGCCTTTGCCATCAAGATAGCAATGAGCCTGATCAACCACAGCTACATTTACCGCTGGGATAATTTCCTGCGCCGCTTTGACGTAACACGTCCTCTGATGTGGGTACTGGAGCGCATTTTTGTAACCCCCCGCACGCATCAGGTACACCATGCACTGGGTTTACACGGTAAGCCGAATAAAAACTTCGGAACGTCTCTGATTATCTGGGACCGGTTATTCGGTACAGCTTACATTCCAGACGAAGATCCTCAGAACTTCGGCCTGCCAATCGGGGATAAACTGAAACTGAGCGAAGAACTGTTCTGGCCTCTTGTCAAAGCAGAGAAAAAGATTACGACAGAGCCTGACCTGGCGTGATAAGAAATCTCAGTGAACATCGGTTGCTCTGAATGTTGAAGGTATCAATACCAAATAGCCGGAGTCACTGACATAACTCGTAATCAGCAGCATAAAAGGAAGCTTCGGCTTCCTTTTATGTTTTATGGCATGATGAAAAAAATACGGGACTGGAGTTGTTTATATGAAACGTGTAACAGGCATCGGCGGAATCTTCATCCGCGCCAATGATCCAGAGTCATTGAGAAGCTGGTATCAGAAACACCTGGGTATCGATGTACAGGACTGGGGCGGTACCGTCTTCAGCTGGGCAGACCCTGACGATAAGACAGTCAGCGGTTCAACAACCTGGTCTGTTGGTGATGGAGCCTATTTCAAACCCGGTAACGCCTCCTTCATGGTGAATTATCGGGTCGACGATCTCATGGCACTGCTCGATGTGCTGAAGTCGGAGGGTTGTGAGGTGATGGATAACACCGACATCTCTGACTACGGAAAATTCGGCTGGGTCATAGACCCGGAAGGCAATAAGGTCGAGTTGTGGGAGCCACCTCCAGGCATGTGAGTACCACTCAGACATCCTGAATGCCAACACTGGCTGAAAACTGCCTTCATCAGGTAGGCAGCCAGTAATGCATACCGTATATTCCTGAAGATACAGGGATCTTGCACGGTTAGCCCCGCTCTTCTGCACGCTTTGTTTTGGCCTTCACAGTAAAGACCAATAAAAACAAAGGGTTAGGAAAGGGCGGCCAGAGATAGTGTGCACAGATAGCCGACAAATCGAGCATGCTCGTTTTGCTACCTGGTGGGATTGCCCCAAATGGAGTTTTTATCTTTGAAATCAATGATATGGCAGAGATTGGGCCTTCTCACGTTGGCGGCCAAACGCGCGCGCATACGAATAAACTGTTAGCAGGGTTTTTGAACAGGGAGCTGCGATGAGAGGACTAATAATTCTTATCTTTAGTATGCCTATACAGGTTTTCGCCTGGAATCTGTTTGGTCCAGATAACTACGATGACTGTGTTTTAGAAAAGTTGAAGGGCGAAAGCAATACTCGAGAAATTCGATATTATGCTCAAAAGTCTTGTGACAGAGACTTCCCTCAGGTTAAGGAAATCACCAATTATTCTGTGAAAATAGACCCTTGGAGTTGGAGTGTTAAGAATGGAGAGTTGTATTTTACCTTCGCTCAGCCCTCTGAATACGTGGTCACGAGCGTCAAAGTTCATCTGATGAAGAAAGCTTGTGATGCAAAGTATGCAAACCTTAGTGAAGCAGGCGCTGATTACTACTTAGTCGATGTTAATATTGTAGGAGGTTCCGAATCTGGAAAAACCAGAGTCAGAGTTCCTGATGGTGGTTTTCATTGTGCATCTGTGGAAAAGATTCATGGCACGAATAGATACTGAATATCAGACTGCTAACAAATCGCTGAAATTCGTTACAGCCACAAAAGGCGTGGCTTTCACTAGGACTCGCTTCGCTCGCCTTCTAGCGGGGCGTTAGCCTATTATGGAGCATGATTTGAGTATCAAGGATTTTATTCCTTACATAGCTTTGGCAATCTCGCTTACAGCTTTGTATTTTGCGGTTAGGAATTATCGACGGAAGTCTGGCACGCATATTAAAGGTCAATTTTGCATTAGTTCGGGTGCGTACGCAGAAGATAAATATGTAAGCAATATTACTCTAGAGAACTTCAAAGATAGATCTGTGATTATATTTAAGATTTTTTTGCGTGTTGGAGCTAACTACTATATCGAACTCGATGATTTTGAGCATGAGCCAAAAATTTTAAAATCATATGAATCATACACAAATCATTATGGGCCAGTCGATTTCTATTGTGTGAGCATGAATAGAATTAAACTCAATAAGCTGCTCGATTCTAAAAAGGTAAAGATGAATCTCGTTCTATCAACTTCTCATGGAAAGTATGTGGTGAAAGAGTGGATTGATAGGTGGGATCCTATTTTTGATTTTTTCAATAACCACATGACAGCGTCAATAATTCCAATGCGTCCCAAAGAAGGTGTGGGATATTATGGGTCTGATGTTAAGTATTTGGCGAAATTGCACACCGAAGATGGATATAAAAAGACAGTCCCTATTTATGCTCATGACTACAACTATCCGCGGTTCGAAAAATTCAGGCTGACTGAAGAGTCGCTATCGACAAGCGAAGCTCTTCAAGAGTTTCTAATAGATCAAGCAATAAACGGAAAGCTCCAATGCGTTGATGTTGAGGTGATTGATGCCAGTCAGCTCAGAAAAGACAACTATGGTCATGCCTTCGATAAGTCCTTTGAAGCAAAATATTACAGCTGGATTTTCTATGTTGTTATCGGAAAATTGCTAACCATTTGGAGTAATATCCGGCTCTACTTTATAAATAGAAAGCATAAAAAGGCTAACAAAGCATTGCACCGGACAAGCCGGTGAATGAGGCGTTAGCAACCCTCGCGGGTCGAGCACAAAGGAATCAAGATGAAGTCATTGAAATTATTTTTATTTGCATTGCTGGCGCTTCCTTGCATAGCAAATGCCACTTGCGAAGATGGTGTGTCTAAAAAGATTAGCCAAAGTGGGGATTTGGACGAGTCTGACCGAGATAGATTAATGGATGATTGTAAAAAATTTCAGGACTACCGACTTAACCTTGATAAATATGCAGATGGAGCATACATCCTGAATCCTGGTAGTTTTACTTGCAGAAAACGAGAAGATTACGTCGCAGCCTATAACTGGGTAATTGATAGAGGTGGGAAATACTCGCCCGCAGTACTTGATAAGTTTAAATCCTGTCGCGCTATTAAAACCCCAACTCTTGTAGCTGTCAGAACACAAAAAGACCCAAGTAGCCCAGTAGTAGAAATTGTATATGCCAATGAATACAGCGTGTACTTTTTGCATAATCAATGGGTTCATGGCGCAGAGCTGATACCTTACAAGCAGTTAATGAACAAAAATATTAAATAGCCTCATGAATAAAGATAGAGAATACGAGACAAAAGCAATAGAACTGCTTGATGGTTATCTATCAGGTGTTACCTCATTTCCCCCGGAGGTGGAAATTGATAAGGAAAAACTGCTTGAAATGTATATGGATTCAAGAAGCATAGTCAGGCTTAATCACGAAAATCTTGAATTAAGCAGAGCAGCAGAGTCAGTATGGTCAACCTGCATTAGGGTGGTTCGTTGCCTTGGGCTAGTGGGCGAAGAAGGTAAAACTTTATCTATTAACCAAAAGGAATATTTCCCTGAAGCTATCAGCTTATACAAAAATGCAGTTTCACTTCACGTTACAATGAAAGAGCTAGAAAATTGCTAACAAGTCAATCAACTTCGTGCCTTCGGCGCCGGACAGCTTACACTGCGCTTCGCTCCGTTCCAGCTGCTGATCTGTAACCACTTTTGTGGACA
>DBNK01000015.1:0-152746 GCA_002298335.1 Thalassolituus sp. UBA674
ACAGTGCCCAGGTGGTGGTCATCTGCACCGGAAAGGAGATCAGCACCAGCGCATAACCCACCATCGCCGGGTTGAAGGGGTTGCTGCCGATACCGCCGTAGAGATGCTTGGCAAAGATAATGGCAAAGGCAACCGCCACAACGGTTACCCACCAGGGTGCAAAGGGTGGCAGGGCGAGAGCCAGCAATACCGCAGTCACCAGGGCTGTGTTGTCCCGCAGGAAAAAGCCCACGGGGTAGTGACGCAGCTTCAGAATGGCCGCTTCACACACCAGTGCCGTAACGGCAGCCAGAACCAGATTGATCAGGGTGCCGTAACCGAAAAAGGTCACCAGAGCGATCAGCCCGGGCAGTGTTGCCAGAGCGACGGTCAGCATCAGCCGGCCGGTCTGATTGGTGCCGTGTGTGTGCGGTGATGTCAGTGTCAGCAGGGACATCTCAGTGGTTCTCCCCGGAGGTGGTCTCAGTGGTGCTGCGCAGCCCGTTCAGGGTCTGTTCCAGATCGGCCAGTTTTTCTTCCTGTCTGGCGACACCTTTGGCCAGTGCATCAACCGTATCCAGACCTTGTTCCTGAGCGGTGTTCAGGCGCTCAGTGGCTTTGGCGAGGCGGTCTTTCTGGGCAAGGATCTTTTTCTCCAGGTCTTCCACCGTCAGCTCTGGCTTCACCGGAGCGGGGGCGGATGCCGGTGTGGAAGACGACTTCAGACCGGCCAGCATTTTTTCCAGTTCCGCCAGTTTTTCTTCCTGCTTAGCCACGCCTTTGGCCAGCGCATCAACCGTATCCAGCCCCTGTTCCTGAGCGGCGTTCAGGCGCTCAGTGGCTTTGGCAATGCGGTCTTTCTGAGCCAGAATTTTGCGTTCGGTGTCTTCCGCGGAAACCTCTGCTTTGGCCGCTGATGCCGGTGCTGCACTAGCAGAATCAGCAACGGGTTCAGCGGATTTGGTGGCCTGAGCTTTGGCCGCGGCTTCTGCACGGGCTTTGCGTTTGGCTTCTTTCTCCGCCTGTTCACGTTCCTGGCGCGCGAGGCGGTTCTCAAAGCGCTCCCGGGCCTGTTCGGACTTCAGGTTGGCCAGACGTTCTTCATGTATCGCGCCTTTGGCGTAGCGGTAGTACTGCACCAGCGGAATAGAACTCGGACAGACGTAAGAGCAGGCACCGCATTCGATGCAGTCAAACAGGTTGTGCTGCTCGGCTTTGTCGAATTCCTGAGCACGGCTGAACCAATACAGCTGCTGAGGCAGCAGACCTGCCGGGCATGCCTGAGCACACAGGCCACAACGGATGCAGGCGGTCGCCGGGTTATTCAGTGGCAGTTCTTTTTCCGTCGGTGCCAGCAGGCAGTTGGTGGTTTTGACCACAGGGACAGACGTATCCGGCAGGGTGAAGCCCATCATAGGTCCGCCCATGATCACACGCTCATGTTTCTGCGGCTGATATCCGCCTACGGCCAGCAGGTGGCTGACCGGCGTACCAAAGAGCACATCGAAATTGCCCTTGTTGGTCATGGCATCACCGGTCAGGGTGGTGATACGTCCGATCAGCGGGCGACCCTGATCCACAGCCTCGGCTACAGCAGCTGCAGTGGCGACGTTCTGGCAGACAATGCCCACGTCCGCCGGAATACCGCCGGAGGGTACTTCACGGCCGGTGAGAATCTGGATCAGCTGCTTTTCACCACCGGACGGGTACTTGGTGGGAATGACAACAGCCAGAATGCGGCTGCTTTCAGCGGCGTTAGCGATGGCAGCCTGCAGTGCTGCAGCGGCTTCAGGCTTGTTGTCTTCAATACCGACCAGACAACGCGGTGCATCCAGCAGGTCAAGCATGATCTGTGCGCCACGCACAACAGAGGCAGCGCGTTCACGCAGCAGCAGGTCGTCGGAGGTGATATAGGGCTCGCACTCGGCGGCATTCAGAACCAGGGTATCAATGCGACGGTTGCCCGGGTTCAGTTTCACCGAGGTAGGGAAGCCCGCGCCGCCCATACCGGCGATACCACAATCGCGGATACGGCTCAGAACCGCGTCTTTCGGCAGAGCGTCTGCGCTGCTGAGCCCAAGTTCAGCCGCCAGGCTCTGGTGGGCAGTCCATTCGTCTTTGCCATCCGGTGTAATCACGATGCAGAGTTCGCTCAGGCCGGAGGCATGCGGGACCAGGCGGTCTTCGATGGCACTGACCGTGCCGGAAGTAGGAGCGTGCAGGGGGGCAGAGACAAAGCCATGATCCAGCGCAATTTTCTGGCCTTTGAGCACTTGATCGCCGACGCTGACCACAGGTACTGCCGCATTGCCTATGTGTTGTAACAGTGGCAGCACCAGTTCATCCGGCAGGGGCACCGGCCGGATTGGCTGGCTGGTTGACTGATGTTTGTTTTCGGCCGGGTGAATACCGCCGTCAAAGTCGTGCAGAGACACGGGCTTCAGAGGAATGAGGTTCATGCCGCCCCCTCGTGTGTCCGCTGTTCACGGTCGGTTGCAATGAGTTCGAGCGTCTGCTTCGGCGGTTCCCAGTACCAGGTCTTGCGGTCGGTCACCACAGGCACCATGTCGATGCAGTCGACCGGACAGGGCTCGACACACAGATCGCAGCCGGTGCACTCACTGGCAATGACGGTGTGCATCTGTTTTGCCGCACCGAGAATGGCATCCACCGGGCAGGCCTGAATGCACTTGGTACAGCCGATACATTCGTCTTCACGGATAACGGCTACGGTAGGCACATCCTTCTCTGCACCGTGCTCAGCATCCAGGGGTTCGGGTTCTACGCCCAGCAGGTCTGCCAGCGCCTGAATGGTGGATTCACCACCGGGCGGGCATTTGTTGATTTTCTCACCGCCCGCGATGGCTTCCGCGTAGGGTTTGCAGCCCGGGTAGCCACACTGGCCACATTGAGTTTGCGGCAGGGTGTCGTTGATCTGGTCAACAATCGGGTTGCCTTCGACTTTAAAGCGTACGGCGGCAAAACCCAGCAGGGCACCGAAGGCGAGGGCGAGGGCGGTCAGCAGGCCAATGGCGATCAGTATCGTACTCATAGCGGCCTCAGATACTCACCAGCCCGGTAAAGCCGAGGAACGCCAGCGACATCAGCCCGGCGGTTACCATAGCAATGGCCGAACCTTTAAACGGAGTGGGAACATCCGCCACGGCGATGCGTTCACGCATGGCAGCAAACAGCACCATCACTAACGAGAAACCAACCGCTGCACCGAAGCCGTAGAGAATGGATTCGACAAAGGAGTTGTCACGCTTGATGTTCAGCAGAGCAACGCCCAGCACAGCACAGTTGGTGGTGATCAGCGGCAGGAAAATACCGAGTACGCGGTACAGCAGCGGGCTGGTTTTGCGCAGTGCCATTTCTGTGAAGCCCACCACCACGGCAATAACCATGATGAAGCTGATGGTTTTCAGCCATTCCAGTTCCAGTGGCACCAGCAGCCAGGTGTACACCAGATAACTGCAGACGGAGGCCAGAGTCAGTACAAACGTCGTAGCGGCGCCCATGCCAATGGCCGTTTCCAGCTTGTTGGAAACTCCCATGAAGGGGCACAGGCCCAGAAACTGGACCAGTACGAAATTGTTGACCAGTACGGTGCTGACCAGAATCAGCAGTAACTCCGTCATCAGACGCTCCGCTGTGTTGAGTAGACATGGGCGCAATCCACAGACCGCCCACATTAAAATTCAGGGCGCGTATTATTCCAGAAGACAGCCGTCTGTAAAAGTTGCAATGGCCGTGGCCTGCGGTCTTGCTCCGGGGATGTGACCTGTTTATCCCCGAATTGCCACCTCTGCCTGACTTGCCGGAGTGCCGGGAGTACAATGGCGGCTGTTGCAGATGTGTTTTCAGTGATATCCGGAGTGTGTGGTGAGTGAGTTGAATGTTTCCCAGGTAGAGCAGGCGCTGCAGGGCTATAACGACCCGTATCTGGGGTCTGATCTGGTCAGCAGTGGCTGTGTGCAAGGTGTCGAGGTTCATGATGGCAAGGTGTCTGTGTCAGTTTGTCTGCCTTACCCTGCAGGTGCACTGACCACGGGTATTGCACAGATGCTGCAGGTTGCGGTTGAGAACGTTGAAGGCTGCACCTCCGCGGATGTCAGCGTGCGCTGGCAGGTGACGGCTCACAATACACAGACGGAGCAGGAAGCCATTGCACAGGTTAAGAACATCATTGCCATTTCATCCGGTAAGGGCGGGGTGGGCAAATCCACCACGGCCGTGAACCTGGCGGTGGCTCTGGCAAAGGAAGGCGCCAGGGTCGGCCTGCTGGACGCCGATATTTACGGCCCGAGTCAGGGCATCATGCTGGGAATTGAAGATGGCACCCGCCCGGAGACCATTGATAACAAGTGGTTTGTGCCGGTTGAAGCGCATGGCGTGAAAGCCATGTCCATGGCGTATCTGGTGACAGAAAGCACGCCGATGGTCTGGCGTGGTCCGATGGCCTCCGGAGCGTTGTTGCAGATTATGACTCAGACTCAGTGGGGCGGGCTCGACTATCTCATCATCGACATGCCTCCGGGCACCGGCGACATTCAGCTGACCATGTCGCAGAAATTCCCGGTCAGTGGCGCTGTGGTGGTCACAACGCCTCAGGATGTGGCACTGGCGGATGCGAAGAAAGGCATTGAGATGTTTGAGAAGGTGCACATCCCGGTGCTGGGTCTGATAGAAAACATGAGCCTGCACATCTGTTCCAACTGTGGCCATGCTGAACATATCTTTGGTGAAGACGGAGCCGAGACGCTGGCCGAGCGTTATCACACTAAGGTACTGGGTTCTTTGCCGTTGGCGAAGCACATCCGTGAACAGTCGGATAATGGCGTGCCGGTGGTGGCGTTTGATGATATGTCTGAAGTAGCACAGATGTACCGCCACGCTGCGAGGCATATGGCGGCAGAACTGGCGCAGCTGAACTCCGGTGCTGCGCCATCTATTGAGATCAGTGACGACTGATTCGGCGTCTTAATAACAGAGAGCACTGGCAAAACCCCGGGACGCCGTGCTCCTTTTGTCTGGTCGTGGTGCTGGTCGTGGTGAAAGCCACCTGAGTGATGCCACTGGCACTGCTGAAATCAGAACCCTGGTCATTTACACGCATGGCACATCTGAGCGAACGCAGAGTAACTTCGGGCAGGTCCGGGGTTGCAAGGTTCCGGAAGCATTCACGCTGGGTCCTCTCATTTAGTGTCCCCACTTTATGTGATTAAGTACAGTTGCTTATTCAGACTCTGACTGAATAGCAACTTAGTACTATTCAGACGTACATAACCACTCATTAAGTCTGACAGGAGGGAACCATCTCTCTTTCAGGCCTCTTTTCTTCCCGGAAATAGACGAACTAAAGAACATAATCTATACATTATACAGACGTTTCTCTTTCGCAATCTCCGCATAGACCCTCAAGTTAAAGAAAGCAGTGAATACCTTTCTTGATGTGTGGCTGTTCGGTTTCAATGCGGGTGGGTTCTCAGCCCAATAGAGCAGCAAACTTCAGAAATACATAGTCTCAGGCAGGGAGTGTTTCCATGTGGCGCAGCAGTAAAAAATTGTCAGACAGGATCTCCGAGTTAGAGCGTGAGTTATCCGCCTTCCGTGCATGTCAGAAAATCATGGAAGAAGATATGCTCTATCTCTCGTTGAGTAACGACGGAACAATTATAAATACCAACGCCCGGTTTCTGGAATCCTATGGATATGGTGAAGTTGAAATCGAAGGAAAAAAAATCAAAGACTTTATATCCAAAGACTCGTTAGCTAAAAAGCACTGCCAGGAGATGTTCGACAGTATTCAACATTGCCGCCACTGGCATGGCGCATTGCAGTTCAGAATGAAAAACGGAGAAGAAGCCTGGTACCGTGGCTTTATTCTGCCCAGGGTTTCAGCGAAAGGCAGTCAAACTCGGGTAGACGTATTTCTGGCCGAGTTAACACGTACCATCTCTAAGTCTAAAGAGCTGGAAGATATGCTGGCCGGTATTGATCGATCGTCTGCAATCATTGAGTTTGACTTAAACGGTACCGTACTGAGTGCAAACGAAAATTTCCTGAAAACCATGAAGTATAAGCTCGACCAGATTGTGGGCAAACATCACAGGATTTTCTGTGATCCTCAGGAAGTCGAAACACAGGAATACAAAGATTTCTGGAAGCGCCTGCGATCCGGCGAAATGATATCAAAACGGTTCAGACGAATCGATCAGCAGGGTAACGAAGTATGGCTGCAGGCCTCTTACAACCCGATCAGAAAAGAAAGCGGTGATTTTTATAAAGTCATTAAATTTGCGACCGACATTACCAAGCAAATGACAAGTGAAAGAATAAACAAAGAAAACTCTAAAATGGCATATGACGTATCCAAAAAGAGTGATGAGGATGCATTGGAAGGTATAGAGGTTGTTAACTCTACGATCGCAACCATGGACGAACTCACTGCTCAAATGGGTAAGGCCAACGAAGGGATTTCTGAACTGAATGTTCAGTCGATAAAGGTATCTGATCTGGTTGCGAGTATTCGCGGTATCGCAGACCAAACGAATTTATTGGCGTTGAATGCAGCCATTGAGGCAGCACGTGCTGGTGAACAGGGTCGCGGGTTTGCCGTCGTGGCCGACGAAGTAAGACAGCTGGCCTCGAGAACCAGTAAGGCGACGGAAGAAATTATTCAGGTGGTTGGTGATAACAAAAAACTCACCGAAAACTCGGTGTCGCAGATTGAAATCAGCTTAGAAAAAGCCGAAAAAGCACTCGTGCTATCCAATAAGGCGGGTGAGGTCATGGCCAGAATTCAGATGGGTGCGAAGCATGTTCTGGATGCCATAGGTCAGGTGAAAATATAAAATGGTTACGGGTATCGTTGCCGTTGAAAAGAACATGGATCTGTCCGGCTGAACTAATACAGCTGAAGAATAGACAGCGTAACAATAGAACCACATATCTGTGCCAGCGCTCAGGACTCTGTGTCATTTCTTTCTCCAATACAGAAGAGATGACACATGTCTGACCCACATCCGATATAAAGCCGCCTGCAAGCCCCTCGTGGTGGCAACCTGCCATGAGACTCACAGTCTGCGCTTCTTTATTCCCCCGGAAAAGAAAAGTCCGGCAGAGGCTGCCAGGCCCGGGTTTAGCAGAAAATCAGCCTTTTTTCAGTGCATCGGTAAAGATGCTGACGGCGTCCAGAGCTTCCTGAGTACCGTTACGGATTTCAACAATGGCTTCACCGGCCTGATTGGCCAGACTCATGCCGTGCTCGGCCTGGGATTTACAGCGGCTCATGCTGTCGATGGCACTGCCGGTGCCGCTCTGGATTTTACTGATCATGCCGGAGATCTCTTCGGTGGAATTACTGGTCCGTGCGGCCAGCTGGCGGACTTCATCGGCGACCACGGCAAACCCCCGTCCCTGATCACCAGCCCGGGCGGCTTCGATCGCAGCATTCAGTGCCAGCAGGTTGGTCTGATCGGCAATGCCACGGATGGTGTTAACGATGGAGGAAATCTCATCCGACTGCTGGCCGAGTACTGCGATGACTTCTGCCGATTGAGTCACCGCGGAGGTGATTTTTTCCATTTCACGGGTGGCTTCCTGCACAACCTCGGTACCGTGGTCGGCGACTTTCTTGGTGCGTGATGCAATCTGGTAGGCACTGGCCGCACTTTCTGATTCTTTGCGGTTCTGCAGGACGCTTGCCGTGATGTCAGTGGCAAACTTCACGAAGCTGACGACCCGGCCATTAGGGTCCAGAACCGGATTGTATGAGGCTTCGAGCCAGACTTCCTCACCCAGTTTATTGATGCGTTTAAAGCGCCCGGTAACAAATTCACCGGATTTCAGATTACGCCACAGCTGTCGGTATTCTTCGCTGGAGCGGAAGTCAGGATCACAGAACATTTCATGGTGCTTGCCGCGGATTTCTTCCAGCGAGTATCCCATCGTATCGAGGAAGTTCTTATTGGCACCGATAACCTTTGAGTCCAGGTCAAACTCGATAATGGCCATCGAACGGTCCGCGGTTTTCATCAGGTTGGCGTTGCGGGCATTGCTTTGGTACAGCTCTGTCACGTCACTGGCGATCTTGATGATTTTCTCAATCCGGCCTTCTGCGTCGCGGATGGGGGTATAGGTCGCCGAGATCCAGATTTCTTTGCTGTCTCCGGTTACCCGGCGGAAGATACCGTTTTTGCTCTGACCGTCTTTAAGATTTTTCCAGAAACTGGAGGTTTCCGGGGAAGAGCGGTCATCCGGATGGAAATTCACCGAATAGTTCTGTCCGGCCATTTCCTGTTTCCTGCGACCAAACATACGGGCGTACGACTCGTTAACCGCAATGAAGGTCTGGTCTGGTGCAAGTTCGGCCATCGCCAGGCTCTCGCACAGAGTACGGAAGTTTCGTGCGTCTTTGCGGAGAGCGATCTGCTCTGGTGTTTCAGTGACTTTCCGGCCGAACATGTGGATATCCTCGAAAATAGTAAGGTTATTTCGTGATTTACGCACAGTGCTGCTAGGCGTTAATAAGTACGCTTAATCTGTCTTCTAGTTAAATAGTAGTATTAATTACCACTTATTCCATGGTGAACGGGAAGGAAATTGGTTGTTTATTGAACAAAGGCAGAGTGAAATACGGGTCTGATGGCCGTGGAGTATGAGGAAGAGGAGGCTGGCCAGAGTTGCCTCTGGCCAGAGCAGCGTCAGGACGCTTCGTCGATCCGGGGAATCGCCGACAACAACTTGCGGGTGTAGCCGTTCTGCGGGTCTGCATAGAGCTTTTCGGTCTCATCAAGCTCCAGCAGATTACCGTGTTGCATCACGGCAACGCGGTCGCACAAATAGCGTACAACCGAGAGATCATGGGAGATGAAGAGCATGGTGATGCCATGATCTTTGGTCAGTTTCAGCAGCAGATCGAGTACCTGTGCCTGAATCGTGACATCCAGTGCAGAGACAGGTTCATCGGCAATAATCAGTTTAGGTTTTACGGATATCGCCCGCGCAATTGCAATCCGCTGACGTTGTCCGCCGGAGAACTCGTGCGGGTATTTGCGGATAAAACGCCGGTCAAGTCCGACCTCATCCATCAGCCGGTTAATGGTTGGCAGTAACTCTTTCTTTGGCACGATTTGATGTGTCAGAAGGGGCTCGGCCAGGGTATCAAATACCGTCATCCGCGGGTTCAGAGAGGCATACGGGTCCTGGAAGATCATCTGGAAATCACGGCGCGCGTGTTTCAGTTCCTGATTATGCAGTTTCAGCAGGTCGCGTCCGGCGAGGTTGACCTCACCGCCTTCGGTGTCGACCAGACGCATGATCGAACGCCCGAAGGTCGACTTACCTGAACCCGATTCACCCACCAGACCGAGAATTTCACCATAGTGAATGTCGAGGCTGATGTTGTTAACGGCGATGGTTTCTTCGGTCTTACGGTCCCAGAAAGGGCCATGGGTTTTACGGAACACAGTGCGCAGGTTTTTCACCTGTAACAGTGCGTGTTCTTCGGCCAGCTTGTATTCGGCGGGTTTCGACGAATCCGGAACCGCCGACAGCAGCTTCTGGGTATAGGGGTGCTGAGGGTTGGCGAACACGTCTTTAGCCACGCCCTGCTCAACGATATGACCTTTTTCCATCACGATCAGACGGTGCGCCAGCGCATGGATGACAGCCAGATCGTGGGTGATGAAAATGATCGACAGCTTACGGCGCTTCTGAATCTGATGCAGCAGATCGAGGATCTGCTTCTGAATCGTCACGTCCAGTGCCGTGGTCGGCTCGTCGGCAATCAGGATGTCCGGTTCTGTGGCCAATGCCATCGCGATCATCACACGCTGGCGCATGCCGCCGGAAAATTCGTGCGGATAGCTGTCGACACGTTCAGCTGCGCGGACAATGCCCACTTCTTCCAATGCCTTGATGGCGCGTTGCCGCGCTTCTTTCTTGCCGATTTTTTCATGTACCAGAATCGCTTCAATGATTTGTTTGGCGACGGTCATATAGGGGTTCAGGGCGGTCATCGGGTCCTGGAAGATCATGTTGATCTTACGACCACGCAGCTGACGCAGGGCTTTCTCGTTCAGCTTGAGCAGATCCTGACCATCGTACAGGGCCTCGCCACTTTCAATCACACCCGGCGGCATGGGAATCAGACCCAGCAGGCTGTAGCAGGTGACGGATTTACCGGAGCCGGATTCGCCAACGATGCCGAGAATCTCGCCTTCGTTCAGCTCGAAACTTACGCCTTTGACGGCTTCCTGCTTGCCGTTACGGGTCTGGAAGGAAACACGCAGGTCTTTAACAGTTAACAAACTCATGATTTCTCTCCTCAGTCTTTGGACGCTTTCGGATCCAGCGCATCACGCAGGCCATCACCGAGGAAGTTAAGGGAGAAAAGGGTGATCGACAGCGTCAGACCGGGGTAGACGAGCAGCCAGGGATACTCTTCCATGGTTTCAACACCGTTGGAAATCAGCGAGCCCCAGGAGGACATCGGCGCCTGCACACCCAGACCGAGGAAGCTTAAAAAGGATTCCAGCAGAATCACGCTCGGGATGGTCAGGGTGGTGTAGACAATGATCGGCCCCAGCGCATTAGGGATCAGATGACGGGTAATGATCTGCCAGCGGGTAAGGCCAATGGAAATAGCCGCTTCAACAAACTCCTGACGGCGCAGGCCCAGTACCTGACCGCGGATGATACGGGCCATGGTCAGCCATTCCACCGCGCCGATGGCGATGAACAGCAGCAGCATGGAACGGCCGAAGATCACGGTCAGCAGTACGATGAAGATGGCGAACGGCAGGGCGTAGAGCACATCCACGATACGCATCATCACGGAGTCGGTTTTACCACCGAGATACCCGGCGGTAGTGCCCCAGAGCACACCGATCAGCAGAGCCACGGTGGTGGCCACCAGGCCCACCATCAGCGACACGCGGCTGCCATACATCAGGCGGGTCAACTGGTCGCGGCCCAGTGTATCGGTCCCCAGCCAGTGTTCAGCCGACGGCGGTGTGGCACCCAGATACAGATCCTGGGCTTCGTAAGAATAAGGTGCAATCCATGGGGTCAGCAGAGCGACAACCGCGATAAACACCAGAAAAATCAGCCCCAGCATGGCCATTTTGTTTTTACGCAGACGGACGCCCGCGTCGTGCCAGAGGGAGCTTCCGGATTCGACCTGAACAGTTTCAGCAGTGCTCATGACTTACCTCCACGCAGACGCGGATTCAGCCAGACCAGCAACAGGTCAGCCAGCAGATTGAAAATCACAATAAGAACCGAGAAGAAAATAGTGGTGCCCAGAACCATGGTGTAGTCACGGTTGAAGGCAGCCTGAATGTAGAAACGACCCAGACCCGGGATCTGGAAAATACTTTCGACCACGAAGGAACCGGCAATCAGGCCCGCGATGGCTGGGCCAAGGAAGCTGATCACTGGTGTGATACCACCACGCAGGGCGTGTACGATCACAATCCGCGGTGTACTGAGGCCTTTGGCTCGGGCGGTGCGGATGTAGTCCTGTGACAGGATCTCCAGCATGCCGCCACGGGTAATCCGTGCGATATAAGCAGCGTAGGTGGAGCCCAGCGTAATGGCCGGCAGGATTTTATCCCCCGGTGTCTGGCCCCAGCCGGATACCGGCAGCATTTCCAGCCAGATACCGAAGATCAGAATCAGCATAGGCCCGAGTACGAACGACGGCAGACAGATCCCCAGCATGGCAAACGACATGGGCAGGTAGTCTTTGGCGGTATTGGTATTGAGGGCAGCAACGATGCCGATGGGAATACCGATCAGCATGGCCAGCAGGATGGCGTAGGTGGCCAGTTCCAGCGTCACCGGGAAACCACCGGCAATCATCTCGTTGACTGAACGGCCGGGGTATTTGAAGGACGGTCCAAGGTCTCCGTGCAACATGTCTCCAAGGTAGGAGAAAAACTGCTCGTACAGAGGGGCATCCAGGTTGTATTTGGCATTGAGTGCCGCGATCACTTCCGGTGGTGCAGCACGGTCGGCATCAAAGGGGCCGCCCGGGGCTGCCCGCACCATAAAGAAGGTGAGGGTGATTACAATAAAGATCACAGGGACCGCCTGGGCGACCCTGCTGAATATGAATTTTGTCATGGGACTCTCTGATAACCGGGTTGTGGTTGGCGCTTATTCAGCAGCGCCACTTTCTGGAACCAGTGTCATGTACTTGTAGGGCTTGTAGTCCATCACGTTGGTGTTGATGCCTTTGAGTGATGGGTGCACAAGGTGCTTGGAAGCGTAGTAGTACACCGGGATGATGGGTACTTCGTCGACCAGAATCTGGTCCGCTTCCTGGAAGTATTCAAAACGTTTGTCCAGATCGCCGGTGTTCGCGGCCATGTTGATCAGCTCGTCATACCGGGCGTTACCCCAGTTGGTTTTGTTGTTACCACCGTCGGTGACGAACATCTCAAGGAAGGTACTCGGGTCGAGGTAATCACCAATCCAGGCGGCGCGTGAAATCTGGAAGTTACCGGTACGCTCCCGGTCGAGGTAGACCTTCCATTCCTGGTTCTGCAGGGTGACGTCGACACCGAGTTCGGTTTTCCACATCTGTTGTACAGCCAGAGCGATCTTCTTGTGGGACTCCAGCGTGTTGTACATGAGTTCCAGAGCCGGGATGCCTTCACCGCCCGGATAGCCAGCTTCAGCCAGCAGCTCGCGGGCTTTTTCCGGGTTGTATTCAATCGCAGCAAGGGCTTTGTAGCCGTAATCGTCCGGCGGGGTCAGGGCGTATGCCGGAACTTCACCACTTTTGGTCACGCGCTCAGTAATGGCTTTGCGGTCCAGCGCCATGGCCAGGGCTTTACGTACGCGGACGTCTTTCAGGGCTTCGTTTTCAGTGTTAAAACGGTAGAAGTAAGTACCGTAATAGGGTGCGGTGTAAAGCATGTCCGGTGCATCGGTCTTGTACTCAGCAAACTTTTCAAGCGGAACATCGTTGGTCATGTGCAGCTGACCGGCGCGGAACATGCGTTCTTCCGTGGTGGCCAGTTCAACCGGGTAGAAGTAGATCTGCTGGATGCTCACGTTATCGGCATCCCAGTAATTCGGGTTTTTCTCGGCGATAAAGATTTTGTTCGGGGTCCACTCTTTGATGGTGTAGGCACCATTACCGACGAAGTTCTCAGCACGGGTCCATTTGGTACCGCGCTCGTCCATGGCACCAAACTTCTCAACAGTCTTCTGCTGCACTGGGAACATGCTGTGGTGATCCAGCAGTTTGAGGAAGTAAGGAACGGGGGCAATGAGTTTGAATTCGAGGGTCTTGTCGTCGATGGCATGAATACCGACCTGACTGAAATCGCTGATCTCGCCCTTGTGGAAAGCTTCTGCGTTCTCAAGGATATAGAGCGAGTACGCGTATTGGTTACCCAGAGCCGGCATCATGGCGCGGTGATAGGAGTAGACAAAATCCTGAGCGGTCAGCGCATCGCCATCCGACCATTTGGCGTTATCACGGATTTTGAAGGTGTATGTGGTGCCATCTTCGGAGACGGTCCAGCTTTCAGCGACAGCGGGAATGATTTCAAGCGTTTTCGGGTCTTTGGCGACCAGGCCTTCGAACAGGGCCATCTGGATATGGTATTCCGGCATGCCGGTGGTGATGTGGGGGTCAACATCAGAGATTTCGGTGCCGTTGCCTAAATGAAGGATGCTTTGCTCGTTGCCGAGTTCTACCTGGCTTTTGCTGTCGCCTTTGGAACAGGCCATCAGGCCAAGTGTCAGGAAAGGGATGAGCAGAAGTGAAATTCGCTTGAAATAAGTCGGGGTCATTATTAATTCAGGCCGTCGTTTTTGTTAGTTGGTCGTTACCGGGATCACCGGTAATCAGTCGAAAGGGGTAGGGTGATTCTGCACAAGGCTTTGATATGAATCAATAATTGCCCGATGGGTGGCTGGGATTGCCGGAACAGCTGTTCGACAAACTGGTCTTTCTGCGACACCCGGTTACCCCGAACCATGCGGGTCCGCGGCCAGAATGTCCAGGACTTATGCCAGACCTGTCTTACCTGTCAGACTTTGGGGCCACGCTGCAGCAGGCTTTTCAGGTGTCCGTTGGCAAACAGGATGATGCCTCTGGTATCCACTTTCCGCGTAAGGAGAGCATCCTGCATCGCATCCGGCAGACGGGCTTTCTCCTGGAAGTCCGTGTCGCTGCCACAGGAAACCCGTCTACCTGCTGATTAACCGAAGTCCCTCACAAGATAAGTGCACAGCCCGGTATTCAGATATATTTGTTATTCAGGGTTACTTTTCTGCAATTCAGGGTTATTTATTTTGACGGTAACAGGGTTACACTGGCTGCATACACTGAATGCGGCCCAGGGCCGGAAACCGAACAGGGAAAAATACAATGACCGCTTACCCGCACCTCTTTGAACCACTGGATCTGGGTTTCACAACGCTGAAAAACCGCGTCATGATGGGTTCGATGCACACTGGCCTGGAAGACCGTATGTGGCACTTCGGTGAACTGGCGGAATACTTTGCAGAACGTGCCCGGGGTGGTGTGGCGTTGATGGTAACCGGTGGCTTCTCGCCTAACCGTGCGGGCGACCTGATGCCGTTCGGTTCGAAAATGATGAGCAGCTGGCAGGTTCCTTTCCATAAAAAGGTCACCAATGCCGTGCATGAAGCCGATGGCAAGATTCTGCTGCAGTTGCTGCACGCCGGGCGCTATGGTTATACACCTTTCAATGTCGGACCATCCCCAATTCAGGCACCGATCAATCCGTTCAAGCCGCGGGAGCTGAGCACAAAGCAAATCTACAAAACCATCGAACACTACGCCAAGGCAGCAAAACTGGCCCAGAAAGGCGGCTATGATGGTGTCGAGATCATGGGCTCGGAAGGCTATTTCATAACCCAGATGCTGAACGCCCGCACCAACAAGCGGACGGACGAATGGGGTGGTTCCTATGAAAACCGCATGCGTTTCCCGGTAGAAGTGGTTAAGGCTGTGCGTCAGGCGGTCGGCAGTGATTTTATCGTCATGTTCCGTCTGTCCATGCTGGATCTGGTGGAAGAAGGCTCGACCCATGAAGAAATTATTCAGCTGGCCAAAGCCCTTGAGGCCGCCGGTGTGACCATCTTTAACACCGGTATCGGCTGGCACGAAGCGCGGATTCCGACCATCGTAACCTCCGTGCCGCGCGGAGCCTTTGTTGAGGCTACTGCCAAAGTGAAAGCGGAAGTCAGCATCCCTGTGGTGGCTTCCAACCGTATTAATATGCCGGATACTGCCGAAGAGATTCTGGCCTCCGGCAAGGCCGATATGATTTCTATGGCGCGACCCATGCTGGCGGATTCCGAATGGGTGAATAAAGCCGCTGCTGGTCGTGCGGATGAGATCAACACCTGTATTGCCTGTAACCAGGCGTGTCTTGACCATACCTTTGCCGGCAAGCGTTCCTCCTGCCTGGTGAACCCGCGCGCCTGTAACGAGACCAAGCTGCGCTACGAGCCTGTCAGCAAGGCCAAAAAGATTGCCATCGTGGGTGCGGGCCCGGCGGGCCTGTCCTGTGCGGTGGTCGCCGCGGAACGTGGCCACAAGGTGACGCTGTTTGAAGGCCGCTCTGAGATCGGTGGGCAGTTTAACTACGCCTCGAAGATTCCGGGCAAAGAAGAATTCAAAGAGACCATCCGCTACTTCAATACCATGATCAGCAAGCTTGGTATTGAGCTGAAGCTGAACACCACGGTTACCGCCAAAGAGCTGGAAGAGGGCGGTTTTGATGACGTTGTGGTGGCGACTGGTGTTGCTCCCCGTGTGCCAAAAATTGAAGGCATTGATCATCCGAAGGTCGTGACCTATCAGGAGCTGCTCAGCAAAGAACTGAAGCTGGGTCAGAGTGTGGCCATTATGGGCGCCGGTGGCATCGGCTTTGATGTGGGCGAATACCTCGCACACGAAGGCGTTTCCACCACGCTGGATACCGCCGCCTGGATGAAAGAGTGGGGTGTGGACCTGAACAGCGACAACCGCGGTGGTCTGACCAGTGCGGATATGGAACCGTCACACCGCAAACTCTACCTGCTGCAGCGTAAGACCAGCTCTTTCGGTAAAGGCCTGAATAAGACCACCGGCTGGGTGCACCGCGCTGTACTGAAGATGAAGAAGGTCGAAATGATCGGTGGCTGCAGCTACGACAAAATCGACGATGAAGGACTGCACATCACAGTCACCAAGGGCGAACAGAGTGAGCAACGTGTATTGCCGGTGGATAACGTCGTGATCTGTGCCGGTCAGGTGTCGGTGAATGAACTGTTTGAGCAACTGAAAGACAGTCAGCAGGTGACTGCCCACCTGATCGGTGGTGCTGAACTGGCGGGTGAACTGGATGCCAAGCGGGCGATCAAGCAGGCGAGTGAGTTAGCGGCTGGGCTGTAAGGTTTGGCTGCTTAGCCCTTGATGTTGGTTTGAGGTCTTCATAGCGAGCAGAAGCGAAGTAACCCAGAACCGGTTCTGATTATGAACCAGTTCTGATCATAGAATGGTATTTATTTTCGCGCCCGGGAGGACGGCATCCTCCCAGGAGCGTAAACAAAAACATCATTTCAGATGTTGAAACTTTCTGGATTGCTTCGCTGTTGCTCGCAATGACAGCAAAGGCCTGACCGTACATCCACAATTCCGGCCTCCAGATCATCTCTTGTACGTCTTTTCTCTTTATCTCGGCCACTTCGCATGCAAGGCATCAATCACATACGGGTGACTGTGTTGCGGATTCTGGCCGAATTCCTTGAGGTGGTCATGATCATGATCCATACCTTCATGGCTGTGAACCAGCGAAGCTCTTTCTTCAGTGGGCCACATGAACCAGGTAAGAACCAACCCCAGAAGAGAAGCCCCGGCCAGTATCAGGAAGGCCGTTGAGACGACAAACTCTGTCAGCAGCCAGCCTGCCATAGGGTAGGCCAGCATCCATCCGGCGTGTGACAGAGAAAAATGGGCGGCAAACAACTCAGGCCGGTCGCTCTGGCTGGCCGAGCGCACCAGAACTTTGCTGATTGGTGTCTGTACCAATGAATAGCCACCGCCCATCAGCAGCCAGATGGCCATGAGGCTGTAATAGCCGCTGATCTGAGTCCCGGCCAGCTGTGCCACCATAAGCAGCAACAGGCCACTGAGCATCACGCTGCGTTCACTGATGTGATCTAGCAGACGCGGCAAATTCAGCGCCATCAGCATGGAGCCTGTCCCGAACGCGGCGAGTGCCAGTGCGGTATCTTCTCCGCTCAGACCGAACTGCCCCTGCACCAGCACCACGGTATTCACAAACACCATAGCGCCCCCCATGGCTGTGGCCACATTGAGCAGCAGCAGGCCGCGCAGACGTGGGGTGAACAGATAGATCCGTCCGCCCTTCGTCAGACGATCCGTCCATCCTGAAGCCGTGGCAGGCAGGTTACGTGGCAAAGTTACAGACAGAACCAGAGCCGCGGAGGCAATAAACCCCAAAGTCGTACCGAAAAACAGGCCATGCCATGAGGTAAGCAGCAGCAGTGCCGCCGCCAGCATGGGGCTGACCAGACTTTCCATGTCATACGCCATACGCGATAACGCCAGTGCCTTGGTGTAGTCGCGCTCGTCGGTGAGCACATCGGGGATGGTCGCCTGAAACAACGGAGTAAATCCGGCAGAACTGCTCTGCAGAATAAAAATCACGGCATAGATGTGCCAGATCTCAGTGAGAAAAGGCAGGCTTAAGGCCGTCAGTGCTCTCAGAATGTCGAGCCCGACCAGCATAGGTCGGCGGGCTTTTCCCTGAAACAGCGCGGCCAGAAGCGGGGAGACAAACACATAAGCGAGCATTTTGATGGTCAGCGCAGTGGCCAGCACCTGACCGGCATCCTCAGGCGCAAGATCAAACGCCATCAGGCTAAGCGCTACGGTCGCCAGCCCGGTTCCCAGCAGTGAAATAACCTGAGCAGCAAACAGGTGGCGGTAAACCCGGTAACGCAGAACGCTGAACATAGAGACCTCTGAGATGATAAGCAGCCTGCCGTTATTGGAATCATAGACAGGTATGGACGATGAAACAGCAAAAACCGATTGTCGATCGGTTTTTACTGTGGCAGTGTATGCCTCATTCATAATTCTGGAAAGATGATGATTCTTGGTGAGCTGGAAAAACAGGTGCTGAACCAACTCTGGACAACCGGAGAGGCCGATGCCAAACAGATTCACGCCGCACTGGGCGAAGCTCAAGGCCGCTCACTGAATACGATTCAGAGTACGCTCGACCGCCTTTACAAAAAGCAGCTGCTCAGCCGCAGTAAGCTGGGCCACGCTTTTATTTACCGTCCGCGCCTTGACCGCAGCGAACTGATTGCCCGCCTGATCCGCGATATCACCAGTGATTTTGTCCGTCAGGGCAGTGACTCGCTGATGGCCGCTTTTGTGTCTCTGTCTGCTGACCTGGGTGATGAAGAGCTGGACCGGCTCGAAGCACTGATCCGCCAGCACCGCAGCCAATCTCAGGAGCCGTCATGATCGTGGGTACGGCTGCGCACTGGCTGAATCTTCTGAGTCTTTCTGCTTTGCTGGGATTCGCCGTCATCACCCTGCAGAGTCTCACGGGGCCTGTGTTTCTTCGGGCTATCCGGCGGCTGGCTCCCGCTGAACAGAAGTGGATTCTGCTGGGCTGGGCATGTATGCCATGGGCCCTGACTGCCCTTGTCTTACTGCAGGGTATAGCCCTGACACCGGATGCGTTCGGGGTTGCCGAGGGTCTGTTGGGTTCACTGCACTGGCATCACGCCGATGTATTTGAATTTACGGGTTGGCATGGCTGGATTCTCAGCACGGCAGCGCTGTGGCTGTCGCTACGTTGTGGCCAGTTTCTTTTTAAGCACTGGCGTTTAATGAGTCAGATCCGGTTGTTGCTGAGTGAAACGGTGGCGGGCCAGAACGACGGATTCCGCGTGCTCCCGACCCGTGAAGCGGTCGCCATGACCACGGGTTTCGTCCACTCCCGTATTCTTTTATCTCAGGGTTTGCTGGAGCAGACCAGTCAAAACCAGCAGTCCGTTATTCTGGCACATGAACAGGCCCACCTGCGGGCGCGGGATAATCTTCTGCGCTTGCTGCTGACGCTGATGACAGCGGTGCTGCCTGATCTTGCCGCTAAACCACTGATCAGCCGTTTCAGTCTGGTTACCGAACAACTCGCCGATGCTGCAGTAAAACAGCATCATGACGCAGCCAGTATTGCTCAGACTCTGGTGCAGGTGGCACGCTTGCGACACGCTCAGACGCTTCCCGGACAGGCGGCATTTATCGCCCGCCAACAATTAACGGAGCGGGTTTATGAACTGTTGGAACCGACACGGCCATCGCGCGGGCTCCAGCTTCTTGTGTTGCTCGCTCTGTTGCTGATGGCCCTGTCCGCTCTCAGCGCCATGGATGCTTTGCACCATCTGTTTGACCTCTTTCTGATTCACTCATAATTTTCAGTGAGTACGTTATGCCACGTATGAAATTCTATGACTTAACAGTTAAAAAACCGATTGCCAGTCGGTTTTTAACCGGTCTGACCTTGCTGATTGCAGCAGTAAGTCCTGTGTTCGCAGAACAGGCTATTGATCTGTCTGAGGCCATCGACCGCACCCTTCAGCAGCATCCTGAGATGGCCGTCTGGACCTACCGCCAGCAGGACCAGCAGGCCCGCTCTGACATTGCCGGACTGCGCCAGTCACCGGAACTGGATCTCAGCGTCGAAGATGCCTTCGGCACCGATGAGTATTCCGGCATCGATGCCATGCAGACCACATTGAGTGTGCGCTGGCAGCTGGAAGGGGATCAGATGCGCGCCCGGTCGCTGCGCGCTGATGCTCAGCAGCGTCTGTTGAATGCGCAGCAGGGTCAGCAGGTGGCTGAACTCAAAGCGGAAACGGCGAGTTTATTTATTGCCATGCTGGCGGATCAGCAGCGCCTGAAGCTCGCGCAGGAGTCGCTGGAGGATGAACAGAAATTACTGGATATCGTTCAGCGCCGGGCGGATGCGGGCAGGGCACCCATCACGGATCTGATGCTGGTGCAGACACGTCTCGCAGAAAGGGCGCTGGCCGTTGAAGAGTATGAACACCGCCTTATTTCCCTGTCACTCCGTTTATCTGCGCAGTGGGGACAATCTGATCCGACACTCAGGTCAGCAGGCGATCTGCAGCAGACGCGGACGGTTCCGGAGACAGACGACATCCTGGCAAGCCTCACCGATACACCGGCTGTTACCGTCGCACTGGCGGAACAGCAGCTCTTCAGCGCCGATGGTCAGTTAGCCGGTGCCGAAGCAAAAACACCCTGGACGGTAGGAGCAGGCGTTCGACGCCATGAAGCCACCGGCGATTACGCTTTGATCGGTCAGGTCAGTATCCCGCTGGGTAACCAGAACCGGACCAGTGCCTATCAACGCTCTGCCAGCGCACGGGAACAACAGCAGGCGCTGTCTGCCCGGGCAGTGCTTCGGGCTCTTGAAGTGGAAGCCCGCACCCTGCTGATCGAGCTGGAGCACAGCCAGCATGTGATCGACACTCTCACTGGCACCATTCTTCCGGCTCTGGATACAGGCCGCCAGCAGGCCCTGCAGGCCTATGAGCGAGGTCAGCTGGACTACTTGCAATGGGACAACGCACGCCAGCAATGGCTGAGTGCGCGCGAGCGTTTGCTTGATGAAGCAGAAGCCCTGCAGCTGCAGTGGATCGAATTACAGCGCCTGACCGGCCAGGCCACTTATTTCTGAGGACACCATAATGAAACCCCTAATAGTGATTTCTGGCTCTGCTCTGGCAAAGTTACCACTGCTCTCGATGTTGACGGTGACGGCACTGACCCTGATGACGGGGTCAGTACTGTTAAGCCCTGTCGTTCATGCCCAGGCCGCCGCCGAGGCCGCCGAAGCTGAACCAGAGAAAGGGCCACATCGTGGACGGATGCTGCGGGACGGTGATTTCGCTTTAGAGCTGGCGATTTTCGAAACCGGCGTGCCACCTGAGTTCCGCGTCTGGACAACACTCGCGGGCAATGCGATTGCCCCGCAGGATTTGCAACTGACGGTGCGCCTGATCCGCCTCGGCGATGGTACGGATACCATTAACTTCCACGCTGAAGGTGATTATTTACGCGGCGATATGGAAATCTACGAACCGCACTCCTTTGTCGTGGATATTCAGGCTGAACACTCAGGTAAAAAGTACCACTGGAGTTACGACAACTTCGAGGGCCGCACCCAGATCGCTGATCCGGTGGCCGAGGCCATGGGCATTGCCACTGAAACCGCAGGACCGGCGACATTGCATATTCAGACGCCGGTATGGGGTACTTTAACGGCCGTACCGGGCAGCGAGCGTAACATCAGTGCACGGTTTGACGGTGAAATCCGTACCGTTCATGTGCGTGAAGGGCAGGCCGTACAGGCGGGCACAGAACTGCTGACCATTGAAAGCAACGAAAGCCTGAAAACCTACGTCGTGCGCGCGCCGTCGGCGGGCACCGTCAGTCATGTAACCAGTGCCGCCGGCGAACAGACGGCGGGCCGGACCCTGCTGACCTTGCAGGACAACAGTGCGCTTCAGGCTGAGCTGGCTGTCTATCCAAAAGACTGGAGCGCAGTAAAACGCGGCGCACAGGTGACTATTACGGTGCCAGGTACTGAGCTTAAGACAAGCACCACCCTGACTGCCGCATACCCGGACGTTCAGGCGGATCAGTCCCGTCTGTGGCGTGCTACGGTCGACAACCGTGACGGTCAGTTCGCAGCGGGAATGCGCATCAGTGCCGAGATTGAAACAGAGACCCGCACAGTGGAGTTGGCGGTCAAGCGCTCCGGTCTGCAGGCCTTCCGTGACTTTACCGTGGTGTACGCCAAAGTCGGCGATCAGTACGAAGTACGCATGCTGGAACTGGGTCAGGCCGCAGGCGAGTGGATTGAAGTGCTGGGTGGTCTGGCAGCGGGCACCGAATACGTCACTGAAAACAGCTTCATTATCAAAGCCGACATCGAGAAGTCCGGCGCTTCACACGATCACTGATACGGGATTCCGCCATGTTGGACGCATTGATAAAACTGGCCATTGCCCGTCGCGGACTGGTGATGGCCATTGTCGCCGCAGTCGCCGTGCTGGGGCTATGGAACTTTAACCGCCTGCCGATTGATGCCGTACCCGACATCACCAATGTGCAGGTGATGATCAATACCGAGGCGTCGGGCTATACCCCGCTCGAAGTTGAGCAACGTATTACCTATCCGCTGGAAACCGCGCTGGCGGGCCTGCCGGGTCTGGAATACACCCGCTCGGTGTCGCGCTACGGTCTGTCACAGGTGATCGCAATTTTCAGCGACGACACCGATGTCTACTTTGCCCGCCAGCTGGTCGGCGAGCGCATGACATCCGCCTCTGGTCGTCTGCCTGCAGGTCTGCAACCGGAGCTTGGCCCGATAGCCACGGGCCTGGGTGAAATCTTTATGTTCACCGTCGATGCCGAACCGGGTGCTCTGAATGCTGATGGCACTGCAGTGACGCCGATGGATCTGCGCAGTGTGCACGACTGGATCATCCGTCCGCAGCTGATGCAGGTGAAGGGCGTGGTCGAGGTCAACCCGATTGGCGGTTACGAGCGTGAAGTTGTGGTGCAGATGCGCCCGCAGCGCATGCTGGCCATGGGCATCAGCAGCAGCGATATTGTCGACGCCATCCGCGCCAACAACGATAACCGCGGTGCCGGGTTTGTTGAGCGCAACGGCGCTCAGTGGTTGATGCGTATTCCGGGGCAGGCGCAACAGGCTGAGGATATTGCCAATATCGTCGTCACTGCCAGCGCCGGTAAAACGGTGCTGGTCAGTGACGTGGCCGACGTCACCATAGGTCATGGTCTGCGTACCGGCGCCGCGACCCAGAATGGCCGCGAAGTGGTGATGAGTACGGTGTTTATGCTGGTCGGCGAGAACAGCCGCACCGTCGCCAGTGCCGTTGGTGAAAAGCTCGCCGAGATTAACGCCTCTTTGCCTGAGGGGATTGTCGCCAGCGCCGCCTACGACCGCACCGGACTGGTGGAGAAAACGCTGGACACTGTCACCATGAACCTCACCGAAGGTGCGTTGCTGGTGATCGTGATTCTGTTTCTGATGCTGGGCAATATCCGCGCTGCGATTCTGACGGCGTTGGTGATTCCATTGGCGATGCTGATGACCTTTACCGGTATGGTGCAGACACGGGTCAGTGCCAACCTGATGAGTCTGGGTGCGCTGGACTTCGGCCTGCTGGTCGATGGTGCCATCATTATTGTCGAGAACTGCCTGCGTCGTCTGAGCCAGCATTCCGCACAAAGCCCATCCGTGCTGCCGTTACGGGAGCGCCTGAATCTGGTGTTCGAAGCCACGCGGGAAGTCATCCGCCCGGCATTGTTTGGTGTGTTTATTATCACCGCCGTGTACGCGCCGATTTTTGCCCTCGAAGGGGTCGAAGGCAAGATGTTCCACCCAATGGCCATTACTGTGGTCATCGCGCTGATGAGTGCCATCCTGTTGTCGGTGACCTTTGTTCCGGCGGCGGTCGCGCTGCTGTTCCGTGGCCCTGTGCAGGAAAAGCATAACCCTGTCGTGTCCGGGCTGAGCCGGGTATATCAGCCACTGCTGCGCGGCGTACTGAAAGTGCGCCAGCTGGTGGTGCTGATTGCTGTGGTGCTGGTCACTCTCAGTGTCTGGCAGGCGACGCGTTTAGGAAGTGAATTCGCACCAAACCTGGATGAAGGCGATATCGCCATGCACGCCCTGCGCATACCGGGCACATCGCTGAGTCAGGCGATTGCCCTGCAGGAAACCCTCGAAGCACGCATCAAAGAGTTACCGGAAGTCGAGCGTGTGTTCGCCAAAATCGGCACCGCCGACGTCGCTACCGATGCGGTGCCGCCGAGTGTCGCGGATAACTTTATTATCCTTAAGCCGCGAGACCAGTGGCCTGACCCGGATAAAACCAAGCAGCAGGTGGTGGCCGAGCTGGAAGCTCTGGTGGCGACCATTCCCGGAAACCGCTATGAGTTCCTGCAACCTATTCAGATGCGCTTTAACGAGCTGTTAGCGGGTGTGCGTGCTGAAGTCGCGATCAAAATTTTTGGTGATGATCTGGAGACGCTTGCTGCACTTGGTGAATCGCTTGAAGGCATTGTTGCCGGGGTCGATGGAGCAGTGGACATCCAGATGGAACAGGTCACGGGCCTGCCATTACTGGAGTTTATTCCTGATGATGCCGCACTGCGTCGTCACGGCATCAGCCGCCAGCAACTGCAGGATCAGTTGGCCACAGCGTTGGGTGGCGACGTTGCCGGTACCCTGTTTGAAGGCGACCGTCGTGCCGATATCGTTGTGCGCCTGCCGGAGTCAGAGCGTACAGACATTGATGGCCTGAAGTATCTGCCGGTGACGGTAGGCGAAGGAGACGATGGCAGTCGCGTCGTTCCATTGCAGGAGCTGGTCACCCTGACCGAAAACATGGGGGTTAATCAGGTTAACCGTGAAAACGGCAAGCGTCGTTTAGTTGTCACTGCCAACGTCCGGGGTCGTGATCTTGGCAGTTTTGTTGACGACGTTCGCGCCGCCGTCGGTGAAGATCTCGACGTGCCTGCAGGCTACTGGATTGAATACGGCGGTACCTATCAGAAGCTGCAATCGGCGTCTGAGCGTCTGATGATTGTGGTACCACTGACGCTGGTGATGATTGTCGGTCTGCTGATTCTGGCACTGGGCTCAGTACGCGATGCGCTGGTGATCTTCGCTGGGGTGCCGCTGGCACTGACGGGGGGGGTACTGGCCCTGACGCTGCGGGATATTCCGTTTTCCATTTCGGCAGCGGTTGGCTTTATCGCGCTGTCGGGCATCGCCATTCTCAATGCGCTGGTGATGGTGTCCTTTATCCGTGAACTGCAACGTGCGGGCACTGGGCTGGAACAGGCTATCATTGAAGGGGCACTGACGCGTCTGCGCCCGGTAATTACCACGGCGCTGGTGGCATCTCTTGGCTTTGTGCCCATGGCGCTTAACACCGGCATCGGCTCAGAAGTACAGCGACCACTGGCAACAGTGGTGATTGGCGGTGTGATTTCATCGACCCTGCTGACTCTGTTTGTGATTCCGGCGCTCTATCGCCTGGTGCATCGTAACGACAACAAAGGACGCGTATGAGCACGGTAATGAACACCCGGATGGGGCGCTGGTCTGTCGCGCTGCTTTTTGCTTTCGCCAGCACGCTGGCACTGGCGCACGGCGTTGATGACAACACCCGCACCTTCTTACAGCAGAACACCGGCGTTCAGTTTGTACCGTTCCTGTACATCGGCGCTAAGCACATGATCACAGGTTACGATCATCTGCTGTTTCTGGTTGGGGTGATTTTCTTTCTCTATCGTAGCCGCGAAGTACTGCTGTACGTCAGCCTGTTTACGCTGGGACACAGCATCACGCTGATGTCCGGTGTGCTTGCCAATATTCAGGTTAATGCCTACCTGATCGATGCCATTATTGGCTTATCGGTGCTGTATAAAGGCTTTGATAACCTGGGTGGCTTCAAACGGTTAATGGGCTTTCAGCCGGACACCCGTCTGGCAGTGCTGATCTTCGGGTTATTTCATGGCTTTGGTCTGGCAACTAAACTGCAGGAATTCCATATTCCGGAAGACGGCCTGCTCACCAACCTGATTGCCTTTAATATCGGTGTCGAACTTGGGCAGTTTGCGGCACTGGGCCTGATCCTGATTCTGATTTCGGCGTGGCGGCACTCAGCAACGTTCGGACGTTTCGCCGTTCTGACAAATACGTTACTGATGGCAAGCGGTGTGATGCTGACGGGGTATCAGCTCACTGGCTATTTTTCTTCCTGAGGACGGTATTCTATGACAACTCAAAGCACTCAAAACCAGACTTCACAAAACCAGACGCCCGCAAAACAACTGTGGCTGGCGACCGCTGCGGCGTTTGTGATCGGGCTTGTGACACTGGTGTTGGTGATTATGCCCGCTGAGTACAATATTGATCCTACGGGCCTCGGGTTCGCTTTGGGCCTGACCGCGCTGTCGCCAGAAAAGCTGGCCGAAGTGGAGGCAGAAGCAGCTAAGGCGTCCACTGCATCCATGGATGGAATGGCGACGGTGGTATTACCGGCTGCCAGCGGTAAAGAATTTAAACTGGAAATGACGACCGGTGAGCAGGTCGATTTTGAATGGATCACCGATGGTGACGCTGTGTATGTGGATATGCACGGCGAGCCGTTTGATGATCCTACCGGCTATTTTAAAAGCTATGCTGTGACCACAACGGGCGAAATGAAAGGTAGTTTCACTGCTGCCTTTGACGGCACCCATGGCTGGTACTTCCGCAATGATTCTGGCAGTGAAATAACCATCCAGTTATTTTTCGAAGGTCAGTATAAAAATCCAAAAACCATGTAACTCGGACGAGTTTTTAAACAGGAGAGAACATTATGAAATCACTGATTATTGCTGCGGCCATGTCGCTGTCTCTTTTTTCAGGTCAGGTTCTGGCACATGCTGATCATGGCCCGATCACACAGGGTGGCGCGATGGAAGTTGCAGCCCGCGCTGTACAGAAAATGACGGTCCGCGATTTCGGGTACAGCACCGGACAACTGGATGCAGGCTGGAAAAATATTGATGGCAAGCAGGTGAGCCTGAAGGAGAGTGGCCCGGGCTTTTATGTCGTTGAAATTACCAAAGCCGGCTCAGATGAAAAAGTGTACGTGAAAGTATTGGATAACGGTGCCGTTGCCGAAGTATCTCACACGTATCCATTCTGATCCGAAATCCCCGGGGCGGATGCTGACATCCGCCGCAGGGGCACACTTCGTTTTTCTGACCTCAGTTTCTGTCAGGCAACTCGCAGTTTCTATCACGCAGTCAGCGCCTGAATCATCAGCCCCGCCACGCCGGCTCCGGCGATCACCTGAATTACACTGCGTTTAAAGCGGAACAGGGCAACCGCCGCCGCCACAGCAATGGCCAAGGACCAAAGGTCAATGTCACTCTCAAAGCCTTCCGGCCAGAGTACGTGATAGCCAAAGAACAGCGCCAGATTCAGAATCACCCCCACCACGGCGGCGGTAATTCCGGTCAGCGGAGCGGTGAATCTGAGTTCATTGTGGGTGCTTTCCACTAATGGCCCGCCTGCAAGAATAAACAGGAATGAGGGCAGGAAGGTAAACCAGGTGACGAGTACGGCCGCCGTTGCGCCGGCTGCGAACAGATAGTCCGGTCCGAACGCCTGATGCACATAAGCGCCGATAAATCCGGCAAAAGCGACCACCATGATCAGAGGTCCGGGGGTGGTTTCACCCAGAGCCAGACCATCCATCATCTGCGTCGGTGTCAGCCACTGAAAATGCGTCACTGCTCCCTGATACACATAGGGTAACACCGCATAAGCACCGCCGAAGGTCAGCAGGGCCGCTTTGGTGAAAAACCAGGCCATCTGCGTCAGTGTGTGTTCCCAACCCAGTGTCAGCCACAGCGCCAGCATAGGGACCAGCCACAGCAGGAATCCCGACAGCACAATGACCAACAAGCGTGGCCAGCGGAAACGCGCGTGTTCCGGTGGTGGGGTGTGGTCATCAATCACGGACAAGCCAGCCACGGCGTTGCCTGCGCCGTGGGAGCTTTTCGCTGCAAAGGCCTCCGGCCGGATGCGACCGCCCAGATAGCCCACCGCTGCCGCACCGGCCACAATCAGAGGGAAAGGGGCACCTAAGGCAAAAATAGCGACAAACGAAGCCGCGGCAATACCCCATAACCTGTGATTGGTCAGAGCACGTGAACCTATGCGGTGACAGGCCTGCACCACAATGGCGGCTACCGCCGGTTTGATGCCATAAAACAGCCCGGAAATAAGCAGGGTATCGCCAAAAGCGATATAGACCCAGGACAGCAGTATCAGCAGAACCAGTGACGGCAGAACAAACAGCACTCCGGCGATGATGCCACCCCAGGTGCGGTGCATCAGCCAGCCAATATAGGTCGCCAGCTGCTGGGCTTCCGGCCCGGGCAGCAACATGCAGTAATTGAGAGCATGGAGAAAACGCCGTTCCGAGATCCAGCGGCGTTTTTCCACCAGTTCCTGATGCATGATGGCAATCTGTCCGGCCGGGCCGCCAAAGCTGATCAGACCCAATTTCAGCCAGAATGTCAGGGCCGCCAGAAATGGAATGGCGGTGGGCTGAGCTGAATCCTGCACAGGCGCTTCAGCAGATGGGGTGTCCGGATTCATGGGTTTCCGCCTCTGTGACAGAAAGGAAGGGGGTGATCATCTGATTTCAGATCGTGCCCGCATTATGCGCCGGCCTTATAACCCCGGCAACGGGGGGTAAGCAGGTTACAGACTGTTTGGTTTTATGATGTCAGTGACCGATGAATTACCCCTGACAATGACCTCATTTCACCTCTGGTCATCCTCCTCTTCATTCAGTATTCTTCCGGCAGACCCCTCAGGCGCACACCCAGAATAATGTATGTTTTTTGAACAGGAACGCGGGCAGTTTTTCCGCCCGCTGACCGGTAAATACCGGGCCCAGGTCATGGAATGCCTGCGCGAACTCTATCAGCGCCTCTACAGCTCCAGCAGCGCCGACTACGGTCAGGCGATTCAGCGCGATACCGTGGTCGAAGTCTTCCAGGAAGCTCTGGTACGGGCGCCGGTTCTGGCTGATGATTCAGACGCGGAAGACGGCCCTGAAAGCCGCTTCCGCAACAGTCGTGAGCAGGCGGGTTGGGTACTGAATCAGCTGATTGAGTACGGCTGGCTGGAGAAACAGGTCGACGAAGCCTCTTTGCAGAGTACTTTTGCCTTCACCCGCTATGGCCGTCTTTTCACTGAGCCTTTCATTGCTGACAGCCGTGCCATGGCGCGTACCCGTCACCGCAACACACGTAATACGCGTAACTCGCTCGAATCCTTTGTGGAGCGTGGTGATGTTTATGATCTGTTGGATGCGTATGAGTATTCCGAACGCATCATCAGTGATTTCACTGACGTGATTGCTGAACTGGAAGAGCGCAAGCGTGATCTGGTACGTGAAATGGAAGATCAGCTGCTGATTCAGCGTGCCTCTGAAGCCTTTTTCGACTTTATGGAAAACCGTTTTCAGCCGGATCTGTCCGTGCGTCTGTCAGCGGACAACGTTGAGAAACACCGCGATGAGATCCAGCGCCTGACGACCAAAATCCGTAAAAAAGACGTTGCCTTCAAAAAAGAAGCTGAGCGTCGTCTGCGTGAACTTCTCCCGGAGCTGGCCCGTGAAGGCGAGTCGGTCCTGTGGACGCTGCTCGACGGCATTGAACTGCGCCTGCGCAACGCCAGTGACATCATGCTTCCGGCGCTGCGTCGCGCTCTGCAGGGCTTTACCAAACGCGCCGACATCATTATCCGTCAGATGAGTTATCTGGCATCGCAGCAGAACAACGACGTTCTGTCCGTCTGCCGTCACCTCAGCAGCCTGCCGGAAGATCAGCAGTCAGAAGCGCTCGACCGTGCTGCGTCCCTGATGTCGGTACCACAGCTCAGGTTTGTCGACCCTGCCCAGATTCGTCTGCAGGGGCCAAGACGCCGGCAGCTGATTGAATCGTCGCTGGATGACGGGCAGGGTGACTTTGATGTGGATGCGCGCAAGGAAATCTACGTACAACAGGTGCTGGATCAGGCTTTCCTGGTGAATCAGGAATCGCTGCGCCAGTTTATGGCGGCACACCTGAGTTCTGGCAAGCCAGTGTCGACCCGCGATATTCCGATTGAGACCGCCAAAGACTTCCTTGCTGTGGCGCACGCCATTGGCCTGGGGGCCGCTGACGGCCTGTCGAGTGAGTTTGAATTCCGTATCGAGCCGGATGACGGTGCAGAGCCCGCCGATGGCGAAGGCTACTTCATCCGCAAAGACCATTTCACCTTCGAGCTGGTTCACAAGCCATCCTGAACCTGAGCTGAGATAAAGACCGCGATTATGCTGCAAGACATCGAAAACGAACTGGAAAAAGAAGGCGTCAGCCAGAAAGATTATTCTGAGCTGCTGATCCGTCTGCTGGACTACGGTGTGATCTGCCGTGATGAGTCCCAGATTGAGCAGGCTCTCTACGACCGCTTTCTGCGGATTGAGCCCCTCATCAGTGATTACCTGAGTGTGCTCGGCATCCGTATTCAGCACGATCCGCGTTTTCAGTTTGTGCGCCTGTACCCACCGGGGGCAGAAGTACCCGGTATGCAGGAAGATCAGCAGTTTGAACAGAGCCCGGCGTTCCGTCAGCGTCTGACTCAGAATGAAGTGGCGTTGATTCTGGTGTTGCGGGCACAGTACGACAAGGCCCTGCGTGAAGGTGCGGTGGACGACCAGGGGTGTGTCATGGTGTCGTTCGAAGGCCTGACCATTGCCATGAAAAACCTGCTCAAGCGTAGCCTGCCGGAGCAGCTGACCGAGCGTAAGGCGCTGTTCCGCCGTCTGCGTCAGCTCAGATTGGTACAGCTGCAGAACGAAGACAGTGTTTCTGATGGCGATGTCTGGTTGCGCATCCGCCCCATGATCATGAGCTATGTCTCTGATGACGTACTCAGCAGCCTGATGGACGGCGGATCTGAGGTTGATGGGGAAGATGCAGCAACAGCGGGCTCTGACGCTGAAACCGCACCGGCAGAAACATCCGCAGACGTGAACGAAGACGACTCCGGCGATGAGCCGGAGGCCGGGTCAGCGAGTGAGCCAACCGACGATATCGCTGCTGAAAATACGGAAGACGCTTCTGCGGCAAGCGCTGTGGCTCAGGAAGAAGACAGCGATGACGCCAGCGGAAAAGAAAAGCCCGAAGCGCAGCAAGACACCAGACCGGCAGGCGTCAGCCTGTTCGGCGAATAAGCCCGGAGTCCAGGTAAACCGCTATGTATCTGAAGAAATTTATTTACGTGAACTGGGGAAATATTCCCGCCACTGAGTTCGACTTCGGCCCGATCAATCTGCTCTCAGGCGGCAACGGCTCGGGTAAAACCACGGCGGCCGATGCCATCCAGACGATCATGACGGCGGCCCACGATACCCTGTTCCACTACAACCCGGGGCAGGACGAAGCGACCCAGCGTGGCCGTGGCAAAAACGTGCGGACGCTGGCGTCTTATGTCCTCGGTTGTGATGACGGCTCTTACGCCCGCCCCAACGGCGCCGTGGGCTATCTGGGCGCGGTATTCCATCCGACTCAGGGCGAAAGCGGTGAGCCGTTCACGGCCATTATCGGCGTCAGTGCCAGTATTGACCGCGCCGGTTCACAACCCGTGGCACGTCAGAACGATCTGCAGTTTTACATCATCGCCGGTGAAGAACTGACGCTGAACGACTTTCTGCTGGCCGGTGGTGACGGCCAGAAAGAAGTCGTCACCCTGAACAAGCTGCCGCGCAATCTGGCCCAGCGTATCGATGGCAATCACATCGAAAAATACGACACCAAAAAGCAGTACCTGCGTCGCCTCTATGGTGCCCTGCGTGGTAAGTCTGACGCCGTGCCGGAACGTGAGGCCATGAACGCCGCCCGCACTTTCTCACGGTTTATGGCCTATAAGCCGGTGAAGAGCATCAACGGTTTTGTCGCCAACGAGATTCTTGAAGCACGGGACATGGGCGATGCCATCCGCAGCGTCTCCGATCTGATGAAAACCATTTACGCCATGGAGGCCGATGCCAACCGTCTGGCGGAAACCATCCAGGTGCTGAACGGTACCCGTGCGTCTGCCGGTCGCTACATCGACCAGTGGATTGATTACAACGTGCTTGAGTACACGGCTGCGAAAAGCCGTTTTCTGAATGATCAGCAGAACTACCTGCACGCCAAAGAAGTGCAGCAGCAGATCCGGGAATCGCTGAACAAAACCCAGAAAGAGCGTGATGTAGCGCAGGAGCGCCGCAAGCAGGTGCGCGAGCAGCTGATCACCATGGAAGCCCGCCGCCGCGGTATCGATGCGCTGCAGGATAAAGACGCCGCTGAGCAGGCGATCGAAGATGGCAAGAAAGCCCTGCAACAGCAGGCGATTCCGTTGCTCGAACAGGATCAGATGCTGCAGGCCACATTGCGGGCGACGGAGTTGCTCTACGGCGCCCTGCAGAAAACCAACGTCGCCGCTGAGCTGCCGTCACTGGGCAGTAAACGCATTGCCGAACAGGCGCGGGAAGTACTGGCCATCAAAGACGAAGGTGCACTGGATTTCCGCAAGTTGCTGGGTAAAGACTGGGTGGATCTGTCACCGCTGGAAGCCCACCTCGATGATGCCCGCCGTCAGCAGTCACTGGTGAACCAGTGGCGAGACCGTTTCCACGATACCGAGCTGGAAAGCTCCGGTGTGTCGCTGCGCGATCAGATCGCCCGCATAGTCGACCGCCGCGAACAGAAGCTGCAGCAGGCGCAGCACCGCATGACGCAGAAGCAGAACGACATTGCCAGCCTTGAGGCACGTCAGCTGAACTATCCCGGTTTTGTGCGTCAGGCGCTGGAAGCCATTATCCGCGAATGCCCGCAGGCCGAACCAAGGGTACTGGCAGACTATGTCGAAGTGACCGATCCGGCGTGGCAGAGCGCCATTGAAGGTTATATCGGCGGAGCGCGTTTCAGCATCATCGTCGAACCGGCGTTCGAAGCTGAGGCAGCGCACATTCTGCGGCAGATTCCGGGTGGCAGCCGCGCCCGGGTGATTCAGGGTGAAAAAGCCCGTCAGGATGCCGAGCGCCTTAAACTGCCATCGAATTCCATCATTCACATCATGGATTTTGAGCATGCTACCGCCCGCTACTACCTTGAAGCCAGTTACGGCTCGGTAGAGCAGGTGGCAGACGTTCAGGCCCTGCGTATGACCCGCCGGGGTATCACCAAAGAAGGTCTGGGATCCGGTTCTTACTCCATTTACCGCTGCGACCTGGATGACACAGAGCTGGTGTTTGGTCTGGGTGCCCGTGAGCGTGCTCTGGCGGCTAAACAGACCGAGCTGGAGGGCTTTGCCGGACAGGCCAATGAAGCCAGCTTCCAGCTGCGTCAGGCGCAACAGTTACTCGATGCGGTGAACCTGCTGCGTCATGTCAGCTTTGCCGATCAGATGCAGACCATGCTGGATACTCATTACCGGATGCAGCAGGCGGAAGATGCCCTGAGTGGCGTGGATACGTCCGGCTTTGGTGATATGGAGCATGAGTTCAGTGCACTGAAAGAAAAAGCCGATGATCTGGATGCTCAGATCAAAGAGCTGGATGGCGAACTTGGCCGTCTGCAACAACAGCTGGCCGATGCCGAGAAGGCCTGTAAGGCGCTCAGTGCCCATCAGGAACAGACGTCTGACCTGGCGGATAAAAAAGAAGACAACCTGCGCTCCATCGTCAGTATCTGGCCGGATTTTGATCCGGAAAAACGCCTGGAACAGGCCGATCAGGAAGCCAAGGACAGCCCGGTTGAAGCATTGGAAAATCTGCGCAAAAGCGTCTCACAGGAGCTTAACTCCACCGCGTACGAAATCGAGCGCAACATCACCGAGCACAACCAGCGTTGTCAGACGGTGGATGCCATTGTCTATCAGCCGGATTATCGCGATGAACACGGCGCGGCGTTCTTTAAATCCGTCTGCGGTCTGCAGCGTGAAATCGAGCGTGTGCACAACCGCCTGAAAAACAATATTCTGGTGGAAAAGCAGGGCAAGCTGTCGCAGCTGCGTGAAAGCTTCAACAACGTATTCGTCACCAACCTGTGCCACTCCATTTATCAGGCCATCAATGACGGCAAGCGCATTCTTGAAGACCTGAACAAAGAACTGGCCCACCATCAGTTCGGCGCCGACCGCGAAACCTACTGGTTCGACTGGGAGTGGGTGCCGGAGTACAAAGAGTACTGGCAGTTCTTCGACGAGGTTATCAAAAACCCGTCCATCGGCGATGGCGATACCCTGTTCACGGCGGACCTGTCCGACAGCTCCAAACGCGTGCGTGATCAGTTGATGACCATGCTGCTGGATGATGATGAACAGAAGGCCATGCGTGAGCTGGAGCGGATCTCGGATTACCGTAATTACCGCGCCTACGAGATCTACAAGCAACCGGCCAATAAAGAACCGATTGCACTGAGTCAGTACGGTACAGGTTCCGGCGGTCAGCTGGAAACCCCGGCTTACATCATCCGCTCAGCGGCCATCACTTCTGCCTTCCGTTTTAACGAAGGCGACACGCATCTGCGCGTGGTACTGGTGGATGAAGCCTTCTCGAAAATGGATGAAACCCGCTCGAAAGAGGTGATCAACTACCTCACAGAAAGTCTTGGCCTGCAGCTGCTGTTTATTATGCCGACCAGTAAATCCGGTCCCTTTATGGATCTGATTTCCAACCAGTTTGTGTTCAGCAAAGTGCCTTTGGTGGGCGGACAGAAAAAAGGTGAACTGCAGACCCGGGTCCTCGTTGACCGACAGCAGTGTAATCAGGAAAAGGTCAAAGAACTCTGGGCCAATCACCGCCGTACCATACGGCATCAGGCGGCCCTCGATTTTATGGAAGAGTTTGCCTGAGACTTTACCGGGCCCTTTCAGTGCAAAGGTGTTTGCACTGAAAGGGCGCTTTCCGTCATTCCCCGGCCTGACTGGGGAATCCACTTCCTGTCCCGGCTGTGACCAGTATCTCTGATTCCCATCCCCGTTAAGAGCAGGGCAGTGCTACCATCTCCTGTCGATCATAGTGGAGAACAGCGCATGGACTTACCTGTCTACGGTCAGAGCGACAGCTCCTACAAAGCCGCTGGTGAATACGAAGGTATCCGCCAGTTGGTTGATGATTTTTACATCGCCATGGATACCTTGCCGGAAGCGCAGAACATCCGTGCTATGCACCCGCAGGACCTCACCGAAACCCGCGATAAGCTGACACGCTTCCTGTGTGGCTGGATGGGTGGCCCGCGGTTATACCGAGAAAAATACGGCCCGATTGATATCCCGGTGGCACACCGGCACCTGCCGATTCACGAGGCCGAGCGCGATGCCTGGCTGCTGTGTATGAAAGATGCGCTGATCAGACAGCCTTATGACATAGAATTTAAAAATTATCTGCTGAAGCAGCTGGCGATTCCTGCCGAACGTTGCCGGCAGGCGGCTCAGAAACCTGAGTAATCAGAACAGATAATTCAGCCCAAGTGTCGTCGTACTCATATCCATGGGCTTTCCGGTTTCTGACTCAGTCGTACTGCTTTCTGCACGCATACTGAGCTGCCATTTCTGATAGAAGAACCCAGCTGCATAAATGCTGTAATGCATACCTGATGTACGGGTATCTCCCAGGGACGATTCTGTGGTGTTAACGATGCGGCCAATACCAAGGCCAATTTCAGAATTAAAGGCATCAAAAGGACGGAAATAAAACGAGTAGTTAATATCCATCCACACTTGCCTGGAATTGCGCGTGAAGGTTACACACTCAGTCTCATCATAGATATTGCAGGACGGGAAGTTTTCTTCGCTGTTTTTACGTGCACCAGTATGCAGCCATAAATTCTTATAAAAACGGTAACCTAAAAGAAATCCTTTTGTGCCAATAGACTTTTTTGTCTGTATTGGTGTGGCATTTGGGTTTACGTATTCGTCGGTGTCTTCAGTCACCCGTGAAGATCCGGTTTCAATCCCGACTTTCCAGCGAAGATCGTCAATGTAAGGATCAGCTGTTTTTACAATCTGGTGATTGAAAATGCTATCGGCAAGTGAAGGCGCTGAGCAGATGATCAGCGGTACGAAAAGGAATATTTTCCGGAAGGGCATGGTGCATCCTTGAACCTGTAACTGAGTGCCAATATATTACACTCAGATACCACAGGTAAATCATTCAGGGAATGGGTTATGAAACAGGGAAGCATTCTGACTTTCGGATTGATGATGTCAGCATTATCCGGCTGCAGCGAATACCGGGAGCAGGATAACAATGCCAAAGACCAGTTCTCAGAAATAGCATTTATGTACACCGATGTTCTGATCAGCCAGGATCTGATCATCGTAAGCAAACCACAATATTCTGTTGGTGAAGATACCTGGACTCCGGCGAGTACCGTCGATGATGGAACGACTGAGTTCGAATCCACTAATCACTCCAATAGCGGGAACTGCGCTGATTCAATTGACTGGAAAGCGACTCTTATCTGTGGAAAAACCTACGTTTTTACTCAAGGTTATGCTGACGGCGTCACCGTCACTATCCAGTCGGTTCTCGGAGAGTCATCAGAGGTAACGTCTTACGCAACCGCAGAGGCATTGGTTTCACTGACTTCACCGCTGGAAGGTGAGAGTTATTCCGTATCGACTGATGACCTGGTTGTCAGCTGGCCAGAGTACATGGGGCTTCAGGCTGATGCAGTTCAACTTGAACCCTGCTCGGATGATGCTGATAACGCGCTTATTCTGGAATTAAGTGAGGATGCAAAGTCTGCTCAGTCAGTGCAACTGACTTTATCGGACTATCAGGCCTCATGTGATTTTGGGGATGAGCTGGATGTGTTGGTTTATTATCAGACCGAAGGCGCTCTGGATGAAAACCTTGCCGGTGGCCGCTTCCGTATGCGGATATACAGCCTGCCGACACGCATCAATCTTACCGATTAATGATTGGAATTTTTCTGAGCTGAATTCAGTGTCTGCAGCAGCTCAATCTGCTTCTGATCCCGTTCTTTTTCCAGTTCTGAAACCGGATCTTTGCCAAAGCTGTTGTCGATTTGAGACAACAGTTTTTTCTTCACGCCTTTGCTGAAAAACACCGGGGACACCCAGGAGTGGACCCAAAGCAATTGCAGACCCCGGGCAAACTGATCGAGAAAATGACGGAAGCCGCCGCGGCCGCCTCCGAGGTGAAAACTTTTAAACGGTCCGTTAATGGCCCAGCGCTGGCCAATGGACTGAGTGACAATGGTATCCAGTTCGTTCACATCCACCACGCCCCATTTCACCAGCAACGTGGCTTCACGCATCAGGGCGGCCTGTAAGCGGTTGGCGACAAATCCCGGAACTTCTTTGTGCAGCTGCACCGGTGTTTTACCGACGCTGGCGTAGAAACTCATCGCCCGTTGAATAAGCTCTGCAGGCGTACTTTTGCCGCCGACCACTTCGACCAGAGGGATCAGGTGAGGAGGATTGAACGGATGGCCAATGATCACGCGCTCAGGGCGTTTCATTCCCTTGCTTTGCAGGCCGGTGGTGATTCCTGAGCTGGATGACAACAGCAGGGCATCGGCAGGAGCCGATTTCTCAACCTCCTGCCAGAGCCGTTGTTTGATCTGTATCCGGTCGGGTCCGCATTCCTGCACCACGTGGGCTTGTGATACCGCGTCGTTGAGGTTGCTGGTGAACACAATATGCCCGCTATCCGGTGCCAGCCCCAGGGACAACAGGGTGGGACGGATCAGCTCCAGCTGCTGTTCGGCTGCCGCAAAGGCCAGCGGATTAATATCGTACAGTGCAATACGGCAGCCATGAGCCGCAAACAGTGCTGCCCAACTGACGCCGATGACTCCCGCTCCGAGAACCGCAACCTGCTCCTGCTGCGCGTCACATACCTGCTGGCTCATTTACGGTTCAGAGCTTCGAGCTCCCGGGTCAGACGGTGCAATTTTTTATTGCTGCCCAGCACCAGATCACTGAGTTTGGCGTAGGGGCCGCGGAACCAGGAAAACAGTGACCAGAACCCGGGTGCCAATGTGGCGAAGGCGCGTTTTTCCATGCCTTTTACTGCCTTTGCCGCGAGTGCCTCGGGGCTGATCGGCTGGCGCATGAAAGCCGGAAATGCGGTGTTGATCATCTGGGTCGCCAGGGCGTGGCCACCAAAAGCGACTTTCGCAATCGGGGTGGATACCCAGCCCGGGTAAAGTACGCCGGCGGTGGCACCGGTGCCGGCCAGTTCGCAGCGCAGTGAGCGGGTCATCTGTTCAACGGCCGCTTTTGAGGTTGCATAGGGGGCGTTAGCCATGCCATTGGTGAAGGCGTAGACGGATGATGTCACCATGATGAAGCCGCTGTTTCTGACAATCTCAGGCAGGCAGGCCTTGACGCTGTAAAACACGCCGAACAGGTCTACGTCGACAATTCTGCGGAACTCGTCCGGGTCACAGCTGAACACGGTTGCCGGGTCTCCGCGCCAGGAAATACCGGCATTGGCAAAGCAGATATCGACATGGCCAAAGGTTTCAACGCCTTTGGATATCACTCCCTGTGTGGCCTCGAAGTCGGTGACATCCAGTGCCAGTGGCAGCACCCGGCTGGCATCAAACTCATTGGCCAGGGTATCAACGGACTCCTGTGTGATGTCCGTAAGAATCAGATTGGCTCCCCGGCCATAAGCCTCGCGGGCGACTGCTGCACCAATGCCACCTGCGGCACCGGTAATGAAAAGTGTTTTACCCTTAAGGCTGTACATTCAGACTTGTCTCCTGCTGTTTACGCACAGTAAACACGGGGAACGCCGTCAGGGGAAGGTTTGATTAAGACAAAACGGAACAATTGATCCGTTTTTGCCGGAGATGCCATTCAACCATCAAGGCGGTACTCTCCGGCATCCATAATGCCTTCGAGAATACTGTTCAGCTTTTCCGCCGTAATCAGGCATCCCGGCCGGTCTTCACGTGGCATCACATCCAGTTGGATGCCGCTGACAATGAAGGACGGAACCAGTTCTTCCATGAAGTATTCGAGTGAGGTGGCCTCCGGCCGGCAGTCATCCCATACATCCAGTGCGGCATCCAGAGCCATCTTACGGTAGGGCCACAGTGGCATGGCGATCACGGGATCATGGCCCGGCAGGATAACCTCCCGGGAGAACCATTGATTGCCCTGTTTCAGGGTCCAGATTTCTTCCGTTTCAAAGGCGCGCAGCAGAAAATAATCAAGACGCTGAAGGTCGCCTGCGCTGGCGAGCATGGCAGTTTCACTGGCAAGGGGTTCATATTGCATAGAAAATCTCCTCCGGAACTGATCAACAGCAGCAAATAACCGGCCATGTTGGAAATGTGACAGCGCTATGGAAATCAAAGGGTTACACATTCGGTGTTTGTCGTTCTCCGTGGAAAACACGGGTTTTGTCGGGTTTCGTACAAACGGGGGACGTCCGCAGGCCGGAATCTTGATTCAGGTCAGATAAACGACAATCCGCGGTGTTTTCCGGTTCGACGTCTGCCTATAATCCGGCGGATTTCGTCAATCCGGATTTTCCGTGGGCTATTTGCTGAAACAGACCGTACTCTGGACCCTGCTGCTGGCGGTGGTCGTTACCCGTGGCCTGATCCCCACAGGTACCATGCCGAATGCGGCAGGTCAGGGTTTGCCCTGGGTTCTGTGCCCCAGTGATGCTTCCAGTGCGCTCCTGATTGAGCTGTTCCCGACGGCCAGCCAACAGCTCCACCTTCATCACCATGACTCCGGTAGTCCGGCAGTTTCTGCTGATCAGGTGTGTAAGTTTTCTGCACTGGGAACACTGGCGACGGTCGATTTCTCCCTGCAGGTTCCTCAGCCGGTCTTTACCGGCTTTACTCTGTCCGGCTGGTTCTACCGCCGGTTTGCCGATAACCCTGACTTTCAGCGCCCTTATCTGCGGGGCCCACCGCAGCCGTTCACAACTGCTTAAACATCCAACAAATAAACAATGACCACGCTTTCCGGCGGAGTTTTCTATGGCTCCGGGAAGGGCGTGGCTGTGAACGGAAGAAATTTATGAAACTGAACAAACTTACGTTAGCAGTCGCTGTGCTGACTGCGACTGGACATGTCTGTGCAGGCGATAACCTGGCTGATCAGAATATCCGATACACCACCTTGCCGACTCTGGTGGTTGAAGGTCAGCTGCAGACCGCCGACGAACAACGTCTGACGCTGGATGAGGCCGGGCAGGGCGTCCCCGCTGATGCGGCGGACCTGCTGCGCCAGGTTAACGGCGTTGAGGCGATCCGCATGGGCGGGCGGGGGCTGGACCCTATCATCCGCGGCCAGAGCCAGACCCAGCTGAACGTACTGATGGATGGCGCCTATATTCACGGTGGCTGTCCGAACCGCATGGACCCGCCAACCACCTATTCTTCACTCGAGAGTTATGACCGCATCACCGTTATCAAAGGGGCTGCCAGCGTGCTCTATGGCGCCGGTGGCAGTGGCGGCACCATTCTGTTCGAGCGCAGTGCGCCTGACTTTGCGGAGGGTGAAAACCTGAAGGGCCATGCGGTTTCCGGCTATAAGACCAATTCAGAGACCACAGAGTTGTCGGCCGATCTGGCTGCCGGAACCGGGCAGGGCTATCTGCGCGTGATCGGCGGTTATCAGGATGCCGGTAATTACGACGATGGGGATGGCAATGAAACCCGCTCAGCCTTTACCAGCAAGAGCGGTAATCTGATGCTGGGTCTGACACCGGATGAATTCCAGCGCTTTGAAGTGAATCTGGAAACCAACCGCGAGGACGATACCCTGTATGCCGGAGCGGGCATGGATTCACCGGAATCCGAGGCCGACACCACGCGGCTGCTGTACGAATACGCTGACCCCGATGGCCGGGTCAGCGCTGTCACCGCACGTTTTTATAAAAGCAGTGTGGATCACCTGATGGACAACTACTCCCTGCGGGAACTGACCGCCCCGATGAAGATGGCAGCGCCAAGCACTTCAGATACCACGGGTGGCCGTATCAGTACTGATCTCAGAAATGGAGAGCAGTTGCTGACCCTGGGGCTGGATTATCAGCGTAACGAGCGTAATGCCGAGCGCCTCTCAGGTCCGGCGGATGGCGGTGATCCGGCCATGTTGCAATCTGTGATGTGGCCCGGCGCAGAACTGGAGCAGAGCGGTGTGTTCGGTCAGTGGCAAACGACGGGTAATGCCGACCGTTTATGGAAAGCTGGTGTCCGGCTGGACCGCATTCATGCCAGTGCCTCACGGGCAGACGAGCAGCCTGCGGTTGCCATGACGCCTACGCCGTCCATGCTCTACACCCGTTATTACGGTACGGCTGACACAGATGCGGAAGAAACCAATCTCGGCGGATTTGCACAGGTGGAACAGCGCGCCGGTAATGGCAGTCTGTACGCCATTCTCAGTCGCAGTGTACGCACAGCGGACGCCAACGAGCGTTATATCGCCAGTTTCTCGCGCAACATGATGACAGGTGTGGACAGCAGCTGGGTCGGTAATCCTGAACTAAATCCGGAGCAGCACCATCAGCTGGAGCTGGGTTACCGTTATGCCGTGGATGACCTGAGTGCGTCGCTCAGCGTCTATCAGAGCCGGGTAACGGACTACATTCTGCGTGATCTGGCGCGCGGACAGGAAGGCGTGCTCATGGATAACGGTACGGCCACGGTGTACCGCAATGTCGATGTCATTATCCGGGGTGCTGAAGCGGGCGTCGGGTATCAGCTGACGGATCATCTGAATACCGCACTGGATGTGTCCTGGGTGCACAAAGACAATGTGACCGACCACAGAGTTGTGGCCCAGACACCCCCCTTGTCAGCAACATTGAGGATGGATTACCGCGGTGACCGCTGGGAAAGCGGAACCCTGATCACCATGAACGCCGATCAGAACCGCGCGGATCTGTACCCCGGCGAAGACCTTGGCAGCGGGCAGGACGTGCAGGAAACGGCCGGCTGGGCGGTGATGTCACTGTACGGCCGTTACCGCATCACCCGCTACGCGCAGGCAGAACTGGGCGTCGATAACCTGTTCGACCGCACTTATGCCTATCATGTAAACCGGGCCAATGCCGATCCGTTCAATCCACAGGCGGTGCTGGTCAATGAACCGGGCCGCGTCATCTGGGGCAGGCTCAGCGTCAGCTTCTGACGGGTTCCTGTGGGTCAGTTGCCTGTACCTGTGGTACGGGTGACTGACACCCTTTCCCTTGTATGTCAGTATTCCTCATAACCTGAAGGGGCTTTGGCTCTGTTGCCGGTGTCAGGCCTGATCTGAACGCGGCAAGGTCCGGCTGCCGCTGGCAGATCAGCGGAGGATGATCATAACAACAAGGAAATACCATGAATGCCATCAATCATGCCGTGACGGCACTGGTGCTGAAAAAATACTCACCTGCGACACCCCTGATCACCTTGCTGATTTCGGTTCAGCTGATCGAAATAGTCTGGGTCATTCTGAATATCACAGGTATTGAAGTGACCATCATGGACCCGGAAGTCCATTCACTGGCGAATGTGCATCTGGCGCATATGCCGTTTTCTCACTCCGTTATTTTTACCCTGCTGTGGGCGGCTCTGGGCTGGTTACTGGTGGCGAAAATATTTCGCCGGCCGCAATGGGGCCTGATGGTGTTTATAGGAATCTGTTCGCACATCGTTCTGGATATCGCCACCCATGTGCAGGACATCGAATTCATTCCTTTCCTGGGCTGGCCGGAAATAGGCAGTGGTCTTTATGGTGTGCCGGTAATGGCTTTGGTGGTAGAGATTATATATTCGGTTTTCTGCTGGAAATTACTGCGGGGTCAGCTTTTAATGCTGATCAGTCTGATGGTGCTGCAGCTGTTCAGTCTGACATTTTATGTGCCACAGCTGACCGGAATGGAAACCCTGTTTGAAGAGTGGCCGCAATTGTTTGCACCGGTCATTGGAGTACACATTATTTTTGGTCTGGTGGCGGTTGGTTTTCTGTATCATCTGGAGCAGAGAAAACGCCAGCAGATGACGGAGGTTTGCCCGTGAGTGACAAAGAAACACCGGCACGTATTTTAGTGCACTGCATGATCTTCCGGCGCTGGCAGCTGTACTGGTTTACGCTGCATTATCTGGCCGGTATTACGGCGATTGTTGCCGGTGGTCTGGCGACCGCCGCAGCGGCAGAATCCGGCCCTGTGTTCATTACCGGCAACGCCTGGTTATGGGGCCTTTTATCCGCGTTTCTCAGTGGCGTGGTGACCTTTTTGAGCCCTCTGCAGAAAGCCAGAGATTACAAGCAGGCCTATTACCTGCTGGATACCGCTATCGTGCGCTATCAGTCGCATTTATCATCAGCCAGTGAGTTGCTGAACCAGTATGAACAGGCCAAGCACATTGTGCTGTTCGGCGAAGCAAAAGCCGCAGCAGAGATGGCTGACGAGGATTAATTCACATCCGCACAATACGGGTGAGGACAATAACAACAACAGGAGTGGCAGATGGCCAATATTGTGATCTGTGCTGACGGTACCTGGAACCGTCCGGAAGAAGATCTGAGTAAAGATTACCCCACCAATGTGCTGAAAATGGCCCGGGCCATTACGCCGGAACAGGGGGATGTGAAACAGCATGTGTTTTACGACTGGGGTCTGGGTTCTTACCACGACAAAATGTCTGCGGGTATGACGGGCAGTGGCATCCATAAAAATATCCTGGATGGTTACCGTTATATTGTTCAGAACTACAACGAAGGCGACCGGATTTATCTGTTCGGTTTCAGCCGCGGTGCCTACACCGTCAGGGCACTGAGCGGTCTGATCAATAACTGTGGCATTCTGAAGCGGGCGGAGGCGCGGTTGATTTCCGAAGCCTGGAAAATCTACAAAAGTCCGTCAAAGAAGAATCACCCGAGTGGTGAGGCAGCGGTGGAATTCCGCAAACAATTCTGCCAGCCCTCGCGGGATGTGCATTTTATCGGCGTCTGGGATACGGTCGGTGCGCTGGGCATTCCCTTCAGTCTGATGGGGCTGTTTGACAGTCATGATGAATTTTACGACACCAAGATGGGCTCGAATGTGAAATTCGCCCGTCATGCGTTATCCATCGATGAAGAGCGCGAGGATTTTGCACCGACCGTGTGGACTCCGCGCCCGGGTGTGAATCTGAAGCAGGTGTGGTTTTCCGGCTGCCATGGCGATATCGGTGGCGGTAATGAGCCGGACAGTAAAACCGGTTATCAGATTGCCGACACTGCACTGGCGTGGATGATGGGGGAGGCGCGTATGACCGGACTCCATCTGGAGCCGCATCTGAGTCAGAATCTCACCGACGGCATGAAAGGCAGTATCCACAAATCGCGCAAGCATGTGTACCGCTTGAAGCGTCCGCTGCACCGGGACCTGACCCTGGATGGTAAACCAACTCTGATTCACCCGAGTGTGAAACAGCGCTACGAATCCGACAGTAAATACCGCCCGAAACGTCTGGTGCAGCTGGTTGAAAAACTGGGCTGGGATGGCATGGAACTGGGCGCCTGACGGCACCTTGAGAGAAAACGGATGGCGTTGTGATTACTGGCCGACAAACCAGTGTTTATCCCACGCCATCAGGACTTTTTCCGGGTATTTTATTTTGCCTAAACTGCCGTTGTAGCGCGCCAATGCCCGGGAAATATTGCCTTTCTCGCGGTCGAGATAATGCCGCAGAATCGTACAGCCATAACGCAGATTCGTGGCGGTATCCATCAGATTGTCTTCCGGGCGGCCGATCTCATCTTTCCAGAAAGGCATGACCTGCATATAGCCCTGCGCACCGACATAGCTCAGGGCGAATCGGTCGAAGGCACTTTCAATCTGAATGACTGACAGCACGAGCTCAGGCTGCAGGTCGGCACGGCGGGCTTCCTGATGTACCAGCCGCAGAAAATCCAGACGGACATTTTCGTCCTTCATGTTGCGGTAGCGCAGCAGGCGTCCGGACATATCCATCAGCCAGACCTCAGCGTCGAAACGGTCTCCGAAGGAGTCTGAGGATGAAACCGCGGCTTTCAGCGCGGCTCTGAGTTCCGGGTCAGGGTCTTCTGTGCTCATGGCACTGGCCTGAGCGGTCAGAACGACCAGCATCAGGCCCAGCAGCCATTTCACAGAAGCAGGCAGCATCAGATACTGATCTGGCTTTGCAGGTGAGACAGCAGATCCGACAGGGCGATGTCCTGTTTGTCTTCGCTGCGGCGGTATTTGTATTCGAGTGTACCGGCTTCCAGCCCGCGGTCGCTGATGACGATGCGGTGAGGAATACCCATCAGTTCCATTTCGGCAAACTTCACCCCCGGGCTGGTCTTCTTGTCGCGGTCATCCAGATACACGTCATAGCCGGCTGCAGTCAGCTCAGCGTAGAGTTTCTCTGTGGCTTCCTGAACCGCTTCGGAGCGGTGCAGATTCATCGGCACAATACCGATGTGGAAGGGGGCGATGGCGTCCGGCCAGATGATGCCCTTGTCGTCGTGATTCTGCTCAATCGCAGAGGCCACCACACGGGTTACACCAATGCCGTAACAGCCCATCATCATGACGCTGTCTTTGCCGTTTTCATCCAGCACCGTGGCCTTCATGGCTGAGGAATACTTCTGTCCCAGCTGGAAGATATGGCCGACTTCAATGCCGCGTTTGATGTCCAGTGTGCCTTTGCCACACGGGCTCGGGTCACCGGCGACCACGTTGCGCAGGTCGGCAACCTCGGCCAGTTCGACATCGCGGCCCCAGTTACAGCCGGTGAAGTGAAAGCCTTCTTCGTTGGCGCCACAGACAAAGTCCGCCATGTGGGCGGCGCTGCGGTCCACGTAAATGCGGGCGGACAGGTTGCGCGGCCCGGTGAAGCCGGCAACACCACCGATTTTCTGGATTTCATCCGCACTGGCAAACTGCAGCGGGTTAAGAACCCCGGGCAGTTTCTCAGCCTTAATTTCGTTCAGGGTATGGTCACCACGGATGAACAGCACCACAGGTTCACCGGCTTCGTCTTCGGCGGCGTCTTCCGCTTCGCTGGTGCCACGCACCACAATGGCTTTCAGCGTCTGGTTGGCTGCCATATTCAGCAGGGCCGCGACATCATCGATGCTGCTGGTGCCCGGGGTTGCAACTTTTTCAAAGTCAGCAGAAGGAGCAGGGCGCTCACCGGCCGGAGCCAGAGCTTCTGCCAGTTCAACGTTGGCGGCGTAGTCGCTGGAGTCTGAGAAGGCGATATCGTCTTCACCGGAGTCGGCCAGTACATGGAATTCATGGGATGACGCACCACCGATGGAACCGGTATCGGCCAGTACCGGGCGGAAATCCAGACCCAGGCGGGTAAAGATGCGCGTATAGGCTTCGTGCATCCGCTCGTAGGTTTCCTGCAGGCTGGCTTCGTTCAGGTGGAAGGAGTAGGCATCTTTCATGATGAATTCGCGCGAGCGCATCACACCGAAGCGCGGGCGGGTTTCATCACGGAACTTGGTCTGAATCTGGAACAGGTTCATCGGCAGCTGCTTATAACTGCTGATGTTGTTGCGCGCGAGATCTGTCACGACTTCTTCGTGGGTCGGGCCGACACAGAAGTCGCGGTTGTGGCGGTCTTTCAGACGCAGCAGCTCGCCGCCGTACTGGAACCAGCGGCCGGTTTCTTCCCACAGCTCGGCAGGCTGAACGGCTGGCATCAGGATTTCCTGAGCACCGGCGCGGTTCATCTCTTCACGCACAATGTTCTCTACCTTCTTAAGGGTACGGACGCCCAGAGGCAGCCAGGTATAGAGACCGGCGGCGAGCTTACGGATCATCCCGGAACGCAGCATCAGCTGATGACTGACAACCACCGCATCAGCCGGGGATTCTTTTTCGGTCGCAATAAAAAATTCTGTGGCGCGCATAAATAGAAGGTTAAGCCTGATTAAAAGGATTGCCATTCTATCGCCTGCTCTGAACGATGAAAAGGAATGACAGTTTGTCCAAAAAATGAACAAAAGAGACAAATGGCCGCTGTCTTTTGCATTGTGTTGTTCTATAACTGTCTGAGATACTGAACGGCTTGAATGAGCTCAGAGTGATCAATGCCTACTTCTAACCTGCCTGCCGAACCTGTGTTGAGCGAGGAGCTTCCCGTTGCGGAAGCCTGCCTGCGCAACCGGCGTCCGATTCTGGACGTCCTCGGTCGTTATGTGCCGGAAGACGGGTTTGTGCTTGAAGTAGGCAGTGGTACCGGCCAGCACGGTGCCTACATGACCGAACACCTGCCGGGTGTGCGCTGGCGCCCGACCGAAGTACGCAGCCGCCTGGCGGATGTACGTCTCTGGCATCAACATACCAATAACCCGCGGTTCCTGGCGCCTCTGGAGCTGGATGTCACACAGGACATCTGGCCATCCCGTGATGCCGATGTGGTATTCAGTGCCAACGTGGTGCATTACATCAGCTGGCGTGAAGTGGAATGTATGTTCCGTGGCGTGCAGCGCATTCTCAAGCCGGGTGGTCTGCTGATTCTGTACGGCCCGTACAACTACGATGGTCAGTTCACCAGTGAAGGTAACGTGGAGCTGGATAAGTGGCTGCGCGAGCGCAACCCGGATTCCGGCATCAAGGACTTTGAGCAGGTGATGCTCAGTGCCCGTAAATACGATCTCTTCCTGCAGGCTGACGAAGAGATGCCGGCGAATAACCGTACTCTGGTGTTCAAGAAAGCCGACATGGTATGACGTCTGCCAACTCTGAGCTGCAGCCCTGTCCGTGGGCCAGTGGCGATCTCTATCTCGCGTATCACGATAACGAATGGGGCGTTCCCTGTGTTGATCGCGTCCGCCTGTTTGAAAAACTCTGCCTGGAAGGGCAGCAGGCCGGACTCAGCTGGATTACTGTGCTGAAAAAACGTCCGGTTTACCGTCAGCGTTTTCATGGCTTTGAACCGGAAAAGGTCGCGGCCATGAGCGATGCCGACATTGAATCCTGCCTGCAGGATGCCGGACTGATCCGTCACCGTGGCAAACTCGAAGCCATCCGTCTCAACGCTCAGGCCTGGCTGGCTGCAGAAGAGCAGGGCACAGACATGGTGCAGTGGCTCTGGTCTTACGTCGGCGGTGAACCGGTCATTAATCATCTGGCGTCTTTGTCTGATGCACCAGCCCAGACAGCACAATCCCAGGCGATGAGCAAAGCCCTGAAGAAAATGGGTTTCCGCTTCGTTGGTCCGACCACCTGCTATGCCTTCATGCAGAGCATGGGCATGGTGAATGACCATCTCGTCACTTGTCCCTGCCATCCTCAGAATCTCGCCTGACATTTGTGACAGCTCCGCGCCTTGCTGTACGGATTTGCCCTCCTTATACTCCGACGCATAGCTGACACAAATGAGGTATTTATGAAGTTTCAGGGGACCGGCGAATACGTCGCCACGACGGAACTGCAGATGGCGGTCAACGCCGCAATCACACTCCAGCGTCCTCTGCTGCTGAAAGGTGAGCCGGGAACCGGTAAAACCATGCTGGCCGAGCAGCTGGCTGCTTCTCTGGGTACCGACCTGATTCAGTGGCACATCAAAAGTACCACCCGCGCCCATCAGGGCCTGTACGAATACGATGCCGTATCCCGCCTGCGCGATTCACAGCTCGGCAACGACAGGGTGCATGACATCAGCAACTACATTGTGCAGGGCAAGCTCTGGGAAGCCTTTACCGCTGATAAGCCGGTGGTACTGCTGATCGATGAAATCGATAAAGCGGATATTGAATTCCCCAACGACCTGCTGCTGGAACTCGATAAGATGGAGTTCTATGTCTACGAGACAAAAGAGCGGGTGCAGGCCAAACACCGCCCCATCATTCTGATCACCAGCAACAATGAGAAAGAGCTGCCGGATGCCTTCCTGCGCCGCTGCTTTTTTCACTACATCGACTTCCCGGACCGCGAGACCATGAAAGCCATCGTTGATGTGCACTTCCCGGGTGTGGAGCAGAAGCTGGTCAGTGAAGCGTTGGAGATCTTCTTTGAGATCCGCAAGGTCCCAGGGCTGAAGAAAAAACCCTCTACTTCTGAACTGATTGACTGGCTGAAACTGCTGATGGCTGACAGTCTGGGGACGGATCTGCTGCGTAATGCCGATGCGTCGAAAACACTGCCACCTATGGCCGGTGCACTGGTGAAAAACGAGCAGGACGTTCATCTGCTGGAAAAACTGGCCTTCATGAGCCGCCGTCGCAGCTGATGGCGGCTGTTTCCTTATGCTGATTGACTTCTTCCGCACCGTTCACGAACACAAGATCCCCTGCTCAGTGCGCGAGTATCTGGATCTGGTGCGGGCGCTGGAGGCGGGTGTTGCCTTTGCCGATCAGGAAGACTTCTACGCTCTGGCGAAAGTCTGTCTGGTGAAGGATGAAAAGTACTACGACCGCTTTGATAAAGCCTTTACGGCCTATTTCAAAGGGCTGGATGCCTTGCCGGATGGTGTGGACTCGGTTGATATTCCGGCGGAATGGATGCGCAAAGAATTTGAGCGCTTTCTGTCCGAAGAGGATATGGCAAAGATCGAGAGTCTCGGTGGCTTCGACAAGCTGATGGAGACGCTGAAAGAACGTCTGGAAGAACAGAAAAAACGCCATCAGGGCGGCAACAAAATGATCGGCACCGGCGGTATTTCCCCGTTTGGTGCTCACGGCTACAACCCGGAAGGGGTGCGCATTGATCAGGGTGAATCACGGCATAAAAAAGCGGTGAAAGTCTGGGAACAGCGCAATTACCGTGATCTGGATGACAGCATTGAACTGGGCACGCGTAACATGAAGGTGGCGCTGCGGCGTCTGCGTCGTTTTGCGCGGCAGGGGGCGGCCGAAGAACTGGATCTGGACCAGACCATCAGCTCGACTGCGCGCAACGCCGGATACCTCGATATTCGTATGGTTCCGGAGCGGCATAATGCGGTGAAAGTGCTACTCTTTTTTGATGTCGGCGGCTCGATGGACCCGTACGTCCGCATCTGTGAAGAGTTGTTTTCCGCGGCCCGCAGTGAGTTCAAGCAGATGGAGAGTTTTTACTTCCATAACTGTCTGTATGAGTCCGTGTGGAAGAAGAGCTTCCGTCGTATGGACGAAAGTATCTCCACCTGGGATGTACTGAACAAATACGGTGACGATTACCGGGTGATTTTCGTCGGTGATGCCATGATGGCTCCCTACGAGGTAACGCATCCCGGTGGCAGTGTGGAACACTGGAACAAAGAAGCCGGTGCCGTCTGGCTGGAACGCATGAAAACGCATTTTCCGAAGATGGTCTGGCTGAACCCGGAACGGCAGGAATACTGGAGCAGTGGCGGATCACTGGGGCTGATCCGCAGCCTCATGGATCAGCATATGTACCCGCTGACTCTGAGCGGGATTGAGGAAGCCATGCGTTTTCTCAGTAAATGATGGTCGCCAGTGAAGGTAACCATTGCGGCATGACTGGGGTTATCTGCTATGATGCAGCCACTTCCCCGTCTATCAGCGGTATAAAAAACGGCAGGCATGCCATAACAATAACTGATTGCGAAGGGCATTGATTACATGCATTTCAGAGGCCGCACATGGCCTTTCCTACAGATCCTGATGGTTTTTCTGCTGGCGGCGTCACCTGCGCAGGCGGAACAGGACTACATCCCTCTGCGCAGTGGCCCGTCTGAAGCCTTTCCTGTCATCGCTGAGATTACTCCCGACCTCAAGGTACGGGCGATCAAACGCCGTGGCAGCTGGTTTCTGCTCACCGATGAGCGCAAGCAGGGCTGGCTGCACGCTGATCAGCTGTACCGCATCACCAGCCTTGGCAGTGATCAGCAGTCACTGCTGATGAACATCAGCCGTCCGGGCAAAACCCGTCTGGAAGCCGGCTTCAGCAGTGAAAATGAAGTCTTTGCCGGTGTCAGTGCTTTCTTCCGTGATTACCGTCTGTATGGCCGCTACACCCATGCTTCAACCGGAAGCAGCGGCTGGAGTCTGGCCGAGGCTGGCCTGATCCGGACGTTTGCCCGCATGGGAGACTCCTTCAGTTTCAACTGGTCCGCCGGACTGGGTGCCGGGCAGGATGAAGACGGCAACCGTCACTGGCATACCGAAAAAGACACCATTGTTCCCGTTGCCTCTGTGTCTGCCGATGCCGTCTGGCACGCTGAACAGCGCTTTGAAATCGGTGTGCGTACATCGTGGCAGCTGGCCATTACCGAAGAGCGGCAGAATTACCCCGCGGTTTCACTATTCTGGAATCTGAGATTATGAGAAGCATAACACTGGCTCTGGCAGGCCTGCTGATGCTCACGGCGGCCGGCGTCAGGGCTGATGAAACTATCTATCAACCGGCGCCCATGGTTGATAATGGTCTGAACGATCTGACCAAACCATCAACTCAGCACGGCATGCTCGGACTGGGCTATACCACCTCACTGATTGAAAACACCGGTCTGCAGAATGGCGTCCTGGTGTCCGCACGTTACTTCACCGGCGACAAATGGTACGCCCTGGGCGAAGTTGAGATGGCGACTTACAGCACCAACACCCTGGTGGCCGATGACTCAGTGAATGTGCCGGATGATTCGACCCGTTACGCGCTTGGGATGGGCTACTCACTGCTGCAGGGTAATGCCTCTGTCAGTGGTAAAACCGTGATGCCGTTTGTGCTGGCGGTGGAGCTGGCAGCCGGTGAACAGAGTTTCGGCGATACCGGTGGCCTGTATCTGAGTGGTGGTATTTCGACTCAGGTGCACTGGAAGAAATACTGGGGTGCGCTTGGCATCCGTCAGTTCAATCTGGATGAAAACGCACAGCCACTGATTAATTCAGAATGGGGAATCCAATGGGATATCCAGCTCGGCTTCTGGTTCTGACCACGCTGCTGCTTGCTTCCCTGGCTCAGGCTGACAGCCTCAAGCCCGGAGACAAGGTGCCGGACTTCACGCTGCCCGCTAATAAAGGGCTGGCGCAGAGTCTGCACGAAGCCACCGGGTCGCCGGTGATGCTGATCTGGCTGGGTGAGTGTTACGACTGCCCGGAATCGATTGTGCGTTATCAGATCCTGGCCGAGAGCCAGAAGATTGAAGGACTTAAAGGCTGGTTTGTCTGGTCGTCGGAAAATCCGGACAACAAACCACCGAAGATGCGTCTGCCTATGCTGATGTTCAGCCCTGAACTGAACAACGCCTGGCTGTTTGAAGAACGCCCGGCGGTGATGCTGATCAGCCCTGATGGTCATCTGGATCACCTTATCCTGGGTGACCTTGCAGAGAATTACCAGGAAGTCGAGACAACCCTGATGCGCTGGTTGTCGGACACCCGGGACGGGTATTTAGTGGAGTAAATTATGAAATATTTTGTTGCCCTGTTTCTGCTGTTCAGTCTCAGCGTGCACGCTGAAGAAGCTGGCAGAGAAGGTGCGGGGGACGGTGATGCCGCCATCCGTGAAGAAGTGCTGACGGTGAAAGAAGCGGTTCTGGAATTGAACAAAGACCTTTATGCACTGGAGCGCGAGCTGCTGAGTCCGGCAACTGCGCGGGCGTCGTTTCATCTGTCCCTGAACTACGGCAAGTTCTTTACACCTATGTCGCTGACCCTGAGCGTCGATGGCAAAGTCCAGATTCAGCACCTGTATACAGAGCAGCAGTTCCGTGCGCTGAAAATGGGTGCGGTGCATCCGCTGGGAGACCTGAACCTGTCGCCTGGCAAGCACACGGTCACTGCCCTTGTACGTGGTGTTGACCACCTGGGCCAGGACCTGGAGCTGAACGTCGCCCAGACCGTTACTAAAACCAGTAAACCCCTGATCACCGAACTGCTGATTACTGATAAAGAAGATCTGCAGAGTGCCAGGCTGGAACTGAAATACTGGTAAGCAGATGCGCTATTTATTGATCCTGCTGCTTCTGCTGGTGCCGCTGGCACAGGCAGAAACAGAAAGCCCTGAAGAGACTGCGCCGCCGGAGACGCAGGAAGAGCTGCCGGCAGTACTGGACAACCTCGGGCTGTCTGCCGAAGACGAAATCAGTCTGTTGCGTGGCAATTTCCTGTTCACGTATCTCACCCACGATTATTACCGCACTCTGTTCTTTCTCAATGAGCTGAATAACCTGCGGGGTGAAAGCGATTCCGAAGCCGAGGTTATGCGTGCGGCTGTATATCTGGCTCTGGGTCTTGAAAAAGACGCAGACCGGATTTTTCATGAGGTGCTGGAAGCCGGTGGCGAGGCATCCGGTGACGCCTGGTATTTCCTCGCCAAGCGCTGGATGAAGCTCGGGGAAATGGAAAAGGCCGAGCAGGCTGCACGCCTGTCGTTAGACTCCCCGACACCGGTACGGCGCTCATTTGATCCGGAAATCCGCATGATTCTGGTCAGCAGCGTTGCCGCCCAGAACCGGGTAGGTGATGCTCAGGCCGCCTTGGCTGGTCTGCCTGATGATGACATCTGGGCCGGGTACGCCAAGTACAATCTGATTCTGGCCATGATCCGCACCAACTATCACAGCCCGGCACTGGAAGCCATGGTGAAAGAGGCCGTCTATTACCTGCCGGAAACCGACGAGGGGGCTGTGCTGCGCGACCGGACCCTGCTGATCGCCGGTATTCACGCCATGGAAAAAGAGAAACTGGATCTGGCTGACCGTTACTTCCGCGAAATCAGTCTGAGCACCACGTTTACTGCCCCGGGCCTGCTGAATTATGGCTGGAATCTGTTCCTGCAGGGCCGTTACGAAGCAGCGGTGCAGCCGTGGCGGATTCTGCGCGGGCTGTTCAATCACGCCGATCCGGACGTGATTGAGTCTCTGGTAGCGGTGCCGTTCACACTGGAGTTGTTTCAGGCCGTAAACCAGTCTGTCGTGGCTTACCGCGATGTCGAACAGCATCTGGTTGAGTCAATTGATCATCTGCGCTCACTCAACGATCCTCAACTCATCGGTGACTGGCTGGCCGGTTGGGAGCGGGTTAACTCAGGTTGGGACTGGGGCTGGAACCGCCATGAACTGTCGGTATTCCAGGACGAACCGATGACAGCGCAGATGTATCCGATGCTGGATGACGATGCCTTCCTGAAAGAAATCGAACTGCTGCACGACCTGAGCCGTCTGGCGGATGACCTGACGGATACCGTACGCAGTCTGGATCTCTGGGCTGACGTGGTGGATCAGCGCCGCGAATATCTGACCAATCTGGATGCCGAAACGGTTCTTGATGCCTATGAAGACCGTCAGGAAGAGCTGCTGAAGAAAGTTCTCGATCTGCAGTCACGCATCATGCGTGAGCGCACCGACGTCTTCGGCTATGCCTCGGCGGAAGAACAGGAGAATGTGCAGCGCCTGAGCCGGGTGGTGGAAAACATCATCCGCCTGCAGAAAGCCGAGCCGACCAATCCTGAGCTGGGCAGCTACAAAGAACGCTGGCGGCGGATGCGTGGCCTGCTCCTGTGGCAGGTAACAGAAGCCCGTCCACAGCGTAAATGGGATGCCGATTCCGATCACCTCATGCTGCGTAACGAAACCGACCGCCTGTTTGCACAACTGGAATACACCCGCAACTCACTGGTCTGGGCCGACAGCAGCTGGAAAGGCTTTATGCCGCGCATCGAGCAGCTGCGTCTGAGTGCCGTGTCGCTGCAGGCCTACAGCCGCTCTCTGCACCGTATGCAGAAAGAATACGTCGTAAGCCTGGTGCAGGACGACATGAACAGCCTCGACAAGCGCCTGACCCTGTATCTGGCTCAGACCCGTCTGGCACTGGCTCGCCTGTATGATGATGCGTTGCAGCGCAGTCTCTCCCAGCCACGGGGAGGCCAGCGATGAGCCGCGTTATCCCATTGCTGCTGGCGATGTTCATACTGGGTGGTTGCAGTACGTTCAATAAGATACTGGGTAACCACGATGAGCCTGAGTACCTGGAAGATATCGGCTCACTCAAGCTGCGTCTGATGTCTGATGAGCCGCTGGCGGTGGATCATGAATCCGTTATCCGCAGTTATCAGTCGTATCTGGAAGTCAGTGAAGATACCGAGATGCGTGTGCGTGTGGCGCACCGTATTGCCGGTCTGAAACTCGACTGGGATGAAGTCCGTGATGAGCAGATGGACGACAACATCGAACTGTTCAATCTCGAAGACCGGGCCCTGGCTGAAGCCTCCATCAACGACTATGTGAAGCTGGTGAGTGATTATCCGGAGCGACCGGATAACGACGTTATCTATTACCAGCTGGCACGGGCCTATTCACTGACAGACCGCATTAATCTGGCGATTGGCGCTCTGGAAGATCTGACCGCACTGTATCCGGACTCTGAATATTATCTGGAAGCTCAGTACCGTCTGGGCCGCATGCTCTATAACGTGCGCGACTACGAAGCGTCGGCAGAACGTTTTGCTGTGGTCATTGCCCAGGGGCCGGAGAATAATCCGTATTACATGGATGCCCAGTACCTGCGTGGCTGGAGTATTTTCAAGCAGAGCAAATACGAAGAAAGCCTGCTGGCCTTCACTTATATGCTGGATGAGCATTTCCCGGATGACGAGACACTGCGCGCCGCGCAGGGCTCAGAACTGGAAATTCTCAACGATACCCTGCGTATTATGGCGCTCATGTTCGACTACATGGGTGAGTGGACCAATATTGCCGCTTTCTATGATGTGCATGGTCCGCGTTTCTACGAGTACCGTATCTACGCTGAGCTGTCGAACCAGTATTACGACAAGAAATACTTCCGTAACTCGGCGGCGACCCTGCAGGCCTTTGTTGACCGTTACCCGGACAGCGACCTGGCCGTTCTTTATTACCGCCGCCTGGTCGATGGTTATGAAAAAGCCAACTACCCGGTGCTGCAGCGCGAGCATAAAGCCATCTTTATTGACCGTTTTGGTGTCGGCTCTGACTACTGGAATACCCACGGAGAAGACGTCCGTACTCAGATTACGGTCGCACTGGGCGATTACCTCTGGGATCTGGCTGAATTCCATCACGGTACGGGGCAGCAGTCCGATGACCCGGCACGGCAGACGGAACACTACAACGAAGCCGCGGGCTGGTACCGTGAGTACATCCGCAGCTTCCCCAATGCCCCGGACGCGGTGCAGGCTGAATTCTATCTGGCGGAAGTCTCTTTCAGTCTCGGCAATTACGCTGAGGCACGGGATAACTACGAAATCGTAGCCTATCAGTACCCGTATTATGAGAAGGCGTCGGAAGCCGGATACGCGGCCTTGCTGTCGTACTCGGCTTATACACCACCGGCAGATCAGTTGGCGGTATGGCGTCAGATGAACGTCGCCAGTGCCCTGCGGTTTGTCGAGGAATTCCCGGATGATCCGCGCCGTGGCAGTGTGCTGGTGAATGCCGCTGAAATGCTGCTGGAAGATGAGTACTACGAGCAGGCTCTGGATGCCGCGCGCTATGCGCAGAAACCCGGTATGAAACTGGACGCCCGCTACGCCTATGGCGCGGCGCTGGTACAGGGACATTCGGCGTTTGAACTGGGTGAATACGCTGAAGCGGAAGAAGCGCTGATGCGCTCCTCAGAATACCCGCTGATTGATACCGCTCAGCGCAGTGACCTGCGTCAGAAGGCCGCAGCCGCCATTTACCGTCAGGGTGAAGCGGTGAAAGATTCTGATCCGCAACTGGCCATTGAGCATTGGCTGCGTATTGCCTCCGCCGTGCCGGAAAGCACCATCCGTGAAAATGCCGAATACGATGCCGCGACCCTGTTGATGACCACAGGTGATTATCCGCGCGCTGAAACTGTGCTTTTGGCCTTCCGCAATGATCACCCGGGAAGCCCGCTGCAGGCGGATATTCCGGACAAGCTGATTGTGACGTACGAAGCCCAGGAAAAATGGTTGCCGGCCGCGACAGAGCTTGAAGCCATAGCGATGGATGATGAAGATCCTGAAACCCGCCGGGTGGCCACCTATCAGGCGGCGGAATATTACGAGAAAGCCGGTGATGACAGTGATGCCATCCGTCTTTACCGCCAGTACGCACACGGCTGGACCAGTCCGTTTGAGCCCGCCATTGAGGCGCACTACAAACTGGACCAGATCTATGCCCGTCAGGGTGAAGAAGAGAAGCGTCGCTTCTGGCTGGATAAAATCATCAGTCTGCATCTTGGTGCCGGTGACGAACAGACCGACCGCTCACGTTATCTGGCAGCAGAAGCCGCTTTCGAGCTGGGTGAGTTCGAGCGCCGTAAGTTTGAAAATGTCGCCATCAGTCTGCCCTTGTCACGCAGCATCCTGACCAAAAACAAACTGATGCAGGCGGCCATGGCCCGTTACACCCAGGCGGTTGAGATGGAAGTGCGTGATTTCACCACCTCATCCACCTTCCATATTGCCGATATGTACGCTCAGTTCAGTAAAGGGCTGCTGGAGTCAGAGCGGCCGTCCGGTATGGACGAGCTGGAGGCCGAGGAATACCAGTTCCTGCTGGAGGACGAAGCCTTCCCGCTGGAAGAAGCCGCCATCCGCATCCATCAGACCAACGTCGCCCGTGCCTATGACGGTCTCTACGACGAGTGGGTTAAACGCAGCTTCCGTGCTCTGGCTGAGCTGATGCCGGGCCAGTACGACAAGACAGAAAAGGCAGAAAGCTATGTTAAACAGATACGCTGATCTGCTGCTGGTACTCGCATTAACACTGGCGGGACTGGCTGGATGTGCCAACCGTGGCGGCAGTTCGTCCGGTAACTGGGACGGCCGCGATCCTTTCTCGGCGGCTGCTCAGAAAGCACCGGTAACGGATGAGTTCAGACAGCGCTTTGGTCTCGGCCTGACGATGCTGATGCAGTCATCTCCGGAGGAGTCACTGGCACACTGGCAGGGCATGACAGCAGACTACCCGCAGTATCCGGGCGTCTGGGCGAATTATGGACTTGCCCAGGCCGCCAACCATGAGTTTGAGCTGGCCATGTTTGCCTACAAGGAAGCGCTGAGCATTAACCCGGCATTCTGTGATGCCCTCAGCCTCAAAGGGGTTGCCGAGCGCGAACTGGGCCTGTTCACGGAAGCCGGTGCCAGTTATCAGGCGGCTATTCAGTGTGATCCGGGGCAGGGCCGTTATTACTACAACCTTGGTATTCTCAACGATCTGTACCGCAATGATCTGGAGGCTGCCCTGACGGCTTACCGCAAAGCGCGCCGGCTGCTGCCGGACGATGAAACGCTGGATATCTGGGTAACGGATCTGGCACGTCGTGCCGGCCAGCCGGAAGAAGACCCGGCTGTGATTGATGACTGGTATTTCCGTCTGACAGGTAACCGCCCGGTTGTGACTCAACCAGTGGCCTCCCCGGATGGAGACGCTGCAGAGCCGGAGGCCGAAACGGCTGAACAAAGCCCGGAGACTCAGCCAGCTCAGCAGCCGGTTGAATACAATCAGCGGATTAACCCTTTCCTGCCGGACGACAGTGCCATGCAGGATACCGAGGAGAACGGCCGATGATGCACGTGTTTGTGAAGTTGCTGCTGTGCACCGCTGCGCTGCTGAGTGTTGCCGTGCAGGCTGAAGAAACCGGCGGTGATGTGATCCGTCTGGATGGTGTGACCATTCAGGGCAACAGCGAAAACCCGAACGTGCTGTTCGTTAACGCCTGGCAGCCGCCTCCGGGTACCGGACGTCTGTATCAGGGGATCACCAGTTTCAATCAGCACTGGCTGACTCCGGTCAGTCGTGAAAGTCTCGCCCGCGAGACCCATTACAGCAAACGTTACGTTGAAAACCCGGAGCGTGAATCGCGCCTCAAGGACATTCTTGAAGGCGAGTAGCGACGGTTTTGTCAGCTGCGTTTTAATGTTTAAATTCAGTGCCAATACAACTATATAAAAAAACCGGGAGTTATTGATGGACAGTGTTATTCGTTTTCTGCAGGAAGGTGGCGCATTCATGTACCCGATTGCCATTATCATGGTCATCGGCCTTGCGATCGCACTGGAGCGCTTTATCTTTCTGACCAGAGAGAAGTCGGGTAACCGCCAGGCGTTTGAAGAAATTTTTCCTCTGTTGCAGAAACGCGATTTCCGCAGTGCACTGAGTTACGCCAGCAGTTCTGAAACCCACATTGCGACCATTTTTGCCGCCGGTATCCAGCGCATGCCGTCTGCTCAGCGTCGTGAAGACGTGGAATACGCTCTCGAAGAGGGCCTGATGGAAGCCATTCCGCAGCTGGAAAAACGCACTCCGTATATTGCGACTCTGGCCAACGTAGCAACCCTGCTGGGTCTGCTGGGTACCATCATGGGTCTGATCGCGGCCTTTACCGCGGTTGCCAACGCAGCGCCGGCTGAGAAAGCGACCCTGCTGTCGCAGAGTATTTCTGTTGCGATGAACACGACGGCCTTCGGTCTGATTGCGGCAATTCCTCTGCTGCTGCTGCACAGCTACCTGCAGACCAAAACCGCTGAGATTGTCGACAGCATTGAGATGGCAGGGGTTAAGTTCCTCAATACCATCACTGATAAGAAACCAGGAAACACCCCCGGCACAAACGGTTAAGCGGGAGCTGTATTCCGATGAGACGCCATAAGAAAATCAGAGAAGAGGCGGAGCTCAACGTAACATCCTTCATGAACCTGATGATCGTACTGGTACCGGTACTGCTGCTGAACATGGTGTTTTCGCAGCTGTCGGTTCTGGATCTCAGGCTCCCCGCACCGGACCAACCGGACGCGGTGATTAACCCGGATGACGTTACGCTTGAAGTGACCGTCAGGAAAAATGGCTTTGTGGTCGCACGGACTTTCCGTGAGCAGACCGAAGTGCTGGCCACCATTCCTGCAACCGCCTCAGGACCTGACTACGACCAGTTGTCCTCGACCCTGCAGGACATAAAAAAGAATCCGCTTTTCAGAGAAAAGACGGACATTACCCTGTTGCCGGAACCCGGCACCGATTACCAGACTCTGGTATCGGTGATGGATACCGTGCGCGAATACCCGGCGGTTATCGCAGCGTCACTTGTGGATGCTGTGCTGTTCCCGGACATTTCGCTGGGTGATGCGGAAGAGCAGGAGGTGGCACCATGAAGATGTCCCGTCGTGCCCGCCGCATGCAGCGCAATCACAAGCGCAACAGTGCTAAATCCGCACTGAACCTGACGGCCCTGATGGATATTTTCACCATTCTGGTGTTCTTCCTCATGGTCAACCAGTCAGAGGTCGAAGTTGCCAACAACGACAGTGTGGACCTGCCGGTTTCCATTGCCGAAAACAAGCCGGAAGACCAGCTGACGGTTATGGTCACCCGCAGTGAAATACTGGTGCAGGGCCGTTCCGTACTGCAGCTCAGCTCACTGGAAGGCAGCGAGGATAAGCTCATCAGTGAACTGGCAACCGAACTGCAATATCAGGCCGGTCGTCGTCCGGTGGCCGAAGGACAGTCCGGCAGCGGTCGTCCTGTGACCATCGTCGGTGATAAGAATACCCCGTACTCAGTGCTGAAAAAGGTGATGAACACCTGCGCGGAGAATGGCTTCAACGATGTCTCCCTCGCGGTTAATCATCGTGAAACGGCGGGAGGGGCGTAATGAACAGACCTGATCATACGCCGGGCCTGCTGTGGTCTGATACCGGCAATGACCGTCTGCTGAAAGTCATCCTGCTGATTCTGCTCAGTGTGGTACTGATCGTGGGGGTTATTGTGCCCATGATTGATGTGCCGGAGCCGGACCGTTCGGAGCTGGAAGAAATTCCGCCTCAGCTGGCGCGTCTGGTTGAGCGTAAAAAAGAACTGCCACCTCCGGAACCAGAGCCGGAACCTGTGGTTCTGGAAGAAGAACCTGAGCCGGAACCCGAGCCCGAACCGGAACCTGAGCCCGAACCCGAACCTGAGCCTCCCAAACCTGAACCTGTGAAGCAGGAGCAGAAGAAAGAGGTCGAAGCAACGGAAGAGCAGCGTCAGGAAGCCCGTCAGAAAGCCCGGGACGCCGTGGGCAGTGATGCCCTGCAGGCGCTGGCAGCCCTGCGCAGTCAGGTACCGGTGGCCGCTCTGTCGACCTCCAGTGCCAGCCTCAGCAGCAATGGTGGCCAGTCGGCTCAGGTGGGCTCCGTGGTAAACCGTGATGCGGCACAGAGCAGTTCTGGCGGAGTGGATTCGTCTACCCTGACGACCACCACCACAGGCGAGACTCTGGCGACCCGTGAGGTCACCAAGGTTGAGGTCAGTGAAGAGCAGACTGCTCAGAATGATGCGCTGCGCAAGCGGACCGCTGAAGAGCTGCGTTTGGTGTTTGAAGGCTACAGCGTGCATTATGACCGTATTTACCGCAGTGCACTGCGTAAGAATCCGACCCTCGAGGGCACGGTTACTCTGGCTCTGACCATTCAGCCGAACGGTTCGGTCAGTGCATGTGAGGCCATTAAGAGTGAGCTGGATGACGATGGATTGATCCGTAGGGTAGAATCCAAGTGCCGTCAGATGCAGTTTGAAAACCGGCCTCAGGTTGAAGTCGCCAGGGTGGAGTACCCGATCCGCTTTAATCCGTAATGGCTGTGAAGCCGCCATGCCTGTCCCGGGTATGCGGCTTCTGTTCCGGCTTTCAGCTCAGGCAGAAAGCACCATAAATCCAATAACATCAAGGCATGTGGGGAAAGTAATGAACATTGAGTTTTTCCAGGAGCGATACCCGGAAGATTATCCGAAAACAGTGGACGTGAATCAGTATTCATCCGTCATCGAAATCTTCAACGAATTCGTGAAGAAGTTCGCTGACAAACCAGCATTCACCTGCCTCGGTCAATCCATGACCTACCGCGAACTGGATGAGAAGAGCGCTGCGTTTGCCTCTTACCTGCAGTCGTCTACCAGCCTCAAGGCCGGTGACCGTATCGCCGTGATGCTGCCGAACGTACTGCAGTACCCGGTTGCTGTGTTCGGTGCCATGCGTGCGGGCATGATCGTGGTGAACACCAATCCGCTCTATACCGAACGCGAGATGGAGCATCAGTTTAATGACGCCGGTGCCAAAGCTCTGGTGGTGCTGGCCAACATGGCTGACAAAGCACAGAAAGTCGTGCCCAAAACCGATGTGAAACACGTGATCGTCACCAACGTCGGCGATATGCACGGACTGGTTAAGCGGACACTGATCAACACTGTGCTGAAGCATGTGAAGAAAGAAGTACCGGATTTCAGTATCCCGAACTCGGTTTCCTTCCGTGATGCACTGAGCAAAGGTGCCGGCAAAACTTACACGCCGGTTCCGGCCAAACCGGAAGATGTTGCCATTCTGCAATACACAGGTGGTACCACAGGTGTGGCCAAAGGTGCGATGCTGACTCAGGCCAACATCATGGCCAACATGACCCAGTGTAAGGCGGTGTTTGAGAAGGCCATGAATGAAGGCGAAGAAATTGCCGTCTGTCCGCTGCCTCTGTATCACATCTATGCCTTCACTGTGCACTGCATGGTGTTCCTGCAGGCCGGTGGTCATAACATCCTGATTCCGAACCCACGTGACCTGCCTGGCTTCATCAAGGCCATCAGCGGCGTTAAGTTCACCGTCTTTGTGGGTCTGAACACCCTGTTTGTGGGTCTCTGTAATCAGGAAGTGTTCCGGAATCTCGACTTCAGCTCGCTTAAGCTGACGGTCTCCGGTGGTATGGCACTGACCAAAGCCGCGTTTGATAAGTGGAAAGAAGTGACGGGCTGCGAAGTGGCGGAAGGCTACGGTCTGACCGAAACCTCCCCGGTGGTTTCTTTCAACCCGATTTCTGCAATCAAGCAGGGCACCATTGGCATGCCAGTGGCCAACACTACGGTGAAAACCATTGATGAGAATGGCAATGAACTGCCGGTCGGTGAACCTGGTGAACTCTGTGTGCTGGGGCCGCAGGTGATGAAAGGTTACTGGCAGCGCCCGGAAGCCACCGCTGAATGCATCGATTCAGAAGGTTGGCTGAAAACCGGTGACATGGCAGTGATCCGTGAAGACGGTTACCTGCAGATTGTCGACCGTAAGAAGGACATGGTGATTGTTTCCGGCTTCAACGTGTATCCGAACGAAGTCGAAGACGTGGTTGTGTCTCATCCGGGCGTGGTTGAAGCGGCCGTGATCGGTGTACCGGATGATAAGAGCGGTGAAGCGGTGAAGGTGTTTGTGGTCAAGGCCGATGAGTCTCTGACGGAAGCCGATGTCATTGCCCATTCCAAAGCCAACCTCACCGGCTACAAAGTACCTAAGCACGTTGAGTTCCGTACGGATCTGCCGAAAACCAACGTCGGTAAGATTCTGCGTCGTGAACTGCGTGATGCAGAGCTGGCCAAACTGAAACAGTAAGGCCGCTTAAACTCAAAGGCTCCTCCATTGTGGGGAGCCTTTTTATTTGTGGAAAATCAATATAATGCATTCAGATGTTCAGAAAGCACTTGAACACTGTCTTATTCGTGACCGTTACCCCCTGAGCAACGCGCTGCGCAAGGCAGAAGCACTGGAAGGGGAGTCCCGTACCGCCGCCCTGGCGGACCTGCTGCAGCGGATTGAAAAAAGCCAGAAGCTGGCAGCGGCCCGTGCGCAGACGCCGGAGTTGCACTATCCCGAATCTCTGCCCGTCAGTGAACGCCGCACGGATATCCTTAAACTTATCCGCGAACATCAGGTGGTGGTGGTGGCCGGGGAAACAGGTTCCGGTAAAACCACTCAGCTGCCCAAACTCTGTCTGGAGGCCGGCCTGGGTATCTATGGCCGTATCGGGCATACCCAGCCCCGGCGACTGGCTGCACGCTCCGTTTCTCAGCGTATTGCCGATGAACTCCGGGTGCCTCTGGGTGGACTGGTCGGTTATCAGGTGCGCTTTACTGACCAGTCGGATGAGCAGACCCGCATCAAAGTCATGACCGACGGTATTCTGCTGGCGCAGACCCAGAAGGACCGTTTTCTCAATGAATACGACTGTCTGATCATTGATGAGGCCCACGAGCGTAGCCTCAACATCGACTTCCTGCTCGGGTATCTCAAGCAGCTGTTGCCCAAACGCCCGGATCTCAAACTCGTTATTACGTCAGCCACCATTGATGTTGAGCGCTTCTCAAAACACTTTGATAACGCGCCGGTGGTTGAAGTCTCCGGCCGGACCTTCCCGGTCGAGGTGCGCTACCGTCCGCTGATCCGGGAGTCGGAAGACGACGAAGACCGCAGCGTATTTGAAGGCATCAACGATGCTTTGGCTGAGTTGCGCGACGAGGATAAACAGAAAGGCTCACCCGGAGATGTGCTGGTGTTTCTGCCCGGTGAGCGTGAGATCCGCGAGTGTGCGGATTATCTGCGCCGTCAGTCATTGCCGGCGACCGAGATTCTGCCCCTGTACGCACGTCTGAGTGCCGGGGACCAGCAGAAGATTTTCCATCCGACCGGTGGCCGCCGCATTGTGCTCAGTACCAACGTCGCGGAAACCTCGCTGACCGTGCCCGGTATCCGCTATGTGGTGGACTCGGGTGTGGCGCGCATCAGCCGTTACAGTTACCGCAGCAAGGTCCAGCGCCTGCCGGTTGAAGCCATTTCTCAGGCCAGTGCTAATCAGCGTGCCGGGCGTTGTGGCCGTGTGGAGCCAGGCATCTGTATCCGTCTGTACGAAGAGCAGGATTTTGCCGGACGTTCTGAATTCACCGATCCGGAAATCCAGCGCACGAATCTGGCCTCGGTCATTCTGCAGATGATGAATCTGAAGCTGGGCGATATCCGCAACTTCCCCTTTGTCGATGCGCCGGATGACCGCTTCGTCAAAGACGGTTACACCCTGCTGCAGGAGTTGCAGGCGGTGGATGATAAACGCCGTCTCACTCAGCTTGGCCGCAGCATGGGACGCTTGCCCGTCGACCCGCGTATGGCGCGCATGCTGCTGGCCGCCGGTGAACACAACTGCATCACTGAGATGATGATCATCGCTGCAGCGCTGTCGGTGCCCGACCCGCGTGAGCGTCCACCGGAGAAACAGCAGCAGGCGGCTGAGAAGCACCGTCTGTGGGCGGATGAAAAGTCTGACTTTGTCGCGTTCATCAATCTCTGGAATGCCCATGAAGAACAGCGTCAGGAGCTGACCCAGAATCAGCTGCGCAAGTGGTGTCAGAAGCATTTCCTGTCGTATATGCGTATGCGCGAATGGCGTGACACCCACCGTCAGCTGCATCTGCTGTGTCGTGAACTGGGCCTGAAAGAGAGCGGCGCGACGGCGGATTACGATGCGGTTCATAAGGCGTTGCTGAGTGGCATGCTCAGTCAGATCGGCTTCCACAGTGAACAGAAAGAATACCGCGGCGCCCGAGGACGCCAGTTTGTGCTGACGCCAGGCAGTTCAGTCTATAAAAAACCACCGAAGTGGGTCATGGCCGCTGAGCTGGTCGAAACGTCGCGGCTTTATGCCCGCACGGTGGCCGCAATTGAGCCTGAATGGATTGAAGCCTGTGGCCATGAGCTCCTGAAGTATCAGTATTTCGAGCCGCACTGGCACATTAAACGTGGTCAGGTGGTGGCGTATGAGCAGTCCTCGCTGTATGGCCTGATTGTGAACCCGCGCAAACCGGTAAATTACGCCGATAAACACCCGGAAGCCGCCTGGGAGGTCATGATCATTGAAGGCCTGGTGGCGCAGAATATGCGCACCCGAGCTGACTTTGTGCAAGCCAATGCGGATTTGCTCAAAGACGTGACTGAGTATGAGGAAAAATCCCGGCGCCGCGATCTGGTGATTGATGATCAGGCTCTGATCGATTTTTACAAAGCCCGTATCCCCCAGCACATCAGCAGTACCCGCAGCCTGGAAAGCTGGCTCCGGAAAGCCCCGGAGGCTGAGCGTAAGGCACTGTACTTCACCCGGGACTTCCTGCTCTCGGATGCTGCACAGGGGATTTCTTCCCAGGCGTATCCGCCTGAAATGAGCGTCGCCGGAATAGGTTTTCCGGTGACCTATGCCTTTGCTCCGGGCGCGTCTGACGATGGTGTGACGCTCACCGTGCCTGTGGCCATGTTGCCGCAGATCAATGAAAAGCAGACGGAATGGCTGGTCCCCGGGTTCCTGCACAATAAGGTGGTGGCACTGCTGAAAGGGTTGCCCAAGCCTATCCGTAAGCAATTTGTGCCGGTACCGGATACGGCCAGCGATTTCATTGCGCAGTCATCGCCGCAGGACGGTGGTCTGCTGACTCAGCTGGCAGCTTATCTGAACCGTACCCTGCGGCCGAAGATTGAATCCGATGTGTTGGCTGCCATTGAGCTGGAGTCCCATCTGCGCATGAACTACCGCGTCGTGGACGGTGAGGGTGAGGTGCTTGATCAGGGACGTGATCTGCAGGCTTTGCAGGACGAATTCCGTGATCAGGGTAAGGCCGCTGTTCTCACGGTATCGGATACGCGCTATCAGAAGGCCGGTATTCAGGACTGGGATTTCGGCGATCTTCCGGACAGTACGGAGAGCGATGCCGGAGGTCTTTCGGTGCGTTCCTATCCCTGCCTCAAGGTCAGCAGAAACCCGGAAACCCGGGAGCAGAGCATCAGCCTGACGGTAGAAAGCGACCCTCAACGTGCCATGGATCTGCATCGGGCCGGGCTGCTCAGTCTGCTGCGGCAGCGCCTGTCCGCGCAGGAACGGGCAGTGCGGGCGCAGATCCAGAAAGACATGAAACCCAACTGGCTCTATGCCAAGGGCTTAGGGACGGAAGCTGAGCTGACCGAAGAGCTGGTCAAAGCGGCTTTCATGCATCAGCTGCTGCCACTGGATCAGCCGTTACCCAGAACACAATCTGCCTTCAATGCCTGTATTGAACAGCGTGGCGGCGTCTGTGAACTGGCTGATAAGCTGATCGCGATGTTTATTGACTGGCTGAAAATCCGTCATGCGGTGCTGAAAGCCATGCGTGGAGCGGTGTCGCTGGATAAAGCCATGGCCTACAGCGATGTCCAGGCCAACCTTGAGCGTCTGCTGGCCCCCGGGTTTATGGTGGTGACTCCCTGGCAGTATCTGAGTTGTTTCACCCGCTATCTGCGGGCTATGGAGTACCGCATCGACAAACTGCAGGGCAATCTGCCACGTGACCGGCAGTCGATGATTGAGTTTGAATCCCTCTATAAGCCCTGGCATGCCGCAATGAAAGATGCCACGCCAGAGCAGCGCCCGGATCTCGAAGAATTCGGCTGGCTGCTGGAAGAGTGGCGCGTATCCCTGTTTGCTCAACCTCTTGGTACCCGGGTTCCGGTGTCGTTGAAACGCCTTGAAAAACGCTGGTCAGAAATCCGGCATTAAGTGCCGGAATGGCTTATTTCGTCCGGAGTGTCATTTTTTCCGGAATCTTTGTAAGGAATAAGGTCTCAGCTGCGACTATGAATAAGACGGCTTATGGTGAATGCTGTTACCTGCAGTCAGACACCGTCGCTGCCACTCTTTCTACAAACAGTTAGACCACAAACACAAAAGGATCGAACGATGAACAAGACCAACAAAACTCTGGGTACTCTTCTGGGCACTGCATTTCTGACAGCTGCTTTCTCTGCACCTGTTATGGCAGATGCCAACCCATTTGCCTCTGCTGAGCTCTCTCAGGGTTATCAGCTGGCCGACAAGCACGAAGGTAAGTGCGGTGAAGGCAAGTGTGGCGAGAAAGGTGAAAGCGAAGGCAAATGCGGTGAAGGCAAGTGCGGTGAAAAAGGCAAGGGCGAAGGCAAATGCGGTGAAGGCAAGTGCGGCGAGAAGTCTGAGTCTGAAGGTAAGTGTGGCGAAGGCAAATGTGGCGGCAAGAGCTGATCACTGTGTCTGCTGACAACAGAAGCCCGGGCTATGCCCCGGGCGGCTTTCTGCCAGCCACTACTGAACCGGGTATATCCGGTTCAGGTCTGGGACTGCGCCGCTCACTGGTCAATCCTCTGAAAGAGTATCTGGCTGAACATCCGCAGCATCCGATTGATTTCCTCGAAGTTGCGCCGGAAAACTGGATGCATATCGGGGGGCGTCTTGCCAAGCAGTTGTCCTGGTTTACCGAACGTTTCCCGTTTGCCTGCCACGGTCTGTCATTGTCCATTGGCGGTCCGGCACCGCTGGATACGGATTTTGTGCGGGAAGTGAAAGACTTTCTCGACCGTCATCATATTCAGGTGTACAGCGAACACCTGAGTTACTGCAGTGACGACGGGCACCTGTATGATCTGATGCCGATTCCGTTCACGGAGGAGGCGGTGAAGTGGGTGTCTGAACGCATAATGCGGGTTCAGGATATTCTTGGCCGCCGGCTGATCGTAGAAAACGTGTCTGCCTATCTGGAGCCGGGTAAGGCGATGGAAGAGCCTGAATTTGTCCGCGCTGTGATTGAAGCAGCCGACTGTGAGCTCCTGCTGGACGTGAACAATGTTTACGTCAACAGTGTGAATCATGGCTACAACCCCAAAGCTTATATTGATGCCATGCCGTCAGAGCGGATCCGCTATCTGCACGTTGCCGGTCATTATCAGGAGTCGGACTCCCTGTTGGTTGATACTCATGGAACCTCGGTAATTGATCCCGTCTGGTCGTTGCTGCAATACACCTATGAGCAACATGGCCAACGCCCGACTTTGCTCGAGCGTGATTTTAATATTCCTCCGGTGGCCGATCTGGTGACTGAGCTTAACCATATCCGTACCTTACAGCAGGCAACTCAGACTGCGGGGCAGGTGATGTGTGACTGATTCCGGTCTGTTGCAGCTGCAGCGCCAGTTTGCACGTGATATCCGCACCGGTGGTGAGGATGCCTGCACAGAGCAGCCGAATATGCAGATTTACCGTGATCTGTTTTTCAATAACGTCTGCGGTTTTCTGGATGGCGGATTTCCGGTCTGCATGAGTATTCTCGGCGAAGAACGCTGGCGTCAGGTCTGCCGGAATTTTTTCCGCGACCACGAGTGCGCCACACCGTATTTTCTCAAAATATCAGAAGAGTTTCTGACCTGGTTTTCGGTTCACAGTGAAGCCTTTCCGGAATTTCCTTATCTGGCTGAGCTGGCGCATTACGAATGGCTCGAACTGGCCGTGGATGTCATGGATACAGAAGAGCAGGAAAAAGCAGACCCGGACGCTGATCTGATGGAATCGGTACCGGTTTTTCCGGCAGCCGTCGCGGCAGCAGCCTACAATTACCCGGTACACCTTGCCAGTGAGAGCAACAGTGCACTGGAACCTCTGGCTACGGGCCTGATATTGTTCCGTGATGAGAACGATAAAGTGCGTTTTATCCACTGCAATCTGTTTACGCTGACTCTGTTTGAGCGTCTCAGGAGTACGGAACTCAGTGCTGGCGCGGCTGTTGAGGCACTTCTGCGGGATTCCGGCATGGCGCCGTCGGTGGCCGCCGTCAATGGTGCCGCAGCGATTCTGAGGGATTGGCAGTCTCAGGGGCTTATCCTTGGCGGACAATTGTCTTTATAATCCGCCCAGCCAAGAATCACGACCACGCCCAGGGAAACCGTCAGCCATATGGCCAGGAGCAGAGTGTTGTCTACCATTGCCCATTGCGGGAAAGAAGCCTTACCGGGGCCGTTACTGACCGGAGCCTTACTGTCGCTCAGTCTTATGTCACCCACAACTCTGCAGGCCTCGGAGGAGGAGTACGATCCGTGGGAAGGCTTTAACCGTAAGGTCTTTGCCTTTAATGATTTTATGGACCGTAATCTGCTCAAGCCAGTAGCACAAGGGTACGAGTTTATTACTCCGGACCCGGTTGACCGCGCAATCACCAATACGTTTTCTAACGTTAACGATACTTTGGTCGTGCTTAACGACGCGGCTCAGTTCAAGTTCACACAGGCGCTGTCGGATACCGCGCGCTTTGTGATCAACACCACAGTCGGTTTCTTCGGTGTGTTTGATGTGGCCACACACATTGGCTTGCCGAAGCACGATGAAGACTTTGGTCAGACGTTGGGATATTGGGGTGTGGGCAGTGGGCCGTATCTGATGCTGCCGTTTCTCGGCCCCAGTACACTGAGGGATTTCGGCGGCTCTCTGGTCGATTATTCCACCGGTATGTCGTATCCCTATTTTACGGAGACTACGTCTGAGGATGTGTCTCTGGCCGCACTGCAGATTGTTGATCTGCGCTCCGACCTTTTGGCATCGGAAAATCTGATATCCGGCGACCGCTACCTGTTTATCCGCAGTGCGTACCTGCAGAACAGGGAGTATCTGGTGACAGATGGCGCCTCTCAGGAAGATTTCAGCGATGACTTTTACGATGATTTCTTCCAGGACGATGAATTCTGAGACATAAAAAAGCCCGCAAATGCGGGCTTTTTTATAGGTGGGATTATTTATCCCGGTTCGGCAGGACTTCGCGCAGTTTTTTGTGCATCTTGCGGATGTGTTCAACCGTGTTGTCCCAGCCGATGCAGCCGTCAGTGACAGACAGGCCGTATTCCAGATCGTCCAGATTTGCCGGGATATTCTGGCGTCCTTCTTTCAGGTTGGATTCGATCATCAGGCCGATAATGGACTTGTTGCCTTCCAGGATCTGGTTGGTGACGTTGTCCATAACCAGAGGCTGCAGCTCCGGTTTTTTGCTGGAGTTTTCGTGGCTGCAGTCAATCATGATGTTCTGTGGCAGGTCGGCTTTGGCCAGCGACTCTTCGGCCAGCTTCACGCTGACAGAATCGTAGTTTGGCTTACCACCGCCGCCGCGCAGCACAACATGAGCGTACGGATTGCCTTTGGTGGATACCACGGCCACTTCGCCACTCTGGTTGATACCCAGGAAGCGGTGCGGGTTGGCCACGGACATCAGGGCATTTGTTGCTACCGTCAGGCTGCCGTCGGTCCCGTTTTTGAAGCCTACAGCGGAAGACAGGCCGGAGGCCATTTCGCGGTGAGTCTGAGATTCAGTGGTACGTGCACCAATGGCGGACCAGCTGATCAGATCCTGCAGGTACTGAGGTGAAATCGGGTCCAGGGCTTCTGTCGACAGCGGCAGGCCGGCTTCTGCCAGGTCCAGCAGCAGCTTACGTGAGATGTGCAGGCCTTCCTGAATCTTGAACGTGTCGTTCATGTAAGGGTCGTTGATCAGACCTTTCCAGCCAACGGTCGTGCGTGGTTTTTCAAAGTAAACGCGCATGACCAGAAACAGGGTGTCACTGACTTCTTCTGCCAGATCGCGCAGACGGCGGGCGTAATCCATAGCGGCATCGACGTCGTGAATGGAGCAGGGACCGATAACGACAAAAATACGGTGATCTTTGCGGTCCAGAATGTCACGGATCACCTGACGGTGGGCGCGGACGTTGGCTACCGCAGATTCACTGATCGGCATTTCTTCTTTCAGCTGATGCGGTGTTACCAGCGGAATGATGGATTCGATATTAAGGTCTTCAACTCGGTTATCAGTCATAGTCTGTCCTGACGGGACCTCGGGGTCCGGTTTGTGTTGTGTCTGTTCGTTGTCAGCTGCTTTCAGGCGGCCTGATGTTAAGCTTTCCAGCTGTTTCTGGCGGCCGGTAGGCGGATAGTCGCCCCATTGTGTGACCGCGGCGGCGGTCAGGGGCCAGCCATCGTCGCTGCAGGCCTGAGCAATGGCCTTTTTGGTTCCGAAGAAAGCAACGGCGTCACTCGTTTTCATAGTGGTTAATCCAGCTTAATTTCTGTTAAGCTTAGAGGGCGATTTTGGTTAAGTAAAGTTAATTATCGTTAAATGTTAACCATTTTACGGGCAAAAGGATCCTGCCATCTGCCGACTCATATGCGGCTTATAACGCGGTGGCGTCAGAAAGTTGTCTAAAATGCTTTCTGCGCATATAAATAGAGTGGGTCCGCTGGTCTGTCAGAGGCCCGTGCACCCGGAACGTTCACGCAGTAACCCCTGAGGCAGTGAGATCATGAAGTTACAGCAGCTGAGATACATCTGTGAGGTTGCCCGGCATGATCTGAATGTCTCGGCGACGGCGACGGCACTATTTACCTCTCAACCCGGTATCAGTAAGCAGATCCGCCTCTTGGAAGATGAGTTGGGTGTGGAGATTTTTGCCCGCAGCGGCAAGCATCTGACCCGGGTCACGCCCGCGGGTGAGGCTATTCTGGCCATCGCTGAGGACATGCTGCGTAAGGCGGAGTCTATCCGGCAGGTGGCTCAGGAACACAGTGATGACCGCCGTGGCAGTCTGTCAATTGCCACGACCCATACTCAGGCCCGGTACGCTTTGCCCGATATCATTGAAGATTTTATGGCGCGTTACCCGGAGGTGTCTCTGCACATGCATCAGGGGACACCCATGCAGATCGCGGAAATGGCGGCCAATGGCACGACAGACTTTGCGATCGCTACCGAGGCCATGGAGCACTTCGGTGACCTGGTGATGATGCCCTGTTACCGCTGGAACCGCTGTATCCTGGTGCCGAAAGATCACCCATTGGCATCGACCACCCGTCCGTCACTGGAGCAGGTGGCGGCTTACCCTCTGGTAACCTATGTATTCGGCTTTACCGGCCGTTCCAAGCTGGATGACGCGTTTGCCGGTAAAGGACTGACGCCGAAAGTGGCCTTCACGGCGGCCGATGCTGATGTGATTAAAACTTATGTGCGTCTGGGTGTCGGAGTCGGCATCGTAGCGACCATGGCGATTGACCCGGTGGCGGACAGTGATCTGGTTGCGATCGACGCGAGTCATCTGTTTGAGCCGAGCGTTACCAGTATCGGTTTCCGCAAGGGCACTTATCTGCGCAATTACATGTACGACTTTATTGCCGGTCTGGCACCGCATCTGACCCGGGATATCGTTGATAAGGCGGTACAGTGCAGCAGCCGTCAGGATGTTGAGGCTTTGTTTAAAGACATCCAGCTGCCTGTGGATTCGTTTGCGAAATAACGCATCCGGTTCGGCTTGCAGTTGAGTTCGCCGCGTCATCTGGCTAGAGTAGCCGCCTCTTTGAACGAGCGACACAGCTGGAGACCCTATGGAAATTGCATGTTTGGATCTGGAAGGCGTTCTGGTTCCGGAAATCTGGATCGAGTTTGCCAACAAAACCGGTATCGAGGCTCTGAAAGCCACAACCCGGGATATTCCTGATTACGATGTGCTGATGAAGCAGCGCCTGCGCCTGCTGGATGAGCATGGCCTGAAACTGAATGATATTCAGGAAGTTATTGCCACTCTCAAGCCCCTGGATGGTGCAGCTGAGTTTGTTGACTGGCTGCGCGAGCGTTTCCAGGTGATCATCCTGTCTGATACCTTCTACGAATTTTCCCAGCCACTGATGCGTCAGCTGGGCTTTCCGACGCTGTTCTGCCACCGTCTGATTACCGATGACGAAGGTCGGGTCGTAGACTACAAGCTGCGTCAGGCTGATCCTAAGCGTCAGTCTATCCGCGCCTTACAGACCATCTATTACCGCACCATCGCTGCTGGTGATTCATACAACGACACCACCATGCTGGCGGAAGCGGATGCCGGTATTCTGTTTCATGCGCCGCAGAATGTGATCGATGAATTCCCGCAGTTTCCGGCGGTTCACACCTATGAAGATCTGAAAAAAGAGTTCATCAAGGCCAGCAATCGCGACCTGAGTCTCTGAATTTAAAAAGACAGTCAGAGGGGGGTATCCAGAATCTTCTGCACTTTGTTGAAGATCTCCTGATATTCCTCTGGGGCGGTGCTGTCGATGACAATGCCGCCGCCCCCCCAGCACACCGCTTTTTCTTCTGTCGCGGTAATGGTGCGGATCAGAATGTTGAAATCCGTATAGCCGCCTTCATCAAAAAATCCGGCAGAGCCGCAATAGGGCCCACGTGGTTCAGCTTCCAGCTCGTCAATGATTTCCATAGCCCGTTTTTTCGGTGCTCCGGTGATGGAGCCACCCGGAAACGCAGACCGGACTATGTCTGATGGGGTCAGGCCGGCTTTCATCTGAGCAGAAATGGTTGAAACCAGATGATGCACATTGGCGTGGCTTTCCAGGTCGAACAGTTTTTCAACCCTGACGGAGTCTGGCTCAGCGGAACGGCTGAGGTCATTGCGCAGCAGGTCGACAATCATCAGATTTTCCGCACGGTTTTTCTCGCTGCTGAGCAGGTCTTCCGAGTTCTTGCGGTCGGCCACGGGGTCTTCTGAGCGCGGTGCGGTACCTTTGATGGGGCGGGTCTCGATCCTGCCTGTATTGATGCTGAGAAAGCGTTCCGGTGTCACGCTGAACACGGTTCGGTCGGCGTCTTTCATGTAAAACGAAAAAGGTGCGTTGAAGGTGCTGAGCAGGGGAGTTGGATTGCAGTGTCTCAGGTCGTCGTTGCAGATAAATGGCATGGTCAGGTTGACCTGGTAACAATCGCCATCCAGCAGGTAGTTGTGTACTGATTGGAAGGCCTGAGTGTATTGATCTTGTTGCCAGTAAGCCTGCCACTGTCTCAACCGGGGCTTGTTCTCCGGAGTGATGTCCGGGATTAGCGCCAGTAGCTGGTCAGGATTAACCGGGGAGTATGCCTGAATCAGGCAGTAATCCTTGGTGGGGTCGATCAGAATGCTGTATGGGTAGAAATGAAAGCGACACTCGGGTTCGGACTCAGGGGTAGACGGGTAGTCAATAATTCCGGCCCAGCCGGATACAAAACGATCTGAACGGGTGACGTTTGTTTCGATTGTCCGGTTCATCATTTCCGAACACTGACTGAAAGAGCCCGAGACAGACCGTGTTGGTGATAAAAGAAGCAGGTGAACCGGCAGATAGTCAGTGTGGTTTGTCAGTTCTCTGTAAGGATTGAGAAACCCCTCTCCTGAAAACAGCTGGCAGTCAGAATGTTGCTGAATACTGTTGAGCAGTGATGTTGGGTGGATTGGGAGAACTGACAGGTAGACTGTATGCATGAATAAGATCGCTTTAAGCGACTAACATTCTGAAAAATAAGGAGTTTTATTGGCTCTTTGTCGAGATTACATAACCCTGACATTGGCGCAAGTCTAAGGGGTAGACAGGTGAAGTGCCAGACAATATAGTGAGCTCAGGTTCGTAAATGTTCCTGATTGTTAAAAATTTGTAGCCTGATGGGCCGGATGATTAACAATGGCTTGACTCAACCGAATTCACTATGGCACCGTATAGCTGCCATTGAGATGGCAAAGATGCATAAAGCATCACGTACATAAAAAAAATAAATTAGGAGTGTGCACTCATGAAATTCCTGAAGAAACTTTCTCTTGCTGCATCTATCGCTGCTGTTTCTGTAGCCGCTAACGCTGAAATGGTTGCTATGGACGAAGCTTCACTGTCTGCTGCAACTGGTCAGGCAGGTATCAATATTGCTGCAAACATCGGTAGCATTAACGTTGGTGCTGTTACCTACACTGATACTGACACTGATGCAGATGGCTACTCTGGTTCTCTGGCAATCTCTGGTATTGGTATCTCCAGTGCAGCGCTGAACTACGAAATTGACATTGCTGGTAACGGCGACCTGTCTATTGTTCAGACTAACACTGTAAGCGGCATGACTTTCTCTGTTGCGTCTGTAGACCTGCTGGGTACTGATAACGGTGGTACTGTTGGTGATACCTCTGATGACACTGCAGTTTCTACCAACCTGCTGAGCAACCTGAACCTGGACCTGGATCTGGGTACTTCAGCTACCACCGTTTCTTCCAGCGGTTCTGACACTGTTATCGATATGTCCTCAAGCTTCAAAATCAACAGCGGTAGCGTTGATCTGCTGAATGGCGCAATCGGTATCAGTAGCATCACTTTTGATGATGACGGTGCTAACGTAGCTACTGACGTTACTGTTACTGCTAGTGCAGCTACTGGTCTGGCTGTTGCGGTTAACTCTATCACGGGTGACCTGACTCTGGGTGGCATCACTGTTGGTGGTGGTACACTGGGTGATGTTGCTGTGAGTGATATCGCGATGTCTGGTACCAGCTATGTTATTACTGGTAAGTAATATCTGCTGATACTGAAGTAAAAAAACCCGCTTCGGCGGGTTTTTTTTTGCCAGTTTGACAGAAAAACTTCTGCATTTTGGTGCAGTTTGGGTTGGTTCTGATGGTTAAAATTCTGTAATATTAGACAGCTGGAACATTATTATAATAATAACGGAGGGGGCTATCTGGCCTTAACGACGTGTTCTTAATCTTATTGGGGTCCATAGTCGGCTTTTCCCTGTTCAGCCATCTTGGTCAGGTTCAGGATCGTCAACCCGGTGATACCGTTGTGCGTATCGCAGTTGCTGAAGATTTTCAGGAAGACAGGGTGGTGAATGTTGAGCCGCTTGCTGCTCAGCGCTTCAAGAACGTTGTACGTCAGGCGTACGACTACTCCTGCGGTTCGGCTGCGTTAACAACACTGTTAAATCATTATCTCGGACGTAACTTTCAGGAGCGTCAGGTGATGGAAGGTCTGTTACGTTTTGGTGAAACGGAACGGATTGTACAGCGCCGCGGTTTCTCACTGCTGGATATGAAACGTCTTGCTACAGCTCTCGGGCATCCATCCGGCGGTTTTAAGGCAGAAGCCTCTGACCTTGAGGCGCTGGATCATCCGGCCATTGCGCCTATTGATCACGCTGGCTTCAAACACTTCGTTGTGATCAAGGCTGTTTATGCTGGTCGAGTCTACATTGCGGACCCGGCTCTGGGGAATATTTCATTTACGCTCTCCCGTTTCCTTGATGTGTGGGACAATAACGTACTCTTTATTATCTTCCCGGATGGTCAGAAGCCAGCCAGTGGTCTTGAGTTGCAGACTGCAGACCTGCGTTTTGTCTCAGATTACATCATCGCCGAAAATGCCTACCGGGAATTCCCACAGTTTTATATCCGTGAAGAACACCTGGTCAATAATGCTGTTTATGCCTCCTTCAATAATGCAAACTCCAGTTATGAAATCCGTGTGGATGAAAACGGTGATGCGGTCAGGGATGATAATGGCAACCCGATTTACGATGTAGTGATTACAACGGATGATAAAGATTCGTACAATATTGCCGTCCCGTCTGACTCAGAGCAGACAATCGATAAGCAACTCCGCTTCAGAAGAAAATAATAACGACAAATTCTAAGGGCTACTTAAATGAATATTCGTATTTCTGCACTGACACTGTCACTCCTGTTGGCGGCCAATGCCCCTGTTTTCGCGGATGAAGCCGAAGATCTGGAAAAGGCACGTGACGCACTGTCCAAGCAGGATAATGATGCCGACACTGAGAAGGCACTTGAGCAGGTGTTTGAGGCGGCAGAGAAAAACTATTCGCTGCTGCGCAAGGGTGGTAAGTCACTCAACTTCAACAGTGACTACTCCTATTATGGCGATCAGCGCATTGATCTGACGATTGAGCGAGATGGCGAATCTTCGGTTATCCGTAATGCGGACGTCTCACCCGTTGCCAGTCATACGTTCACCAACTCCTTTACCTTCGATTATGGTCTTTTAGACAACCTGACGGTGAGTGCACGTATGCCGCTCATTGCTAAGTATGAAACAGAAGACGAACTTAGCGGCTATGGTCTCGGGGATCTTTCCTCAACCTTCCGTTGGCAGCCATTTTCTTATGTGCCAGGTCGAATGTCTCAAACTTATTTCTTTACCGCGCGTTTCCCGACCGGTGAAAGCCCGTATGAAATTGATGAGTCTGAATCTCTGGCAACAGGTTCTGGTTCTTATGGCACCAGTGGTGGTGTGAGTGTTTCTAAAGTTCTGGATCCGGTTGTGGTATTCGGATCTCTTTCTGCGGGTTACAGTTTTCCGATCACTGGCCTGAATCAGGTCCGTAATGACTCTATCCTCACCGAAGTCCGCAGTGGCCCGAGTGCTTCTTTTTCAATGGGCTTCGCTTATTCGCTGTCTTATGAGGTGTCCCTGAGCATGTCCTTCCAGGGCTCTTACAGTCATAAATCGGATTTCGTGCTCTTTACGCCGTCAACTGGTGAGGAGACAACCTCCACAACCAGCAGTCAGATGAGCGGCATCATGAACTTTGCCCTCGGTCTGCGTGTTTCCCCGAAGACCATCACCAACATCAACGTTGGCTTTGGTATGACGGAACTGTCGCCTGACATTATTCTCGGTATCTCGCTGCCTATTAATATTGAGGGCCGTAACTCCTCACAGGGCAGCTGATCAGTCATGACTGAACTTACGATAATAATTACAAGGTTATGGCGGTTTAACACTATGCGGAAACTCATGTTCTTACTGCTGCTTCTTCCCGGCCTGGCCCGGGCGGAGCTGCTGCAGAACCTGCTGATTGATAACAAGGCCATGTCGCTGGGGAACGCGGTCACTGCAGACCCGACCGGGATTATGGATATTCACTTCAATCCGGCAGGTCTGACCAAACTGGATGGACGTCAATATCAGGTGCAGCTGACGGGCGTACTCTTCCGTTCGCGTGCGAAGTTTTCATTACCTTCTGATTATGATGAAGATCAGTCGGATCTGCTGAATATCGCAGAGGACCCGATCCTGAATGAAGGGACCAGTTATTCGGATGCGGCTATTTACGTCCCTGGCTTTGGTCTCACCGGTGTTCCACTGCCAATCATTGCGCTGCCGTCAGCCGGTATTTCGGTAAAACCACCGGGTTCCAAGTTCACCTTCGCCAACGCAGCTTATGCGACCATGTTTGCCGGCTTCTCTAAGGAAGAAGACGATCCGGGTCGTTATCAGGCACGTGAACTGGCGTTGCAGCGGGTGAACTACTTTACGCCGTCGTTCGGCTACAAAGTGAATGACCAGTTTTCTGTGGGCGCGGGCCTGATTTTCTCGCATCAGTCGGTTGCTCTGGAGCAGGATCTGCGTGCACCGAACGTTTTGGTCGGTGTATTGGGTGTATTGCAGAGTGCGTTCGGCTGTTTTGATGAAAACGGTGACCCCACAGGCAATGATCCTCTGGCTCCGTTGCTGACACTGTGTGGTGGTCGCGTTGGTGCTTATGAGGATGTCGGTACTCTGGCGATTGAAATGACCGAGTCTCTGTCGCCGTCCTTTAACCTGGGTATGCTGTGGGAACCAAACCCGTATTTCTCATTCGGGGTTGGCTATCAGAGCGAAGGTAAAAACCGTCTGGACGGCAGTTATGAACTGACCTACACCGATGACTTTGCCGACTTCTTCCGTACCTTTAACTCATCGGTACTGGGTGCTATTACCGGTGCCATCTTCTCTTTCCCGCAAGGGCAGACGTTTGAAAGTGGTAAGGTCACCTCTGAAATCAGCTACCCACAGCATTTTCAGGTAGGTATGAAGTTCCGCTACTTTGATATCTTCCATCTGAATCTGGATGCCGGCTGGACCGACTACGACAAATTTGATCAGCTGAGTCTGCAATTCGACCGTCAGGTCAGTTTCCTGTCGACGGCACAGCTGCTGTCTCCGGGTATTGTGACGCCAACCACGCTGGATATGCCGCTGAACTTCCGTAGTGTGTGGACCTACAACGTCGGTATGGCCATGGACCTGAACTCCCGTATTCAGCTGCGTGCCGGGTTTGAACCGCGTAAAAGTTCTGTACCTGACGACTCCCGCAGCCTGATGGCTCCGATTGGCTTTATGCGTCATTATGCTGTCGGCCTGGGTTATCAGTGGGATCTGGATACTGTTATTGACCTGTCTCTGGGCTTTATGAAGTCGGTTGAGCATATTAATGCAGACCCACAAGGTTCAGGTGATGAATACCCGGACTCCAGTAATTCCCTCAACAGGAACTGTCTCACATGCGTTGTGACCAACCCGTACCCCGGTCTGGACGTGAATACCTATCTCGCTATTGGTTACGCCGGTTTCAGCTTCCGTACCAAGTTCTGATAAGCATCTGTCTTCTGCTGCCGGCACTGGCCGGAGCAGAGGACGATAAGTACTACACCTGGACGGATGCCGAAGGCCGGGTTCACAGTAGCCCTATACCTCAGAAGGCCGAAAAAAAGCCGTCTCCTGAAGAAGCGGATGTTCCTGATGCACCACCGGGTGATACGGAAACCTATCTCACCGAAGAGCAGGTCGATCAAAAGCTCAAAAAGTATGATCAGGAGAATCCACCGTTCTATATCTGGATGGATGCTGAAGGTCGTATGCAGACCCAGACCATCGATCCGGAAGCTGAGCAGGAGGCCGCTGCAAGTATCAGCAGTGATGCATCGGCAGCGATTACCGACCATATTCTGGCTCCACCTTTCCGCCTTCCTGAAGAGGCTACCCGGGCAGCGTGTTGCGAAGCGTATGCGGATCAGTTCATTGACCTCAGGCGTCAGTTCAAGTCTCTGGAGTTGTTTGACCCGGTCCGTTTCCGGCCATTTTTTACCCGTCAGGGAAACCGTCAGGCCTGGTATTTCCGTATCGGTGCTCAGTCACGGGATGTGTTCAGTCAGCGCTTTCTCGGAATCCGTTTCCGTGGCTCAGATCTGACCCCAAACATCATCGCGCTGAATGCAGAGCTGAAACCTCTGTATCAGATTACAGGGTTGTCATTGCATTACGTCCCGGAAACCTGGCGCAGTGTTGATTACCTTGAAACTCAGATACTCATTGAAGACCCTGATGTGGCGGCTTTTATCCTGTACCCTGAGCTGATGCCTTCCGACGAGATTTCTGTGGAGATACGCTGGGCCAATGGTGAGCCACCGTTTTGAACTGACGACATCAACAGCCCGGGTGAGCGGACTGCGGCTGGAACCCTCTTCGCCTTTATCCCCGTCTGGTACATTGCTGCTGTTGCATGGTGCGGGGGTTGCTGGTGATCTGACCTGGCGCTTTGTGACTCAGTACCTTAAGGGTTGGAATGAAATACTGATTCCGGACCTCCCGGGTATGGGACACTCCGACTTTTTAACCACAGCAACGCCTCGGTTAAACGATTATCTGGATGTTCTGCGGGATCTGATTGCGCAGACGGTCTCAGGGCCGTTAAGCATTGGCGGCTATTCCCTCGGAGGCATGCTGGCAATGCACCTCAGTGAGGAATTGCCGTTACAGAACTTATTCCTGATTGAACCAGCGGCCCTCCTGTCGGTGAATGAGGAGGACCTTCTGCAGCGTTCGCAGACGTATCTGCAACTGGCGGATGCAGTCATGAGCAATCCGCACGCCGATGAGCCCTATCTGGCATTTCTTGATGTTGTATCACCTGCGCGTAAACGACATACCGATGCGGATAAACTGGCCATCAGCCGATTAAAACAGCGGGGCAGCGGTCTGGCAGAAGGTGTACGGGCGGCCGGGTTGTCACTCAGTGAAAACGCCCGTCATTATGTGTACTGGCGGACAGACATTCCGGGCTGCAGTGTTGTGGGAGGGCTGACCGCAGAATGTGTTCATCAGCGTCATCAGCAACTCGGCAAAGACAGTGCAGACTGGCATTACAGTGTTGCCCCGGCTGCCGATCATTCACTGATTTATACCCGGCCGCGGATCATTGCCAGGGCAATGAATGAGGCTGCTGGGCATATCTGAAGCGTAATGTCTGATGTGTGAATCAGAACGACAGTGACCGCTTCAGGCCGGTGGTTTCCAGAATACGGGTAGAGATCTCTTCAATGGAGCGGTTGGTGGCATTGATGTACGGGATGTTCTCCTCTTCATACAACATCTCCACTTCGTCCACTTCGCGGTAACACTGGTTCAGCGACGCATAACGGCTGTTGGCTTTACGTTCCGTACGGATAGCCGAGAGGCGCTCCGGGTCAATGGTCAGACCAAAGAGTTTTTTGCGGTACTTGCGCAGCTTCTCCGGCAGTACCAGGTCATGCATATCCTCTTCTGTGAGTGGATAGTTGGCGGCCTTGATGCCGAATTGCATGGCCAGATAGAGGCAGGTCGGTGTTTTACCCGAACGCGAAACGCCTACCAGAATGACATCGGCCTCTTCGTAATGGCGGGTACGGGCTCCGTCATCGTTATCCAGTGCGAAGTTCACGGCTTCAATCCGGTTGAAGTAGCGGACGGTATCTGCGCTTGAGTGGGACTTACCCACGGAGTAAGAGCTGTCGACGCTGAGTTCCTTCTCCAGTGGTGACAGGAAGGCTTCAAAAATATCCACCTTGAAGGCATCCGCCGTATCGATTACAGAACGGATCTGAACATCAATTACGGTATCAAAAACAATTGCCGGAGCACCGCTTTCCAATGCGGCTTTATTGATCTTCTGTACCGCCCGTTCTGCTTTTTCATGGGAGTCAATGTAAGGCAGGGTTTCACGGATAAATTCGATTTTGTCGAACTGGGCGAGCAGGGCATTACCCAGGGTTTCAGCCGTGATGCCGGTACCGTCGGAGATGAAATAGACAAAGCGCTTCATGTGGTAATTTGTATGGTGTCCACTTAGAATCGCACCACTATAGGCGATTCACCCAGGCCTTGAAAGAGAGCAGTTTTACAGGAGGAGAGTCATTTTGACTGAATATGTACTCAGGTTTGACCAGGTTTCACTCGGCGATATTGAAAAAGTCGGTGGCAAAAACGCATCCCTCGGGGAAATGATCGGCAGTCTGACCGACGTGGGCGTTTCTGTTCCGATGGGGTTTGCCACCACCGCCGATGCGTTCCGCGAGTTCCTGAGTTACGAAGGTCTGGCCGGGCGTATCAATGAAACCTTGTCGGCGCTGGATGTGGATGACATTCAGGCCCTGACGGCGACCGGCAAACAGATCCGCACCTGGATTCTCGAAGCACCGCTGCCGCCAGCGCTGGAAGCCGCCATCCGTGAAGCCTTCTCTGATCTTCAGGATGGACAGGACATCGCCGTAGCGGTCCGTTCTTCAGCGACGGCTGAAGACCTTCCGGATGCCTCTTTCGCTGGCCAGCAGGAGACGCACCTGAACATCGTCGGTATCGATAACGTGCTGCACGCCGTGCGTGACGTCTTTGCCTCTCTCTTTAATGACCGGGCGATTGCGTATCGGGTCCATCAGAATTTTGAACACGCCAAAGTGGCTCTGTCTGCCGGTATCCAGCGCATGGTGCGCAGTGATCTGGCGGCCAGTGGTGTGATGTTCACGCTCGATACCGAATCCGGTTTTGATGATGTGGTCTTCATCACCTCGGCATACGGTCTGGGTGAAACTGTGGTTCAGGGTGCGGTTAACCCGGACGAATTCTACGTTCACAAAAAGAACCTGAGCGAAGGGCGTCCGTCTTTGTTGCGCCGCAGCCTTGGTGCCAAAGCCATCAAGATGATCTACAGCCAGGAAGCCAGTGTCGGTAAATCGGTCGAGACTCAGCGTGTCGACAAAGACCTGCGCCGTATCTTCTCCATTACCGATGATGAGGTGGAGCAACTGGCCCGTCAGGCTGTGCTGATCGAGAAACACTATGGCCGCCCGATGGATATCGAATGGGCTAAAGATGGTATCGATGGCAAGCTGTACATCGTTCAGGCCCGTCCGGAAACGGTGAAGAGTCGTGCCAGCAAGCAGGTGATGGAGCGTTATCTGCTCAAAGAGACTGGCAAACCGCTGGTCGAAGGCCGCAGTGTTGGTCACCGTATCGGTAAGGGTAAGGTCCGCGTGATCCGCGATATCGAACATATGGATCAGGTTCAGGAAGGTGATGTGCTGGTAGCCGACATGACCGACCCGGATTGGGAACCGGTCATGAAGCGCTCATCAGCCATCATCACCAACCGCGGTGGCCGTACCTGTCACGCCGCGATCATTGCCCGTGAACTGGGGATTCCGGCGGTGGTTGGCTGTGATGATGCGACAGATCTGCTGCACGATGGCCAGGAAGTGACTGTGTCCTGTGCCGAAGGGGATACTGGCTTTGTCTACGAAGGTGCTCTGGATTTTGATGTACGCACCAACAGCGTGGAATCCATGCCGGACCTTGATCTGAAAATTATGATGAATGTCGGTAACCCGGATCGCGCCTTCGACTTTCAGGCGATCCCGAATGCGGGTGTTGGCCTGGCGCGTCTGGAGTTCATCATCAACCGTATGATTGGTGTGCACCCGAAAGCCCTGCTGAATTTCTCCGCCTTGCCGGATGAGGTACGCCCGACGGTGGAGCGCCGTATTTCCGGCTATGACGGCCCGGTTGAATTTTATGTCGAGAAGCTGGTTGAGGGTATTTCAACCCTGGCTGCTGCTTTCTGGCCGAAGAAAGTCATCGTGCGTCTGTCGGATTTCAAATCCAACGAATACGCCAATCTGGTCGGCGGTCGTCTGTATGAGCCGGATGAAGAAAACCCCATGCTCGGTTTCCGGGGTGTGTCGCGTTATCTGTCCGATAACTTCCGTGACTGTTTTGAGCTGGAATGCCGCGCACTGAAGAAAGTGCGTGAAGAAATGGGCTTTACCAACGTTGAGATCATGGTGCCCTTCGTGCGTACCGTTGGCGAAGCAGAACAGGTGGTTGAGTTGCTGGCCGACAACGGCCTTAAGCGTGGCGAAAACGACCTGCGCATTATTATGATGTGTGAGTTGCCGGCGAACGCTCTGCTGGCCGAACAGTTCCTTGAGCATTTCGATGGTTTCTCCATCGGCTCCAACGACCTCACCCAGCTGACCTTGGGGCTCGACCGGGATTCCGGCGTCATCGCCCATCTGTTTGACGAACGCAACGAAGCCATTCTGGTACTGCTTGAGCGCGCTATCAGTGCCTGTAAAAAGGCAGGTAAATACATCGGCATCTGTGGGCAGGGGCCGTCCGACCACCCCGACTTCGCCCGCTGGCTGAAAGAGCAGGGCATCGACAGTATTTCCCTTAACCCGGATTCCGTACTGGATACCTGGTTCTTCCTCGCCAACAAACAGGGTTGAACAACGGTTTCATCCGATGAAAAGCAGCAGTGATATTTTCCCGGTCCGTCTGTTACGGGCCGATATCTGGGACGATCTGGCGGAAGATATCTACCTGATCAAGCACAACCGTGATAAAGACAAAACCGTCGAAATCGCGGTGTCACGCCTCAGCATGGCTGACCAGACCTCTCCGCCGGGTTTTCCGGTGGTGCTGGTGCATGGCAGTTTCACCAATAAGGGTTTCTGGTTATCCGCCAAAGGGCGCGGCTTTGCCCGGCATCTGGTCGAGGCCGGTTACGATGTGTGGATGCTGGAGCACCGTGGCCACGGCCATTCCCCCCACAATAAGTCGTATCAGACCAACACCGTTGAGGCGTATGCCGCAACAGATCTTCCGGCCGTGCATGAGTTTGTTCATGAAAAAACCGGCGCATCGGCCATCTGGCTGGGGCACTCCATTGGTGGTACGGCTATTGCTACGGCGCTGGCGCTGGACAGTTTCCGCCGTCCGCCTCGTGCTGTTGCACTGCTCGGTACCCAGGTTCTGCGCCCTTTGTGGTATCTGCAGATTCCTCTGGTGCCTGTGTCTCTGAGGCTGTTTGTGCGCGTCAAAAAAGGCCTGGATGGCCGTCGCATGAACATAGGGCCGGAGCATGAGCCAGCGGGGGTCATTAACGAATACATCCGTCGGCACAGCCTGTTCGGCCGCTGGCGCGCACCGTCAGCGAAAAAAGACCTGCTGATCGGCTGGCGCGGTGCCAGTGTGCCGCTGCTCGGAGTATCCGGCAGTGCCGATACACAGGACCCGGATAAATACTGCCAGAAGTTTTATCAGCTTTATGGTGGCCCTAAGCAGCTGCTGACGTTAGGGCGGAGTCAGGGGCTGTCCCGGGATTATGGTCATGTGGACATGATTGTGAGTGAGCCCGCAGAGCAGGAAGTCTGGCCGGTGCTGACCCAGTGGCTGAAGGCGCATGTGCAGCGCTGAGACGCGTCTCAGAACGGCACTCGTTGTTGGTGCTACCGGTCTGGTTGGCAGTGAACTGGTGAAGCAGCTGGCGGCGCATCCCGGGTATGGGCGGGTGATCGTGCTGGCACGACGCTGCCCGGTGGCATTGCCTCCGTCCTGTGAGTTTATGGCGCTGGCGGACCATGCTCAGGATGTTCCGGAAGATCTGTCTACTCAGATTGACCATTACTTCTGCGCTCTGGGCACCACAACAAAACAAGCCGGACGGAAAGGGCTGGAGGCTGTTGATCATCACCTGGTGATCAATACCGCGCGCCTCGCTCTGCAGCAGGGTGCCAGCCTGTTATCTGTGGTCAGTGCTTTGGGGGCCTCCACCACTTCTCCGTTTCATTACAGCCGCGTAAAAGGGCGTATGGAAGCGGAACTTGAATCTCTCGAAGCGGCCGTAACTCATATCTGGCAACCCTCGGTTCTGCAGGGGCCGAGGGCCGCAGCGCGGTCGCTTGAAGTGCTCTCTGGTATTCTGCTGAAATGTCTGCCATTCACGGATCTGCGCCCGGTAACCGGTGCTCAGCTGGCCAAAGCCATTATTGCTGCGGCAACTGCCAGGGCAGGGCAGGTGCACAGTGGCGTCAGCCGGTATAAGGTACGGGATATCCTGCAACTCAATCTTCAAAATCGTGTTCAATAAGGAGCAAAGTATGACTCAGTACGTAACCCCTGATCTGTGTGATGAATACCCGGATCTTGTCACTGTGGTTGAACCCATGTTCTCAAACTATGGCCTGCGTGAGTCTTTCGGTGGTGAAATCGTCACCGTGAAGTGCCACGAAGACAATTCCAAAGTCAAAGAGCTGGTTGATACCGATGGCAAGGGCAAAGTCATGGTAGTCGATGGTGGTGGCTCCATGCGCAATGCCCTGTTGGGTGACATGCTGGCTGAGAAGGCCTCTAAAAACGGCTGGGAAGGCATCATCATCTACGGCTGCATCCGCGACGTTGACGTGATCATGGAAACCGACCTTGGTGTGCAGGCACTGGGTACTGTGCCGCTGAAAACCGACAAGCGCGGTCTGGGCGACGTGAACGTACCGGTGAAATTCGGTGGTGTGGTCTTTACCCCGGGCGAATTCGTTTATGCCGATAACAATGGCGTGATCGTCTCCCCGCAGAAACTGGAAATGCCGGAATAAAACCGCGCTGGCCGGGAACCGCTCTGGTTTCCGGTCATCTTACCGGGACTTAACCCTTCCGGAGGATGTCCGTGCCACACGCTCAACGTCTGTCAGCCCTGATTCTGGGCGTCTCTCTCATCATTGCTGCCGCGGTTGCCGGCACACTCGCCGGACAGGCGGCCCTCAGTTATCGCCAGATGGAGCGCACCGTGACGGTGAAAGGCCTGTCTGAACGGGAATACCCCGCGGACATTGTTATCTGGCCGATTCAGTTCAATGTGACAGGGAATGAGCTGACGCAGGTGTATCAGGATCTAGCGGCCAACACCAACCGCATTGTCCTGTTCCTGACCGGGGCAGGTGTTGATTCTGCTGAAATCACACCGGGCTCTCCCTCCATTATTGATAAGTCTGCTCAGGCTTATGGTAACAGCAGTGGTTCTGAGTTCCGGTATACGGCGAGCCAGTCTGTGACCGTCTATTCGCAGGATATTCAGACAGTGCGTGACGTTATGAGACATCTGTCTGATCTTGGCAGGCAGGGCATTGTCCTGACGGGGGAGGGGTATGGCAGTCAGACGGAATACCTCTTTACCCGTCTGAATGAGATCAAGCCGGATATGATTGAAGAAGCCACACGTAATGCACGCGAAGTGGCTGAAAAGTTCGCCATCGACTCTGGCAGCGACCTTGGTCGTATCCGCACGGCCTCTCAGGGTCAGTTCAGTATTTCTCCGCGTGACCGCAATAATCCGCACATCAAGAAGGTGAGGGTGGTTTCTACGGTTGAATACTACCTGTCAGACTGATTTTCACCGATTGTATACAATTGGCTTCGCCGGATGGCTTGATTCCCGAATTGAGTGGCGTAAAATGCTCGCCAAATGGTGATTCTGTAGACAATCTATGTCTGTAGCGCAAACGCTGTCTGAAAAAGTGTTCTCCGAACTGGCGACTGCAATCGTCAGGGGGGAGATTGCTCCTGGTGAAAAGCTGTCCGAGCAGGCACTGGTCGACCGTTATGGCGGTAGTCGCGCACCCATCCGTGAAGCCATTCATAAGCTTGAAGCCCGTAATCTGGTCATCCGCGTTCCCCACGCCGGTGCCCGCGTTGTTTCACTTTCGCTCTCTGAGCTGCGTGATATCTACGAAGTCCGCCTTGAACTTGAGAGTATGGCCTGTCGTCTTGCCGCTCAGCGCATGTCCGATGAAGAAATTCAGGGACTTCAGCATTTACTGCAGGAGCATGCCCGTTCCATTGAAGCCGATCAGGGCATGAGCTATTACCAGAAATCCGGTAATCTCGATTTTCATTACCGCATTATTGAAGGCAGCAAAAATCATCGCCTGCATCAGATGCTCTGCGGTGATCTCTACCACATCATCCGTATGTACCGGTATCGCACCAGTACCAGCTCAGAGAGGCCGCAACTGGCACTCAAAGAGCATCAACGTATTGTCGAAGCCATTGCCGCCCGCGACAGCGAGCTCGCCGAATTACTCATGCGTCGCCATATTCAGGCGTCGCTGACCAATCTTGAAACCCGCATGACGCAGGAGTCCCTCCTGTCTCAATCCACTCATACGTCAGAGGAGAATCCTTCATGACCCCAGGCCAGAAATTCCGCGCAGCGCTTGAAGCCAACAAGCCGCTGCAGATCGTAGGCACCATTAATGCGTATTCCGCCATGATGGCAGAACGCATCGGTCACCAGGCCATCTATCTTTCCGGTGGCGGTGTGGCAAACGCCTCTTACGGCCTGCCGGATCTGGGTATGACCTCCCTGAATGACGTCGTTGAAGACGTGCGTCGTATCACCTCGGCAAGCAGCCTGCCACTGCTGGTTGATATCGATACCGGCTGGGGTGGCGCATTCAACATCACCCGCACCATCCAGCAGATGGAAAAAGCCGGTGCCGCTGCGGTACACATCGAAGACCAGGTGATGCAGAAGCGTTGTGGTCACCGTCCGAACAAAGAAATCGTTTCCAAAGGCGAAATGGTTGACCGCATCAAAGCCTGTGTTGACGCCCGTACCGACGAGAGCTTCTTTATCATGGCGCGTACCGATGCGTTCGCCCAGGAAGGTCTGGAAGCTGCGATTGAACGCGCACAGGCCTGTGTCGACGCCGGCGCTGACGGCATCTTCGCCGAAGCCATCAAAACCGAAGAGCACTACCGCGCGTTTGCTGAAGCACTGGATGTACCGATTCTGGCGAACATCACTGAATTCGGTCAGACCGAACTTTGGAACCGCGAACAGCTGGGTGAGTGGGGCGCTGCTATGGTGCTGTACCCGCTGAGTGCCTTCCGCGCTATGAACAAAGCCGCTGAGATGGTGTACCAGAGCATTCTCGCAGAAGGTGATCAGCGCAAAGTCGTCGACATGATGCAGACCCGTATGGAACTGTACGACTACCTGAACTACCACGATTTCGAGCAGAAGCTGGATTCCCTGTTCGCTGAAGGTAAGAACAAGTAAGAGCGTTCAGTCAGATGTCTGAAGTCGGACGTCAGATATTACAGGTTTATTTTATTTTACTTTAATAAATTCTCTTAAATATATGATTTATAAGAGAATAAATTTCAAATGTATGAGCGTAGGCGAAGCAGGTAGTGCAAGGCGAAGCCCGATAAGAAAGCGCAGCTTACAGGTGGTAAGTGAGCATTTCGCAGAGGGCTTCAACGCCGCAATACCCATGCAGCCAGCTCAAAGGGAGCAATAAAAATGGCAACAGCAAAAGAACTCAGTGGTGCCGGCCTGCGCGGCCAGGTCGCCGGTAAAACCGCACTCTCCACCGTTGGCAAAGAAGGCTCAGGCCTGACCTACCGTGGTTATGACGTAAAAGACCTCGCCGCTAACTGCGAATTTGAAGAAGTGGCGTATCTGATCCTGAAAGGCAATCTGCCAAACCAGGCGGAACTGGATGCCTACAAGGCGAAGCTGAAGTGTATGCGTGGTCTGCCACAGGCGCTGAAAGAAGTGCTGGAACGCATTCCGGCGTCAGCGCACCCGATGGACGTTATGCGTACCGGTTGTTCTATGCTGGGTAACCTGGAAACCGAAGCCAGCTTCGCTGAGCAGCAGGAAGCCACCGACCGCATGCTGGCAGTGTTCCCGGGCATGATCAACTACTGGTACAACTTCTCGCATAATGACAAGCGCATTGATGAGAACACCGATGCTGACTCCATTGCCGAACAGTTCCTGTGGACGCTGCACGGCGAGAAGCCTTCTGCACTGCACACTCAGGTGATGCAGGCCTCTCTGATTCTGTACGCAGAGCACGAATTCAACGCGTCTACCTTCACCGCCCGTGTCTGTGCATCCACTCTGAGCGACATGCATAGCTGTGTTACAGGTGCTATTGGTTCTCTGCGAGGCCCACTGCACGGTGGTGCTAACGAAGCGGCGATGGAACTGATCCAAGGCATGGACAACCCTGAGCACGCTGAAGAAACCATCATGGGTATGCTGGCGCGTAAAGATAAGATCATGGGCTTCGGTCATGCCATCTACCGTGAGTCTGACCCACGTAATGCCGTGATCAAAGAGTGGTCCGAAAAGCTGGCTGCCGAGAATGGTGACACCAACCTGTACGACATTTCCGTGCGTTGTGAAGCGGTTATGTGGCGCGAGAAGAAGCTGTTCTGTAACGCGGATTTCTTCCATGCGTCTGCGTACAACTACATGGGTATTCCGACCAAGTTGTTCACTCCGATCTTCGTATGCTCGCGCCTGACGGGTTGGGCTGCACACGTGATGGAGCAACGCGCAGATAACCGTATTATCCGTCCAAGCGCTGAGTACACGGGTGAAGCGAACCGCGCTGTACCAGCGATTGCTGATCGCTGATGCCTTAAACCGGAGGTTGAGTTCCCCACACGAACCCAGCCTCCGGGCCTGAACATTGCGCCAGAATTTTTAGAGAGACGAACCGATGAATACCGAATTCCGTAAGAATCTTCCGGGCAGCAGCCTGGACTATTTCGACACCCGTGCCGCCTGTGAGGCCATCAAGCCGGGTTCTTATGACACGCTGCCGTACACCTCCCGTATTCTGGCTGAACAGCTGGTACGTCGCTGTGATCCGGCCATGCTCAACGACAGCCTGACTCAGCTGATCGACCGCAAACGTGACCTCGACTTTCCGTGGTACCCAGCCCGTGTCGTGACCCATGACATTCTGGGTCAGACGGCACTGGTTGACCTGGCGGGTCTGCGTGATGCGATTGCTGCTCAGGGCGGTGACCCGTCAAAAGTGAACCCTGTGGTGCAGACCCAGCTGATTGTTGACCACTCTCTGGCCGTAGAGTGTGGCGGTTTTGATCCGGATGCCTTCCAGAAAAACCGTGATATCGAAGAGCGCCGTAACGTGGACCGTTTCCACTTTATCGAGTGGACCAAAACTGCATTCGATAACGTTGACGTGATCCCGGCCGGTAACGGCATCATGCACCAGATCAACCTGGAGAAAATGTCTCCGGTCGTGCAGGCGAAAGAGGGCGTTGCTTACCCGGACACCTGTGTCGGTACCGATTCTCATACTCCACACGTTGATGCGCTGGGTGTGATCTCTGTAGGTGTAGGCGGTCTTGAGGCCGAGACCGTGATGCTGGGCCACCCGTCCATGATGCGTCTGCCGGACATCGTCGGTGTTGAACTGAGTGGCAAGCGCCAGCCAGGCATCACCGCGACTGACATCGTACTGGCTCTGACTGAGTTCCTGCGTAAGGAGCGCGTGGTTGGTGCTTATGTTGAGTTCTATGGCGAAGGTGCGTCCAGTCTGTCGATCGGTGACCGGGCAACCATTTCCAATATGACGCCGGAATACGGCGCCACGGCGGCCATGTTCTCCATCGATGAACAGACCATCGAATACCTGAAACTGACCGGTCGTGAGCCAGAGCAGGTGGCACTGGTTGAGCAGTTCGCTAAAGAAACCGGTCTCTGGTCTGACGCTCTGAAAACCGCTGAATACGAGCGTGTACTGAAGTTTGACCTGTCCACCGTGGGTCGTAACATGGCGGGTCCGTCCAACCCGCATGCCCGCGTAGCAACCGCGGATCTGGCAGCCAAAGGCATTGCCGGTAATCTGGATGCAGCGCGCGCAGAAGAAGCCGAAGGCCTGATGCCAGACGGTGCTGTGATTATTGCGGCCATCACCTCCTGTACCAACACCTCCAACCCACGCAACGTGGTTGCGGCTGGTCTGCTGGCGAAGAAAGCCAATGAGCTGGGTCTGATCCGCAAGCCGTGGGTTAAGTCTTCGTTTGCTCCGGGCTCCAAGGTTGCTGAGCTGTATCTGAAAGAAGCAGGTCTGCTGCCAGAGCTGGAAAAACTCGGCTTCGGTATCGTGGCGTTTGCCTGTACCACCTGTAACGGCATGTCCGGTGCTCTGGACCCTGTGATTCAGCATGAAATCATTGACCGTGACCTCTACGCCACGGCGGTACTGTCCGGTAACCGTAACTTCGACGGTCGTATCCACCCGTACGCCAAGCAGGCATTCCTGGCGTCTCCACCTCTGGTAGTAGCTTATGCCATTGCCGGTACCGTGCGTTTCGATATTGAGAAAGACGTTCTGGCCGTCGTTGACGGCAAAGAAATCCGCCTCGCGGATATCTGGCCATCCGATGAAGAAATCGATGCCATCGTTGCTGAGAGCGTGAAGCCAGAGCAGTTCCGTCAGATCTACATTCCGATGTTTGATCTGGGTGAAGCTGAGAAGGCAGAGAGCCCACTGTACGACTGGCGCCCGATGTCGACCTACATCCGCCGCCCGCCATATTGGGAAGGCGCACTGGCTGCTGAGCGCACTCTGAAGGGCATGCGTCCGCTGGCACTGCTGCCGGACAACATCACCACCGACCACCTGTCTCCATCGAATGCGATTCTGATGAACAGTGCTGCCGGTGAATACCTGCACAAAATGGGTCTGCCAGAAGAGGACTTTAACTCTTACGCGACTCACCGTGGTGATCACCTGACTGCTCAGCGCGCCACACTGGCTAACCCGAAACTCATGAACGAAATGGTTCTCGAGAACGGTGAAGTGAAGCAGGGCTCTCTGGCGCGTATCGAGCCGGAAGGCAAGGTGACCCGTATGTGGGAAGCCATTGAAACCTATATGGAGCGCAAGCAGCCACTGATCATCGTTGCCGGTGCTGACTATGGTCAGGGTTCATCCCGTGACTGGGCCGCGAAAGGTGTGCGTCTGGCCGGTGTTGAAGCCATTGTTGCTGAAGGTTTTGAGCGTATTCACCGTACTAACCTGATCGGTATGGGTGTTCTGCCGCTGGAGTTTAAGCCGGGGACTACCCGTAAAACGCTGGAACTCGACGGTACTGAAACCTACGACGTGACGGGTGAGCGTACTGCACGTGGTGACCTGACCCTGGTGATTCATCGCCAGAGTGGTGAGACCGTGGAAGTGCCAGTGACCTGTCGTCTGGATACGGCGGAAGAAGTGCGCGTCTATGAGGCCGGAGGGGTCCTACAAAAATTCGCCAAAGACTTCTTGAAAGGGAATTGAATCTAGCAACGTTGCTACAACGGTGTTGCGTCCTCGCTCGACCCGTCGCCTACCACTTGGTATGTCTCGGGATCTCGCTGCGGGGCGCCTTGTTGTAGCGGCCTTGCTGACGATTCATTTCGCCTTTCAGTGATAAGGGACGGAAACTACGCCGTCGCTTCATTGGCTTGGAATAATTGCGTGTCGCTTACGCCCCCCGTATTGAAGTGTTTCGGTTATGGGCGTGAGAAACAGAAGCTGAATCGGTAGGGTGGGCTTGGCCCACCTTATTTTTATCATTTAATGGGGCATGTTATGACTCATAAACCACAGATTAAAATCCCCGCGACGTATATGCGCGGTGGCACTTCGAAAGGGGTGTTCTTTAACCTGATCGACCTGCCGGTAGAGGCGCAGGTGCCGGGTGAAGCACGGGATAAGATCCTGCTGCGTACTATTGGTAGCCCGGACCCGTACGGTCAGCAGATTGATGGTATGGGCGGTGCGACCTCCAGTACGTCCAAGACTGTGATTCTGGCCAAAAGCGAGAAAGACGATCACGACGTTGATTACCTCTTCGGTCAGGTGGCCATCGATCGTGCTTTTGTCGACTGGTCCGGTAACTGCGGTAATCTGACTGCGGCGGTGGGTGCTTTTGCTATCAGTCAGGGCCTGATTGATGACGAGCGCATTCCGGACGACGGTATCTGTACCGTGCGTATCTGGCAGAAAAACATTCAGAAAACCATCATTGCGCATGTGCCGATCACCAACGGTGAAGTGCAGGAGACCGGTGATTTTGAACTGGATGGTGTGACCTTTCCGGCGGCTGAAGTCGTGATCGAGTTTATGGATCCTGCCGATGGCGAAGGCTCCATGTTCCCGACCGGCAATCTGGTGGATGATCTGGAAGTGCCGGGTGTGGGTACCTTCAAAGCGACCATGATCAACTCTGGTATTCCGACCATCTTCGTTAACGCTGCAGACATCGGTTATACCGGTACTGAGCTGCAGAAAGATCTGAACGGTAACGCTGAGGCTCTGGCCCGCTTTGAAACCATGCGCGCCTACGGTGCGGTGAAAATGGGTCTGATCAGTGACATCTCTGAAGCGGCTGCGCGTCAGCATACGCCGAAGATTGCGTTTGTGGCTCCTGCGACAGATTACACCGCATCCAGCGGCAAGCAGATTGCCGCGGGCGATATCGACCTGTGTGTGCGTGCGCTGTCGATGGGTAAGCTGCATCATGCCATGATGGGTACGGCGTCTGTGGCGATTGCGACTGCTGCCTGTATTCCTGGTACGCTGGTGAATCTTGCTGCCGGCGGTGGCGAGCGTGATGGTGTGACCTTTGGTCATCCATCCGGTACGCTCAGAGTCGGTGCCGGTGCGGAAATCCGTGACGGTGAATGGACAGCCATTAAAGCCGTGATGAGTCGCAGTGCGCGCGTCATCATGGAAGGTAATGTCCGTATTCCGGGCGATACTTTCTGAGATCTTCTGATCTGCAGACAATAAAAAAGGGCCGTAAGGCCCTTTTTTATTGATCAGGCTTTACCCGTGAGTAAGACCTGATGCTGGCAGATGCCAGGGCTCAGTCCTGAGCATCGGCATTCGCGGTTTCAGTTGACGTTTCAGTCGCCTGATTACGCGGATCGTTAGGAGCGCGACCGCTTGCTGGGCGACGGCGACGACGACGGCGCGAGGCTGTTTCTTCAGCTGCATCATCTTCACCATTATCAGTAACGTCAGAGGTTTCCGTGGCCGCAGCAGATTCAATCTGTTCCGGCGCGTCGGCTGTAGCAGCTTTAACCGGTGCAGCTTCTGTAGTGACATCGGCGTTGGCTGTGGTCATAACTGCAACTTCTTCAACAACGACCTGTTCGATTTTAACCTCTTCAGGCGCGTCTGCAGGTTTCGCTGCTTCACTGACCACTGGCTCGGAGGCTTCTGTGATAACAGGTTCAGCTGTCTCTGCAACTGTTGACTCTTTCTGCTCAGCTTCCGGAGCTTCCGCTTTCACTTCGACCGCTGCTGTTTCAACTTCAGGTGCAGCAGGGGCTTCTTCAGCGACTGGTTTTTCACTGGTAACAGCAACTTCAGCAGGTTTCGCTGGTGTAGCAGTCTGAGTCGCGACTGAGTCTTCCAGGGTGGCTTCCTGAGCTTCGTCCTGCCAGCTGCGTGAAGGCGCGGCTGGAGTTGCATCGGTGGACACTGCATCAGCTTTCTGAGTTGGCTGCTCGCTGCTCTCCGTTGTGGCTTCTGCTGCAGTTGTCTCTGTTGCCTTGTCAGTTGTACGGTCACTGCGGCTGCGACGGCTGCGACGACGACGCTTGCTGCTGGAGCTGCTCTGTTCGGTGCTGTCGTTGGCTTTGTCAGTCTGTGACTCAACCGGCGCTGCAGGTTTTTCTGCTTTGGCTTCAGAGTTGGTGTCGGTTACTGCAGTTACCTGAGTTTCTTCTTTCTTCGTTTCTTCAGAAGAAGATTTCGCTCTGCTACGCGATCCTGAGCTACGGTCACGACGAGGCGCGCGCTTCGCTTTTGGATTAGTATCCGCTGCATCTTCGGTCACTTCAGGCTTCTTGCTGCGAGTGTTTTTGCTGGTATCAGCTGTATCACGCTTGTTGTCAGACGTGTCTCTGTTAGAAGTGTCTCGGTTTGAAGAGTCACGGCTCGAAGACTTACGACGGTTGTCGCGTGACTTGCTGTCGGAACGGTTGTTATCAGAGCGGCTGTTGTCAGATGACTTGCTGCGGCTGTTGGAAGAACGGCTGTTGCGGCTGCCAGAACTTCTGTCTGAGCGGCTGTCGGAACGGGAATCAGATCTGGATTTGGTCTGAGTCTTAACTTCCACTTCACGCTTCACCGCTGGCTTTGCAGCTTCTGCTTCTTCACTACCGAACAGGGCACTGATGGCCTGACCGATACGGTTCAGCAGGCCACCACTGACAGGTGCAGGAGCTGCAGCAACCGGAGCTGCTGGTGCTGGTGCAGCAGGGCGGGCTACTGTACTGACGGCCGCCTGCTGGATTTTTGCTGGCTCAGCAGTCAGGGTTTCGACCAGGTGCTCCTGATGGGCCTGCTCGAAGCGGTGTTCGTAGCTGACTTCTTCAATAAGGCTGTCATCCGGGCGCAGTCGCTGTACTTCGTAGTGCGGCGTTTCCATGTGCGGGTTTGGCAGCACCATGACTTTACAGTCATGACGTGTTTCCAGCTCGGAAATCAGCTGACGCTTTTCGTTCAGCAGGAACGATGCAATAACCACAGGCACGATGGCACGAACCTGTGCGGTGTTTTCTTTCGCAGCTTCTTCTTCGATCAGACGCAGAATGGACAGGCCAGAGGACTGCACGTCACGTACAACACCAGTACCGCTACAGCGCGGGCAGACGTTGCTGCTGGTCTCTTCCAGAGAAGGACGCAGACGCTGACGGGACATTTCCAGCAGACCGAAGCGTGAGATGCGACCGAACTGAACGCGGGCGCGGTCCAGTTCCAGAGCGTTTTTCAGACGGTTCTCAACTTCACGCTGGTTCTTGTTGGCCATCATGTCGATGAAGTCGATAACAACCAGACCACCCATGTCGCGCAGACGCAGCTGACGGGCGATTTCATCGGCCGCTTCGAGGTTGGTGTGCAGGGCAGTCTCTTCGATGTCTGCACCTTTGGTGGAGCGCGAAGAGTTGATGTCGATGGATACCAGAGCTTCAGTCGGATCGATCACAATCGAGCCACCGGAAGGCAGTTTCACTTCGCGCTGGAAGGCGCTCTCAATCTGAGCTTCGATCTGATAGCGGTTAAACAGTGGTACGTCATCCGCGTACAGTTTGAACTTGCGCTCGTACTGCGGCATGACCTGCTGAACGAAGGTAATAGCCTCGTTATAAGCAGTTTCAGAATCGATCAGTACTTCACCGATGTCCTGACGGAAGTAGTCACGGATCGCACGCAGTACGACGTTGCTTTCCTGGAACAGCAGGGCAGGGGCTTTGATTTCTTCACCGGCACGGGTGATGGCTTCCCACAGGGTCAGCAGGTAATCGAGGTCAGCCTGCAGCTCTTCACTGGAGCGGCCGATACCGGCAGTACGGGCGATGACACCCATCTTGTTCGGTACGTTGACGCCTTTCATGGCTTCACGCAGTTCGTTGCGCTCTTCACCTTCAATGCGACGGGAAATACCACCGGCACGCGGGCTCATTGGCATCAGAACCAGATAACGACCGGCAAGACTTACCTGAGTGGTCAGAGCAGCGCCTTTGTTGCCGCGCTCTTCTTTCTCAACCTGGATGATGATTTCCTGGCCCTCCTGAATCACATCTTTGATGTTGATGCGACCGGAGTCAGGCTGCTTGACGAAGTATTCGCGGGCGATTTCTTTGAGGGGGAGAAAGCCGTGACGTTCTGCGCCGAAATCGACGAAGGCGGCTTCAAGGCTGGGCTCGATGCGGGTGATGCGTCCTTTATAGATATTGGACTTTTTCTGCTCGCGGGAGCCTGATTCGATATCAAGGTCGTAAAGTTTCTGGCCATCTACGAGGGCCACACGCATCTCTTCAGACTGAGTTGCGTTTATCAGCATTCTTTTCATGCGGGTCAGATTGCTCAGTTGGGCAACCTACCTGCTGGCAACGCAGGTCACATGCTGTGTCTGTCAGTAACGAAGTAACCGGAGCAGGGCAACTGGCCTTTGCTCTCCACACCCGTAGGCATCCCGTGTTTAGTGGGGTTGTGCGGTACGAATGTCTGTATTCAGTATCACTTCCGTAGCTTTCACCACGGCTTGTGGCCGGTTATTACCAAAATGTTTATGGGTGTTCTGCAAGTTGTCAGGGCATGGCCTCGTAAGCACTGTACCCGTTTGTCGCATGGGTGCCTCTTACGATACCGGACACCAACACATTCCATAATTTGATAATGCGAGATCGCCTGCAGATAGATGCACGGTTTATCTCACTAGAGGGGCTTCATGCGCCTCTGCTAATTCTCAGGAAGAGTGTTTACCTGTTGAATCTTCCTTTATACTCTGCCGTTTTTCCGGCGGTATGATCAGAGCAGGACGTCGGCTGGCGTTAGTCATAGCGCGGCCGTTTCATCAGCTGTCTTCTGATCCAGCCGAATATAGCAACAATATACAACTCCAGCAAATAATAGATGCCATCTACGTTCCAGACACCGCGTGCAGCCGCCTTATGAGCAAAACCCAGCACGACCCTTCGCGTGTTTCCGTGATTCAGATTGATGAAGACAACCATGGCCAGCGGGTCGACAATTTCCTGCTGACCCTGCTCAAGGGTGCCCCCAAGAGTCTGGTCTACCGCATCATCCGTAAGGGTGAGGTGAGGGTAAATAAAGGCCGGGTCAAGGCCGACAGCCGTCTGAGTACGGGTGATCAGATCCGGGTGCCACCGGTGCGTCTGCCTGAACAGGGTGAAGTGCCTGATGTCTCCCCAGCTCTGGCAGATATTCTTCGCGATGCCGTGATTTATGAGGATGCGGGCCTGCTGGCGGTGAACAAACCGCATGGGTTGGCTGTGCATGGTGGCAGTGGGGTCAGTCTTGGCCTGATCGAAGCGTTGCGCAAAATGCGCCCTGAGCACAGTTTTCTGGAGCTGGTGCATCGTCTCGACCGCGATACCTCCGGCGTTATCCTGATTGCCAAGAAGCGTTCTGTGCTCACAGCGCTACAGCAGATGCTGGTGAACAAACAGGGTATCCGCAAACAGTATCTGGCGCTGGTACACGGACGCTGGTCTGAAGGCATCAAGGATGTGCGCCTGCCGCTGCATCGTACTGAGCGCCAGTCGGGTGAGCGTATTGTGGTTGTCAGTGATGAAGGTAAAAGTGCGCATACCCACACCCGGCTGAGAGTCACTGGTAAAGATTACTCTCTGATCGAGGCTGAGCCGGTGACCGGGCGTACGCACCAGATCCGCGTCCACTGTCTGTCACAGGGGCACATCATTGCCGGTGATCAGAAGTATTCCGACAAGGTGCTGGCGGATGCCGATAAAGCACGCAACATTAACCGTCTGTGTCTGCATGCCTGGCAGCTGACCTTCCGTCATCCGACGAGTGGTGAGACGCTGCACCTGACCGCGCCACCGGACCGTGAACTGAACACGATTTTTGACCGGGCGGGTTGTCCGCTTGGAGAGTCTGCATGAAGTATTCCCTGATTATCTTTGACTGGGATGGCACCCTGTCAGATTCCACCGGTCGTATCGTTGACTGCATTCATGCAGCGGCAAGAAAAACGGGTTTGCCTGCTGTCACTGATGATCAGGCGAAGCACATCATCGGGCTGGGGCTGACAGAGGCGCTTGAAGCACTCTGGCCCGGGGTGGAGAAGCATCACATTGAACGTATGCGCGAGGCCTATGCTGATCATTTTGTGAATGGCAGCCGCATCCGTACCGATTTTTTCGCCGGTGCGCGCGAGCTGGTTGCTGATCTGAGCCGTCAGCGTCATCTGGCGGTGGCCACCGGCAAAAGCCGCCGCGGCCTCGACCGCATTCTGAGTGAGCTGGATATGGCCGGTCATTTCCGCATAACCCGCTGTGCCGATGAGACCCGCTCCAAGCCGCATCCGCTGATGCTGGAAGAGATTCTGGCTGAAACAGGCTTTTCCGCCAGCGAAGCCCTGATGGTCGGCGATACCAGCTATGATCTCGACATGGCCAATGCGGCCGGGATGGATGCTCTGGCCGTCAGTTATGGCGCGCATGAGGAAGAACACCTCAATGCTTGTGGCCCGGTCAGCGTCTGTCGTAGCATCACTGAACTCCGAAACTGGATAGAGACCCATGGATAACAATCAGGAACACCACCGCCCGGACGAGAGCAGCAAGGAATGGAAGCTGATCGAGAAGTCGCTCATGGCAGCGCAGTCCGAGCAGAAAACCGCCCGTCGCTGGGGGATATTCTTTAAATCCCTGACCTTCGTTTATCTCTTCGCTCTGCTGATCCTGATCCGCGGTGCCGGTAATGTAGAAAGCATTGATATTGGCCGTGCCTCTGAGCACGTGGCGATTATTGAAGTGAATGGTGTGATCTCCGCCAATGAGCTGGCCAGTGCGGATCACCTGATCGGTTCACTGCGTGCCGCGTTTGAAGACGACAATGCTCAGGGAGTGATTCTGCGCATCAACAGCCCGGGTGGCAGCCCGGTGCAGTCGGGTTATGTGTATGACGAGATCAAACGTCTGAAAGAAACCCGGGAAGATTTTCCGGTGTACGCCGTGATTATGGATCTGGGAGCCTCCGGTGCTTACTACATTGCCGCGGCAGCGGATGAGATCTACGCCGATAAAGCCAGTCTGGTGGGTTCCATTGGTGTGATTGGTGCCGGATTCGGCTTTGTCGACACCATGGAAAAACTGGGCGTGGAGCGTCGTCTGTATACGTCAGGTGAACATAAAGGTTTCCTCGACCCTTACAGCCCGGAAGATCCTGAAGAAGTGAAATTCTGGGAAAGTGTTCTGGACGTCACTCATCAGCAGTTTATTGATCAGGTGAAGAAAGGCCGTGGTGACCGTCTGGCGGATGACCCGCAGCTGTTCAGTGGTCTGGTCTGGACCGGTGAACAGGCCGTGGAGCTGGGGCTGATTGATGGTCTGGCCACGTCCAGTCAGATTGCCCGCGAGAAACTGGGTACTGAAGAGCTGGTGAATTACAGCTACCGCGAAGAGCCGTGGAAGCAGTTCTTTGATGGCTTCGGCGTCAGCTTCGGGCGCGGTGTGGCAAGTTTCCTCAGCGAGCAGACACTGGAGCTGCGCTGAAGCTGCTGTTTTTTAAATATTTTTTGACATAAGAGGGCGACATACCTATGATGTCGCGCACTATGACAGAGGCTCGGCTTCCCAGACGCGTCGATGCAACCAAGTTAGTTGAGAATAATCAACAACTTAATGCAAATATCGACACAAAGCTCTTAACCAGAATCGTTGATGCGACTGAGTGCGCAGACGTGCCGGTTGAGGTTCAGCTTGAATTCAGACGGGATGAAGAGAATAACCGCACCGTCATTGGCAATTGCCGCACTCATGTGATCATGGTGTGCCAGCGTTGTCTGGGGACGGTCGGATTTGATATCAGCAGTCAGTTTAACATCGGGCTGGTGTTCTCAGATGAACAGGCAAAACATCTGCCGAAACGTCTGGAACCGGTTGAGATGGATGAAAACGGTCAGCTGGATCTCTGGGAAGTGGTTGAGGATGAAATACTGCTCAATCTCCCGGAATTCCCGATGCATCCGGAGGGTGAGTGCCGGATGTATAAGTCAGAGTCTGACAATGAACCCGAGGCAGACGTTAAAAAGGAAAATCCTTTTGACGTACTGGCCAAGCTCAAACAGAAACAGTGAACAGGAGTCGACCATGGCCGTTCAACAAAATAAAGTGACCCGTTCCAAGCGCGGCATGCGTCGTTCGCATGATGCACTGGATACTAACTCCATCGCGCTGACCACTGATGCGACCAGCGGTGAAACTCACCGTCGTCATCACGTGTCTGCAGACGGTTTCTACCGTGGCAAGAAAGTCGTGGAGACTGGCAACAGCTGATCTCTATGCTGACCATTGCGGTAGACGCTATGGGCGGGGACTTAGGTCCCCGCATTGCTTTCCGGGCTTGCCGGAACCTCCTCAAGTCTCATCCTGATATACGTATCATCCTGCCGCTGGAAGCTGAGCTTCAGCCCCAGGCGCATAAATTTCTCTCCCGTTATTCCGACCGTGTCGATTACCTGACCTGCTCAGGGCATGTACGCATGGACGAACATCCCCGGAACGCCCTGCGTCAATGCGACAACCTGACTATGGGATCTGCCCTGAACAGTCTGGCTGCCGGTGATGCACAGGGAGTGCTGTCTATCGGCAATACCGGCTCTTTGCTGTTGCTGGCCCGGCATTATCTGGGCATGGCCGGGGGGATGGAGCGACCGGCATTGGCGACTCAGTTACCTTCGCGGGGTAAGCCCCTGTTGTTGCTGGATCTCGGGGCCAATATCGCGGTCTCTGCCCAGCAATTGGTACAGCTGGCACTGATGGCAATAGCCTGGTACCGCGCCAGCGGCTTCCCGGAACCGCAGATCGGCCTGCTCAATATCGGCAGCGAGCCGGGCAAGGGCCCTGAGTTTGTGCGCCAGGCCGGCGAGATGATGGAGCAGCAGCTGGGTACGTATTACCACGGTTTTGTTGAAGGTGACCGTCTGTTTGATGGTTATCTGGATGCTGTGGTCTGCGATGGTTATTCCGGCAACATCGTGCTGAAAACCACCGAAGGTCTGATTGACTGGATGACGCATATGATGGCGTCTGAGCTGGGCAACTCCAAAACACTGAAATGGATGGTGCCCCTGTGGAAAGCCAGTATCCGCCGTCTTGACCGCAAGGTCTCTCCGTCACGTCATGGTGGTGCCATGCTGCTTGGTGTGAACGGGCATGTGGCGAAAACCCATGGTAAATCCGACGAGCGTACCTTCCGCTATGCCCTGGAATACCTGGTAGGGCAGATCCGCAGCCGCGACCAGCAGGCCTTTGTTGATGAGTATCAGGCGTTGTCTGCGGGGCTTCAGTGGCCGGATGCTCAGAGTGGAATGTAAAGACATGGATGCATTACGCCGAATTTGTTGTCAGAATAGCGCCCGACGTTTGACAGGTACCGGCAAAACCGGTGCTGGAATACCACAGAAACAGGCATAGAAATGACAAATATAATTGCCTTCTTCCCCGGCCAGGGGGCGCAGCAGGTAGGCATGCTGGCGGATATTGCTGCAGCCTTTCCTCAGGTACAGAACACCTTTGCCGAAGCTTCGGATGCGCTGGGCTTCGATCTCTGGGCGATGGTCCTTAACGGCCCTGACGCCGATCTGAATCAGACTTTCAACACCCAACCTGCTTTGCTGGCGGCGAGTACAGCCCTGTGGCGTATTCTCGTGGCTGAAGCCCCGGCGCTTCAGGTTGCCGCGGCAGCGGGCCATTCTCTCGGTGAATATTCCGCTCTGGTGGCTGCTGACAGCATCGATTTTGCCGATGCCATCCGTCTGGTGCGCCGTCGTGGCGAGCTGATGGAAGCGGCAGTGCCCGGCGGTCTGGGTGGTATGGCGGCGGTGCTGGGGCTGGATAATGAGCAGATCGCTCAGGTCTGTGCTGATGCGGCATCCGCTGGGGTGGCTGAGCCTGCCAACTTCAATGCGCCGGGCCAGATTGTGATTGCCGGTGAGAAAGTGGCCATCGATAAAGCGATTGAGCTGGCAAAAGCTGCGGGTGCCAAACGTGCTCTGCCTCTGGCGGTCAGTGGTCCGTTCCACTCCAGTCTGATGAAGCCTGCTGCCGAATCCTTCCGGGAAGACCTTCTGGCGGTTAAATGGCGCGCTCCTGCATTTCCTGTCTATCATAATGCGGGTAATGCACCGGCCACGCTCGAAACTGTGACCGGGCGCTTAGAAGCCCAGCTGTACAGCCCGGTAGACTGGTCTGGCGCGGTTGAGGCGGTTCGCCCACTGGCTGATCAGGGCGTTGAGATTGGCCCGGGTAAAGTGGTCAGCGGTCTGAACAAACGCATTGATAAAACACTGCCGGTTGCCAGTACCGGTGATCTGGCCGGGCTGAAAGCCACCATTGATCTGATTCAGGGAGTATCGGCATGACCGGGCAGAGCGCTGATAAAAAACTCGCACTGGTGACCGGTGCCTCGCGCGGGATTGGTCTGGCCATCGCTCAGCGCCTGATCCGCGAAGGGTATCAGGTGGTTGGTACGGCAACCAGCGATCAGGGCGTGGCGGCGTTAACGGAAACGCTGCAGCAGCATGGACCGGAGCACGCGGCTCTGCGTCTGGATATCAGCGACAGTGAACAGACCGAAGCTACCCTTGCTGGTCTGGTCAGTGATTTTGGGGTGCCGCATGTGGTGGTGAACAATGCCGGTATCACCCGCGACAACCTGTTTCTGCGTCTTAGTGAAGACGACTGGCAGGCCGTGATTAACACCAACCTGACCGGTGTATTCCGTGTCTGCAAGGTGCTGACCAAGGTCATGCTGAAAAAGAAAGCGGGCAGCATTATCAACATCAGTTCGGTGATCGGTACCACCGGCAATGGCGGACAGGCCAATTACGCCGCGGCCAAAGCCGGGCTGGAAGGCTTCTCGCGCTCGCTGGCGCAGGAAATCGCCAGCCGTAACATTACTGTGAACTGTATCGCTCCCGGATTTATTCAAACGGATATGACGGATGTCTTGCCTGAAGCGCAAAAAGAGGCCATTCTAGCGTCCATTCCGGGAAAGCGTTTCGGTAACGTGGATGACATTGCCGGGGCTGTTGCATTTTTAGCCAGCGACGATGCCAGATACATCACCGGCCAGACACTGCATGTGAATGGCGGTATGAATATGGGCTGATGCCCATACGGACTTTCGGGAACTATTAAAATTTTAGGAAAAGCACATGAGCAACATCGAAGAACGTGTAAAGAAAATCGTCTGTGAACAACTCGGAGTTAAAGAGGAAGAAGTCAAAACTTCATCATCTTTCGTAGACGATCTCGGCGCAGATTCTCTGGATACCGTCGAGCTGGTTATGGCTCTGGAAGAAGAGTTTGAGACCGAAATTCCTGATGAAGAAGCTGAAAAGCTGACCACGGTTCAGGAAGCGATTGATTATATCGTTGCCAACCTCTGAGGTCTGGCAAGGCAATAAGCCGCGTATTGTGACGCGGCTTTTTTTTGTCTGTTCTGAAGCCATCACCGTCTTTCACGGCTGAGGAATCGCATGAAGCGTGTAGTAGTGACTGGTCTGGGCACGGTTAACCCGCTGGGGCATAACCTGACCGACACCTGGGCCGCCCTGAGCGCCGGGCAGAGTGGTATCCGGATCATCGAGCATTTTGATACAGCGGACTTCGCTGTGCGCTTTGCCGGAACCCTGCCGGATTTTAACCCTGAGCCTGTGGTCAGTGGTAAAGAAGCCCGGCGCATTGATCTGTTTATTCAGTATGCTCTGGTGGCTGCGGCAGAAGCCATGACCCACAGCGGGCTGGAAGGGCAGTTCGATCCTGACCGGGCGGGTGTTGCCATCGGCTCCGGCATCGGTGGTCTGTCGACCATTGAACAGAATGTCCGCCAGCTGGTCAGCGGTGGCCCGAAAAAAGTCTCCCCCTTTCTGGTGCCCGGTTCTGTGGTCAATATGGCCTCAGGTAATGTGGCCATCCGTTACAACCTGCGCGGCCCTAACTTTTCCATTGCAACGGCCTGCACCACAGGCGCACACAACATAGGTTTTGCCGCACGCAGTATCGCTTGTGGTGATGCCGATGTGATGCTGGCTGGCGGTGCAGAAGCTGCCTGTTGTCCGACGGGCATGGCAGGTTTTGCGGCAGCCCGGGCTCTCAGCTCGCGCAATGACGACCCTGCAGCCGCCAGTCGTCCGTGGGACAGAAACCGTGACGGCTTTGTCCTCAGTGACGGCGCCGCAGTTCTGGTGCTTGAATCACTGGAACATGCGCAGGCCAGAGGGGCGACCATTCTGGCAGAGCTCAGTGGCTTTGGTATGAGTGACGACGCGCATCATGTCACCTCGCCGCCGGAAGACGGGCGGGGTGCCGCGCAGGCCATGAAAAACGCCTTGCGCAACGCCGGGCTTGAGGCCGCTCAGATTGGTTACATCAATGCTCATGGCACATCGACCTCTCTTGGCGACATTGCTGAAATCAACGCCATCAAATCGGCCTTTGGCGATGTGGCGGCCCGTCTTGCGGTGTCTTCCACTAAGTCCATGACAGGGCATCTGCTCGGTGCTGCCGGAGCACTGGAGGCTCTGATCAGCGTCATGGCGCTTAAGCATGGACTGATTCCGCCGACCATCAATCTGGAAGACCCGGATGATGGCTGTGATCTGGACCTGGTGCCGGGTACGGCCCGTCGTGCGGTACTGACCCATGTGATGTCCAACTCCTTCGGCTTTGGCGGCACCAATGCGGCACTGATTTTCAGTCAGCCGGAGGCCTGATGCCGTTGCAGACGTTTACGCCGGGGAGCGGGTGGCGGGATTGTCATGGACCCGCTGCGACTCCGGATCGTGGCCTGCAATTCGGAGATGGCCTGTTTGAAACCCTGCGCCGCAGCGTCAACGGGACCTTCCCCTTGGCTCAGGCGCACAGGTCACGCCTGCTGCTGGGCTTGTCGCGGTTGGGATTTACCGATGCGGCAAGCGCTCAGGTCATGCAGGCGTTTGATACGGCACTGACCGACATTCCCGAGGACAACGCACCGCAGACGGGGCTGAAGATCATCGTCACCCGGGGCATGTCTGAACGCGGCTATCTGGCACCGCCCGATATTCAGCCACTGATCTTCCGTCAGTTCTTTGCGGCTCAGAACCTGAATGCCGTGAGCCCGGCTATTGTTGCCGGTGAGAATCCGGTCCGCCTCGGGGCTCAGTCTCTGCTGGCCGGAATCAAACACCTGAATCGGCTGGAACAGGTGCTTGCACGTCAGGCCTTTGAACCCGGTTGGGACGAGAGCATCATGCTGGGTGCTCATGACCGTGTGATTGAAGGCTGCATGAGTAATGTCTATGTGAAAACCGGTGGTGAGTGGCTGACCCCCGAACTGCACCTCAGCGGTGTGGCAGGAGTGGTGCGCAGCTGGTTGCTGCAGCAGGGGCTGGTACGGGAGGCGGACATCCGCCGGACTGACCTGTATGACTGCAGCGCGATGGCGTTCAGTAATACCCTGACCGGCATCCGCAGTGTGGCTTGCTACCAGGGTCGTCTGCTTGCCGAATCGCCCGAAGTGGCGGATTGGCAGGCCTGCTTCTGTCGTCTGTTTGACTGAGGCGGACCTGTCTGCCTGAGAATATTGTTGATTAACCGACCTGTTTGTTGTCTGCAACAGGTCCTGAGGATATTGAATGATACTGCGTTTGCTGGCACTGCTCTTTGTGTTGGCTCTGGCTGCTGCAGCCGGTGCGTTTTACTGGCTCAATCAGCCGAATCTGAATACCGACCCTGTGGTGATTGATATCCGCCAGGGCGATACCCTGAACCAGCTGGCGACCCGCTGGCAGGACGAAGGCTGGCTGCGCTCTGCACTGTCTTTGAAAATCATCAGCCGCATCAGCGGACTGGGCCACAACATACGCCCGGGTGAGTTTGTGGTGCCTCCGCAACTGAGCAACCATGCGTTGCTGGTGTTTCTTGAAGAGGCCCGGGCCAAGACCTACCGTGTCACTCTGATTGAAGGTCAGCCGCTGGCCCTGGCGTTGGCAGAACTGGCTGAGACCCGTGAGCTGGTACAGGACATCACGCCGCTGACGGCCGAGCGGGTTGCCGGATATCTTGGCCTCAGCGGTACGACAGAAGGGCAGCTCTATCCGGATACCTACGTTTTTCACCGCAATGATACCGTGTCGTCGCTGTTGACTCAGGCGCATGAGCGACTGCAGTCTGTGCTGGAAGAAGAATGGCAACAGCGTGATAAAGGCCTGCCGTATGCCTCGGCGGAAGAGGCGCTGATCATGGCCTCCATCGTTGAAAAAGAAACCGGGGTGGCCAGTGAGCGCCCGGTGATCGCCGGAGTGTTCGTGCGGCGACTGCAGAAAGGCATGCGGCTGGAAACCGATCCGACTGTCATTTACGGTCTCGGTGCTGATTACGAAGGCAATCTGCGTCGCAGTCACCTGCGCGATGACAGCAACCTCTACAACACATACCGCCACAAAGGCCTGCCACCCGGCCCCATCGCGCTGGCAGGGCGGGCGGCGATTCATGCTGCTCTTCATCCGGCGGATGGTACCGAACTGTATTTCGTTGCCAAAGGCGATGGCAGCCATTATTTTTCTTCGACACTGGCAGAGCACTCGGAAGCGGTGAAGCGCTATCAGCTTAACCGCCGCAGCGATTACCGCTCGTCGCCAGCGACTCAGACCCGAACAGATCAGCAGGCGGAGGTCACCGAATGAGCCGACAACCCGGTTTTTTCATCACCTTTGAAGGTGGCGAAGGGGTGGGTAAATCCACCAATATTACCTTTGCTGCGGACTGGCTGAGAGCGCAGGGTAAAGACGTGATCGTCACCCGCGAGCCGGGCGGCACCCCGATTGCTGAGACCATCCGTAATGCCCTGCTCAAGGCGCATCATGATGAGCTGATGATGCCGCGTACCGAGCTGCTGCTGGTATTTGCGGCCCGTGCGCAACATATAGAATCTGTGATTATGCCGGCGCTTGCCCGCGGCACCTGGGTGCTGTGCGACCGTTTTACTGACTCCACCATCGCCTACCAGGGTTTTGGTCGTGGCCTGCCGATGGATGAGATCGACACACTGAAAACTCTGGTGCAGCAGGGCCTGGAGCCTGATCTGACCTTTCTGCTCGATGCGCCGCTGAGCGTGGGTATGGGACGCGCCGCACAGCGTGGCAGTGACGCCGGAGAAGAAACCGACCGTTTTGAAACTGAGCAGCTGGCATTCTTTGAGCGGGTGCGCAGCGGTTTCCAGGCTCTGGCTGCCGAACATTCCCGCTTCCGTGTACTCGACGCCGCACAGCCGCTGGCCCGGGTGCAGGCCGATCTGTTGAAAGAACTGGTACCCCTTGCGGGTGGCATCAACCGATGACCCTTTATCCCTGGCAGCAGAGCATCTGGCAATCGTTGGTACGGCGGCATCAGACGTCCGGCCTGCCCCATGCGCTGATGTTCGGCGGCCCGGAAGGCACCGGCAAACATCCCCTGTGTCTTTTCACCGCCACCTGGCTGCTGTGCAAAAACCCGGCAGACGGCCCATGTGGTCAGTGCCACAGCTGTCAGCTGATGGCCGCCGGAACTCATCCCGATTTTATGCTGTGCCAGCCGGAAGAGGACAGCCGTCAGATCCGCATCGACACCATCCGCCGTCTGAACCATTTTATCTACAGCACACCGCAGATCAGCCAGTGTCAGGTGGTGATCCTGCGGCCACTGGAAGTCATGAATCTGAGTGCTGCCAATGCCTTGCTGAAAACCCTGGAAGAGCCACCGGGTGAGAGCTTTCTGCTGCTTGAAGCGGAACGCCCGGGCTCTGTGCTGCCGACCATCCGCAGCCGCTGTCAGACCATCAGCCTGCCGCTGCCATCCCATGACGACGCCATGCGCTGGCTGCTTGAACAGGGCGTTGCCGCGGAAGACGCGGAAGTAGCCCTCAAGCGCAATGCCAATGAGCCACTGACGGCGTATGACTGGATTACTTCTGAACTGTCCGGCCAGCAGAACCACTGGCTGGAACAGCTGCAGCAGTGGATGCAGGGCAGCCTGCCGTTGCAGGTCATTGCTGACCCCTGGAGCAAACAGTTTGCGGATGTGCTGGCCTGGTGGTATGACCTCAGTTGCGACCTGATGCGGGCAGCTTCCGGCGCACCGCCGGAGTTATGCCGTCACGGACACCTGGCAACCGACCTGCTGCACGGCGTTGCCGCTGATACCGCAAAGCTGATAACCTTTCTGGATAAGCTGCAGCATCTGAACGCCGAACTCATGTCCGGTGCTGCCCATCATAATAAGACGCTGACCATTGAGGTGCTGCTGCTTGAGTGGCGCCGCATGTTTACAGCCCCAGTCGGAGCCAGCCTTTCATGAGCACTGCCGGTAATCATGGCATTCTTTCTCTCACCATCCGCGACCCTGCGGTGCTGTACGCGGCTTACATGCCGTTTGTGAACAACGGTGGCCTGTTTATCCCGACCAATAAGCAATACCGTCTGGGTGATGAAGTCTTTATGCTGCTGAAGCTGATGGAAGAAGCTGAGAAGATCCCGGTAGCCGGTAAAGTCGTCTGGGTGACCCCGCGCGGAGCGCAGGGTAATAAGGTGGCAGGCATTGGTGTACAGTTTAATGGTGAGGATGACACCGCGCGCGCGCGGATTGAAAACTATCTCACGGGTATGATTGGTTCTGACCGCATCACGCATACGATGTGATGTTTGTCTGCCCGGATGAATAACACGACCGGCTGTTGCCGGTCGTTTTGTTGATGGATCTGTCCGCAGTCAGATCAGGCCTTTGAGAATCTCCAGCCCCCGGTCCAGCACGGACACCGGCGTGTGGAAATGCGGCGAGAAACGCACACCGCCGCCGCGGGCAGCGCAGATAACCCCGGCTTTCATCAATTTCTGATACAGCTCAGTGCTGTCCTGGCCCGGTATGCGGAAGCTGATGATGCCGCTGCGTCCGAGGCTGTGATCCGGAGTCAGTATCTCAGCGCCCAGTTGCGTCAGGCCGGTTGCCAGATAGCGGATGTTGGCGGCAACCGCATCCTCAACCTGCTCCATACCCAGCTTCAGCAACAGGGTGGTGCTGATCTCGAGCGCATGGGCAGCCAGAATGTTGGGGCTGCCACATTCAAAACGGCGGGCATCGCTCGCGGGTTGCCATTCTTTGGTGCTGTAGTCGCCCATCTTCTCAACCATGTGCCAGCCGTACTCATTGAGCTTTAAGGCGTTGATGAGCGGTTTGCGGATGTAGAAAAACCCCAGTCCTTCGGCACCCAGTAACCACTTGTGGCCATCCGCCATAGCAAAGTCGCAGCCACAGGCGCGTACATCAAAGGGGTTGATGCCCACGGTCTGGATGGCGTCGACACAGAACAGGGTGTCTGTGGCGCGGCAGGCGGCACCAATGGCATTGAGGTTCATACGCGTGCCGGAGGCGTACTGCACAGCTGAGATGGAAACCAGACGGGCACCTTCGCGGATGGCTGCGATCAGGGCTGCATCCGGATCGTCACCGCTCAGGCTGACTTCGCGCACGATGACCCCCTGATTCTGCAGGGATTCCCACACAATACGGTTGGAGGGGAACTCTTCATCGCTGATCAGCACGGTATCTCCCGGCTGCCAGTCAATGCCATAGGCCACAAATGACAGAGCCTCAGAGGTGTTTTTTACCAGAGCAATTTCGGCTCTGTCGGCACCCGTCAGTGTTGCCAGATTTTCCCGCAGGCGGTTCTCGACGGTCAGCCAGCGTGGGTAGTCGGAGGCGCCGCGATGAGCATTCTCCATAGCGAACTCGGCCACCGCTTTACTGGCGCTCAGCGGCCAGGGCGCAACCGCTGCGTGGTTCAGGTAAACACACTGTTCATTCACCGGGAATTCATGCTGATAATCACTGGCGGGGCTGTTCATGGGGGCCTCTGGGTGTAAGATGAAAAATATTCCGAAAAACTATACCACCTGAGTAAGCCGTACTTCATGTCTGAATCCCAGAATACGTCAGTTACCTGCGACAGCGCCTTTAATCTGATCAGCTCCACACCGGTCGAATCACTGAACATTGTGATTCATCATTTTCAGCACCAGAAGACCGGTGCCGTGCATTACCACATCGCCAGCGAACACGATGAAAAGGTCTTTCTGGTGGCAGTGCGCACCATGCCGCACGATTCCACTGGTGTTGCTCACATCCTTGAGCACACAGCCTTGTGCGGCAGTGAGAAATACCCGGTGCGTGATCCCTTCTTCATGATGACACGGCGCTCTCTCAATACCTTTATGAACGCCATGACCAGCAGCGACTGGACGGCGTATCCGTTCGCGTCACAGAACGATAAAGATTTCGACAATCTGCTGGACGTGTATCTGGATGCCGTTTTCTTTGCCCGTCTGCATGAGCTGGATTTCGCCCAGGAAGGTCATCGTGTTGAGCTGAAAGACCCGGAAGATCCGGATTCCCCGCTGGAATTCAAGGGCGTGGTGTTTAACGAAATGAAAGGCGCCATGTCGTCGCCGGTGTCTCAGCTGTGGCAGGGCATCAGTGGTGCACTGTTTCCGACCACGACTTACCACTACAACAGCGGCGGTGAGCCTGAGGCCATCGTTGATCTGACGTATGAACAGCTGAAGTCCTTCTACAAAACCCATTACCACCCGAGTAATGCCATCTTCATGACCTTTGGTAATCTGGATGTGGCCGATCTGCAGCACCGGATAGATGTTCAGGCGCTGGACCGTTTTGAAAAACAGGACAAAGAATGGCGTGTCGATCCGGAACAGCGCTTCAGTGAGCCCCAGGTGTGCGAGGCCAGTTATGGCGTCGATGGTGACGATCTCTCCGGCAAAACCCACCATGTGGTCGGGTGGTTGCTGGGCGATTCTGTGGATCTGGACGCGCAACTGGAGGCCCATCTGGTCAGCGATGTGCTGCTGGACAACAGTGCCTCGCCGCTGCGTCACGCGCTGGAGTCCACGGAGCTGGGCTCAACGCCGTCTCCGCTGTGTGGTCTGGAAGACTCCAATCGCGAAATGAGCTTCATGTGTGGTGTTGAGGGCAGTGAGCCTGAACACGCTGCAGCCGTTGAACAGCTGATTCTGACGACCTTGCAGAAGGTTGCGGAAGAGGGCGTTCCACAGTCCATGGTCGAGGCTTCCCTGCATCAGCTGGAACTGCATCAGCGCGAAATCGGTGGAGATCATTACCCTTATGGCCTGCAGCTGATCATGAATGCGCTGCCTGCGGCAACACACCACGGTGACCCGGTGGCCCTGCTGAACCTGGACCCGGCACTGGCGCGTCTGCGCGAAAAAGCCAGTAAGCCTGGTTTCATGCAGGAGGCGGTACAACGCCTGCTGTTGAGTAACATGCACCGCGTACGCTATACCCTGAAGCCGGATGCTGGGCTGAACGCCGAGAAAGCTGCGCGTGAACAGCAGTTACTGGCGGACATGCGCGCAGCCATGACCGCAGAGGATGTTGCTGCCGTTAAAGCGCAGGCTGTCGCGCTGGAGGAACGTCAGGCTTTGCAGGACGATCCGGATCTGCTGCCTCAGGTCACGCTTGCCGATGTGACACCGGAAATGAGCTACGTCGCACCGACGGCACAGCATGCGCAGGGGCTGGCCTCTACGGAATACGTGACCGGAACCAATGGCATTGTGTATCAGCAGCTGTTGCTGGATCTGCCGCAGATGACCGCAGAACAACTGACCTGGCTGCCGTTCTTTACCCAGTGCTGGACCGAAGTCGGTGCCGCCGGGCATGACTACATGACCCAGCAACAGCGCCAGACCGCAGTGCTGGGCTCGCTCAGCAGCTATGTGTCGATCAAAGGCACTGTTGAAGACTGTAACAACATGAGCGGCTATCTGGTGATGACGGGTAAAGCCCTCGCTGGCCAGTCTCAAGAGTTCTCAGATATCATTAAAGAAACATGGCAATCTGCTGATTTTAAAGAAGAAAAAAGAATAAGTGACTTGCTTGGGCAGGCAAAGGCCAGGAAAGAACAGGGTATTACCGGTGGTGGTCATTCTCTGGCCATGTCGCTGGCTGCAGCGCCGTTGAATCAGTCTGCTGCACTGCAGAATGAGCTGGGTGGTCTGCCGCAGGCGGCCCGTCTCAAGGCCCGTGTAGCTCAGCTGAAAAGTGAAGGTGCCGGTGCACTCTGTGATGCACTGGATTCTATTTTTGCCACCGTTGCCGAGGCTCCGGACTCCGCGTTACTGGTGCATGACGAAGCGTCTGCGGCTCAGCACCTGCAGGCACTGCAACACAGCTGGTCCGGCGGCAGTGCGGTCAGTGGTGGTGCGCTGAGCTGGAGCCGGGCGGTTCCTGATACTTACTGGATGGTGGATTCTCAGGTGAATTTCTGTGCCTGGGCACTGCCGACCGTCACCATGTGTCATGAGGATGCAGCCGCGCTGGCAGTGTTGGGTGGCGTGCTGCGTAACGGTTATCTGCATACCGCCATCCGCGAGAAGGGCGGTGCCTATGGTGCCGGAGCCACGCATGATTCCTCGCTGGCCTGCTTCAAGTTCTACTCCTACCGCGATCCCCGCGTTGAAGGCACGTTTGCTGATTTCGCCGCCTCTGTTGACTGGGTGATGAACAAGGCAGCGGGGGATGATCTGGTGGAACAGGCGGTTCTGGGCATTATTGGCGGCCTTGACCGTCCGGGGTCTCCGGCGGGTGAGGCACGTCAGAACTTCCACCTCGACAAGAGTGGACGTACCCGCGAGCTGCGTCAGCAGTCCCGTGACCGCCTGCTGACCGTCAGCTGGGCTGATGTGCAGCGTGTTGCAGATACCTATCTGCGTGGCAAGACAGGTTCAAAAGCCGTGGTCGCGCCGCGGGGTACCTCGGCCATTGCAGAGAAGCTGGGTCTGGGAGTGGTGGATTACTAATTTAATCCATCAGAAAATGGTGACAAATGCTGACTACATTCTTCCTGAATAGATTGTTTTCGTCATCTGCAAGTGATGGCATCGCTTTCTCTACTTTTTGTTCAGTTGGCTCATTTTCGATACCTAAAGAGTCAGATAGTGATCTCTTTAACAAACTTACATCAATATGACTTTTGAATGTTTCACTGTCACCTTCGATGTCTATGTAATTAATTATATTTTTCAAGGCCAGAATGTATGCATTAATAAGAACAATTCGAAGGTAATCTTTGCTCGAAGTTACTGCCAGAGCCTTCCTGAATGTGGAACTCAGATAATCAATGTCCAGAGCCTTTAAGCGGAATGCCGTTCCAATCTTGGTGTTGTATTTTATGAATTCAGAGGGATTCATTGTCCCTGCATAACTGCTGTCGGTGTTGATGTAATAGGCTGAAATGACGCTGAATCTTTCAATGTATAATCTCGTCCACCATTTTGATGAATGGCTTCTTCCAGCAAGCAGGCTCTCAGCTGCATCCAAAGATATGGATGAATTATCGAGCAGCGAGACGTGTTTCCTATAGGCTTTTTCATACTCAGCTGTACAGTAGTGTCTCAGTGCGTTCAAATCACCATCTTCGCTGTACTTGGTTAGCATTTCGTTTAGCCGGGTCTGATCAAGTGATGATTGGATTTTTTTAATATCATCTGTTATTGACTTGATATCTGATTTTCTAGCTCCATCTGAAGTAGACTTTTTATGATTGATGAGTTTTTTATAGATCCCTTCCAAAATCAACAAGTTTGTTTTTAGGTTTCTGGATTCCTGCATGTAGAGTTCTGATCTTCTTAAGTGAATCAGTGCTTGGTTATCTTGGGTGGTTGAGTTATTTGATATGAACTGAATGGCTGAAGCTTGATTGAGTAACGAGTGGGCTAATGGGAATCTACCAAGCTTACAATTTGCAATTGCCTTGTGGACTAGTGTACGTAAAGCAAAATTTTGTTCTTTCTCAAAAAAGACAGGATCCAGTACTTTGAGAAAGTCCAAGTAATATGACGCTTTCTCATCAATCTCCTCCCAGAGTGATTTTACTTCGTTTATCGTATTGATTGCGGGTTGGTATATCTCATTAAAGTCGTCAGAACTAAGAGACTTAGTAGATGGCCTAATAATTGTAAGCATAGCAGCGTGGAATGGGGAGTTGGCATCGCTGTATCCTGTGATGATAGGACATTTCATGGTTCTGCTGAGTCTTGTGAGGTAGCGCGCTCGACCAAACAGAAGTCCAAGGGATACTTCAAATTCTTTAAAGCCAAGGTACATGAAATATGGGTCGTTAGCGAAAAAATCAAGACTGATTCTTCCTGATGTTATGGTGTTATGAATTTGGTTGATATAACTTTCACTTTTATTATCTTTTTTATTTAGTGGATTTTCCCATTTTGGAGAGTAGGCCGCTGAATGGGTATCATATGTCTTGGTGTACGGTATTTGATATTGATAAGTCTCAGGTTTGAAGTTTAAGTTGCTGTCATCTGAGTTTAGTTTTGAAAATTGTGTAAATACTTGTTTTATTAATATCTTGGTTTTGTTGGCTATGTCATCGAAATACTCAACATTTATTAGTGTTCCTAACTTTGAGTTTATATGATCCTGTATCGCATCATCATCTAAAGGTCTAGACTTATTGAACCCTAAACCACATGCAACTTCGGAGACCGAAAAATTGGAACTCGCTTCTGTGTCGGCCAGCCAGAATTGTTTTGACTTATGGGATACCTTTATGATTTTTATGATTGAACTTAATGAGCATATTAATAGGTGTGCAAAATTCTCATGCTTTCTTGCGGGGTAATCACTATCAGAAGGTTTTAATTCTCTAAAGCATGAGATTTTATGATAAATGGCGCTTATGAGAGGGGCGATATGGTTGCTCGAATAAAAAGCCCTTATGTACCACTCTCCTATTTCAAAATGAAGGGGAGAAGATGGTGAAGCAATTTTTTCTTCAGTCAGTTTTTTCCTGATTATGCCGTTCAGGTAGTGCTTGTCCGTGGTTTTCATCCATAAATAGCCTCCTTGTTTCCTGTAGAAAATTTCTTTTTCTATTAGATTATCTACTATGTTCAGAACCTCCTGTTGTTCAAAATAGTATGATTTACTCTCTGAAAGTATGGTTGGACCAGTGTATATGGATGGGGAAAATAATGATGAAATATTTCTGGATTCTCTGAATAAAGTTAATGAATGTATTAATCTTAAATATGAAGTCGATGCTGCGCTGTTGTTATCTTTATATGTCCTGTATTCTTGTGAGATGTGTTCTATCTTATCGTCGATAGATGTCTTGTGGTGCTCATCGCTTGTGGGTTGTACTATTTTTAATTTTTCATTATATGTGGGATTCAATCTTTGGAATTCTGTAATTTCTATTGGGTCTATTCCTAGTGAGATTGATTTTTGGCGGTGGGAGTCGATTCTGTTACTGGTGTATTCGGAGTGCACGACATTTATCTTTACGCCATGTAATATTTCGAGTAGTGCCTGAAGGTTGTTTTGGTATGTGGCTTTCCACTGATACACTGGGTCGTATTTTGAGTGGCGTCCATGTATGTTTCTTCCATTTATAAAGATTGTGGCTCCGGATGTGTTAATTCCCATGATTTTTAGGCGCAGATCAGTAACTTTTATGAGCTCTGAGATTTTTTTGTTGGTTATATCTTCTTCTGGGTTAAGATTTATTCCATGGTCAAAATGCTCGGAATGGAAAATACCCTTGCGTATTGACAGTACTTTTATCACATCAATTAATAGAGATATAGGGTTGGCATAATCATCCGTCTCAAACCAATGGCAGTTTATATTTGTTGTTTTCTCTATTTCATAATAAACCCTGCTTGTTAAATACGTGCCGCTATTTTCAAGTCTGTTGATGAATATTTCGCTTTCTTCGTTTTTGCAGTTTCTTTCTATGTCGCCTTTTAGTACCTCTATTCTATATTCAATGTCGCCTAATGCAGTGCCTGGCGTTTGGGATTCCTTGATTTTAAATGCGGGCGCTACATATTGTGTGTATTGATGCGTGAAGCCTCCGGGTGGAAGGCTGAATGTGATCGAGGAGAATATATCAAGCAATAATAGGTCGAGTCGCTTAGTTTGTGTTGCAATTATCCTTGAATGGTACTCGGGTTCAAAGATTTGATATAGGGAATCAAGGTCTTGTTTGTTGTACCCGATGTAAAAAATTTTAATCTGCTTGCTTGAATCCAGTGTAAATTTTATCAACTCAAGGGTTCTTTTATCTAAGAATGAATACCCTAGAACAATTGAGTGGGAGGTTACTCCAGTATATCCATGCTTTCTGCTCGGCAAAAAGTAGTTTCTGAATGTTGACTTTTCTAATGAAGTGGGAGCTTCATCGAGTGAATAGTCTGCTCTGGTCTCATGTAGACTTCCATGCATTTTAATCATGGTCAGTCTCTGAGATACAGCCAATGCATCAGGTAGTCTGCTGTTTCGCTCTACTGAATACACATCAATTGGCTGAGATATTTCATAGAAAGTATCTTCAATCAGATGGTCGAAGTTAGTAGTGAGAATTTTTCGTATTCTGAGTGGCATGGTCAGGTATGCTAGCGTGTAATGTGCCAGGTTGGGTTTCTTACCTTTTGATATCAGTACATTCATGCTATCAATGATTGATTGGTCAGCAGAATTTTCTAGCGTGTATAAACCATCAATGATTTTTAATCTAGAGTGAAACTGTAAACAGGCCCTCCAGTCAAATGTTGCTCTGAGAGCGCATTCAATAAAGTATTGATTCGAATGCCTTGAAACGCCTGGTCTGGGAGTAAATAAGAAGTCGAATTTGTTATCTGCCCTATCATAACGTCTTTGGAACGATACGGTGGGATCCTCGGATAATGAGGTGGAAGATTGAATGCGAGGTATCCAGTCTGGATATGCAGGTGCTTCATTGAAGCACCTTATATTGCCGGATTCAGGTTTGTAGATGTTTAGAGCTTCATCGTATTTTGTTTGAAACCATTCGGTCGCATTCTTTAGTTGTTCACTATCAGGCTTTTCTGGCCAACCATACTTTTCAAGATTATAGTTGTACTGGTTTGACTCTTGATTGATGTCAGATTTATTTCCATCAATTTCTAATGCTTTTAATCTTTTAAAAGTTACATGTAACAGGTACTGGCGGATTTCATGCCCAGTTATGATTCCTGAGGCATATGATATGCCACTGCCAATAAGTGGGCAAAAGCCATATCCATCACTGAGCTCATCTTTAATTAAATTAATGAAATCTTGACTGTTTACGTCTGGCCCAGTATCCATGTCTATCCCTGTTCAGATTGAGATATTAGCTTTTTAATATATTTCTTCTGATCTTTGATCTATTTGTTATTGAACATTGTTGAGTTTGTCTCGGCTTGATTCGAGTCAAGCATACAGGATCTCGTTGTTCGTCTTTTTTATTCTATAAATATTGTTATTTTATGTTTTTTATTCCTGCTTGGCATATTTGAATCATTTTTTTTATTCTATTGCCGGTTTACTTTTGAGTTAAACTGCGCGACCTTTTCTGAATGAGACGTTGAGCGACCTCTATGCTGGACGAACTTTCCGGCGGCCTGCTGATCGGTCTGGCTGCCTCTCTGTTGTGGCTGGGTATCGGTCGCATCAGTGGAATGACGGGTGTGCTGTCGAGTCTGTTTGCGCTGTCTGAGCCGAACCGGCGCTGGTCGGTATGGTTTTTCGCCGGGCTGATTGCTGCCATGCCGCTGTTTCTGGTGGCCGGGTATGGGGCGCCGGTTGAGATAACAGACAGTCCTTACCTGCTCGTTGGTGCTGGTCTTCTGGTCGGCTTCGGGACTTACATCGGCAACGGCTGTACCAGTGGTCATGGCGTCTGCGGTATGGGACGGCTTTCCCTGCGTTCTGCCGTGGCAACCATCACCTTTATTCTCGCCGGTGTTGCTACCGTAGCGCTGATGAATCTTCTCGGGGTGATGGTATGACGGCACTGATCGCCTTTGCCAGTGGCCTGCTGTTTGGCCTTGGTCTGCTGGTATCCGGCATGAATAACCCGGCGAAGGTACGGGGTTTTCTGGATGTGTTTGGTGTCTGGAAGCCAGAGCTGATTGCCGTCATGGGGGCCGCTGTAATGACTTTTGCTCTGGCGTTCCACCTCTCGCGGCGTCTGCGCCGTCCTTTCGCGGGGGGTGAGTTCCATCCGCCGACGCTCAGTGTGATTGATGCCCGCCTGTTGGGTGGAGCCGTGCTGTTCGGTATCGGCTGGGGTCTGGTCGGGCTTTGTCCGGGACCGGCGTTGGTTAATCTTCTCAGCCTGAAGCCTGAAGTGATCTGGTTTCTGCTGGCGCTTCTGGTGGGTAACCGTCTGGCGCATTATCTGGTTGGTCCGGCGCGTCAGGCCTGAGCGGCGCGCGTTTTTGTAGTCTCTCCTCCGCTGAATTCGGGCAATCTGACACCCAGCTGCTATGCTTATTGCAGGATTTTAAGACATTTATCCGGAGAGTTCCTTGGTGTTGCCACTGAGGGCAGGTCAGTCCCGGTAAATTAAAGAATGGAGTCTGAATCGCAAATGCGGGCATTTCCCCACAGTTGAGAGTTTATGACAATAATAATAACTGACCCTGTTTGCCGTTACCCGGTGAGGTACTGGCTGCCTTTCTTTCTGATTCTGCAGACCGCAGCCGGCTTTCTTTTGTCTGCCGGAGTCGCTGCTGACGAGGGGCTGACGCGACTGTGCCGTGGCGAGATGTATGAGGCTGGTGATACCAGTTTCACCCCCGTGCGGCGACGTGATGCCGAGGTGGTGGATTGCGCACTGTCGAAAATGAACCAGAGCTTTCTGACCCAGGAAAAGCCCTGGCTCAGATGTATCCACGAGATCCGCCGTGGGCAGTTTGCCGGAGTCTATCCTCTCGCTCAGATGAGCGATCTTCCTGATGGGTCCGGAGTATCTGATCCTATCTCAATTGAAAAATGGTATTGGTTAACCAAAGGTGATCTGGGTGACCTGTCCGGACTCAGCTTTGGTGCTATCCGTGGCTCCAATCAGCATGCCTGGCTGTTGAGTAAAGGGTTGGATGTTGAGGTTGAAGCGGCCTCGGTTGAGCAACTGTTCAAGTTGTTACAGAGTGGTCGCGTGGATGTGATCATTGGTACCACGCAGGAACTTCCTCTGGCGGCGGAGCAGGGGATTGATCATTACTTTGTCCGCTATCTGCCACTGCATGCTTATTTCTCGGCAGAATTGCTGGCGCAGGACGACAGCTTCCTGGGCGACTTCAACAGCCATCTTCCACAATGTCAGCCGGATAACTGGGTGGAATTGTCCGAGAATGATATGGCCAAGCTGTCTTCTCTTGGTCAGCGTTTCGGCGTTCAGGTCAGCCTGTCGATGATGAATGCCCTTCAGCGCCAGAATCAGCGTGATGCATCCCTCAAAGAAGCACGTATCCGTGAACTTGATGCGATCTGGACTGGCCCTCCCTCAGACGAGCGTGACGTTTTACGTGATGCAGTGGTCGCATCAGACGTTGCGCGTGAGTTGCGCAAAATCAAATCGCAGTCCGATGGCATCATCGTTGAGTTGATGCTGATCGACCGTAATGGTCTGCTGGTTGCGGCCAGCGAGTTGTCGACAGACTACTGGCAGGGTGACGAAGATAAGTTTACGGCCAGTTTCGGAGCTGCTGCAGGCCTTGTTCATGTTGATGAGGTCCGCTATGACCAGTCCACGCGGACCTTTCAGTCGCAGCTCAGCATGCCCCTGAAGGATGCATCGGGTGCTGATGCCGGTGTGCTGATGATAGGTGTTGATGTCGAAAAAGCCTTGTCCGAAGCCCCCTTGTAAGGGGCTTCCGATCAGACGTTTAGCTTCGTTAATGCGTTCGGAGCGTTATGAAAAACAGGTCCAGACCGGGGCGTGATCGGAGGGCTTCTCCATTGCGCGGATGTCGTAGCTGACCCCGGCGTCAGTAACTTTTTCTGCCAGCGGGGCAGTGACCAGAATATGGTCGATGCGCAGGCCGCGCTTCGGATCATCGTCAAAACCTTTTGAACGATAGTCAAACCAGCTGAAGGTATTGTCTTCCTGTGGTTTGAGAGTCCGGAAGGAATCCACAAACCCCCATGCCATAAGACGCTCATACCATTCACGCTCTTCAGGCTGGAAGCTGCACTTGCCGGTCTTCAGCCAGCGCTTGCGGTTGGGTTCGCCAATACCGATGTCTGTATCTTCTGGTGAAATATTAAAATCACCCATAATCAATACGTTATCGGTACTTTTGAAGGTCTCTTCGAGATACTTCATCAGGTCAGCGTAGAACTTACGCTTGGCCGGGAATTTGATTTCATGGTCAATGCTTTCACCCTGCGGGAAGTAACCATTAAGGATGTGCCAGTGCTCGCCGCCGATGTCATAGGTGGCGTGAATCAGACGCTTCTGCGCTTCTTCTTCATCCCAGGGCCAGCCTTTCTGTACAGCAAGCGGTGCCTGTCTGCTGAGCAGTGCAACCCCGTAGTGACTTTTCTGGCCGAAGAATTCCACGTGATAGCCGAGAGATTCAACATCCGGTAACGGGAACTGTTCGTCGTGAACCTTGGTTTCCTGCAGGCCAATGATGTCGGCATTCAGCTGGTTGCGGATGGCTTCAAGCTGGTGCGGACGGGCGCGCACGCCATTGATGTTGAAGCTGACGATGCAGGTCATATTCCGGTCTCCTTGGGTGGCGTATCAGTGATCACAGGGCGTTGTGCATCCGGCTCAGCGAAGACACCGAAGCTGCCTTTGCCCTCACTGTTCAGGTGGTGGGCGTGAATACGGCTCATGGTACCTTTCTGGCAATAAAGCAGACAGCGTCCCTGTTGCGGAAGTTCTTTCAGGCGGGTATCCAGCTCGTAGAAAGGAATGGTGAGCACCGGGTTATTGGTCAGGTGCAGTGGATTATCTGCGGCTTCAGCCGGATGGCGGATATCGATCACGGTATCGGTGAGCAACGGGGTGGTGACCACCGGGACATCTTCCAGTCCGCTTTCGGCTTCTTCAATCACTTCATCAATACGCTGGGTGCGTGAGCGTGACAGAGCTTCTTCCAGTACGGCCATGTCAAAGGCTTCTTCCGCGGCCTCGACTTTCTGGCGGTCGCCGACAGTGGTCGGGTTCACCGAAATCACGCCACAGTATTCCGGCATGGTGGCCGCGAACGATTCCGTACCGATACGGCGCGCCATATTGATGATGTCCTGCTTGTCCATCGTCGCCAGCGGGCGCAGCACCATCCGGTCAGAGACACGGTCAATCACGGCGAGGTTGGTGATGGTCTGCGACGCCACCTGAGCAACCGCTTCACCGGTTACCAGCGCAGGCAGACGCAGGTCGCCGGCCACTTTGTTAGCTGCACGCAGCATCATGCGCTTCAGAACCACACCCATCTGCGAGGTCTCAACTTTGGTCAGAATCTCTTCTACGACGCGCTCAAAGGGCACGGTCACGAACTTGATCTTGTGTGACTCGCCGTAGGTACTCCACAGGTAATGCGCGACCTGTTTAACACCGATCTCATGGGCGCTGCCACCCAGGTTAAAGAAACAGAAATGAGTCTTCAGGCCGCGTCGGGTCATCAGATAGCTGGCGACGGTGGAATCGAAACCACCGGAAATCAGCGACAGTACCTCGCCCTGACTGCCCAGCGGATAACCACCGAGGCCGGGAATGTTCTGGCGCACCACATGCAGCTTCTGCTGACGGATCTCCGCCTGTACAAAGATGTCCGGATTTTTCAGGGAGACGGCTTTGGCGTCGGTTTCTTTGAGGATTCCACCACCCATGTAGATCTCGGCCTGATGTGAGGTGAAATCGTGTTTGCCCGCGCGCTTGATGCGCACACAGAAGGTCTTGCCCGCTACGCGGTCGCGGTATTCGTCACGGACTTTCTGGTAAGCCTCATCCAGGGTCTCGAAGTCGTACTCACCAATTTCCAGCGAAAAGCCGATACCCGGCGTATGACTGAGGATCTGCACTACCTTGCGGTGTGTGACTTCATCTTCATGGTTGATCACTACCGTCAGGTTATCCCAGCGGTTCTGCACGTCAGCAGAGATCAGGTGGTTGCGGAACAGCACCTGCAGGTTCTGACGCAGGATCTTGGTCATCTGCCGCCGTGCAGAATCGGACTTGATGGTGATTTCCGGGAACAGCTTAACAACGAATTTCATAGGTGGCGGGCAGGGCAGTGGCAACAAAGGCGGGGATTATAAACGATCACGCAACAGGATGCGGCCCTATACCGAATTACATCTCCGGCTTCAGTTTCTTATGCCTGGCACTGGCGTGTCTTTCCCGCATTTCAGTGTCGATATAGCGGTCGGTGGTGGCCATGCTGGCGTGCCCGGCGTCTTCGCGTACATGCTCTTTCGGGCGGAATTTCACATCTTCTGAAATACCGGTATGACGCAGCCAGTGCACGGTAGAGACCTTCAGCTCCTGCGCTTCCTGCTCCAGCCCCTGTTCGCGCATACGGTCGTAGGCCATATCAAAGCAGCTCTGCACCAGATAACGGATCTGGCGGGTACTGGTTACCGGGCCACGGCCCTTCAGTTTCGGAATCAGCGGCGTCTGCTCGCCGACATAAGGTAAGGGCGGCAGGGCAAGATGGCGACGGTAGCGTTTCAGCGCCTCCAGCATGTCATCCGACACTGTGACCATACGCGCCTTGTTGCCTTTGCCGACCACGCGCAGCCACCAGTGCTTGTCCTGATCCTGCTGGAAGTCACCCATCATGGGCGCTGAGCGTTCATCGGCCACCAGCTCGGACACCCGCAGGTACATACCGAACAGACATTTCATGATGAACAGGGTGCGCTCATGGGCCGGATCTTCATCGGCCAGTTGTTCACACACCTCCAGAATGTAATCCCACTGCATGTTCGACAGACGTCGTACCGGCTCCTGATAGGCGTGGCGGGTCAGGTATTTGCTTTTCTGGCGGATCAGGGCGACCGGGTTCACCCGCATATAGTCTTCCTGCACCAGATAGTTGAAGAAGGTCGACAGCACGGCGAACAGGGCCTGCATCGACTTCTGCGACAGCGCCAGCGACGGGGTCCGTCCGAGTTTATCCGGCTTGCTGACGAATGGCCGCCAGGCCGGATTTGGCTGACGTTCCCCTTCGCGGTTCTGATAGCGTGGCACCTGTGCGCTGCCGGTCCAGCTGGCAGGCGGGTCCTGGCAGAAGGCAATGTAGTCTTCGAGGTCCTGGCGCTTCAGGTCAGGCAGATTGACGTCGCGGATCAGCCAGCACCACTGCAGCAGTTTTTCGACCTCGCGGCGGTAGCCATTGAAGGTGGCGGTCGAGCCGTTGTAGGCCATCAGAAAGGTAACGGTGTGCATCAGGTCATCAAAGCAGCCGTCTTTTTCGTTCAGTGCCGGGTTGGCTTTGAGAATGCGGCGCACATAGCTCAGCGGACTGCTGATCTCATCCAGCTGGTCGATCAGAGGAACAGGTGGGGTTTGAGATGATCGGGCGGCTTTCATTCGGAGAGGGCAAACCTGATGCACATAAGATACAGGTGATCGTAACAGGGGCAGGGGTTGGGGTGAAGCAGGCGCTTTGATGGACAGGTGTGCCAGATTCTGGGGCTTTGTGCACAAAACCGGGGCAAAACTTGATCTGGATCACGTCGCGGCATCCGGGGGCATTCCGCACGTCCGGTGGTTGATACAGATCAATTTGCGATGACAGAAGGGGTATACATTGGCGGTGTGTGGCGGCAACAGGTTTCATCGCCGCCCTTATCAACCGATGAATAAGGGGTAAAACCATGAAGTTACTTCAAACTGTTATTGCTGCTGGTGCACTGGCTGTTGCCGCAGGCCCGGTGATGGCGTACGAAGCCGGAGATATTCTTGTTAAGGCTGGTGTGATCACCGTCACTCCGAAAGATGATAACGCCAATACCAGCGCTCTGGTGGCCGACTCCATGCTGCAGATCACGTCTGATACCCAGCTCGGTCTGACCGGAACGTACGTATTTACCCCACACTTCGGTGTTGAAGTTCTGGCCGCGACTCCATTTACCCACACCGTTGAAGGTGATGGTGCTCTGGATGGCGTGGACGTGATGGAAGTCAGCCACCTGCCACCCACCGTGTCTGGTGTCTTCTATCCACTGCCTGGCGATTCCAAGCTGCAGCCTTACGTCAGTCTGGGTGTGAACTACACCTTCTTCTTTGATGAAAAAGACAAAGCCGGTCTGGGCAGCAGTGGTCTGAAGCCAAGCTTCGGTCTGTCATACGGTGCGGGTGTGGATTACACCATCAAAGACAGCTGGCTGCTGAATGCGGCGATCTGGAAAGTGGACATTGATACTGAGGTCCGTGGTGGTGCGGCTGATGGTCTGAATGTCGAAATCGATCCGTTCGTTTTCCTGTTTGCCTGTGGTTATAAGTTCTGATGAACTGAAGGGAGCCGGTGGCTGTCCGGCTCAACCGGTCACTGAGCAGAAACAGGAAAGGCCTTCCGGATGACGGAAGGCCTTTTTTATGTGGGTCAGATCGGCCAGTTGAAGTCGTCGTCGGTGTCCTGTTCCGCGACGCAATCAGCAAACACGCCGTAAGTGCTGTCATCACAGACAATTCCGGTAATGACAGTGACGTCTGCAGATTCCACATAGGCTTCGAGCAACAGGTATTCTTCATCACGGATGCGGTTGTCGAGCCGGTCGCACAGGGAGAAGCTGGCACAATCAAGAGTGATGTTTGAGTCATACAGGCCGATCTGGCCGTTACTGCTGCTATCCAGTGCTTCACCGCGGACGATAAACAGGAAACTCCAGGCACTGCCGAGTGCGGAACTGCTGGTGTTTTCACTGTCCAGCTCAACGGCGGTGATGTTGCCGCCACCGGAAATTGTGCGTACGACATCGATATCCTCACGGCTGCCCCACGCGGGTGTAAAACCTTCAATGCCGTCTTCCAGCTGCAACAGCTCAAACGGATCGGATTCATTCACCCGGTAAAGCAGGCACAACTGCGGAACGGTGAAGCCGCAGTCTGAAAGAAACTGAGCGGTAAACCAGTTCTCGGTGCTCTTGCCGGAGCAGTCGTCATTGAATTCATCCGTGTCACCGGTACTGCACAGCACACTGGTCAGCGTCAGCTCGCCTTCCACCGCACGGAATTCAAACGAACCGATCTGTTGTTCTGCGACCACGGCGGCAATGTCGTCACAGTCGTCAGCGCAGGAAAAGTCCTGCTCATTGCCTATGTTCCAGGTATCCGTGCTGATCTGAGCCAGAATGCCGGTGTCTGTGTACAGGTCGAGGGTGAACGACTGATCGTTGCCGGTCACCGAATCACGGCTGACGGTGGACTCATAGCGGTAGGATTCCGGCGCATCACCGCCACTCTGGTAGGACACCACCACATTCAGGGTGTAGATGTAACCCCACTGGTAGCCGTCGAACTCAGTGAAAGGTCCTGTCCACAGTCGCCAGTCGTCGTTTTCATCATCACGGATGCGGAAGCACAGGTTGGCGGAGTCGTCATCACACTGCTGTTTGTACGAATCAACCTGCAGCGTCACCGTTTCATCGTCGTTGTGGATGCCCAGTTTACAGGCGGAAAGTGGCAGCAGGGCGCTGGTAACCAGCAGGGAGCGGAACAGCACAGAAGTCATGAATCGGTATCCGGGAAAATCTCGTCTGAGTATACCGGCTAAAACCCCGCTGGTCAGTCAGACCGGCAAGCTGCTGAGGCGACAATGATCAAGGTAATTGTCATGACCTTTGGGTATTGTGGTCGCAGTCTCATTCGGAGGACTGAAATTATGACCGGGCAGGATGACGAGCTTTTCAGGCTCCATCAACTCTGGCAGGCCTGTAACTATCTGGCTGCCGGAATGATCTATCTTCAGGACAACCCGTTGTTGCGGGAGCCGTTGCGCCCTGAACACATCAAGAGGCGACTCCTGGGGCATTGGGGCTCAAGCCCCGGCCTTTCGTTTATGTATCTGCACATGAACCGCACGATCCGCAAATACGGGCTGGATGCGATATTCCTGGCCGGACCTGGTCACGGGGCACCCGGGGTGATTGCTCCGGTTTATCTGGAAGGTACCTACAGCGAGGTTTATCCGGAGATCAGTCAGGATGCGGATGGCATGCGCCGCCTGTTCCGCCAGTTCTCTTTTCCGGGAGGGATTGGCAGTCATTGCACGCCGGAGCTGCCCGGTTCCATACATGAGGGTGGAGAGCTCGGCTACAGTCTGTCGCACGCCTTCGGTGCCGCGTTTGATAACCCGGATCTGATTGTCACGGTGGCAGTGGGGGATGGTGAAGCGGAAACCGGCCCGCTGGCGACGGCCTGGCATTCTTCGAAGTTTCTTAATCCGGTGCGCGATGGTGCAGTACTGCCGATCCTGCATCTTAATGGCTATAAGATCAATAACCCGACCCTGCTGTCGCGTATTCCGGATGCGGAACTGGCTTCTCTGCTGAGCGGTTACGGCTGGAAGCCGTATTTTGTTGAGGGTGATGATCCGCGGGTGATGCATGCCCTGATGGCAAACACCATGGACGCCTGTATGGAAGAGATCCGCTCACTGCAGGCTGTTGCCCGTGACAGTGGCTTTGCCTCACGCGTGCACTGGCCCATGATCGTGCTGCGTACGCCCAAAGGCTGGACCGGTCCTGAGTGGGTGGATGGCCACAAGGTGGAAGGCTACTGGCGTGCGCATCAGGTGCCTCTGAAAGAAGTACGCGAGAATCCGCAGCACCTTCAGCAGCTCACTGAGTGGCTGCAGAGTTATCAGCCACAGACACTGTTTGATACCAATGGGCGGCTGATTCCTGAATTGCAGGCACTGATGCCGGAGCCCGGAAAGCGCATGAGTGCCAGCCCCCATGCCAATGGCGGGCGACTGAAACGCTCGCTGCAGATGCCGGATTTCCGCCATTACGCTGCTGAGGTGGCTGCGCCTGCCGTCAGCTACTCCCGCAATACCTGGCCTTTGGGTGAGATGCTGCGTGACATTATGTCCGCCAACGGGGACAACTTCCGGGTCTTCGGCCCGGATGAAACCAGTTCAAACAAGCTGGATGCCCTGTATGAGGTTACGGGCAAACTCTGGCTCAGCGAATACCGGCCAGAGGACGAAGAGGGTGGTCACCTGAGCCCGGACGGGCGGGTGCTGGAGATGCTGTCAGAGCATACTCTTGAAGGCTGGTATGAAGGGTATGTGCTGACGGGCCGTCATGGATTCTTCGCGACCTACGAAGCCTTTGTGCACGTGATTGACTCTATGTTTAACCAGCATGCCAAATGGCTGACCATCAGTCAGAAGCTGCCCTGGCGTGAGCCGGTTGCCTCCATCAACCTGCTGATCACGTCAACCGTGTGGCGTCAGGATCACAATGGCTTTACCCATCAGGACCCGGGCTTTCTCGATCTGGTGGTGAACAAGAATCCGGACGTAACCCGGGTATACCTGCCGCCGGATGCCAATTGTCTGCTGTCGGTGGCTGACCACTGCCTGCGCAGTGAAAACGACATCAACGTCATTGTCTGTGACAAGCAGTCACACCTGCAGTATCTCAACATGGCAGACGCTGGGGAGCACTGCCGTAAAGGCCTGGGCATCTGGCACTGGGCCGGAAATGAAGCTGATGATGAAGGTGCAGAGCCGGATGTCGTCATCGTTGGTTGCGGTGATGTGCCGACGAAAGAGGCGCTGGCAGCCTCAGCCCTGTTGCGAGAGCATTTTCCGCAATTGCGGATACGTTTCGTCAATGTCGTCGACCTGTTCCGCCTGACTCCGGAATACCTGCATCCGCACGGTCTGGAAGACGATGCGTTTGACGCCATTTTCACCCGGGATAAACCGGTGATTTTTAACTTTCATGGCTATCCCTGGCTGATCCACCGTCTCGCCTACAAACGCACCAATCATGAGAACTTCCATGTGCGGGGCTATACCGAACATGGAAATATCAACACCCCGCTTGAGCTGGCGATTGTCAACGGCATTGACCGCTTCAGTCTGGCTGTGGATGTGATTGACCGGGTGCCGGGTCTGGCAGAAAAGGGCGCCGCTGCCCGGGTTCAGCTACTGGCGCAACAGCAGGAATGTGTAGATTACGCGCATAAAGAAGGCGTTGACCGGCCGGACATTGATGCTTGGGTCTGGCCATTGGGTTGTGATCAATAATTAACTCTAAGATTGTTTTATAAAAATATGATTATTAAGGCTTTTGTATGTCAAAACTGACTTTTCTTGGTGCCATAGAAGGTGTGACCGGTTCTATGTATCTGCTCGAGACGGAGCAGAGCAAGGTGTTGCTGGACTGCGGCTTGTTTCAGGGGCGGCGGGAAGAGGAGGCTGCTAATCTCAGGCCCTTGCCGTTTGACGTCTCAACTATTGATGCCGTGGTTCTGTCGCACGCGCACCTTGACCACAGTGGGCGTCTGCCTTTGCTGGTGAAGGAGGGGTATGGCGGCCCGATTCATATGACTCAGCCCACCAAAGAGTTGATTGCCATTCTGCTGAAAGACGCGGCCTCCCTGCAGGAGCGTGATGCCGAGTGGGAGAACCGCCGTCGCCGCCGCTCCGGCAAGCCGGAAATTGAACCCCTCTACACTATGGATGAGGTGGATCTGGCGTTGTCTCTGTGTAAGGGCAAACGCTATCACAGGACGTTTGCCGTCACGCCGGACGTTGATGTCACCTTTGCCGATGCTGGCCATATCCTCGGCTCTGCCATTGTGCAGCTGGATATCCGCGAAGGCGGGCAGACGAAAAAACTGGTGTTCTCAGGCGATCTGGGTAATTCACAGGCGGCGCTGTTGCGTGATCCTGAGATTGTCGGAGAAGCTGATGTTCTGCTGCTCGAATCAACCTACGGTGACCGGGATCATAAATCCATGGAAGAAACCCTGGCTGAGTTCGAGCAGGTATTGGAAGAGGCCAGTCGCAACGGAGGCAATATCCTGATTCCATCGTTTGCTGTTGGCCGCACACAGGAAATCATCTTCCGCCTGGGTGAGCTGTACCAGAAAGGTAAGCTGCCGCATCAGGCCATCTACCTCGACAGTCCGATGGCGATTGCGGTGACCAAAGTGTATGACGCGCATCAGGAGGTGTACTCCGAGGAAGATCTGGATGCGATTGAAGATGCTGCGACTGAGGCCTGTGCGCCGGACAACCCGCTGTGCAGTGAGAATCTGCGCACCTTCCTGCCGACTCTGCGCTTCACCGAAGCCACGGAAGATTCGATGGCACTGAACAAAATCAGCAGTGGCGCCATCATCATTGCGGGCAGCGGTATGTGCAACGGCGGACGCATCCGCCATCACCTCAAGCACAACCTCTGGCGCCAGCAGTCGCACGTTATTTTCGTGGGGTTCCAGGCGATGGGAACACCCGGGCGCGCCATCATCGACGGTGCTACCAGTGTGCGCATGGCGGGTGAAGAAATTGCGGTAAAGGCTGCTATTCATACCCTTGGGGGCTTCTCTGCACATGCCTCACAGACGCAGTTGCTGGACTGGCTGTCGCATTTTGAGAAAAGCCGTCCGCAGTTATTTCTGGTGCATGGTGAAGCCGGCGCCAAGCAGGCTCTGAAAGAAGCGGCGCAGCAACGGGGGTGGGATTCCACCATTCCGGAGCTGGGTCAGACCATTCATTTTTAAGGTGCCGCCGAGATGACAGATACGTCCAAGCGACAACCCCTGACACCGACGGCCGCGGAGGACGTCCGCCATGCGGCGGAGCATTCCGGGCATGATAGCCCTTCTTATCGTCTGGCGTACGCAGACAGTGACTTCATGCTCAGAGACGAGCTGCGCGCGGTACGGCTGCAGCTGGAGTGGCTGAAACCGGATCTGGTGCAGGAAGAGCAGGGTGTCGAGTCGACGGTTGTGGTGTTCGGTGGTGCCCGCTTTCTGGAGGACTCAGGTGATCCGGATACGCCGGGAAGTGGTGCTTTTTATTACCGCGAGGCCCGGACGCTGTCCCGGCTGGTCACAGAGTTCTCACTGGCACAGCCAGGGTGCCAGTTTGTGATTACCACCGGCGGTGGCCCAGGGGTTATGGAGGCTGCTAACCGTGGTGCGGCCGATGCCGGCGGTGTCAGTATCGGTCTGAATATCGTGCTGCCGTATGAGCAGAAACCCAATCCGTACATCACCCCTGAGCTGTGTTTTCAGTTCCATTACTTTGCCATCCGCAAGATGCACTTCCTCAAGCGTGCTGTCGGTCTGGTGGTATTTCCGGGTGGGTTCGGCACGCTTGATGAGTTGTTTGAGACCCTGACGCTGATTCAGACCCGTAAGATCCATCCGTTTCCTGTGGTTCTGGTGGGTCGTGAGTATTGGTCTGAGGCTGTCAATTTTGAATTCCTTGCTGAACAGGGAGCCATCAGCAGAAGCGATCTCGATCTGTTCAGTGTCGTTGATAATGCCGATGAGGCTTTGCGGGTGCTGTGTGGTTGTTGGTGTGAGGCTTAAGCGTCTTCTGTTCCGGAGTCCGGGTCAGCCACAGGCCCGGATGTTTTTATGGTCAGGCTCCGTGGAACATAAAAGTACACGCCAGCGCATTCATAGAAATAATTAATCATTGCCGTGGAACACCTGATTTCACTGGGTCTGGTACTGGTGTGCCTTGTCAGCGGATGTGCTCTGAAGTGGTCGGATGAGCATATGGGTGCAGGATGGGCATGGTGGAAATACCTGCAAAACCAGCGATGCCACCCATTCCGATAATAACAATTATCGGAAATATGGTTTGCTGAATGTGGACTCAGGGCGCTCTGCTTCTGGAGTCCGACGAAGTAAAGTTGATACGGATTCGGAACTAATATTGATACGTCGACCTTTTTCCTCCAAGTATCATCTTTAGTTCAGTAGCTTCGCTTCGACTCTGTTTTATTGCGTGGTGATGATCGCCAGAGGAAGTGAGTCGCAATAGTTTACTCCGGGAGGAATCGTCCGTTAGTAAAACGTCCTACTTCAATATGTCCATCAGGATAACAAGCTTCCAAATAACCTGGCTTTGAGATTGATGCTTGGTATCGTACGGAGCCTGCGGCAATCGCTTCTCTTAAAGCCCTCAAATTATGGGGTCGATCGGCTGGGAATACTTCGTTTGGATCTATAGGAGAAGATGCAGTGGGTTCAATACGAAGAACCGCAAGCCCACTCTGTACGGCTAGCAGGACTTCCGGGTCAACTGCCTTGACAACTTTGCGGCCAATCTCCGCCCAGTACTCAATCTGTTCTGCTGCGCTGCGTTTCAGAGGGATGCCAGCGATTGTCGCTGCGTTAATAAGACTACTTTCCAGTCTTACAGAGGATGTGGCTTTGATCATAATGAGCTACCTCTTTAGCTATGTCAGCGTTTTGCAGGGCTGGCAATCATGGGTTCGCTGGCTACCGCACACTGAATCGCCACCAGTCTATTGCCACTTTTGGTTGCGTACAAAAGGTCTCGGTACGCATAGGGTAACCTTAGAACATTCAGAGGGTAACCTTAGAACATTCAGATTGCGTAGAGTTCATGGCGTATTAAAGAGAGCATTTTTCACAATAATCCGTTAAAATAACATTTGTACGGATTATTTAAGAGTGTCTTATGGCGAAGTCTGGTCAAGCTCGAGTGCTCTCTCCTTCGCAGCAGCAAGAACTCTTCTCTGTGATAAAAACTCATCGCCACCCAGAGAAGAACCTGGCTATCATGCAAATCTCCTTCAGGCTTGGTTTGCGAGCTCAGGAGATTGCCCTGCTTCAGGTCAAAGAGGTCGCCCAATTAAACCCAACCGGCACTGACTTCAAATTGCTAGAGGTCATGAGTTTGCCTGCCGCTTATACCAAGGGTGCCAATGCTGTTCGTCGATCTCTATCTACTTACACGCGAAAGTCCCTTAGTTTCACCATTGACGCCTTTGATAGTGTCGTAAAGCAGATAGAGTCTCTGGCAAAGGCTGGGGTAACGGTTGATCCCACGGACTTTTACCCACCGGAAAAGAAGCATCGCGGAAAGTCGAGAGATCTGCCTTTGATTGATGATGAGCTACGCCGAAGCCTCGAGGCGCATTTGCGCATGAGAATGAGCAAAGAATCTAAGCTGCGCCCTTCAGACCCCCTTTTTCTCTCGCAGAAAGGTACGCCCTATTCCCCCAATACTTTGCAGGAGCATATGGCTCATATGCTACGAAACTGGGCTGGCGTGGAAAAAGCGAGCTCGCACAGCGGTAGACGCTCGGTCATAACGGACATCATTCACAATCAGAAAAAGTCTGTGAAGGTAGCTCAGAAAGTCGCTGGTCACGTTAATCCATCCACGACAATCATCTATGAAGAGCCCCCTGAAGAGGTAATTGCAGATGCCTTGGCTGGCCTTTCTAAAGCGCAATCAATTAAAGTACGCGGGTAGATCGCTACCAAATTTTCTCCTGATAATTTGTTCTGCGCCATATTAATAAATGGGCAGTTAATCGAAACTGCTTTTTTCGATTAATAATTTTACGGCTCGGTTGACTTGAGTATTTACTACGCTATGCATGACAGGCTATTGGCCACGAGAAAGGGTGTTACTCGATACAATTATGATACTGGATGCTATGTGTGCCTTATCGAGGTACTCAGCAAGACCAATAGCTATGCTTTTGCACGCCTTTATAAACTAAGCCATATCAAACTATATACGCTACATTGGTGCGGCACCTTAGGTGCTGTGCGCTTGATGAGGTTGCGTACGGATTCAAAATGCGGCAGAGTACGAATGGTAATATTACGAGAAGTGTGCATGGGCCCGTATCTGCTTTTTGTGGATAGGATTATTTTTAAATATGTCAAGAGTCTTTAAAGCAGAATGAATAAATTACATAGCTATAAAGTCGGTTCTTCAGAAATTGAATTTATTGTAAATCAAGCGAGTGATTCTAAGGCGATTTTTTTGATTTGGCCTTGCACTATGGGGGATGTAAGGATGTACAGGGCGCCAGTTGATGCCCTGGCGGAAAGGGGATATACAACAATTCAATTTAATCCTAGGTCGCACGGAAACTCAAGCGGTCAATTTGATATTTCTAACAGCGTTGATGATATTAATGAGATTTTGAGAAATTACAATAGATTTGATTATCCAATAAAGGCTATAGGGCATAGTGGTGGCTGTAGTGGATTGTTAATGCTTGGCAAGCAGTTAAGTATTGAAAAATTATATTTCTGTGCGCCGGTTTTTGATTCGAGAGAGTCGTTGGCCTATATGTATGAAAATGGTTCTATCAATGAATTTATAGGAATGATTTGTACCATATCCGACCAGGCTGATTTTATACGGGCAATATTACAAGACAATCGGTGGATGGATTGTAAGTATTGGGAAAGTAACTCTTTGCAAAAACAATTCAATTCAATGTCAAAAAAAATATTAATTGGTGATTTTTTGGAAACATTATTCATAAAGGGAGTAAATACCAAAACAGAGTTTGAGGGATTTTATGGCGGTGTTGAAATACTACTTCCATCAAAAGATGAATGGTATCCTTTAAGTGTTACCCGAAGCATGGCCAAAGCTCGTCAAGTTCCAGTTAATGATAGTCTTGGTGCTTACGATCACTACATGACAGGAGCGTGGCGGCAGGTTTGGAATCATGTGCTCGCGACACTATAATCATGGGTTGGTAATTCTATCATTCTGACCTGGCAATGGCGGATCGCCTTTCCGTTAGAATATTTCGAATTGCTGTCCCTTCAACTGTAGTAGTCCAGGCCCGATCTGACAGTCGCCCGTTTTCGGGCATATCGAAGTCGATCGGGTTGCTAACGGGAAGTTCATCGCCGAACGGCAGCTGGTTAAACTTCTATGCTTATGATGCAAAGCACATAGATATCGAGTAAATGTAGTTAGCGGTAAGGGATGCATGAGATTTTGAAATTTCTACTGCCTAGGTCGATTGAGGTATCACAAAAAGTCCACGTTGATTTCCTTTAATTGAGCAATCTTATGCCTGATATTGAAGTGACTACATACAGATTAGAGTACCTTGTTGGTAACTCAAGAATTACAGTAGCGGTTGATGCGAATGAAATTCGAACCTGTATTTACCTGAATCGCCATCAGTCGAATCCTGATATAACCCAGCTTACAACTTTCAGTCATTACGGCGTGAATTTTGATGATACGATGGGCGCTGCGCCGACAACTGCCATCCATCGCCATGGATATGGAACGCTAGCTACTAACCTGACAATACAGATGATACGTCGGATCAACAATAGCTCTCAAGATCTTAACGTCACTGGTAAGTTGTCAACCGTGGATGATCCCATGTGGTGCAACGAAGACAAAGAGGAAGCGCTACGCTTTCTTGAAAATAGAAAACTGTTTTGGCGTCAATTTGGATTTAAAATCACAAAAAACGAATGGATGCCAAGAATGTCGTGCAAGCTAAGGGATCTTAAATTGGTCTGCGGTAAAACTACGAGGAATGGAATTCCTGTAGATATCAGCCTTAATGAATTCTGGCACAAAGGAGAGGCTGCGCCAATTACTAGTCGAGAGATTAAATTATTGGCTGAAATTGATCTTTCCCGGCTAGCTATTCCTTCCCACTTGAGACTGGAGAACATTGAAAGAGCTAATAAGCGTCTGAATAGAGTTCGTGATGCAATTATCGGGACTTTCGTGGTTACGATGGCGGGTCTAGGTATCTGCTTCACAAGCCTAGAGGCCATATTGGCGTCAATTGCAACTTGAGTTTTGATGGCAGGCAATAACGCTTGGTGGAGTTGGGTATACCCTTACACTTCAGCCTATAGACTCAGTTTCGAGCGAAGTAAACAACGTCGGCTCATTTTAGATTACATTGAAGAAATTGAAAAAGATGGAGGTCTGGCGTGGCGTATCCGCCCTGTGATTTCACAATTTATCGAAGAGTTAACTTTAGAAAACGTGTATCAGGCATCTTTCAACGGGAGTTGGAGTAGTGCCAATGAAAATTATTACTTCACATACATTCAAGCTGCTAGGTCAGTGTTAATTAAGAATAATATTTCCTACCACAAGGATGTCACCGCTCAGCAATTCGAATCGTAAACTGTGGTGTATAGGATTTGATGGCTACGAATGCTAATCCTATAGGCGTCAAATGGTGTGAAGTTAACACTAAGGCGCAGCAATTCAATTTGTTCATTTTAAATGTAGTAGTTCAGACCCGATCTGACACTTCGATTTGAAAAGAAGAGAGTTTCCCGTTTTGATGTTGGTGTCGAATCAATATCGAAAACAAAGGAAACTCTCTATGCTTGAGTCTAACAACCCCATCATCAAACACAAAACCACTTTGCTCAATCTCGCGCAAGAACTCGGCAATGTATCCAGAGCCTGCAAGATCATGGGCTTATCCCGAGATACCTTTTACCGCTATCAACAATCCATTGAGGAAGGCGGTATTGACGCTCTGATCAATCAAAACCGGCGTGTTCCGAATCGTAAGAATCGGGTGGATTCTGATATTGAAAACGCCGTGATTACCTATGCCATTGAACATCCTGCTCATGGCCAGGTTCGGGTCAGTAAGGGGTTCTAGGGATTTTCCGTCCAAAAACGACAAAGTGCTCTGGAGGCCCCGCCGTCTGTGGCCTCCAGAGGGGTATTACTTTTTTCGAGATCCCTATTTGGGCTCTGTTTGAGTAAGATTTAGTCTTTTTGGGCTAAATCCATGGCATTCGAAGAACGTGTCCAAATCTTGTCCGAGGCAGAACAAGATGAGTTATATGGACCCCCCGCTTTCACCTCCGCCGACCAACGCTTCTTTTTCTCGCTGAACGATAAGGAACTGGCGATCGCTAAAAGCCTCCGTCATCGGGGCCAGCGTTACATGCTGGTGGTACTGCTGGGCTATTTCAAAGCCAAGCCGGTGGTGCTGAATCCCGGCTTTCATCAGATCAAGCAGGACCTCAAATACGTTTATCAAACCGTTCTACCAGGCCCAGGCTGTAGACCCTTTAATCTCACGCCAAAAGAGAACGAACGGATTTACCAACGTGTTTTCCAGCTCTGCAACTACCAGCGCTGGAATGTCAAAGACCATGGAGCGGCGTTGAGAGATTACTTATCCCAGCAAGCCAGAGCCTGGACAGCGCCTAGGCACCTCTTCGATGCGGCCATTGAATATTGTTCGGGGCAGAAGATCGCAATCCCTGCCTACAGCACGCTGCAAAAGATCATCAGTCAGGTGGTGGGAGACGAACAGGAACACATGGCCGCGCACCTTGAGCGTGCAATGTCACGCGGTCTTAAGCAAGCACTGGCGGAGCTCGTGAACGGCACAGGTCCACTGCCGTTCCGACAGTTGCGACAATCGGCTCGTAACTTCACCGGAACCGAGTTGGAGAAAGAACTGATTGTCTATCGCCATATCCAGCATTGGATGCCGGAAGTGGATCTGCTGTTGAGCACGCTATCACTGTCGCAGAAAAATCTGCAACACCTGGCAGAGAAAGTCGACTACTACGGTGCCAAACTGAAACGTCAAACCGTAGGCAGCCAATGGCTGTATTTATTGTGCTATCTTCAAACGCGATGGCAGCAAGCGCTGGAACGTATTGCCGATGGCTTTGTGCATCATGTCAGACAGACCAAACAGAAGGCAAAGGATTATGCGCAGGAAGCGGTGTTTAAGGATTGGCAAAAAGCAGCTAAAAATGTCAGCAAGGCAGCTGAAGTACTGCACCTGTTCATTGATGACAGCATTGATCTGCAACTACCGTTTGCAACAGTAAGACAGCAAGCACTGAGCCTGCTGACCAAAAGGGATCTGGAATCTGTATGTCTCTTCCTGAACGAGCAGCGACGATCGGTCGATGAAGCCATGTGGCAGTACTGCGACGAGAAAGAAAGTCTGCGGAAAGGTTTGCTGCGAGAGTTGTTCCTATGTCTGCGCTTCGAAGGCTGCGACGGCACCCAGCACTTAGCGGCCGCCTTGGCGAAAACACAAAACGAACTCAACGGCCAGGACGCTCAGTTGCAAACTGCCGACACCAGACTCCTTTCCAAAAAATCACGTGAATTCCTGCTGGATGGTGAAGGGAATATCCTGATCGATCGTTATGAGTGGTTCCTCTATCAACAGATTCCTGATCGCCTGAATGGCCAGCTGACGCTGCCTGATATCACTAAATACCGGGCACTCGACGCCGACCTGATCGACGGGGAACATTGGCGAAAAAACAAATATACGCTGCTTCAACAGAGCCATTTTACAAAATTAGCGGAGGAGCCTGAAAAGCTGATCAAACAGATGGCCATGGAATTGGATACCCGTTTGTACGAAGTCGGCGAATATCTTGAACAGGAAGACAACCGGAATATCATCTTGCGTAATCCGCAGGGTAAACGCTTCTGGCGCCTGCCTTCGGCCAGCAAACATCATCTGGTCAACAATCCCTTCTTCCAGCAAATTCCCACAACGGGGGTTGCGGATGTACTGCGCATGGTTGATCGTGACACCGGTTTCATTGACTGCTTCGCTCATGTGCTGGGTTCCCAATCCAGAAGCCGTTCCCATGAATATGACCTGTTGGCAATTCTGGTCGGCAATGCAACCAATCAAGGCATTTACGGCATGGCACAGATCTCTGATCGTACCTATGATCAGCTCAGCACTATCCAGGCGAACTATCTTCGCCTGGAAACATTGAATGCTGCTAACGACAACATCAATAACGCGACAGCCAAGCTACCCATCTTCCGGTACTACAACATCCAGGAAGATGTGATCCACGCCAGTGCCGATGGTCAAAAGTTCGAAGCCCGGCGCGAGACCTTCAAAACCCGTTATTCGTCGAAGTACTTTGGCACTCAAAAAGGTGTTTCTGCCATGACCTTGATCGCCAATCACGCTGCGATCAACGCCAGAGTGATCGGCGCCAACGAACATGAATCGCACTACATCTTTGATTTGTTGATGAGCAATACGTCAGACATCATTCCGGATGTGCTCTCAACCGATACCCATGGGGTGAACCATGTGAACTTCGCGTTACTGGATCTGTTCGGATACCAGTTTGCCCCACGCTATGCCCAGGTTGGCAAAGTGATCAATGACATGTTTGATGTCAAGGAAGACAAAGAACACCGAATTCAGCTGTGCTTAAAAAAGCCAATCAATACCCATCGTATTGCGCAGCACTGGGATACCATCCAACGGATTGCAGTATCACTTAAGCAGCGGAAAACAACGCAAGCCACCTTGGTGAGAAAGCTCTCGGAGTACAAGCGCAATCACCCGCTGCTGGAAGCCCTGACGGAATACAATCGCCTGGTGAAAGCGAATTATCTACTGTGCTACATCGATGATGCCAGTTTAAGAAACTATGTTCAGCGCGCGCTGAACCGGGGAGAGGCCTATCACCAACTGCGTCGGGCCGTGAGCAGCGTCAATGGGGATCAGTTCCGGGGCAGTTCAGACGAAGAAATCCAGCTATGGAATGAGTGCGCTCGCCTGGTCACCAATGCCATCGTTTACTTCAACTCCAGGATACTCAGCCAGCTGTTGACCAGCTTCGAATACCAAGGAGATACCAAGAGAATAGATATCGTCAAACAGGCATCCCCTGTGGCCTGGCACAACATTAACCTCAAGGGGACTTACCACTTCGAATTGAGCGAAAAATTGCCAGATCTGGAGGAGCTTATGCGCTCAATCGAGGGATATTTACCCGTCAGCGAAAAGTAATGCCCCTCTGGAGGCCACGGACGGCGCGGCCTCCAGAGCACTTTGTCGTTTTTGGACGGAAAATCCCTAGAACCCCTTATTGGCTGGTTTTCTGTTCAGCTTTACGCCGGTGGCTTTCGCCTCCATTCCTGTTGTACTGGCCTACGTCACTCGCGCACGCGCTTTCCGCGAGGCGATCAGTTATGGCCTGGCCTTTGCCGCCGGGCTCATACTCACCCATGTGGTGTTAGGTATCGGTGCAGCGCTGGGTGGTGCCTGGGCGCAATCGCTCCTCAGTCGGCAATGGGGCGTCATTCTCGGGCCGGTTTTGATCTTGCTGGGGTTGCTCTGGACGGGTTGGTTGAAAATTCCATTGCCCTGGTTGCCATTGCGGGGAAAACGAGCGGCGACGCTCTGGGGCGCTTTCTTATTGGGTATGCCGTTTACGGTCGGGATCTGTCCGGTCTGTTCGCCGGGGTTATGGATCGGACTCGGTGTGAGTGCCTCGATCGGGTCGGTCATGTATGGTGGTTTGTTGATGTTAGCATTTGCGCTCGGACGAGTGATCCCGCTTGCCGTGGGTGCTATCAGCATCGGCTGGTTGGAAAACCTGAAAACCATCGAGTGTTGGCGTCGTGGTTTTGAGATTGCAGGAGGCATCACGCTAATGGCCATTGGGGCTTACCTGCTCAATGAAAGTTATTTACTATGAAAAAGTGGCTCATGGCTGTTTCTGGTTTTAAATCATGATGCGAATTGGTGAAGTGGTCGCAACATTGGAAATCAGTGCTGATACCCTGCGTTATTACGAAAAAATCAAACTGGTGCCCGAAGTACATCGCAATGATGCTGGAGTCCGACTGTATTTCGATAAAGATCTCTCACGACTGCGCTTTATCAAGCGGGCGCAAAAGATGGGATTTAGCCTGAATGAAATCAAGCAGCTACTTCAGTTTCGGGAAAACCCGCAAAAAGCCAAGCCCAAAGTCCGGGAACTGGCGCATCACAAGCTGGAAGACATTCAACATCATCTGGAGGAATTGACCACTTTGCGGGACGAACTGCGACTGCTCACCAATCTGTGTGGTTCCAGTGACAAGGGTTGTCCAATCCTGGAGTCTTTCGACGGCGAAACGAGTGAGCAATGAAAGAAAAACTCAAGCACTTTACCGCGAACAATCCGGCCTGAACCGTACAATGTCAATATGAGTTCTCTAAGAACAGCAACGCCCCTCTTGTTGAACAGGCGGGCATGGTACCGAACCGTAAGAACAATACACACAACAATCACCGGGTTTGGGTTTAAGTACAGCGTGACAACCTTCGCACTCATAGAACCACTGGCAGGCATCCGTCGGCATGGTTTCGAGCTTCTTATGGCCACATTTCGGACAGGTCAATTCTGAATCTAAAATCACATTTGAGGTCATGACGTACTTCCCTGTACGCCACCCTTCGGGCAGCTGAGCTGTGCAAAACGCCTTTCCTGTCGTTTTGTCATGGCGTTTCTGTTTCCACAAGGGTTGAGGGATAACCGGCATTGGTGGTCGCTTCGACCAATCTGTCAGCGTTGGTCAGGGAATCCTCAAAGGTTACTACGGCTTGCTTATGCTCATAACTGACCTCGGCTTTTGTTACGCCTTGGACCTTGGTGAGTGCCTTTTTGACCGTGATCGGGCACATGGCACAGTTCATGGTTGGCAGATCCAGCGTGATGGTTTGTGGCTTGGCCCAGGCCGAGAAGCTGGCGATGGTGAATACGAGACCGAGAATGATTTTCTGCATGGTTAGCTCCAGAGTGTTCATGCGAACAGAGGAATCCAGTAGGTGCTGGTGACGAGCACCAGCGCCACGATTGCAGCGATCCAGAAAACCATTTGCCGCCGTTTCCGAGTTTGCGGCACAGCGCAGACGGTTCCCGGTTCACAGGTATCGACCGGTCGATAAACCTGCCAGCCAGCCCAACCGAGCAACAACATAACAAGCATGATGAATACGGGACGGTAGGGCTCCAATACAGTCAGGTTACCGATCCAGGCCCCGCTGATACCCAGTGACAGGAGCACAAAAGGCCCAACACAACACAGGCTGGCGACGGTGGCAGCGGTAATGCCACCGATGATAGGTAGCCTTGTGTTGGTGAATGACTCTTTTCCTGCCATCGCCGACTCCACTTTATTGACCTAGTGAAATCAGTGTAAGTCCCGTACCAAGGTACGGAGTCAAGTCCAATGCCTTTTATTGACGAGGAGCAGGTTGGAGGGATTCAACAATAGGACATGCCGCATTGTCAGGATTGGTCCGGCACTGTGTGACGAGCTCTTCCAACACCTGTTGCAGGCGGTGTAGATCGTTAATTTTTTCACGCACGCTGGCCAGCTTTGCTTCGGCCAGCTCCTGGACTTCCGAGCAATGCGACTCGCCCAATGACAGCAGGTTGTTGATCTCCTCCAGCGTAAAACCCAGTTCCTGGGCGCGTTTGATGAATAAAATCCGAGCCAAGGTTGCGTTTGGGTAGGTACGGTATCCCTCTGCGGGTTTGGGTGGTTGACGGATCAAACCACGGCGTTCGTAGTAGCGGATGGTTTCGACGCTGACTTGTGCAGCTTGCGCTAATTTTCCGATGGAAAATAGACTCATGGCAAAGCCCCTTCTTCGCAGTCCCAATTAATAGCCGCTTGTGGAAAGCAGATCGAAAAGGAGGTCATACCGTAATCTGAAGACACGTCGATACTGCCGTAGTGTGCTTCCACGATGGACTTAACAATCGCCAAGCCCAATCCAGCCCCTTCACTCTGGCGCTGACGTGAAGGATCAACCCGGTAGAAACGGTCGAAAATTCTGGGCAAATGTTCTGCGGGAATTTCCGGCCCCGTATTCTGTACGCTGAGTAAAACCTGCCCTTCGTCCGACACATCCAGACGAACCTTCACGCTTTCTCCCTCGGGTGAGTGGCGTATCGCATTGGATAACAGATTGGACATGGCGCGCCGCAGCATGGCACGATCACCCTTAATTTTCGGCGCCTGTCCTTCCAGCATTAACTGTATGTGCTTTTCCTCTGCCAGCGCCTCAAAAAAATCAAATAGCTTACGGACTTCCTGAGCCATATCCAGTGACTCCCATACCGGCTTAAGCAGTCCATGCTCGCTTTGAGCCAGCCAGAGCATGTCGTTGACCATTTTTGCCAAGCGTTCCAATTCTTCCAGGTTTGAATAGTGCAGTTCGCGGTATTCAACCAGGCCTCGTGACTTTCCCAGAACGACCTGAGTCTGGGTGATGATATTGGTAAGAGGCGTGCGCAATTCGTGGGCGATGTCGGCGGAGAAATGGGACAAGCGGGCAAAACTGTCTTCCAATCGGCCAAGCATAAAATTGAATGAAGAAACGAGATTTTGAAGTTCCCCAGGCACCGCCTCGGAATCAAGTCGAACATGCAGGCGATCAGCCTGTATTTCACGCATGGCTTCGCTCAACCCGCGCAGTGGCGCATGCCCCTGATGCACACCATACCAGGCCGCCAATAGCGTCACCATGCCTGCGAGTAACATGATAAGCCATAAGCTACGACGAAAATTCTCCAGAAATTGGATATGAGCATCCATGTCAATGGCGGTAACGATGTAGTATTCTTGGCCACCCACCTGGGTTTGCGTGATGGTTCCCCGGTAGGTTTTCCCATCTCCCTGCCAGTGATATACGTTGCCAACCTGAATACTGGACACCGGGGCAAAGGTATTAATAGGTTTTGCAAAATCGTTCGCTGAGGGGCCGTAAATCAGGCGCTTTTCCTTATCCCAGACCTGAAAATAGACACCGTGATGACCCGATATCGCGTGCGACAACGCCTCACCCAAGTGTGAAGAGCCGTCACCCGTTTTGCGTAAGGCTCGATCCACAGCCCTTGTCATGACCTCCAACTCGTCAGCGTCCTGTTCGGCGAAATGGCGCTTGACCGCGTTGTCCACCAGATAACCAATCACCAGAAGACTTAGCCCAATGGCAAGGGCAACAAAGGCCATCACCCGGGCGGTTAGCGATAGTGGATGCTTGCCAAGACGACTACTCCACATCATGCTCGTCATCCACTTCCAGCTTGTAGCCCATCCCCCTTACCGTGTGAATCAATTTAGGCTCAAAATCGTCATCTATCTTGGAGCGCAGGCGACGGATGGCCACATCGATCACATTAGTATCGGAATCAAAGTTCATGTCCCACACTTGCGAGGCAATCAGCGAACGCGGTAGCACTTCACCCTGGCGGCGAACCAGCAACTCCAGCAAGCAAAACTCTTTATGGCTTAAGTTGATTTTACGACCCGCACGCGTGGCACGGTGCCGAGGTAAATCCAGAGTGAGATCGGCTACGCGAATCTGGTCAGTCATTACGGGCACAGAACTGCGGCGCAATAACGTTCTTACACGGGCCAACAACTCGGCGAATGCGAAAGGTTTAACCAGATAATCATCCGCACCCAACTCAAGGCCCTTAACCCGGTCATCAATGCTATCGCGTGCGGTTAGGAAAAGTACCGGGGTCTGACGTCCAGCCTCGCGCAACGACTGAATAATGCGCCAGCCATCGACATCCGGCAGCATGACATCCAGCACCAACAGATCGAAGGTTTCCGTCATGGCCAGGTGATGACCATCTAAACCATTTCGCGCCAAAGTGACCATAAACCCGGCCTCCGTCAGCCCCTGCTGTAGATAATCGCCAGTCTTGATTTCGTCTTCGACCACCAATAGCCGCATGGTTACCCTGCTCCGTATTTGCAGAATGACTTTGGAAACAGCCTAAACTAGGCTTACCCACAGAAAGATGACACACAGATTACAACATTGTCATTCTGGAGTCATGCCGGTGACAGATGTGGCTGGCTAGTATGCGGAATCAAAATATGGAACAATCGATATTTTTCCGACAAGAGTTTTCCAACAAGAGATTGACCAATGACCTCATGGTTTCCCCAACCCAAGCCGTCCTGGCAGCTGAGTCGCCGCCGATTTGTGCAGGGCCTGGCCGCTGGTGGTGTACTGGCCGCCACACCGTCCTGGTTGCAGGCTGCCGTAAAAAGCGCGACTGCTCTCGGCTCAGCACCTGTACTCACTGGCCGTGAAATTGATCTGGTCATCGCAGAGACACCGGTCAATTTTACCGGTGTCACCCGGATGGCCACGACCATCAATGGATCAATCCCGGCCCCAACCCTGCGCTTACGCGAAGGTGATGAGGTCACAATCCGCGTGACTAATCGCCTGGCAGTTTCAACGTCCATTCACTGGCACGGCATCCTGCTGCCTTATCAGATGGACGGTGTGCCAGGTATCAGCTTCAAAGGCATCGCCCCAGGCGAAACCTTTACCTACCGTTTTAAGCTGCGCCAGAGCGGCACCTACTGGTACCACAGCCATTCCGGTTTTCAGGAAATGACGGGGATGTACGGCGCTTTGATCATCGAGCCCCGCGCAGGTGAAAGACATCACACCGATCAGGATCACGTGGTGCAGCTCTCTGACTGGACAGACGAGAACCCTATGCATGCTTTTAGCAAACTAAAAGTACAAAGCGATATATACAACTTCAGCCAGCCTACGTTTTTTGATTTTACCCGTGATGTTTCGAACATGGGTCTGCAAGCCGCACTGGAAAAGCGTCAGATGTGGAATCAGATGCGTATGAATCCAACGGATTTAGCCGATCTGTCGGCGGCTACGTTCACGTATTTAATGAATGGCACTGCTCCTGCTAGCAATTGGACGGGACTGTTTAACAAAGGAGACCGAGTAAGACTGCGTTTTATCAATGCTGCCAGTAACAGCTTCTTTGACGTGCGCATTCCCGGCTTAAAAATGACCGTCATCCAATCGGACGGCCAAGATGTTGAGCCAGTAAGCATCGATGAATTCCGTTTTGGTCCAGGTGAAACTTACGATGTGCTAGTAGAACCTAAAGACGATGCTTATACCATCTTTGCACAAAGTATGGAGCGTAGCGGTTATGCTTTAGGCACACTGGCCACTCGCCAAGGCTTGTCGGCTTCCATACCAACACTTGATCCGGTGGAATGGCTGACCATGACCGACATGATGGGCGCCATGAGTCACCAGGAAATGAACCAAAAAGGTATGGATCACAGTGCGATGAGCATGGGTAATATGGATATGGGGGGCATGGATCACTCCAACATGCACGGTGGCATGGCAATGGATCACAGCCAGCACAGCGGCCAAAGTATGCCGGGTATGAACCAGGCCACACGCAGTCCTCTCGCCAAGCCCTCGTCTACCGTGCGCCACGCACGCACGGAGTATGGCCCATCTGTCGATCAGCGCGTCAATACACCCCGTACTACTTTGGATGATCCTGGCATAGGCCTTCGAGATCTAAGCGAAAAAGGACTACGACCACAGGGCCATCGCGTACTAACTCTGGCAGATTTAAAATCCATTGACGGCATTTTGGATGACCAGCGCGAACCCGTGAGGGAACTCGAACTCCACCTAACCGGTAATATGGAACGTTACAGCTGGTCGTTTGACGGGCTCGAATTTGGCAAAAGTACGCCGGTATCATTGCGCCATAATGAACGGGTCAGAATCATCCTGCAAAACGACACAATGATGACCCATCCCATGCATTTGCACGGCATGTGGAGCGAACTGGAAACTGATCAGGGGGAACTGCGGGTGCGTCGTCATACTATACCGGTACAGCCCGCCCAACGAATCAGTTACTTAACTACACCGCATGACCTGGGCCGCTGGGCCTGGCATTGCCACCTGCTGTTTCATATGGATGCGGGCATGTTCCGTGAGGTGGTAGTGTCATGAGAATGGGAATGAAAATGAAGACTATGAACTGGTTGGCAGTGTTGGTGCTATTTGCCACCAGTTTGCACGCGAATTTTGTCCTTGCACAGATGGATCAAGGCGAGAAGAAAGCGCAAGGTGGTAGCGCACCCGCTGACGCCCGCGACCCTCACGCCTACTCGGATGGTTTTAGTTTGACCGCTAGCCCCTACGTTCAATCAGGGTCGCCACAACTGAAGCTGGCCGATGAACATAGCTTTTGGGCGGTACTAGGTGACCGTTTCGAATACCAGGAAGACAGTAAAACCGGTAGTGAAACCATAGTTTACGACCTCCAGGCATGGTACGGCACCACCTTCGATCGACTCGTCATCAAGGCGGAAGGTGATATTGCAAGTGGAACCTTGGAAGAAAGCTCCACCGATCTGCTCTGGGGTCATGCGCTGAACGCCTATTTTGATACCCAACTTGGCCTGCGATTTGACCAATATAACGAAGGCAAAGATCGCCAATGGTTGGCGCTGGGTCTACAAGGGCTTGCCCCCTATTGGTTTGAACTGGATGTTACCGCCTATGTGGGCGACAACGGTCGGACCGCACTAGCCGCTCAAGCTGAATATGAATTATTGCTGACACAACGCCTGATTTTACAACCCCGCGCTGAGCTGAATCTGTACGGCAAGGGCGACCCGGAAAATGGTTTAGGCTCCGGCCTGTCGGATCTCGCGTTGGGTGTGCGTCTGCGTTATGAGTTCAGCCGTCAATTTGCCCCCTACATTGGAGTGGAATGGACGAGCACTTATGGCGATACAGCGGATTACCGGCGCGCCGCAGGCGATGATCGCTCTGACACCCAGATCGTCGCGGGCCTCAGGTTCTGGTTTTAATAATTAACATTGTCTGGTCAACATGACTTTTACTCCTCCGAGGAAACACTCAATGAAACGTAAACTTCTATCCCCCGTTCTCGTTCTCGCTGCCCTTGGCGTGACTTTTTCAGCTCAAGCCCATGATCCTAAGGAGCACATGAAAGACGCAGAAAACCCGAATTGCGCCGCAATGAAGGATATGGATCACAGCAAGATGGATATGAACGATCCTGTCATGCAAGCCATGATGAAGCAGTGCATGAAGGATATGCATCACAGCGATGGTGACTATTCAATGAGCCACGAAGATGCTAGTGAAGATGGCCAGAAGAAAGCTTCAGATGAACAACACTCTGAACATCAGCACTAACGCATAAACCTAAGGAATGTCCTATGCCAACGCTCACCGCATTTATTAGGAGCCTGCTTATCGCTACGGTCATTGGCCTGGTGGGCGCTGGCTTATTTATCTACTCGGGCCTATATCCCATCGGTGCCGACGTGCCCCATAACAAACTCAGTTACTGGCTGCTGGAAACCCTGCGCGAACGATCCATTGCCCGAGCTGCCAGCGATATTCAAATTCCTAGTAATTTGAATACGTCCGATCGATTGTTGGCTGGAGGTGCTGACTACAACGATATGTGTGCAGGCTGCCACCTCAAGCCGGGTAAAAATGAGAGTGACTTTACCATCGGCCTGTATCCTTCCCCACCTAACTTGACCGCCACGGCAGATGCCCATGGGCATGAGCATGGCAGCGACACAGGTAGTGAAGAAATAGCTATTCAACGCCAATTCTGGATTATCAAGCACGGCATTAAGGCATCGGGCATGCCCGCTTGGGGACCAACTCACAGTGACGACCGGATTTGGAATATGGTGGCATTTCTGCAGAGATTGCCCTCACTAACAGAGGATCAATACCAGATTCTGACGGCCCGAGGCAACGCGGCCGAATCACATGATCATTAACGCCGCATAAATCTTACAAGTGCTTGACACACGGAAAATGACCTTTGGTCAAAATCGAATCAAATCTGCGAATTCAACCTACGGGGATAGCAAATACAACAATCAAGGCTAATATAACGGCCATTACAGCAAATGACGTTATCAGAGCTGTGCGCCGCATTCCGGTTACCCGGGCAGTCCTAAAAGTAGCTGCAATCGCAACCAAGCACTGCAACAGGTAGTACTCCGCAAAAACACGCGATGCCAATGTCACAATATCAAACACATTACCGATCCAGACTAACAAGATCGCAACCGCCACAAGACCGATATAGCCCAGTCGCGATGAAAGTCGGCTACCGCTCAGCTCAGTGAACAATCCACCGGCCCCCACTGTGTCGGCAACGGCAGCACTGAATCGACTCATCACCGCCGCCAGTATCAATAGCGCGGGCAATATTTCGGCAACACGACCCGCCAGGGTAATAATCGCCGTTTCATCGGCAATACCATGAAACTCCATCAACAAAGGTAGCCCCGTAATCACAAACAGCAGATAAATAACGCCGGCGATGAGTTGCGCCAGCCGCATTGATCGCACTCGCATGGCGGGATCATAGGCATTTCCCAGGTAACGCGATGTTTCGAATCCCTGTACAATCAGCAGTAATCCCGCCAACAGTCTGAGACGTTCCATCACTGTAAGATTTTCGTTCGGATCGATAAGCGTTTGATCACTGGCGAGCCAATGCCAATCGAACCCGAACAGACCGATCAGCAATGCAGCGATGATGGCCAGCTTGATCGCCACCGCGGCTTCTTCCATTTTTCCAACCCACGATGGCAATAAACAACAACACGACCGTGGTCAGAACATTTTCGATCACCGCATCACGATGACCGCCAAAACGCAACACAAAAGACGCCAGCAAGCGAACATAGAAAGTAACTGAAACAATATAAGCAAATCCCAGGGCGAGATCTGACAGGTGTTGTAACGGTTTAACGACGTGGGAATGCCCGACATCGGCAAGCAGTGGCTCGGCATGAGTAATGTTGAAACGGATCACAGCGCCGATAGCAAACGCCACCAGGAGAATCCCCAGCATCGCAACCGGAGGCTACGCCGCCACAACATGACTTAGTAACGGCCCGGAAATCAAAAAACCACTGACGATTATTGACGCCAGTGGTGTTACCGTAGCCCGCCAAAGAGTGGCATTGCGTACCCTCAGCAGAAATAAAACTACCACCACGGCCAGCGCCACACCGGGTAAAACAAAATCAAACATTAATTTCCCTTATGGTCGGCTGGCTTGATTTGTTCTGGTCAACAAAACCGGACACATTAATTTGCTAATTTCTCGTAATCTACCGGCGATAAATCACCGTTCGTAGAGTGCAAGCGATCCTGGTTGTAGTATTTCATGTAAGCCGTTACGTCCTGCTTCATATGAGCACGTGTTGGCTGGTTTACCTTGAACAGCCAGTCGTGTTTCAGACTGCCAAAGAAGCGTTCAACGACGGCGTTATCCCAGCAGGCACCGACGTCTCCCATAGATGCTCGTACGCCATACCCCTTCAGTAGTTTCGCAAAGGCTTTACTGGTGTACTGCGATCCTCTGTCACTGTGAAACACCAGACCTCTTGTCGGTTGGCGAAGGTTGTAAGCCTTGATCATGGCCCGACTGATCAGGCTCGTCGTCATGCGTTTATCGATGGCCCAGCCAACAATCCTACGTGAATACAAATCCATGACGATCGCCAGGTACATCCAACCCTCGCCTGTTTTAAGGTAGGTGACATCGCCAGCCCAGACCTGATTCATGCCCACCGGGTTGAACTGTTGATTCAGCAAGTTATCTGCAATCCGGTCGCTGTGCTTACGCTTGGTTGTCACCTTGTAAGCCACGCGCTGTGTGGCTTTCAACCCCAGTTTCTTCATAACCATGCGTACTCGGTGCCGAGTTACCTTGATGCCTTCCTCATTCAGTTTTTTGGCCAATTCTCGGCTTCCGCGGCTGTTTCTGGAGGCTTTGAACAACGCTTTGGCACGTCGGTACAGGTGTAACTCTTCCGCAGTGATCACCTTCGCTGGACGAGCTTTCCACGCGTAGAACACCGACTTACCGACGTTCATCACTCGGCAGAGCAGGCGTACCGGATAGCTCTGTCGGTGCTGGTCAATGAAGTGAAATTTCACTTCATTTCTTTCGCGAAGAAAGCGGAAGCCTTTTTTAAAATGGGTATCCGGATTAAGTGGTTGATGATCCCCTCTGATCCACCAAAACCTTAATCCTCCCAGAAGGTTGATAGATCGACGCCGTAGTTCTTCTCGGCCTCGGGGAGACCCATGCTGTAGGTCATGGTGGCCTTGCCCAGGAACGGAGATTCCTTGGTCTGTGGCGTCTTCTTCTTGTGCTTGGTGGTGTAGAGCATCCGGGCCCGCATCACCTCGAATGAATAGCCCCGGCCATCGCGGTTCTTGTCCTTGGCCAGCCGGTTGATCGACTCCGTGAAGGCGTTGGTGATTGGGATGTCGGTCTCGAAGTAGGTCAGCACCTCCTCACGCCAGCCACTGACGGCGCTAACGAGATCCTTCCAGACCTCCTTCTGCCCCTGCGGGATGCCGTCAACCCAGGCAGCCAACGCCTTCTCAGCATCCCGCCGGGTGGCACAGCCCCAGATGTGGTAGAACCGCTCCTTGTGCTCATAGGCTGCCAGGAGCTGGGGGAAGGCCCCTGTCCAGGTTTCCATGATGAGACGCTCGCGGTCTGAGACGTCGTGAGCCGATTAGCAATTGACTTAATAGTTACAAAGCCATAAAGTTTCGCAACGTAATAGTAATGATTGTCACTTACATTTCGAAAAACAAATGGTAATGGAGATTAACCACATGTTTAAACCTTCCCGCTTATCACTGGCCGTGGCTGTCAGCCTTGCCCCGGGCGCCAGTTGGGCAGTCGGCGATGATCAGCCCCAGATGCTTGAACCCATGGAAATCATTGGCGATGCGTCCGCAGCCCAGACCTTGCCAGGGTCAGGCTACGTCGTTGGTGAGGCGCAGTTGAAAACCGAGGTTGAGACCGACATCAACCAGGTGCTGAAAACCGTCCCGGGCGTCTATGTGCGGGAAGAAGAAGGCCTGGGCCTGCGCCCCAATATCGGCATCCGCGGCGCCACGGCCGAGCGCAGCAGTAATATTACCCTGATGGAAGATGGCATTCTGATCGCACCGGCGCCCTACTCCAATCCGGCCGCCTATTATTTTCCGACACTGAAGCGCATGTCCTCGCTGGAAGTACTCAAGGGTGCCCCGCTGCTGCGCTATGGCCCGCAAACCACCGGTGGTGTCATCAACCTGATTTCCACACCCATTCCCGATCAGCGGCAGGGCTATGTTGAGACAGTCACCAACGACCGCGGCTCCACCGACGTTCATGTAACCTATGGTGACACGGCCGGCGACTGGGGCTACCTGCTTGAGACCGTCCAGCGCTCCGCGAAAGGCTTCAAGGAGATTGACCGCAGTAACCGCGATACCGGCTTTGATATCGAAGACTATGTCGGCAAGCTGCGCTGGCAGGGAGAGCGCCAGAGCGTGACCGCCAAGCTGCAATACTCCGAGGAAACCTCCAACTCCAGTTACCTCGGCCTGACCGATGCGGACTTCAGCCAGGACCCGAACCGGCGTTACGGGTTGTCCAGCATCGACCAGATGAACAATACCCACTCCGGTATCACCCTGACCCATCAGTTCGACTGGAGTAATACCGTAAGCAGCACGGCCACCCTCTATCGCAACGACTTCAAGCGGAACTGGTTCAAGCTCAGCGGCGGCGGAAGCATCATCGACTCGGCAAACGGCGGCGACGCCAATGCCCAGGGTATTCTGGACGGCACAGTTGACGCCAGCGGCCTGGATTACAAAAACAACGCCAGGGACTACCTGTCCGAGGGCGTGCAGGTAAACTTTGATGTCGACATGGGCAGCCACCAGTTTGATTTCGGCGCCCGCTACCACGAAGATGAAATGGATCGCTTCCAGCCGGTCGATGTTTATGATCAGGTCAACGGTTCTCTGGTGTTCCAGAACACGATCGCCCCCACCGGCAGCAATAATCGCTTTGAGACCGGCGAAGCCCTGAGCTTCTGGGCACTCGACAAGTGGCAGGCGACGGACAAGCTCAATATCAACCTCGCTCTGCGCTACGAG
>DBNK01000015.1:153055-171196 GCA_002298335.1 Thalassolituus sp. UBA674
CCTCGCTCTGCGCTACGAGGATGTACAGACCAGCCGCACCCAATACGCGGATCCCGGCCGCACGACCGTCGACAGCACCCGCGCCAATGACAGTGCTGAACTCCTGCCCGGCGCTTCCTTTACCTATGACCTGTCCCAAAGCTGGCAGGTTCTGGGTGGCGTGCACCGGGGTTTCTCCCCTCTCGGAGGTGGTGCCAGGGCAAACGAAGATCCGGAAACCAGCAAGAACTGGGAGGCCGGCCTCCGGTACTTTGGCAATGCGTTCTTCGCGGAAATGATCGGCTTCCACAGCGACTTCTCCAACAAGGCCGAAAACTGTTCCGTGGGCTCGCCGTGCAGCAATGGCGCCACCTCTGGCAGTTTTGTAACCGGCGAGGCTGAAATTTCCGGTGTTGAGTTCCAGCTCCAGACCGGCACCCGGGCAGGCGAGTTCTACCTTCCGGTCAGCCTTACCTACACCTTTACCCAGGCGGAAATCAGCAAGGACAATGCCGCTTCGGGCCTGAAAAAAGGCGATCAGCTCAAGGACGTACCTGAAAACCAGATGAGCTTCCGGACAGGCATGGAACACCCGAGTGGCTGGGACAACTACCTTGTGGCCACCTACGTCGATGAGATGTGTGCCAGCGCAGGATGCAACAACACCGCCACGAAACTGGACGAGACCGAGTCCCTGTTCCTGGTCGACTTCATCAGCCGTTACGCGCTGACCGCCAGTGCCGATGTCTTCCTGAAAGTGGACAACCTGTTCGATGAACGGCAAATTGTTGCACGTTTGCCCGATGGCGCCATGGCTAACCTGCCGCGCACCGCTTCACTGGGGATCAGCGTTAATTTCTGATCAACAACCCAAGGCCAACTGATCGGCGGCGAGTTCGCCTTTGCATTCCCTCTCTGTCATAGCCCCGGTTTCCAACCGGGGTTTTCTGGCTATGAGAGACCTAACAACCTAATCCCGACAGACTGCCAGACGACTCCACGTGCGCGTCGGTGCGCCCCTTTTTCAGGAATTGATTATTGCCAGATAGCTATGTACACAGAAACTTCAGATGAACTCTATTCAGGGCGGGGCAGAATCGAGTAGGAGGGGGAGTCGCCTCCCCCGTCCTCTCACACCACCGGGCAAACGGATCCGTACCACGGCGGTTCCTGTCCCCCATTATCGGGCTGAGCTTCGTTCCGCTGAATTCGCTCGCCTGTGTGCTCTGAGCGCTTCGACAGTCTTTGGGCTTCCGGCCCGCCATACAGTTATCGAGAGCCCTCCGGGGAGGCTTCTGCTCGTACACATCAGAGAGTGGTCAACTATCCACTCGTGACAGGTTCAGCCCTTCAGCTCTTGGTTAGAGAGCCTAATATGGCCTCTGCTGACTCCTGTTCGCCCATCCCGACACCTCACGGTGCTTCAAGTGTGGTTATGTAGGGCCTATCAACCAGTTAATCCGTTGTGAGTTTTGCTTGTCGCCCACCTTTCAATTTCGCATAGCAACCAGATAATCCGGATACCCTTTAAAATCTCTTTCTCCATGCGCAGGGTTTTGACTTCCTGACGAAGCCGTTTCAGCTCTTCCAGCTCGGTTTCTGAAGGCCTCAACTCACTGGCTGACTGCTCCTGTTTTTCTTTCCACCGATAGAGCAAGTTGGTGGCAATCCCCAAGGATTTAGCGGCTTCTGGAACGGAGTAACCTTGCTCAGTCACGAGAGCAACGGCTTCTTCTTTAAATTCTTGCGGGTACTGTTTGTAAATACGTTTCTGGCTCATGGTTGGCACCTCTGCTGGTGAAGAGTTTATCTCTTCTTGAGGTGTCCGGGGTATTCAACCAGAACAATTCTTTATCGCATCCGCAATGTCGCCATCATTATTGCAATCAGTACCGAAATATTCGGCTACTTTTTCCCTGAGTTTTTCACTTTAGAATTCAGAAACCATATTCTCAATAAAGTGAAAATCCACGCGATATAGGCCTATTGCAGACTCACCCTTAAAAGCCTATGTACCAAGGGCCAGCTGGTTTCATCTCCAACCATTTGACAGCATCACACCCATAGTACGACAGACAAATAGAACGGATTTAATTCCCGTGTCTTTTTTCTGCCTCTTCCTCAATGGCAGCCACCGTCCCCGACAGGATGCGCTAGGTTGTCGAGTTCACACTCTTCACTGTAATGGATAAAGCCTCGCTTGATCCGATCCGCCACGCGGGACTTAAGCTTTCCCACCGATTGCTCAATGACTGCTTCAATATCTTCCAAGGATACTTGCAAGAGATCATAAGTGACTTAGAGCAAGGACTCTTCAAATACCAGGGATTCTATTCCCATCAGTGACAACAAGGATTGCTGCATTACGACTTTGAGCTCGTCATCAATAGGCTCAGCGAAACCAATGCGACATTTTTTAAGTGCTGTCTGCCCCTTTTGCTTTGGCGACATGCCATGTTTAGGATCACCAACAAACAAATGTGGATGCGCTTTAAATCGATCCAGACACTGAGAAGAACAAAAGTAGTGATCGATGCCTCGATAATTGAACAGCAGAGATCGATCTACTTTTGTCATCTTACATACGGGACAATGTACTGTGAATTCAAGTTTGCTCATTGGCCTCACCCTTCTCTAATGCTCCGCCATCTTCTGATGCTTACTGATAAATAGGGGTTGCGCCAATCGATAACCGATGCTTATTTCATTAGGTTCACTCATGCGTTTTTCCTCCACTTAACAACCTGAAGTTTAAATTTGATCAGCAAGCATCAATGCTGATGTTGGTGCTTACCGTCTTCGTCCAGTAGTCGTTGCCGTCTATTCGAATGCAAGAACCACCTCTCGCCCGCTGCGATCAGTAACATCGCGATAAGAGCAACGCCGATAACCCACGGGTCAGCGTTCAGTTTCACCCAAACAAAACCGATCAGTGCCAGCAAATCGAAAACAATGGCCACAATGGGCACCCAGCGCTTGGCTTTTATTTCATCCGCCAAATAACGAATCACGCCCCAATGAATGGCGATGTCCATGACCAGATAAAAGACAATACCCAGGGCGGCTATCCGCGACAGGTCAAAAAAGGCCGTAAGAAAAATACCGAGTACCACGGTATAGACAAGTGTATGTTTTTGGATGCTTCCCGGCATACCGAAATGGCGATGAGGAACCAGTTTCATTTCGGTCAACATGGCCAGCATCCGGGACACCGCAAAAATACTGGCAAGAATGCCGCCCGCAGTTGCCGTCATGGCAATTGCGACTGTAAACCATACTCCGTATTCTCCAAGCGCTGGTCGCGCAGCCGCTGCCAGGGAATAATCGCGAGTATCTATGATTTCACTCAGGGATAGGTTACTGGCCACTGAAAAGCCAACCAGGGTGTAGATGACTACACACGCAACAATAGAGATAACGATAGCTCTTCCAACATTTCGCTTAGGATCGATTACCTCGGATCCACTGTTGGTAATGGTGGTAAAACCTTTAAAAGCCAGAATCCCGAGAGCGGTAGCACCAAGAAAATTTCCGGAGGTTTCAACGTTATCCGTGTGACCGAAATCTAGCGCCAGGCTATCGGCCACCCACACACCGATAATGCCGAACACCAAAATGCCGCCAATCTTTAACACCCCGATAAACCCAGCTACCTTTTGAATAAAGCGGTTACTCAACAAATTGACGATAAACGCAAAAATAATCAGCCCCACACCCAGCATCGCCACCGTTCGCCCGGATTCATCACCACCGAATAATTGCATGGTATAGGAGCCAAAAGTCCGCGCCAGGAAGCTCTGTGCAATCACCATGGAGAAGTACATCAACAGTGCATTGAATGCCGTCGGTAAGCTGTCGCCATAAGCCTTGTGTAAATACATCCCTATCCCTCCGGCGGAAGGGTAGGCATTGGAAATTTTGACGTAAGAGTAGGCACTGAAAGAAACGACCACCGCTGCTGCCAGAAATGCCAGCGGGAACAGTACGCCCACCATTTCCGCCATTTGCCCGGTCAGGGCAAAAATACCCGCGCCTATCATGACTCCGGTCCCCAGCATCACGGTACCGGAGAGCGTTAGGCTACCCTTATCATAGTGAGTCGTGCGACCATCTTTATCCATCAATCTTCTCCTAAACTCATCTTTTTCAAAGTCGCTGCTACAATGAACCGGGCGCTACATTGATTTGCCTCCAGCAAGCCCAGCGTATCTAATGTTCCACCGCGGTTTCGATAACCAAATGCCAAACAACGGTCATTGCCCAAATCCAGCGGCCTACAAGTGCCCAGCAATATTTCAGGTCGCATATGGGATACAAAAATCCGCAAACGAATCTCATCGTCAAACAACTTGGTCTGCTGCGATGACGAACAGACAAATGGCTGTTCGTGCCTGTCGCGCGGAATACGAAAACGGCCAGGCTCAAGCAAATAAGTAATACGGCAGCCAATGCCTTTTTCTCTGAGACGCTGACCAACCTCACGACAAACCTGGAGTTGATAAGCACCCACCGCAACTAATTGAACATCAACTTTATCATCTTCTTCCAATGTCAACGCTCCATTTTCAACTAACTGCTGAGCTTGTTCGTAACTGAATGAAACCACAATTTCCTGTTTAGGTATGGTCATGGCCCAAACCTGGCCCTGGCTCTGGTAACAGGCATCGAGACAAGCAACCGCCGTACTGGCATCAGCGGGATATACGACGCGTGCCATATCACTCATTTCACCCAACAACACTTCTCCAAAAGCGGAATCCTGATGGGATTGCTCATTTTTGCCGTTCTCCCACAAATGCGAAGTAGCGATAACCGGCAACGATAACCAGCGCGGATGTCGATTCAGTTCTTTTTGGTGCCGCGCAAAAATGATTTCCTGCCGCAAGGCACCAATCATTTTCATGGCAAAGGCTTCATAGCTGACCACCAGGTTCATACCACCTTTATTCGCCAGTGCCGCACTCACTACGGCTTCCTCATTCAGAGCGGTAATGACAGCCCCTTGTATCGACTCGGCCACACCGTCTTCCGGGTTTAACACCCGGTGTTTGAGAAGGTCCAGCGTTTGGCCCATGCGGTTACTGCGTAGCTCATCAGGGTTGCCGATACGTACGCGCACGCCCGGATTGGCGAGATGCCACTCACACAAGCGCTTATCTACGGCTGCCATGGGTGACAATGCTTGCCCCTTTTCGCACTGTGGTGAAGCAGTAGGTAGTTTTAAAACGACATCACGCTGACCGAGCGCATGGTATTTTTCCGGTACCCGGTTATCTGCCTTATGTTGTGTTATTTTTTCGATTGCACTGGTCAGCTCAGTACGCGGCAGAAAGAGCCTGGCAGCGTGTTCATTGAATAGCTGCCGAGCCGCGGCATCGCTACGAGGGTTGCCGGGCAAAGACGTGCCGTGGGCTGCATTGGTGCCAGCACCGTAAAAACCGTAGCCTTTTTCCGTTTCGGCAATCAGGTACGGCAGTTTCACCGGATAACACATTTTTCCTGCACGAATATGTGCACTGCAGGCTTGCAAGCGTGCTTCAGATTCAAATATTCCCCAGATAAACGCAGCTGGATCGCGCCCGTCGATGGCGATCGGATGAAATTCATTCTGCTCCAGATGTTCGTAAAACCAGGGCAGACCTCCCTGCTGGTACATGGTGGAACGCTGATCGATACGCCGGCCATTGGCGATCATCACCGGTGTTACCAGACCACAATCCTCGGCGCGCCACCAACGGCTGGCCCAATCACTGCCGCGCTGTTCTTCAAAGGCGCCATCGCTCAAAAATGCCACCAATCGTTCGCCGGGCAGTGGCATATGCACGTATTGTAGCTCCGCAAAACCCAAATACCCGCCTTCAATCAAACCGCCCGCCGTGTGTGGATTGACATGGCTGCCTACTGGCACTGCGGGGCGACCATCATCCGTAATCGCGTAGCTGTAAAAATCCTGCGCCAATTGCGATAGACCTTCATCACTTAGGGGGTAGCGCTCCGCCTGTTCCGGATAGAGGTTTTGCAGTAACACATTGACCGCGTCGATGGCCGCCACACAGTGGCCCTGACCCATCAACCAGCTTCGTGTGATTCCCGCCAGGTGGTTAGCCACCATGTAAGCGACATAGGCAGGCACCATATTCAGGGAGCCACCGGTATGCCCCTGTGGATTGGCTTTAAAATCTTCAGCGTCGAGTGCGCTACCGGAAAAATCCACTTTGGTGCTATAAGTCATATGCACCACCAACCACATGGCCGCACTGGTCAGCCGGTCGGTAGCCGACAAAATCTCCAGAACCTCATCAATCTGTTTGAAGCGCCCCTCACACACCAGTTGCTGGCACAGATCAAATATGCGTACCTGTGTTTCATCGCTGTGCTGTATCACCCCGTGACCGTTTGCCCAATGAGCAAACGCTGGGTAAGTCTCGCGATACATCCTGGCTCGTTGTTCAATACGGTGATCGTTTTGTTGGTCTATCACATACATGGCTATGCCTCAGTCAGCGACTGGCTGATTGCTAAATTCGTTGGGAAAATGCTGCTGGACTGCGAGTAGCATCATCGCCGCCTCATCCGAGGCAACTACCCAGCACTGCACTTTTGATGTCATTGAGGAAAGCTCTATCGGCAGGTTGCTGTTGGCCGATTCAGCGTGCAATTCAACGCCCAAATGGGATAACCCCAACAAGAGCTCTTGGCAAAGAGCCGGATTATGTTCGGCAACACCGCCGCTGAGCACAATACCGTCCAGGCCACCTAAAATCGCAAAGTAAGCCCCCAATGTTTTCTGGAAGCGGTATCGAAACAGCTCAAATGCCAGATGGCACTGTGGGTGGTCACTGGTAAATAGTTCAGCCATATTATCAACACCACCAGACAACCCCCGCCAACCGGATTCCTGATTAAGCAGTTTATCCGTATCTTCAGGCGACCATCCTTCCTGCTTTTGTAACCAGGCCAGCAAACCTGGATCAACATCACCGCTGCGCGTACGCATTAACAGCCCCTCATTGGGCGTAAATCCCATGGAAGTATCCATTAGAAAATGTCGCCCACTTAATGCTGGAACTGTCAGGGTTGAGGACTGAAAAAAAACAGGCATAACAGACGCTTGCACCCTGGTTCAGGCCAGCAAGCGGTTGTAAATAGTGGCAAGCAACCACCCGGAAAAACCAGCCACCACAGCCCAGGCCACCAACCCCCAAAGTGCGCCGACCAGGGTTAGGTGCCACCCCATATCCTGCAACTGCATATGCACCATGTCGCCGGACATGGACATCATCATTGCGGGCATCGCCGCGACGAAGACACTGCAAATGACCCAAAGCACAATGGCACTGATTGAGCAGGCCAGACCAAATTTAAAGGCATGCAGTTTCATACCGGTGCTCCTTCTATCATGTGTATTTACCTGTCTATAAATCACCAAACCGATTGGACGATTGCGCCATGCGCATCACTTCGTGTTCCTCCAGCGAACGCAAGGTCTCCAACAATTCCTTAGCCGACGGAATGTCCGCCCGTGACGCTAGATAGCGATACAACTCGATGACCTGCTGGTGCTGATCAATGATCACTTCCATAATCTGCGCGGCATCCAGTTCGGCAAAGGGGGCATCACAATGAGCGTGCCGGGTAATCGGATGATGTTCGACGTATTCATAACACCAGGTATTGAGGGCATGTTCATCTCCGGACTTTTCAAAACCGCTTACCACGTCGGTCAGCGTTTTTTCGTGCTCGGAGAGATAAGCCAGTATCATTCGCGCCCGCTCGTCAGTGTTTTTATCCGCGCAGTGGGACAAGCACTGGTTCAGGTGTTGGTGAAACTCTTTGGTCCAGTGCAACACATCTTTCAGGGTTTCAATTTGCATGATCTTTTCCTCTACTATCTTGGTTCTCTTGTTTCGATTGGTGCAGGATCACGGGGACAAGGGTTACAGGCGCAAGATATCCCGATACCCGGCAACGTCGACCTTAAACTCCGTTTGCTCCTGCAAATGCACGCGCAAGCCTTCCAAGGCTTCAGGATCACCATGAATCAGTTTGATCGGCGTTGTGCTTGCCAATTTTGATTGGTGCAACCATTCAGTGAGTTCGAGATAGTCCGCATGCCCCGAGAGCCCGGAAATCACCTCCACCTCTGCCCGTAGTGGAATCCAGCTACCGTGGATTTTCACCGCATCGACACCTTCAAGCATCTTGGCACCACGGGTTCCACCGGCCTGGTAACCGGTAAACAGCACCGTGGTTCGGCTATCACTCAATAGCCGTTTAAAGTGGTGAAGAATTCGCCCACCGGTGGCCATACCGCTGCCGGCAATAATGATATGGGGGAAAGCCTGCCCCGCTAGCGCCTTGGATTCATCCACGGTACGGGTATAAGTGACGACATCGCACATGTGATGACATTGCTCATGGCTGAGTCGATGCTGATCGCTGTGATGACAAAAAATATCCGACACTTTGATGGCCATGGGACTGTCGAGATAGATCGGCAGTTTGGGTATGGCACCCTCTTGCATCAGCGTTGCCAGCAAATGTTGCAAGGCCTGCGCCCGCCCCACGGCAAACGCGGGCACCAGTAAAACCCCACCGTTTTTAGCAACACGGTTAACCACGGCAGCCAATTGTTGCGCAGCGTCCTGCGGATCGTGCTGCCGATTGCCGTAAGTGGACTCCATCAGCAACAAATCCAGTTCGGGCAGCGGGCGCGGTGGTTTCATCAACACGTCATCGAAACGGCCCACATCGCCTGAAAAGCCAATGCGTTTGCCTTCCGCTTCAATAATGATACTGGCGGCACCGAGAATATGTCCCGCCGGTTGCAGGTGAAAACGAATATCACCCACCTCAACCTGTTCATCAAAGTCAACCGACTGAAACAACTTCATACTCGATTCGGCGGTTTGACGGTCATAGAGCGGCTCGGGTTGTTCATGTTTGCTCAGCTTATGTTTGCTGTAGTATTTCGCGTCCTCCTCCTGAATATGACCGCTGTCTGCCAACAGGATCTGACACAGGTCTTTGGTGGCGTGATGGGTAAACACCGGGCCACGAAAACCGTGCTTGTATAAGGCGGGGATATAGCCGGAGTGATCCAGGTGCGCATGAGTGAGCAACACGGCATCGAGCTTATCGATATCCAGCGGCAGCGGTTGCCAGTTGCGCTCACGCAACCATTTGTAGCCTTGGTACAGGCCACAGTCGATCAGCACCTTGCTGCGCTCGGTTTCCAGTAGAAATTTTGAACCGGTTACGGTTTCGGTACCGCCTAAAAAGGTGATTCTCATGATACGACTCCTGTGGAATCTGATCTTGTTGGTTGCAACATGGAGATAACGGCTGTAATCAGCTGCGGCGTGATATCAATGGCATTGGATGAATGAGGAATGGTATTAGCGGTTACTAATTGGCTGAGGCCCGCCTGGATCAGTGCTTGATCAGAGCCGTCGGCGAAAATGCCATGTACGGCGACACACTGGATGTGTTCAATGCCATTGGATTTAAGGGTTTTGATACACTCCAGAATGGTCTGCCCGCTCGATATGACATCATCAATAATGACGGCGGTTCTATCTCTGTGCGCTTCAATGTTCGGCAAGGACACTTCGACATGACGATCACCGAAACGCTGTTTCTCGCCAATCACAAACGGGTGCTGGCTATAATCGGCGATATCGGATACCCACTGTTCACTCTCGCTATCCGGCCCCACCAGCAACAGGTTGTTTTGTGTCTTCAACCATTGCGCCAACGCCGGGGCACCTTGCACGACACGGCTGGGTACGGAATAAATTTCGTCCAGGGAATGATAACGATGCAGGTGCGGATCTACCGTCACCAACCAATCAATATGGTGAGACAGACATTTGGCAAAAATACGTGAGGTAACCGCCTCCCCATCGACAAAACGGCGATCCTGTCGCATATAGCTGAGATAGGGCGCCACTAGGCCAACTTGCGAAGCACCCAGTTCCCGCAAGGTTTCGACCAAAAACAGTAACGGTAGATACTTGGTGTTGGGGTGCGACAAATCCGCCACAACAATACAGGCGCGGCCTTCCACATCAGAGGTGATACGCAAATAGGATTCACCATCGGGGAATTGACGTGCACTAAATTCTCCCCGCTGCACACCCATCGCCTTTGCTAACGAATCCGCCAATGGGTGATCGTGTAAGCAAAACACCAACGGTGTCTTTCCTGAAACCGGGTTCAGTTCACTCATGAGATTGCTCCAATCGTGAAAATGTTGGATTGTCGGTAATAGGCCAATGCGTATTGCAGCTCGCCTTCTGTGTCACTGAACAGTGTGAACAAGGGTTCACCTCGCTCTACAGTTTCACCGACACGCTTATGCAAGCGCAAACCCGCTGCCGAGACATTGGGCGCTCCCGCCAGTTTCGCCAAGCGCGCTAATTGGCGATTATCAATCGTCTGCAAAGTGCCGGTTGATGCGGCAGTTTCCGTATGTTGAAAATCTGCAGAAGGCAAAGATTTCATCCCGCCCTGGGCCGCTATAATTCGCTGAAATTGTTCCCACGCCGCACCGCTATCAAGAATTTCGGTAGTCCTTTGCAAACCTTGTTCATAGGTTTGCTGATACGCCAGGGAAAACAGATGGGCAGCCAAAAACAGTGCCCGCTCTCGAAGGTCCTCGGGCGCATCGCTGCTGCGCCGCAAAACAGCAATTACATCGCGGGCTTCCTCTACTGGACCAACACCGCGCCCGACGGGCTGACTGCCATCCGTTATCAGGCAACGAACCTGAAGGCCGCACGCAGCACCAACCTGTGTAAATAGTGAAGCGAGGCGATCGGCATCTTTTTGCGAACGCACTTTTGCAGTAGGGCCGACAGGGATATCAATCACCGCATGGGTAGAACCCGCAGCGATTTTTTTCGACAAAACCGATGCAATCAACTGCCCTTCGCCATCAAGATCCAGCGCGCGCTCAATCCGAATCAATAAATCATCGGCGGGGCTAAGATTCACCGCTCCACCCCAGGCGAGACAACCGTGAGTTTCTGCTACAACTCGTTGAATATCCGCAAGGCTGAGATTGACGGTCGTCAGCACCTCCATAGTGTCAGCCGTACCCGCCGGTGACGTAATGGCGCGAGACGAGGTTTTCGGAATGGTTAAACCTGCTGCGCTGACGATCGCCACCACCAGCGGCGTGGTGCGATTGCCCGGCAGGCCACCAATGCAATGCTTATCCAGCACCATGGGTGAATCGGGCCAGCTGAGACGCTTACCGCAAGCCACCATGGCCTGTGTCAAGGCAATGATTTCATCCACATCCAGACGACTACCCGCACAAACGCTGAGAAAACTGGCAATTTCGATATCGGAATAACGATGGTCGCTGATGTCCTGTACGATCTCAGTGACTTCCTCGTCGCTGAGCTTATGGCCAAATATTTTTTTGCGAACAGCCGCCAGCGATGTCACCACCGGTGCATGACTGACGCTAATCAATGCCCCTGCGGTAACTCCCAGCCGTTCGATGGCGATTTTGGATAAACCAGCGCTGCCTGGTTCAATGACCTTCTCATCCACCACGTTGATCGTTGCGATTATTTGGTTTTGGCCATCTTCCACTGAAACGCGACTGTTAGCTGTAAAACCTTCCGAGCGGCAGATATGGCAATCGTTTCGCATATAAAGGACGGGTTCTTGGTGGGTATCGATACCTATATCAATAACCTTAAGAGCGTTTGCTGACTCCATCGTTTTCACCGTCATTGCTATTTTCGCCTGTTGCGTGGCGGTGACTTGTGACAACTCCATGGCTCATGCTCCGAGTTATCTTTTATGTTTTGATCCACGAATTTATAATATCCTTCTTTAAAATGCGTCCACCAGTCGTGACCAACCTCGATACCGTGTTTAGCCAACACATCCTCGATACCATCGAGGCATAGACGAGATGCATCGTATGCGAGATTCAAAACCTGTGACTGTTCATCAAATGAAACCGCATCCAAACCATATAACTTATCGATTTCTGTAATTGCATCGTTGATATTACTAACGTTCTTTGCGTCAAGTTTTAAATGACGAACAACGAGATTGACTTCAGACACACCCAGTCGGTGCTCTTCTTGTTTCATAATTTACCTCCAAGATCTAATCTCTGTTTACAAACTTTTTCACATCACCAACAGTCTATTATTTGTGTTGATGCTCGTTAGACTTGTTTGCCTCAGATTGATGATCCATCATTTGCCCCATCATTTTTTGCATCATCCCCATGTGTTTTTCCATCATATCCATACGTTTTGTGATATCCATTTTGTCCATTTTCTTACCGCCTTTCATGCCGTTCCCCATATTCATCATCTGCATACCTTCTTGCATAGTTTGCATATGCTCATTCATTAATTGTTGACGTTTTTCTGGGTCGGTTTCGGTTTTGATTTCTGACATCAGGGCATGCATTTTTTTCATATGATCATGCATCGCCATCATCTGATCATGATTCATCATCCCCATCATCATGCCATTGTTAGCGCCTTGGTTTTTATCACCGTGATCATGCGCATTTTCTGCAAATACTGGTGAAGCTATTGCCGTAGCAATAACGACGGCGGAAATCATAGTTCTGATAGAATTACGTTTCATTGGTATATCCTCAATAGTTTGAAGCGGCTTTATCGGTAGAAAATTTAGGTACCCACCCTGGGGTCGACTCCATATAGCGAAGATACACGTCGCCAAATTCCTCAATCGCCATACGCTCTTCACGCTTGGCCAGTCGTACATAGACAACGACCAATATCGGGAACATGACCAATGTCGGCAGGGTCGGCCACTGCAACAGAAAGCCAAACATAATCATGATAAAAGCAATGTATTGCGGGTGACGGCAGCGGGCATACCAACCAGTGGTCGCCAGGGAGTGAGTTTGTTGCGCTTTGTGGAGCACGTTCCACGCCGACGCGAGCAGAAAGAAGCCGAGCACGATTAGTACATTGCTGGCAATATGCAGCGGATCAAAGTGCGGATCACCTTCAAACCCGAGCATGGTGTGCAGTAAATGGCCATTTTCATGGGAGAGGAAGTCCACTCCTGGGTACTTTTCCGCCAGCCATCCAGACAGAAAATATATCGTCAGCGGAAATCCATACATCTCGGTAAAGAGCGCAATAATGAACGCAGAGAAAGCCCCAAAACTGCGCCAGTCGGTTTTTGTTTGTGGCTTGGCAAAACTGAAGGCAAAGAAAATAAATATTGCCGAATTCAGTATCACCAGTGTCCAGAGACCATAAGCTGAATCACCGTGCATTTGTCGTTCTCCTGTTTTCTACCGGGTCAATGGTGGTGCCGATGTTCGCTATCCCGGCGCCCATCTTCTAATCCACGCTGGTAAGCATCTTGATCTGACTCACCCTCATGCTGATGGCCTTCTCCCTGGCGCTGATGGCTCCCACCATGCCCCCCGTGGCCACCATGACCTCCATGCATGAAAAGATGCATAAAAGGACATGCCAGCAAAATCAGAAAAGGTAAAAACTGCCAGACATGCTGGCGGTGTTCGATCAGCAGAAAATACGTGGCAGCACCAATTAGGCCCAATGCCGCCAGTCCTTTGGGTGTTAACCAGAATGATGTTTTTTGCGTTGCCATATCACACCTCACGGATGAAATTGAAAATCGCTGTCTATCGCACTGCGTTTATCATGAATCCAAAGCAAGTCATTCACCGGAATAATACAAACCAGCCCTTCGCTATCGGCATTGACGTGCGCCGTTTCTACAATCAGTTGCGCGATGTTATTTGCATGCTCTGACCTGGCGTAAATCTCCATTTGAATGTGCTTAATCAAATGATTCTCGTTGAAGCTGTCGAAGTATTCTCCACGACCGCGAACCGGATGCAGGGTGAAGCCTTTAACCCCATGCCTAATCAGTGCTTCTTCTACGTCCTTCAAACGAAATTCGTCAAAAATGGCGGTCACTTTTTGAATATTCATACTGATATCAATCCTTACTTTCTTTGTTGAACATTCTCTAATTCACCGTGAGCTGACCGCGATACATCTGCATCTGACAATGAAAGGCGTATTCACCAGATTTCAGTGCAGGTAGTTGTATGGACTTCAGTTTATTGAGGGGCAAGGTGTCACTGATTTGCAGTTCGGGAATCAGTAACGTTTCTGAGCAGGGTGATTCATCTTTACGTATGAACTTCAGCTCAACCGGCTCACCCGCAGGCACTTTAATTCGGGAGGGTGAATAGGTGCCATTTTCCACGGTAATCACCAGATCATTTTCACCCAGCTCTGCCTCTTTGGGCTTGTACAACCAAAACCACCATATAATGAGCGCGATCACAACAACGCCAACACTATTAATGATTAACATGTCCACTCTCCTAAACAAGTTTCTGACGAAATAGCCATTAGTGCTCCTGCGCTTTGAACAAGCGCAGTCGGTTGGCATTGGTGACGACCGTGAGCGACGAAAATGCCATTGCGGCACCCGCAATCACAGGGTTCATAAGTACCCCAAGCAAGGGGTAAAGAATACCTGCGGCAACCGGAACACCCGCCACGTTGTAAATAAACGCACCGAACAGGTTCTGTTTGATGTTACGTAATGTGGCCTTGCTCACCGCAATGGCATCGGCAAGCCCATGCAGCGATCCGCGCATCAAGGTGATATCGGCACTCTCTATGGCCACGTCGGTGCCCGTACCGATGGCGAAACCCACATTGGCAATTGCCAACGCTGGCGCGTCGTTGATGCCATCGCCTGTCATGCCGACCACTTCACCTTCCATCTGCAGTTCCTGAACCTTTTTGGATTTGTCCTCCGGTAACACCTCGGCAAAGAACTCTTTAATGCCCGCCTTTTCGGCGACGGCTTTTGCCGTGGCGCGGTTGTCGCCGGTCAGCATGACAACGCGAATGCCGTTGTGCTGCAGTCGTTTAATGGCGGCAATAGAGTCTTCTTTGATGGGGTCAGCCACCGCGATAATGGCGGAGAGCTTGTTATCCACGGCGAAATACATCGGCGTCTTAGCCTCGGCAGCCAGGCCCTGCGCTTTTTCAACAAAATCGCCGAGTTCGATATTGCGCTCTCGCATCAGTTTTTCATTGCCGAACAGCAACGTTTTGCCATCCACCTCAGCCTGCACACCGTGACCGGCGATGGCATTGAAATTGGAGACCTTCCCGGTTTCGATACCCTTCTCCTGGGCTGACTCGACAATCGCCAGCGCCAGCGGATGTTCAGAACCCGATTCGAGCGTGGCTGCCAGCTTCAGGATAGTGTTCTCGTCCTGCTCGCCAGCGACCAAAATATCGGTGACCTTCGGCGCCCCCAAGGTAATGGTGCCGGTTTTATCCAGAATCATCGCTGATATTTTCGATGCGGTTTGCAAGGCTTCGCCGTTGCGAATAAGGACACCCGCTTCTGCCGCTTTGCCCACACCCACCATCACCGACATGGGGGTTGCCAGACCCAACGCACAGGGACAGGCGATAATCAGTACCGTGGTGGCAGATACGATGGCAAACGCCACGGCTGGGTTCGGGCCAAAGTTGAGCCAGACCAACGCACTGGTGACGGCGATAATCATTACGACGGGTACAAAATACGCGGAAATCACATCGGCCAAGCGACCAATAGGCGGCTTGGAATTCTGTGCGCGTTTGACCATGTTGATAATTTGCGCCAGGGCCGTGTCTTTGCCGACACGAGTGGCCTTAAACAGAATGGAGCCGGTTTTATTGATGGTGCCCGCTGCAACCGTGTCGCCCACGGCTTTTTCAACGGGCATGGGTTCACCCGTTAACATGGACTCGTCAATGGCGGTATGGCCTTCTATGACTTCACCATCCACAGGAATTTTTTCTCCCGGACGTACACGCACCACATCGTCCATGAGCACCTGTTCGATAGCGATATCCAGTTCCTTTTCGTCGCGTATGACTCTGGCTGTCTTAGCCTGCAGGCCGATCAGCCGTTTAATAGCTTCCGATGTGCGCCCGCGGGCTTTGAGCTCTAGGGCCAGGCCCAGATCGATCAGCCCGATAATGATCGCCGTGGCCTCAAAGTAAACATGGCGAGCTTGTTCTGGAACCGACTCGGGGAAAAATACGACCACCATGGAATACAGCCATGCGGTACCCGTACCCAGCGCAATCAAAGTGTCCATATTGGCAGAATGATTCAGGAAGGACTTCCAGGCGCCGACAAAAAAATGTTTTCCTGAGAAGTACAAAACGCCAAAGGTGAGTATGCCAACGATCAGCCAAGCGATCCGCTCGGTTGTGGTATTAACATTAACCTCCCCGGTAATCAGCGCATAGGCCATTAGCGGCCCACCCAGGGAAAGGGCTATCCAGGTTTCCTTCATCAGGCGTTTGTAATAAGCCTGATCCGCCTTTTCTTTTTCTGCGAGCGCATCATCTTCGCTCTCCGCAGCCGCAAGCTTCGCGTTGTAACCGGCTTTTTCCACCGCCTTTACCAGATCAGCAGCATCGGCATTGCCCGTCACACTCACAGTGCGCTGAGCGAAATTCATCTCGGCATTTTCTACACCGGACACCGCCTTTAGCGCCGACTCAATTTTTCCAACGCAACTGGCACAACCCGCACCTTCAATAATCAGTTCCTGAGGACCAGAGTTATTTCCTGAACTGTGGTGATTAGCCTTATGTGCATGATGATCATGAGGCGGAGTTGTCGTACCATCTTCATGGCAAGAGACACCGCCAGATTCCGTTTTAGTTGTACTCATACCCTACTCCCGGTTATTTCTTAAGAACTGTTATCGGATGACCGCCGCTGGAAAGCCAACGCCTTGCAATACTTCAACGAGATGATCTGCATCGACTGCACCAACAACTGAAGCGACACCGGTTGCCAGATCCATAGAGGCCTCACTGACCCCGGAAACGGATTTCAGAGTATGTTCTATACTTTTAACGCAACCACCACAGGTGGCTCCCTGCACTTGTAATTGGTGCAGGGGTTGCGATGATCTGCTAACACTGTTGGTATCAGGTGCCGCAGACGAAATGGATGACTTGCCCGCACAGCAACAGCCACTTTTACGTTGATTGGCGTTCGACGTTTGGTGTGTATTCATACTCATTCCTCCACGGTGAATTCTTCAATTAAATGGCAAAGCATATGACCTGTCGGAGCCTTGTCCGGTTTTTGGCTCCACTCCAATACGGCGCGTTGCATACGATCCCGCAGCCGTATCGTTTCTTTAAACTGCTGCTCAGTTTCATGTAATCTCTGATCAATCAAGCGTCTCACCGTCGGACAAGGAGATTTTTTCTTGTCAGCATGGGAAAGAATTTCCTGAATATCCTCGACCGAAAATCCCAACTGTCGGGCGCTTAACACAAACCTCAAACGCTTAACATCGTTGTCGCTGTATTCCCGATATCCATTGGCCTTGCTTTTGGTGGGATTCAGAATATTGATGCGGGTATAAAACCGTACCGTGTCTGCCGTAATGCCCAATAGCCTGGCAACCTCGATGACTTTCATGCCACCCTCCTCTTGATCCAGTCATGCCATCCTAAGCTTCCGCCGGGATCAGGACCTTGATCTGAGTCAATCACCGGTTATAAACCGAGGTTCTACACCAAGCTTTATAACCGTGCGCTGGAAAAGGTTATACACCTGTGTCATGGACACAGGTCAAGCAGTTTTAGCGTGCGGATTCATGCCATCTATTGGCTATGTTAATGAGGGGAGACTGACACCTGGATGACCCCAACATTACACACCTGTAATGTTGGGGTAGATTATTTGATCCAAATCAACTCGAATGACATTTGGCCAGATCCCTTTCTCAGGGCTTTCTCCAAAGAAGGTAAACGGCTGGTAGCACGAGTAAAGTCAGAATGACCGCACTTAGCATCCCACCGACCATGGGCGCGGCAATACGACTCATGACCTCCGAACCGGTCCCTGTTCCGTACATTATCGGCAACAGCCCCACGATAATCGCGGCAGCCGTCATCATCACCGGACGCACCCGTAAGCCGGCACCGTGTAATACGGCGTGGCGCAGGGTTTCCAGGCGGGGTTCCACGCCCTCCTGCTCACACTCCTCCAGCATATGCCGATAAGCCTGGTTGAGGTACACCAGCATGATGACGCCGATTTCCACAGCAACACCGGCCA
>DBNK01000018.1 GCA_002298335.1 Thalassolituus sp. UBA674
CTGGCCATTGCTCTGGCGCAGGAAGGCGGTCTGGGTGTGATTCATAAAAACCTGACGGCTGAAGAGCAGGCGGCTGAAGTCCGCAAAGTGAAGAAGTACGAAAGTGGCGTCGTGAAAGACCCGATCACCGTACCCAGCAGCGCTACGATTCATGAAGTTCTGGCTCTGGCGATGGCCAACAACATCTCCGGTATGCCGGTGGTGGATAACGGCGAACTGGTCGGTATCGTTACCAGCCGTGACGTGCGCTTTGAAAAGAATCTGGATGCTACCGTCGCTTCTGTGATGACGCCGAAAGAGCGCCTGATCACAGTTAAAGAGGGCACCAGCCCTGCGGAAGTCCAGCAGCTGCTGCACATTCACCGTATCGAAAAAGTACTGGTTCTGGACAACAGCGACCAGCTGGTCGGTATGATGACGGTCAAAGATATCGAGAAAGCCAAGGCCTTCCCGAACGCGGCCAAAGACGATCAGGGCCGCCTGCTGGTGGGTGCTGCCGTCGGTACGGGGCCGGGCACAGAAGACCGTGTTGATGCACTGGTCAAAGCCGGTGTGGACGTGATTGTGGTGGACACCGCCCACGGTCATACCTCTAACCCGGGCGGCACCGGCGTGATTGACCGCGTCCGCTGGGTGAAGCAGAACTATCCGGATGTTCAGGTGATCGGCGGTAACATTGCCACTGCTGAAGCCGCCATTGCACTGGCTGAAGCCGGCGCGGATGGTGTGAAGGTCGGTATTGGCCCGGGCTCTATCTGTACCACGCGTATCGTTGCCGGTGTGGGTGTGCCGCAGATTTCTGCCGTGGCGAATGTGGCTGAGGTCATGGCCAAGTACGATGTCCCTGTCATCGCCGATGGTGGTATCCGTTTCTCTGGTGATATCGCCAAAGCCATCGCCGCTGGTGCCAGTGTCGTGATGGTAGGTTCCATGCTCGCCGGTACTGATGAAGCTCCGGGCGAAGTGGAGCTGTATCAGGGCCGTGCTTATAAGTCTTACCGTGGCATGGGTTCTCTGGGCGCTATGGGCCAGAGCCAGGGCTCTTCTGACCGTTACTTCCAGGATAAGAACGCCGGTACCGATAAACTGGTTCCTGAAGGTATTGAAGGTCGTATCGCCGTAAAAGGCCCACTGGGCAACATCGTGCACCAGCTGATGGGCGGCGTGCGTGCCTCCATGGGTTACACAGGTTGCGGCACCATTGATGAAATGCGTACCAAGCCGCAGTTTGTGCGCATTACTTCTGCCGGGATGAACGAATCGCACGTTCATGACGTGCAGATCACTAAGGAAGCACCGAACTACCGGTTGGGTTAATCCCACCCGGAACAAGAGGGGATGACCGCTGCTCCGTGCTGTTCAGCAAGGGAAGCGGCCATCCCCTTTTAATTTAATCATTCGATATCAACTCTGACCGGGAAGCATTCATGTCACAGGACATTCATTCACAGCGTATTCTCATTCTGGATTTCGGCTCACAGTACACACAACTGATCGCCCGTCGCGTGCGTGAAATCGGCGTGTTCTCCGAGATCCGCGCCTTTGATATGTCCGATGACGAAATCCGTGACTACAAGCCGGATGGCATCATTCTCTCCGGTGGACCGGAGTCCGTGACCGAAGAAGGCTCTCCACGCGCTCCCGGCGTCGTGTTTGACCTGGGGGTGCCGGTACTGGGTATCTGCTACGGCATGCAGACCATGGCTCACCAGCTGGGTGGTGCGGTTCAGGGTTCTGAAATCCGTGAATTTGGTTATGCCCAGGTTCAGGTTGAAACCGCCAGTCCGCTGCTGAAAGACATCCGTGATCATGTGAACGATGCCGGTAACTCTCTGCTCGACGTGTGGATGAGCCACGGCGACAAAGTCATCGCCATGCCGGAAGGTTTCGAGCTGATGGCGTCAACGCCAAGCTGCCCGATTGCCGGTATGTGCAACACTGAAAAGAACTTCTACGGCGTACAGTTCCACCCGGAGGTGACTCACACCCTGCAGGGTAAGCGACTGCTTGAGCACTTTGTTCTGGAGCTGTGTAACTGTGACGTGCTCTGGACCCCGGCGAAGATCATCGAAGACCAGATTGCCCGCGTACAGGCTCAGGTCGGTGACCAGAAAGTGCTGCTGGGTCTGTCCGGTGGTGTGGATTCGTCTGTGGTTGCGGCACTGCTGCACAAAGCCATCGGCGATCAGCTGACCTGTGTGTTTGTGGACAACGGTCTGCTGCGTAAGAACGAAGGCGATATGGTCATGGACATGTTCGCCAAGAACATGGGCGTTAAAGTGATCCGTGCCGATGCCGAAGACCTGTTTCTCGGTCGTCTGGCCGGTGTCGACGAGCCGGAAGCCAAGCGTAAGATCATCGGTAATACCTTTATCGAAGTCTTCGATGAGGAAGCTACCCGTCTGGAAAATGTACCCTTCCTGGCGCAGGGCACCATCTACCCGGATGTGATCGAATCGGCAGCGTCTTCTACCGGTAAAGCGCACGTCATCAAGTCACACCACAACGTCGGTGGTCTGCCGGAAGACATGAAGATGTCGCTGGTTGAGCCGCTGCGCGAACTGTTCAAAGACGAAGTGCGCAAGATCGGTCTCGAACTGGGTCTGCCGTACGATATGGTCTATCGCCATCCGTTCCCGGGCCCGGGTCTGGGTGTGCGCATCCTCGGTGAAGTGAAGAAAGAGTACGCTGAAATCCTGCGTGAAGCCGACGATATCTTTATTTCTGAACTGCACAAAGCCGACTGGTACCACAAAACCAGCCAGGCCTTCGCCGTGTTCATCCCACAGAAGTCTGTCGGTGTAGTCGGTGATGCCCGTCGTTATGAGTGGGTGATTGCACTGCGCGCCGTAGAAACCGTCGACTTCATGACCGCGCGCTGGGCGCACCTGCCGTATGAGCTGCTGGAGAAGGTTTCCAACCGCATCATCAACGAAATCGAGCACGTCTCGCGCGTGACTTACGATATTTCGAGCAAGCCACCTGCCACGATTGAGTGGGAATAATTCCGGCAGGCGTTTTTCGTTCTGCTCTTCACCGGAGTGAGTTTCAGTTGCTCCGGTGAATCATTCCCTGAATTCAGAGTCTCAGGATGCCGGGAAACTCAGCGTACTGGCTGAAAAATTCACCCCGCAAATCTGCCAATCGCCTGATCCTGTGTCTTTGCTGGAACAGTCTGGCAACGCCGTCTATATTTCCTTTACACCTTGTTACAAACCGGAGCTCTGGCGCCGGTGTTTCTGTACAGGAGTGAGGGGGGACTCAATCAAGGCCGTGGTGGCAAGCATTCTTCCGCCATCTTTCCTTATGAATTTCCGGGCATTTCATTGCCACAGGATCTGAAAAATCAGCAGTGATTAAGCAGAATTCAGCCAGAGCTCATACCTCAACCGGTATGTTTTGCCCGTGTCGGATTTTCAAGTCGCTTTTTATGTCCGTTGATTGGGTATATAAATAAACAGCCCGTCCGCGCTTGTCGTTATTTTGCAGTTATTTTTTGTTTTATTGATGATTTTGCAGTCGCTTGAAGTTCGTTCAGATAAACGAACATGCATGATTCTACTGAACATGGTTATTGCTAAGTGGGAGCGCTCTTGGATACAGAACCGGAACATGGCTGCCTTGAAGCATTGCTCAGCGCCTATGGTATTGCTACTGATTTCATCAATTACGCCGGTGAGACGGTTCCCTTAGCCTGGGAAAACCGCCTCAGAGTGCTGGATCTGCTGGATGTGGATATCAGCAGTAAAGCGGCGGCTGAGGCTTCACTGCTGCATATCAACAGTCAGCGTTTTGCCAGTTGGGTGCCGAAAGCGCTGGTGGTTGAGGCCGGACACCCGATACAGATCCCCGTGCATCTGGACGTGGCGGATCTTTCCACGCCCATTCGCTGGAATATCGAGACGGAACGCGGAGAGCACTTCGCCGGTGAATTCATACCTTCCGACCTCCCGGAGACCGGAACCCATACACTGGCCAGCCACAGCATCAGCACGCGTACCCTGAACCTGCCTGAGCTGCCACCCGGCTATCATCCCCTGACACTTTCGTCCGTTAAACAACAGATTCAGACCACGCTGATCACCGCACCGGATGTCGCTTATTCTCCGGAGTGGCTGGCGCAGAATCACAAACTCGCGGGCCTGTCGGTGCAGGTCTACACCCTGCGTTCAGAGCACAACTGGGGCATGGGAGACTTCTCCGATCTGCAGGATACGGTTATCCGGGCGGCGGGCCTGGGGATTCACTTTCTGGTGCTGAACCCATTGCACCTGCTGGATGCGGATCATCCGGAAAACTGCAGCCCATACAGCCCGATGGACCGCCGCTTTCTGAATCCTCTGTACATCGATCCCCGTAAGGTCGAAGACTTCAGTGAAAATCAGGAACTGCAGGGTTTGATGGCAACGCCTGACATCCAGAGTGAGCTGCTGGAGCTGCGCAGCAAACCGCAGGTGGACTACACCGGTGTCACCCGGCTGAAATACGATCTGTTTAACCGCATGTTCGGTTTTTTCAAAACCAACCACCTTGAGCAATCCACGCCGAGGGCGGCCGATTTCTACAACTACATCGATGGTAAAGGTGAGCCGGGGCAGGTGTTTGCCAACAATCAGGCAGTTAAAAATCAGTTCACCCTTGAACATGCACGCGACCCCCTGTTTCATTTTTACCTGCAGTGGCTGGCCGAAATCCAGCTGGAAGCCTGCCAGCAACTGGCACTCCGCCATGGTATGGCAGTGGGCCTGATCCGTGACCTGGCCGTCGCCAGCAGTTCCAGCAGTGCTGAAGTACAGCTGAACCCGGGGTTGTTCTGCACCCGTGCCAGCATAGGTGCTCCACCGGACCCACTGGGTCCTCAGGGGCAGAACTGGGGTTTGCCGCCGATGAAGCCCACAGTGCTGGTGGACAGTGGTTATGCGCACTTTATTACTCTGCTGCAGAACAACATGGCCCACTGTGGCGCCCTGCGTATTGATCACATCATGGCGCTGATGCGCTTGTGGTGGTGTCCTGGCCCGGGTGACAGCAGTACCGGTGCTTATGTGCGTTATCCGGTGGCGGATCTGTTTGCCATCCTGCGGTTGGAAAGCCTGCGTCAGCAATGTGTAGTCATCGGTGAGGATCTTGGGGTTGTACCGCCGGAAATCCGCGAGCGTATGGCGCACTCCGGAATACTCTCCAACGCCTTATTTTATTTTGAGAAATACGACGGGGTGGTGTTCAAACGTCCGGAGCATTTTGCACCCCGTTGTTTAGCCATGGTGGCTAATCACGATGTGCCGACACTGACGGCCTGGTGGAATAAAACGGATATTGCCCTGCGCCAGAAGATAGGGCTGCTCGATGACGAAGAGGTGCTTGCAGCGACCATTCATGGCCGTGAGTCCGATCTGATTCAGGTATTGCACTGGGTCAATAATGCCGGGCTTCTGCCGCAGGAGTGGCTGGACTTTAATATTCATCGTCCCTTTGACGAAATCCTGTGCCGGGCCATTTTCCACACCAGTGGCCGCATGGCGTCACAGCTGGTTTCCGTGCAGATTGAGGATTTGTGTTTTACCGAGCTGCCGGTGAATATACCGGGTACCTGTGCTGAATATCCGAACTGGCGACGTAAGATGCCATTATCGGTTGATGATCTGCTGGCGGGAATTCAGGCCCGCCGGATGCTGGCCAGTCTGACCGAAGGGCGCAGGCAGGCATGAGTACCGGTACCTTGAGCGGGTCCCGTGACGGAGCCAGCACAGAAGCCTCTTCCAAAGTCTCTGAATATGCGGAGAGCGGGCCGGATGCCTCCACTGCTGCACAGGGCGCTGTAACTGCTGGCGATTCCGCCTCCAAGGCTGTGATCATGGAAAATCTAGAAGAACACAGAACCCGTCATACCTTGTCACAGAGTGACATCGGTAGTCTGGTCTCGGGCCGCTTCAGCGATGTTTTTTCTGTGCTGGGTCTTCATGCGACCGCCGACGAAGGGTTGTGGGTTGTCCGGGCATTTCTGCCGGGGGCGCTGCAGGTTGAGGTCTTTGGTGAAGATGGCGTATTACTGGCGACCTGCGAGCAATTGCATACAGATGGCCTCTTCGAGGCATTCATTGTCAGTGAAAAGCCCTTGTTGTACCGCTTCCGTGTCAGCTATCCACTGGCCACACTGAATCTGGACGATCCTTACCGGTTTGCGCCGCAGTTGCAGGAGACGGATTGCTACCTGTTCAATCAAGGTACTCAGGAGCGCGCTTATCAGTTTTTAGGAGCCAACCATCACTCTGTTCATGGGGTGGACGGTGTGCTGTTCGCTGTCTGGGCACCCAATGCCAGCCGGGTGGCGGTGGTGGGTGACTTCAATCACTGGGATGCCCGCGTACATGTGATGCGCAAGAACCATGAGTGCGGACTGTGGGAGATTTTTATCCCGGCCGATCTCAGCAACGGCCATTATAAGTTCGCCATCAATGCAGCCGATGGCCGCCGTATGCCATTGCGTGCAGACCCTTATGCCAAACGTATGCAGCTGCGTCCGGAAACGGCATCCGTGGTCTGCGCTAAATCGGCTTATCCGTGGAAGGATGACGCATGGATGCAATCGCGTGGAGCTAAACAGAACCGCGGAGCTGCCATCGCCATTTATGAGGTACATCTCGGTTCCTGGCGTCGGACTGGCAATGGCCAGGAATTCTTAACCTACCGGGATTTTGCCGATCAGCTGGTAACCTATGCCTGTGACATGGGCTTTACTCATATCCAGCTGATGCCGGTGAGTGAGCATCCGTTTGATGGTTCCTGGGGCTATCAACCGATTGGTATGTACGCGCCGACATCGCGCTTTGGAGATCCAGACGGTCTGCGTTACCTGATCGATACCGCGCACCAGCACAATATCGGTGTGTTGCTGGACTGGGTTCCGGGTCATTTCCCCACAGATGAATACGGTCTCGGGCTCTTTGACGGCACACATCTGTATGAACACAGCGATCCACGCCGGGGTTTTCATCCGGACTGGAATACCCTGATTTTCAATTACGACCGGCCTGAAGTGGTCAGTTATCTGCTGAGCGATGCACTTTACTGGCTCAGTGAATTTCATTTTGACGGCCTGCGTTTTGATGCGGTGGCGTCGATGCTGTATCTGGATTACAGCCGCGAAGAAGGTGAGTGGCTGGCGAATGAGCATGGTGGCCGCGAAAACCTCGGCGCTATCCGCCTGTTGCAGCAGGTGAATGCGCGTGCCTATTTTCACTATCCCGATATCATGATGGTGGCGGAAGAATCCACCGCCTGGCCGGGCGTTACTCAGATGACATCCAGTGGTGGGCTGGGTTTCGGGTATAAGTGGAATCTTGGCTGGATGAACGACACCCTGCGCTACATGTCGCGTGAATCCATCCATAAACAGTTTCACGGCAACGAAATAACCTTTGGCTTGCTGTACGCCTTTGACGAAAACTTTGTGCTGCCGATCAGCCATGACGAAGTGGTGCACGGCAAGCGCTCACTGCTGGAGAAAATGCCCGGTGACGACTGGCAGAAATTTGCCAATATGCGCGCTTATCTGGCGTTTATGTGGTCACATCCGGGCAAAAAACTTCTGTTTATGGGCTGCGAATTTGCCCAGCGCATTGAGTGGAATCATGATCAGAGCCTCGACTGGCATCTGCTCGGTTATGAGCGCCACGCCGGAGTGCAGAACCTGGTCCGCGACCTGAACACCACCTACCGGGCTTTACCTGCCCTACATACGCGGGATGCTGATCACCTGGGCTTCGAATGGCTGGAAGCGGATCATCCATCAGGAGCCGTATTTATTTTCGCCCGTCATGATCCTGACTCCGGCGCTGTGGTGATTGTTGCCTGCAATTTCACCCCTACCGTGTACGAACATTTCAGGGTAGGGGTTCCCCGCGGCGGTGATTATATTGAGCGGGTGAATACCGACAGTGAGTTTTATAGCGGTACCGGTAAGGGCAACTGGGGTTGTCTGACGGCAGAAGAATACGCCAGCCATAACCATCCCTGGTCCTTATCGCTGACTTTACCGCCGCTGGCCACGCTGATACTGGAGTGGACAGACACAGGAGGTAAATCCGAATGAGCGCCGACACTATGCTGGTTGGATTACCCTATCCCCTGGGAGCCACCTGGGATGGCGACGGTGTCAACTTTGCCCTGTTCTCGGAACACGCTACCCGGGTCGAACTGTGCCTGTACAGTGCTGATGGGACTCACGAGATCAAACGCTACGATCTGCCGGACGTGTCCAATCATGTCTGGAATGGTTATCTGCCCAAAGCTCAGCCGGGCGCAGTGTATGGTTACCGGGTGCACGGTCCGTATCAACCGCATCTGGGCCATCGCTTTAACCCGAATAAACTGCTGCTCGACCCCTATGCCAAGGCCCTGGTGGGGGCGTTTGCCTGGTCTGATACGCACTTTGGTTTTGAAAATGACGATGCCGATAAAGACACGTTGCTCGACAGCCGTGATAACCAGAATTTTATGCCCAAGTGCAAGGTAGTGGTGGACCCGCAGGCGCTGCAGGTCAGTGCCACCAACCGCATCACCAAGCCGCGCTCAGTGATTTATGAAACCCACCTTAAGGGTTTCACCATGTTGCATCCGGACATTCCGGAGAAGGATCGCGGTACCTTTGCCGGGCTCTCTCACCCACAGTCACTGGCCTATCTTAAAAGCCTGGGCGTCACCAGCATTGAACTGTTACCGGTTCAGAGTTTTATCAATGAATCGTTTCTGGTGAACAAAGGGCTGAGTAACTACTGGGGCTACAACACACTGTCCTTCTTCACACCTCACCAGTCGTATCTGAGTGGGGGGGATATTCTCGAATGCAGGCGAACCATTGAGTCCATTCACGACGCCGGTATGGAAGTGATTCTGGACGTGGTTTTCAATCACACCGCCGAAGGCAGCCGCCTGGGTCCGACACTGTCGTTCCGTGGCATCGACAACCTGTCTTATTATCGCCTGCAGGCCGAAGATAAACGTTTTTATATTAACGACACCGGCTGCGGTAATACCGTGAATATGTCGCACCCAAGAGTGGTGCAGTTTGTTATGGACTGCCTGCGCTATTGGGTGACGGTCATGGGCGTCGACGGTTTCCGTTTTGATCTGGCCCCGGTGCTGGGCCGTGAAAAACACGGCTACGATCAGGGCAGTGGTTTTTTTGATGCCCTGCTGCAGGACCCGGTACTGGCCGGCATTAAATTCATTGCCGAACCCTGGGACATCGGCCCGGGTGGCTACCAGTTAGGTAATTTCCCGGCGGGCTGGAGTGAATGGAACGACCGCTACCGCGATACTGTAAGGCGTTTCTGGCGCGGCGACCCTGGCGTGCTGCCGGAGTTTGCCCGGCGCATACATGGTTCCAGTGATATTTTTGAGCACTCAGGGCGACGGCCATCATCCAGTATTAACTTTGTGACCAGCCATGATGGTTTTACTCTGGCCGATCTTGTCAGTTACAGGGAGCGACACAATCTCGCCAACGGTGAGGATAACCGCGACGGTCACCACGAAAATTACAGCGATAATTTCGGTGTGGAAGGGGAGACGGATGATCCCGGAGTCTACATCCTGCGTCGCCGCCAGCAACGCAACATTCTGGCCACCACGCTTCTGTCTCAGGGCATCCCCATGATCCTGTCCGGTGATGAAGTGGGGCGGACCCAGCAGGGCAACAACAACGCCTACTGTCAGGACAATGAGCTGAACTGGTTTCACTGGGATAACCTCACCGAAGCGGCCGAACAGCAGAAAGAGTTTGTCCGGCATCTGCTGACGCTACGCAGCCAGCTGCACATATACACGCTGGATGAATACATTCACGAACCCCAGAACACCAGTGAACCCAACATGGAATGGTACAGCGCTTCCGGGCAGCTGATGCAGGCCAGTAACTGGGGTGAGCACCATACCCAAACCGTTGGCAGTTTATCGACCTGTTATATCCCGGATACCGGGCAGCAGGAACGCCTGCTGATGATTTTTCACGCTGGCCGCGACGATATTACGTTTATGCTGCCTGAGTTGCCGGGTATCGGGCACTGGGAATTGTTGTTTGATACCGGTCTTGCCACCGGTATACCTGAGCCGGACAACAGCACGGCAGCAGGTCAACTGCAGTTATTCTCCTGTTCTTCCGTTTTGCTGCGCGCACGTACCGATGCGGCTGCAGACAGTCTTAACTCCTGAGAGGTGCACCATGGGAAAATCTGGTAAGTCATCTGAAAAAAGCGTCTTTAAAGAGTGGTTGGGGCTGGATGAAAAATCATTCCAGACGGATCTGGACCGGCATCTCAATCTGACTCTGGGGAAGGATCAGGAGGATGGTAATCATCTCTATCTTTATAACGCGGCTGCATTAACCATACGGGACCGTCTGGTGGAACGCTGGCGCGCCACGCGGGAAAAATACGCCGAAGAAAAACCCAAGCGGGTCGCCTATCTGTCGCTTGAGTTTTTAATGGGCAGAACCCTGACCAATGCGGTGCTGAATCTGGATATGGATGAGTCCCTGCGTAAAGCACTCAAGACCTACGGTGTTACGCTGGAAGAGCTGGCGGAAGAGGAACATGACGCCGGATTGGGCAATGGTGGCCTGGGGCGGCTTGCGGCCTGTTTTCTCGACAGTTGCGCAACCTTGGAACTGCCGGTGACCGGTTACGGTATCCGCTATGACTACGGAATGTTCCATCAGAAAATTAAAGACGGCTACCAGATCGAATTACCGGATCACTGGCTGAAAGAAGGTAACCCCTGGGAGTTTGAAGCACCTGAGAATATCCGTCGTATTAAATTTTATGGTCATACCGTGGCTGAGACGGATGCCGATGGCAAACTGACCATGAAGTGGGTGGATACAGACGACGTGCTTGCTGTTCCTTATGACATGCCTGTACCGGGATATCGCAATAACACAGTGAACACCCTGCGCCTGTGGAAAGCCTCTTCCACCAATGAGTTCCGTCTGGACCAGTTCAATCAGGGCAGTTACACCGAGGCTGTGGCTTCAAAAAATGAAGCCGAGCAGATTTCCATGGTGCTCTACCCTAACGACGTCAGCGAAAACGGCAAAGTACTGCGTCTGCGTCAGCAGTACTTTTTATCCTCTGCCAGCCTGCAGGACGTGATAGTCCGCTGGCTGCAACGCAACGATAACTCGTTTGAGAATTTTGCCGAAAAGAACAGTTTTCAGCTGAATGATACACACCCGGCGATTGCGGTTGCTGAGCTGATGCGTCTGCTCATGGATGATTACGGCATGGGCTGGGATGAGGCCTGGACCATCACCCGCTCAACCATGGCCTACACCAACCACACACTGTTGCCCGAAGCACTGGAGCGCTGGCCCGTGCGTCTGTTCAGAACCATGCTGCCGCGCCTGCTCGAGATTATCTACGAAATTAACGCACGCTTTTTACGCGAAGTCTCGTCGCACTGGCCACATGACGAAAGCAAACTGCGGGAGCTTTCCATCATTGAGGAGAGTGGTGACCCGCAGGTGCGTATGGCGTATCTGGCAATTGTCGGCAGTCACTCGGTGAATGGGGTGGCAGCCCTGCACACTGAACTGCTGAAAAGTGGATTGTTCAAAACCTTTTATGAACTCTGGCCGGAGAAATTCAATAATAAAACCAATGGTGTCACGCCACGACGCTGGTTGGGTTTCTGTAACCCGGAGCTTACAGATCTGATTAACGCCACCATCGGAGAGGGCTGGCTGACAGACCTGGATCAGCTGGCGCAGCTGAAGCCCATGGCGGATAAAAAAACCTTCCAGAAAAAATGGATGACGGTTAAAAAACACAACAAGGCACGCCTTGCAGCTCTGGTGCAGGAAAGCTGCGATGTTCTGTTTGATACCGACATGCTGTTTGATGTTCAGGTCAAACGCATACACGAGTACAAACGGCAGCTGCTGAATGTTCTGCACGTGATTCATCTTTATGACCGCATCATGCGGGGGGATACCGAGGGTATGGTACCGCGGTGTGTTCTGATCGGAGGCAAAGCCGCGCCGGGCTACTTTATGGCCAAACTGATTATTAAATTAATCAACAGTGTGGCTGATGTGGTGAATAAAGAGCCTCTGGCCGATAAGTTACTGAAAGTGGCTTTTCTTCCGAATTACCGCGTAACCGCCATGGAAGTGATCTGTGCCGGTGCAGATTTATCGGAGCAGATTTCCACAGCTGGTAAAGAAGCCTCGGGTACCGGCAACATGAAGTTCATGATGAACGGTGCCCTGACGATAGGCACGCTGGACGGTGCCAATATTGAAATCCGTGATGCCGTCGGGGAAGAGGATTTCTTCCTCTTTGGCCTGAAAGCCGATGAGGTGGAGCAGGTGAGAGCCAGCTACAATCCCAGCCAGATTATTGCGGACGATGATGACCTGAAAGCCGTGATGCACCTGCTGGAGTCCGGCCATTTCAACCTGTGTGAACCCGGCATTTTTGATCCTGTGGTGAACACCATCCGCGACCCTCATGATCAATGGCTGACAGCCGCAGATTTCAGAAGTTTTGTCGATGCTCAGAAAGACGTGGCTTCGGTTTATCAGCAGAAAGAACTCTGGGCCCGGAAAAGCATTTTAAACACAGCCAGCAGTGGCATGTTTTCCAGTGACCGGACGATTGGCCAGTACGCCGATGAAATATGGAGATTAAAGCGCTCATGATTAATTCAGGACCCAGGTTTGTCAGTAATCTTACGCGCAATACCTATGCACTCATTCTCGCGGGTGGCCGGGGGTCGCGTCTGCACGAACTCACCGACTGGCGGGCGAAACCGGCACTGTATTTTGGCGGAAAATTCCGCATTATTGATTTCCCCTTATCCAACTGCATCAATTCCGGTGTACGCCGGGTAGGGGTGGTCACCCAGTACAAAGCGCATTCACTGATCAAACATCTGGTGCGTGGCTGGGGGCATTTTAAAAAGGAATTGGGAGAAGGTATCGAGATTCTGCCGGCGTCCCAACGTTTTTCCGAAAACTGGTATCTGGGAACGGCCGATGCGGTCTACCAGAATATCGACATTATCCGGGGAGAAATTCCGGAGTTTGTGCTCGTGCTGTCCGGTGATCATGTCTATCGGCAGGATTATGGGGAAATGCTGGCACATCATGTGGAAACCGGAGCGGATATGACGGTTTCCTGTATGGAAGTGCCTATTGAAGAAGCGGCGGGTGCCTTTGGCGTTATTACGGTGAATGAGGATGGGCGGATACTGCGTTTTACCGAAAAACCGGAACATCCCGATCCTCTGCCGGGACGCCCTGGCTACTGCCTGGCCAGTATGGGTAACTATGTTTTCAAAACCGAGTTTCTGTTTGAGCAGCTGCGTAACGATTCGGAGAATATGAATTCGGATCACGATTTTGGTAAAAACATCATTCCCTCGATCATTAACGACTACGATGTATTTGCCTATCGCTTCAATGATCCTGAAAAGGGCATCATGCCGTACTGGCGTGATGTCGGGACCCTGGATTCATTTTTTGAAGCCAATATGGAAATGGTTGACCCGACACCGGCTCTTAACCTTTACGACCCTCGCTGGCCGATCTGGACCTTCCAGGAGCAGTTGCCGCCGGCCAAATTTGTGTTTGATGATGACGAACGCCGCGGTGCGGCTTATGACTCCATTGTTGGTGGCGGCTGTATTATTTCCGGTTCCACCGTGAGAAAGTCGCTGTTGTTTTCCAATGCCCGTATTCATTCCTATTCACTGATTGAGGAAGCCGTGGTGCTGCCGGAGGTGACAGTGGGACGGCACTGTAAACTGAAGCGGGTTATCATTGACCGCGGCTGTGTGATCCCTGAGGGAACCGTGATCGGCTACAACCGCGATGACGATATTCAGCGTGGCTTCCGGGTTACGGATAAAGGCGTCACTCTGGTCACCCGTGAAATGCTCGGTCAGCAGATGGGCAGTATCGGCTAGAGTCCTGGGCGTTCCGGCTGTTCTCAGGCCGGGGCCCTGAATACAAAAAACAGGCGCCTGTCATACGGATGCTGCAGAAATCCGCTTGTAGCGCCTTCTCAGAATTACGGATACAGATACTGCAGGGAGCGACTGCGGTAAGAGGCAATATGCATATTTTGATGGTGGCGGCAGAGAATGACGCCCTGGCAGGAGGCAAGGTCGGTGGCCTTGGTGATGTAGTGCGGGATCTGCCTCTGGCTCTGGCCGAGCAGGGGCATACCGTGACAGTGATCAGTCCCGGTTACGGTGTACTGGCTGCTAATGAGCGGGCCGAGGCTGTCACGCAATTCAGTGCTCCTTTTGCTGGCGGGCATGAAACGCTGGAACTGTTCCGGGTCGCAGCTTCCAAAGATTCCCACCCAGAGGTGACACATCTGGTGCTCGAACACTGGCTGTTTTCTGCCGGTGGTGTGGGGGCAATTTACTGCTCGGATCACTATGGTCCTTTTGCCACTGATGCGCACAAGTTTGCGCTGTTCTGCAGTGCCGTGTGTGAGGCTATGGTGCAGAAGGTACTGCCACCGGTGGACGTAATTCATTGCCACGACTGGCACAGCGCCAATGTGCTGATTCTCCGTGAATACGCCCCGGCCTACCGTTCACTGAAGTCGGCGCGCACCGTGTACTCCATTCATAACCTGTCCATTCAGGGGGTTCGTCCTCTTCAGGGAGATGACTCCTCACTGGAAGGCTGGTTTCCGGGTCTGCAGTACGACGTACATCAGGTGGGGGATCATTACAGTCATGACTGTGTGAACTTTATGCGCGCGGGTATCCGTCTGGCGGATAAAGTGAATACCGTTTCACCGACCTATGCCGAAGAAATTCTCAGGCCCAGTCACTGGGAAGAGGCAGTTGTTGGCGGTGAAGGTCTGGAATCCGATCTGCTGCAGGCCAAGGCAGAAGGTCGTCTTTATGGCATCCTGAACGGCTGTGACTACCGTCACCCGCTGCCACAAACAGACAGCAAAGCCCTGTACCAGCTGATGGATGAATGTCTGGATAAATGGGCATTGCCGTCCATCAGAAACTCCCATGTGCACTCTGCCAGCTATTACTTTGCCCTGCGTACACTCAACCGCTGGCGCAGGAAGCGCAATGCCAGCATTCCGGTTCTGCTATCTATCAGCCGTATGTCTTATCAGAAGCTGGGTATGCTGATTGCGCCCTTCGGCGGGCACACGGTACTGGAGGAGCTGCTCTCAAACCTCCGGGAGGGCGTGTTCATTATGCAGGGCAGTGGTGATGCGGAATACGATCAGCTGTTCAGCCGCTGTATGGCCCGGTTTGATAATTTTCTCTTTCTTAACGGTTATTCCGAACCCCTGGCCAATCACCTCTACAATTACGCCGATATCTTCCTGATGCCGAGCATCTATGAGCCTTGCGGGATCAGTCAGATGCTCGCCATGCGTGGTGGTATGCCCTGTATCGCCCATGCCACCGGCGGCCTGAAAGATACGGTGATTGATGGCCGTAACGGCTTTACTTTCAGTGGCGAGGATATGTCCTCCAAGAGCGCAGCCTTTATCAACACCACCCTTCAGGCCGTTTCTCTTTTCAGAGAAGACCCCGTCGCATGGCGTAAATTGCAGACAGGGGCTCTGGAGTCACGCTTTGAGTGGCAGCTGGCCGCCAAACAATACGAGCACCTGCTGTACTCAGACAGGCAATCCTGAGTCACCGCTCAACAGCCCATCCGAGGCGGTCTTTTGTCTGAGGTCGCGCCGGCATGGGTATTTTTGCGCCAGATAGATGACCTGATATTAAGCCTTTAGTCTGAGTTGCAGGACGTTCAGCTGAATTGTTGTTATATTAATTATGTGTCAATTCATTAGCCGACTGTCCCGTGGAGGGCTCAGTGAGCACAACAGAGAGTCCTGACCGTGCAGTGACGGAAGATCTGCGCCAGACGGTCGCTCAGCTGGAGGAGCAGCTTTCCCGTCATCAGACGGCGCTGGAGCAGCTGCAGCGTCGCAGTGATATTCAGTCTGCGCTGAATGACATTCTGCATATCTCACTGGAAGCAGTGAGCCTCGAAGAGCAGCTCGACCGTATTCTCATACTGATTCTGGACATCCGCTGGCTGGCGCTGGAAGAGAAGGGCTGTGTCTTTCTGGCCAGTGACGATGGTCAGGTATTCCGTATGGTTGCCCAGCACAATCTCTGTGACAGCCTGGTCGAGATGTGCCAGCGTATTGTTCCGGGCCAGTGTCTCTGTGGCAGGGCTGCGGTGACACAGGAGCTGCTGTTCAGAGACTGCATCGACCATGATCATGACAACCGGCCGGAGGGTATGAAACCCCACGGACATTACATCATGCCCATCGTTTCCAACGGACGCACACTGGGCATACTCAACCTGTACGTGAAACACGGCCACCGTCAGGATGTGCTCGAAAGAGAATTTCTCAGTGCCTGCGGTCAGATTCTCGCCGGCATCATCGAGCGCAAACTGATCGAACAGGAATTGCGCCGCCTGTCGGGAACGGATGAACTCACCGGCATCGCCAACCGCCGCAGTTTTATGCAGCACCTGAATCTCCGCCTTGAACCCGGCACCGCCGGGAACAGCATGACGGCGGTCCTGTTCCTGGATCTGGATCACTTCAAGCAGGTTAACGATACCTATGGTCATGAATATGGCGATCAGCTGCTGATTCATGTGGCACAGCGGGTCCGGGATAGGGTTCGCAGTAATGACGTGGTTGCGCGTTTAGGGGGGGATGAATTTGCGATTCTGCTGGAGGGCATCACCACCCCGCAGCAGGCACTTCAGGTGGCCGGCTCGGTGATTGCTGCCGTTACCGAACCATATGACATTAAAGGCCAGTTGTTGCAGATTGGTGGCAGTATCGGCATCAGTCTTTTCCCGGAACATGGCCTGCAGGGCGAAGATCTGCTGAAAAAAGCGGATCAGGCACTGTATCACGCCAAGTCACAGCGCGGCCTGGCGCTGCTCTACGATCCTGAACGTCAAATACCACTTTGTAATGATTGCTGACCCGGTTTATCCGGGTCTTTCATCTCAGACTGCCTTCTTCGGGTTCTTGATATAGGAATTGGTTATTCCCATATACACTTTGTGGATATAGGTTTGGTTTAGTACTGATGCCCTGTGCATCAGGTAAACCTTTTCCGGGGCTTTGCCTCAGATTCTCAGGTGACGCTGTAAGTGGCCCGTAAAGATACTGATGCCTTTTGTCTGGTGGAACAATCAAGGTATGAGTTTATTGATGAACATACCTCAGCTCTGAGGAACTGGGATCTGGATGTCTATCAGCTGGACAGCGGTCCATATGATTTTTCAGAGTTGCTGCTGTCAACGGCAGATATTCAATATATTTATCTGCATACCGTGCGACGGGTACTTAACCGGGCAGCAGCGAGCCGTCCCGGATTTCAGTTTTGTTTTCAACTGACGGAAGATCTGTTACCAGTCAATCTGCATGCCGAAATTAATCGTCCTGCTATCTGGTGTATACCGGCTGGCAGCGAAGTTGAAGTGGTTCTCCCCAATGGGTTTCAGGGAATCACACTGTATCTGTCAGACACCCTGTTTTATCAATGGTGTGATCTTTTCCGGTTAAGCCGCACATCGCTGCCATCGGGTAATGAATATACTATTTATTTCCCTGATGAAAGACAGCAGAAGCGTCTGATAAGAATGCTGATGGCATTGAAGCGCTTAGCACAGAGAGTGGATCCCTGTGCAATTTCTCATATACAGGATTCTGGCCTGTGGTTGCATGAAATTACCCTGAACGAAATTGCTCCTTTGCTGTTTGATGTGATGGAAAATGGGTCTGATGCCAAGTACCGGGCCCGTTCAGAAACTCTTCTCAGCGCCATCCGCATCCTTACCTTTGATCTGGATTCGCCACCGAGTATTGAAGAACTGGCAGCCATTCTGAGTACTACGCCGCGCAATCTGCAGTATCTTTTCCGCCGTCATCTCGGCGTTACTCCGAAACAGTTTATTCAGTTGTACCGCCTCAATGAGGCACGGCGTTCATTATGGAGGACTGCGGGTGTCAGTGGGGCTGTTTCCAATGTGGCTAACCAGTTAGGTTACTGGCACATGGGGGATTTCTCGCGTCAGTTCCGCACACTCTTTCATAAATTACCCAGTGATTATCTGCACCGTGAGTCAGCACCGGAGTTGATACGCCGGGTTATTATTGGAGAAACCTGAAATTTTTAAGGAATATTCAAACCCTTTCGTTTTTCTGATGTTTGGTGTTTTTTTTGAACTTACACTCAAAAGTACGGGAAAAATTTCTGACGATGGAGTGTATGGGTGTGCGTATAAATATTCCGGTAACGGGTACTGAAAAACCCCTCGCCAAAGACGCAAATATTCTTTCGACTACCGACTGTAAAGGACGGATACGCTACGTTAATCCGGAATTTACCGAGCTTGCCGGATATACGTCCGAAGAGTTGGTGGGAGAACCACATAATATTATCCGTCATCCGGATATGCCACCAGAGGCATTTAATATGCTCTGGTCAGCTCTCCGGCAAGGAAAATCCTGGAAAGGCATCGTAAAAAACCGTTGTAAAAATGGGGACCATTATTGGGTGGATGCCTTTGCTATGCCCATCATAAAAGAGGGCAAAGCCAGTGAATTTCAGTCCGTCCGGGTTCACCCGGAAAGTGCCGATGTTGAACGCGCCCGTGCATTATATGAGCAGTTGAAAAAAGGCCGTATTCCCTGGTTTATCCGCTGGCGGACACTCAGTCTGAAACTGCGGTGTTTTCTGGTTGCGGTAATGGCTGGAATTGCCGGCTCAGCGCTCGGGCACAGCGCATTTGATGGTCACCCCCTGCTGGTGGAAGGTACTGCCATTTTGTTCCTGGGTGCCGGAATTTTATGGATTTTCCGGCCTGTGGATGAAGTGCTCAAAAAAGCCCGCAGTATCAGCAATGACCGTGTCGCGATGCATATTTACACCGGCCGGCAGGATGAAGCCGGACAGCTTATGCTGGCAATGAAAATGCTGGAATCTGAAACCCGTGGCGTAGTCGGACGTCTGGCAGACGATGCCCGGCAGCTCAGAAGCAGTAATTCGGTTCTGGTGGAAGAAACCCGTGGTACAGCCTGCTGCATTGGTGAACTCAACGAAAAAACCGATGCGGTGGCATCCGCGATCAGCCGTATGAGCAGCAGTATCCAGGAAGTCTCCGGCCACACTGCCTCCACGGCTGAAGTAGCTGCGGCAGTGAGTCACGAAGTGGAAGATTCCCGTGACCGTTTCGAGCAGTCGATGGCCGCGGTTGAATCCCTGGCGGAGGAAATTTCGCAGGCCTCGGCAGTCACTGCAGAACTGATGAAGGAGTCCGGGACTATCAGCAGCATTATTGATGTCATCCGTGCCATTGCCGAACAGACCAATCTGCTGGCCCTGAACGCGGCCATTGAGGCGGCCCGGGCTGGTGAGTCAGGCCGCGGTTTTTCAGTGGTGGCCGACGAAGTACGTACCCTGGCCAACCGTACGTCAGTCTCGACGGAAGAAATCAGCCAGATGATCGAGCGCTTTCAGGCCAATACTCAGACCGTCGCGCGCCATATGGGCAGCGCCAGGGATAAAGCAGAGCAGGGACTCGAGCAGTCGCGCAATGCCAATCAGAGCATCCATTCCATTCTCGTGGCCATGAATAACATTACCGGGATGACGTCGCAGGTGGCTGCGGCCGTTGAACAACAGAGCGGTGTCGCAGACGGTATCAACACCAGTGTGTCATCTGTCATGGCCATCACCCGGGGTATTGCACGGTCAGCAGAAAGCTGTCAGCAACGCTGTGACGAAGTCAGTCAGCTGTCGCAGCGGTTAAATGAACTGGCGACCCAGTTCTGGGAAAAGCGTCCCTGATACACCATGGAATGGAAGAGCCTGAAGGTGAAATATGACCGGAGAGTTTGAACGTATTGCGGCAGCAATTCCGGATACTTTGCTGATCGCCGACCGCAGCGGCAGCATTGTCTGGAGTAACCCTCAGGTTGAGGCCTTGCTGGGGTATACCGCAGAGGAAATTATCGGGCAGCCGGTGGAAATTCTGATGGATATCGCCCTGCGCGAAGCCCACGTCCATCTGCGTGACAGCTTCATGAAAAATCCGGAGCTGCGGCCGATGGGCTACACCCGGGTGCTGAATGCCCGGGCAAAGGATGGCCAGCCAGTGCCGGTGGATATCGAACTGGCGCCGATAGAATGGTTTGGTAATACCTGTGTGCTGGCGGTTCTGCGTTCCAAAGCCTGGCAACTTGAGCAGGAGCGGGAGCTCCATAACGCCCGCGATATTCTGGAACGGTCCCAGGCCATTACGCGCATCGGCAGCTGGGACTGGAACGTCCAGACCGGCACCCTGTTCTGGTCTGATCAGGTCTACAGAATATTTGGTCTTGAGCGCGAAGCCTTTGCCGGCAACCTGGATGCCTTCATGGCGCTGGTCCATGAAGACGACCGCGACGCGGTACACAATACCGTGACCCGGGCTCTGACCCAGGGCCGGCCTTACCAGATAAAACACCGGATTAAGCGGCCTGATGGTGGCGTGCGTTATGTGATGGAGAGGGGCAAGGTTTACCGGGACCGTCTCGGCAATGCGGTACAGCTGGTGGGGACTGTGCAGGATGTCACCAACGAGCACATGGGCGAGGCCCGTCTGAAGCTGGCCGATGCCATGTTCCGGTTTTCCTGTGAGGGGGCGTTGACGACCGACAGCCGGTTTACCATCACCAGCGCCAACCCGGCCTCGGACCGCATCGGACAGTATGCGGGCCCCGGTATGACCGGTCTTCCGCTGGCCGATCTGATTCCCGCGATTCATCAGGCTTCAGTCAGTAAGTCATTGAGCAGCATCGGTTACTGGAGCGGTGAAACTGAATGCCGCCGCAGCAACGGTGTCCTGTTTCCGGCACTTGTCTCCATTGCCGCGGTAGAGCAGCCGCAATCCGGTCCTGCCGAATGCTACGTCGTCACCATCAGTGATATTTCCACCCTTAAGCAGCATGAGCGTCAGCTCAAACAACTGGCCTTCATAGACCGTCTCACCAAGCTGGCGAACCGCACCTTTTTCATCCGTAAAGTGGAAAGTCTGATACAGAACCAGGACGACGGCGCCAGAGAGTTTGCGCTGCTCTATATCGACCTGGATGGCTTCAAGGAAATCAACGATACCCAGGGGCACAGTGAAGGAGATCAGGTACTGTTTGAAGTAGGTAAAAAGCTCAAAGAAATCTGCCCTGGCAACACACTGGTCGGCCGTCTTGGCGGCGATGAGTTCGGCATTATTCTGGAAAGCTCAGATCCGCAGGCCATCGAAGCCCTCGCCACCTCGCTGGTCGAAGGCCTGTCCATCCGCCAGCAGTATGGTGACTGTACCTTCTGGATCACCGGTAGTGTCGGGATTGCCCTGTACCCCAGGGATGGACAGGAAGTGTTTGAACTGATCAAGAATGCCGATGTGGCCATGTACCAGGCTAAGGGAAAAGGCAAAAACCAGTTCCGGTATTTTGATCCTGAAATCAGCCGCCGGAAGCAGCTGGAGCTGCAGATGATTTCCGACCTGGCCACCGGCATTCAGCAGGACATTTTTGAGCTCTTCTATCAGCCGAAAGTGGTGGCGGGGCAACCACAGCTGTTTACCGTCGAGGCCCTGCTGCGCTGGCGCAACAGTGCAGGCAGTTATACGCCGCCGTCGGATTTTATCCCGGTGGCTGAGCAGACCGGGCAGATCGTCGCCATCGGTCAGCAGTCATTCCGCAAAGCCTGCCGGTTTATCCGTGACTGGCAGGACAGGGAAGGGTGTGCGATTCACGTCTCGTTCAACCTGTCGTCACGTCAGCTGTATGAACCCGGAGTCGTCGTGCAGCTGCAGGACATTATGCAGGAAGAAGGGGTCGATCCCTCCTGTCTGGAGTTCGAAATCACCGAAACCATCGTGATGGACGACATTGAGGTGGCTCAGGAGGTGTTATCCGGCCTGCGTGCGATTGGCGCCCGGGTAGCCATTGATGATTTCGGCACTGGCTATTCATCGCTGAGTTATCTGACCCGGCTGCCAGTGAATACCGTGAAAATTGACCGCGAGTTTGTGAAAAAGATACCCGGCACCCGCAAAGACCGGTCTATCTGCACAGCCGTCATCTCCATGGCGCACAGTCTGGATATGGAAGTGGTGGCTGAAGGAGTGGAAACCGTCGAACAGAGAGACTTTCTGACGCAGCTGGGGTGTGACCAGATGCAGGGGTATCTGTTCAGTAAACCCGTGCCTGCCGGACAATTAAGGGCTGTGTATGACGAAGCCACCTTTCATTCAGCTGTTAAACTCTGCCGGGCAGGGGATGCCGCCGTATCCGGTTCCTGACCCCCGATAACTCAGTTCCGCGTCCTCATAAACCCTGCACGCCGGATTTTCTCCGGCGTTTTTCAGCCAATTATCCTGAGTGTCAGCTCACTTTGTAACTGGCCGGGACCCATTTTCTATCATTTTCTGGCCCGTATTGTTGTATTTTGGCGTTGAGTACGCAGGTCATTTCAGCCTGGTACTTTATAACTAACCTGTATGGTGAAGGTCCTCGCGGTTTTTCCGGTCGGCAGAAACGCGGAACTGCAACACCGGTCTTCAGGGGCAGAACAGGCGTCACAGTGCGGCTGTGAATGAATATCTCTCCTGTCCCTCAGCCCCCGTCTTCTCTGGGCTAATCCTTTTATCCTGTAAGGGAATCCCGCTCCTGAGTCCATGGAAAACGCTTTTGGGTGACAAAGTGAACAAGCCGTCATCAAAGTCATTAAGAAAAACCTGAAATGAGACAGAAGTATCATTTCCGGCGTTTGTGCGACTTCCCACGCATGGTAGACTCCCGGCATTTGCTTTACACAAAATAACAAACGTTTACCGGAGTGCCGGGAACGTTTACATAAGTAACCTAATTCCAGGGAACTATTGATGAACAAGCTGTCACGTTGGCTTCTGGCTTCAGCGCTCACCACCTCGGCGGTCATTGCAACTGTCGTTTATGCACTGACGATCGGAACGCCCACAACGATTGACCAGACATGGTCCGGTTATACCAGTCCGCCGAAATCCGTTGCACTGGATGACGGACGGGTGATGTACGCCTGGGTCATGAATGCCGATTCCAACGACGGCACCGATATGGACATTCAGGCCCGTATCTTCAATGCCGACGGGACAGCTGCCACGAATCAGTTCCAGGTCGGTACCTGGGCAGTCGACGGTAATGACACCTACGACGTCGATAACCTCAGTCTGGCGTTGTTGAGCAACGGCCATGTGCTGGTCGCCTATGTGCGCAACACGTCAGAAGTCTCGGACGACGAGCCGGTCTTCAGCATTGTTGATCCGACCTACCTGCCAGCGAACCCGCTGTTCCGGGTGGCGACCGACGTTGAAGCACAGCAGAACGATACCACCACCTACGAATCACCACCGGTCATCACGGTTCTGCCGGATAACCGCTTCATGCTGACGTGGATGAAAAACGGTGCGGTGGATGGCAGCAACCAGCCTCTGGTAAACCGCTTCTTCAGCAACAGTGGTACCCCTCTGAGCGGAGACTTTACCGTCGGTACCTGGGATGCCGATGGTTACGACGCCTACGATGTACCTAACTTCACGACCATCGTGCTGGCTAACGGCAACATCGTGATCGCTTACGTGCGTAATCACCTCGAATCCGGCGATAACGAGCCGGTTTTCCACATCATTGATCCGTCCAAAGCGGTAGGCAGCACCGGATTTGTGATTGCATCCGACGTCGAGATGCAGCAGAACGACACCACAGTCTACGACTCACCAGCGGTCGTCACCGCGCTGCGCGATGGCCGTTTCTTTGCGGTCTGGGCGAAAAATGGCCTGGCTTCCGGATACACCCTGTATGGCCGGATTTTTAACCCCAACGGTACTGCCTCGACCAATGAATTTCAGGTCACCAGCATTGAAGCTGACGGTGATGATGGCTGGCGTATGGCCAACTTCGGCATCACCCGTCTGAAAAATGGCAACGTGGTGGTGGGCTTTGTGCGTGATTACGGCGGTGCTTCTCTGCCTGAGTCCCCGAACTTCAAAATTTTTAACCCTTCAGTTGCTCCGACTGATCCGGGCTTTGTGGTCAAAGGCCGCACTAAAATCAACTTCTCCAATAACCCGGCGGGTCCACCGCGGATTGTCGCGCTGGATGACGATGCCTCCAGTTTTGTGGCCACCTGGTATAACGGCAATACCGGTTCTGATGCCCCGGTAATGCTGCGGGCTTTCCGTGCTGACGGAACGGCCATTACTGACCCGATCACGGTTGCCAATACCGCAGATAACCGTCTGGATGAAACCGCCTATTACGACTGGGATGTGATCCAGATGAATGCCCTGCCGGGTGGGGAAGTCGCCCTGAGCTGGGTAGGGGATGACGATACCGGCGCTGACTCGCGCCCGTACGCCATCATCTCACCGGTCACTGCCGGTATAACGGATACCGATGGTGACGGCATTTTTGATGACGAAGATACCGACGATGATAACGACGGTTACTCAGATACCGTTGAGATCGGAGCAGGCAGTGATCCTCTGGATCCGGACAGCACGCCGGATGACATCGACGGCGATGGGATTGCCAACGACGACGACCTGGATGTGGATGGTGACGGTTACCTGAATCCGGATGAGTTTGATGCCGGTTCCGATGACTACGACGCCGGCAGTCTGCCGCCGCTGGATCCTGCCGATACGCAGGCGCTGTTCTACTTCGTGGATTCTGACGGAGCCTTCGGTACCTTCAGTCCGGCAGACGGCTCAACCTCAGTGATTTCCTTTACCGGCAGTGCGCTGCGTGACGTTGCGGTGAATGCGGATGCCACACGGGCGTATGCCATAACCACCACATCACACCTGCTGCAGATTGATCCGCAAAGCGGTTCCGTGATCGATCTGGGTACGGTAACCGGTGCCAGTGGTATCAACGGCCTGGTGCTTGATGTAGCGGGTGACCTGTATGCGACCAGTAGCAGCAGCAACCAGCTTTATCTGATCAATACCGCCACTCTGGTGGCCGGTGTGGCAGGTGCCTTCCCGAATTACACCGTTTCTGGTGGTGACGTGCTGATTTATCAGAACGTGGCCTACATGTCTGACGCCAACAACAACCTGCTCAGTTACAGCCTGATCAGTGGCACTACCGATTACGTCGTATCCGGCCTGCCTTCACTGCTGTCCTCACTGGCGCTGGATGACCAGGGCAACATGTACGGCCTGACCCGTGCCGGTGACATTCTCTTGCTGGATCCGGAAAACGGTAGTTACAGCGACACTGGGGTTAATGTCAGCACCTCAGCCGCTGAAATCACCGGTGCCGCGTCTACCGCGGTGAACGGGCAGTACGATGTCGACTCTGACAACGATGGCGTCAACAACAACAACGACGCTTTCCCGTACGATCCCAACAACGACAGTGACGGTGATGGCCTGACCAACGCGGAAGAGCTGATTACCGGTACTAACCCACTGGATCCGGACACCGATGGCGATGGCATCAACGACCACGATGATGACAGCGACAACGACGGTTACAGCAACTGGGATGAGCTTGATAACGGCACCGATCCTCAGGATCCTTCCAGCACGCCACCGGATAACGACGGTGATTTCATCTCCGACATGAACGATCCGGACGATGACAACGACGGCGTGGCCGACGTGGACGACGCCTTCCCGTTTGATCCGACCGAAACCACCGACACGGACTCCGATGGTATTGGTAACAACGCCGATACCGATGACGACGGTGATGGCTACAGCGATCAGGACGAACTGGATAACGGCACGGATCCGCTGGATTCCTCGTCGGTTCCTGCTGATAACGACGGCGACTTTATCTCTGACCTCAATGATCCGGATGACGATAACGACGGCTACAGCGACGAAGATGAAATCGTTGCTGGCAGTGATCCGATGGATCCGTCCAGTGTACCGGCCGATAACGACGGCGACTTTATCCCTGACGTGATTGACCCGGATGACGATAACGACGGCGTGGCTGATGTCGATGACGCCTTCCCGTTTGACCCGACCGAAACCACCGACACTGACTCTGATGGGATTGGTAACAACGCTGATACCGATGATGACGGTGATGGTTACAGCGACAGCGACGAAACCGATAACGGCACGGATCCGCTGGATTCCTCGTCCTTCCCGGCGGATAACGACGGCGACTTTATCTCCGACCTGAACGATCCGGACGATGATAACGATGGTGTTTCGGACACCCTGGACGCCTTCCCGTTTGATCCGACCGAGTCGGTCGATACCGACGGCGACGGGACCGGTAACA
>DBNK01000003.1:0-88216 GCA_002298335.1 Thalassolituus sp. UBA674
TGGGGCGGCTGGTGGTTCTGGGACCCGGTGGAAAACGCATCGCTGATGCCCTGGCTGGTGGCGACGGCGCTGCTGCATTCGCTGGCCGTTACTGAAAAGCGCGGACTCTTCAAAAGCTGGACGGTACTGCTGGCCATCTTTGCCTTCTCCCTCAGTCTGCTCGGCACCTTCCTCGTGCGCTCCGGGGTTCTGACCTCTGTGCATGCCTTCGCTTCCGACCCGGAGCGCGGTGTCTTTATTCTGGCCCTGCTGGGTATCTGTGTGGGCGGCTCTCTGACCCTGTTTGCGGTCAAGGCGCCGACGGTCAGCTCCGTCGGGCGTTATGAACTGGTATCGCGGGAGATGTTCCTGCTGGTGAATAACCTGCTGCTGGTGGTGATGGCGCTGGCGGTACTGACCGGAACCCTATACCCGCTGATTTACGATTTTATGGGGCTCGGCAAACTGTCCGTGGGTGCAGCCTGGTTCAACACCATGTTTGTGCCGCTGGCGCTGGCGCTGACCTTTATGATCGGTTTCGGGGCCATGGCACGCTGGAAGGCTGATTCGTTCGGCCGTATCGGCCGCGAGTTGTGGCTGGCAGGTGCAGCGGCGCTGGTGTTTGCGCTGGTAACACCACTGATTCTGAACGGTGAGCTGAAAGCCGGTGAAGTACTGGGTCTGGCTGTTGCCGCCTGGCTGGTGCTGGCGACTCTGGCGGATGTCTGGCGCAAGGCACGTGGCCGCATCAGCCGCATTCCGTCACTGGGCATGGGCTATCTGGGGATGGTGATTGCCCATACCGGTGTGGCCGTGAGCATCGTCGGCGTCACTATGGTGGCCAGTACCAGTGTTGAGAAAACCCTGCGCATGGCGCCCGGTGATCAGGTCGAGGTCGGCAGCTACCGCTTCCAGTTTCTGGAAAGCGGGCACATCACCGGCCAGAACTATGTATCTGATGCCACCCGTTTTGCCATTTATCAGGACGGTGAAAAGATCGGTGAACTCACACCGGAGAAACGCCGCTACAACGCCAGCGGTCAGATCATGACTGAAGCGGATATCGACGTTACGCTTGGCCGGGACCTGTATGTCTCTATGGGCGAGCCGCTCAAGGACGGTGCCTGGGGGATGCGCCTGCAGGTCAAACCTTTCATGCGCTGGGTCTGGCTTGGTGCCATCTTTATGGCTGCCGGAGGCCTGATGGCGGCTCTGGATAAACGCTACCGCCGCCGTGCTGAGAAAACGGCAACCCGTAAGGCCAGTACCCGGGAGGCCACGGCATGAACCGTCTGCTGCTGACTATCCCCTTGGTAATCTTTCTGTTCATGGGCGTGCTGTTCTGGATCGGATTGGGGAAAGAGGACAAAACCAGTCTGCCGTCGCCACTCATCGGCAAAGCCTTTCCCGAGTTTAATCTGGATGTGGTGGAAGATGGCCGTCACCTGACCACGGCTGACCTGAAAGGTGAGCCGGTGCTGGTGAATGTCTGGGCGACCTGGTGTCCGACCTGCAAGGCCGAGCATGCTTTCCTGAATCAGCTCGCTGCGCAGGGCATCCGCATTATCGGCATCAACTACAAGGACGATACGCCGAAAGCCCTGCAGTGGCTGGACGATTATGGCAACCCGTACCTGTATAACCTCTCTGATCCGGACGGCATGCTGGGCCTTGAGCTGGGTGTGTACGGCGCGCCGGAAACCTTTCTGGTTGACAGCGACGGCATTATCCGTGGCAAGCACATCGGTGATCTCAACCCGGTGGTGTGGGAACGTCTGAAACCCCAGTTTGAGGCCATGCAATGAAACAGATGCTCCTGCTGATGCTGTTTCTCAGCGCACCGGCTCTGGCCGTGGTGGGTGGGTATCAGTACGAATTCGACAATCCGGAAGACGAAGCCCGTTTCCAGCAGTTAGCCGAAGATCTGCGCTGCCCCAAATGTCAGAACCAGAATCTGGCTGACTCCAACGCCCCGGTGGCGATTGATCTGCGCAACAAAGTGTATGAGCTGATGCAGGATGGTCAGAGCGACGATGAGATCGTTGACTATCTGGTAGCCCGCTACGGGGATTTTGTGCGTTACAAACCACCGTTCCGTGCCGATACTCTGTTGCTCTGGGGCGGACCTCTGCTGCTGTTGCTGGCCGGCATCCTGCTTATGGCCAATCTGCGCCGCCAGCAGAAAGTACCCGTCTCCAACCTGACCGACGCTGAAAAAGCTCACCTTGAAGCCCTGAAAAAAGGCCTGCAAAAGGATTCTGATTCATGACCCTGGCGATCGCCGTACTGTTCCTGCTGGCGCTGCTGATTCTGCTGTATCCCTTACTGAAAACCGGCGCTGACAGCGACGTTCTGCCAGACCGCATTCAGCTGGAAGAAAACCTGGTGCTCTACAACGAGCGGGTGGCTGACCTGCAGGCTATGGAGCTGTCTGAGCGCGAAAAACAGGCGATGCAGCTGGAGCTGGACCGCGAGCTGCTGGCCAGTCAGAAAGTCAGTGAAGGTGCGGCTGCTGCAGCGGGTGCCGGCTACCGTGGCCGTGTGCTTGCCGGTATCGGTCTGTTTGTACTGCTGCTGGCAGCGGCGTTTGGGCTTTACCGTTTCTGGGGAGCAGCCGATGAAGTACGCGCCACTGAGCTGCTGGTGTACGCCACGGAAGCGGAACTGACACCGGCTGAATACCGCGAGCTGGATGAACTGCTGCAGTCCACCATCCGCCATAACCCGGAAAAGATGGAATGGACTTACCTCTATGCCCGTCTGCTGCAGAGTGAAGGTGACTACGCACAGGCCGCAGCAACCTACGCCGGGCTGCTGCAGACTCTGCCGGAAGAGCGGGTGGAAGACCGTGCCGCTGTGATGGCGCTGCAGGCTCAGATGCAGTTTTTTGCCAACGGCCAGAAAGCCGATGAAGACCTGTATCAGCTGGCAACCGCTGCGCTTGAACTGGTACCGCATCAGCAACAGGCGCTTGGTCTGGCCGGGATTCTGGCATTTGAGTTGGGTCACTATCAGAATGCCATTGATCACTGGCGTGTACTCTGGAGCGACCTTCCTCAGGGGATGGAATCCGTGGCACTGGAGAATGGCATCCGCCGGGCAGCGGAACGGCTGCAGAGCCAGGGCACGGAAGTGGACCTGAGCTGGCTGCAGCGTGCCGGTATTCAGGTGACTGTTGATCTGGCAGAGGCTGTTAAGCAGGCTGTTAAACCAACGGATGTGGTGTTCATTCTGGCCCGTGCGGCCGATGGTCCGCCCATGCCACTGGCCGTTCAGCGCCTGACTGTGGCTGATCTGCCGGTGACCCTGACACTGGATGACAGCATGGCCATGGCGCCGGGGATGAACCTGAGTTCTGTCCCTGAAGTCACGGTCACCGCACGGGTTTCTCTGAGTGGTAATCCCATGGCGCAGAGTGGTGACTGGCAGGCGCAGCAGGACAAGGTTCCGACTCGTGACGCGGCGCCACTCAGCCTGCTGATTGATGCGCAGGTGCCATGATGCTGGTGTTGTCCTGAGGGGGCCGTGAATGGTGTCAGTGATGTACGCCGGCCTGTCAGCCTCATTGCCGGAGTGCTGGTGGTGAGCCTGCTGAGTACCGTCCTTGCGGCCTGCTCGCCACTGGGTCTGGTCAATGGTGCGGCAAGCTTCTATCCGGCGGACGTTCGCCGCGACATCCGTTACGGCGACAACCCGAAGCAGGCGCTGGATCTCTATCTGCCCCGGCAGCAGCGCCTGACACCGGGACAGAGCACCCCGGTGGTGGTGTTTTTCTACGGTGGCAGCTGGAACAGCGGCGATAAATCCATGTACGGCTTTATTGGCCGGCGCATGGCCGCGGCGGGGTTTATTACCGTGGTGGCCAATTACCGTCTGTATCCCGATGTGGTGTACCCGGACTTCCTCAGCGACAGCGCGAAAGCCGTGCGTAAGGTCCACGAGCTGATGGCGTCGGCAGAGTTTGCAGACTGGCGCCCGGCGCAGAAGCTGTTTCTGATGGGCCACAGTGCCGGGGCCTATAACATCAGTATGCTGGCGCTGGACCAACGCTGGCTGGCGGCAGAAGGGCTGGACCGTGACGCACTGCTGCAGGGCTGGATCGGTCTGGCCGGGCCTTATGATCTGTATCCGATCACCATTGAAGAAGTGAAACCTGTGTTTCACCATCCGCACTATCCGGCGCACTCCAACCCCATTGAATTCGCTTCAGAGTCGGTGATTCCGGCGCTCATCGTCGCACCGGAAGATGATGAAACCATCCGCACGGAAATCCATTCCTACGCCCTTGCTGAACGGTTCAGGGAGCAGGGGGCGGATTACCAGCTGGTGACGCTGCCGAAGACCGGCCACGTCACTCTCATCGGCAGTTTCTCACCACTGCTGCTGTTCACACCGTCGGCTATGGAGCCGGTGGAAGCCTTTATCCGAGCCCGGGCTCCGCTGTCTCCGTCGCTTTGAGCGTCTTGCGCTTGTCGGTCAGCAGCAGCAGCGGCGGCAGCAGCAGGAAGTCGATCAGCAGTGCCACGAAGATGGTCAGTGCCAGCAACAGACCCATGCTGCGGCTTGGCATGAAGTGCGAGAACTCCATCACCGCAAAACCACCCACCAGAATCGCCGACGTGATCAGCAGTGCCACACCGACGGTGCGGAAGGCGTAGCGGATGGCATCCTCGGTGGATTTACCCAGGTCCGTACGGGCGTGGTTGTACTTACTGAGGAAGTGCACCGTATCGTCCACCACAATCCCCAGCGACAGACAGGCCACCACTGAGGTTGCGGTGTCGACATGGCCACTGATCAGGCCCCACAGGCCGTACGACATAATGGCCGGGAAGACGTTAGGGATCATACTGATCAGACCCATGCGCGGTGAGCGCAGCACGGCAATCATCACCAGAGTGATCACCACCAGTGCCATGGCGGTTCCTTCGATCATGGCGCGGGTATTACGGTAGGTCAGGTTGGCGAACACGATGTCGAGGCCTGTGGCTTCCTGAATGTTCAGCAGGGGGGCGTTCTCAGCCGCCCAGGCAACAGCACGGTCTTCGATCTGCAGAATGTGCGCCGAGTCAGTACGGCTCAGTGTGGCCTGCAGACGGGTGGCGCTGCGGTCAGACGTCATGGTGGTTTCCAGGCCCAGCCCCAGTGGCAGCGACAGTTCGTACAACAGCAGATACTGGGCTGCTGCATCGGCACTGTCCGGTACCCGGTACCACTCAGGATCGTCGGCGTGCAGCTGCTGATTGAGGTTTTTCAGGGTATCGCTCAGCGCCGTGACCTGAACCACTTCCGGCTGGGCGCGCAGCCACTCAGTGAAACCATCCAGCTGCTGCAGGAAAGCCACCTGATTCACTCCGTCACTGATACCTGAATCGGCGATGAAATAGAGCGCATGCAGGCTCTTGAGCGTTTCGTCGATGTGGTCGATGGTACGGCGGATTTCAAAGGTGTCGTCGTAGAATGCGTGCCAGCTCTCGGTCAGGTTATTGCGCGGAATAAAGCTGGCGCACAGTACGACAACCCCGAGCAAAGCCAGGAACAGTGGCTTATGACGGCGGATGATGAGATTGGCGAAGCTGTCGATCCAGGGCGTCGGCTTTTCTTCTTTGCGGTAGTGGCCCGGTGGCGGCAGCAGACGTATGACCGCCGGCAGCAGGGTCATCGACAGGCCCCAGGCGATCATCACCCCGACGGCAATCATGTTGCCCATGTCACGGTAGGGGGGCGAATCACTGGTGTTGAGTGACAGCACACCGATCATGGTGGTCACGCTGGTGATGAACACCGGCGAGAAGTTGATGCGCAGACTGCCTTTCAGAGCGTCTTCGCGGCTCTGGCCCTGTTGCAGGTTGAAGTAGTAAGACACCAGAATGTGAATGGTGTCGGCCACTGCGATGGTCATGATGGCGGTCGGAACAAAGCCCGTCGGCGGCGTCAGCTGATACCCCAGCCAGCCGAAAATCCCCATGGTGGTGGACACCGACAGACCGATCAGGGCACTGGTCAGTACCACCCCGGAGAAGGTGCGCAGCATCAGCAGCATGATTACCAGCATCACCGCGTAGGCATAGATCAGCAGGCTTTCGATGTCTTTCTGTATGGCCTCAGCCATAGTCAGGTTGGAGGTGGCCGAGCCGCCCAGTTCAATCAGGTAGTCCGGGTATTGCGGGCGCACTTCTGCCAGCATCTCCCGCGCGGCATACACGGCTTCACGGGTTGCCTCAGAGGTGCGGTGGTCGGGCAGGTTGAGGGTCAGTAACACCGAGGTGACCTGACCGTCCTCCGACAGCAGGCGGTTGGGAATATCGCGTTCGCCCAGCGCTTTCTGCATCAGCGCCGGGAGATCATCCGGCAGCTCATCGGCGCGGTACATGGAATCAATGTCGAGATCATCACCGTCGACCGTGGTGTACTGATAGTTCTGCAGTGAGTCGACCCGCTGTACATGGGGCAGGGTCCAGCCGGTATCGGTCAGGCGTTCGACCAGTTCAAGCCCGGTCGGAGAAAACAGATTCTGAGTTTCTGATGACACCAGAAACAGCAGGCTGTCCTGCTTGGAGAAGCGTTGCTCCATATCCTCGAAGGCCCGCAGCTGCGGATTCTGTTCACTGAAGTACGCGCGCAGGTCACTGGTGAATGACAGACGGGTGACGCCGGAGGTCGCGGCCACGACGAACAGAACACTGCAGATAAGTATCAGCAGTGGGTGACGCTGGATGAAATCAAAATAACGGTCGCGCATACAGGCTCTCCTGATCAGGTGATCAGGATCTTAATTGAGGCCGTTACCTTGGCAAGGTCAAATTCCCTCAGAATTCAGGAGGTTCTGACCGGTTTGTCTGGGCTCCCCGGATGATGGCCGCTATAATCACGGCGAAATTTGACGGAGATTTTCATGCCGCCGGGTAAACCTGCAGTCATGCAATGGGATAAGCTGCTGTCGCCGCTGAGGTTCGGTGAATCTCAGGCCAGCCTTGATCTGGAGCGGGGCCGGACCCCCTTTCACAAGGACTACGACCGCATTATTTTTTCTTCGGCGTTCCGCCGTCTGGACCGTAAAACCCAGGTCCATCCCCTGTCTGAAAATGACCATGTCCATACGCGCCTGACCCACAGTCTGGAAGTTGCCTGCGTGGGCCGCTCACTGGGCACTCAGGTCGGTCAGCTGCTGCGCGGACAGCTGCCGGACGAGGTAGAAGCCAGTGATATCGGTGCCATAGTCCAGGCGGCCTGTCTGGCCCATGACATCGGCAACCCGCCCTATGGTCACACCGGTGAAGACGCCATCCGCAACTTCTTTGTCAGCCCGGATAACGCGGATCTGCTGGAAGGGTTGTCACCTTCTCAGGTCGCTGACCTGCAGACCTACGAAGGCAATGCACAGGGGTTCCGTATTGCCACCAAGCTGGAATACTACCGTTACGACGGCGGCATGCGGCTGACCTATGCCACCATCGGCACTTTCCTCAAGTACCCCTGGACAGTGGATTACGTGCTCCGTGGTGAGCGCGGCAAGTTCGGTTGTTTCAGCTCGGAACTGGATGCTCTCAGTGAAGTGGCAGACGTGCTCGGTCTGCTGAAAACCGGCGATAACGCCTGGTGCCGCCACCCGCTGGTGTATCTGGTCGAAGCGGCTGATGACATCTGTTATTGCCTGATCGACCTGGAAGACGGTGTGGAGCTGAATCTGCTGCGTTATTACGAGGTGGAGACTCTGTTCAAACCATTATTTGCTGACCGCTGGGAACAGATGCAGGAAATTCTGGCCAAAGCAGATCACGACCGCCGCCGTCTGCAGATCCTGCGCGGACAGGCGATGGAGGTGATGGTACAGGCCATCAGCAGCGTCTTTATGCGTGAGCAGAAAGCACTGATGAGCGGCGCCCTGTCGGGTAGCCTGATTGATCACTGCTCGGAAGAAATCCGCTATCTGGTTACAGGTGCCAAGCAGCTGGCGCGTGAACGTATCTTTAATGACGGCCGTAAACTGTCAATTGAGGTGGGTTCCTATGCTACCCTCTCGGTGTTGCTGCGGCGTTTTCTGGAAGCCGTACGCGAGCGCGTGATGGACGGCGAAGCGACCTACCGTAACCGACGGATACTCGGGTTGCTGGGCCGGTCTGCGCCGGAACCCGCCACACCCCTGTACCATGCGTACATGCGGGCGGTGGATTACGTGGCCGGTATGACCGACAGTCATGCAGCCATGACCGCCAGACAGTTCAACGGCTATCACCCCGACTGACGGGCTGGTTTACGATTACTGAATAAGGTTTCTGAACACACATGGATTTTAATTTTCCCCTGATTCTGCTGGTGGCCACTGCGGTAACCGGTGTGATTGCTCTGATCGATCTGCTCTGGCTGAAAAAGATCCGCCTTGCCAAAGCCGCTGAGCTGCAGCAGTCCGGCGCGGATGAAATTACGGTTGAGAGCGCCCGCGAAGAGTCTTTTCTGGTCGAGAATGCTAAGTCGTTCTTTCCGGTACTGGCGATTATTTTTGTACTGCGTTCCTTTATTGCTGAGCCCTTCCAGATTCCCTCCGGCTCGATGGAGCCGGGCCTGATTCCGGGTGACTTTATTCTTGTCAGCAAGTACTCCTACGGCCTGCGTATGCCGGTGTGGGGGAATGTGCTGATTCCGACGGGAGAACCACAGCATGGTGATGTCATGGTGTTCTTTCCACCGGATAACCCGCGGTACTTCATCAAGCGGGTCATTGGTCTGCCGGGTGATCACATTGAGTATTACGAAGGCCGTCTGTCGGTGAATGGTGAAGCGGTACCGCTGGAAGAACTGGGCGGTGAGCCCTCTTATAACCCGACCAAGTACCTGCTGTCAGAAACCATGAACGATCAGCCGCACGAGATTCAGTGGCTGCTGCAGAAGAGCCCGTATTCTGACCGTGTCGGTGTGCTGCTCGGGCCAGAAGGGGAGTGGGATGTACCGGCTGGTCACTACTTCATGATGGGTGATAACCGCGGCAACAGCGGCGACAGCCGTATGTTCGGTTTTGTACCTGAAAACAACATCGTCGGCCGCGCTGAGGCCGTATGGATGCACTGGGAGTCCTGGTCTAAACTTCCTTCATTCAGCCGCAACAAAGCCATTGAGTGATATGACCACCAAAGCTGCCCGTAAGCCCTGCCGGGCCTGCACTTACAGCCGTTGGGCGATGGTGGCGACCATGCTGATCATGCTGGCCGCCGTCGCTTATCTCAATCTGTAGAAAAAGACTGCAGAATTTTTTTAACGCCCCTCTGGAAATTTATCGCAAGGGCTCTACAATGCGCGCATCCGATCACAGGGGCCAGATATGGATCTGATGAGACTGGTAAAAGCGCAGATGCTCAATGTGGTAGACCGTACCGTACCGGTAAAACCCATTCAGCGTTCACATGAAGAGCAGGTGCTTCTGAACCGAGAGTCCAGACGCATGCATCTTTACATCAGCCACAATTGCCCGGCTTCCATTGAACTCAGACGCCATTGTCAGCGTATCGGCCTGAACGTGGTCGAAAAAGACGTTGGTCGCGTTAACTGTTACCGCAACGAGCTGATCAAAGGCGGCGGTCACAGCATGGTACCCTGCCTCATGGTTGACGAAAACGCTGGCCGTAACTGGGTGTACAGCCCGGAAAGCATCTACTCCTATCTTGAAAACCGCCTGGGCGTTCTGTCGGCTCTGCCAGCGCTGAGTAAGCAGTCTGCAACCTGAATATCACAGGTTGTTCGTTTTTGTTCGACTGTGTAATCACCCCCGTTAACTGAGTTTTCACTGGTCTATGCTGAGGTCATCTGTCTCCCAGAGTGATCCCAGCCATGCTCCGTTTCCTGTTTCTGTTGCTGATGTGTGCCGATGCCGCTGCATTTGTATCTCCGGCGCAGGAAAACGTACGCATTACCCTGGCTGACGGAACGGGTTATGCGGTAACCCCGGCTGGCTCCCACACTTCCCCATACCTTGTCCTCGAAGATGGCCGGATCCTGGTCACTGAAGGCAGCTATTACCTGCTGGCTGAACTCAATGATGAGGGGAATCCGGTCTCTACCGGTGAAGTGTTCGGAGAAATCGGTGGTTACCGCGCCATACATGCCGGTCACAGCATCGCCTCGGCGGCTGTTGCCGAAGGTCAGCCTGAGCGTATTCCGGCAAAATACACCGGCGGCGCCTATCAGCAGCCTGTGGTGGTGGTACGCATCGCCTTTGCCGACCAGGATTTCCGCTACAGTGACGAGCAGGTCGCCGCGCGGTTCTTCGGTCAGAGCAACAGTGTGACTGACTATTATCTCGAAAACTCTTTTCAGCAGTTCCGGATTGTGCCTGCAGCGGAGACCGCCGGGGTCCGCAATGACGGCATCATTGATGTCCGTACGGACGCTGATCACCCCAATTTCGGCAGCCGCTATGGCAGCAGCAGTGCAGATCTGGCCCGCATGGCATTCACAGCCCTGGCCGGATACGTGAACCTGCAGGCCTATGACGTCAATGGTGACGCGTGGCTGGATCCGACCGAGCTTGGAGTCGTCGTACTGGTCGCTGGGTTTGAGCAGGCCTATGCCAGTACGGCGTCTTCCTACCCGAATGTCTGGGCTCATCGCGCAGCCATAACCGCCGAAGAGGTCAATGGCCTGTGGCTGAGCGACTACGCCATGTTTGGCGAACAGCATGAATCCCATCTGGCCACGGTCGGTCTGATGGCGCATGAACTCGGTCACTTACTGCTGGACCTGCCGGATCTGTACGACAGCGTCGGTGTTGCCAGTGGTCTGGGGCAATGGGGCCTGATGAGTACCGGTATCTGGAATGCCGGAGGTGGTAAGGCCGGCGATAAGCCTGCCCATCTGATTTCCTGGTCGAAGGAAAAAGCCGGCTTTACCGTACCTCAGGAAGTCCAGCAGGGGTCTGTGTACCTCAGCAGTGGCAGCGCCGAAGAAAGTGCCATGGTGATTGATCTGGACCCTTACCGTCATGGTAAGCGCATTCTGATTGAACAGCGCTATCAGAGCGGTTATGACGCGGGTCTGCCGGAAAGTGGCCTGCTGATCACCCGCGTTGATGACAGGTTCACCTACGGCAATATGAAGTTCCTGACCTCAGATCAGTCGGATTACCTGATCGGCAATGCGGTTCCGGCACCGGGCACTGATGTGCGTACCGACAGTAAGGGTGTGGTGGTGATCTCAGCCGGCTCCCTGGAACTGGCGGAAGGGGATGTCGTACTCAGTGATATCGTTACGGGTGTGGACGCCAGCTTTACGTACAGCAACCGTCTCGAGGCCAAAGGGGAAGCCATCGGCCATGATGATCTGCCACCGGACAGCACCTGGGGTAATTACGGACAGGAAGGGCGGGTACAGATACGTCTGCCACTGAGCAGTAATATGAACAGTGCCGACGGCGTGGATTTTCTGGCCTATGGTGCCGGTTACGTTGAGCTCTACCTCTACGCCGGCGACTGTGGTCTGACAGAGTCACTGACAGCCCGCCGCTACAGTGTCTCGCAGGGTTGGAACCGTCTGTTGTTCAATACTCCGGTGGCTCTGAGTGGCAATGCAGTCTGTCTGGAAATCGTCAGTATCCCGAACGGTCCTTCCCCGGCGTTTGTCACAGACCGGCAGGGTGAGGCCAGTGGTATGACGGCGCTGAGTGCCAGTGACGATGACTTTGAAACGGTGAATTTTGATGTCAGTGCGCGTCTGCTGGTGAGTGCCGATACCCAGGCCCGTGCCTCACAGGCCCGGGTTGTCACCTCAACCGATAACGATGAGACGTCTTTGGGGGCATCTGTCTGGTTACTCCTGATCCTGGTTGCGTTTATACTGCTTGGCAAACAATGGTCCGCGCAGGCTCAGCCTGCTCTGGCCCGTATTCCGGTCAGCAGAGAAAGGGGTGAAGGTGCGCAGTTATCGGGTTTGGATCGTTCTGGCCGCTGCTGCTCTGGGGATCTGTCTCGCCGGTGAACCGCTTACCGACCTGTTGCGCTACGACCGCGCAGCCATCGCTCAGGGCGAACTGTGGCGCCTGCTGACGGCACACCTGACGCATCTCTCCCTCAATCACGCCATACTCAATCTTGCTGCACTGGCACTGACGGCTTACGTTTCCGATGGCCGTATTCCTCTTTGGCATCAATCTCTGTGCTGGCTGTGGCTGTTCGCTTTTACCGGGGTTCTGTTGTATCTGACCAGCCCGGATCTGAGTTACTACGTCGGGCTTTCAGGTGCACTGCATGGCGCGCTGATCGTCGCCATTGCCTTTTCTCCTTATTACTCCCGGCTGGTACGCTTTGGCACCCTCGCGGTGATCAGCGCTAAAATCGTCTGGGAACAGTCTCCTTTTTACGATGATATGGCCAATGCAGATTTTCTTGGCGGACGGGTAGAAACCCGTGCACACCTGTATGGTGCGCTTGCCGGGGTGCTGTGGGTGGCCGTTCTGATGGCATGGAAACACTATGAGCAACGACAGCGGCAGCACTGAGAAGAACCCCTGGACCACGCTTGAAGTCACACAGGTGTATGACAACCCCTGGATACAGGTGAATCATCATGACGTACTGACGCCGGCAGGTAAGCCGGGCCTCTACGGTACTGTGCACTTCAAGAACAAAGCCGTGGGAATTCTGCCGCTGGCTGAAAATGGGGACATCTGGCTGGTGGGACAGTACCGTTTTCCGCTGAATCAGTACCACTGGGAGATTCCCATGGGCGGGTCGCCGCTGGATGAAGCACCCGAGCACACGGCTTTACGCGAACTGAAAGAAGAAACCGGTCTCAGCGCCACTGAGCTGCTGCCATTAGGGCGCTTTCACATGAGCAACTGCATTGCCGATGAGGAAGGCTTCATTTATCTGGCACGGGGTCTGACGGAAGGAGAGCAGGAGCTGGATGACACCGAGGAATTGCAGATACGGCGTGTGCCCTTTGCAGAGGCGTTCGCCATGGCCAGTGATGGCCGCATCACCGACGCGCTGTCGGTGATGGCGATACTGAAAGTGAGAATGCTGGGGTTGGCCTGAACGGATGGGCTGGCCGAACATGTCAGCCCGGCAACAGATCAGAACTCGTATTGCAGACCGAGGCCGAACATAAAGAGTTCGTTCTTGCTGATTTCTTTTACTTCCAGCGTTGTGGTTTCCAGCTCGGCACGCAGCAGCCAGTTTTTCCAGGGTTCCCAGTACATACCGGCGCCAAAGATCCCGGACACCCCGGAAATTTTATCGGTCTTCTCTTCTGTGACCGACAACGGTTCTGCCTCAGCCTGATAGGCAATGATGGTGGTCTCATAGAGATCGGCTTTCCAGACGTTAGCACCCCCTTTCACAAAGGCAGAAATGCTGTCACTGAAACTGAAACTGTAACGCAGATTAATCAGGGCGCTGCGCGGGTGGTACGACTTCAGGCCGGTATAGGTGACCGTCCCCGGTTCTGAACCGGCTCCCAGTACACGCGACGTGGAACCGTTTTCGGTACCACTGAAGGTCGGCAGATCATCCTCATCTTCCGGGTAGGTGACGGTCGGATCATCAAACTGCATATCCCCCATATCCAGCACACCAAACTCCAGAGACAGGTTATCGGTGATGTTCGGGCCGAAAACGATTTTTGCGGCAATGCCGGTGCTGTCGGCAACGTCTGAACTGACAGCCGATACCGTCGCACCGACAAATCCGCCTTTGCCGGGCTCAGGTTTACTGATCAGGGCCTGGGCGGGTGAAATCAGGAGCAGACCCGGAAGCAGGGCCAGTAAAACGGATAAGCGCATGAGGTGTTCCATTCTTGTTATTGTCAGGGGTGACTGCTGCGCAATGAGCCAGCCACCATCAGCTCGTCTGATCATACCAGCGATGCCCCGCTGAATAAATCATCACAACAGACAGGCGTCCGGCATAAGGATGAAACAGGCATTAAAAATACCTGTAAACAATTAATGCTAAAGGCTTAACTCCGTGTTTTATTCAGAACGGATTTGAGTTACTTTCAGACCAATAATGACTTTTTAGAACCAATTCGAATATGACATTTTGGGAATGGCGATGGGCGACAGACCAGTCAGCTGGTTGACGGAGGATGGCATCCTCTGCCATGACCTGACAGGTTACCGTCATCTGAGTATGGATCTGATCCGCTACCTGTCACGGCAACATGTTCTGCTGACGGATGGCCGTCCTGCAAGGGTCATGGTGCTGGCCGATGATCTGCTGACGGTTGATTTTGAGGTGCAGCTGTTTGCGTCGCGGGCCTGGGTGTCAAAGCTGATCGCGTCTCTGGCGGTGGTCTGCCATTCTTTCGTGATCCAGCATCTGACGTCGATGTTTATCAGCTATCACGCACCGTCGTATCCGGTCAGAGTCTTCACCTGCCGGCAGGAAGCGGAAGACTGGAGCCGTTCGGTCACAGAGCCGGATAAACGGTAAAACAACAAGGAACATGCAGAAGCCCCCGGCCGGGGGCTCTGGCAGAGGCTTCAGACAGCCGTTCAGACGGCTTTGATCTGACCTTTCAGGTGCAGTTTCTCACCTTTCATATCGCGCACATCAAAATCGATGACATCACCGTCCTGGGTGAACTGCAGTTCAACCTGACCCGGCAGGAAGATAGGCAGTTTGAAGTCGATGGTCAGTGAGCAGGACTCAGAACCCAGCTTACGGTACAGAGCCGCAGCCACACGGGCTTTGGTCCACATGCCGTGAGCGATGTGACGCTTGAAGCCGAACAGCTTGGCGGTGTACGGGTTCATGTGAATCGGGTTCGGGTCACCGGAGATTTTGCCGTAACGCATGCCCAGATTGGATGGCAGAATCCAGCTTTCTTTGCTGGCGTGCACCGGCAGAGCCGGACGCTCTTTCGCGCCTTTCTTCTTGCTGCCGCCTTTGCTTGGCAGAATCGCCAGATAGGTGCTGCTGTCTTCCCACACCAGCTCCATGCCCACGCGGACTTCAGAACGGATGTAAACTTCCAGACCCTTGTCGGTGCGGATGCCGTCGGTGAAGTACGCACGGATATCCAGTACTTCATCTTCGCCGATGGCGCGGTGCTGGGTGATGGTGTTACTGACGTGCACCATGCCCATAACGGCGAGCGGGAAGGAGTGATGCAGCATCAGCTCCATGTGCAGTTTAAACGCCAGGATGTGCGGATAGGTCAGCGGCAGTTTGCCTTTGGTTTCGCCGAAGCCGCAGATGTCGGCATAGGCTTTGACGTTGCTTTTCTCGGGCTTGAGGCCGTAGATCACGGCATCAATGCTGGGTAACTGAGGGTTGCGGTTGTTGGTGGTGCGGGAGAACAGACCACGGAAGGCCTGGCTCAGAGTACTTGGCACCTGTTCAAACTGTAAACGTGTAGCGTGACTCATTGGGTAATCCTTGCAGGGATGCATGTCGGACAAAGCGGGAAATGGTAAGGCGTCTGATTTTACCCCCCATTGGCAGATTTTTCATAAGCAAACGTCACTTTGGTCAATAGTAGTTGCAGACAGGCGTGTATCTGGCAAAATTCCCTCCTCTGTTTCAGGGGTATCAGCTCTTATGTCCGGTGGCATGTCGGAATTACGCGATTCAGGCATCATGATCCAGTTAGCTCATCAGGCCATGCAGTCCATGGGTATCAATACCGATGACGTCTGGCAGCGCATGGGTATTACCTCCGATTTTCTGGATAATCGTGAAGTCCGTACGCCCCACAGTGCGCAGCGTGCCTTCTGGAAGGTCCTGGAAGAGATCACAGGTGATGCCGATATTGGGCTTCATCTGGCTGAGCACATGACGGTCTATAAAGGACAGGTGCTGCAGTATCTGTTTCTTTCGAGCCCTACCTTTGGTGAGGGGCTCAACCGTTCTCTCAATTATCAGCGTCTGCTCAGTGATGCATCCCAGGCCAGTATCCTCACCGAGGACGATGAAGCCTGCATACAGGTTGAATTAGCCAGTGAGCGCATTATTGCTGTACGTCACCTGACCGAATGCATGACCCTGAGCCTGATCCGTTTCTTCCAGTATGTCACCGACCAGCATTTCCGACCGTCGCGGATCTGTTTTACTCACAAACCGCCGGAAAGCATTGCCGAGCACGAACGGGTTTTTGGTTGTGAAGTCCGCTTCAGCGAACCGGCCAACCGCCTGTTCTTTGACAAAGAGCTGCTCGACCTGCCGTCTTTGCACGCCGAACCTGAGCTGCTGCAGCTGCATGAGAAACTCGCCAGTGAACACGTAGCCAAGCTGGAGCGGCAGGATATTGTGGTGCGCATCAACCGCGTTTTTGCGGAAGTGTTGGAAACCGGCCATGTCAGCCTGGATGAAGTCGCCGCCAGGCTGCAGATGAAACCCCGTACCCTGCGTACCCGTCTCACGGAAGCCGGTACCAGTTTCAACCAGCTGCTGGGTGATTATCGCTGTAATCTGGCCAAGCGCCTGCTGGCGGGAACCGACGAAAGCATTGATGAAATTGTCTATCTGACGGGGTTTTCTGAACCCAGTACCTTCTACCGGGCGTTTAAACGCTGGACTAACCAGACACCCGTGGAATATCGCAACTCCCGCCGCTAAAGCCCTCCCGATTGCTGCCGATAACGGAATGACACGATCACCCATATGGGAGGCAGACAATGAATATTCAGCACTCTTCACTGGTGAACACAAGCGTTAATACCTATGTGAAAAGCTACGCCGACCGGGTTCAGACCGGTTCGGCTGGCAGCCCTGCAAAAAACAGCGACGTTAAGGATGTTGCTGGTGCCGCGAAAGCGCAGGCACCGGGGCAGTCGGCTGAAAAGACCGCGGCTAACATACTGAGTCACGTCACCCGCAGTGTGCAGATGCTGCGCGATCAGGGTGCCAGCCCGGAACGGATTCAACAACGCATAGATGCTGCACGTGCCGGTATTGCTGCCGGATACGCGGATGCCAAGGACATGCTGGACAAAACCGGCAAACTGGATGACGACCTGAAAGCCCGTATTGATGAGGGCAGTGCCCTGATCGAAGAAGGCCTGGCGCAACTGGAGCAGGGTGAAGTACCGGATATCCTGACGGCCAAAGCGCCGGCTCCACAGGCGTCGTCAGCCACAGGTTCAGCTCAGTTCTCCGCCAGCCGGCAGACTCAGAACAGCTTTTCTCTGAATGTCGTGACCAACGACGGCGATCAGGTGCAGGTGACCTTCAACCGTGCCTCATCTCTGAGTGCATCTTACGATGGCAGCAGTGCTCAGTTTGAAGCCTCGCATTCCGGTGAATGGTCACTGTCGGTGAATGGTGACCTGAATGATGGCGAAATGGCGGCGTTGAATCAGCTGATGGAAGACGTCAGCAGCATCAGCGATAGCTTCTTTTCCGGCGATCTCGGCGGGGCTCTGAGCAGTGCCATGGAGCTGGGCCTGGACGGTAAGGAACTGGCATCCATGAGCCTTGAGCTGAAAAGCCGCAGTGTCTCGTCTGTATCCCGCGCGTACGGCGAATCCGGTCCGTCTTTCCCAGCGCCACTGCAGTCCGTCACTAATCAACTGGCCGATTACGCTGAGCAGTACATGAACGCGCTGGAAAAAACCGGTCAGCTGCGTGAACCGGATAATGTGTTTGATCAGATGATGGCGAAGCTTATGGGTGAAGACCGCCAGTATCTTGGTTTCAAAGCCCTGAATCAGGGGCTGGGTCAGATCCGTACCGCGGGCTGATTCGTGTCACTGCCGGCCCGTCAGGGCCGGTTTGCAGTTTTCCCGTCCGGATAAATCCGGCGCATCAGGACAGAACTCCCCCCACACTCCCAACTCTGTATAATGTCGTGGCCATCTCCACCCGGGCGTGGAGAGTTTGCGCAGCTTTGAACACAGGTTATGATGAATTTTACGCTCTATGGAACAGAGGGCTGTCACCTCTGCGATGAAGCCGGAGCACTGATTATGTCGGTGGCGACGGGGATGCAGGTGGCCGTCTGGCAGGAAGACATTGCGGATTCTGAAGCATTGTTCAGTCGCTACGGAACCCGGATTCCGGTGCTGAAAAATGAGAGCAGGGGTACTGAGCTCGACTGGCCGTTTGATGCCGCTCAGCTCAGGGAATTTCTCGGGGACGTTCAGCCAGACTGAGCGTATCTGCAGCAATAACAACAAGACGGATATTATGAAAAAACTGATTCTGCTTTCTCTCACCGCACTGCTGGCGACAGGGTGTGCACAGAACCAGCTGTCTGAAAAAGGCACGGTTGCTTTCGATGTATTACAGGCCGATGCCATGATGAATACCTGGCGCTATGAATGTTCACAGGTCAGCAGCCGTGCGCGTCAGGTTGCTGAAACCACCCGTGACGAATGGTGGGGCCGCAACAGCGATAAAGTCCGCAGTGCCGATTTTGGCCTCGCCTACAACATCATGGGTGTGTCGGATGAGCGGATCAGCACAGGTGCACGCATGGCGATGGGGGTTACCTGGGAGATCCAGGAGCGTGCGGTTAATACGGTACGCGCGAAAATTGAAGACAGCTCTGATAAAGAAGGGCTGTGTCTGAAAATTATGTCGCAGTACCGTAATGGTGACTGGGATATCCGCGGTTCAGAAGAAATGAATGAAATGCTGGCGTCCATGCGCAATAACGCCAGTGCCCAGTCGGCGGATAAGAAAGTCCGCGAGAGTATGATCAAGGCTTCGACCGGTGTGCGTTATGGCCGCTCCTTTTATGTGGTTGAAACCCTGGCTCGTCAGGAAGGCTGTTCAGAGGCCCGGGTCAGCCTGATCAAAGGCGAATGGCCGAATGAAATCTACAATGTCGACTGTCAGGAAAAACCTCTGCTGCTGGTGCGTTGTGAGTGGGGCCAGTGTCGTCCGTTTGAATAACGGATGCACTGAGGAGAAATAAGAGTGTCGTCCGTTTGAATAACGGGCGCGCTGGAAGGGAAAAAAGAGTGTCGTCCGTTTGAGTAACGGGCGCGCTGAAGGGAAATAAGAGTGCCGGCCGTTTGAAAAACCGATGCTCCGGACAGAAAAGCGGATAAGTAACACCTTATCCGCTTTTTTTATGCTTCTTACTCCAACGTCAGCAGCTGGATATTTTCCTTCAAGGTAGCTTCACCGATGCCTTTGACTTCGGTCAGTTCTTCCACCGACTCAAAATTACCGAACTGTTCCCGGTAACTGACGATAGCCTGTGCTTTGGCACTGCCTATGCCCTTTAACTTTTCCAGTTCTTCAACCGTAGCGGTATTGATATTGATCAGAGGCTGGTGGTCCATGGTCTCTTCGGCCTTGGCCGTCAGGCTGGTCACGGCCAGCAGCAGAACCATGGCACCAGCGGCCAGTAAGTGTCCCATTCCTTTCATTGTCATCTCCTTATGATCAGTGCAGGTAAACCGCGCATGGCGGCCTTTCAGATTAGGTGAGAAAAATGGACCGGAAAATACTCCGCCAGAATGAAAAAAGCACCGGAATTACCGGTGCTTTTCGAGGAGATAACAGTCTGAGAAACGATGTTTATTTCTTAGTTGTTTTCTTTTTGGGTGCTGCTTTTTTCTCACTGACTACCCACTTTCTGCCGTCGTAGACCGCACTCCAGCCGGTGGCTTTGCCGTCTTTTTCACTGAGCACGTACTGCTCTTTGGATTTACGGCTGTAGCGGACAATCGCCGGGTTTTTGTCCTTGTCGGTCAGCGGCGCTTCCAGCAGAAAATGGTATTTCTCAGGCAGTTCAGCCTTGTGCGGGATCAGTTCCGAGACCAGTGGCGCCCGGGTTTCACGATTCTTCGGAAACTGGCTGGCGGCCAGGAACAGACCGGCGGCACCGTCACGCAGTACGTAGGTGTCATCCACCTTTTCGCACTTGAGCTCGGGCATAGGTATCGGGTCCATTTTCGGTGGTGCTGCTTCGCCGTTTTTCAGCAGTTTACGGGTGTTTTTGCAGGTGTCATTGGTACAGCCGAAATACTTACCGAAACGACCGGATTTGAGCTGCATCTCTGAGCCACACTTGTCACATTCCAGTGTCGGGCCATCGTAGCCTTTGATCTTGAACTGACCCTTTTCCACCTCGAATCCGGGGCAGTCCGGATTGTTACCGCAGATGTGAACTTTACGGGTTTCATCCAGCAGGTAGCTCTCCATCGCCGCATCACAGATTTTGCAGCGGTGCTTATGCATCAGACGGCGGCTTTCCGCTTCTTCATCCTCATCGGCGGTGATGGCTTCTTCACCGGGAATCAGGTTCAGCGTCTGAGTACAGCGTTCTTTCGGCGGCAGACTGTAACCGGAACAACCGAGGAATACGCCGGTAGAGCCGTTGCGGATCTGCATATGACGGCCGCAGTTCGGGCATTCAATGTCGGTATCCACCGGATTGTTCGGGCGCATGCCATCGGCTTCACCGGCTTTATTCAGCTGATCAGTGAAACCGTCGTAGAAGTTATCCAGCACCTGGGTCCAGTTCACTTCGCCTTCGGCGATGTCATCCAGCTTCTCTTCCATGTTGGCGGTAAAGCTGTAGTCCATCAGATCGGAGAAGTTTTCGGTCAGACGGCTGGTGACGATATCGCCCATTTTCTCGGCGTAGAAACGACGTCCCTTGAGGCTGACGTAACCACGCTCCTGAATGGTGGAGATGATGGACGCATAGGTCGACGGACGGCCAATACCGCGTTTTTCCAGTTCTTTTACCAGTGCTGCTTCTGAGAAGCGCGGCGCGGGTTTGGTGAAATGTTGTTTCGGGTCCAGTTTTACCAGATCCAGTACGTCGCCTTCCTGTACCGCGGGCAGCAGTACATCCTCGTCGCCTTTGGAGCCCTGTGGGGGCAGCACTTTCAGGTGACCGTCAAAGCGGATTACGCGGCCGCGGGTTTTCAGTTCGTAGTCACCACAGGCAATGGTTACTGTGGTGCTGTGGAAGCGCGCATCGGTTACCTGACAGGCGACGAAACGGCGCCAGATCAGATCGTACAGGCGCTGGGCATCAGGCTCGGCACTGGTGAGATCAGCAGGGCGTAGCTTCACATCGGACGGACGGATCGCTTCGTGCGCTTCCTGAGCGCCTTCCTTGCTGGAATACACGCGTGGGCTGTCTGGCAGGTAGTCTTTACCCAGCTTATCGCTGATGTAGTCGCGTACGCTGTTCACAGCGTCCTGGCTCAGGTTGGTCGAGTCGGTCCGCATGTAGGTGATATAACCGGCCTCATACAGACGCTGGGCCAGTGTCATGGTTTTCTTCACGCTGAAGCCGAGACGGGTACTGGCCGCCTGCTGCAGGGTGGACGTAATGAATGGTGCTGCAGGGCGGGAGCTGGTCGGCTTGTCTTCGCGCTTGCTGACGGCGTATTTACCGGCATTGAGCAGGGCAATGGCAGCCATAGTATCGGCTTCGTTGACCGGGCGGAATTCATCTCCCTTGTGCCTGACGACCTGTGCACGCAGGGCTTCACCGGCGCCGGTCGACAGGTCTGCAAAGGCTTCCCAGTACTCTTCCGGAATGAAGGCGCGGATTTCGCGTTCGCGCTCGACGATCAGGCGCACTGCCACGGACTGTACGCGTCCGGCAGAGAGACCACGGGCAATCTTGCTCCACAGCAGTGGTGAGACCATAAAGCCAACCACCCGGTCGAGGAAACGCCGTGCCTGTTGAGCGTTTACCCGGTTCATATTCAGCTCGGATGGCTGTTCGAATGCCGCCTGGATCGCTTTCTTGGTGATCTCGTTGAACACCACCCGGCGATAGGGCTTATCGGTATGACCTATGACTTCCCGCAGGTGCCAGGCAATGGCTTCCCCTTCGCGGTCCAAATCCGTTGCGAGGTAGATCTGGTCGGCGTTTTCGGCCAGACGCTTGAGTTCATCAACAACTTTTTCTTTACCGGGGAGCACTTCGTAACTGGCTTTCCAGTCGTGTTCCGGATCGACGCCCATACGGCCGATCAGTTGCTCGTGGGCTTTCTGCTTTTTATAAGCTTCTTTTTCATCGGGCGACATCTTACGGGTAAGAGCGGCCTGACGTGCCCGTTCCTTCGGATCACTTTTGCTGGCAGAGCCGGATGTCGGCAAGTCGCGGATATGTCCGATACTCGACTTAACAACAAAGTCTTTACCCAGGTATTTGTTGATGGTTTTGGCTTTGGCAGGTGATTCCACGATCACCAGTGACTTACCCATAGGCCTTCAATCGTCCTTCTGTCGTTTACTGCCAGCAATAGAGCCGACACTTTAATGCTAAACCATAGGGGCAGGTCAAGCCTTGTGATTCCCATGTTGACGGGCAGCATGGTGAAAAGTTGCTAGACTTTGTAAATAATCCGGCACACTTCAGGCCGGGCTGTCAGGGAATTTTCAGGCATATGACGGGTGTCATAGCAGTTGCGGGAATCTGAGTGAGGATTGAATGGCGACGGCAGGTTGGATACTACTGGTGACAATTCCACTGGCATTGCTGATGCTGGCTGCGCTGATGTACAACCATCATCTTCAGGTGAAGGAAAAAAACAAAGCCCAGGCCCGTGTTGTCCGTCAGAAAGCCTACTCTCTTCTGGAGGCCCTGGAGTATCTGATTCAGGTCGATAATCACCGCGATATCCAGAAACTGGTACTGAAGCGCGTAGAAGATCTGTACGCCCGTGCCAATGACATGGCCGGTGGCGAAACCAAAGACACAGGTTTTGATCCGGCTCCCTTCCGCGCCAGAATTGAAGAAAAACACCCGATACGGACTGTGATGCATGGCGAGCAGGAGATACGTTACCTGCGCCGCCAGTTCTCGACGGTGCTGAAAATGCTGGTGCCTATGGTGCGGTCGCGCGAAATTTCCCAGAACGCGCTGCACGAGTACCGTAGTTATCTCAAAACCACTTTGCTGCGCCGGGAAGTGGATACCTACATCCTTCAGGGGGATAACGCCGCGGAGAAGGACAACATCGCCACGGCAGCCAACTACTATAAAGCGGCCAAGAAGCGTCTGATTGAATTCGATGTGCAGTTCGCGGAAAAAAGCGAAATGATCAAATCTGTTACAGACAAGGCGGCGAGTCTGTTCCGTGGTGAAAAGCCTTCTGAAGTGTCAGAAGACGATAATCTGTCGCGCAAACTCGCCGAGGAAGAACCAACCGTTAACGAGTTCGGTATCCCTCTGAGCTTCTCTGAAGGTGCGAAGAAGAAGTACTGATTCCACAGCCGTTCCCATCTTTTCTTCACTTTGCGACACTGGGCGCTTTCACTGAGACCGGGTGTGCATGGCGCTTTCTTCTTTTATTTCATGTCTGACACCGGTCAGCGCGCTCACGCCTCAGGCTCTGCCGGCCTGGCAGGGCCCGGGAAGGGTGGATGTCCTGCGCCTGGATCAGCTGCATCCTCTTATTTCAGGTAACAAAGCCTTCAAGCTCAGTGGCTGGCTGGAGCGTTTTGAGTCCGGTGGCTATCAGCGCCTGCTGAGTTTCGGAGGCCCATGGTCGAATCATCTGCACGCCTTATCCGGGCTGGCACAGTCTCTCGGTCTCCCGGTCACCGCCATCGTACGCGGCTATGAACATCTGCCACTGACGCCGACGCTGGAAGACTGTCGTGACCGGGGTATGCAACTGGTGTTTGCGTCAAAGAAAGACTATGCCCGGCGTGATGACCCTGACTGGCAGCAGGCCCTGGCGGAAGAATATCAGGCACTGGTGATACCGGAAGGTGGTCAGGGCAGGGCAGGCGAGAAGGGCCTGGCGGCACTGGCGCCGCTGACGGAAGACTATGATGAGGTCTGGCTGGCGGCGGGAACGGGCACCACCGCCCGCGGACTGGCCATGCATCTCAGACCCGGCCAGACACTGGTGGCGGTGAATGCGGTGGCTGATCAGGGGGCGCTGAGACGCCGGTGGCAGCTACTGGACTGGCCCTGTCAGTGGCGTCTTCTGGATGATTATCACGGCGGCGGTTTTGGACGCTGCGGGCCGGGGCTGCTGCAGCTGATAGAGCATTGCGATGGTGAGGGATTGCCACTGGACCCGGTCTACACCGCGAAACTTCTTGCAGCTCTGCACGGAGAACAGCAGGCCGGGCGGCTGACCCATGCACGGCGCCTGCTGATCCACACCGGCGGGTTACAGGGACGGCGCGGTGTTCCCGGGCTCACTCATCCCTGAACCCACTCATCGGCGACAATCATCCAGCGCTCGTGTTCATCCCAGTACGCGGGTGTCATCCCTTCAGCCGGATGAAAGTTCATCCGCGCAATGCACACCGAAGATGACAGATGGCGGAAGTGCAGCTGCAGGTAATCCAGCATCTCGGCATTACTGATCGCAAAAGAGGACACCGCGGGGCTCATCCATTCGGGTTTTGACAACACATACCAGACCGGGCTGTCATCGGTAAGATCAAGATACTCAGGCAGACGGCTAATGGCACTCCAGACTCCACGCCAGTGCTGCGGGTGAACCTCAGGCGGCAGGATGGCACTGTCGTGCAGCGGATGAAACAGACAGCCACGCATCAGTGCGCGGGAGATCACCGGGCCGGTGGTACCGGGCAGGGGAATACCCTCTGCAACAGCACGCTGGGGCAGGCTCAGCTGACGTTCACGGGTGTGTCTCAGTTTCTGGTCGAGGCGGTCGCGGCGGTTGGGGCCGACCCAGCCGTCGGCGGTGCCCAGATAAAACTTCAGCGCCAGCTCAAGATGCAGGGTATGGTCATCCTGGGGCAGGAGCAGGTCCAGTTCGCCCAGTGTGGTGGTGCCGTCGTTGATCTGCAGATTGGCCTCAAACGGCTGGTTGCAGGCGCTCAGGGCGTGGTGCCAGAGCTGCTCAAAACGGAATCCGAGGCGCATGCTGGTGAATTCACAGTCATGGCCGCCAGCACGGCTGACACAGTCGGGCGTGAGCTGCGGCAGGTCTCTCTCAGGTGTGGCACTCCAGTCACACTGCAGCAGCGACGGACCGAACACACTCCACAGCAGATCACGCACGGGGTTGTGTGTGACTTTGTCCGCGTTGTCGTTTTCTGTGCCGGAACCGGTCCGGGGGGCAGGTAACAGGTCTGGCTTCATCTGTGGTATAAACGGCGGCAGGTTTTGTTGTCAGTTTCACACCCGAGGTTACCAGTTTCTGATGGAAGAGTTCCGCAATATCGGCATTATCGGCCGTCTGAACAGTAATAAGGTAATCGATACCATCCGCCGCCTGTCGCGCTATCTGCTGGATGAGGGCTACCACACGATTCTGGATGACCGCATTGCCGAAGTGATGCCGGGCCATGGTATGCAGGTGTGCAATGTCTCCATGCTGGGTGAAATCTGTGACATGGTGATCGTGGTCGGTGGTGACGGCAGTCTGCTCGGTGCTGCCCGTGCGCTCGCGCGTTTCAATACGCCGGTGCTGGGGATCAACCGTGGCCGTCTTGGCTTCCTCACTGATATCAGCCCGGATGACGACATGTTTGAAGCTGTGCAGGCGGTGCTGGATGGCCAGTACACCGAAGAGCGTCGTTTCCTGCTCGATGCCGAAGTCAAACGCGATGGCAACCCCATTGGTTCGGCCACCGGCCTCAATGATATTGTGCTGCATCCGGGTAAATCCGCACGCATGATCGCCTTCGAACTCTACATTGAAGGCCAGTTTGTGTATTCCCTGCGTGCTGACGGCCTGATCGTCTCCACGCCGACCGGCTCCACCGCCTATGCCCTGTCCGGTGGCGGCCCTATCATGCATCCGAAACTGGATGCGCTGGCACTGGTGCCTATGTTCCCGCATACCCTGTCGAGCCGCCCGATCGTGGTGGATGGCAACAGCGAGATCAAGATCATCGTTGACTCTTCTCAGGCGCTGTACCCGACCGTCAGCTGTGACGGACAGACGCACATTCCCTGTGCGCCGGGAGACAGCATTACCATCCGTAAAAAGGCCCACAAGCTGAAACTGATTCATCCGAAAGGTCACAACTTCTACGAAATATGCCGCACTAAGCTTGGCTGGAACAGCAGTAACCTCGGAGATTAAGATGCAACAGGGCTATGACCTGATCGGGGATATCCACGGCTGTGGTGAAACCCTGATCAAGCTGCTGGAACAGATGGGGTACAGCAAGAAAAACGGCGTCTACCAGCATCCTAAGCGCAAAGCGCTGTTCCTGGGTGACATTGTTGACCGCGGGCCGCACATCCGCCTCGCCTGTCACGTGGTACGTGATATGGTCGATGGTGGTTATGCCGATATCGTCATGGGTAACCACGAGTACAATCTGGTCACCTATCTGACCGAGGCGCCGCCGGGGATACGCCAGCCGTACCTGCGTCCGCACACGCCGCGCAACACCTTTATTGTTGAACAGACGCTGGAGCAGTTTGCCAACTACCCGCACGAGTTCAACGAATTCCTCGACTGGTTCCTGACCATTCCGCTGTTCCGCGAATACGAGAACTTCCGTGTGGTGCACGCCTGTTGGGATCTGGACATGATTCCGGAATATCTGGAGCGTTACGGCACCAACATGATCACCAAAGACATGCTGGCAGAGTCGGTGCAGACGGATTCGTTCCTGTATCAGTTCCTCGACCGCATTCTGCGTGGTACCAGTCTGCGTCTGCCGGATGGCCGCTCGATCACCTCGAAAGACGGCATGGTGCGCAAATTCTTCCGCGCCAAGTTCTGGGAGATGGACCCGCAGCATTATCAGGATGTGGTGTTTCAGCCCGACCCGCTGCCACAGGACATTGCCTACGGTCTGCTGAGTGAAGATGAGAAGAACCAGCTGCTGTATTACGGTCCGGAAGAAAAACCGCTGTTTATCGGGCATTACTGGATGTCGGGCTTACCTGCCCCCATTATGCCCAATATCGCATGTCTGGATTACAGTGCGGTGAAATACGGCCGCCTGGCAGCCTACCGCATGGATTCAGAAACGGCGCTGCAGACCAATAAGTTCACCTGGATCAAAGTCGAGAAACCGGAACGGCATCAATAATGGAGCCTCTGGCAGTCCTCACCGCACCACTGTCGACAGACCTGTCACCGCTTACCCGTCACCTCTGGGCTGAGCGGGTGGTACACCGTGTGGTGGAAAGCGGCGATCAGCAGATCCTGCTGCTGGCCAATCCTGCCGATGTAGAGCGCATCCGTGAACTGCTGGAAGAATGGCGTGACGGAGAACTGGGCGAGCCGGTTGCAGTGGCGGAGAAAGAGGAAAACAGCCTGTTCACACGACTGAAATCCACACCGCTTACGCTCTTTATCTGTGTGGCTCTGATACTGGTGTTCGGCTGGCAGCACGTAAGCGCCGACTGGATCAGCTGGCTGAAAAACGGCGAAGCACTCTGGCCGGAAGGCCGCAATCAGCTGTCGACTTATGTTCAGCTGGGGCTCTGGGGGCTGTGGCGGCACACCATTCTGCATCTGAGTCTGGTGCATCTGGTGTTCAACCTGACCTGGATTCTGGTACTGGCCGGTGCGATGGAACGCCAGAAGGAGCACCTGGCCATTCTGGTGCTGTTCCTGTTCTGTGGTCTGTCCGGCAGTGTGCTGCAGTGGTGGATATCCGGCCCGGGCTTTGCCGGAGTGTCCGGCGTGGTTTACGGTCTGACCGCCTGGACCGGCTTGCGGCAGATCAGATTCGGCGTACCCTATGGCATTCCGAAAGCCCTGCTCGGCTTTGTGGTATTTTTCATGCTGCTCACCATCACCGGAGACACCCTGATTCCCGGTCTGAGTGGCATCGCCAATGGCGGTCACCTGGGTGGCCTGTTGTGCGGCTTCTTGCTGGCCTTTATCTGGCCGGTTCATTCTTCGATAAAGCGGGAAAACGATGAACCTCGATGACCTGATCCGTTCACTCACCCCTGAGGTGTATGAGAACCTGAAAAATGCCGTGGCCACCGGTCGCTGGCCGAATGGCCGCAAGCTGGAAGAGGGGCAGCGTGAGTTGTGTATGGAAGCCATCATCTGGTATGAGAACGCGCACAACATCGCCGCTGACCAGCGTACCGGTTACATTGATCTGGGCTCCAAAGCTGGTAAAGGCAAAGGCCCGGACGAGCAGGTTCTGACCATTAAATAAGCCATGACCGATACCCCGAACAACACAGAACAGACGCGTTTTTCCGGCCATCTCGACAAGATGCGCGTCAGCCCGGGTAATCCGGTCGAATACTTCGCCATTCTCAATGATCAGCGTATTCCGCTGAATGCCTGGCTGGGCAGACAGATCACTCTCAGCTGGTCCGGCACCATTACCTGCTGTGCCTGTGGTCAGAAGACCAACAAAAGCTTCAATCAGGGTTATTGCTACCGCTGCTTTACCAGACTGGCGGAATGCGATGCCTGCATCATGAGTCCGGAGAAGTGCCACTTTCATCTGGGCACCTGCCGCGATCCTGAATGGGGTGAACGGGTGTGCTTTAACGATCATATCGTGTATCTGGCCAATTCATCCGGCCTGAAAGTCGGCATCACGCGCATGAAAAACATGCCCTCGCGCTGGCTGGATCAGGGCGCCGGGCAGGCACTGCCAATCGTGCGCACCGCCAGCCGTATGCTCGCCGGTAAAATTGAAGACATCCTGCGCCGCGACATTGCCGACCGCACCAACTGGCGCGCCATGCTCAGAGACGACATGCTGAGTCTGGATCTGATCAGTGAACGTGACCGCCTGCGCGAACATTTCAGAGATGAGCTCGATGCTCTGGCCCTTGAATCCGGTCCGGCAGGTTTTACCTGGCTGCTGCACGAAAAAGAGCGCACTTTTACCTACCCTGTGACTCAGTATCCGGATAAAGTGGTGAGTCATAATATGGATAAAACGCCTGAGGTCAGTGGCCGTCTGATGGGAATAAAGGGCCAGTACCTGATGCTGGACACGGGCGTGATCAACCTCAGAAAATACACGTCATACGATGTGACGCTGACACTGGGATAATCTCCCTGAAAACGTGATGATAAGCGGCGTGGCTCAGCAGGAGCCGCCCGGCAGGAGACAACGACATGCGTGATGCTCAACCAACCGCGATCAAGCTCGCTGAATATCAGGCACCGGAATACGAGGTGCTGACGACCCATCTGATCTTCAGCCTCGAAGAAGATTACACCCGGGTGACGTCCTCACTGTCCATCCGGCAGCTGGGCAATACCGGCGTTCTGACCCTGAACGGCCTGGAGCTGGAGCTTGAAGAGATCATTCTCGACGGTGAGGCACTGGCACAAGACCGCTACAGCCTGGCGGATGAAACCATGACCATCAGTGGTCTGGGCGACTCCCATACCCTGACCATCATCACCCGGATTTATCCGGCGAAGAATACCGCTCTGGAAGGCCTGTACCGCTCTGGTGGCATGTACTGTACCCAGTGTGAGGCTGAAGGCTTCCGCCGTATCACTTACTACCCGGACCGCCCGGATGTGATGTCGGTGTTCACCACCGAAATCATTGCCGATGCTGAGCAGTACCCGGTACTGCTGTCCAACGGTAACCCGGTGAGCGAAACGGTCGAAGACGGCAAGCGTCATGTGGTCTGGCATGATCCGTTCAAAAAACCCGCTTACCTGTTCGCACTGGTGGCAGGTGATCTCAAGGTGCTGGAAGACAGCTTCACCACCTGCAGTGGCCGTGAAGTGACGCTGAAGATCTTCGTTGAACCGCAGAACATCGACAAAACCGAATACGCCATGGATGCTCTGAAGCGCTCTATGAAGTGGGACGAAGAGGTCTATGGCCGTGAATACGATCTGGATATTTTCATGATCGTTGCGGTGGATGACTTCAACATGGGCGCTATGGAAAACAAGGGCCTGAATATCTTCAACTCGTCCTGTGTCCTGGCCAATCCATCCACTGCGACCGATGCCGCCTACCTGCGCATTGAAGCGGTCGTAGCGCATGAATACTTCCACAACTGGTCGGGCAACCGCGTGACCTGCCGTGACTGGTTCCAGCTGAGTCTGAAAGAAGGTTTCACGGTATTCCGTGATGCCATGTTCTCAGCGGATATGAATTCATCCACCGTGAAACGTGTGGAAGACGCCGGTATTCTGCGGACCGTGCAGTTTGCCGAAGATGCAGGCCCGATGGCGCATCCGGTGCAGCCGGACAGCTACATCGAGATCTCCAACTTCTATACCGTGACCATTTATGAAAAAGGGGCGGAAGTGGTGCGCATGTACCACAAGATTCTCGGTGAAGAAGGTTTCCGCAAAGGCACGGACCTCTACTTTGAGCGTCACGACGGCCAGGCTGTGACCATTGAAGAATTTGTAAAAGCCATGGAAGACGCCAACGACATCGACCTGACTCAGTTCCGCCGCTGGTACAAGCAGGCCGGAACCCCGGTAGTGGATGTCTTCACCCAGTTCAACAGTGGCAGTGGTGAACTGCTGGTCACCCTGCGTCAGCACACGCCGGACACCCCCGGACAGAACAAAAAAGAACCCTTATGGATTCCGGTGCAGCTGGGCCTGATCGGCTCTGACGGTAAAGACCTGAAGATCCGCATCAACGAGCGTGATGACTGGAATCCGGACAGCCAGGTGCTGCACTTCCGCGAACGCGAGAAAACCTACACCTTCACCGGTCTGGATGAAGAACCGGTCGTGTCGTTGTTCCGTGACTTTTCGGCACCGGTGAAAGTGAATTACGAACAGTCGCGCAAAGCGCTGCGCTTTATGCTGGCTCACGACAGTGATGGCTTTAACCGCTGGGATGCGGGTCAGCGCCTGATGCTGCAATGGATGGATTACGCCCGCCGTGGTGTGTTCGGCCTGCGCGAAGAAGACATCAGCGTACTGACCAGCCTGCTGAAAGACGAGAGCCTTGATCCGGCTATGGTGGCGTATCTGCTGTCGCTGCCGTCTGAGTCGTATATTGCCGAGTTCTCCAAAGAAATTGACCCGCTGGTGATCCATCATTCACGTAAGCATGTGTCTGAGTCGCTGGCGACCACGTTGCAGACCTCGTTCCAGGCCTGCTACGAGCGTCTGAATATTGCGGGTGAATACAGCCCGGCGCCGGAAGACATGGCCCGCCGTGCGCTGAAAAACCTGTCACTGTCGTACTGGGCGCAGGCCACCGAACAGGGGCTGGCCGCGGCCGAAGCTCAGTTTGCGTCAGCCAACAATATGACCGATGAAATGGCGGCTCTGCGTGCCATCGTCAACAGCGGTGACTGGGACAAAGCACAGAAAGCGCTGGATACCTTCTATGACCGCTGGAAGCACGACGCGCTGGTGGTGAATCAGTGGTTCATGGTGCAGTGTGGGTCGTCGGTGATGGGTACGGTTGAGCACGTCGAGGCCCTGCTCAAGCATGAAGCCTTCGACTGGCGTAACCCCAACAAGGTGCGTTCGGTGATCGGTGCCTTCGCCAATCAGGCGCTGTGTCATTTCCACTCGTCCGACGGTCTGGGTTACCGCCTGCTGGCTGATGCTGTGATCCGTCTCAATGCATCGAATCCGCAGATTGCCGCGCGTATGGTCACACCACTGACCCGCTGGAAGCGCATTGTGGAACCTCATTCCGCCATGATGCGCTCTGAGCTGGAACGCATTATGCGTCAGGATCTGTCGAAAGACGTGTATGAAGTGGTCAGTAAGAGTCTGGCCTGAGTCCCCCGAAGCCGGTGTACAGGTAATGCCCGTGCGCCGGTGTTCTGATCTGAGAGTATTATGAAGAGCCCGCTTGGTCTGGAAGCACGCCTTCCCGTTGTTGATATCGTTAAAGAAGCTGCTGTGCTCATGTGGCAGAAGCGTGAATACGTGCTGCGTCTGTTTCTGCCAGTGATTGTGCTGATGGGGCTGATCGACTTTATCAATATGGTGTATTTCTCTCCGCCAGCGGAGGAAGGCAGCCCGGTGATCTACACCAAAGAAGGCATCCTGGCACAGCTGCTGGTGCTGCTGTTCGCTATCCTGATGGCGACTACGGCCCATCGTTTTACTCTCACAGATTCCAGCCAGTGGCCGGCCACGGCACTGCATATTCCGGGCAAAGCAGAGTTGCGTTATCTGGTGCGTGGCATTCAGATCGGCATTCTGTCGGCGTTTCTGGTGCTGGTATTCACTATGGTTGGTTTCGCATTCGGCAAAGACATTGCTGTGATTATGATGCTGGTCGGCGTTCTGGCGGCGAGTTATTTTCTGGCGCGGCTGTCTGTCACTCTGCCGGAAATTGCACTCGGGTATAAAAGCCCGCTGTCCCGTGCCTGGGCCATGAGTAAAGGCAATGGCAACAGTCTGGTGATTGTGGTGCTGGTTCTGCCGGTACTTCTGACCCTGCCTCTGACGCTGCTGGCGATTCTGGCCGAGGGGGCACTGATGCAGCTGGTCGGTCTGGCAGGTTCCTATCTGGCCACCCTGTTGTCGCTGATCGTACTGTCACTCAGTTATCAGTTTCTGCTCAATTTTTATGAGCCGGACAGCCCGATTCTGGGTGGTAACGGTGCTGCTGCTGCCGGAACCATAGAACATGAGGATTCTCAGAATGCACCCTCTGCCGGTGATAGTGTGCCTGGCGAAGAGTTGGGTAAGGAAGAGTCCGGCGCGGAAGATCCGGAGAAGGGTGCTGAAGGTACGGAAAAGACCCGCAGCTCCGGGGGCTCTTCGGGGGGATTCGATGCCTGAGAACTCATCTGCCCGGGGCTTATGAAACTCGGTGATCTCAGTGTCACTTATGTTGAGGTTCTGTCACGCACCGTGACGGCCCTCGGTGGTAACGCCGCATCCCTGCTGGCAGATTACAGCATCCCGCCGGAAACTCTGTCATCCCCGGATGCCCGCATCAGTATCCCGCGCTTTATGCGACTCGGGCACGATGCCATCCGCCGCTGTCATACCCCGGCACTGGGTCTGGAAATGGGTCTGCACATGCAGGCCAGTCATTTCGGTAAAGCCGGTTTGCTGGCACTGACCGCCGCCGATCTGCGTCAGGCCTGCCAGGTACTGACCCAGTACGAAGTGCTGTCGAGTTTTAACTCCCGCGGCACCTCCAGTTTCCGTCAGCACAATGGCAGCGGCCAGCTGACCTTCTACAGCATCAGCCCCTATAACGATTACAACCTGTTTGTGGTCGATATGGCCCTGAGCAGCTGGTATCAGCTGCTGACCCGACTGACTGGCCGCACAGATCTGGTAGCGGCGGTGGAGATTGAATTTCCAGAACCTGAATACGTCGATCAGTACCGTCGTTACTTTCCGTGCAAAGTCCGCTTCGGCGCGGCGTCCAACAGTTTGGTGCTTCATTCTGGTGCATTGTCTGCGCCCGTGATTCAGCATTGCGCCTCGGTGCATGAAAAACTGCGGCGCGAAGCCGATCATGAACTGACCCGGCTGCAGGCCGGTCTCAGCAGCCGTGACCGGGTAGCGGCGACGATCAGCCCGCTGCTCAATGGTCAGGCGCCACGGCTGGAGATGATAGCCCGTCGTCTGAATACGACGCCCTGGTCACTCAGGCGGCGTTTACAGGCAGAAGGGGTCACCTTTCAGCAGGTGCTGGATCAGACGCGGCAGGAACTGGCGGAATCGTACGTGAGGGATACCGCGTTAACACTGGGCGAAATTGCGTATGTACTGGGATTTGGCTCGGTGGGTGCCTTCCAGCGCGCCTTCAGGCGCTGGACGGGCGAGGCTCCGGGACGTTACCGGAACAGCTTGGGCAGGGAGATAACCCCCGCTCACATTTCTACGGCGTCGTCACCGTCGTCGTCATAGTCATCGACATCAATGTCGAGCATTTCTTCAATGTAGTCAGACACTGTTTTCTCCTTGGTTTTTCTTAATCCAGTCTTTTCAATAAGATGGAGCGTGCATCAGCTGTGCCACTTTAACTGTAGACGCAACTGATAGAATGACAAGTCACATCTGTCAGGGTTCCCTGTGCTTTGTCAACGGAGGCTAAATTAGCTGCCGAATATGACCTGTATATGACAGCCGCGAAACATCTGTGTGACTCTTTGCTCAGGGGGCTGCAGCGGGCGTGCCCGCAGCCTGAGCGGGAAAAATCCGTTACAATCGTGGCAGAGAAAAAGGATCAGTATTTATGACCAGCCAGTTTGTTCACCTGAGAGTTCATTCAGAGTTTTCACTCTACGACAGCACCGTGCGGGTGAAGAAGCTGGTGGCCGCAGCAGAGCAGCAGGGCATGCCGGCGGTGGCGCTGACCGACCAGATGAACATGTTCGCACTGGTGAAGTTCTACAAGGCCGCGCTGGGTGCCGGAATAAAGCCCATTCTGGGCGCGGATCTGTGGCTGGATAACCCGGAAGATCCGCACGCGCCGTTCCGCATCACTGCGTTGTGCATGAACGCCGAGGGTTATCTCAACATCCGTGAGCTGATCTCGAAGGGTTACGCTGAGAACCAGATTCACGACCGCGCCATCGTCCGCAAAGAGTGGCTGTGGGAGAAAGCCGGTGGACTGATCCTGTTGTCAGGTGGTCGTGACGGAGATATTGGCCAACGCATCATCAAAGGTAAGCTCGACAGTGCCGAGGCACTGGCGGCGGAATATCTGGAGCACTTCCCCAACCGTTTTTTCTTTGAGATCCAGCGCACCGGGCGTGCGGGCGAAGAAGCGCTGATCCGCGCCGGTCAGGCCATGGCGGCGAAACTGAATATGCCCTTAGTCGCCACCAATGACGTGCGTTTTATCAAATCCGATGAATTCGAAGCCCACGAAACCCGGGTCTCTATTGGTCAGGGTTTTGCGCTGGATGATAAACGTCGCCCGCGCGAATATTCCGAAGAGCAGTATTTCCGTTCTGCTGAGGAAATGGCGGAGTTGTTTAAGGATATTCCGTCGGCCATTCAGAACACGGTTGAGATTGCCAAGCGCTGTTCGGTGGAAGTGGAGCTGGGCAAATACTACCTGCCGGATTACCCGATTCCGGAGGGCATGAGCGAAGACGATTTCTTCCGCCATATTTCCGAAGTCGGCCTGCAGGAACGTCTCGATGTCATCCTCGCGGACGTACCTAAGGATTCCCCCGAGTACGCCGAAAAGCGTAAGCCCTATGATGAACGCCTGAAGTTCGAGCTGGATATCATCATCCAGATGGGGTTCCCGGGTTACTTCCTGATCGTGATGGACTTTATCCAGTGGGCCAAAGACCACGACATTCCGGTGGGGCCGGGACGGGGTTCTGGTGCCGGTTCTCTGGTGGCTTACGCGCAGAAAATTACCGACCTTGATCCGCTTGAATACGACCTGCTGTTCGAACGATTCCTGAACCCGGAACGGGTCTCCATGCCCGACTTCGATATCGACTTCTGTATGGAAGACCGGGAGAAGGTGATCGCCTACGTGGCCGATAACTATGGCCGTGAAGCGGTATCCCAGATCGTGACGTTCGGCACCATGGCGGCACGCGCAGTCGTGCGTGACGTGGCGCGGGCGCAGGGTAAATCGTTTGGTCTGGCGGACAAGCTGTCGAAGCTGATTCCGGGCGACCCGGGCATGACGCTGGAAAAAGCCCTCGACTCCGAACCGCTGCTGAAAGAGTTCCTCAACGACGACGAAGAAGCCGCTGAAATCTGGGAGATGGCGGTCAAGCTCGAGGGTATCGCCCGTCAGACCGGTAAACACGCCGGGGGTGTGGTGATTGCGCCAACCAAGCTGACCGACTTCTCGCCGACCGCCTGTGAGCCCGATGGCACGGGTCTGGTGACTCAGTTCGATAAAAACGACGTCGAAGAAGCCGGTCTGGTGAAGTTCGACTTCCTCGGTCTGCGGACCCTGACCATCATCGACTGGGCACTGGAGACCATCAATGCCAAGCAGGAAAAACTGGGCTTGCCGCCGGTGGATATCAATCACATCCCACTGGATGATCCTGCCTCTTACAAACTGCTGAAAGAAGCCAAAACCACCGCGGTATTCCAGCTGGAATCGCGCGGTATGAAAGATCTGATCCGCCGTCTGCAACCCGATAACATCGAAGACATGATCGCCCTGGTGGCGCTGTTCCGTCCGGGGCCACTGGAATCCGGCATGGTGGACGACTTTATTAACCGGAAACACGGCCGCGCCAAGGTCGCCTACCCGCACCCGGACTTCCAGCACGACAACCTGAAAGAGATTCTGGAGCCGACTTACGGCGTTATCGTCTATCAGGAGCAGGTGATGCAGATCGCCCAGGCGCTGGCGGGTTATACGCTCGGTGGTGCCGACATGTTGCGTCGTGCCATGGGTAAGAAAAAGCCCGAAGAAATGGCCAAGCAGCGCGATATTTTCCGCGAAGGTGCCATCTCGGTGGATGTCGACCCCGAACTGGCGATGAAGATCTTCGACCTGGTAGAAAAGTTCGCGGGTTACGGCTTTAACAAATCGCACTCGGCGGCCTACGCCGTGGTGTCGTACCAGACTCTGTGGCTGAAAACCCATTATCCGGCGCCGTTTATGGCGGCGGTACTCACCTCCGACATGCAGAACACCGACAAGGTGGTGACCTTTATTGAAGAATGTCGCGAGATGGGGCTGACACTGGTACTGCCGGATGTGAATCAGTCGGATTACGGTTTTACCGTGAACGATGACGGCGCCATCGTCTACGGTCTGGGTGCGGTGAAAGGTGTGGGTGAAGGCCCGATTGAAGCCATTAAAGAGGCCCGCGCCGCCGGTGGTAATTTCCGCGATCTGTTCGACTTCTGCCAGCGCGTCGATGGCAAACGCATCAACAAACGCGTGCTGGAAGCACTGGTGCGTTGTGGCGCGTTCGACAACCTCGAATTCACCGCGCAGCGTGCGGTGCTGATGGCCAGTATTGAAGACGCCATAAAAAGTGCCGGGCAGGCGGCCGCCAACGAAGCCGCCGGTATGTTCGATCTGTTCGGTGAGGCTGAGGAAGAAGCGGCCTCGACCACCGATGTTTATGAACGTCACCGCCGGGTACGTGACTGGTCGCTGAAAGAACGTCTGCAGGGCGAGAAAGATACGCTGGGTCTGTATGTCACTGGTCACCCGTTTGATGAATACGAAGCGGAAGTGCGCCAGCTGGTGCCGACCCGACTGTCGCATCTGCAGGAAAGCAAAAGTCCGCAGAAACTCGCCGGTCTGGTGGTTGATATGCGCCTGATGAAAAACAAGCGCGGCGATACCATGTGTTTTGTGACCCTCGATGACCGCTCAGGCCGGATGGAAGTCGCGCTGTTTGCCGACATCTACGATCAGGTGCGTGAGACCATCGCCAAAGACAAGGTACTGGTGCTCGAAGCGATTGTCAGCCACGACGATTATTCCGGTGGCCTGAAAGCAACCGGCAGAAGTGCCACGGAAATCGCTCAGGCGCGGCTTAATTTTGCCCGTGCCCTGAAAGTGAAAGTCACAGCCTCTGACGCTCAGCAGAGCGGCCTGTGTCAGCAGCTGAAAGGGCTGCTGCAGCCGTTGGAAAATGGCTGTCCTGTGGTGCTGTCGTACAGCAATGAAGTGGCCTGCTGCGATATCCGCCTTGATGATCAGTGGTGTGTAAACCCGACGGATGAGCAGCTGCAGGAACTGAAGTATGCCTTCGGCGAAAACGCTGTGGAGCTGGTCTTTTCATGAATGGCCTGAGCCGGGCGCAGTGACAGACCAGCTGATCGCGCTGCTCAGTGCCTCGATAGCGCCATATCCCCAGCGCCCTCTGTATCTCGGCCTCAGTGGCGGCCTGGACTCCGTGCTGCTGCTGCACTGTCTTTCCCGTGATCCTGCCTGGCGCGAGCGCCTGACGGCCATTCACATCAACCATCAGCTGATGGCGGAGGCCGATCACTGGCAACAGCTGTGCGGTCAGCTCTGTGACAGTCTGGGTGTGGCTTTTCAGGCACAGAAAGTGGTGGTCGAAACAGCCGGGCAGGGTATCGAAGCCGCTGCCCGCGCCGCCCGCTATCAGGCGTTTGACGCTCTGTTGCCCGCGGATGCGTTGCTGTTACTTGCTCACCATGCCGATGATCAGGCGGAAACACTTCTGCTGCGCCTGTTGCGTGGCAGTGGTCTGAACGGTCTCTCGGCCATGCCTGCCCGACGCCCTCTGACTGCGCAGTCCGGAGACACACGCCTGCTGCTGCGGCCCTGGCTGTCTCTGCCCCGGGCTGAACTGGAAGTGGCGGCGCGTGGGCTGCAGTTACACTGGGTACAGGACCCGAGCAATCACGACAGGGCCTATGACCGCAACTGGCTGCGTCATGACGTCCTGCCAGTTCTGGCCGGGCGGACCCCGAACATCAGCCAGCGGCTGGCCGCGACGGCGCAGCGTCTGCAGCAGGACCAGGCCCTGCTGACGACATTGCTGACTGACCGGCTGGAGCCGTTACTGATGCCCTGTAACTGGCCCTGTACGGCATCCCTGGCACTGGACCTGGGGGCGCTGAAGGCACTGGGTCCGGCGTATTTTCATCACGCACTGAATCTCTGGCTGCAACGCAACGGCCTGCCGCCGTTCCAGGGGGACAAACTGCCGCACTGGCTGAGTCAGTGCCTGGTCGCGGACCCTGACCGTCATCCGTCGGTGCCCTACGCCGGTCATACCCTGCAGCGCTTCGGTGATGCGCTGTACGCCTGGCGCTTGCCAGAGTCTGCTCCGCAGCCGTGCCAGCTGACTTCCACCACCCTTGTCTGGTGTGGTGGGGTGGTACAGACAGACGCCGGAACGGATGTGCTTGCAATGGGGGCTGAGCTGGTCGCCGCCGCAGATATTGATGCCCTGAAAGTACCCTGGCCAGGTCGACCGTCGCGGACGGCCAAGCAGCTGTGGCAGGAGCAACAGGTACCCGTCTGGCTGCGTCCGGTCTGGCCGGTCATCCGGGTCGAAGGCCGTGTTCTCGGGCTGCCGGGGCTCACCCCCGTCAGTGACGGAGGCCGCGTATTATGTGCGGCAGATTCATGTGGCTGGCAGCCAGTGCTTGAATATGCGGGATAACGGGGAGTAGTATGAAACGTAAATCCATGCCGATGTTGTTGATGAATGCGGATGATCCGGTTTAAAACCTGCCTCGCTTTTCTGGCTCTGCTGGCGTTCGCCAGTGAGTCGTTTGCGGGCGTGCCGTTTCCCTGCGACCATCGCCAGAACACCGCGGTCATGGCCGATAGCGCTGCGGTGATGATGGACCATCGTCATCACGCATCCGCCGCAAGCCCGGATGCTGTTCCGGCGTCCCATCACATGGCCCATCAGACTCTGTCGGGCGCTTCTCGTACTCTGGATACCCCCATGAGCTGTTGCGATCACGATCAGTGTTCGGCAATGGACTGTGTCTCTGTGGTGGCCGTGGCGGTCGTCACACCGGCTCAGATTCTCGGTCTGAATCCGGCTCCGGTGCTCAACACCCGCTACACCCTCGCTTATCTTTCTCAGGAATCAGGTTCCCTGTTCCGCCCACCCATTTCCCGCTGATACAGGACAGGTACGCCTGAAATTCAGGTAGTTACCGCATTTATCCCGGGCTTCACACCCCATAACGTCCCATAAACACGACAGCTCTGTTATTGCCGTGCGTGCGGCAAGCTCTGTGTGCGCACGCCGGACGAAAGCGCGTTCCACCGAAAGGAAAGACATTATGAAAATTCAGAGTATGGCAGCCGCGCTGCTGTTGCTCAGTGCCACGGTCTGTGCAGCCGCTGCCGGGCCAGACAGGGGCAGCGCTCTGACCCTGACACAGGCTCTCGAAGCTGCGGTGTCGCAGGATCCCTGGCTGAGTGGCAGTCAGTATCGCGAACAGGCACTGAGGAATGAGTCTGTGGCGGCAGCAGCACTGCCGGACCCGAAGGTCAGCCTGGCGGCGTCCAACTTCCCGGTGGATACCTTTGATATTCATCAGGAGCCGATGACCCAGCTCACGGTGGGGATCACTCAGATGTTTCCCCGCGGTGACAGCCGGGGCCTGGGCCGCCGTCAGAAGCAGGAACTGGCCGCACAGGAACCTTTGTTGAGACAGGACCGGGAGGCGCGCGTGACCACCCGGGTCACTCAGCTGTGGCTGGAGGTTTTCCGGGCTCAGGAAACCATCCGTCTGATCGGACAGGACCGCGCGCTGTTTGAGCACCTGGCAGACGCCACTGTGGCCGGTTATGCCTCTGCCTCCGGCGGTGCCCGGCAGCAGGACATCATCCGTGCTCAGCTGGAGATCACCCGGCTTGAAGACCGGCTGACGGTGGTACGTCAGCAACAGGATACGGCGCGCGAACAGCTGGCCGAGTGGATTGGAGCCGAGGCCCAGCGGCCATTGCCGCAGACGTTCCCGGATGACTGGTCAGCCCCGGCGCTGCCCACAGAGACCGGCAGCGATCAGACGCTGTACCGGCAGATCCGTCATCATCCGGCCCTGCTGGCGTTTGATCAGCGCATCGACGCTATGGACACCGGCGTTGAGCTTGCCCGGCAGAAGTACCGGCCGGAATGGGGGCTGTTCGCTCAGTACGGGTATCGCGAGGACGATCTGACGGGCCGCGATCGGGCTGACCTCTTCACCGTTGGTGTGACCTTTGATGTGCCGCTGTTTCCCGGCAACCGCCAGGATAAAGACGTGGGTGCAGCGAGTGCCCGTGCCGAGGCGCTGAAAACGGAAAAACTGCTGCTGGCGCGGCAGATGATGGCCGAACTGGAAACCGCCATGGCCGGACTCAGACGTCTTGAAGAGCGGCAGGCACTCTACAGCGGGCAGTTACTGCCGCAGATGGCCGAACAGGCCGATGCAGCACTGACGGCCTACAACAACGACGATGGCGATTTTACCGAGGCCATCCGTGCGCGTATCGACGAACTCAACGCACGCATTGATTACCTGTCCATCCGTGCCGAACGATTAAAAACCATTGCCGGGCTGCAATACCTGCTGACCGTCGCTGGCAATGAAGAAGAAGGATTCCAGCCATGAATATTCCACTGAACAAAGCCATTGCCATTCTTGCTGTCTCAGTCGTGGTGACAGGTGCCATCGGTTATGTCATCGGTACCGGTCAACAGGTGCAGAGCAGCGGTACAGCTGCTGCCAGCGACAGCAATGAACCTCTCTACTGGGTTGCGCCAATGGACCCGAACTACCGTCGTGACCAGCCGGGCAAATCGCCGATGGGCATGGACCTGATCCCGGTCTATGAAGACGCCGGCGAGAAAGAGGATGCCGGGACCGTCAGGATTTCTGCGGATGTCGTCAACAACCTCGGCGTGCGGACCGCACTGGTCAGCCGTGGAACCCTCGACCGCAACGTCGCTACGGTGGGTTACGTGCAGTACGACGAAGACCGTCTGTTGCACATTCATCCCAGAGTCGAGGGCTGGATCGAAACACTCTATGTCAAAGCGGCCGGGGATCCGGTCGTGGCGGGTGAACCCCTGTACGCGCTGTATTCCCCGGCTCTGGTGAACGCTCAGGAAGAACTGCTGCTGGCCCTGAAACGCAACAGTCCGGCCCTGATTGCCGCGGCGACCGAACGTCTGTCTGCACTGCAGGTGCCTGACAGCGAAATACGGCGTCTTAAATCCACCCGTCAGGTCAGTCAGACCATCACCCTCCTGGCTTCGCAGTCCGGGGTTCTGGATGCCCTGATGGTGCGTGAAGGCATGTACGTCAAACCCGGTATGGAGATGATGTCGATTGGCCAGCCGCAGCATATCTGGGTGATCGGGGAGGTTTTTGAACGTCAGGCGGCTCTGGTCCGGCAGGGAGATGCAGTGCAGATGACACTGGATTACCTGCCCGGGCGTCTCTGGCAGGGGCAGGTTGACTACGTTTATCCCACTCTGGACAGCCAGACCCGTACCGTGAAGATCCGTATCCATGTGGATAACCCCGACGGTTATCTGAAGCCCGGTATGTTTGCCCGGTTGCGCATCGCTGCCAGAGCGCAGACCGATACGCTGCTGATTCCACGGGAAGCTCTGATCCGCACCGGCCATCAGAACCGGGTGGTACTGGCTAAAGGCGAAGGCCGGTTCAAGTCTGTTGCGGTTACGCCCGGAATCATCAGTGAAGAACAGGTTGAGATCCTGTCCGGACTGGAAGATGGCGACCGCATCGTCACATCGGCGCAGTTCCTGATCGATTCTGAATCGAGCAAAACCTCCGACTTTGTGCGCATGGATCATGGAGCGGATGACGCCGCAGACAGCAAGGCTGCGCCACCGCAGACGGTCTCAGTGGCTGCCCGTGTTGAAGCGGTGATGGCCGCCGGACGTACACTGAACCTCACTCACGATGCGATTGCAGCCTGGAACTGGCCGGCCATGACCATGGATTTCAACGTCGCCGATGGCGTGGATCTGGAAGGACTGAAACCGGGAATGGCACTGCACATCACCATCCGCAAAGAGCCGGGTGGTGGGTATGTAATCCGTGACATTCACCGGCTGGAGGATGCGTCTGAGAGCGGCGTTGAAAGCATGGACCACGGCACGATGGATCACGGCTCTATGGATGACAGTTCTATGGATCACAGTTCTATGGATCACGGCTCTATGGATCACGGCTCTATGGATCACAGCACCATGGATCACAACTCAATGGAGATGGATCACAGCCAGCACAGCATGGAGGGCAAACCATGATAGAGGGCGTTATCCGCTGGTCGGTACATAACCGCTTTTTTGTGGTGCTGCTGACGCTCATTCTGACGGGCATCGGCGGCTGGTCACTGAAAAATACCCCGGTCGATGCCATTCCGGATCTGTCGGATGTGCAGGTCATCATCAAAACCAGTTACCCGGGGCAGGCGCCTCAGGTGGTGGAAGATCAGGTGACCTATCCGCTGACCACCGCCATGCTTTCGGTACCCGGGGCTGTCACTGTGCGCGGCTATTCCTTCTTCGGGGACTCCTACGTTTACGTTATTTTCGATGAAAACACGGATACTTACTGGGCCCGTTCCCGGGTACTGGAATACCTCTCACAGGTCGCGCCAACCTTACCCGCCGATGCCCGGCCACAACTCGGGCCAGACGCCACCGGTGTCGGCTGGGTCTACATCTATGCCCTGACAGACCGCAGCGGCCAGCACGATATCAGTCAGCTGCGCAGCCTGCAGGACTGGTTTCTCAAATACGAGCTGCAGACGGTGCACGGTGTGTCAGAGGTCGCTGCCGTCGGTGGCATGGTCAAACAGTATCAGGTCAAGGTTCACCCGGAGAAACTGCGCGCTTTCAATATGCCCATGTCGCACATTCAGCAGGCGATTCAGCGTGGCAATCAGGAAGTTGGTGCGTCCGTGGTGGAAATGGCTGAAGCGGAATACATGGTGCGCACGTCGGGCTACATCCAGGGAGTGGAGGATCTGGAAAACATTCCTCTGGGGCTGAATGTTAACGGCACGCCACTGCGCCTGAAAGACGTGGCCGATATCGGCACCGGGCCACAGATGCGCCGCGGTATTGCCGAGCTGAACGGTGAAGGTGAAGTGGTGGGAGGCATTGTGGTTATGCGTTCCGGTGAAAACGCGCAGCAGACCATCGCCGGTATCAAGGACAAGCTCGAGAGCCTCCGGTCCGGTCTGCCGGACGGCGTTGAAATCGTCACTGTGTACGACCGCTCACGGCTGATCGAACGGGCCGTGAATAACCTCTGGCATAAACTGCTGGAAGAATTCGTGGTCGTGGCACTCGTCTGCGTGGTGTTTCTGTTTCATGTCCGCTCCAGTCTGGTGGCCATCATTAGCCTGCCGGTGGGCATTCTCACCGCTTTCATCGTGATGCATCTGCAGGGACTGAACGCCAACATCATGTCACTCGGCGGTATTGCCATCGCCATCGGTGCCATGATTGACGGGGCTATCGTGATGATTGAGAACATGCACAAACACATGGAGCGGACCCCGTTGACGGACAGCAACCGCTGGCAGGTTGTGGCGGAATCTGCTGCCGAAGTCGGCCCGGCGTTATTTTTCAGCCTGCTGATCATTACCGTGAGTTTTATTCCGGTGTTTACGCTGGAAGCGCAGGAAGGGCGCATGTTCTCGCCACTGGCCTTCACCAAAACCTACGCCATGGCCGCCAGTGCGGCACTGGCGGTGACACTGGTGCCGGTTCTGATGGGCTATTTTATCCGCGGTAAGGTACTTCCGGAGCACAGAAATCCGCTCAACCGTGCCCTGACAGCCTTGTATATGCCGCTGTTGCAACAGGTACTCCGGTTCCCGAGAGCGACCCTGGTACTGGCGCTGGTTGTTACTGCCATCGGCTTCTGGCCGGTGAGCAAAATCGGCAGTGAATTTATGCCACCGCTGGACGAAGGCGATCTGATGTACATGCCGACCACGTACCCGGGCGTTTCCGTGGGTAAAGCCCGTGAGATATTGCAGCAGACGGATAAACTCATCGCCACAGTGCCTGAGGTTGAGAGCGTGTTCGGTAAAATCGGCCGTGCCGAAACCGCCACCGACCCGGCTCCTCTGACCATGATCGAGACCTTTATCCAGCTGAAGCCGCGGGACCAATGGCGAGAGGGTATGACCACCGAAGGCCTGAAAAAAGAACTCGATGCGCTGGTGAAATTTCCGGGTCTGACTAACGCCTGGGTGATGCCGATCAAGACCCGGATCGATATGTTGTCCACCGGCATAAAAACCCCGGTCGGGATCAAGGTTGCCGGCCCGGATATCCGCGAAATTGAGGCCATTGGCCAGCGCCTGGAGCAGGTACTGCAGACGGTACCGGGAACTGCCTCTGTTTATTCTGAGCGGGTGGCTGGCGGGCGTTACATCAAGGTCGATATTCAGCGCGATCAAGCCGCGCGATACGGTCTGAATATCGCCGATGTGCAACAGGTTGTGGCCACTGCGGTGGGGGGAATGAACGTCACTCAGACGGTGGAAGGTCTGGAGCGCTACCCGGTCAACCTGCGTTACCCGCAGGAGCTGCGTAATTCGCCGGAGCAGCTGAAACTGCTGCCGGTGGTGACCAGCTCAGGGCAGCGCATTGCGCTTGCGGACGTGGCGGATATTTACGTCGAAGACGGTCCGCCAGCGATCAAAAGTGAAAATGCACGTATCAACGGCTGGACCTTCATCGACATCGATGGCGTCGACATAGGCACCTATGTTGAACAGGCGATGGCGGTGGTGGCGGACGAGGTGTCACTGCCTCCGGGTTACTCCCTGAACTGGTCCGGTCAGTACGAGTACATGCTGCGGGCGAAAGACAAGCTGACCTACGTCATACCGCTGACACTGGCGATCATCATGGTGTTGCTGTACCTGAATTTCCGCAACGCCACCGAAGTGCTGATCATCATGGGTACGCTGCCGCTGGCCATGGTGGGTGCCATCTGGCTCATGTACCTGTTGGGTTACAACTTCTCCGTAGCCGTCGGGGTGGGGTTTATCGCCCTTGCCGGCGTCGCCACTGAGATCGGTGTCATCATGCTGGTGTATCTCGATCAGGCCGTGAAGCAGATGCGGAAAACCTGTGCAGAGCAGGGCATTGAGCCTGACCGGCAGGCGTTACAGCAGGCGGTGTTGCACGGCGCTGGTATGCGGGTGCGCCCGGTACTGATGACAGCGTCTTCGGTGATTATCGGTCTTCTGCCGGTTATGTACGGCAGCGGTACCGGATCGGAGATGATGAGCCGTATTGCGGCGCCCATGGTCGGGGGAATGGTCAGTGCGGTTGTGCTGACGCTGCTGGTGCTGCCGGGTGTTTATCTGTGGTGGAAGCAGCCCAGATAATCTCTGGCTGACGTCGCGGCCTCAGCTGTTCTTCAGATTGCCCTCGGTGGTACGGGTCTGTACTATCGGGGCATTCAACAGAACTACGGCACAGTGGCGGGCCGGCGTTGCCTGCTTTTCTGGAAATGGCCGCGTATTGTTAGCCTGCCGGGAGTATTGCAGCCATGAACATGCTGATCCGTTTTTTCCTGCTCTGGCTGGCCGGAAAAACAGACCGTGGATTATTTTCAACAGCCAGCCTTCATTACCGGATTCAGCTGCACGATATGGGCTGGCGTGATCATCTGCCGAATTACCGGTTTTTCAGTTTTATGGAATTAGGGCGCTTCGATGCCTGGCGGGGATATAAAACAGAATTAAAACAGAAACCCGGGCTGCGTATGCTGGCTGCCCAGGATATGGTCTATATCCGCCCGGTGGCTTTTCTGGCAAAACTGAGAATGGATACCAGACTGCTCAGCTGGGATGAAAAATACGTCTATTTTCAGCATGATTTTTATGTAAAAAATACCCTGGTTGCCACCGGGCTGGTGAAAGAAGCCTGCATTTACCGTGGTAAAAAAGTGGCACCACCAGAGATGTTTGACGGTGAGCCGCCGCTGACCGATGTCGTGGAATACTGGAGCGCATTACAGAACGGTATTAAAAACCTGAGTCGCTGAAAACAACGTCATTAAGCCGGAATACTAAAAAGGAATACCACAATGAATGAGTTGGTGCTGTATCAGTTTCCGGTGTCGCATTTCTGCGAAAAAGTCCGCTGGGCACTGGATTTTAAAGGGCTGGAATACCGCACGGTCAATCTGTTGCCCGGTGCTCACATTAAAACCATCAGAGCGATAGCACCGCAAACGACGGTGCCTCTGCTTAAGCATGGCGATAAAATCATTCAGGGGTCAGCGGCAATTATTGATTATCTGGATGAGCTGCAGCCGCAGCCGTCTCTGACTCCGGAAGATGACATGGCTGCAAAACAGGCGCGACAGCAGGAAGCGCTGTACGATACTCAGTTGGGGCCGGCAACCCGTCTGTATTCTTATCATTATCTGCTGGATAAACCGTCTCTGGCCGTGCCTCTGCTGACCTTCGGGCACTCTCTGCCAATGAAAATCGTATTCCGCATTTTCTTTTTCAAAATTGCTCAGATCATGCGCGCAAAAATGCGCATTAATGACACGACTGCTGCGGCAGCTGAGCAGACCATTAATCAACACCTTGAAGAGATCGCGTCGGTATATGCTGATGGCCAGTTTCTGGTCGGTGACCAGCTGACCCGTGCCGATCTGGCGGCCTGTGCCTTTCTGGCACCGACCTTTATGCCGGTTGAATACGGCATCGACTGGCCGGATATTTCACGTTTTCCTCTGGAAATGCGTGACTGGCTGGCAGCGCATCAGGAGCAGGTGAATGTGGTTGGCGCAGTCTACCGCGCCAACCGCAGGAAAAACGCTTAACAAAAACCTCACTGCTACCCCGCACAGGCTGTGCTTAACTGAATGAATATGGACTTTTCCGGAGCATTTATGACGTTTTTTCGTTTACCTCAATTACAGACGGCTTCTCTGTTGACGACTCCTTTCCTGATTGCTGCCAGTCTGGTGGGTTGTGGTGGCAGTTCTGGCAGCGATGATGACCCTGAAGAAGTCGGAACCGACCGCGGTATTGTTGTGATCGACGCGTCTGTTGATGCCGGTACCACATGGCAATGGCAACTGCAGGGCACACTGAATACGGGCTACGACGTGACGCTGTACGATATCGATCTGTTCGACACGTCCGCAAGCCAGATAGCGGAGCTGCAGCAGCAGGGCAGACTGGTGATCTGTTATTTCTCCGGTGGTTCCTATGAAGAATGGCGTGATGATGCGGGTGATTTTCCCGAGGCTGTTTTAGGTAATAACCTTGACGGGTGGGAAGGTGAGCGCTGGCTGGATATCCGTGCTGACAGCGTGCGCGACATCATGGCAGTGCGCCTTGGGATTGCGGCGGATAAGGGCTGCGATGGGGTTGAGCCGGACAATATGGACGGCTACCTGAATGACCCGGGTTTTGATCTGACCTACGATGATCAGCTCAGTTACAACCGCTTCATTGCAGACGCTGCTCACGAAGTGGGTCTGCTGGTGGGCCTGAAAAACGACCTCGATCAGATTGAAGATCTGGTGACGTACTTTGATTTCGCAGTGAATGAAGAGTGCTGGGAATATCAGGAATGCGACATGACATTGCCGTTTATTGAAGCGGGTAAGGCTGTTCTGCATGCTGAATATTCGGATGCCCTGCAGGACTCAGCAACACGTGCAGAGTTCTGCGATGACATGAATGCACTGGGGCTCAGTTCTCTGTATCTGCCACTCGATCTGGATGACAGTTTCCGCTTCAGTTGTCAGGAGTGAGGGCTGCGGCCCTCAGACCTGAAACTGCGACATTGCCTGACTGAGCTTCGCTCCCTGTTCTTTCAGGTGTTCATTGACAGCAACTGACTCATGCGCACCGGAGGATGAGCGGCTGGCCTGCTGTGCCATGCTGTTCACCGTTGCGGTGACACCGTTGAGTGTTGTTGACTGCTTCTGTGCTGCTTCTGAGACATGTTGCACCTGATCGTTGATCACCCGGATATGCTCCAGTACCAGGTTCATGCTTTGCCCCGCAGCTTCCGAGGTACTGGCGGTACCGGCGGCCTGTTCGGAGGATTCCGTCATGATGCTGACGACCTGATCGGTCGCGTCGACGATACTGCGGATCAGCTGATTGATTTCCTGGGAGGAGTTGGCAGAGCGGGTGGCCAGGTCACGTACTTCGTCAGCCACGACCGCAAATCCGCGACCCTGCTCACCGGCACGGGCCGCTTCAATGGCGGCATTGAGAGCGAGCAGGTTCGTTTGTTCTGAGATATCGGCAATCACTGCAATCAGACGGTCAATCTGATCGGTCTGGTTTTTCAGGTTCCGCACCAGTGCCCCGGAGGAGCGTACGGATTCTGCCAGAGACATGGTTGTGCGGATGGCGTTCTCAATCTGTTTCTGACTGTCGGTGACAATGGTTTCGGTCTCGCGGGTTTCGGTTGCCACCTTACTGCAGTTAGCGGCAATGTTGTTTGCCACGCTGCGCACTTCGGTAATTTCACGGGTGGCACTGCTGCAGCTGGTGGCAGTCTCTTCGGCCTCGGAGGCAATACGGCGTGCCAGACCGACACTGGTGGTAATACCATCTTCCAGCTCATGATTGCTTTTGTTGACGGTCGCTACGATGTCCGAGATCTTACCGACAAAGCGGTTAAAAGAGCGGCAGATATCGCCCAGTTCGTCTGAAGAGTTGGAAGGCAGACGCAGGCTCAGGTTGCCGTCCCCTTCCGCCACTTCTTTCATACGGATTGCGATATTGTGCAATGTACTGATGACCCGCATACGGGCGTAGAGCCAACTTAACCCCAGAACCACCAGACACACCACCAGAATACCGGCCATAATGAATGCGGTTGTGGTCTTGGTCAGAGCGATCCCATCCAGCTGCCCTTCAACCTGTCCGTCGGCCTGTTCTTCAATTTCTGCCAGTGCGGTCAGCAGCAGTCTGGAGTCTTCTTCATAGGTTGCACGGTCCTGCTGCAGAATGGCCAGAGCCTCCACGGTGTTTTTCATCATCTGCAGCTGTTGCTGACTCAGTTGCTCGTAGCCAGCCAGATCTGCATCCGTGAACAGCCCGGATTCGCGCATACGGCCGACAGAGTCCATATAAGCCGAGTAGGCGTCTTCCATCTGGCTTTGCAGTTCAGGGCTTACGCCGCCGGTGATCATCTGCTGCAACAGATAGCGTTGCTGATAAAAGGCAATGCTGGCTTCCATTCCGGCGTCGGCGGCCATCCATTTTTCACGTAATCCACTGTTCCAGCTGGTGTAGGTGTAGGGAGCGCTCTCCAGAGATTCGACCGCCGCATCACCCTGTTCTTCCAGAGCGGCACTCACCCCGGCCAGTGCCCGGGTGTTGGCGTTGAGCTGATCGGCCAGATCAAGATAGCCGGTATAACTTTTCCACAACTGATCGGTGGCTCTGCTGAAGTTCTGCAGGCGCGTGTGGACGCTTTCTGTCAGACCTTTGTCCAGCAGATCGGCAGCGATCATACGTTGAATGGCTTCGCGGCTGGCAGCCCGGGATTCGTCAATTGCCCCATGGTCCCGCTCACCCAGAACCAGCAGCTGCCCCATAACCAGCATTTCGTGTTCGATTTCGATGGTTGCTTCCATCGCGCCATCCGCTGTATCCCAGGCCGGGCCGGTCACATAATCGATGGTCTGACTGAGTTGTTTATGGGCGTAGAAGCCGGCACCGTACATGCCGGTCAGGAGAATGGCAAAGAAGCAGATGCCCAGTGTAATGCGTGTCGACAGTGTCATCAGCAGGCCCCCCCGGATACGGGCTTAACAGCGGTCATTGACCGGAGAACCTTAGCGCTGACTGTAAAAAAAAATCGGTACATGCTGGCGTAATCCTGAAATGCGGAATACTCAAGATATAGGCCAGCAATGGCTGCTTATCCACCCGGCTGAGAGTGAATACAACTTTAGTATTAGCTCTGTTAGTGCAGCACAACCTGACTTTCAGGATAACCTCTTCAGGTTAGGGCGTGCCACCTGACAGAAACGAGGTCAGAAAGCGGAGGCTGTGAGCTGCTCACTGTTCATCAGAGATTCATATTGACCGGTAATCCGGTCCATCTGCCCCAGAATGTTTTCGGTGGTTACCGAAATGATGGTCGGTACGTACCGGCCGTCATTACTGAGGTTGAATCCTGATTGAGAAAACTTCCACTGATTGCGGACCCGGGTCAGGGCATCGGCCAGTGGCTGGGTGTTCTTACCGGAGTTCTGCAGTTCGGTGAGGGACTGATCGAAGAGGTCGATTGCCTGACGGAATTCGTCTTCGAGGTAAGGAGAATCCACTTTCCAGTACATGGCCATGTAGGATTTGGCAATTTTCTGCGACAACATACGCTGACGCCCGGAGATGTTGACCAGCTTGCCACTGTCGATGCCCGAGCGTTTTTCGATGGCCATCACCAGATCGTGGCAGGCGGCGAGCAGGCTGAGGTTTTCCTGCATCAGGGCTGGGGCAAGGGCACGGTCTGGCGCGGCGATGATTTTTTCCCGGTGGGGTAACCAGATGGCTTCAACACTGGCCAGTTTTTCGCGGATGGTGTAGTCCGGGGCGTAGTCACTCAAAGACAGGAACTGCTCTTCAAACAGGGCAACGGCAGCATCCAGCTGTGCCTGTGCTTCTGTGGTTTTTACATCTGAGCCGATCATCAGGTAGTTCTTCATCATGCGTTGCGACAGCATGCGTTGACGGCCGGAAACATTGATGGCTTCAGCGTCAGTCATACCCCAGCAGAGAGCCGGAGCGGATACAGGAATCAGGGTCAGGAGCAGGGTAAGCAGCAGGCCTCGCACAGCAATTTCTCCGGAGGGGCAGAAGGTGGATTAAATGTGGTATTTAATATGAAACTTTTGTGACAGGGAGTATGCAAAGCGCAGGGGAAGGATGCAAGCCCGGCCGGCAGAAACCGGTGTGGAAAAGCCTGAAGGCTGTGTTCCCCTGCCATGAAGGCAGGGGGAAGTACTCAGTACTGAAGGCGGGCGTTTATTCCACGCCCTGAGATTTCAGGTAATCGTCGTAGGTGCCATGGAAGTCGACGATCTGATTGTCGCGGATTTCCAGAATACGGGTTGCCAGTGACGAGACGAATTCGCGGTCGTGCGATACGAAGATGAGTGTGCCTTCGAACATCTCCAGCGCCATGTTCAGCGACTCAATGGATTCCATATCCATGTGGTTGGTCGGTTCGTCCATGATGAGTACGTTGTGGTTACCCAGCATGATTTTACCGAACAGCAGACGGCCTTTTTCACCACCGGAGCACACCTTCACTTTCTTCTTGATGTCGTCCTGATTGAACAGCAGACGACCCAGAGTGCCGCGGATGACCTGATCGTCGTGCTTTTCAGTCTTCCACTGTTCCATCCAGTCGAACAGGTTCAGGTCTTTGGCGAACTCGTATTCGTGATCCTGAGCGTAGTAACCGATGTCGGCATTTTCTGCCCACTTGATGGTGCCGGCGGTCGGCTCAATGTCATTCACCAGACACTTGAGGAAGGTGGTTTTACCCACGCCGTTGGCGCCGATGACAGCGATTTTTTCACCGGCTTCGATCATGAAGTTGGTGTTTCTGAAGAGATCCTCATCACCCTCGTAGTGATGTGACAGACCTTCAATCTCCAGTGCCAGACGGTGCAGTTTCTTTTCCTGATTGAAGCGGATGAAAGGACTCTGACGGCTGGACGGTTTGATATCGTCGAGCTTGATCTTATCAATCTGCTTGGCACGGCTGGTGGCCTGCTTGGCTTTGGAGGCGTTGGCCGAGAAGCGCGACACAAACTGCTGCAGTTCAGCGATCTGGGCTTTCTTCTTGGCGTTTTCAGACTGCAGGCGCTCGCGTGCCTGGGTCGAGGCAATCATAAAGTCGTCGTAGTTACCCGGGTAGATGCGGATAGTGCCGTAATCGATATCGGCCATGTGGGTACAGACGGCGTTCAGGAAGTGACGGTCGTGCGAGATGATGATGATGGTGCACTTCATGTCATTGAGGATACCTTCCAGCCAGCGGATGGTGTTGATATCCAGGTTGTTGGTCGGTTCGTCGAGCAGCAGGATGTCAGGATCAGAGAACAGTGCCTGGGCCAGCAGCACCCGCAGCTTCCAGCCGGGAGCGACTTCCGACATAGGGCCGTTATGGAATTCGGTACCGATACCGGCACCCAACAGCAGTTCACCGGCACGGGCTTCGGCGGTGTAGCCGTCCATTTCGGCAAACTCACCTTCCAGTTCGGCGGCACGCATGTAGTCTTCTTCGGTCGCTTCGAGGTTGGCGTAGATGGCGTCTTTCTCTTCTTTCACCGCCCACAGTTCGCGGTTACCCATCATCACGGTATCCAGCACGTTGAATTCTTCGAACGCGAACTGATCTTGATGCAGTTTACCCAGACGCTCACCGGGGCTGACGCTGACGTTACCTGTGGTGGGCTCCAGTGAACCATCCATGATTTTCATGAAGGTGGATTTACCACAACCGTTGGCACCGATCAGGCCATAGCGGTTGCCGTCACCGAATTTGACGGAGATATTTTCAAATAGCGGCTTGGCGCCGAACTGCATGGTGATGTTGGCGGTGGAAATCACAGAAGCGTCCTGATGGGTCTGACAGAGATAAAACGGAACCGCGACTATACGCGTTTCAGGACATGAAAACGAGTGCGGAAGCCCGGCGGATCAGTCTCCGGGGCAGAATTTGTTCTTCAGCAGGCGGATCACACCCAGAACATCCTGATCCTGAATGGAGTAGTAGCGGGTCTGCGCGGATTTGCGGATGGACACGAGACCCTGATTGCGCAGCACCGACAGATGCTGCGACAGGGAGGACTGGCTCAGCGGGAACAGGGCGTTCAGCTCACCGACACTCATTTCTCCCTGCAGCAGATGACACAGAATCTGTAATCTGTGTTCATTGGCCAGTGAGCGCAGAAAGTCAGCGGCTGTCTGTGCATCGTTTTCAGGGAGATGAATGGATTCCATTATTTTTGTGACGCTTTATAAAGTTCAACTTCGCTTTTTAACCCGAACACCCGCTCCATAGCAATGGATGCCGGGCAGAAACCGGTAAAAGATTGCTGAAACAGGTTCGCACCGATAAACACGGTGAACCAGATAAAGCCCGGATGAACCCAATAGGTCAGGGCCACAGACAGCAGGATCATGATGCCGGCAAAGGCAGTTACAGCGCGTTCGATACTCATTGCAGATCTCCTGGTGAAGCACCGGGTGGTTCTGTCTGGCAGCAGCATCCGGTGGATACAAGTAAATCGTCTTCACTTATATCTTAATTTACTAAATTAGGTAATTGTGATTATAGATGTGGATCTGAAACTTGTGCAAGAAAATTCCGTGCACCCCGTGCCGATTGTGACTGATGTTGCAAAAATGCCTGTATGTGCCGCAATCCGGCACACCGGAGGAACGAATTCCGCTCGTCTCCGTCGAATGTATGCCTCTGCCGGGGCAGACGTTACAATCACCGGAGAGTTTAAGGAATCCCGCCCGACTATGTTGCCGAACCCAGTACGCCTTTCAGGCATCTGTATCCTCCTGGCTTTGCCCCTGCTTGCCTGTGGCCGGCAACCGGAGGCCGGCGTCAGCGCGGTGACTGTTACTGAAACGGCCGTTACATCTCTGTCTGACACGGAGTCGGCAGCGCCGGAAGAACATACTGATCCGGATTCGTCCGCCGCGGACAGCACAGAGGCCGGGTCTGGGGCTATGGCTGCTGCTGATACGGACAGGTCGCACGAGGCGCAGACGGCAACGGCAGACGACAGCACTTCTGTGTACGAACCGCTGGAATCCATCCGTGTTCTGCAGCAACCGGCCGGCAGTGAACGCAGAAAGCTGGACCTCAGCCTGCCGCACATGAACTGGGACAGCGACGGCAGCAGGGATTTCAGCAGTCAGCGTATGCCCGATGTGTTCAGTTATCAGAAGCCGGTGCCGGGTATGAACCTGTCCGGCAAGCTGCACTGGGATGAAGATCAGGAAGCGCCGCCACGGTCTCTGGAAGAAAGCATTACCGGGGCTGAAGTTGAGCTGCAGTTCCGCTTGCCATGAATGACGCAAGCCGGAAGGAGGACATGATGATGACCAGTGCAGAGATCCTGAACTTCTGGTTTGCAGAACTGACTCCGAAACAGTGGTTTGCCAAAGACCCGGCGCTGGATCAGCAGATCAGGGAGCGGTTTGCCTTATGCCATGCGCAGGTCGTGGCGGCCGAGTCTTTTCACTGGCGGAGTACAGCCGCAGGAAGGCTGGCAGAAATCATCGTGTTGGATCAGTTCTCCCGCAATCTCTTCAGAGATGACCCCCGTGCGTTTGCCCAGGACCCGCAGGCGCTGGTTCTGGCACAGGAGGCCGTTGCCTGTGGGGCCGATGCTGAACTGGATCTGATGCAGCGGGCGTTTCTTTACATGCCTTATATGCACAGTGAATCCGCGCGGATTCATGAAGAAGCGGTGCGCCTGTTTTCTCTGCCAGGGCTGGAGAACAACCTGAGATTTGAACACCGGCACAAAGCCATTATCGATCGTTTTGGCCGCTATCCCCATCGCAATGCCGTACTGGGGCGGACAACCACAGAGGAAGAGCAGGAGTTTCTGCAACAGCCGGGCTCTTCATTCTGACGACTGTTTAACTGCCATATACCGGTACGGGAGCACCGGCACAGAGGAGATTCCATGCCCGACGTTATTCATGAACCCGGACAGCAGCGCTTTATCCTGCAGCAGGAAGGCGCCAGTTGCGTACTGGATTACCGCATCGATGGCACCCGGATCAATTTTACCCACACCTTTGTACCACCTGAGCTGCGCGGCAAAGGTCTGGCCGAAAAACTGGTACGCCGTGGTCTGAAATGGGCGGATGAGCAGCAGCTGAGCAAAGAAGCCGACTGCTGGTACGTTGCCCGGTTTCTGCGCTGATTACGCCGCTGCCTGGCGGATAAACTCCGCCAGCCAGCCGATCACTCTCTGACCGTCATTGGCCTGTTCAATATCATTCAGAGCGGCCTGCAGGCGCTGCTCACCAATGTGGCTGGCGCGGCGCCCGATCAGACGGCGGAAATATTCCGCAGAGAATTCCGGGTGACCCTGAAACGCCAGTACCTGATTGCCGATAAACCAGGACGCATTGGGGCAGAAATCGTTGCCTGCCAGCCGCTGTGCCTGCGGCGGCAGCTGCGTGACCTGATCCTGATGGCTGTATATCAGCCGGTAGTGGCCGACAGGGTTACTGAGGAACTCAGGCCAATGTTCCACAGACATCGTCTGATTGCCTACCCCCCAACCTTTGCTGCTTTTTTCCGCATGCCCACCAAGACAATGCGCCAGTATCTGGTGACCGAAGCAGATGCCAAGCATCGGCCGTCCGGCATCGAAGGCAGCACGTATCCAGTCACTCAGAGGTTCAAGCCAGGGTAACGGGTCGTAGACGCCCGCCTTGGAGCCGGTGATCAGATACACATCGCATTCGTCCATCCGCTCCGGCAACTGGCCCTCAGTCACCTGGTAATGACGGAAGTGCAGCGATGCATCTTCTTCCGCCAGCAGCTGGCGGAACATGGTGCCATAAGAGGTGTAGTCACTGATCAGGTCAGGGTAGAGGACATCGGTTTCCAGCAGTCCGAGGCAAAGCTCCCCGCGTGCGTTCATACAGAGGTTCCGGTAAGACAGATAATCCATGATTTTAGTCGTCCTGTTGCCGGGGGCAACCAGGACCGACAAACCGGTCATTTAATCTTTTTGAATTAAGCCGTAAGCCCCGGAAATCATGGTCTATACTGATTCTGACGGTCAGTACATTTTGATTGCAGGCAGTACAAAAAAACGGTGATCTTGGTTTTTAACGATGGTTCTTAATTCCAGCAGGCAAATTCAGGGTCACGTACCCGTGGTTCAGAGTGAAAACTGGACCAGACTGGGTAGCATGGCATCGACAGCAGTCAGCCTCCCTCCCGAGCAGATTAACTCCAGCCTTACGCTGATTCTGGCAGCAGCTGCCAGAGTATTTTTTTCGACCGACGAAGATTCTTTGGAGGTCGATGTAAAAGCGGGTCTTGGCTACCTCATGCAGTGTTTCAGCTGTTCCGGCGCCGCACTGTATATCTCACCGCGTCATGGTTATAACCGCTCAGACCAGCTTTTCTGCCTGTGCGAAGGCTTCAGCGGCTGTCTGAACAGCGAGATGAGTCCGTATTTTCATTCGCTCAGTGGCATCACGCACGCCGGTTATATTCCGCGGACCGGTGAAACACCTGATCAGCAGAGATTGCGTAAAATTCTCGGTGGCGACAAGCTCCTGCTCCTGCCATTACTGACGGGGACACGCGAAGAGGGTGCTGCCGGTTATCTGGCCCTGACGTTTGAAGCGGGCGAGAAAGACGTAACGCCAGAGCAGATGATCCGTCTTACCGGGTTTGCGTCACTGGCATTCATGACGATCGACCGGGTGGTCACGGTGAGTGGTTTTTACGAGCGTGAAAACATGCTGCTGCTGGCGGAAAAAACGGTCAATATCGGTTTTTTCCATAACGACGTCATCAATAATCACATTACCTTTACCCCGCAGACCAAAACCATTTTTGAACTGGATGAAGAAAACGAAGTGGTGGATATGAATTTTTATATCAACCGCATTCATCCGGACGACCGTCAGTCGGTCGTGGATTCATTCCGTGAAAGCATCATTAAAGGCCGGTCTACGGAGGTGACTTATCGTTTAAGTCTGCCATCCGGTGTACGCCGTATTGTGCGTTCCAAGGCTAACGTCACCTTCAACAAAGATGGAGAAGTGATTGCCCGTTACGGCACGGTTCAGGACATCACCGACGGTTATGAGCAGGAGCGTCGTCTGCGTCTGTCGATGGCGGTGTTTGAGTTCATCCGTGAAGCGGCGGTCATCACAGACAAAGACTTCCGGATTGAAGCGGTAAACCCGGCATATACAGCCATTACCGGGTACAGCGAAGCTGAACTCAAAGGTGAAGTCACGGGTTTTCTGAATCCTGAGAGTATCGTGCTGTCTTCCGGCGAATGCATTATGGCCAGCCTGAAACAGCAGGGGTACTGGTTTGGTGAAATTACCGATCAGAAGAAAAACGGTGAATCATTCGTCAAGCGTATGATTATTACTGTGGTGCGCGATGAACTGGATGATGTCAGCCATTACATCGCAACCTTTACCGATGAATCACAACTGAAAAAATCGGAACAGCAACTTGAGTTGCTGACCAATTATGATCCTCTGACCAGTTTGCCGAACCGGGATTTTATTATCCGGAATCTGGACAGCACGATTGCCGAGATCACCGAGAAAAAGCAGATGATGGGTATCATCACCATCGATCTGGATAACTTCAAACACATTAATGACAGTCTTGGCCACCCGGCCGGTGACCGTCTGCTGCAGGAATTTTCCCGCCGTCTGAAAGGACGTCTGCGTAAAACAGACATTCTTGCGCGCCTGGGTGGGGATGAATTTATCGTCATCCTGCGTAATGTCATGTCACGCCCTCACATCGCTACGGTTGCTGAAAGTATTCTTGATCTGCTGAAAATTCCTTTTGATATCGGCATTGGCAAGCAACTGCGCATTGGCGCCAGTATGGGTATTTCAGTCTGTCCGGAGCAGGGTTCTGAAGTGAACGAACTGCTGCGTCAGGCAGATGCTGCCCTGTATCAGGCAAAACGTAACGGTCGTAATAATTACTGTTTTTATTCCAATGAAATGACCCGGGTGGTCTCCGAGCGTCTGGAGCTGGAAAATGATCTGCGGATCGCGTTGCAGAACCGCAATGAACTGCAGCTCTTTTATCAGCCACAGGCCGATGGCGGGAATGGCCGCATCATAGGTGTTGAAGCCCTGGTGCGCTGGAATCATCCGGAACACGGTCTGATTTCCCCCGGGGTTTTCCTGCCTATTGCAGAGGACAGCGGTCTGATGCCGGAACTCGACTTCTGGGTCATCGAGACCGCCTGTCGTCAGGTGGCAGCCTGGCAGCAGCAGGGAGTGATGCCATTTACGGTGGCGATTAATATTTCCCAGCCAACCTTTGCCAACAGTGATGTACTGGAGATGATTACCCGGCTGATCAAGGAAATGAAGATTGATCCGACCTGGCTGGAACTTGAGATCACCGAAGGTGCGCTGCTGGAACCCAGTGATGACGTACTGGGTATGATTGATGGTCTGAAGGCGCTGGGTGTGAAACTGGCGATTGATGATTTCGGCACCGGTTACTCCTGTCTTGCGTATCTGCACCGTTACCACGTCGATAAGCTGAAAATCGATCGCAGTTTCGTGGTGGCAACGGATGCCGAAGAAGAGTGCCGGGTGATCGTGCGGACCATCATTAACATGGCGCTTGGTCTGGGGCTTGAAGTGCTGGCCGAAGGGGTGGAAGAAGAAAACCAGCTGCGCTTCCTGCTGGATAACGGTTGTCACATGTATCAGGGGTACTACTTCAGCCGTCCGGTACCACTGGATGACCTGAGCCCTCTGCTGGAAGCCGAAGCCGCTCTGGGGTAACTGCCGGTGACCCCGAAGGATCGATCTGAAAGAGTACAGTTCTGACAGGTAACATATTACCCGTTTGATCGTAAATAACCCGGGCTTTCTGCCCGGGGATCCGCTATACTCCGCCCCCCTTTTTGTGGGCTATGCCGTTTCACGCTGGTGAAAGATCGTGAGTTTCTCTGACGGTGAGCCCTCTCACATTGATGACACAGGTGTCCGTTATGAGTGATTCCAATCCCACTGGCTTTGCCGGTCTGGGCCTGCCTTTCCCTGTCCTCCGCGTTCTGGAGGAACTGGGCTATGAAACCCCGTCTGCCATTCAGGCAAACAGTATTCCGCCGCTGCTGGAAGGCCGTGACGTTCTGGGCATGGCTCAGACCGGTACCGGTAAAACAGCCGCGTTTGCGTTGCCACTGCTGGTGCGTACCAATGCCGACTTCCGCAGCCCTCAGGTACTGGTGCTAGCGCCGACCCGTGAGCTGGCGCAACAGGTTGCCGAGGCGGCCAAGTCTTACAGCCGTTACCTGAATGGCATTAACGTCTGCGCCATTTATGGTGGTGCTGATTACGGCAGTCAGCTGCGCGAACTGAAGCGCGGTCCGCAGTGGGTTGTGGGTACTCCGGGCCGGGTGATGGATCACCTGCGCCGTGGCACTCTGAGCCTGGCTGATATCAAAGCCGTGGTACTGGATGAAGCCGACGAAATGCTGCGCATGGGTTTCATTGATGACGTTAACTGGATTCTGGATCAGGCCCCGGCTCAACGCCAGATCGCTCTGTTCTCAGCGACCATGCCGAAAGAAATTCAGACCGTTGCTGAAAAGCATCTGCGCGATCCGGTGCAGGTTAAGATTGAAACCAAAACCACCACCAACGACCGCATTCATCAACGCTATTGGTTCGTTGCCGGAGCGCATAAAAACGATGCTCTGCTGCGCATTGCCGAGACCGAAGAATTCGATGCCATGATGGTGTTTGTTCGCACCAAACAGGCGACTGAAGAGGTTGCGGATTACATGCTGTCCCAGGGGTTCCGTGCCGCGCCTCTGAACGGTGATATTCCGCAGCAGCAGCGTGAGCGTGCGGTGGAAAAACTGAAGCAGGGCCAGCTGGATATTCTGGTAGCCACTGACGTAGCTGCCCGTGGTCTGGACGTTGAGCGTATCAGTCACGTCATTAACTACGATATTCCTCATGACACAGAGTCTTACGTACACCGCATCGGCCGTACCGGACGTGCCGGACGCGAGGGTGAAGCCATTGTGTTCGTCCGTGCCCGTGAAAAACGCATGCTGCGCGATATCGAAAAAGCGACCCGTCAGCCCATCGAAGAGATGGAGCTGCCATCGGTTAAACAGGTAAATGACAAACGTCGCGTACGTTTTGAAGCCCGTATCCTCGATGCTCTGAACAGCCCGCAGAATGCACTCTATAAAGAAATGATCACCCATATTCTGGCGCAGCAGCCGGTGGATGCCATTGATGTGGCGGCGGCCTGTGCGCGCCTGATTCAGGGTGATAAGTCCCTGTTCCTGAGCGAGCAGGACGAGCGTCGCGAACGTAAGCCCCGTGAGCGCAATGATGACCGCGGTGAACGCCGTGAGCGCAGCGAACGTGCACCACGCGGCCGTGAAGCAGGTCGTGACGAGCGCAGCTCTTCACGCAAGTCGCGCCCGGATTTCCATCCGTTACCGCTGAAAGGTAACCCGGATGTTGAGATGGTGCGTTATATGGTCGCTGTTGGTTACGATCATGGTATGCGTCCGGGGAATCTGGTCGGTGCCGTGGCCAACGAAGCGGATCTGGAAAGCCGCTACATAGGTCACATTGAAATCATGGATCATTACTCCGTGATCGATCTGCCGTCCGGTATGCCATCAGCGGTGCTGAATACCCTGAAAAAAGCCCGCGTCTGCGGTCAGCCGCTGGATATTCAGGTGTATAAAGAATCTGCAGTTCCTGAAAAAGCAGCGGGTACCGCCCGTGCGCCTTCAGCACGTCCGCCACGGGCCCGTGCTCCACGTGACAGTGGTTACAAAGACGGTGGCTTTAAAAAGCCGCGCAAAAAAGAAAGCCGCGGTTAACGCGGCTGTCTGAATAATCCAAGGTCAGGGCAGGGCATCAGACTCTGAACTGACCGGCGATTTTCTGCAGGGTTTTGCTGACTTTCGTCAGCACTTCTGTTTCGTCTGCCACTTCTTTCATGCTGTCTGCGGTCTGTTGCGAGGTTGTTTCAATCTCACTCACACTGGAGGCAATACTTTCTGACATATTCTTCTGACGCGCCGCCGTTGAGGCGATAACCGAACTCATCTTGTTGATGGCTTCGACACGCTCAGTAATCAGCTGCAGACTCTCACCGGTTCTCTCCGCAGCGGCCACACTTTCCTGAACATGGCTTTCACTGTCCTGCATCACATCGGAGGCATCGGACGCGGAGGCGTACAGGTCTTTCAGCACCTTCTGAATTTCCTGGGTTGATTCATGGGTGCGGGAAGCCAGTGTGCGAACTTCATCCGCCACCACGGCAAAGCCGCGACCCTGTTCACCAGCCCGGGCTGCTTCGATGGCAGCATTGAGAGCCAGCAGGTTGGTCTGCTCAGCGATGGACTGAATCACCTGCAGGATCATACCGGCGTTTTCTGAATCGGTTTTCAGCTTCTGTACCGTGGAGTTGGCGGTCTGAATTTTCTCGGCAAAATTCCGGATGCCACGGACGTTACCTGAGACGATAGTGGCGCCGTCCTGTGCGACCTGGAAGGCGGATTCGGCCTCTGTTTCAGCACCTTCCGCACTTCCGGCAATTTCAGTAATCATATCGACAATGCTCATCACATCCGAAGATACACGCTTGGTTGAGCGGTTCTGAACGTCGGCGGCCTCCAGTGCACGGGCACCACTGCTGCGCAGCTCGTTGTTCACTTCAGCCAGAGGTTCGATACTCTGTACGATATCGGTAATGGCTTTATGCAGTTTATCGAGCAGGCGGTTGAACCATTTCACCAGATCACCGATTTCATCTTCACTGGTTTCCGGTATGCGTTTGGTCAGATCACCTTCACCCTGGGCAATGTCTTTGATGGAACTGACAATGTCCTCGATGGAGCGGGTGATGGTGTTGGCGATGACAACGGAGATCAGGATTAGAATCACCAGGGTGAAAACGGATGTCCAGAAACCAGCGGTCAGCAGCAGGTCTGATGTCGATTTGGTCTGTTGAATAGCCAGCTGGAAAGCGTTGAGACTCTGTTTGTTAAAAGCATCCAGTGCCGTCTGCAGTTCGCCTTCTGCAACCGTCATTGCTTCAATATTCTGATCCAGCTGAGAAAAATCAGTTTTGCCTGAGATCATTCCCCGGGAAAGTTTATCCGCGACTTCGAAATAGTTGTTCAGTTTGGTTTTCAGGCTCTCTATGTCGGCTTTCGCTGACGGGTAAACCCTGACAATTTCCGTCGCGTTAGCCATCATGGCGTTACGTATGTCCGCTGCCTCATTCAGAATATCCAGTTCATTCACAGCGACCGAATCCTGAAACAGCTTTACCAGACCTTTTTTCATATTCAGGTTCTCGGTGGCCAGTTCCAGCGTGGGGAACAGCGACATTTCGATCTTCTCCAGTCGTTCTGTATTAGCGCTGTTGGCGTAGTAATTTCCTGCCAACATACCCGTGAAGACCAGCAATACCACGGCAGTAATGGACAGAATTTTGTAGCGCACAGGGACTTTGGAAAATGACATCATGATCTTGCTCGGTTCCTCGGGTTTGCTTAAAGCGTAGATCAAAAAAGACTCAGGCAGTGGAGTGAGACGCTGAAGCAACAAACTGTTAAGTAAAGATAATTTATTGACGGATTTCTGGCTGAGTTCCGCTGAATTTCTGACGCATTATGGGCTGGTACTGAGTGGCGTTTTCTCAGTGTCACATCTTCTTCGTATTTCATCACATAACCCCTCATCTTTTCTGGATAAAGGCCCGGGCTGGTCTATAGATAAAAAAGGTAACCGGTACAACTCTGCCGGTGACCCTGAATAAAAATGCACAACATGACTGAGGAAACAGAATATGTTGCTCAAAACACCATGGATGTCGGCCCTGTTTATTGTGGCCAGTCTTCTGGCCAGCCAGACCCAGGCGCAGACGGTGGAAGAACGTCTGGACAGAATTGAGAAAAAAATGAGCCGCGATAAGTCCAGCCTGTCGAAGAAAATCGATAAACTGGCGGAGCAATTCACCATCAACGGATTTCTGACTGCAGGTCTCGTCACGACGGATTCAGACGGTACCTATGACGATACTGAAATCAATGATGAACTCTGTTTTCATTGCGACTCTCTGGTCGGTCTGCAGATGAATTTTGCACTGGATGAGAAGTCCGGTATCACCACTCAGTTTCTGGGTAAAGGCGGTAACGACTCCTTCGATGTCGGTATGGAGTGGGCATACTTTTATTTCAAACCGCAGTCCAACCTGACACTGCGCGCCGGACGTATGAGAACTCCGTTTTACGCTAACTCTGAGTTTCTGGATGTGGGTTTTGCATACCCCTGGGCCCGCTTGCCGAAAGAAATCTACAACATCAGCCTTTCAACGTTTGAAGGGGTTGATCTTAACTACCGCACTGCCGCCGGTCCGGTGGATCTTGAGTTACAGGCCTACACCGGCTCAGCAGTGGAGCGTAACACCACCTTTGACTACAGTCTGGACAAGGCTATGGGGGTTATTCTCAAGCCATCGTACGGACCTCTCTCCGTACGTCTTGGTTACCATCAGGCCGCTGTGGACTTTGATCTGATCGGAAGCTCTGATTCTCTGGCAGTGGCACTGCGCGGTATTGGCATTGATAACGTGGAGGCTGAAAATGCGTCGGCGTCGTTTACTGGTGTTGCCCTGACCTGGGATGATGGCAGCCTCTACGCGCAGGTGGAATACGCAGACCTGCAGCTGGAAGACTTTGTTACCCGCGCCGTGGAATCTTACACCGCCATTACCGGTTATAAGATTCAGCAGTGGATGCCTTATGTGTATTACACCCATGCAAAGTCTAACAACGCGGATGACTACGAGCAGAACATAGCGATCGTGGACCAGACCGTTGCCACCTTGCAGCCGGCCATCGCTGTGCTGAGCGCCTATGATCCTAATGACCCGGTGAGCGTTGCTACCGTGCAGGCCGTGCTGAGCAGTCTGGCGGCGAGTGATCCGACGCTGGCCGATCTTGCCAGTGATATCGGCAGTGGCGGCGGTAATCAATTTGCCGTGGCTCAGGTTGCCTCCGGCCTGCAGTCATCGGTGGACGGCCTGAATGCCGCTTCCGCCGGGCTTTTCGCAGCCAATCTCATGGAGCAGACCAGTTATGGTATTGGTCTGAGATACGACATTTCAGTAAAAACCGCTGTGACCTTTGAAGCACAGCGCTTCACCGATTTCGGGGATGACCTGACATCAAAGGGCTACTGGGATGACTACACGGACCGCGACGATGTGACTATGTATTCCGTCGTATTCAATGCCGTATTCTGATGAGGATGCCAGAGACTATGAATTATATTTCTTCACTTGTATTTGTACTCTGTACACTGCTGCTGTCAGCGGCCTCATCCGCCGGTGTGGCTGTGATTGTTCACCCTTCCAACGCCAGCAGTATGAGCACGGAGGAAGTTGCCGATCTGTTTTTGGGGAAAAGCAGCAAGTTCCCGGATGGTTCTACGGCCGTTCCGGTGGATCAGAATGATGAATCCGAGGTAAAGGCCGGATTCTACGACAAAGCAACCGGTAAAGATCTGTCGCAGTTGAATGCCTACTGGTCGCGCCTGATTTTTACCGGCAAGGGCAAACCCCCGAAATCTGTTGATGATGGTTATGAAGTACTGGAACTCATCAGTGCCAATCCGAATATGATTGGTTATGTGGACTCTTCAGAGGTCACCGCCGCCGTGAAAGTACTGATTACCCTGGACTGAGCCAGACACAGAGAATAAGCCCGGTTTATCCGGGCTTTTTTTGTGATTCTGAATCAACACCTGTTCATCTGAATGGAACTGTGAGTTCGCCTTGGGGCAGGGATTCAGACGGCTTCTTCTCTGTCAGAATAATCCTGTAACCTGTACGCCTTTTATCTTTTTCTCAGGGAGACCGACATGAGCCAATTCGCCATTATCAGTACCAGCCACCGTTCGGATTCACAGAGTCACCGCATTGCTGAATACCTGAATAACACCTACTTCTCATCCTCTGCGGATGTGATTGATCTGTTTGCCGCTGATCTGCCTATGTGGACTGGTGCAACGCCACCGACTCCGGCAGTGACGGATATCCAGAAAAAACTGGCTGAAGCCGATGGTTTTGTGTTCGTGGTACCTGAATGGCACGGTATGGCTCCGGCGGGCCTGAAAAATCTGTTCCTCTGGTGTGGTGCAGCACAGTTTGCTCACAAACCGGCTTTGCTGGTGGGCGTATCGGCCTCTGTCGGCGGCGCTATGGTGATTGCGGAACTGCGCAGCAGCGGGTACAAGAATTCGCGTCTGCTGTGGATACCGGAGCACCTGATTCTGCGGAATGTGAGTGACCTGTGGCAGGGTAAAGATACCGAGTCCGATCAGTATCTGGGCGCCCGCACAGCCTATGCCATTGACCACCTGAAAACCTATGCCCGTGTTCTGGCACCCGAGCGGGCAGCGCTGTGTGCCGGTCTGGAAGCCTATCCGAACGGCATGTCCTGAGGCAGTACAGCATCTGGCGGGGTTTCCTCGCCGGGTTTCCTCGCCGGGTCTCCCTGACCGGACCAACCTGGCTGGGTCTCCCCGACCGGACCACCTGGCTGGGTCTCCCCGACCGGGGTTTCACACAGCGGTGAGGCTGGTATAATCCATACAACCGTTTGCCGGAAGGTGAACAGGTCCCTGATCGTAGAGACCGGCCACTGTACCGGAACACACGCTTCCACACGTCGCCTTTGCGCCATTCATTTTCTGTTGCCCGGACAGGTCACCTGCAGCGGGACATCCGCCCATGATCTTCCCCGTGGCAACACAGATACAGGACACAACAATGACAATTGCACAACATAAAGTGGTAACCATTCACTACAAGGTCACTGACGTTGATTCCGGTGAGGTGATTGATTCCTCCGAAGGTGGTGCGCCTATGACCTATATGCACGGTGCCCAGAACATCATTCCGGGACTCGAAGCGGCGCTGGAAGGCAAATCCGTTGGTGACGAAATCGAAGTCACCGTTGCACCGGCTGATGCCTATGGTGAATACAGCGAAGAGCGTGTTCAGCAGGTACCGATTGAAGCTTTCCAGGGCGTAGAAAAAGTGGAGCCAGGCATGGCTTTCACTGCCCAGACGGAACACGGTCCGGTGAACCTGATTGTGACCGAAGTGGAAGAAACCATGGTCACCGTGGATGCCAACCACCCACTGGCTGGTAAGGCCCTGAAGTTTGAAGTGACCATCGACAGCGTTCGCGACGCCAGTGAAGAAGAAGTGGCGCATGGCCACGTTCACGGTGAAGGTGGTCATCACCACTGATCGCTGCCCCATAGCGTCAGCTGCTCAGAATGTCCGACACACTCCGGGCCGGACATTCTGACCTCTCCTGTCTTGTTTTCCTGCCGTTACAAATACTTACAACAGCTTGACCTGAATCAACCCCCTGTTACGGAATTTCTGACCTAATCTTATCTCTAAGGAAAGCGTCCTGTGATGGGCACAGAACGCGTACCCGGAGGTTAAGACATGAACCACGACTTTTCGTCTCACTATCGTCTCAAAGCCCTCCTGTTCGGAGGCGTATTCGGCGCCTGTGTCGGTGCTGTTATTGGCAGCCTGACCGGCTACTCCCTGGAATCCGCAGCAACCGGCCTGATTGGTGGCTGGCTCGTCGGTGAACTGGTGACGTTCGGTTCGGCCCTGCGCACGACAACCGGTATTCAGCCGGACAGCGCTCAGGAAGCGGGCGACCATCAAAAATAAGAATCTGACACCTGCTGCAGGCTCAGGCTCTTATGCAGCAGGAAGGCTCTTTCACCGGCCATATTGCGGTGAGGAGAAATAAAAAGGGTGGCCACAAAGTGGTCACCCTTTTTTCATGCACGTTTCTCTTGTGTTGCGGCTTTCCGCTCAGGCCGCTACCGCGCCCCACCCATAACTGCAATGTTCAGTGCATGCACGATGGCACCAAAGCTTGCTGATAAGGTGTCGGTATCTTTGGCCGTTGCAGTGAAGCGCTGACCCCGGATGCTGACCTGAACAAAGGCCATGGCCATGGCATCCGATCCCTCAGAGAGTGCCATTTCATCAAACTGCACCACCTGGATATCCAGACCGATGGCTTTATGCAGGGCATCGGTAAAGGCGCTGATGCTGCCCTGACCACGGCCATGCAGAGTCAGCAGCTGGCTGCCATCGTGCAGGGCAGCATGGATACTGTGACTGCCGTCTTTGTGCTCAGTCTGATAACTGGCCAGCTCAAACTGACCTTCACGCGGTGAAAAGCTCTCACGGAAAATATCGAGAATCTGTACACCGCTGAGTTCACCGCCCTCGGCCTCGGTCGCGGCCTGTACTTTCTGCGCCAGCTCTATCTGCACCCAGCGTGGCAGGGTAATGCCCAGTGCCTGTTCGACGATGTAGCTCGCACCACCTTTTCCGGACTGGCTGTTCACGCGGATCACTGACTGATAGGTACGGCCGATATCGCGCGGATCAATCGGCAGATAAGCGACGTCCCAGGGCTCATCGTCATCCTGCACCGCCAGGCACTTACGGATGGCATCCTGATGACTGCCGGAGAAGGCGGTGTACACCAGCTCGCCCATCCACGGATGACGCGGGTGCGTCTTGATGTTGGTGCAGGCTTCCACGGTGGCGATGATGTCATCCGCAATACTGACGTCCAGTTCCGGATCAATACCCTGGCTGTAGAGGTTCATCGCCATGGTCACGATGTCCATATTACCGGTGCGCTCACCGTTACCCAGCAGAGTGCCCTCAATACGGTCAGCACCGGCCAGCAGCGCCATCTCGGCAGCGGCAATGGCACAGCCACGGTCGTTGTGGGTGTGGATACTCACCGTGATGCTGTCGCGGTGGCTGACATGGCGGCAGAACCACTCCACCTGATCCGCAAAGACGTTCGGCATCGCCGATTCGACCGTCGCTGGCAGATTGATGATGGCTTTGTTCTCCGGAGTTGGCTGCCAAACATCAATGACTGCGTTGCACACCTCAGTGGCGAATTCGACTTCGGTGCTGGAAAAGCTTTCCGGCGAATACTGGAACACCCATTCGGTCTGAGGGTACTTCTGCGACTCGACCATCACCTTGGTAGCCCCGTGACGGGCAATAGCCACAATACCGTCTTTATCCAGGTTGAAGACGCGGTTGCGCTGCACCGGAGAAGTCGAGTTGTAGACGTGTACCACCGCCCGGCGCACACCTTCCAGTGCCTGGTACGTCCGTTCAATCAGTTCATCGCGGGCCTGCACCAGTACCTGAATGGTCACGTCCGCCGGGATCTGATTGGCTTCAATCAGCCAACGCACGAAGTCGTAATCTGGCTGGGATGCCGAAGGAAAGCCAACCTCGATCTCTTTAAAGCCCATGCGCACCAGCAGCGCCCACATCTGCTTCTTCTGCTCGACCGTCATCGGATCGATCAGCGCCTGGTTACCATCACGCAGGTCAACCGAGCACCACTGCGGCGCCTCAGTCAGAACCTGAGATGGCCACTGACGGTCGTTGAGCTGTACCGGCTGAAAAGCACGGTATTTTTTGTGATTGAAAGCAGATGTGGTCATAGCGGTATCCGGTGCTGTGGTGTTCATGGTCTTGTTATTAAGAAACCTCTGACCGCAGGTCCGGGATCAGCCGGGGCGGGCAGAGGTTTCTGAAGTTTGTACTGCGCTGGTCTGGTTGTGGTCTTGTGAACCTCGCCGCATCCGGTCTTGTGAACCTTCCGCCAGTCACCGGTCTGGTGTTCCGGTGTCTGCCTCAACAGTATGGAAACAGTATAGGCAGGAGCCGCAGGAGAATGGTTGCAAACTTGCCTCTGTTTTAAGGTTTATTGGCAATAAATATCCAATTTATGTTTGATTGTTGGTATAAGTAACCATCGGAAGGTTTTTAGGTGGTACCAGAGCATGAAAACAGAGCGGATCACGCTGGATCGTACCGACAAGCGCATCCTCGAACTGCTGCAACAGGACGGCAGCCTCAGCAACCTCGAACTGGCTGATAAGGTCGGTCTGTCACCGTCGCCCTGTTCACGACGGGTTAAAGCACTGGAAGACTCCGGACTCATCACCGGCTACCGCGCCCTGTTAGACGCGCGCAAACTTGGCCTCGACCTGCAGGCCATGATCAGCATCAGCATGGACAAGCATACCCCCGAGCGCTTTGAACAGTTTGAAGCGCAGGTGCGGGCTTGTCCGGAGATACTTGAGTGCTATCTGATTACCGGTCAGGCCGCGGACTATGTGCTCAAAGTGCTGGTTGAAGATATGGAAGCGTATCAGCAGTTTCTGCTGGGGACACTGACGCGGATTGATGGTGTGACCGGGGTGCAGTCGTCGTTTGTGATGAGGAAGGTGATTGACAGGACGGCGTTGCCGCTGGGGCATTTGTAGGGCTGGGGCACACTAGGCGCTACCGGCCAGCAACTGTGGGGATACTTCTGACGCCCTAATTTAAATTCGAAGTTAGTTTTCGCTCCTGGGAGGAATGCCTCCTCCCGGCGCTGGCCCTCCCACCTGCTTCGCGCTGTAGTGTTCGTTGTTTCGCTGAGAACTTCAGATTCACAACGGCTCCGGCCCAATTCGGCGTCCTGCCTCAGCGGGCCTTTCGGAACATCCATGTTCCTCAAGCCTGTTCATCTTTGTTCTCATCGACTCACACTAGGCGCACCCAACACCTGAAACACCGTGCTCGAAGATACTGCACTGAGAGCCTTAACATTTTAGTCCGGATGCACCGCCATCCCCGCGAAGGCGGGGATTCATACTCCGTAAAGGCTCCCAGTGATATTTCTTTGATGAGATGCGTAGCTGGTTGAAGGTGCGCCTCTGGGGTCGCCGAGATTTATGCGGACTCGTCCGGAATGCGAGACAAGGATGTCGAGCAAGGGGCTGGCAGCAGGGATGCTGCTCAGTCCCGGTCCGGTAAGAGGCCAGTAAATGAGGACACACGACCCAGAAAAGCGCGAAGCAGGAGGGGTGGCACGCGCCGGGAGGAGGCATTCCTCCCAGGAGCGAAAAGCAACAGGAATTTAATTCAGAAATAAATCCGCAGGTATTTGGGCCCGCACCAGTTGGGACTAGGCGTCCCCAACTCGGCGCCCCAGGAGCGAAAACAAAATTCCAATTTAACTTAAGCTTCCAACCAAACAATAAACCGCTTCAGGGCCAAAGCCTTTCACGGCTAGGCATCTCATGCTGCCGCTCCCAGGATCAAAAATGAGACTCTTCTGCGTGGTGTTACCCTGAGCCTGAGATCACTTCTTACAGAAAAGTTTTCCTGAAACTGTTTTTATGGATCCCGCGGTCAAGCCGCGGGATGACGTTTAGTATTCGTAGAGTTGTGTCCCTGGTGGAGAGGCTGAAATGACATCAGTCTCAAAACTGACTCAATGAACAACATCCTCTTTCCCGGTAAACTACCCCCACCAAACCTCCGGAGCACCCCATGGGCAAAAAATCCGCCAGCGGCGGCCTCGTCTATTCCACCGAATTCGGTCAGACCTGTCCGGGCTGCCGCCAACCCATCAACGACTGCACCTGCAAAGAAGACGCAGCCCCCGAGGGCGACGGTATCGTCCGTGTCTCACGCGAGAGCAAAGGCCGTGGCGGCAAGGTAGTGACCATAGTGACGGGTATTCCTCTGGCCGGCGCGGAGCTGAAAACTCTGGCGAAAGAGCTGAAGAAAAAATGCGGCGTTGGTGGTGCGTTAAAAGACGGGATTATTGAAATTCAGGGTGATCAGCGTGATTTGCTGGTCAGCGAGTTGAGCAAACGTGGTTTTACGGTGAAAAAAGCCGGTGGCTGAGCTGAATCTGATGGGGCAGGTGGTGACCTCGGATGAGGAGGGCATGCGGCTGGCACTGCAACTGGCAGCGCAGGCGGCGGAGGCCGGTGAAGTGCCGGTGGGTGCCGTGGTGGTTCTTGATGGCAAGGTCGTCGGGCAGGGGGCCAATGCGCCGATCACCGGGCTGGACCCGACCGCCCATGCGGAGATTCTGGCGATCCGTGACGCCGCCACCCGTATTGGTAATTACCGCCTTTCCGGTGCGACGCTGTACGTCACGGTGGAGCCCTGCAGCATGTGTGCCGGAGCCATTGTGCACAGCCGTGTGGCCAGAGTGGTTTATGGTTGCACTGAGCCCAAAGCCGGTGTCGTGGAAAGTGCAGAAACCTTTTTCACCAAGCCGTTTCTGAACCACAGAACCGAGACTCTGGGCGGTGTGCTGGCAGAGGAATGCTCAGCGCTGATGACCGCTTTTTTTGCACGCCGCCGTGAAGGTAAGAAAAAGCTCAGATCTGCCAGCCCGGTGGCTGACACTATCCAGACGCGAGGAGGAGAGGATCAATGAGTTCATCCGGAAGGGTGCCGAAACAGCAGGCGCTGTTTGATAAATTCACCACGGATCTTCAGCCCGGACGGCTGCAGTGGATAGGTGTGCGCCCGGCGCGGCGTGAGCCGATGATTACTGCCACAGAAGCGCAGGCTGTGGCCGGTATGGGGCTCACCGGTGACCGGCGTATGCAGGGCAGCGCCGGCTCCGGACGCCAGGTGACGCTGATTGCGGCTGAGCATCTGGATGTCATCGCGCGCCTGCTGCATCTGGACGTGATTGATCCGGCACTGGTGCGGCGCAACCTGGTGGTCAGTGGGGTGAATCTCAATGCACTGCGCTATCAGCAGTTCCGTGTTGGTGACGTAGTTCTGGAGTCGACCGAACTGTGTCATCCCTGCTCACGCATGGATGAGGTCTTTGGTCCCGGCGGCCAGGCCGCCATGCTGGGGCACGGAGGTCTGTGCGCCAGAATTCTGCAGGGCGGTATTATCCGCATCGGCGATGCTGTGCAGGTGTTGAGCCCGCATGAACGCATAAAAAGTCACTGAGATCCCCGTTTACCGGTCACCGCTCAGAGGGCTTCCGGTTGCGGGTTGCCGGCGCCTTCGGTCAGTGGCACAACACTGGTGTCATCGGTGAGTGGCGGAATAACCGTCACCCCAGTGTTTTCGGCGTTCTGCTCCTGCTCGCTGGTGAGTTGGGTTTCGTCTTTCCAGATCAGTACGTCGTAGTAACGGCGGATGTTCTGCACATAGGTCACCGGCTCGCTGCCTCGGGCATAACCGTAGCGTGTTTTGCTGTAATACCGTTTCTGACTCAGCAACGGCAGTACTTCTTTGATGTCGTTCCAGAGATTGGGGTTGTAGCCCATGTCCTGTGCCAGCCCGCGCGCATCTTCAAGGTGACCCAGGCCGACATTATAGGCGGCCATGGCCATCCAGGTCCGGTCCGGTTCCACAATGGATTCATCCAGACGTTCGCGCAGCTGTGAAAGATAGCGGCTGCCGCCACGGATACTCTGGGCCGGGTCCAGGCGGTCTTCAATGCCAAGGTCACTGGCGGTGCGCTGGGTCAGCATCATGATGCCGCGCACACCGGTGTAAGAACGTGCAGTGGGGTTCCAGTGACTTTCCTGATACCCCATGGCCGCCAGCAGGCGCCAGTCGAAACCGTATTTTTCGGCCGCTTTCTCAAACGCCGCCCGGTACTGCGGCAAGACGCGGATGCTGTTCCGCAGGAAGCGGTGTGCGCCGACATAATCAAACTGGCCAACGTGGCCGTAATAGCGTTCTGACAGCGTCTCCATCAGCATGCCGGTTTCCGGCCGCAGGAAGAAATCGTAGATTTTCTCACGCAGTGAGGCGTCGGCCAGCCTGGGCATGACCCAGGCCACGGTCTGGACTTCCCCCAGGGTAAAGGCCACATCCAGATTGGGCAGGTACGACTGCACCAGGCGGAATTCACTGGAGTTGACCAGGGTGTAGTCCAGCTCCTGATCCGACACCATCTGTAACAGGTCCGAGGCATCCAGCTCCGTGGTTTCGCGCCAGGTCAGGGTGGGCAATTCCTGCCGTTGCCAGCGTCGCAGGGTAGAGGCATGACGGGAGCCCGCAGTGACCATCAGCCGGCCGCCCTGCAGATCAGCGAGTGACACCGGCTGGTGATTGCGGCGGCGGTAGATCACCTGTTCCGAGACAGTGCTGTAGGCCGGACCGTACATCACATCGTAGTCATCGGTCTGTTCCCGGGTGAAACCGGCGGCGGCTATGTGGGTATCGCCATCCAGCAGCACATCCATGGCGTCATGGAGGTTGTTAACCACGATCAGATTGAGTTCAACACCAAGGTACTCGGCAAAGGCGCGGATCAGGTCGTATTCGTAACCGGCCGGGCCGCTGCGGTCTTCAAAATAGGCGGTGGGGCTGTTGCGCGTCACCACATTCAGGGTGCCGCTGTCCTTGATCTGATCCAGCAGATACGGCCGTACACTGCCCGTCAGAATTGCCGTTCCGGCCAGCGTCATCAGCAGGCGGCGGGCAATTTTCAGTGTGGTCAGCATGCGGGTGTAAGGCATTCACAGTTCTCAGTCGTATTCCTGAATTCTAGTCGGGCAGCAGGATTAAAAACAGATTGTTCTGTAAAGAAGGTTAACCGGATGGGCGCTACTATACAGGAATTCAGTCTTCACCCCGCGCGGGCAAAGGCGCCATTTCGTGGAGGTTGACCCGCGCAAGCGGACTGGTTAGCGTGCTCAGACCCGATACAGAACACAACACAGATCTACACAGAGGCAGACGGATGAAACTCTATAACAATGCTCATGCCCCCAACCCACGCCGTGTCCGTATATTGCTCGCCGAAAAGGGCGTGACGGAATACGTCACCGAAGAGCTGGACCTTGGCAAAGGTGAAAACCTGTCCGAGCACTTCCGCGGAATCAATCCTCTGTTAAAGGTACCGGTGCTGGAGCTGGCGGATGGCTTGTGTCTGTCAGAAACCCCGGCCATCTGCCGCTACCTGGATGAAACCTTTCCGGAGCCGCCGCTGTACGGCCAGTCACGTAAAGAGCGGGCCATTATTGATATGTGGGACCACCGGGTGGAATACGGGCTGTTGTGGCCTGCCATGTTCGGCTTTCAGCACATCAGTGGTTACTTCAAAGACCGCATGAATCCGCTGGCCGAATGGGGGCAGGAGAGTGTGCAGAATTTTATGAACATGCTGCCGGTGCTGGAGCAGCAGCTCAGCCAGAATGAATGGGTGGCGGGCAGTCATTTCAGCGTGGCGGATATTACCGCCGTGTGTGCGATCGATTTTGCCCGTATTGTGAAAGTGCGTGTCGGAGATGAATTTCCATCCATCAAACGCTGGCATGAGGCCGTAAAACAGCGGCCTTCGTACGGCGCATAACTCTTCTGAAACTGGCATAAAAAAGCCCCGGCAAAGCCGGGGCAAGTCTACAGACGAACTCATTATTATGGGCAGGGAGGGTTCTCAGAGATCAGTGGCTGATCATCCACGGCCGCATGGAAGGAAACATCTTATTACCATCAGCGGTGTACATCAGATTACTCTGACGCTTTTTACCGCTGCTGCACCCACAGTTACTGCCATGCTTATGGGCATGACGCTCCTGCTTTTCCTTCTCCCGCTCATGGTATTCATTGGCGGTCATAACGTCCGGTGAATGGCTCGCCTTTTCATTGGCTTCCATCGCTTCGCGCCGCTCTTTGATCATGTTTGCGATCTCCGGAGGCAGCACGATCACCCGCGCAGACATGGTCTGGCATTGCGGGCAGAACGCGGGTTTGTCATGGTGCTCCATCGACGCCAGTTCCTGGAAAACACCGTGGTCAGGACATTTATAATCATAGAGTGGCATGGTTTTCTCTCCTTATTCCGCTCAGTCGAGATCCGGTGCTTTCGGAATATCGATGCTGCCATCGAGATGTTTTACCGGACCGTCTGGACTGATCTGCACATCGAATTTGAAGATATCCGTTGGCAGCCACAGGGTGGCACAGGAGTTCGGAATATCCACCACGCCACTGATGTGGCCCTGTACCGGCGCACAACCGATAATGGCGTAACCCTGAGCTTCGCTGTAACCAAACTTGGTCAGGTAATTAATGGCGTTGTGACAGGCCTGACGATACGCAACGCTGGTATCCAGATAATGCTGTTTGCCATCTTCATCGACAGAAATACCTTCAAAAATGAGGTAATCATCGTATTTAGGAACCAGTTTACTCGGCTTGAAGATCGGGTTTTTCACCTGATATTTTGCCATGCCGTCTTTAATCAGATTCACGCGCATATGAATCCAGCCAGCCATTTCAATCGCACCACAGAAGGTAATTTCACCGTCGCCCTGGCTGAAGTGCAGGTCACCCACTGACAGGCCCGCGCCGTCAACGTAAACCGGGAAATACACTTTGGCACCGCGTGTCAGGTCTTTAATGTCACAGTTACCACCGTGCTCACGTGGCGGTACCGTACGTGCCCCTTCAGCGGCCGCTTTTTCTTTTTCCTCACCTTTTAAACGACCCATGTGCGCGGTTGGTGCGTAGGGCAGCGTCGCCAGTTCCGGCACGCGGTCCGGATCAGTGTCGGCCAGGGCTTTCTCACGGGTATTCCACATATCCAGCATTTTTTTGTCGGGCAGACAGCCAATCAGGCCGGGGTGCAGAATACCGGCAAATTCAACGCCCGGAACGTGGCGTGAGCTGGTCATCATACCTTTGAAATCCCAGATGGATTTCTGTGCTTCCGGGAAACGGTCGGTGAGGAAGCCACCCCCGTTTTTCTTGGAGAAAAAGCCGTTAAAGCCCCACTGGCTCTCCTCAAAGGCACCGATGTCGAGAATATCCACTTCCAGCAGGTCACCAGGCTCTGCACCTTCAACAGCGATCGGGCCGGACAGGAAGTGCACCTGACTCAGGTCGACGTCACGCACGTCAGACGCGTCGTCGTCGTTTTTGATCTGGCCGCCGGTCCAGTCATAACACTCAACGATAAAGTCATCGCCGGGTTTTACTGTCGCCACCATCGGAATATCCGGATGCCAGCGGTTGTGCACCTGGTCGTTATCGTAGGCGGATTTACTGAGATCAATTTTAATGATGGTATCAGTCATGGTTTTCTCCTGTGGTCGCCGTGAGGCTGGTAAAGGTCATATCAGAGTCCTCTGCGCCTTGCGCAAAAGGGACCGGCCGGAAAGTAAGTGCCTGATGATTGGCACTGATCTGCAGGCAGTACTTTCCGGCAGGGTTCAGGTGTTCGGGGGAATTCAGAAAACGCGCAACCTCGGTGATCACGCGGTCACGGAAAGTGCGCTCCAGTGCGCGTGCGCCAAAACGTTCAATGTCAGAGCGCAGCACAATAAAACGGCAGGCGTCGTCGTCCAGTTCAATCGTCAGGCGGTGACGCTGCAGGCGTTGATTCAGAGCATCCTGCAGTTGCAGCACCAGCTCTGGCATCTCATGCACCGGCAGGGCAGAAAAATAGCCGGTGAGGCCGATGCGGTTAATAAATTCGGTATCAAAATGTCTGCGCAGAGCGCGCTGGTAGAGCGACGCGCGGCTCATACCGGGAATGCTGTCAAGCCAGTGCAGGCGCTCGGCCCAGAGACTGCCAGCGTTACTCGTCATGAACACGAGCGTGTTATGGAACGACAGACTTTTCTGGCCGGAAGCCAGTTTTAAGGTGCCGTTATCCAGTACATTCATCAAGGCACGGATGACGGCGCGGTCGGCTTTTTCAATTTCATCAAACAGCACAATGCCCGGGCGGGATGAGGTACCGTTAATGGCCTCGTCATCGAACAGACTGAGGTTTTCTTTGCTGCCGACATAACCCGGAGGCGCCCCGGTAATGGCGGCGCTGTAATGCGCCTGCGACAGGGTATTCATGTCAATGCGGCAGAAGGCATCCGGGCGGCCGTGAATGGCATTGGCGACCTGCCGGACCATTTCGGTTTTGCCGGTACCGGTCGCGCCGATGAACAAGGCCGACAGCAGCGGGCGGCGGGTATCGTATAAACCGGCAGAGATAATGTTCAGCTGGGCTTCCAGCTGATCAATGACCGTATCCTGACCGAGAATGTGCTGGCGCAGGGATTCGGCGACGTCCGCCGGGCTGAACGCGAAACGTGACAGTGGCAGAGCCGTAGTCCGGGTTCCGGAGGATTGTTCACGCAGCCGCTCGTTGGCAAAGACCATGGTACGCCCGGCGATTATTCGCCGGCCTCCATACTGCGTTCTGCGCCCGGCAGATTACCCACCGGACAGTCCGCAACACCGACGGTTTTACGGGTCATGGCTTCAACATCGGCCTGAGCTTTTTCGGCGTCCGTCACCCAGGTGCGGTAAAACTCAAACGGACAGTCGGCAATGCCTTTATCGCCGTCGCCGGAATTATGAATACCGGTATAACCACGGTGCAGCAGTTTGAATAAATGGTTCTGCGACTGATCATTTTCACGGGCATCACGGATCTGTGAGACCGACAGCTGGGCGTATTGCACGCCCATGTCTTCCTCACCACATTCGCCCAGTGTGCGGCCATCAAAACCGACGATGGCCGAGTGACCAAAGTAGGAATAAACGCCATCCCAACCCGTAGCGTTGGCCACGGCGACATAGCAGTTATTGGCCCACGCCATGCACTTGGCCATCATGATCTGCTGTTCTTTGGCCGGGTACATATAGCCCTGACAGCGGACGATCAGTTCAGCGCCGCGCATGGCACAGTCACGCCAGATTTCCGGGTAATTACCGTCGTCGCAGATGATCAGACTGATCTTCAGGCCTTTGGGACCTTCGGTGACGTAGGTGCGATCCCCCGGGTACCAGCCTTCGATCGGGCACCAGGGGATGCATTTACGGTACTTCTGAACAATTTCTCCTTTGTTATTGATCAGAACCAGGGTGTTATAGGGTGCTTTGTTCGGATGTTCTTCGTGCTGTTCACCGGTCAGGGAGAATACTCCCCAGGTGTCAGCTTCTTTACAGGCAGCGGCGAAAATATCGGTTTCAGCACCGGGAATGGTCGCCGCAGTAGCGTACATTTCGTCTTCGTCGTACATGATGCCCATGGTGCTGTATTCCGGGAAAACCACCAGGTCGAGACCTGGCAGTCCCAATTTCATACCTTTGATCATGTCGGCGATTTTTCCGGCATTTTCGAGTACCTCTGCCCTGGTGTGCAGGCGGGGCATTTTGTAGTTCACAACGGCAACACCGACGGTATCCGGGCTGCTGGAAATATCACCGTGACGCATAGTTTTTTCTCCGCTGAAAATTCAGGGTTAAACAGGAAAATTCATACTGATAAGTATTTTGAAATCATGTCCTGATCGGCTTCTCCGACCGGTACGTCCAGTACGATTTTCCCTTTTTCAATCACCAGAATCCGGTCAGCCACATCGAGTGCAAAACTCAACACCTGTTCGGATACCAGAATCGACAGACCACGCTCATCACGGATACGGCGCAGGGTCTGAGCCATTTCCTTGATGATGTTGGGCTGAATACCTTCGGTAGGCTCGTCCAGCAGCAGTACGCACGGGTCGCTGGCCAGCGCACGGGCGATCGCCAGCTGCTGCTGCTGACCACCAGACAGGTTGCCGCCGCGACGGCCCTGCATTTCTTTCAGAACCGGGAAGAGGGTGTAAAGGTCTTCCGGAATGTCTTTTTTACCGGTGCTGGTCAGGCCGGTTTCAATGTTTTCTTTCACCGTCATGGTGGAGAAAATCATCCGCCCCTGAGGTACAAAACCGACGCCGGCACCGACACGCTGATAACTTTTCAGCGGTGTTAATTCCGTCGCATTTAATTTTGCACTGCCCCCCTGGGACGGAATCATGCCGATCAGGGATTTCATCAGTGTGGTTTTTCCCATACCGTTACGGCCGAGTACGGCAATAATTTCGTTATCCCCTAAGGTCAGGTTCATTTCGTTAATGATGGTGCTCTGACCGTAGGCGACGGAGTAATCCTGTAATTGCAGCATGTTCTTTTCCTCAGTGGCCCAGATACACTTCGATGACTTTCGGGTCAGACTGAACGCGCTCCATGGAGCCTTCGGACAGCACTTTGCCCTGATGCAGAACCGTTACACGGTCAGCGATATCGGCGACGAACTGCATGTCGTGCTCAATCACCAGTACTGAACGGTCTTTGGTAATGCGCTGCAGTAATTCGGCGGTCTGTTTGCGTTCCGAAATGGACATACCGGCGACCGGTTCATCCAGCATCAGCAGTACCGGGTCCTGAATCAGCAGCATGCCGATTTCCAGCCACTGCTTCTGACCGTGAGAAAGAAGATCTGCGGGCATATCCAGCTTGTCGCCAAGGAAAATCATGTCGGCAATTTCTTTGACTTTGCTGACGACGGCTTCATCGCGGCGGAAGAAAAGTGCGCCCCAGACGTTACGGCCCTTGGGGTAAGAAAGTTCCAGGTTTTCAAAAACCGTGAGGTCTTCATAAATCGACGGGTTCTGGAATTTACGGCCAACACCGGCGTGCACAATTTCGTGCTCTTTCAGTTTGGTCAGTTCTTTACCCTTGAATTTAATCGAGCCTTCGGTGGCCTTGGTGCGGCCACAGATCAGATCCAGCACCGTGGTTTTACCGGCCCCGTTAGGGCCGATGATGACGCGGATTTCCTGTTCTTCGACGTACAGCGACAGATCGTTTACCGCTTTGAAACCATCGAAGGACACGGTCAGGCCTTCAACGCTGAGAACAAAGTCTTTCTGCGGAATGGATTTATTCACTTCAAGCATGTTTGCGTTCCTCCGCAGTCACAGGGGTCCCGACATCAGTGCTGGCTGCAGCCGCAGATTCTGGATCGTCTTTTTTACCCAGACGCAGCAGCAGAGGTTCGATGTAGCTCTGATAAATACCGGCCAGACCGTTCGGGAAGGCCATCACCACACCGATAAACAGTGCGCCCATAGCGAACAGCCAGAGTTCCGGGAAGCTTTCGGAAAAACTGGTCTTGGCGAAGTTGACCAGCAGCGTGCCGTAGACCGCACCGAGGATGGACAGACGACCGCCCAGGGCACAGAAGATCACCATTTCAATCGATGGCACGATGCCGACGAAAGTGGGCGACATAAAGCCGACCTGCAGGGTGAACATGGCACCACCGACGGCGGAGATAGCCGCGGCCAGACAGAAGATAAAGATCTTGAACGACGACACGTCATAACCAGAGAAACGTACGCGTTCTTCACGGTCACGCATGGCGACCAGCAGGCGACCCAGTTTGCTCTTGATCACAAAGGCGGCGATGAAGAGACAGATGAACAGCAGCAGAGCATTCACGTAATAGAGGATGTATTTCGCTTCATCGGTACGGATATCCCAGCCATGCAGGGTACGCAGGTCGGTAATACCGTTCACACCACCGGTATAACCCTGCTGACCAATGATCAGGATGGTCATGATGGCCGCGACAGCCTGCGTGATGATGGCGAAGTACACCCCACCCACACGACGCTTGAACATGGCAACCGCAATGATGAAGGCGAAGATGGCCGGTACCAGAATCACCGCAAACAGGGTGAAGGTGAAGCTGTGGAAGGGCTCCCAGAACCACGGCAGGGCGGTGAGCTGGTTCCAGTCCATAAAGTCAGGAATACCCGGGGTGGACTGAATGGCCGTGTTCTCCGGCGACGAGGCCTCAAGTTTCAGGAACATCGCCATGCAGTAACCGCCGAGGCCAAAGAAAATCCCCTGGCCGAGACTGAGTACGCCGCCGTAACCCCAGCACAGTACGAGGCCGAGGGCGACAAAGGCGTAAGTCAGGTATTTGCCGACTAAGTTGAGGCGGAAAATATCCAGCGACAGCGGCAGGATCACCAGCAGAAGGATGGCCAGTATCAGCATGTGGCTGTACTGGTTGCGGGCAAAAAATTGGGCAATATTCGACATAATTTCCGCTTCCTCAGTGGCGAACTTTCAGAGTGAACAGACCCTGTGGACGCAGCATCAGAATGCCGACCACCACAAGCAGGGTGAGGACTTTGGCCATGGAGCCGCTGAGGAAAAATTCCATCGTCGACTGGGCCTGAGAAATGGTGAAGGCAGACGCCACAGTACCGAGCAGACTGGCCGCGCCACCGAACACCACCACCAGGAAGGTATCGACGATGTACAGCTGGCCGGAGGTCGGACCGGTGGAACCGATCATGGTGAAGGCGGAACCGGCGATACCGGCGATACCACAGCCCAGAGCGAAGGTCAGGCGGTCCACTTTTTCGGTATTGATGCCCACCGCAGCGGCCATCGGACGGTTCTGCACCACAGCGCGGGTCTGCTTACCGAGACGCGATTTCTGCATCATCAGAGCGACGGCGACGGTGATAACAATGGTCAGGGCCATCACGAACAGGCCGTTGATCGGTACTTCCACCATGTCGGTGATAGCGATGGAACCCATCAGCCAGTCCGGCAGGGTCACACCCACTTCGCGGGCGCCGAACACAGTACGGTAGAACTGCTGCATGATGAGGCTCAGGCCCCAGGTCGCCAGCAGGGTATCCAGCGGGCGGTGATACAGGTGCCGTATCATCGCCCATTCGACAAAGGCCCCCAGAGCCCCCGACACGAAAAAGGCCACGATCATGGCGATAAAAAAGTAGCTGGCGTAAATGCCTGGCAGATATTCAGAAAACAGGTTGGAAATGATGTAGGTCGTGTAAGCACCGAGAATCATAAATTCGCCGTGTGCCATATTGATCACACCCATCTGGCCGAAAATAATCGCCAGACCCAGTGCCATCAGAACAAAAACAGAAAACAGAATAAGACCGGCAAAACCCTGCATGGCAAAAATTGAGGTCAGCTCGGCCGCGGTATAGTCGGCAAACATAGTTCTTCTCCCCGGTGTGTCAGATGTCCGGTCGCGGCCTGTCCCTCTGTGGGGTTCAGCAGGCCGCTTCCGGGGTTTTCAGATCGTGCGGTGTAAGGCCTGTCTGCTGTTCACTGGCAGGCGGGCCTTACGGGTGGGGCCGGTCTTACTGGTAACCCTCGGGGAATGGGTTTGGCTCAATCAGGTCGTCACTTTCGTAGACGATCTTGTACTGGCCATCCGGCTCAGCCAGACCGATACGGGTCTTGGACCAGAGGTGGTGGTTTTCGTGGATACGGACATAACCTTCAGGAGCGGTGGTCAGCTCAATACCCGGTGAGGCCGCGCGGACTTTGTCGATATCGAACGAACCGGCTTTCTCAACCGCCGCTTTCCACAGCCATGGGCCAAGGTAAGCCGCCTGAGTTACGTCACCGATCACGATGTCATCACCCCAACGCTCTTTGAAGGCTTTCACGAAGGCCTGGTTGTTGTCGTTCGGCAGAGACTGGAAGTACTTCATGGAGGCGTAGATACCGTCGATGTTCTCACCACCGATACCCAGGATTTCATCCTCGGTCACGGAGATGGTCAGGAACAGCGGCTTCTCTTTGGTCATGTCGATACCAGCGGCTTTCAGCTGCTTGTAGAAGGCCACGTTGGAGCCACCCACCACAGAGATGAAGACCACGTCCGGTTTCTTCAGCTTGATCTTGTTGATCACAGAGTTGAACTGGGTGTGACCCAGCGGATAGTACTCTTCGCCTACGACTTTCAGACCAAGCTTGTCGATATGCTTACGCGCAATCTTGTTGGAGGTCCGTGGCCAGATATAATCTGAACCCAGCAGGTAGAAGGTTTTGGCACCTTTGGTTTCTTTCGCCCAGTCGATACCTTCGAGGATCTGCTGGGTGGCTTCCTGACCGGTGTAGATCACGTTCGGTGACTGCTCCAGTCCTTCGTAGAAGGTCGGGTAGTAGAGCATGCCGTTGTACTGTTCGAACACGGGCAGTACGGCTTTACGTGACGCTGAGGTCCAGCAGCCGAATACAGCAGCGACTTTGTCGTTCACCAGCAGTTTTTTCGATTTCTCCGCGAAGGTCGGCCAGTCACTGGCACCGTCTTCCTGGATGTATTCGATCTTGCGGCCGAGTACACCGCCCATGGCGTTGATCTGTTCGATCGCCAGTTTTTCAGCCTGTACTGAGCCGGTTTCACTGATGGCCATTGTGCCGGTGACGGAATGCAGAATGCCGACTTTCACGGTATCGGCGGTGACGGCAAGGCCGGTAGAATTCGCTTCGTCAGCCATCGCCGGAAGGCTGGCATGAGCAAGCATCATGGCTGCCGGCAGTGCCAGCAGTTGTTTGAGTAAACTGCGGCGCTGGGGAGCCGCGGACTTGGAAGGTTTTGAAAGCATGGTCTGGCCTCGCTGGTTGGTGGATGTTGCAGAAGCCTTTACAGAATGCTCAGGAAGGGCCGGAGACTGAATGCGCGCTTTGTGTCACCCGACTACGTCATTTGACGTAGAGGGGCTGAGGCAGGGGTTGGTGCTATAGTCGGATTGATCAATTCAGGTGGTACACCTGACAACCATGCATGAGCCGTCATGGAATGTCGGGTTACAACTTACAGGCCTTTCCACAGTTATGAACGGGAAACACTTCACCAGCCGGCGCAGCTACAACCGCTGGGTTGCTAACCAGACCCTGGAAGATTTTGCCCTGCGCTTCACCGCCAAAAAGGCACGGCGCTGGTCGACTTCCCGGGTAGTGAACACGGCGATGGGCTCCATTTCCTTTCTGGCGCTCGAGGCCATCGGTGCCGCCGTGACCTTCCTGTATGGCTTTGATGCCACTCTGACCGCCACCATGGCGGTGTCGGCCATCATCTTCCTGACCGCCATTCCCATCAGTTACTACGCTGCGCGTTATGGCGTCGACATTGATCTGCTCAGCCGCGGTGCCGGGTTTGGCTACATTGGCTCGACCATTACGTCGCTGATCTACGCCACTTTCACCTTTATTTTTCTGGCACTGGAATCGGCTATCATGGCCTCGGCCATGGAGATTCTGTTCGGCGTGCCCCTGTGGCTCGGGTATCTCATCAGTATTCTGGTGGTCATTCCGTTGGTGACCCACGGCATCACCCAGATAAGTCGTTTTCAGCTGTGGAGTCAGCCGGTGTGGCTGCTGCTGCAGATTACGCCGTTCATTTTTATTCTCTGGCATGAGTGGACCAGCCTCGGCATGTGGACGGACTTTCAGGGTATCCGCGCGCTGCCGGAATCCCCGCCCCAGAATCTGAACCTGATTTACTTCGGTGCGGCTTCGGCCGTGATGTTCTCGCTGATGGCCCAGATCGGTGAGCAGGTCGATTTCCTGCGCTTTCTGCCCGAGCCGGAAAAGGGCAAACGTCTTGGCTGGTGGCTGGGGTTAATGGCGGCCGGACCGGGCTGGGTACTGATCGGTATCCTGAAAATCATGGCCGGATCCTTCCTGGCCGTACTGGCGCTGTCTCATGGGCTGCAGCCGTCGGAGGCGGCAGACCCGACGCACATGTACCTGCTGGCCTTCAGTTATCTGATGGATTCCCCCATGGCCATCATCGCCGTGACCGGCATCTTCGTGGTGCTGTGTCAGGTAAAAATCAACGTCACCAACGCCTATGCCGGCTCTATTGCCTGGTCGAACTTCTTTTCGCGCCTGACGCACAGCCACCCCGGGCGGGTGGTGTGGCTGTTTTTTAACGTCATCATCGCCCTGATGCTGATGGCACTCGGTGTCTATGACTCGCTCGAACATATTCTCGGCATTTATTCGAACGTCGCCGTGGCCTGGGTTGGTGCTCTGGTGGCGGATCTGGTGGTGAATAAGCCGCTGGGGCTGAGTCCGAAACACATTGAATTCAAACGCGCCCATCTGTACGACGTGAATCCGGTTGGCTTCGGCGCCATGTTTCTGGCTTCGCTGGTCGGCATTCTGGCGTATTCCGGCCTCTGGGGCCCGGTGATGCAGGCCATGTCATCGTACCTCTCTCTGACTGTGGCCTTTGTCACCGCGCCGCTGATTGCCTGGCTGACCCATGGCCGTTATTACCTGGCGCGCGAGATCATTCCGCTGGCGGAGACGAAGGAACAGCATGTGTGTGTGGTGTGCGATAACCGTTTTGAAGCGGAAGACATCGCCACCTGTCCGGCTTACGCCGGGCATATCTGCTCACTGTGCTGCTCGCTGGAATCGCGCTGTCACGACCAGTGCAAAACCAAGGCGCGCATTACTGATCAGGTCGAGGCCTTGCTGGTGGCGGTGCTGCCAGACTGGATTATCCAGCGCATGAATCCGCGCGTGACTCAGTTCACCGGCTTTATGATGATTCTCGGCAGTCTGGTCGGGGTGATGTTCTGGCTGGTGTATCAGCAGGTACCCGATGCCGAAGCCGGGCGCACTCTGGTCGGCGCGACCCTGCTGCAGGTGTATGTGCTGCTGTTTATCATCATTGGTGTACTGATCTGGCTGGTGGTGCTGGCCAATGAAAGCCGTCTGGTGGCGTTGGAAGAGGCCATGCTGCAGACCGAACTGCTGCGCGAAGAAATCAGTGCCCACGAAAAAACCGACCGCGCCCTGCAGCTGGCGAAGGAGTCGGCGGACGCTGCCAACCAGGCGAAAAGCCGCTACCTCAGTGGCATCAGCCATGAACTGCGCAGCCCGCTCAACGCCATCCTCGGCTACGCCCAGATTCTGCACAAAGATCAGACCCTGAGCGATAAGCAGCGCGGTCAGGTCGGCATCATCAGCCACAGTGGCGACCATCTGGCCGACCTGATCGAAGGTCTGCTGGATGTGTCGCGTATCGAAGCCGGGCGGCTGGATATCCGCAGTGAAGAGGTGGCCATCCGCGAGCTGCTCGATAATCTGGTAGCTATGTTCCGCACTCAGGCGGAGAGCAAAGGCATTGCCTTTATCTACCAGCCGAGCCCCTATTTACCGGCGGTGGTGCGCACCGATGAAAAACACCTGCGCCAGATTCTGATTAATCTGCTGTCGAACGCGGTGAAATACACTCAGGAAGGTTCGGTGACTTTCTCGGTGCGTTACCGCAGTCAGGTGGCGGAGTTCAGCATCTGCGATACCGGCACCGGCATTGATGCCTCAGAACATGAGCGCATCTTCCAGCCGTTTGAACGTATCCGTAAACCCGGCTCGGCACAGGCCGCAGGCACTGGCCTGGGGCTGACCATCAGTCAGCTGCTGGCGGACATCATGGGCGGTGAAATCTCGCTGGAAAGTGAACCGGGGCAGGGCAGCTGTTTCCGTCTGACCATGATGCTGTCCAGCGTCGCCAAGGCCAGCATCAAAGCCGAAGTGCCCAAACGGGTGGCCGGTTATCACGGCCCGGTACGCACCATCATGGTGGTCGATGATGACGCCTCACACCGGGGTGTGGTCAGCGAGATTCTGACCCCGCTGGGCTTTGTCATTCTGGAAGCGCCGGACGCCGAAGCCTGTCTGCAGGCCTGCCGTGACGCCAGCATTGATCTCTTCCTGCTGGATATTTCCATGCCTGGTATGTCCGGCTGGGAGCTGCTGCAGGCGCTGCGTGATCACGGTGTGACCGTGCCCATCGTCATGCTCTCTGCCGATGCCGAGCACAGCGTGCAGGAGATCACGCTGGCGCGGCAGCCGGACCACAATGCCTACCTGATCAAGCCGCTGCGCGACCGCTTCCTGCTGGATACGCTGGCGCGCGTACTGGGGCTGGAATGGTTCTACGAATTACTGCCGCTGCGGACCGAAAAGTCCCTGCCGGCGGCCCCTCCGTCCGGTGATGAACTGCCACAGGACCTGCCGGAAAAAGCGCTCCGTACCCTGATCAGCCATGCCGAAGTTGGCTACATACAGGGTATTGAGCAGACACTGGACGAACTGGCGCAGTATCCCTCTGCCAGTGATTTTATCCGCCTGACCCGCAGCTTTCTGTCCGCACTGCGTTTTCAGGACATTGTTTCTCTCTGCTACCGGGTGATCCGTCATGAATGAGACTACACGCGGCAGTATGGTGCTGGTGGTGGATGATGAGGCCGACTCTCTCACCTTTATGAACGAAGCACTGAGTGCTGCCGGTTATACCGTGCTGGTGGCCATGGACGGAGACCAGGCACTGGTTATTGCCGAACGTATGCAGCCGGATCTGATCCTGCTGGATGCCATCATGCCCGGAAAAACCGGGTTTGAATTGTGCGAGCTGCTGAAAGCCTCGCCAGATCTTGAGCCCATTCCGGTGATCTTTCTCACCGGTCTCAGTGCCAGCGACGACGTCGTACGTGGTCTGAGCTGTGGCGGGGTGGATTTTCTCTCCAAGCCGATCAACCTCGAAGTCATGCTGGCGCGGGTACGGGTGCATCTGGCCAATGCCCGCAAGGCCCAGAGTGCCCGTAAGGCGCTGGACGATATCGGCCAGCCGGCCTTCAGCTGCTCCCAGCAGGGTGAGCTGCGCTGGGTAACCAGCAGTGTTCTGCGCGGGCTCTCTGATCGCGGTCTGGAAGAGACGGATCTGGATGCGGCACTGGCGACGAAAGCCTTTGTCGACTGGCTGCGGCGTGGCCCGCAACGTCATGCCAGCTACCGCCTGCCGGTGGGGGAACAGGAGCTGACGGTGAAACTGCTCGGGCACCCGGCCCCGGATGAATGCCTGCTGAGACTGGTGCAGCAGGATGAGACGTCGCAGTTAATGGTCCTGCGCCATACCTTCAGCGTCACCGACCGGGAAGCTGAAGTGCTATTCTGGCTGAGCCGGGGTAAAACCAATCAGGAGATTGCGCAGATACTGTCGGTCAGCCCGCGCACGGTGAACAAGCATCTGGAGCCCATCTTCCGCAAGTTAGGGGTGGAGAACCGCACCGCAGCCGTGGCGCAGGCGCTGCAGGTGTTATCGGAGCAGTGAGTCGGTCGGATTGCTTCGCCGTAGCTAGAAACAACGTTATTTTTTCGAAGTGATCGTGAAGACGTTTCCGATTCAGAAGCATATGTTTTATTGATGAACTACTCGAACTAAATACCGTCATCCCGCGGGATCCATAAGTAGTCCGCAGCACGGCTCTCAAAAAACCATGTTTTAATTTCATGATTTTCTGGATCCCGCGGTCAAGTCGCGGGATGACGTTTTTTAAAATTTTAATCTGCTCTCAGTTTTCATGGTTCTGAAAAATTTTTAAATATCTCGTTATTGCGGCAGCTTCGTTTCAAGAATTGAGGCTCAGTGGCAGTCAACCGATCGCTGATTAATTTATCCGTAACTGGATTACTTCGCTGTTGCTTGTAATGACGTCTTTTAAAATTTTAATCTGCTCTCAGTTTTCATGAGTTCTGAAAAATTTATAAATATCTCGTCATTGCGGCAGATTCGTTTCAAGAATTGAGGCTCAGTGGCAGTCAACCGATCGCTGATTAATTTATCCGTAACTGGATTACTTCGCTGTTGCTTGTAATGACGTTATGTTTTCGAAGTGATCGTGAAGACGTTTTCGATTCAGAAACATACGTTTTATTGATGAGCTACTCGGAATTAAACACCGTCATCCCGCGGCTTGACCGCGGG
>DBNK01000003.1:88538-168335 GCA_002298335.1 Thalassolituus sp. UBA674
TGCGGGATCCATTCGGGTAACCGGGTGCTTCCACGTTTTTCACGAAGTGATCGTCATGAAGTGATCCTCATGAAGTGTCGCAATGACCTGACGAGCGAGGGGCTCGCAATGAACTCCCGTCGTAGGGTGCGCATTGCGCACCATGAACAGGGTTTTAACCTGAGAGTGTTGTGCACGGTGTGCACCCTACGGGTGTTTCTCATGTTCGTGACGACTGTGTTTACGCTCCCGCGTCTGCGACGGGTTCTCGCCAAATAACCCTTTATAATCCTTGGCAAACTGTCCGGGATGCCAGAAGCCCCAGTCAGCGGCAATCACCGACACCGGACGCTCATCCGCAGCATCACTCAATGCCCGGCGCACCTGATTCAGGCGCGCGGCTTTCAGAAACTTCAGCGGGCTGACACCGAGAATGCTTTCAAAGCTGTACTGCAGGGTACGGCGGCTGACGTGGGTCAGTTCACACAGCTCGGTCATGGTTACCGGCACATCCTGATGGTCCAGCATCCAGCCCTTCACTTTATCCACTACGGCTTTGCGGTGCGTGTAGCTGCTGGCGTTGCGCTGCACCGGAGTTTCTTTGCGCAGCAGCTCCAGCAGGGTGGTCAGTACCAGATGACGCTGCAAACGCTGATGCAGCCCCGGCGTGTCCGGATGCATCATATTCGCCAGCAGACGACGGACCTGAGCCAGGGTTTCTGGCGGCAGATTCAGGCGCGGGAATTCATTCAGGCTCAGTCCCTGCAGATTGATCTGTTCATGTTCCGCCGCTCTCACTAAAGCATCGGTACGGATCACCAGACCGTAAATATCAAAATCCCCCGGGGTGACCAGCTCAAAATCACAGGCGCCGGGGCGACACATGATCTGATTACTCTCAACCCGCTGACCATTGATGCGGCAGTCGGCATCTTCTGCCGTGATTCCCAGCCAGATGGCATCCGGCCAGACATTGCATTGCTGACGCAGCGCCTGGCTGGTGTGCTCGCGGAACACCTGCAGACCGTCCAGCGCAAACTCATCCAGCCGTCCGTAAAAACGTCCGCCGCTGAGCTGGTCGTATTCCTGCTGCCAGTTGGTGAGGTTGTGGGCATGCAGGTCGGCGTCAAAGGCTTCAGAGGTGTTCAGGCCTTTGGACGCTTCAGTGCTGTGCTCTGGTGCGGTGTGTGTCTGGTATTGGTGCATTCTGGTGCTCCCGTCCCCGCTCAGGGGATGAAGGCAGGTGGTTAAATTTCAAACTGCCGGGACATCCTACCGCGCTGCAGCGCCGTGTCTACGGGCTTTGCAGCCGGGTCATGAAAGTTTGCCAAAATTTGATAGGCCGCTGGAATATTGCTGGCTTCAGGTCATGAAAGTGCAACAAACGTACCTTTCATAAGGTTGAGAATTCATGACCTATAAGTACATGCTGGGTGACCAGACCTGGACCTTCAGCAGCCTTGCCGAACTGATGGCGCGTGCCACACCGGCCCGTTCCGGCGACCGCCTTGCCGGAGTCATTGCCCGCTCTGCCGAAGAACGCGCGGTGGCGCAGATGGCCTTAGCAGAGGTGCCACTGAAGCAGTTTCTGAGCGAAGCTTTAGTGCCTTATGAAGACGACGAAGTCACGCGTCTTATTATGGATGAGCACGACGCCGCTGCGTTTTCGGCCATCTCTCATCTGACCGTCGGTGACTTCCGCAACTGGCTGCTCAGCGACATGGCCACGCCCGAGGTGCTCGCCGGAGTCCGTGCCGGGATCACGCCGGAAATGGCGGCGGCGGTGAGCAAGATCATGCGCAATCAGGATCTCATCATGGTGGCGAAGAAGTGCCACGTCGTCACCGCTTTCCGCAACACCATAGGACTGCCCGGTCACCTGTCCACGCGTCTGCAGCCAAATCATCCAACCGACGATGTGAACGGCATTGCCGCCAGCATTCTCGACGGCCTGTTATACGGTAACGGCGATGCCGTGATCGGTATTAACCCGGCCACTGACAACGTCGCTCAGGCCATTAAGCTGATGCAGCTGATGGATGAGGTGATCACCCAGTACGAAATTCCGACCCAGTCGTGCGTGCTCACGCACGTGACCAACACCATCGAATGCATTGAAGCCGGTGCGCCGGTGGATCTGGTGTTCCAGTCGATCGGTGGCACCGAAGGCACCAACAGCTCGTTCGGTTTTAACATCGCCACGCTGGCCGAAGCGCAGGAAGCCGCCCTGAGCCTGAAGCGCGGCACTGTGGGTAACAACGTCATGTACTTTGAAACCGGGCAGGGCAGTGCGCTGTCGGCCAATGCCCATCACGGTCTGGATCAGCAGACCTGCGAAGTCCGTGCTTATGCCGTGGCGCGCAAATTCAGCCCGCTGCTGGTCAACACTGTGGTTGGTTTTATCGGCCCGGAATACCTGTTCGACGGCAAAGAGATTGTCCGTGCCGGGCTTGAGGATCACTTCTGCGGCAAGCTGCTCGGCCTGCCGATGGGCTGCGACGTCTGCTACACCAACCACGCCGAAGCCGACCAGAACGACATGGACAACCTGCTGACCCTGCTGGGTGTGGCGGGTTGCAACTTCATCATGGGCATCCCCGGCTCTGATGACATCATGCTCAATTACCAGACCACATCCTTTCACGATGCCCTGTACATACGCCGCGTGCTGGGCAGCCAGCCTGCGCCTGAGTTCCGTGACTGGCTCACCCGCATGCAGATCATGAGCGACGCCGAACGGGCGGTACTGGCCGACCGTCTGCCAGAAGCCTTTGCCCGTTCCCTGAAATCTCTGCCACCGGCCTCAGGCCAACACTAAGGAGTTCACCATGAGTAACGAACAGAACAGCGTGGTGGAAAACCCGTGGCGTCGACTGCGCGAATTCACTGATGCGCGCATTGGTCTGGGCCGTGCCGGTGTCAGCCTGCCGACGAAAGAGTTGCTGGAATTTCAGCTGGCCCACGCCCGCGCCCGTGATGCCGTACATCTGCCACTGGATCTTGATGCTACGTCTGCGGCGTTGGCAGGACTGAAACTGGAATGGGCAGCTGCTCCCATCTGCCTGCACAGTCGTGCCGAAGATCGCATGACCTATCTGCAGCGCCCGGATCTGGGTCGTCGTATCAATGACGCATCGCGTGAATTATTGAAAGCGCAGCACGGTCAGTTGGCGGCGGAATACGATCTTGCCATCGTCGTCGCCGACGGTCTGTCGTCCTGTGCGGTGACCGAGAATCTGGTGCCATTTCTTCAGGCATTGAATGAAAAACTCAGCACTGATTCTGCTTCCGACTGGCGCATTGCCCCCATCACGCTGGTCACTCAGGGCCGCGTGGCAGTGGGTGATGAAGTCGGTGAACTGCTGAATGCGCGCTGCGTGATGCTGTTAGTCGGCGAACGTCCGGGGCTGAGTTCGCCAGACAGTCTGGGGCTGTATCTGACCTGGAATCCGTCCGTCGGTCTGACGGATGCCAGCCGCAACTGTATTTCCAATATCCGTCCGGCCGGGCTTTCGTACAGCGAAGCCGCACGCCGGGCCTTTTATCTGCTGAGCGAGGCGAAACGCCTGAAGTTGTCCGGGGTGAATCTGAAAGACCGCACCCAGGATGATGTGGTGGAAACCATCGCTTCCAGCAAAAACTTTCTTATTTCATAACTTAAATGTTTTAAAGAGGACTACTCATGTCAAACCCATCTGTCGATAAGGCCTATCTGGCCCAACGCCAGCTCAAGCGGGGCACCGCTGGCTGGATTCTGCTCGCCGGTCTCGGTGTGTCTTACGTTATTTCCGGCGATTTTGCCGGCTGGAACTTCGGTATTGGCGAAGCGGGCTGGGGTGGTTTTGCCATTGCCGCCGTGCTGATGGCCATCATGTATTTCACCCTCGTACTGTCGCTGGCGGAAATGTCAGCGGCGATTCCGGCTGCTGGCGGCGGTTACTCCTTTGCACGTCAGGCCATGGGTCCGGCGGGCGGTTATCTCACCGGTCTGGCGGTACTGATTGAATACGCGCTCGCGCCTGCAGCTATCGTGATCTTTATTGGCTCAGCCTTTGAAGAACTGACCGGCCTGAACGGGCCGCTGGTGTACGCCGGTTTTTATCTGGTATTCGTCGGTATTCACCTTGCGGGTGTCGGTGAGGCCCTGAAAGTGATGATGGTGATCAGTGGCCTGGCGGTGTTCGCCATTCTCGCCACCGCCGTTGCCCTGATTGGTGATTTCGACAGCAGTCTGCTGTTCAACATTGCTCCGACCGAAGCAGCAGGTGCGTCTGAGATGTTGCCATTCGGCTGGTACGGTGTGTGGGCGGCGCTGCCGTTTGCCATGTGGCTGTTCCTGGCGGTAGAAGGCGTGCCTCTGGCTGCGGAAGAAGCGAAAAACCCGGCCAAAGACGTTCCTAAAGGCATCATCGGCGCCATGGTGTTCCTGCTGTTCACCGCACTGCTGGTGGTTGTTCTGCTGGCGGGTGCCGCCGGTTCTGAAGCCATGGCGGGCAGTGCTGTGCCATTAGTCGATGCGCTGAACGCCACGGGTAATCCGAATCTGGCTACCATGGTGAACGTGCTGGGGCTGGCTGGTCTGATCGCGTCCTTCTTCTCCATCATCTATGGTTACAGCCGTCTGGTGTTTGCTCTGTCACGCGCCGGTTACCTGCCGAAGTCTCTGTCGGTTACCAGTGCCCGTAAAGTGCCTTCACGTGCCCTGATCATCCCGGGTGTATTCGGTTTCCTGGCTTCACTGAGTGGTGAAGGTGACCTGATGCTGGCTATGGCTGTAGTGGGTGCGACTGTGTCGTACGCTCTGATGGCGCTGAGCCACATCCTGCTGCGTGTACGTCAGCCAGAACTGGCCCGCCCGTACAAAACCCCGGGTGGTGTGTTCACTTCGGGTATTGCTCTGGTGCTCTCGTTGGTTGCGCTGACCGGTGTGTACGCCTTTGACCCACGTGCTTTCGCCTTTACGCTGGTGCTGTTTGTGATCGGTGCGGCTTACTTCTTCGGTTACAGCCGTAATCATCTGGTGGCTAAGACTGCCGAGGAAGAATTCGCCATGCTGGAAGCGGCAGCGCATGAGCTGGATGATGAGCCTGAAGCTGGCGAAGGTGTTGTTAAGCCTGCGGTTTGAGAGGAATGCGTCGGAAGACTGATGTATTTCTCATGAATGAAATCCCCGTGTAAGCGGGGATTTCTTTGCGTTTTAACCGTCACTGGATTGCTTCCCTGTTGCTCGCAATGACAGCGTGGTTTCTAGCTAAGGGGCGCTCGCACAAAGTCAACGTCATCCCGTGGCTTGACCACGGGATCCATTAAGATTTTTTGATATAGATACCAAGTACCGTGAGTTATTTCTCGGATCATTATTCTGGATCCCGTGGTCAAGCCACGGGATGACGACCATTTCTCTTTCTATCCATCAGAACATCACTGACCTGACTCCCTCCAATATGGCACCAGAGGCCCTGATCCAGTATCATTCGCGCTCGTTTTGCTGACCCTGCTCTCTGGAGTTCTCCCACCATGCTCGAGCTGCGTGGCGCCCCGGCGCTTTCCCCGTTCCGCCAGACCAAAACCCTCCGCAAACTGCAGCAGGTTCTGCCTTCTGCCAGCAGTGTTTACGCTGAGTTCGTGCATTTTGCCGATCTCAAAGCGGATCTGGATAACAATGAGCTGGCGGTACTCCAGCGCATCCTGCGTTACGGCCCAAAGGTTGATGTACAGGACGGGCAGGGCGAAGCATTCCTTGTGATCCCGCGTTTCGGCACGATTTCACCTTGGTCTTCCAAGGCGACCGATATTGCTCACAACTGTGGCCTCGACAAAATCGACCGTCTTGAGCGCGGTATCGTCTATTGGGTACAAGGCATCAGTGCTGGTGACCGCGAAACTGCCGCTGCAGCTCTGCACGACCGCATGACCGAAACCGTACTGGCTGACAGCAGCGCTGTAGCGGATCTGTTCTCCCACGCCGAGCCTGCGCCGCTGAGCACCGTCGATATCATGGGCGGTGGCCGTGATGCGCTGGTCGAAGCCGACAAAACTCTGGGTCTGGCACTGGCCGAAGACGAAATTGATTATCTGGTGACTAACTATCAGATGCTGGGTCGTAACCCGACCGACGTAGAGCTGATGATGTTCGCTCAGGCGAACTCCGAGCACTGCCGCCACAAGATCTTCAACGCCAGCTGGACCATCGATGGCATCGAGCAGGACAAATCCCTGTTCGCCATGATCAAGAACACCTATGAGTGTTACAGCGAGAACATTCTGTCGGCGTACAAAGACAACGCCTCGGTCATCACCGGCCATGAAACCGGCCGTTTCTTCCCCAATCCGGACAGCCGTGAATACACCTACCATCAGGAACCGATGCATATCCTGATGAAGGTTGAGACCCACAACCACCCGACCGCCATTGCCCCGCATTCCGGTGCAGCGACCGGCTCCGGCGGTGAGATCCGTGATGAAGGCGCGACCGGCCGTGGCTCCAAGCCGAAAGCGGGCCTGACCGGCTTTACGGTGTCTGACCTGAAGATTCCAGGATTTGAACAGCCGTGGGAAAGCCAGTACGGCAAGCCGGACCGCATCGTATCTGCCCTCGACATCATGATCGACGGCCCGCTCGGTGGTGCCGCGTTCAACAACGAATTCGGCCGCCCGAACCTGTGCGGTTACTTCCGTACCTTCGAGCTGGAACACAACGGCGAAGTGCGCGGTTACCACAAGCCGATCATGATCGCCGGTGGTTACGGCAATATCCGTGACGAGCACGTGCAGAAGGGCGAGATCCCGGTGGGTGCCTGCCTGATCGTACTGGGTGGCCCGGCCATGCAGATTGGTCTGGGTGGCGGTGCGGCTTCCTCCATGACCTCTGGTCAGTCGAACGCCGATCTGGATTTTGCCTCCGTACAGCGTGAAAACCCGGAGATGGAACGCCGCTGTCAGGAAGTGATCGACCGCTGCTGGCAGCTGGGTGATGAAAACCCGATTGCCTTTATCCACGACGTGGGTGCGGGCGGTATCTCCAACGCTTTCCCGGAACTGGTCAACGACGGTGGCCGTGGCGGTAACTTTGAACTGCGTAACGTACCGAACGACGAGCCGGGCATGAGCCCATTGGCGATCTGGTCGAACGAATCGCAGGAGCGTTATGTCATGGCCGTCGCGCAGGAAGACCTGGCGCGCTTTGATGCCATCTGCTCCCGTGAGCGCGCCCCTTACGCCGTTGTCGGTTACGCCACTGAAGAGAAACACCTGACCCTGACCGACAGCCACTTCGGCAATAAGCCGGTGGATCTGCCGCTGCAGGTGCTGCTGGGTAAGCCACCGCGTATGCACCGTGACGTCACCAGCCGTAAAGTCGATAACGCGCCTTTCGTCAGTGATGGTATTGATCTGGCCGACGCCGCCAAGCGCGTGCTGAGTCTGCCGACGGTTGCGAGCAAATCTTTCCTGATCACCATCGGCGACCGCACTATTACCGGTACCGTAGCGCGTGATCAGTTTGTTGGCCCATGGCAGGTGCCGGTGGCTGACGTGGCGGTGACCACCTCGTCGTACGACACCAACGCCGGTGAAGCCATGGCCATGGGCGAGCGTACTCCGGTGGCCCTGCTGGATGGTCCGGCCTCCGGTCGTCTGGCCGTGGCAGAAGCCATCACCAACCTTGCTGCTGCGCCGATTTCCCAGCTGGCTGATGTGAAGATGTCCGCCAACTGGATGTGTGCCGCAGGCCACGAGGGTGAAGACGCGATTCTGTACGACACGGTCAAAGCCGTGGGTATGGAGCTGTGCCCGGATCTGCAGGTCACCATTCCGGTGGGTAAAGACTCTATGTCGATGAAAACCCGTTGGACTGACTCTGAAAAAGACGGGGCAGGTGCTGATAAAGCCGTTACTGCGCCGACCTCACTGATCATTACCGGATTTGCCCCGGTAACCGACGCCCGCAAAGTCCTGACCCCGCAGCTGAAGCTGGAGCAGGGTGGTGAAGCGATCGACAGCGATCTGATTCTGGTCGATCTGGGCCGTGGCCAGAACCGTACCGGTGCATCCTGTTTTGCGCAGGTGTATGGCAAGGTTGGTGCCGTACCGGCGGATCTGGATGACGCAGAAGACCTCAAAGCCTTCTTCGCGGTGGTGCAGGGCCTGAACGGCGACGACAAGATTCTCGCTTACCACGACCGTGCCGACGGTGGCTTATTCGCCACTGTGGTTGAGATGGCCTTTGCCGCGCATTGTGGCGTTGATATCTCTATGGACCTGCTGGCGGATGCCGAAGACGGTCTGGCGGCGGCGCTGTTCGCCGAAGAACCGGGTGCCGTGCTGCAGGTGAAGCGCGAAGACCTCGAAGAAGTTCTGGCGCAGTTCGAAGCGGCTGGTCTGGGTGACTGCACTTCAGTGATCGGTACGCCGAACTACGACGACCAGATCACCTTCAGCTACTGCGATGAAGAATTCCTCAGTGAATCCCGTGTGACCTGGCAGCGCATCTGGTCGCAGACCAGTTATGAAATGCAGGCCCTGCGTGACAACGCCGACTGCGCGAAGCAGGAGTTTGATGGCCTGCTCGACGCCGAAGACCCGGGTATTCATGCTGAGCTGACCTACGACATTAATGAAGATATCACCAAAGACATCCGCGCTGGCCTGGAAGGCCGCCCAATGGTCGCGATTCTGCGTGAGCAGGGCGTAAACGGTCAGATCGAAATGGCCGCCGCGTTTGACCGTGCTGGCTTTGCCACAGTCGACGTGCACATGAGCGACATCCTGACTGGCAGCGTTACTCTCGATGGCTTCCGTGGTCTCGTGGCCTGTGGTGGCTTCTCTTACGGTGACGTACTGGGCGCGGGTGAAGGCTGGGCCAAGTCCATCCTGTTTAATGAGCAGGCGCGTGCGCAGTTTAAAGCCTTCTTTGAACGCAACGACACCTTCGCACTGGGCGTGTGTAACGGCTGTCAGATGCTGTCCAACCTGCATGAACTGATTCCGGGGGCGGAGCACTGGCCGCACTTTGTGCGCAACATGAGCGAGCAGTTTGAAGCCCGTGTCGCCATGGTCGAAGTGCAGGAGTCTGACTCCCTGTTCTTCGCCGGAATGGCCGGCTCCCGCATGCCAATCGCCGTGGCGCACGGTGAAGGCCGCGCCGAGTTTTCCGACAGCTCCGACATCGATGAACTGGCCGGACAGATCGCACTGCGTTATGTGAATAACTACGGCACCGTCACCGAACAGTACCCGCTGAACCCGAACGGTTCACCGCAGGGTATCACTGGCCTCACCGCCGCCGATGGCCGGGTCACCATCATGATGCCGCACCCTGAGCGTGTATTCCGCGCAATTCAGAACTCGTATATCCCAAGCGAATGGGATGAAGACGGCGCGTGGATGCGGATGTTTAGAAATGCCAGAGTCTGGTGTTCTGAGAACTGAGAGCAGATAAGGTTGGTTAATCGCATGGATCCCGCTCATCAAAAATGATCAGCGGGATTTTTTATGGGAGGAAGGGTTTTCATGATTAGGGAAACAAAGAAACTATTGCGATTTGAAAAGGCTACAGAGAAGAGGATCGACACTCTTTCTAGAGAGTCTCTATATTTTTCTTCTGCTTCAAGTTTCAATGATCTTTTTGATGTTATCGTTAATAAGAACCAATTTGAGCACCAAGTTTTTGACATGGAGAGTCTTAAGCTGGCTTTGGAAAAATTGTATCTGAATTTTAATCGCTGCGATTGGCCATTGAATTCTCAAGTTCTAGGCTGTGTAAGTGATTGGCTCAATGCATCGGAGAAGTATGATGACCTAGATTTGGGAAAAGGTAGAGTTTTATCTTTAAGACAGAAATCATCGATTGAAGAGGATTTGATATCTTCTATTTCTACAGTATTTGAAGAGGCACCAATATGCTGCTTTTTTGAATCAAAAATTGAAGATCCTTTAATGTGGGCACATTATGCTCAAAATCATTCAGGATTCTGTGTTGAATATGAATTGCAAACAGGGATTTACAATTCTTATAATATTTCACGTGGTTATGAAGTTCTTCCAGTGGTTTATTCTACGGTCAAAAAGCCGCTTGAACCGCTTCAATTTTTACTTAATCCCTATCAAGAAGCTATCCATGCACTTTCTACAAAGTCAGTAAATTGGTCTCATGAGAATGAGGTTCGCATTGTGAATACTGCGGGAACAATTGGGAATGATCTAATCCCGGATGGAGTGAGTATATCTAAGATTTATCTTGGTCACCGCTTCAGTATGATAAACAAAGAGTTTCTTGAGTCAATACTGGCAGTAGCCGATAAACTCAAAGTTGAGTTGTACGTCATGGCTAAGAATAATACAACCATGGAACTGGAACCTACCCCTTGGTCGAAGGCAAAGGTAATTCTAGGTTTATAGAACCAAAAGTACTCCGATTACGGGATTCATTTCTGGGTTTTCCCAATATTCTGAGTCTCTGTAGACTCCACGTTTAATTCATTTCTCTGAGCCGATTTTCATAGGTATTAAAAGTCTGGGTTCCATGGTCATCCTGATTATGTCAGTCATACGGAATGACGAAAAGGTAGGGTGCGCAATGCGCACCACAAACAACGCCTTGAAGATATTGTCTGGTGCACGGTGTGCACCCTACGGGAGAGTTACTGAGAAAGGCCTGCGTATTCTGAAATGGCCTCTTTCTATGGTTACTGCGGGGCGTGATGCGTGGCTTTGGCTCATCACAACCATCCTTTTCTTCAGCCAATAAAAAAACCCGCCAGCGGCGGGGTTTTAAGTCAGGCATCTCTCAGAGAAACATCAGAGGTGCAGTCCGCACTCGGTTTTCTCTTTGCCCTGCCAGCGTCCGGCACGGCCTTCGCCTTTGACGGTGCAGTGCTCACAGCCAATGGATTCATAGCCTTCAGACACCAGCGGGTGGAACGGCAGGCCGTGTTTGACGATGTAAGCGTCACGTTCGGCTTTGCTGACGTCCAGCATGGGGTTGAATTTGATGATGCCACGGCGCTCTTCAAAGATATCCAGTGAGGCGCGGTGATCGGACTGCCAGTTCATCAGGCTGGAGATCCACACGTGGTAGTTCGCTTTCACTTCTTCCAGTGGCTTCACTTTGTTCACGGAGCAGCACAGGTCCGGGTCGGTTTCCCAGAGTTTTTCGGTGGCGGCGTAGTTGTGCAGGTGCGGGTCAGGCGTCAGGTCTTCCACGTTCAGGTGGTACTTCTCTGTGAGGAAGTCGCGGTATTCCAGCGTTTCTTTGAAGTGAAAGCCGGTGTTCACAAAGTGAATCACCTGTTCCGGGCGGATGCCGGAAATGATGTGCAGGAAGTAGGCGGAGGTGGCGGCGAAGGATGAGGTCACCAGCACTTTTTCCGGAATAAAGTCTTCGTACACACGGCGGATACGCTCTTCAAAATTGAGCGGGGCGTATTCTTCGTTCAGACGGGCAATGGCCTCTTTACTCAGTCCGAGGCTGTTATTGCCGACTGTACCGATGATGTCAGCGGTTTTGATGTTGGCTGTTTCCATGTTCTGTCCCTTGGGTGGGTAACCCGTCGGATGAAGGGGTATACGGGACAGGATCACCGCCCCGGAAATTATGAAACGCTATAGTAGTCGCAGTGAGATCGACAGCAAAGGAATTAATAGTAAATTTTATATTCCAAAAGAGTATATAAGGAGCGGATTGAGTCCGTCTGCTTATAACAGGAATTGCTTAATTATCGTACAGATCCGGCTGGCGACGTTGTGAGTGGTTAATCCTGGGTTTTGCTGCGCCGGGTCTGCCACAGCACTTCCTGACCACCGTCACGGCGGGCCAGTACCCGGGCGAGTACGAAGAGCAGATCAGAAAGACGGTTGAGATATTGCAGTATCAGCGGGTTGATCTCATCGCGGCGCATCAGGGTGACGACTGAGCGTTCGCAACGGCGCGCGCTGGTGCGGGCCAGATGGCAGCGGGCGGCGGCTTCACTGCCTCCGGGGAGGATGAAATCCTTCATCGGCGGCAAGGTGTCATTGAGAGACTCAAGGGCCTGCTCCAGCCCCTGAATCATCGCCTGACTGAGTGCCTGATAACCGGGCATAGCGAGTTCACCACCGACATCGAACAGGTCGTGCTGGATCTGACTGAGCAGCGCCTGCTGCCCGTCATCCTCAGCCAGTGCCGCACGCAGCAGGCCGACCCAGGAGTTAAGCTCATCGGTTTCACCGATGCACTGGATACGGATGTCATCCTTATCACAGCGTGAGCCATCACCCAGACCGGTTTCGCCCTGGTCGCCGGTGCGGGTGGTGATTTTTGATAAGCGGTTACCCATGAGTCAGTCCCGGTTCTTCAGCGGTCAGAAGCGGTAGCGGCCGCTGACTTCTACGTAACGGCCACGCGCCGGGTAGCCTACCACGCTTTCGTAATCCCGGTCAGTGAGGTTGTTGATGTGTCCGGCCAGGGTGAAGTCCGGTGTCAGTCGGTAGTCTGCGCCGATGTTCACCAGAGTGTAGGCCTCGATGGTCTGCGCCTGACCCATGAAGTCGTACTCAACCGCCTGATCACGGAACTGCAGACCGGCGGTGGCGGTTACCTTGTTCCATTGTTGCGCGATATTGGCTTTGGTCGAGCGCACCGGGCGACGGGGCAGGGTCTGGCCGTTGGTCAGGTTCTCGGCTTCGGTCCATTCCTGGATCAGCTGGGTACTGAAGGCCTGGGTCCAGTTCTGGGTCCAGTCGATGCTGGCGGCGTTGATCACACTGCGGCCGATGTTCTCCGACAGGTAGGTGGCGCTGTTGTACTGGATCTGGTTATTGAACAGGGCACGTTGTCCGGAGACCACGAGCGTACCGGCCGACTCACCGGCGGTGATGTCGAGGGTGTAATCCAGTGACCAGATACGGGAGATTTCAGGCTCCAGCTCCGGATTGGAGAAACCGGGGTAGTAGAGGTCGTTAAAGGTCGGGGCGCGGAAGCCGGTAGCCTGACCGGCGGCCACAGAGCCATAGGCACCCAGATTCAGAGTAGCGGCGGTGTTGAATGACCAGAACTCACCATAGTTTGAGTTATCGTCATAACGGGTACCGGCTTCAACCGATACCAGATCGGTGATAAAGCGGTAGGCGGCGACCAGACCTGTGTTCTCGGCGGAGGTCTCATCGTATTCAACCGGGCGGGTTTCCAGTGTGATCTCACGGCTATCCGCGCCCAGAATCAGGTTGTGCTGTGTGCCCAGCCAGCCTGATGCGGTCACTTCGGCGCTATCGGAACGGGTGCTGTAGTAGTCAGAACCGGCACCACGGTGCTCGTCGCCGTCGTAGGTCCAGTTGCGGTCGTAGCTGCGGCCGGCCTGGGCACGTACGTTCAGTTTTTCGGTATGGTAGTCGTAGCCGAGGGTGTAAACGCGGTTGTCGTAGTCAGTTTTGTCACTGCCACTCCAGGCGTTGTCGAATTCGGTATTGCCGCGGTTGATCTGAATATCCAGATTCAGTGACTGTTCGCTGGTCAGGGCGTAGCTGACACCGGTGTTGAGACCGTTGCGGCGGTAGCCGTCGTCGTCGTTGGCGCTGTCACCTTCGAGGTCATAACCGGCGCTGCGGTTATGCAGGGCATTCAGGTACAGGCCGAGACGGTCAATCTGAGTCTGGGTACGTACTCCGGTCTGCAGGGTCTGATCCGAGGCAGCACTGGCCATGACGCTGGTGCCCGTGGTGTTCTGGCGGGTAATGATGTTGACCACACCGCCCTGGGCATCGGCACCGTAGACGGCACTGCGGGTGCCTTTGAACACTTCCACACGCTCAATCTGTTCCACCGGGATCAGTTGAAATTCGCTGGTGCCCAGTGTCGTACTGCCGGTGCGCTGACCATTGACCAGAAACACCAGTTGCTTGCTCTCCAGACCGCGGATGTAGAGGTTGGTGGCGTGTACCGGGCTGCCGGAACGGGAAAATTCAAAACCGGCCTGGGTGACCAGCAGATCGGCCAGTGAGGCTGCGCCGGACTGTTCGATCGCGCTGCGGTCAAAGACCAGCACCTGAGCGTCGTTGATCACGGGAGCGGCGATGCGGTTGGCAGTGACCACCATGGTATCGAGCTGCTGAGGTCCGGCGTCGGCGGCATAGGCCGGTGTCAGGGGCGAGGTTGCCAGCAGAGACGTCGCCAGCAGAGAGGCAGCCCGGATACGGGAAGAAAGAAGCGTGTGTTGGGTTTTCATAGGTTCCGATTGGCCTTTGACCAGTCGGCGGGAACGAGATCAAGCGTCAGCCGGCACTGCCGCTCTGACGGTTCACTCATATTGCCCACCGCAATATTTGTAGAAGGTGTCCTCAGGCCGGTATCCGGGCTGACGGCCGGACTCCTCAGGAGTCCATCGCGGAAGCCTTCCCATGCCGTGGCACAGTGGCGTGAAGTCCGCGAATTAACCGATCACCGTTGCGGGGGCAGCGCTGGTCTTGGAGTTGGCCTGTGAGAGGGCTCCGCACCAGTCTTCCCGTTTAACCCGCTCTCTGCAGAGAGCCGGGCACCTGATTCGCGGCGCAGAGTACCTGTGGGGTGGGGATGGGTCAAGACGAATTCCGGCAAACAATCCCCTTGTGCTGTCATGACGGGCGACTGTATCAGGGACCACAGTGAAGCAATCCGGAAGGGGTCTGTCGTGCCTGAGGTATGCCGGTGAACAGTTATCTGTCCGTCATCCATCATACCGTCAGCAGCGGCAGGCGCACTTCAAAGCAGGCGCCCACGCCACCCGGGCCGGGGCGGTAGACCATCTGCCCCTGATGATGTGAGGTGACAATAAAGTACGAAACCGACAGGCCCAGGCCGGTGCCTTCACCGACTTCTTTGGTGGTAAAGAAGGGCTCAAAGATATGGGCAGCCACGTCGGCGGGGATGCCGGGTCCGTTATCGCTGACGCGGAAGATGACCTGGTCAGCGGTAAACTGCACACTCAGCAGGATCTCCGCTACGTGACTCTGCGGCATGTCGTCCAGTGCCTGACCGGCATTGCGCAGCAGGTTGAGCAGTACCTGCTGGATTTCACTGGGCACACAGCGGATGCTGCGCTGCTTATCCTGCGGGTCGATGTCGGTACTGATATCGCCGAGGCTCAGGTCGGAGGCGGCAATGGTGAACGTCTCTTCCAGCAGCTCTTCCAGCCGGATGCTGCGTTTCTGCGAATGGTCATTGCGGGCGAACTGCAGCATGTTGGCGACGATAGCAGCGGCCCGTTCTCCGGCATCCTGAATGTGATCAAAAAAGCGCAGGACCTCGCGCTCTGTCAGGTACTGGTGCAGAGACTCTAGACTGAGCTGCAGGTTGTCGGCCACTCTCTGGTTGGCGGGCATATCCGGCTGCAGACGGCGGCGGATGTTCTGCAGATTCTGCAGAATCGCCCCCAGCGGGTTGTTGATTTCATGGGCCATACCGGCGGCAAGCCCGCCAACCGTCATCATCTTCTCGGTCTGCACCATGATTTCTTCCATGCGCTGACGTTGCGAGACATCGTCAATCCGGATCACCAGCCGCGCCATCTGTCCCGGGGGTAATGGGTAAGCCAGAACATCCGTAATCAGGTGCTCATTCACCGACGGCAGCGGCAGTCGCTCGGCGCGGGACAGTACCGGTTCTTCTTCGTCTGGTGGAGGCAACAACCCCTGTTCTTCCAGTTCCGGAATCAGACGGCTTATCTGCATACCGGTCAGCTGGTGGTGATCCATGTCCAGCCATTCCCCGGCCTGCTGATTGCACTGCACCACACGGTTATTGATATCCAGGGCAAAGAGCCCGGTCGGCATGGCGTTGAGGATACTGTCGAGCAGGTCCTGAGTGTGCTTCAGCTGGGTTTCAACACTGCGCCGGATGGAGACTTCACGGGCCAGGCTTTCGTTCACCTGCCGGGTTTCAGACGATAGACGGGTCGCGCGCTTGCGTGCACTCTCGGCCAGCCGGTGGGCCGTCTGCAGGTGCATGGTGCGCTGGTTACGTACCCAGAACAGGTCATTCAGGGTATCGGTGAGGGGCTGCAGGTCCGGATCACGGGTCTGCAACCGGATCAGAGCGTCAGAGTTGGTTTCTACCGTTTGGTGGATGGTATCCAGCAGGCTCTGATACGGGCGCTGCTGCCAACGCCGAACCAGAGCATAAAGCAGGAAAATCATCAGCACGGAAATCGCAGTGATCAGCAGGGTGGTGGTGAAAATATTGAGATAAAAGTATTCCGGCAGGTCGTCCTGCTCAGTGATGACGAGGGTCAGTTTTTCGCCGTCTTTTTCCAGCGGGAAAGCGTCAACCGCCAGGTCTGCCGGCAGTTGCTTTAGCAGCGGGAGCAACTGCGGAATGCTTTCGTCGCGGAGGCTGTGGGCGATGCGTTCGCCCTGGGGGTTGTAGAGGGCCAGCTCGCGGATACGGACATGCCGCACCAGCTGATTCATCATGCTCTGAATGTGGGGCAGATCGGTGTGAGCGGTACTGATTTCCGTCTGCAGCAGACCGTAGAACAGCGTAGCGGTACCGGGCAGAGTGTAATCGCTGAGCATGCGCCTTGCGGTCAGGGTATAGGCCGTGGTGGCCAGCACCAGAATCAGCATGCATACGGCAACGATGCTGAACATCATTTTCTGGCGGACTAGCATGCAGCTCAGGCTCCTTCTGCAGACAATTCAGGTTCCGCCAGGGGTCAGACGACGGACGTCTTCACTGACCGGAGCTGACAGCCCGTGGGCCGCCGCTTCCTTCAGCAGATACTCTGTAATATAGGCCAATTCTGTCGGTCTGTGCCGCAGAATGTCCTGCAGGGTAGACGACTGATTGCGGGCAGTCGCCGCGGCGATCTGTGCGGCCTGCTGCGCCACATCAAAGGGTAATTGCCAGCCGAGTTCCCGGGTAAGCTGCTGCACTTCGGCGGCGAGGCGTTGAAAATGCGCATGGTATTGCGGGTTTGTCAGCAGTTCTCCGTTGCGGCAACGGTAGATTGCGGTCAGCGGATTAATGCAGGCGTTGATGGCCAGTTTGGCCCGCAATCTTGAACGGATATCCGGGTCGCTCTGAACCCCAGGTGGTAAGCGTACGTCTGAGTCTGTATCCGCCTTGCCGGTGCTCTCACTCATCCAGGGCCCGGCCCAGGTCTGCCCCTGACCGGCGTAATGGACAATACCTTCATCGTCGGTGAACGCGCCCTCGGTGGAGGTTCCGGCCCAGAGCCCGCAGGGCAGTCCGGTCTGCTCCAGCCAGTCACCGACCTGATCCTGCTGCCCCATGCCGTTCTGCAGCAGCAGTATCCGTTTAACGGCGGCCAGCCGGGGTGCAAGCGTCTGCAGCGCGGGCAGGGCATCCGCGGCCTTGGTCGTCAGCACCAGCCAGTCGAGGTCGCTGCCGTCCCAGCGTGGCAGCGTCAGTGTGTCGCGCTGATCCTGCTGCAGGATCAGCGGGCGTGAATAATCACGGCGGATCACCCACAGCTGTTCGTGCTGCCAGTGCCAGGCCATCAGAGTGCCGAGAGACCCGGTGCCGAGCAGGGCAATGCGCAGTGGCGCCGGGTCAGAAACAGAATGAGAAGCTGAGGTCATGCGCCGATTATAGGGTGGTGCTTGATCAGCGTCACCGGCCAGTCGTGTTCTGATCTGGCCGGGTACTATACAATGGCCACAGTTTTAACCGGAGACCCTCGTATGCCCTCGTTTGATATTGTGTCAGAAGTCGATAAACACGAAGCCCAGAATGCTGTTGATCAGGCTAACCGCGTGCTCAGCACACGCTTTGATTTCCGTGGCGCAAACGCCAGTTTTGAACTGAAAGACTTCGTTGTGACCCTGATGGCCGACAACAATATGCAGACCGAGCAGATGAAATCCATGCTGATGGATGCAATGATCAAACGCGGCATCAAGGCCAGCTGTCTGGAGTTTGATGAGCCAACCGGCTCCGGCAAACAGGTGAAAGTGGTTGCGACCATGCGTCAGGGCATCGATGCCGACCTGGGCCGCAAGATCAATAAAATGATCAAAGACAGTAAGATCAAAGTGCAGTCTCAGATTCAGGGCGACACGGTCCGTGTCCAGGGCAAAAAGCGTGATGACCTGCAGGAAGTCATGGCCATGCTGCGCGGCGATGAATCCATCACATTGCCGCTCGCCTTCAAAAACTTCAAAGACTGATGTCTGCCCCCGGGTCCGGCCCTGATACTGGCACCAGGGAAAACTGGCTGGATGCGCTACGGGTGTATACCCGCAAACCGGTGCTGGTCATCACCCTGCTGGGGTTCGCAGCCGGGTTACCCTATCTGCTGGTCTTTTCGACGCTGACTGCCTGGCTCAATGAAGAGGGCGTTTCCAAAACCGCCATTGGTTTCTTTGCCTGGGTCGGTCTGACCTATTCCGTCAAAGTATTCTGGTCGCCCGTGGTCGACCGGCTGCGTCTGCCTCTGCTGACTTCGATGCTCGGTCAGCGGCGCAGCTGGATGTTACTGGCACAGACCGGGATTGCCGCCGGGCTGCTGTGGATGAGCCACCTCGACCCGCAGGATTCCCTCTGGTGGATCGCCTTTGCTGCCGTTCTGGTGGCGTTTTCGTCTTCCACTCATGACGTGGCGCTGGATGCCTTCCGCATTGAATGCGCGCCGGATGAAGAGCAGGGCGCACTGGCCGCCGGTTATATCCTGGGTTACCGCCTGGCACTGCTCATGTCCGGAGCCGGGGCGCTCTATATTGCCGCGCTGGATAACTGGCCGCTGGCCTATCAGAGCATGGCGCTGCTGATGGGGCTGGGTATGCTGGCGGTGTTCTGGAGTTCAGAACCAGCTCATAACAGCCTGGAAGAACGCCGCCGCAATGATGCTCTGATGGTGGATAAAGTCATGGGGCGGCCCATGCATCTGGATCAGCGTCCTTTCTGGCAGCACCATCTGCTGGGTGCGGTGATCTGTCCGTTTCTGGAGTTCTTCCAGCGCTATGGCCCTGCCACTCTGGTGTTTCTGCTGTTTATTGCCGTGTACCGCCTGAGTGATATCACCATGGGCATCATGGCCAACCCTTTCTATCTGGACCTGGGTTATAGCAAGTCTGAAATCGCGTCGGTGGCAAAAATTTTCGGCTTCTTTATGACCATCGGCGGCGCTGTGCTGTGCGGTGTGCTGGTGGCGAAAATGGGTATCCTGCGGCCGCTGCTGCTGGGAGCTGTGTGTGTGGCGCTGACCAATGTGCTGTTTGCGCTTATGGCCATGACTCAGGGCGGCGGTGAGCCTTCGCTGCTGTGGCTGGGGCTGGTGATCAGCGCTGATAACCTCAGTGGCGGCATTGCCATTACCGCTTTTATTGCCTTTCTTTCCAGTCTCACCAACCGCAATTACACCGCCACGCAGTATGCCCTGTTCAGCTCGCTGATGACCTTGCCGGGCAAATTCGTCAGCGGCTTTTCCGGCTGGGTAGTGGATGGCTGGGGCTACGCGGAGTTTTTTGTGGTGGCGTCACTGCTCGGGTTGCCGGCGATTGTGCTGGTACTCTGGCTGATGCGCCGTAACGATGCGGCACTGTTGCCGCCTTCTTCTGATCAGTCACAGGCCTGAATTCCTATGCGCATCCGCATGAACATCTCCAACTCCCTGATTGCGGTTATCGCGATCACTACACTGGTGGTGGTGATTCTGCTGTCAGCGGTGGTGTTCTGGCTGTACAAAAACACCACGGCGGCCATTCAGGATATCCATACCGAAGTGCTGATCCGTCTGCCTGACCGGCTGCCGATCAACGCCACTGTGCAGACCACACTGCAGGTGGATGTGAAAAAAGTGTTTGAGGTAGACGTACCGATCCGTGATGAATTTCAGGTGCAGCTGGCAGGAACTGAGAATGTGGATGTCTCCTTTCAGGCGAACCTGCCGGTGAACATGGACGTGAGGGTGCAGCATGTGATTCCGGTGCGGGCGGATATCCCGGTAAAAGGTGACGTGCAGGCGCGGGTGTTCGGCTTCAATAAAAAAGTACACATAGATGGAGTGATTCCGGTGTCGCTGGATATCCCGGTGGACATCACGGTCCCGGTACGCGAGAGCATCCCGGTGACGTATTCCGGCCCTGTGGCACTGACCATGAGCAAGCCGATCACAATTCCGGTTAACACCCGCATCACGACTCAGGTACCGATTGATACCCAGATCAATGTGCCGCTCAATTTTGATGTGAACAGTGATGTGGAACTGTTGGGTACAGGTTCCCGGGCGCAGATTCTGATGCCGGACATTGAGATTCCGCTGGACCAGATCCGCGTCGGTCTGAACGATGGTGCACTGCGCGATATCCGCCAGCGCATTAAAGAAAAGTTTGATCCGCGTCTGCTGGAAGAAGCCGCCAGAGCAGATCTTGAACCCCTGCCAAGACCCGAAATTCCTGACAACTGAAGCAAAAAAACTTTACATCCGGTATTGGAACAGGATACTGAAAAGATCAGCAAGCCCGACAGACAGCGGGTATTACAAAACGATAATAAAAATAACAGCTGGTCTTCTGACCCCGAAATACGAATAAATCCTTGGTTTTTCTGTGTGATCTGTCACTTCGGACAGGTAAGACACTTGTCAGTACCTGACTGAGAGACGACAGCCTCTGCCCGGCAAGAATGGAAAAATCATATCTGAGCTAATCTCAGATATGAGATACCTGTTAAACCTGCTCTGCGCAGGTAGCCATTCATTCTGTAGCAGGAGGATGCTATGGCCGGGTTAAGCAGAACCGTGTCGCTGACACGGATTCGGTAAGTCAGATTTCTGGTCGAGGTTAGCGACCCACTATGATGTTGTCCGGTTTTATACCAAAGATTCTTCAGCCGACAGATGAATATCTGGCCGAGCGCACCTTGCGCGTGGTCCGGATAGGCGGTGCCGGCATGACCGCCGGGTCTCTCATCAGTCTGCTGCTGGTTCTGCTGATTTACAGTCAGCAGGGTCTGGAGTACTGGAAGTCACTGATGGTTGGCGCAGCGTTTTATACCCTGCCTGTTCTCACCAGCCTGCGTTACTGGAATACCCGCCCGGAAGAACTGGAAAACCCGCGCAAACTGCTCAACTGGTTCACTCTGCAGGTGGTGATGGTCATCGTCATGTGGAGCACCATTGCTTTTCAGGTGCTGCCGGAACTGACTCCGTCCACGCGTATGCTGGCGGTGTGTTTCTTCCTGATTGTGAATATCTGCCATTACCTGCCCTTTACCCCTTTCCCGCTGCATGCCCTGGCTCTGCTGACTCTTAATATGACACCGCTGTCGCTGCAGCTGATGACGCTCGGCGACCCGGCCATGGTACCGCTGGCGATGTGCGCCTTCCTGTTTATTCTCAAGCTGGTCAGCGTGATTACCTGGTTCTACCTGGGCGAGATGGATCATTTCCGCCGTGAGAATAATGAAGTAAGGCATCTGGAAGAGCCGGATATGTCGTTTGAAGGTTTCCAGAAACTGCTGATGAAGCACCTGCACATGCAGTCAGTGCAATCCATCATTCTGCAGACGGCGACGGCCTTTTTCCTCGTGTTCACCCTGCGCGGTCCGCAGACTGAACTGGAAATGTGGAGCTGGCTGATGGGCATGATTGCCGTTCAGCTGCTGCGCTCAGCGGAAATCATGGCCTTCATCAACAATCCGGAAAAGCGCTCCAGCAGCCGCTGGCGGATGATGTTTGGTCTTGGGGTGGTCATTAACCAGCTGGCCTGGTATGCCTTCCTGTTTGTTTTCTACTCGCGTCTCAGTGACTTCAACCTGGGTCTGGTCAGCGGTATTTTCATGGCGGTTGCGGTACTCAGTACCATAGGTCTGGCCGCCGACCGGGTCATGCTCTACATCAACAGCATCATGTGTCTGGTACCCCCGGTGCTGATCATGCTGTTCGGCGTCAGTGCCTGGGCCGTGACCGCATTGGGTCTGCTGACCGTCGTCAGTCTGCTGGTGGTGGTGCGTAATATTCATCAGTCAGCGCTGCGTTCGATCAAGGGGCGGCTGCTCAAACAGCTGGCGGAATACCGTGCCCGTGAAATGGAAGCTCTGAACGAAGAGCTGGCGGTTGCACGGCAGAGTCTGACTGAGGTGAACAGCTCGCTGGAATCGCAGATCCGGGAGCGCACGCAGGAGCTGGATTATCAGGCCAACCACGACATGCTCACCGGTCTGAATAACCGCTACCGTTTCTCAGCCGAAGTGTCGCGTTCTCTGCAGGAGCTGGAAGCGGGTGATACCGGGTTTGTGGTCTTTCTGCTCGATCTTGATCGGTTTAAAGAAATTAATGATGGTCTCGGTCATCACGCTGGCGACCTGGTGTTGCAGGAAACCGCACGGCGTCTTGATCTGGCCTGCGGTGACACCGGCATCTGTGCGCGCTGGGGTGGGGATGAGTTTGTGGTGCTGCGTCATGGCAACCTGCCCCGTGAAGAAATCTTTAAGTTTGCTGAGCACCTGCGTACCTGTCTGCTGCAGCCGATTGAGTTCAGCCAGGGGCAGCTGACGGTGGGTGCCAGTGTCGGGGTGTCCATTTGTCCGGAACACGGCCGCGCCGCAGACCGCCTGCTGGAAAACGCCGATATTGCCGTCTACCGCGCCAAACTGCTGAAAGAAGGCGTCTCGATTTATACCCATGAGTGGGGCAGTGAAGCCGCTGAACGGGTGCGTCTGGCCCAGGCCCTGCGTTCTGCCATTGAGTCTGAATCTCTGGTGCTGGCGCTGCAGCCGTTTGTCTCTGCCGCCAATGGCCGGGTAACCGGTTTTGAAGCCCTGGCGCGCTGGCCGCAGCCCGAAGGTCCGCCCATCAGTCCCGGGGTTTTCATTCCGCTGGCGGAAGAAGTGGGTCTGATGCCCTTACTGGGCCAATGGATTATGCGCAACGCCTGTACCACGCTGCTGCAGATTGCTCCGGACAGTGATCTGCGGGTAGCGGTGAATATTTCAGTCATTCAGCTGCTGAAGCCCGGTTTTGTGGACGAGGTGTTCTCGATCCTCGGCGAAACCGGCCTGCCCGCGACACGGCTGGAGCTGGAAATGACAGAAACCGTATTCGCCAGCGATGTTGAGCACGTACGTACTCTGCTGACACGGTTACGTAAGGGCGGTATCTGCATTTCGATCGATGACTTCGGTACCGGCTATTCGTCCATCAGCTATCTGCGCGATTTCCCGCTGGATACGCTGAAAATCGACCGCTCGTTCGTCAGTGATCTGAACAACGGCGGCGAAAAAATCTTCCGCAGTATCGTGACACTGGCGCACGGTCTGAATCTGTCGGTGATTGTTGAAGGGGTCGAGACGCGTAAAGAGCTGGATTCGGTGTTGCAGCTCGGTGGCGAAGAAATTCAGGGCTTTTATTTTGCCCGGCCGATGGGGCTGAGCGAACTCATGTCATGGTATCCGGAGCACAGGAACGACGGTTTCACTCTGTTGCAGGAAGATAAAATGACCGGCTCGGACGGTAAAACCGCGGTTATCCGCCCGCTCCGGTCAGGAGACGACTGATCTGATTCACTCAGATCAGTCGGGTCGCTGAGTACCTGATCAGAGGGTATTCAGGCCCAGGGTTCCGATGTCACCCAGATTGATCAGCTGATTCTCACCACTGTTATCATCCACGCCATCGTTGTCATTGTTGATCCACACAGTGCCGTCAGAAGTCACGGTCAGACCTTCAATTTTCTCGTAGACCAGACCACCCGGTGCAGTCAGCACCTTGTCAGCCAGCAGATCGGCTTTCAGCGTTTTCTCCACTGTGCTGCCAGCAGTCACCGAGCTCAGGTCAACCTGATAAATGCGCTTGATGGCGGCATCCAGGTTGCCCTGGTTGTCGCGCTCCAGTACCAGAAAGGTGCCATCGCCCACAGAGCTGATGTCAGACAGACCAACCCAGCCACCGTTCTGGCTTTCGACGTCATCCAGCGGGTAGAACACAAAGCTCCATTCTTCGCTGCTGGTGTCGTAGATGCCGATACGTGGATTGTCTTCACCACCCCAGGCACGCTGGAAGGCCACATAGAGTTTACCGTCGTACTCAGCAATGCCTTCAAAGCCGAAGCGCAGCTGCATGTCGTTTACCTCATCCGGCAGGGTAATGACCTGTTCGATCACACCGGCGGCGTCGGTTTTAAACACGAAGTTGAGGAATTTCAGCGGACGGCCAGCATCGTCGATGGTGCCGTTGCCTTCTGAGGCAATCCAGAAACCACCGTCGGTGGCTGCGGCGATGCCTTCAGGGTCGACATTGACGGTGTCGTCATCATTGATCAGTGCGGCCAGATCCGCAGCATCAAAGTCGTTGTCGACTTCCGGGTCGGCATTGGCAGGGCCAGTGAAGGTATCCATGGCTACGAACACGCCGTTGCTGTCCCTGATACGGATTTCCATGTCCAGGCTGGCCGGGGTGGTGCTGGTGTCGATGCGGAAGATACGGCTCTTATCAAAGGCGCTGTCTTCAATGCTCCAGAGTACACTGGCGTCGGACAGATCCGCAGCCAGACCTGACAGAGCCGCAAATGGAATCGGCGTGCCGTCGGCGCGGTCCACAGATTCAATGGTCGGGTAGGCCGTGGTTTGAGCTCCGTACTGATAAATGTTCAGAGAACCACGCAGCTTGTCATCACGGCTGTCGTTTTCACTGGCAGCGATCAGCAGGTTACGGGACGGAATGGCCTTGACGCCTTCCGGAGCAGAGGCTGCTGGCAGCACCTGGTGATAGGCTGGGTTTTCGGCATCACCGATCTGATAAACACCGATGACACTGGCGCGTTCAGAGTTCACGAACAGGAAGTCTTTACCGTCAAAGCGTGCGGTTTCCGCGTTCTCAGGCTCGCTGCCTTTGTTCTCAGAACGGCCTTCCGGGTAGTGACCGATGCGGGCGGTGAGGTGCTCCATGCTGTTACCGGAAGTCCAGACCACGTCACCGGCGGTGTTGAATACGGTAAAGCCGCGGCTGCCGCCGTTCATATCGCCTTCGTCGGCGGTGACAAAGTATCCGGTATCAATCCAGGTAACACCATCCGGCTCACGCGCAATGCCCATCAGGGATTCAGTCTGGGAGATGATGTCTTCTTCGGTGGCATCAATCTGATCCAGATTCACGGTACCGGCGGAGAAATGCGCGGTGACCGCCGCCGTGGCCAGATCAATCAGCACCAGGTGGTTGTTTTCCTGCAGGGTGACCACAGCGACGTTGTCGTCGTTGATATCAACGTACTCAGGTTCAGGGTCAGAGGGGGCGATATCCGCCAGGCCGGTGACATCAACATTGGTTTTGCTCCAGTCGGCCGGGGCGTCGGCAGAGATATCCAGAATCACCACATAACCGGCAGGCAGCTGCGGGCTCTGATCAATCTGGCCATCGTCCAGATCTTCATCGCGTTCGTTTTCGATGGCAACCACCGCGTAATGACCATCCGGGCTGACCGCGACAGAATCCGGCTGACCGCCGAGATCAATGGTGCGCACCACTGACTGAGTGGCGATATCCACGACTTTCAGCGAACCGCTGGGGTTGGTGAAGCTCTCAGACGTGTTCACACCCACCAGAGCGTATGCGCCGGCAACTGCCACGGACGTCGGCTCACCACCGATGTTCAGTGTACCCAGTGCAGACGGCGCCGCCGGATCGGTGATGTTCACAAAGCCGATAACTTCACGTGGGCTGTCGGTATAAATCAGGGTATTGCCGTCGCTGCTGGCGTCGACAATTTCAGCCACGGTTTCTTCGTCGGTGTCGCAGTTATTGTCGATCTGCAGGCACACAGGGAAGGTGGCGATACGGTTAAAGTAAGCGGCTTCGGTGTTGTTATTGTCATTCTTGTTGTCGTCACCACCGCAGCCAATCATGGCCAGAGGTGCAGCCAGCGTCATGGCGAGCGCGAGTCTGTTCATTTTCATGAGCTTATTCATTGTAATAGGAGTTCCGTTGGTCTTTTTTCAGGAGTACGGATGTTCCCGGGCAGAGATGACGGGCTCATGACAATCCCGTTGTAAAAATATGTCAGTAATACAGCCTCAGACCGGCCAATGTGGCCGCTCCGGTTTGTCTCAGACGGGTGTTCTGCGTAGAGTCTTATCATCACCTCCGCCAGGCCCCTGCGACGGAGGTTTTTTCATATATGAAAGATGATTTCCTCCGGAGGAAAAATGAATAAACGACTCCTCGTTGCCGGCCTGTTATCCGCCGGTCTGCTGGCTGGTTGCCAGGCGGATAAAACCCCCGCTGTCATTGAGGCTCAGGCCAGCAAACAGGTTCCGGGTCTCGACATGGACATTGACCTGCCGTACGAAAAATTCGAACTCGACAACGGCATGCGCGTGATTGTTCATGAAGACCGTAAAGCCCCCATCGTGGCCGTTGGTATCTGGTTCCATGTCGGCTCCAAAGATGAGCCTGAGGGTAAAACCGGGTTTGCTCACCTGTTTGAACATCTGATGTTCAACGGCTCTGAAAACTACAACGACGAATATTTCAAACCTTTTGATGCCGTCGGCGCGACCGCCATGAACGGCACCACATGGTTTGACCGCACCAACTACTTTGAAAATGTACCGACCCCGGCGCTGGAAATGGCCCTGTGGATGGAAAGTGACCGTATGGGGCACTTATTGGGCGTGGTTGATCAGGCACGCCTGGACGAACAGCGCGGCGTGGTACAGAACGAAAAACGCCAGGGTGATAACCAGCCTTACGGCCAGTATGAATACCGTCAGCTGGAAGGCCTGTTCCCGGTCGGACATCCGTACCGTCACTCCACCATCGGTTCTATGGAAGATCTGGATGCCGCGTCTCTGCAGGACGTGAAAGACTGGTTCAATCAATACTATGGAGCCGCCAATACCGTACTGGTACTGGCCGGTGATATTGATGCTGAAACTGCCAGACCTCTGGTGGAAAAATACTTCGCGGACATTGATCCGGGCCCGGCGCTGAAACACCACAAATCCTGGGTGCCGACTCGCGACCACAACACCATCGAAGAGATGGTAGATCCCTCCGCACCGAACGTGCGCATTGCCCGTAACTGGGCCGTGGCACCACGCACCACAGAAGATGCCAGCTACCTGCAACTGGCTGCCAGCGTCATGGGTGAAGGCAAAAACTCGCGTCTGTATCAGGCACTGGTGTACCAGAACCAGCTGGCTTCCAGCGTGGATGTGACTTACTGGCCGTTCGAGCTGGCCGGTGTGTTTGAAATCACCGTGGACCTGAAAGAAGGGTCTGACCCGGTAGAGGTTGACCGTATCATCAGTGACGAAATGGCGACCTTCCTGGAAAATGGCCCAACCGCCGATGAACTGAAACGCGCCAAAACCACCTATCTGGCCGGCCGCCTGCGCGGTCTCGAAGAGATCGGTGGCTTCGGTGGTAAAGCCACTGCACTGGCACAGGCTGAACTTTACGCCGGGGATGCCGGGTTCTTCAAAAAATCCCTCGACTGGCTGAACATGGCCTCGCCGAATCAGGTAAAAGCCGCCGCTGATCAGTGGCTGAGTTCAGGCTACTACCAGATCACCATGACGCCGGAACCGAAATACACCGTGGCCGAAAGCGTGGTTGACCGCTCCAAAGGCCTGCCTGAAGTGGGTGGTCTGCCGGACTTGGAATTCCCTGCCATTGAAGAAGCCACGCTGAGCAATGGCGTAAAGGTCGTCGTGGCCAACCGTCCGACCCTGCCGCTGGTGAGCATGGCTGTACAGTTTGATGCCGGTTACGCCGCCGATACCGGACGTCCGCTGGGCACCTCAAGCTTTGCCCTGAGCATGATGGATGAAGGTACTGAGACCCGCTCGGCGCTGGAGATCTCAGCCGAAGCCGAATCGCTTGGCGCAGAGATTTCGACCGGCAACGATCTCGATATGAGTCTGGTACGTGTATCGGCCCTGAAACCGAATCTGGATGCCTCACTGGCACTGGCGGCCGATGTGATCCGGCACCCAGCGTTCGCAGAGGATGAAATTGAGCGTCTGCGTCAGCGTTGGTACGCCAGTATTGCTCAGGAAAAAGCCAACCCGGTTCAGCTGGCGCTGCGTACACTGCCACCGCTGCTGTACGGCACAGATCACGCGTATGGCATTCCGTACACCGGCTCCGGTACCGAAGAATCCATCGGTTCACTCACCCGGGATGATCTGGTGAAATTCCACAGCGACTGGATCCGTCCGGACAACGCCACCATCTTTATGGTCGGTGATATCACCCTGAGCGACGCCACCGCCGCACTGGAAAAAGCTTTCGGTGACTGGAAAGCCCCGGACAGCGCGATTCCACAGAAAAACATCAGCAGCGTCGCCGTACCGGAAAAAGGCCGTGTCATCATCATGGACAAACCCGGTTCACCACAGTCACTGATTCTGGCCGGCCACCTGTTCCCGGCCACCGGCGATGACGACTACCTCACGCTGGAAATGGCCAACAGCATTATTGGCGGCGAATTCACCAGCCGGGTGAACATGAACCTGCGTGAAGACAAACACTGGGCCTACGGCGCCTACAGCTTCACCACGGATGCCCGTGGACAGCGTATGTGGCTGGTCTATGCCCCGGTGCAGTCGGATAAAACCAAAGAATCACTGGCCGAACTCGAACGCGAATTCAGCGAGTATCTGAGTGATAAACCCGGCACCCTGGATGAGCTGAACACCTTTGTCGCCAGCAACGTCAACAGCCTGCCGGGCCGCTTTGAAACCTCCGCCAGCGTGCTTGGCAGCCTGCTGTCGAATAACCGCTTCGGCCGCAGCAACGACTATGTGCCATCACTGAAAGCTCAGTACAACGGCATGAACATCAAGGATGTGATGGCTCAGGCACACGCCAACATGCACCCGGAAAGCCTGACCTGGCTGATCGTCGGTGACCGCGAGCAGATTGAAGCGGGGATCCGTGATCTGGGGCTGGGGGAGATTGAAGTGTGGAATAAGGATGGGGAGAAGATTGACTGAGGCTTGGAGCTTGGAGCCTGAGTAGATTGATACTCAGTCTTTGATTTGGAAAGGCCCGCGCAAAGCGGGCTTTTTTATTTCAATTATTGCCTGTAGGTTGGGTTAGCGAAGCGTAACCCAACAGAGATCGCTCTCTTTATTCATCATCATCGGCTTGATAATTCATGACCGTCTATCATTCAGCCACCGTCATTGCGAGGAGCGCAGCGACGCGGCAATCCATAGGGTCTTGCAAAGAATCCCGTCATCCCGCGGCGGGCGAAGCTCAGACCGCGGGATCCATTAGTTATAGAATCCCGAATGTCCTTGACGGACACACCGCCGAGATATATTCCTTTCTGAAAGGGGAGACCCCTTTCAATCCCCCTTTCCCGACTGCGATTTTCGTATCCTTGAATCTCATGATCTGTAGCAGGTCGGTCACAAGGGGCGTCCATGCCCCTCGTGACCTGATTTTTCGTCCTGAAAAATCACCGGCCAGCTCATTCGGTTCTGCGGGAAAATCACAAGCCGGGGTTACGAAGACGCGAAGGGTTCTGAAGAATAAATACCTCAGCCCCGATAAGTTGTAGTTTAAAAGGATAATCATCATTTCTAGATAATAAATAAAGTGATAGCTGAGGTGTTGTAGTATTTTTTTTGTGTGGCTTTATTTTTGTGATTGTCGTATTTCGATTGAGTTATTTATATTTTTCTTATTATTAGGTTTTTTGTTTTAATGGTTGTTTGTTTTTGTTATTTTATTTTGTATGTCTCGGAAGGTGTTTTGTAGAAATAAATATGGTTGAAGTTGGAAGTGACTTCTTCGGTAATGGATGGGCTGCCAAATAATGAGGCCACAGATGGGTATTTTGGTCTATCGTCTAGAAACAGAGGTAATGGTTTTCCAGAATAGATTATTAGCCAGTGTTCATCACAAGATTTGTAGTTTATTATTTTTTTGTTTTTCTTTTTTAATACTTTTTCTAGATCTTGGTCGTTGAAATTCTCAAAGTTGACTAATCTTGAGCTGGATATTTTTAATTTTTTTGATTTTTCTGGGTATAGTTGAATGCTCTGGATGAAGTCCGGTAAGTGGTATCAATCAAGTTGGGTTTGAAGTTATAGTCATCCTTGTTTCTGCAAATTATGAATCCTTGGTTATATTTGCATATATTTTCTTTTATTATATTTTTAATTTTGTCTGTGTGTTTTTCGAGTGTCTTACGATTTACTGCGATTCCATCTTCGAATGCGATGTGGACTTCACAAGATATATTGGGATGTAACTTCACTCGAAGATTTTCAGCGAACTCATTTTGAGCACTTTCAATCTGATGATGTGGAAATCTGTTGAGACTTTCTCGGGTTGCCTCTGTCAGCTCAACCCCGATTGTCTTTGAACCAGATGTTAAAATGAAATCTGGTTGTTCGCTTGGTTCAATTTTTTCGAAATTTAGATTGTTTGAATTAATAAACCTTACGAGAGTCGAAAGTTCTAGATATTTTGGGAAGTCATTTTCTCTTAATTTTTCAATCTCATCTTCTTTAATCATTTTATTTCTCTAAATCGAATGCTCAATTAATCAGTATTTTTTTGGAATGTAATCTATATAGAAATTATGAATGCTTTTTAAGATGCTTCTTGTAATGATTTTCCATTGCCGAAGTAATAGTCTCTCATTTTCAGTTTATATAACTTAAATATGAGCACTCAGTCTTTCTGCTTCTCCAGTTGCCTTTACCCCCAGCCACTGATCCCGGTGTAGTCTGTACAGGCGGTGCAACCGATTCTGATCAGTTTCCTTAAAAAAATGGTGATGAAAATTGACACCCGTATCCGTAAAACCCAATCGTGCCATTACGGAAGCCGAAGCGTTATTACCAAGAGCGGCACAGGCTACAATTTCATTCACGCCCAGTTCATTGAAGCCGGTTGCTAACGCTGCGTTAGCAGCTTCACTGGCGTAACCATAGCCCCAGAAAGGACGTGCTAAGCGCCAGAGAATCTGGATGCTCGGTGTGACCGGAAACTCGGGTGCGGAGCTGAACAGCCCGACAAAACCAATAAATTCTCCGGTTTCTTTCAACTCTACCGCCCATGGACCATAGCCATTTTCAGCGATCATGGCTTCGAGCCTGTCGGCCATGGCATCGCTTTCTTCGCGGCTCATCACTGCAGGAAAGAACTTCATCACCTCTGTGTCGGCAGACATGTTTGCCAGAGGCTCCCTGTCACTGAGTTGCCATTGGCGCAACAGGAGTCGCGGAGTTTCGGGCTGGATGATCTTAACCATATGGCCTGTCCATGCGGCTGGTTTTTGATAGGAACTATTGATCCTAATGGATTTATCCGGTGGATAATATTGTTTGGAATGTCTTGGGTTGTATGGATCCCGTGATCAAGTCACGGGATGACATTAGTTAATGTGAGACTGATGAGGATTGCTAAGCCTTTTCATTTCTCGTTGAGGACCTGCTGCAATAACACCTTTTCGGGCCCGAGGTGTTTGTTTTGCCGAACCCTGTGCGTCTGCGTAACCCCCGGCTTGTGATGACGCCGAAGAAGGATGCGATTCCGGCAGGCCATCTGACAGGACGTCAGATGAGGTCGCCCGTGACATGGATGTCACGTGTGACCGTGCCGTCAACGGAATAAGTCCTTTGAGGAAATACGGCATCGCAGTCGGGGAAGGGGGGTAACAGGGGGTCTCCCCCTGTAAGAAAAATGTCCCTCGACGGTGTGTCGGTATAAAGCGATTCAGTTGCAAAAACCGACATGGATCCCGCGGTCTGAGCTTCGCTGCCGCGGGATGACGTGAACTGTTGAGAAGTCGAGCTGGATTGCCGAGTTTCAGACGATGTTGATTAAGGCGGGCCATGTCTGTTGGGTTACGCTTCGCTAACCCAACCTACGGCCAGTACCTTAAATAAAAAAGCCCGCACGAAGCGGGCTTTCAGTGAGTCACTAGGCTGAATCTCAGTCCTCGTAATTCTCAATCGCCGGACACGAACAGATCAGGTTCCGGTCACCGTACACATCATCAATACGGCCCACAGACGGCCAGAACTTATGCGCACCCAGGTTCTTCACCGGGAAGGCGGCGAGTTCACGTGAGTATGGACGTCCCCAGTCGCCGGTGACGACAGCCGCGGTGTGCGGGGCGTTTTTCAGCGGGTTGTTTTCCGCGTCCAGTACGCCGTTTTTAATCGCTTCGATTTCACCGCGGATGCTGATCATAGCATCGGCAAAACGGTCGATCTCGGCCTGGCTTTCGGATTCGGTCGGTTCGATCATGAAGGTACCCGCTACCGGGAACGACATGGTCGGGGCGTGGAAGCCGTAGTCCATCAGGCGCTTGGCGATGTCTACTTCGGTGATGCCGGTTTCAGCCTTAATCGGGCGCAGGTCGACGATACATTCGTGCGCGACGCGACCGTTCTGGCCTGAGTACAGAATCGGGTAGTGGGCCGACAGGCGTTTGGCCAGGTAGTTGGCTTTCAGCAGGGCGTTCTGAGTCGCCATGCGCAGGCCTTTGCCACCCATCAGGGTGATGTACATCCAGCTGATGGTGAGGATGCTGGCCGAGCCATAGGGTGCTGCAGAGACCGCGCCGTTGCCTTTGGAGGCATCGTCAATCGGGCGTACCGCGTGGTTGGCGACAAAGGGTGCCAGATGCGCGGCGACACCAATCGGGCCCATGCCCGGACCGCCGCCACCGTGGGGGATAGCGAAGGTTTTGTGCAGGTTCATGTGCGACACGTCAGCACCGATGTCCGCGGGCTGGGTCAGGCCTACCTGAGCGTTGAGGTTGGCGCCATCCATGTACACCTGGCCACCGTGCTGATGGATCAGGGCGCAGATTTCTTTCACGCCTTTTTCATACACGCCGTGGGTCGAGGGGTAGGTCAGCATCAGACACGACAGCTGATCCGACAGCTCTTCGGCTTTCTTTTTCAGGTCTTCGAAGTCGACGTTACCCTGCTCATCGCAGTTGGTGACTACCACGCGCATGTCGGCCATCTGCGCCGACGCCGGGTTGGTACCGTGGGCGGAGCGCGGAATCAGGCACACATTGCGGTGACCTTCGCCACGGCTCTCGTGGTATTTGCGGATGGCCAGCAGACCGGCGTATTCGCCCTGTGCGCCTGAGTTGGGCTGCATACAGATGGCGTCAAAGCCGGTGATGTCTTTCAGGTAGTCAGTGAGCTCTCTCACCAGTTGCTCATAACCCTGTGTCTGGGATTTCGGGGCAAAGGGGTGAATGTCGGAGAACTCAGGCCAGGTCACCGGAATCATCTCGGTGGTGGCGTTCAGTTTCATGGTGCAGGAGCCGAGCGTGATCATGGAATGATTCATCGCCAGATCCTTGCTCTCCAGCCGCTTCATGTAGCGCAGCATCTCGTGCTCGGTGTGATAGCGGTTGAAGGTCGGGTGCGTCAGGAAGGCACTGGTACGTACCAGCGCCTGAGGAATGCTCTGAGACCCGGTAATCACCAGATCGGCGTCGATCAGGTAGACATCCAGATCATGATCGTCACCGAGAATGACATCAAACAGCTGAGCGACGTCGGCGGCGGTGGTCTTTTCACACAGGCTGACCCCCAGAGTGGACGTGCCAAGACCCAGTTCCGCATCATCACGCAGGTTGATACCGAGCGCAGCGGCGCGCGCCAGTACGGCAGCCTTATCCTGTACGCTGAAGCTCAGGGTGTCGAACCAGCTCTGGTTCAGCAGCTCCACGCCGTGTTTTTTCAGACCGGCAGCCAGAATATCGGTCAGGCGGTGAATACGCTGGGCAATAGTCGTGAGACCTTTCGGGCCGTGATACACGGCGTAGAAAGCGCTGAGGTTGGCCAGCAACACCTGTGCGGTACAGATGTTGGAGTTAGCCTTCTCGCGGCGGATGTGCTGTTCACGGGTCTGCAGCGCCATGCGCAGAGCCTGATTGCCCTGAGCGTCGATGGATACACCAATGATACGGCCGGGAATCGAGCGCTTGTACTCATCGCGTGTGGCAAAGAACGCCGCGTGCGGACCACCAAAGCCCATAGGTACGCCGAAATGCTGGGCGTTACCCAGAACTATGTCGGCACCCATTTCACCCGGTGATTTCAGCATCACCAGTGCCATCAGATCGGTGGCAACCACCGCCAGCGCGCCTTTTTCATGCAGCGCACTGATCACCGCAGTGAAGTCGGTCAGGCCGCCACGGGCGCATGGGTACTGGAACAGGGCACCGAACACATCGGCCTCTGCGGCCTGTTCAGCCGGAGCGACGATGATATCCCAGCCAAAGGCTTCAGCGCGGGTACGTACCACGTCGATGGTCTGCGGCAGGCAGTTTTCATCCACAAAGAAGGCGTTGGATTTGTTCTTGCGCACGGTGCGCTTGGCCATGGCCATGGCTTCGGCAGCGGCTGTGCCTTCGTCGAGCAGAGAGGCGTTGGCCAGTTCCATACCGGTCATGTCGATGACCATCTGCTGGAAGTTCAGCAGGGATTCCAGACGACCCTGGGCAATCTCCGGCTGATACGGCGTGTAGGCGGTGTACCAGCCCGGGTTTTCCAGAACATTACGCAGAATCACCGGTGGGATAATGGTGTCGTGGTAGCCCAGGCCGATGTAGCTTTTCATCACCTGATTTTTCTTCGCCATGGCCTTCAGGCGGGCCAGAGCCTGTGCCTCAGGTGTTGGTTCACCGAGACTCAGAAAGGGGGCCTGCAGGATATCCTGCGGCACGATTTCGGCACTCAGGGCTTCCAGCGAGTCGCTGCCGACGGCGGTCAGCAGGGCGGCTTCTTCGGCGTTGTCATAACCGGCACCGTCAGACGCAATGTGGCGGCTGACGAAATTGGCGCGTTGTTCCAGATCTTTCAGGGACAGTGTGGTCATAGGCTTTTACAGTCAGGATCAAAAAAAGAAAAGGCGCAGATAACCTGATCCACGCCCTGCAGCCAGCTGAGCGACGGGTGTCGCCAGTGGCAGAATAACTTTGGGTCTTACTCGCAGATGGCCGCGTAGGCTTCAGCGTCCATCAGGTCGTCCAGCACTGAGCTGTCGCTGATTTCCATCTTGAAGAACCAGGCTTCACCGTATGGGTCTGAGTTCACGGTTTCCGGGGCGTCGACCAGCTCTTCGTTGATGGCAACGATGCGGCCCGGGATCGGTGCGTAGATGTCAGAGGCTGCCTTGACCGATTCAACCACCGCGATTTCCTGTTCGGCTTCGACCTCAGTGCCAACTTCCGGCAGCTCAACAAACACCACGTCGCCCAGCTGTTCCTGCGCAAAATGGGTGATGCCAACGGTCACGGTGCCGTCACCGTCGTCACGGATCCACTCGTGGGAGGAAACGTATTTCAGATCTTCTGGGGTATTGCTCATTTTGCTCTCCACTTCGTGCTCTTAAAAACGAGCCGGAAAATTTTTCGGCGATTATATAGGTTAGGGCTGCTGAATTCAGTCCGATTTATGCGCTTCAGTCGAATTGCTTCTGACCATTGCGTACAAACGGCAGTCTGATCACCCGTACATCGGTCAGTTTACCGCGCAGATCCACCTGCGCGGTGTCACCGGTGTCTGCCGGAACCCGTGCCATGGCGATGGAGCACTGCAGGGTGGGTGAGAAAGTACCTGAGGTGACTTCACCTTCACCAACGCCTTCAACCACGACCTTCTGGTGTGAGCGCATCACACCGCGGCCTTCCAGAACCAGACCCACCTGTTTCATGGCCACGCCAGAGGCTTTCTCTTCTTCCAGTGCTTCTCGGCCGATAAAGTCACGTTCTTCCGGTTTCCAGGCAATGGTCCAGCCCATGCCGGCGACGAGCGGTGAGGTGTTCTCGTCCATGTCGTTGCCGTAAAGGTTCATCCCGGCTTCGAGGCGCAGGGTATCACGCGCACCGAGACCCGCCGGTTGCACACCGGCGTCGATCAGGGTCTGCCAGAAGGCTGCGGCTTCTTCTTCGGGGATCATGATTTCAAGACCGTCTTCGCCGGTGTAACCGGTGCGGGCAAAGAACCAGCCAGACTGTGGCTGGCCCATGAAAATCTTCAGACCACTGATCAGGTCAGCGGCCTGCGGCTTCACTTGCTTAACGATGTCGATGGCTTGCGGGCCCTGCACGGCGATCATGGCCAGCTCCGGGCGCTCGGTCAGGCTGATGTCGAAGCCTTTGGCATGGGCGGTCATCCACTCAAGGTCTTTCTCACGGGTGGCGCAGTTCACGACGGTGCGGTACCAGCCGTCCATGCGGTACACGATCAGGTCATCAATCACGCCGCCGGACTGATTGAGCATGCCGCTGTACAGCGCTTTGCCGGTATCTTTGAGTTTATCGACGTCGTTGGCGAGCAGTTTCTGCAGATAGTCTTTGGCATCCTGGCCGCGGATGTCGACGATGGTCATGTGCGAGACATCGAACATACCGGCTTTGGTGCGTACCGCGTTGTGTTCCTGAATCTGGGAACCGTAGTTCACCGGCATGTCCCAGCCGCCGAAATCGACCATTTTGCCGTTGGCTTCGAGGTGTTTTGCGTAAAGTGCGGTACGTTTGGCCATGAGTCTTCCTGTTGAAACAGAGGCTCCGGGATGGTCCTGCCACTCCGGAAAAAAGGCCGGTGATTATACCCCCTGACAGGCGCCCCGCACAGTCGCTGGCCGGAATGTCCGTAGTGACAGTTTCCGGCCAGCGGACCGGCCTTATCTGCGCTCCGGTTTTTCCTCTTTCGCTTTTGGCTCGTCAGGTTCCGGGTTGAACAGGCTGATGATCTTCCATTCCGCTTCCGGTCTGATCTCACGGCCGACAATCAGAGGACGGATGCGGTTGCGGGTGTTGATGGCAAACAGCGGCGTGGCTTTTTTGCTGTTGGCGGCGAGAAAGTCATCCCAGGTGAACTCGTCCGACAGGCGTGTGGTTCGGATAGTCCCTCCCTGCGCTAACAGGCTGGAGAACTTGCCGAAGGTCAGACTGTCGCTGAACAGGTACTGGCCGCGGTGATCTTCACCGGCCTGATGTTTGTCGTTGAGCAGGCTGTCTGAGGTCTGTACGGAATAGGTGAAGTCGCGCCCCAGAATACTGCCGAAACGCATGCCTGCCATGGTGTTGTAGTTGTGGTCCGGGGTCATGGCCAGCATACGCCCGATGCCGGTCAGGTCGAGACGGTTCTCAGCGTATTCCGACAGCGGGTTACCGAAGAAGGTGGCCAGTCCGTCCATGCGCGCGGCGCGGATGTTCTGCCAGTTGGAATCGGTCAGCAGCACACGCACCTCCTGCTTTTTCAGCTCGGCGGCAATGGCCCGGGCAGCGCGGTTGGCACCGATGATGAGGAAGCCTTCCGGTTCCGGATCAGCCACCTTGAGCCAGCGGGCGACAACGCCTGCCGTGGCACTCTGCAGCACCACTGTGCCGAAAATCACCGCAAAGGTCAGAGGTACCAGCAGGCTGGCGCCTTCTTCTCCGGCGGCTTCCAGTTTCAGGGCAAACAGGGCTGACACGGCGGCAGCGACAATACCGCGCGGCGCGATCCAGGCCAGCATGGCGCGCTCACGCCAGGTCAGATCGGTGCCAAAGGTCGATAGCCATACCGACAGTGGGCGGGCGACAAACTGAATGATGGCGAGCAGGGCTACGGCCATCCAGCCCAGGGCCAGCAGGTCATCAAGGGTGAGACGCGCGGCAAGGATGATGAACAGACCGGAGATCAGCACGATGGTGAGGTTCTCCTTGAAGTGCAGGATTTCCTCAATGCGGATGGAGCGCTGATTAGCCAGCCACATCCCCATCAGGGTCACGGCCAGCAGGCCGGATTCGTGGGCGAGCGTATCGGCCACGCCGAACACCAGCAGCACCATGGACAGGGTGGCGAGGTTCTTCAGGTAATCCGGCACCCGGCGGCGCTTCATCATAAATGTCAGCAGCCAGCCGCCGGCGATCCCGGAGACGGTTCCGGCGGCGATGATTTCCACCAGAGCCAGCAGGCCGCTGGTGATGCTGTCGGAGCGGCCCTGGGTGACGATCACTTCGAACACGACAACCACCAGAAGGGCGCCGAGCGGATCGATCAGGATGCCTTCCCAGCGCAGGATATTACTGATGTTGGCGTTGGGGCGCACAGTACGCAGCATGGGCACAATCACCGTCGGGCCGGTGACGACAGTGAGAGCACCGAACAGCACACTCAGCTCCCAGCCGATGTCGAACAGGAAGTGCGTGGCCGCTGCCACCACACCCCAGGTTGCCAGTGCACCGACCGTGATCAGGCGCTGCACGACTCCGCGTTTGGAACGTATTTCCTCAAGGTCGAGGGTCAGGCTGCCTTCAAACAGAATCACCGCCACGGCCAGAGACACCAGCGGAAACAACAGGTCGCCGAAGGTTTCTTCAAAGTTCATCAGCCCCACACCCGGGCCGATGATGAGACCGGCGGCCAGCAGGAACAGAATGGCCGGAAGTTTCACCCGCCATGCGAGCCACTGGCAGAAAAACGCGATGATGCCGACGAGGGAAAAGATAAGAACGGTGTTATGAATCACAGGAACGTCCACTGTTGAGGCGCCTTGTCAGGGGTTGTGGGAAACACGCATTGTATAGGGTGTGTCTAAGTTTTCCAGAAACACAGGGGCTTGGATGTGATTCTGCCCGTAAGGTTCTGACGGCCGGGTTCATCTGGCCGGTTTATGGTGTCAGCACCAGTGTAGGCCGGAAGTAATAGGGTTGGCTGAATTTCTCCGGCACCGGCGGTACCGGGCTGACGCTCAGAGCGGCTTTGCGGGCCCAGTTGTCGGTGAGCGGGTTACCGCTGCTGTCGATGATGCTCACCCCGGTAATGACTGAGCCGTACTGGATTTTGATTTCCAGGCGTACAGTGCCGGCAATGCCTTTGGGGTGATCCGGCAGGCGGGCGTTCAGGTGGGCAACCAGCAGTTCGTAATAGGCCCGCTCCAGTGGGTCAGAAAAGGACTCTGCGTCACCCTGTGTCTGCAGGGAGGATGGCGGAGCCGGTGTGCTGGGTGTGGGTGTGACATCGGTTTCCGGGGTTACCACGGTCGCCGGCGGTTTGGGTGTGTTCACCGGGGCAGGTTTCTCGCGGACTGATTCAGTAACGGGTTCTTTCTGCGCCGGGGTCTCTTCCGTCAGGGGCTGCTTGTCCGCCTGCGGAGTCTTGCGCGGTGATACTGTGCTGGTGATGACCTTCTCCGGCGAACTGGCCCGGGCTTCCGGACGGCTTACGGGGGTTGCCGGTGCCGGGGCTGCCGGTGTTTTCACCGATGCCGGTGGCTCTTCTGTGATCTCACCGCGGCGATCTTCGGTGTCATCGCGTTGTGCGATGTCGGTCTGCAGTTCGGCGTGAAACACCCTGGGGCGTTCACTCACTTCCGGTACCGGGGAGTGGATAAAAAACAGCAGCAGGTGCAACACCACTGAAATCACCACAGCCAGCAGAACCCGGCGGCTGGTGCGCCGGTCGAGGAAAGGCTGCGACGGATAGCGGTCATTGTCGGGTTGCAAAGGCACGGGCGTCAGGTTCACGTGATTCAGGTTGCTCTGGCTGAACTGCTGTTTGTCTTTTCTGGCGTACGGATCGTTCCCCGGGCCTGTGGCGTCAATTGACACTCCGGGGCGCTCGGGCATGCTGCGTGCAGCCTTTATGGATACCGTTTCTAAGAATAACACTTCGCAGGCTGCCCCACAGGAGAATGCCATGGACCGTCAGTTTTTCATTCCGCCCGCTGCCGTGATCGGCTCCACCGTTGAAACTAAGGTCCTCGACCTGCTCAACAGCTTCGCAACCACCGACGACTTTGACGTGATTCAGGACCGCGCCGGTCTGGGTTATGCCATCGGTGATGGCGGCGTTGCCATTGGTGATACCGTGGCGCAGCGTATTCTGGATATCCGCCCGGCCGGCGGCTTTACCAGCCTGACCGAACTGGTCGATATCGGTTTTACCTTTGTGCCTAAGGTGCCCGGTTTCGGGCCGGATAAGTTCTCGGATCTGGTGATGTCAGCCATTGCTCTGAGCGGCGGTGACAAGTGGTCGCTCAGTGGTTCGTTCCGCTCGGTTGATCCGGCGGAGCTGGAAGACTTTAACGCCAACTCAGAGGACATGGGCAGGCTGGAGCGGGCGCGCGCCATCCGCGAGCTGATGGCAGGTACGCTGATGACGGAATCCATCGACGTGATCGTGTTTGGTCGCTTCCGTGGTTCGTCGCTGGATATTGTCGTGCCGCTGCTGGCGATTCAGACCGACGGCGGAGGCGAATACCGCTTTGATAACCTCACCTTCGATTACGAAGAATTCTGTCTGGTGGCGGCGAAATCGGACAGTGAGGGCTTCTTCCACCGTTCTGGCGCCATGACCTTCAGCGGCGACGATATGGAATACCGCCCGGTGCTGATTCAGCAGGCCTTTACTCTTGAAAACGACGAATTCCGCGAGACCATCGAAGAGAAGGCCGGATCATCGGTCGATGGCGATAAGATCCTGGAGGAGATTACCTCCAGCTTCAAAGACGGCTACATCGAGCTGCGCGGGACGATTCTGGCGCCGAATACCCTGCTGTGGGCGGACAGCCGCATCACCTTTACCAATGAGCTGCGCTTTCTGCCGACGCACTTCACCCCGGGCTGGGTCAATGATCTGGAAGAGGTGATCGGTGTGTCGTCGGTAACCACGGAGCAGAATCACTCCAATGCCGGTTTCATCATTCTGGCGGTGCTGGCTTTCTTCCTGCCCGGCGGCCTGTTCTGGGGTTCGCTGCTGACCATTCTGTTTATTCTCAAAGACCGTCAGCTCGACAACAGTGAAGACACCAAAGCACTGATCGCCGATGCCCTGTCAGAGGCGTTTACCGACGAGTTCATGAACACGCTGGAAGAAACCGTGGATGAGCAGATTAACGGTATTGGCCATCAGGTGGATGATTTTGCCGATGAGGTGCTGGAGGAACTGCCGGACATATTGCCGGGTTCGGATGACCGTCAGGAAGACCGTGCAGCCGAGCGCGAGCAGCGCCGCGCAGACCTGATTGACTACATGTCCGGCCGGGTGACCGTGGAAAGCGTGGTTACCACACCCACTGAACTGACCATGCAGCTCTGGGTCACCACACCGATCGGCGATGAATCGTTTGACTGGACGCCGGTGCCGGACGAGGGTTGAGCCCCGGGATACTCAAGAAAGCAGGATAAGCCTGCTCAGGCAGCGGGCCAGCGCAGGCAGTTGGCGACCGCTGTCAGCTGTTCTGCATCAAAGGGATCAATACCACTCAGGTGCGGCACAGTGCCCAGATGGGGAATGCCGCGGCGCTCAAACCACTGCAGCAGGTAATTGAGGTTGTCCTGCTGTACATCCATGTGCGGGTCGATGCCGTTGGCGACCCAGCCCGCGACCTGCAGGCCATCGGCTTCAATGGCTTCTGCTGTCAGGCAGGCGTGATTGATACAGCCGAGACGTAAACCCACCACCAGAATGACCGGCAGCCGGAGTTCACGGGCAAAATCCGCCAGAGTCTCGCTGTCGTTCAGTGGCACACGCCAGCCGCCGGCGCCTTCGATGATCTGTTTGTCTGCGGTCTGCGCCAGTCCTTCAACACAGGCTGCTTTGAGGCTGGCCACGGTCAGAGAGATATCTGCCTGCTGCGCGGCGATGTGCGGCGCAATGGCGGGTTCAAAGGTCAGCGGGTTGTGTACGGCATAGTCCTGCGGCGGGTGGCTGTAGCGCTGATGCAGCAGGGCGTCGCGGTTCTGCAGACGGCCATCGAGCCAGTCACTGCCGGAGGCCACCGGCTTGAGGCCAAAGCTGGTCTGGCCATCGAGTTGCGCGCGGTAGAGCAGGGCGGCGCTGATCAGGGATTTACCGGCGTCGGTGTCGGTTCCGGTGAGGAAATAACGCTTCATAGGTGGATCTCAGGTTTACGGGCAGACAACCACAGCACGTCGTAGCTCAGCGGATAACGCCCGGCGGCATTGACCGGGTAATGTTCGGCTAACAGGCGCAGCGCAGCGCGGCCACCCAGACCTTCGCGGCGCCCGGGGTTCACATTGGTGGCGCCGATCTGTTTCAGGTATTGCAGCAGCTCAGTGAGACTGCGGTATTCCGGGCGGATGACGTCGGTGCGGGTCTCAATGTCGCTGAACCCTAGTGCATGCAGGTGCGCGAGCAGCTCGTCCTGTGGCAGAAACTCATTCACGTGTGGACGCTGGTCAATGGCCTGCCACGCCTGTTTGATCTCATGATGCGTGCCGGGCAACAGGGTTGCTATCAGCATACGGCCACCGGGTTTCAGCAGGCGCCGCCATTCACTCAGGGTGGTGCGGGTATCTTCGCTCCACTGCAGCATCAGACTGGAAACAATGCCATCCGCGCAGTTGTCCGGCAGGGGAATGGTATCGGCGTCGGATTCCAGCAGGTTCAGACCGGTAAGGCCTGTCCCGTGCACTGCAGCCTGCTCCAGCATTCCGGCGGCGATATCGATGCCGGTGATCTGTCCGGCCCCCAGACGGGCGAGCTGGGGCAGTGCTGCGCCGGTTCCGCAGCCGATATCCAGCCAGTGACCGGAAATCCCGCTGGCCAGATTCAGCAGCTGTTGCAGAACCTGCTGCTGCACCCGGGCTGCAGCGTCGTAGCTTGGCGCCGCCCGGCTGAACTGGCGTGCGACCAGCTGCTTATCACGTGGCGCCATGGTCATCCTCCTGAGCGAATGCCGCCACAACCAGCAGTGGCCGCAACCAGTGCAGCAGCTCCTGCTGGCCTTCTGGTGTCAGGAAAAACGCATGACTGCCAGACTGGCTGTAAGACGCCGGAGCCAGTCCCTGCGCCTGCAGGGCGTCGGTCTGACTGTAAAAGTGCACGCCCGGTAAGGCCGGAGCCTCCAGTGTGAACTGCGTCAGCCAGTTCAGCGAGTCAGTCAAAGTGGGGGATGCTTCCAGCTGGTGATCCTTCAGAGCTTTCATCAGAGCGCGGGGATCGTCAGCCCCCTGAGTACAGAGGCTGATAAACCGTTTCAGTGTCTTGTCTGGGCTGGCATTCAAGCCGCTGCAGAAGGCATCGAAATCGCTGCTTGCCATGCCGTCGTGTTCTGCATCGGCCAGAAAGTGCTTGCCAGTCGCCAGGGTCACCAGCGCCGCGGCGTTTGCGCTCTCAGCGGCAAGCGTTGCGATGGCACCACCCAGTGACCAGCCAACCCAGATGGCGTTGGCCGGGGCATCCGCCGCCAGTGTGCAGGCCTGATCCAGTGAGCTGGCGGTGTTCTGGTAATCTGCGATCCAGTGTTGTCCCGGCAGCGCTTCCCAGAAAGGGCGGAATACCTCTGCACTGAAGCTCCAGCCCGGCAGCCAGCACCAGTTCTGTTCCAGATCGCCCTCTTTGTGTAAGGGGGTATCCGCAAGGCTCCAGAAACTGCTCATACAGCCTGCTCCTGTATCAGATCTGCAAGGGCATCCAGCAGACGGTCTATCTGCTCTGTGGTGTGCGCTGAGGTCAGGGTAATGCGCAGGCGCGCCGAGCCCTGCGGTACGGTCGGCGGACGGATCGCCGACACCCAGATGCCGCGCTGGTACAGTGCCTGACTCAGCGCCTGCGCCCGACCGGAATCGCCGATCAGCAGCGGCTGAACCGGTGAGTCTGACGGCATCAGCGGCAGGTTACGCTCTCTGGCTCCGGCGCGGAAATGGGCGATGTGCTGGTTCAGCGCGTCGCGCAGCCGGTTATCTTGCAGACGCTCAAAGTTGCCCAGCATGCCCTGAGCCACAGCGGCAGGCATGGCGGTGGTGTAAATGTACGAACGCGCAAACTGGGTGAGGTAATCAATCAGGTCTTCAGAACCCGCCACAAAAGCACCGTAGCCACCCAGGGCTTTACCCAGAGTGCCGACGTACACAGGCACATCGCCCGGTGTCAGGCCTGAGGCTTTAGTGACACCGCAGCCATGATCGCCGAGCACGCCGAAGCCGTGGGCGTCGTCGATCATCAGCAGGGCATCATGCGCTTTGCTGATGGCGGCCAACTGTGGTACATCGGCAAGATCGCCATCCATGCTGAAGATGCTGTCGCTGACAATCAGGGTTTCACCCTTATGCTCACTCCGCAGCAGCTGCTTAAGATGATCGCAGTCAGCATGGCGGTAACGCTTGAGGTCGGCGCGGCTGAGAATGGCACCGTCGAGCAGTGAGGCGTGATTGAGTTTATCCTGCAGCACCCGGTCGCCACGCTGTGCCAGCGCACTGATGGCACCGACATTGGCCATATAACCGGTAGAAAAGAGCAGGGCACGCGGGTAACCCGTATGCTCAGCAAGCGCGTCTTCGAGATCGTGATGGGCCTGAGAATGGCCACACACCAGATGCGAGGCGCCACTGCCACTGGCCCATTGTTGCGCGGCGGCGGCCAGATCATCACCGCCCTGTGAAGCCAGACCCAGATAGTCGTTGGAACAGAAGTTCAGCAGTGACTGTCCATCCACTACAATGTCGACACCCTGACTACTGCCCAGCGTGCGGCGGGTGCGCCACAGATCCTGATCGCGACGTTGTTGCAGGGCAGAGGTGATGCGTTGGTTCCAGCTCATCTCGGATTTAAGCGCTTCTTACGATGGTAAAAGGTTGGCCTCATCATAATCTCGTGCGTTAATTGGTCAACCTGATGCAACTCTTTTAGTTTACTACTGGGTAGATTCAATGATTTCCGGCTTTATCGAACCCGATCTCGCGTTTGATCGCGAACATCTCTGGCACCCCTACAGTTCAATGACAGAGCCTGCCACGGTCTGGCCGGTGGTCAGTGCTGACGGTGTACGCATCACGCTGGCCGATGGTCGGGAGCTGGTGGACGGCATGGCCAGCTGGTGGTGTGCGGTACATGGCTACAACCACCCGGTGCTGAACGCGGCGGTGCTTGAGCAGCTGAGCCGCATGAGCCATGTCATGTTCGGTGGCCTGACGCATGGCCCGGCCATCGAGCTGGCCAAACGTCTGATTAAGATCACGCCCGCGAGTCTGGACAAGGTCTTTCTGGCTGATTCCGGTTCCGTCTCGGTGGAAGTGGCCATCAAGATGGCCATTCAGTATCAGCAGGCACGCGGCAGAACTGACAAGATCCGCCTGCTGTCCCTGCGCTCCGGATATCACGGCGACACTCTGGGTGCCATGTCGGTGTGTGACCCCGACCGTGGTATGCACAGCCTGTTCAGCGGCATCCTGCCGCAGCAGTACTTTGTACCTGCACCACAGACTCGCTTTGATGAAGACTGGAACCCGGATGACGTCGCGCCGCTGCGCGCCATGCTCGAAGACAAACACGCTGAAATCGCCGCCCTGATTCTTGAGCCGGTGGTGCAGGGGGCGGGTGGTATGCGTTTTTATCATCCCGAATATCTTAAGCAGGCCCGTCTGCTCTGTGATGAATTCGATGTGCTGCTGATTGCTGATGAAATCGCCACAGGCTTTGGTCGCAGCGGCAAACTGTTTGCCTGCGAACACGCCGGTATCGAGCCCGATATTATGTGTGTGGGCAAGGCTCTGACCGGCGGCTATATGACCCTCGCAGCAACCCTCACCAACCGCCATATCGGCGAAACCATCAGCGCCGGCGACGCCGGCTGTTTTATGCATGGCCCGACCTTTATGGGCAGCCCGGTGGCCTGTCGTGTCGCCTGCGCCAGCCTCGATCTGCTGTTTCAGAATGACTGGCAGAGCCAGGTGACGGCCCTGGAGGCTGGCCTCAAAGCCGGACTGGCGCCGGCGGCGGAACTGGCCAGTGTGAAAGACGTACGCGTGCTCGGAGGTATTGGCGTGATCGAGCTGGAAGAGCCGGTGAATACCAAAGTCTTACAGCCAGCGTGTGTTGAACGCGGAATCTGGGTACGACCGTTTGCACACAATTTTTATGTGATGCCGCCGTTTGTGATGGGAGAAGAGGATCTTGAGTTTCTGACCGGCAATATGATCGGGGCTTTGCGCGAGACCCTCTGACGTCTGCCCGGCGGGGGAGCGCAGCGGGAATTTCTGGTGGCATTGTCCCTGCGGTTTTCCCGGCGCTCCTTTGCCTTCGACGACAATAATCAAGAATGCTTAAAACAATTGGCTCCACCGGTATTCTGTCATTTAACCCGCCTCTGAGTTCGGCTAGCATGGGATCAAAATTCTGTACGTGAACAGAGGTTCTCCATGACACCTTCCGGGAAAAACCGCTTTATTCTCCTCATGATTCTGAGCGTCGCTCTGCTTGGCGCATGGCAGGGCTGGAAGTCGTATCAGAATGCGGGTCCCGGCGAGGGCTTTGTCAGTGGTAATGGCCGCATTGAAGCCACGGAAGTGAACGTCGCCACCCGCTTCGGAGGGCGGCTGGAAACCCTGATGGTTAAAGAAGGCGATTTTGTTACTGCCGGACAGGTACTGGCAGAGATGGATACGGCGGCACTGCAGGCACAGAAAAATCAGGCGTTGGCGCAGCAGGCCGGAGCCGAGGCCAGTGTTGCCAGTGCCCGCTCTCAGGTAGCGATGCGCCAGAGTGATCTGGCGGCGCTGCAGGCCAGCCTGATTCAGGCGAAAATTCAGTATGACAATGCGCAGCTGCGCTTTGAACGGTCCAGCAAGCTGGCAAAAAACGGTTCGGTTTCGGTGCAGGTACTGGATGACGACAAAGCGACCCTACGCAGTGCTGAGGCCTCGGTGAATGTGGCGAAAGCTCAGGTGGCTGCCGGTGAAGCAGCTGTCGAAGCGGCCAGGGCTCAGGTTGTGGGTGCTGAGTTTAATGTTGGTGCTGCCAAAGCGGCGATTGAAAATATCGACAGCAATCTGGATGACAGCCTGCTGCGGGCACCACGCGATGGCCGGGTGCAGTTTGTCGTAGCTCAGCCGGGCGAAGTGCTCGGTGCTGGTGGCATCGTCGTCAACATGGTGGATCTGACCGACGTTTACATGACCTTCTTCCTGCCGGAAACCGTGGCCGGGCGGATTGCCCTGGGCCAGGACGTGCATCTGGTGCTGGATGCCGCTCCTGATGTGGTGATTCCGGCACAGGTTTCCTTTGTGGCCTCCACCGCGCAATTCACCCCGAGAACGGTAGAAACCGCCAGCGAGCGGCAGAAGCTGATGTTCCGTGTGCGGGCCCAGATTTCCGAAGAGCTGTTGCAGCAGTACATTGATCAGGTCAAAACCGGTCTGCCGGGTGTGGCCTGGCTGAAAGTGGATGACGCCGCATCCTGGCCGGATAACCTGACCGTTAACCTGTCTGTGGAATAAGCCGTGACTCGGGTAGCAAGCCTGGCGCAGGTCAGCCTGCAATACGGCCAGACACGGGCGCTGGACAGTATTTCTCTGGAGATTCCTGCAGGCTGCATGGTTGGTCTGATTGGGCCGGATGGCGTGGGCAAATCCAGCCTGTTGGCTCTGCTGGCCGGAGCCCGGCGCCTGCAGCAGGGCCAGGTTGAAGTGCTGGGGGGGGATATGGCCAGCCGCAGCCACCGCCGGGTGGTGTGTCCGGATATCGCCTACATGCCGCAGGGGCTGGGTAAAAACCTGTATGCCTCCTTGTCGGTGGAGGAAAATCTGCAGTTCTTTGCCCGTTTGTTCGGGCACGACAGTGCCGAGCGCCGCCGCCGTATTGATCACCTCACACAACGTACCGGGCTGTTTCCCTTTCTGGATCGTCCGGCCGGTAAATTATCCGGCGGTATGAAACAGAAACTGGGTCTGTGCTGCGCTCTGATTCACGACCCGGACCTGCTGATTCTGGATGAGCCGACCACCGGTGTGGACCCGCTGGCCCGTGCTCAGTTCTGGGACCTGATCCGCGATATCCGCCGCTCGCGCCCGGCGATGAGTGTGGTGGTGGCTACCGCATATATGGATGAAGCGCAGGGGTTCGACTGGCTGGTGGTGATGGATGACGGCCAGGTACTGGATACCGGTACCCCTGCTGAACTGCTCGCAAAAAATAACAGCCACAGCCTTGAAGAAGCCTTCATTGCCATGCTGCCGGACGACAAAAAAACTGGCTACGCACCGGTTATCATTCCTCCATTCCCTGATGATGCGCAGGATATTGCCATCGAGGCAGAAAACCTGACCATGCGCTTCGGCGATTTTACCGCCGTGGATCACGTCAGTTTCCGTATCCGCCGCGGAGAAATTTTCGGCTTTCTCGGCTCCAACGGCTGCGGTAAATCCACCACCATGAAAATGCTTACCGGCCTGTTACCAGCGACAGAAGGACAGGCCTGGCTGTTCGGCAATCCCGTGGACCCTCACGATATCGCCACCCGTCAGCGGGTGGGTTATATGTCGCAGTCGTTTTCCCTGTACGGCGAACTGACTGTTGAGCAGAACCTGATTCTGCATGCCCGGCTGTTCCATGTGCCGGAGTCAGAAGTACACCAGCGTGTGGATGAAATGATCCGTCGCTTTGAACTGGACAGTGTGCGCAGCCAGTTGCCGGAATCCCTGCCAATGGGTATCCGGCAGCGTCTGTCACTGGCAGTGGCCATGGTGCACAAGCCGGAACTGCTGATTCTGGACGAGCCGACATCCGGTGTTGACCCGGTGGCACGGGACAATTTCTGGCGTTTTTTAGTGGCGTTGTCACGTGACGATAAAGTCACCATTTTTATCTCCACTCACTTTATGAACGAGGCCTCGCGCTGTGACCGTATGTCGATGATGCACGCCGGGGTGGTGCTCGACAGTGACAAGCCGGAAAACCTGATCAGCAAACGCGGTACCGCGACGCTGGAAGAGGCTTTTATCAGTTACCTGCTCGAGGCATCGGCAGGGGCTGCTGCAGCACCGGAGCAGACCAGTGCGGACGCTGCAGAGGACGACGAACCGGCAGGGGGCGTACCCCCCGGGCGGCCACCGCTGTTTTCCCTGCAGCGGCTGTGGAGTTATCTCTGGCGCGAGACGCTGGAACTGCAGCGCGACCCGGTCCGCGCCACGCTGGCCATGCTGGGTTCACTGATTCTGATGCTGGTGATGGGCTATGGCATCACCATGGATGTGAACGATCTGCCGTACGCCGTGCTCGACCATGACCGCAGTACCATCAGCCAGAATTACGCGCTTAATCTGTCAGGCTCGCCGTATTTTATTGAAAAGCCTGAGATAAAAAACTACGTCGATCTAGACCGGCGTATGCGCTCCGGCGAACTGGCCGTGGCCGTCGAGATTCCACCGGGCTTCGGTCGCGATTTACTGCGCGGTGACCGGGCGGAAATCGGCGTCTGGGTGGATGGCGCCATGCCGTCACGGGCGGAAACCATCGTCGGGTATGTCGGTGGCATGCACAGCCAGTGGTTGCAGCAGCAGGCTCTCGCCAGAGGTCATGGGGGAGCGCTGAGCAGTGCGTTGGATATACAGACCCGCTACCGCTACAACCCGGATGTCCGCAGTCTGGTGGCCATGGTGCCCGGAGTGATTCCCCTGCTGTTACTTATGATGCCCGCCATGCTGACGGCGCTGGCGGTGGTGCGTGAAAAAGAACTGGGATCGATTATTAATTTGTATGTAACGCCGGTCAGCCGGGTCGAATTCCTGTTGGGAAAACAGGTGCTCTATATCGGCTTTGCTATGGTGAATTTTCTGCTGATGGCCTTACTGGCCGTCACTCTGTTTGATGTGCCGATGACAGGCAGTTTTGCCGCTCTGACGGCGGGTGCTCTGCTGTTCAGTATGGCCTCCACCGGTATGGGCCTGCTGGTGTCTGCACTGACCCGCAGTCAGATCGCGGCCATCTTTTTTGCCATGATCGGTACTATGATTCCGGCAATGCAGTTTTCGGGGCTGATTGATCCGGTCAGTTCACTGGAGGGCGGGGCGCGGATAATGGGGGAAATTTATCCGGCCTCACATATGGTCATTATTTCCCGCGGTGTATTCAGTAAAGCACTGGATATGACAGATCTGGCCAGCTCTTTCTGGCCGTTGGTGATTGCCGGACCTTTGATTACCGCAGTGGCCATTTTACTGCTGCGTAAACAGGAGGTCTGAGATGAAACGCTTCCTGACGAACATTTACCGACTGGGCATTAAAGAATTGTGGAGTCTCTGGCGGGACCCGACCATGCTGGTGCTCATTATCTTCACCTTCACGGTGTCTGTGTATACAGCGGCCACCTCGTTACCGGACGGTCTGAACAAAGCCACAATTGCCATTGTGGATGAAGACAGATCCCCGCTTTCGCAGCGGATTATTACGTCATTTTATCCGCCGTTTTTTCTTGAACCTGTGATGATCACTCTGCAGGAAATGGATACCGGTATGGATTCCGGCGTGTATACCTTTGTGCTCAATATTCCGCCGGATTTTCAGAAAGATCTGCTGGCCGGAAAAGGCGCAGAAATTCAGCTGAATGTGGATGCCACACGCATGAGTCAGGCCTTTACCGGCAGTGGTTATATTCAGCAGATTGTACAGCTGGAAGTCAGTGAATTTCTCAGCCGTTACCGTTCAGAAGCAGCTCCGCCAGCGGATCTGGTGGTGCGTGCCCGGTTCAATCCATCACTGGATGAATCCTGGTTCGGCGGTCTGATGCAGGTGATCAATCAGATCACCATGGTGGCTATTATTCTCACGGGTGCGGCTTTGATCCGCGAGCGCGAACACGGCACCATTGAGCACCTGTTAGTCATGCCGGTAACTCCGGCAGAAATCATGACGGCGAAGGTCTGGTCAATGGGTGTGGTCGTCTTACTGGCCGCCGCTGTGTCTCTTTACGGCGTGGTGCAGGGCATTCTCGGCGTGCCGGTTGAAGGCTCCATCGCGTTATTTTTTGCCGGTGCGGCACTGCACCTCTTTGCCACCACCGCCATGGGTATTTTTATGGCGACTCTGGCACGCAGTATGCCGCAGTTCGGCCTGTTGATTGTACTGGTGATGCTGCCCCTGCAGATGCTGTCCGGCGCGACGACTCCACGGGAAAGCATGCCGGTTCTGGTGCAGGACATTATGCAGCTCGCGCCAACCACACATTTTGTTCAGCTCGGTCAGGCCATCCTCTACCGCGGGGCCGGCTTTGATGTCGTCTGGCCGCAGTTTCTGTTTCTGACCTTGATTGGTACCGCGTTATTTGCGTTCTCGTTGCGACGCTTCCGTACGGCCATTATGACGATGGCGTGAGGGGGATTTTCCGGGCAGTTTTTCCGGGTGGAAACGCCGGATTACTTCACTGGCGTTCGCAATGACGGGTGTGGGTGAAAATCTGGTTTTCAAAGCCGCGTCATCATGAGTCGCTTGTCCAGGTTTTTTATAACGGGTGTTATCGCGGGCGGAGCACGGTGATCCAGTGATGGTTGTTTAAATATGATGTTTTCTGCTCATGGGAGGACGGCGTCCTCCCAGGAGTGAAATAACACAGAAGATATAAATTGGTCTGGGTCTGCTGAAAGTTACTTTTGGACTAGCCAAAACTACAGAGACAAATTTGAAAAAAGTATCAGAATCCGAAAATCAGATCTTACACGCCCCACCTTCACACCCATCATCTTCCTGCTCCTGATAGGACTCAGGATCAATCTCCCCCAGCTCCATATCATCCAGAAACGAGATGTCATCCCAGTTGGTGTCCTGAGCTGGCTGTGCGTTTTTGTTTTCTTCGCTCATGTTGAGATCCTCTTGGTGTGGGTCAGGTTTATCCCAGAAGTTACTGCCTCCGGGCGGACTTGGCAACGCCTTTACATTCGCCCGGCGGGAATCACTTTTTCAGCGACAGTGTGCTGTGCTTCTGCGTCTTGGGGTTGCGGTAGCGGGTCTTCTTCGTTGCAGGTTTTGCCGCTGTGCTTTCATCTCTTGCCGGTGCAGCGGTCCTGACGGGTTTGCTGCCCTTGGGCTGGGCCGTGCGGGCACGCTGTTTCTGACCTTCTGCTGAGTTTGCCCGCGCTTTTCCGGCGGCTGCGGCAGGGTGGTCGGGCAGGCAGATGCCATCCCCGGTGATCACGATTTTGCGTTCTTTAAACAGCTTGCCGATGGCCATTTTGAAGGCACGTTTGCTGATGCCGAAATGCAGTTCAATCAGGTCGGCAGGGCTGTGGTCTCCCATGCTGAGGAAGCCTGATGAGGCTTCCAGTTTGCTCAGGATCTGCTTAGCCACAGGGTCAGCCCGGGTATGCCCTAGCGGTTCCAGCGACAGGTCGAGGCGTTGGTCTTCTTCGCGGATACGGCGCACGTAGCCTTCCATACGCTGACCAACGCGTACGGCTTTGTAGATCTGGCTTTCGTGCAGTACGCCCCACCATGTGTCATTGACGATGGCTTTGTAGCCGATGTCAGTGCGGCTGGCGATCAGGAGTTTTACCTTGTCGCCCTGTGACAGGGGGGCTTCACCTGAATTCCACACGGACGTGACTTCATCTTTGATATAACGGCCGAGCTTGCTGGAACCGATCAGGCGGCCGGTGTTGTCGAGAGTGACATAGACCACGTAGCTTTTGCCGGGCTCCATTTTCTTTTCCTGTTCGGCGAAGGGTACGAACAGATCTTTGGCCAGACCCCAGTTGAGGAAGGCGCCGTGACTGGTGACGTCGGCAACTTCCATCAGGGCTGCCTGGTGGAGTGCAGCGCGGGGGCGCCGTGTTGTGGCGATGAGGCGGTCTTCGGAGTCCAGATATACAAACACCTTGAGCTCATCGCCGATGGCTGCGTCTTCCGGCATCTGGCGGCGGGGCAGCAATAACTTGCCGCCTTCCTGATCGTCGAGATAGAGCCCGCGATCCTGGATGTCGGTGACGGTCAGGGTGTGAAAACGTCCGATTTCGGCCATGTGAACCTCTGTTGTGGCCCTGAATTCAGGGCCGGACTGACGGGAAAGATGAAAAGCGACTGTTTTGAACGTGAGGCTTACTGACGGTACAGGGTTTTGATCAGATGCCAGCCGAAACGGGTCTTGACCGGTCCCTGAACTTCCAGCAGCGGTCCTTTGAACACAGCGTCGTCAAAGGGTTTGACCATATCGCCCCGGCTGAACTCACCCAGTGAGCCACCGTCTTTACCGGACGGACAGGTGGAGTGCTTGCGTGCCAGTTTGTCGAACGCTTCACCCTGCCGGAGTTGTTTCAGCAGAGCTTCGGCTTCCGGACGGGTTTTCACCAGAATATGGCAGGCACAGGCGCGTTTGGCCATGGACGATCTCCGCGGGTGTTTTGTTTCAGTTGCGGTAGTATAACGCTCCGTTGAGTCTCTGGGCGAATGAACTGTGGATCTGTTGTTGCTGGTGGTTTTGGGCGCTGTGGCCATGCTGGGCTGGAAGGTCTGGTTGCAGCAGCGTGCGGCTCAGGCGCTGGCGCTGGCCTATCTGCGCCGTGAGTGTAAGAAGCAGGGGTTTCAGCTGCTGGATGATACCGTGGCTCTGACCCGTACCCGGCTGCAGCTGCGCCAGAAGCGTTTGCTGGTGCTGCGTACTCTGGCGTTTGAATTCAGTTCAGACGGTGCTGACCGTTACCGCGGTGAACTTATGCTCACCGGGCAGAGAGTGACGCTTATTTCGGGATTTCCTGTGGCTCGCCAATGGGCAGAATAAACTCCGGTTTCCGCTCCGGACTGATGTGCTGCGAAACCCCCGCTGTCAGTGCAAAACGCATGGCATCTTCGACCGGCCAGTCTACTTCTGTGAGCTGATCACGGCGCAGGAAAACCGTGTAGCCACCGATCATATAACTCATGGGTAAATACACGGGAACCAGGTCATCACCGCAGGCTTCACGTACGGCTTCCGGTACGTTTTCGCTGGTAATAAAACCGGTGACAATACCGGTGTCAGGCATGTCAACCAGCACGACTTTCTGTGCCTTGGGTTTGTTCTTATCAAACATGTTGGCAAAGTCACGCACTGAGCCGTACAGGGTTTTGATCACGGGTATGCGCAACAGGGCTTTTTCTACCTGATCATAGAGCCAGCTGATGGGGTTGAACTGAAACAACAGACCAACAAAAAAAACGGTGACAATGATGATCAGCAGACCCAGGCCGGGAAAGCCGATGTGCTCAATCTGAAGGATGTAAAACACCTTGAGCCCGAGTCCGTCCAGCCAGCTGATGGCAGACCAGATCAGCCAGGCGGTCACCAGCAGTGGCAGCACCACCAGTGACCCTTTGAACATTGAGTTGATGACCAGGTTTTTCATCGGCTGCTCTGCTGCTGGCTGAGTTGAGTGATCAGGGTTTTTAACTCCTGAATTTCATCGCGCAGGTCGTCCATGGTTGCTTTACCGTCTTCCTTATCCTGCTCTGCACGCTGCTGGGCATGCTCGTCTTCCAGTACGTTTACCACAATACCGATGACCATGTTAAGAAAAGCGAAAGTCGTCAGAAAAATAAAGCTCAGATAATACATCCAGGACAGGGGGTAGACGTCCATGGTTTCGTACATAACATCTGTCCAGTCTTCAAAGGTCATGACCCGGAACAGCGTCAGCATTGAGAGGCTGATATCGCCCCATAAGTCGTGATTGATTTCAGAGAAAAAGGTCGCGCCGACAGCGGCGTAAATGTAAAAAATAATAAACATCAACAGCACGACGTAACCAAGCTGGGGCAAGGCACGTACCAGAGAATTCAGCAGCATTCTCAATTCGGGGATAATGGAGACCATCCGCAGTACCCGGAATACCCGTACCAGGCGCCCGATCAGGGCCATTTCACTGTTATCAATCGGAATCAGGCTGACGACCACGACCAGTGTGTCGAAGACGTTCCAGCCATTGAGAAAAAACCGTCGTTTATTGTTATCGGCAATAAAGCGGACGGTGATTTCAAACAGGAATAGTAGTGTGACGGCTATATCCAGCCACAGAATCAGTGTGACCAGAGGTGCAGGGATAGGGTAGGTTTTCGCACCGACCAGCAGGGCAGAGAGAATAATCACGCCAACGACGATCAGTTCGAACGCTTTGTTGTCACGTACGGCCTCGGCACGGGCCTGAATCCTTTGGATATCGATCATAAATTCCGGGATAAGACAGTCTCAGGGGTAAGGGCCCCGCTATCACAGCAGAGGGCCTGCAAGCAGCGCTAGTGTACCGGGTAGGCTCAATCTCCGGCAATCTGCAATTCCCGGATGCCGAGGGCAGACAAGAATGCACTGAGGCCTGTGCTGGACCGACGTCACCCTGTGACACCTGTCTGTTAGTTAGTGGTCACTTCACAAGGTAACATTGTCCGGTTTGTCGGTGAGTGGATGCTAACTTAATAATCTACTTTAAGTATCCTGCGCAGGTCGGTTACCAGCTGCGGGTTTTATTTCCCACCTTTCCCCACATTTTTTCCCACTTCCGCTAAGTCCTTGTGTTTACTGACAAAAATGCCTTCCGGCTGTGTCTGATCGACTTGCAAAGGTGTATTTTGCTTTCTATAGTGGTGATAAGTGGAAGAAAGTGGGTAATTGTGGTGGTTAGTGCTTACCTACACCATCACTGACCAGCAACAGGAAAACTGAATGTTCCGTGGACTGAATACGATCAACCTGGACGCCAAAGGCCGTCTGGCGATCCCGACCAAATATCGGGAACAGCTGACGGAGCTTTGTGGTGCGCGTCTGGTGGTGACGATCGACACGGAAGAGCACTGTCTGCTGGTGTATCCGCTGAATGAATGGGAACAGATTGAAGCCAAGATTCAGGCCCTGCCGACCTTTAACCCGGCGGCACGTCGCATCCAGCGCCTGCTGATTGGCCACGCTACGGATCTGGAGCTGGATGGCAGTGGCCGTATCCTGCTGCCGCAGACGCTGCGCGATTATGCCCGTCTGGATAAAGAAAGTGTGCTGATCGGTCAGGGTAAAAAACTGGAGCTGTGGAGTAAGGAAGAATGGGAAGGTCGTCGTGATGCCTATCTGGATATGGTCAGCGACGCTGATCAGCTTCCTGAAGAAGTGCTGAGTATTTCGCTGTGAGTACAGAAAACGCCTTCGCCCACACCACGGTGCTGCTGCACGAAACTGTTGATGGCTGCCTGACTGACCCTGATGGCGTGTATGTCGATGGCACCTTCGGCCGTGGCGGTCACAGCCGTCTGCTGCTGAGCAGGCTGTCTGAGAAAGGTCGCCTGATCGGTATTGATAAAGATCCACTGGCGATCGCCAGTGGTCAGGCTCTGGCGGCGGAAGATCCGCGCTTCAGCATCGTTCAGGCCAGCTTCGCCGATATGAAGGCGGCGCTCGCGGCGGAGGGCATTCATCAGGTGGATGGCATTCTGCTGGATCTGGGGGTGTCGTCCCCGCAGCTGGATGACGCTGAACGTGGTTTCAGTTTCCTGAAGGACGGGCCGCTGGATATGCGCATGAATCCGGATGCCGGTATCAGCGCGGCGGAGTGGATTGCGACTACGCCTGAGCAGGAAATGGTGCGGGTGTTCAAGGAATACGGCGAAGAGCGCTTTGCCAGACGGATGGCCGGGGCTGTGGTGCGTGAACGTGCTCAGCGCGAGATTACCCGCACAGCCGATCTGGCCGAGCTGCTGAAGGCCGCTAATCCGGCGTGGGAGAAGCACAAGCATCCGGCAACGCGGGCGTTTCAGGCGATCCGCATTGCGGTTAATAACGAGCTGGGTGATCTGGAAGTCGTGCTGAGCGACAGCGTAGATCTGCTGAAAGCAGGTGGTCATCTGGCCGTGATCAGTTTTCATTCCCTGGAAGACCGGATGGTGAAGCGTTTCATCCGTGCTCAGGAAAAGGGCCGCGATCTGCCCCCGGGTATCCCGGTAACGGACGATCAGCTGGGCCGGACCATGAAGAAAATCGGCAAAGCCATTATGCCGGGAGACGACGAAGTCAAACGCAACCCACGCTCCCGCAGTGCGGTTCTGAGAATCGCAGAAAGGCTGGCATGAAACTGTTACAGGCCGGTCTCTGGCTGGCAGTGATCGCCTCTGCCCTGATTCAGGTGCTGGCGGTTCAGTGGCATCGCGATCTGTTGCAGGAATGGCAGCAGGCGGATCGCAAACGCCAGACCCTGCAACAGGAATACAGCCGTCTGGTGCTGGAAAAAAGCACACTGACGGCCCATGGACGGATCGACGCGGAGGCGCGCAAGCGCCTGGATATGAAAGACCCTGACCATACACAGGTGTTTCAGGAATGAATGCAGAAAAAGACATGACAGAAGAACACGGAATCCGGCGCTGGCGTTTTGCCCTGGTGCTGGTGTCGTTCGCCATGCTGTTGGGTGTCATCACGGCCCGTCTGGTGATGCTGCACACCGTTGAGCAGTCATTTCTGTTTGAGCAGGGTGAAAAACGCACCGTACGTACTGAAGCTCAGTACGCCAGTCGTGGCGTGATTACCGACCGCTATGGTCAGCCTCTGGCCGTCTCTACACCGGTGACCAATCTCTGGATTAATCCGCGTCAGGTGACCGACTTTCCCGGGTTGGCGCAGGTCGCCACCGATCTCGGACTGTCCCCGGGCGCTCTGGTCCGGGAGGTGGAAACCGCGGCACGCCAGGGGCGTGCCTTTATGTATCTGAAGCGTCAGGCCGACCCGGCGCTGGCCGCGAAAGTGCTGGCGCACGGCGTTACCGGTGTGAATGCGGATGATGACTTCCGTCGTTTTTATCCGGCGGCTGAAGTGGCTGCGCACACCGTAGGTATCGTCAATATTGATGGCAAAGGTCAGGAAGGCATTGAGCTGGCGTTTGATGAGTACCTGCACGGCCAGGATGGCTCACGCCAGGTGGTAAAAGACCTGCACGGTAACGTGATCAAACAGCTGGGCGTTGACAGTGTGGTGCAGGCCGGTAAAGACCTGCAGCTGACGCTGGATCTGCGTCTGCAGTATCTGGCCTACCGTGAACTGAAAGCGGCGGTACAGACCCATCAGGCGAAATCCGGCAGTGCTGTGATGCTGGATGCCAAAACCGGCGAAGTACTGGCCATGGTCAGCCAGCCATCTTACAACCCCAATAACCGCGCCAACCTGAATCCGGCCAATATGCGCAACCGCGCATTGACTGACCTGATGGAACCGGGTTCCACCATGAAGCCGTTTACGGTCTCTGCGGCTCTGGAATCCGGCCGTTACACACCGGATACCAAGCTCGACACCTCGCCGGGCTATATCCGTGTGCGTCAGAAAACTATCCGTGATCACCGCAACTACGGTGTGCTCGACCTGACCGGTGTGATCACCAAGTCCAGCAACGTGGGCGCGACCAAAATCGCCCACGATCTGGGCGCAGAGAGCATGTGGGAATACCTCACCCGCGCCGGTTTCGGCCAGTCCACCATGACCGGATTCCCCGGTGAGGCTGTGGGCCAGCTGCCTTACCCGGAAGAAATGAACGACCTGCGACTGGCTACCGTGTCGTACGGTTATGGTCTGGCAGTGACTCCGCTGCAGCTGGCAGAAGCCTACACAAGTTTTGTCGATGGCTGCCGCAAGCCGGCCAGCCTGCTGCTGAATCAGGAAGGGCAGGACTGTGTTCCCGTGATGTCTGCAGAGACGGCTCATGAAATGCTGAATATGCTTGAGACCGTGGTTGGCCTGCAGGGCACCGGTCGACGCGCGGCGGTTGAAGGCTACCGTGTTGGTGGCAAAACCGGTACCGCACACAAGGTTGGCCGCAGCGGTTACGAAGACGATGAGTACACGGCGGTGTTTGCCGGTCTGGCACCACTGACTGACCCTGATCTGGTACTGGTCGTGGTGATCGATGAGCCCCAGGGTAAGGAATACTACGGTGGCGAAGTGGCTGCGCCTGTGTTCTCGCGCATCATGGGGCAGGCCTTGCGGTTGCGTCAGGTGATTCCGGATAAGCCGGTGGAAAACCAGATCCTGCATCTTGCCGGAGGTGGCCGGTGAAACTCTCTCAGATCGTCGGCGATGCACTTTACATCCCGCCCGAATGGGACCGGGATGTTGCGCATTTAATCACCGACAGCCGTGATGTACAGAGCGGCGATCTGTTTATTGCCCGTGCCGGTCTGAGCCAGCACGGGTCTGCGTTTATCGACGCTGCTGTCGCGGCTGGCGCGGCGGCAGTGATTGCCGAAGGCGAAGCACCGTTCCGCTGCGCTGCCAATGGTGTACCGGTGTTTGGTATTGAGGCGGTCTCAAAGCATCTGGTCAGCTGGTTGCAGAGCCGTTATCCGCTGGCGCTGGAAGCCCGTCTGGTCGGCGTTACCGGCACCAATGGTAAAAGCTCGGTGACCCAGTACGTAGCGCAGCTGCTGGATTCTGCCGGTGAAAAATGCGCCGTGATCGGCACCCTGGGCAACGGCATCTGGCCGGAGCTGGCACCTACCCGTAATACGTCTCCGGATATCTGTGTGACCTACCGTCTGCTGCATGACATGCAGGCACAGGGCGCCCGTTATGCGGCCCTGGAAGTGTCTTCCCACGCACTGGAACAGGGCCGTGTTGACGGTCTGAGTTTTGCCGTCGCCGTGCTCACCAACATCACTCAGGATCACCTCGATTACCACGGCACCATGGAGGCCTATTTTCAGGCCAAGGCGAAGCTCTTCCGCGGAGACCGCACCGCAGCGGCAGTGATCAACACGGATGATGAATGGGGGCAGCGCCTGTGGGGATATCCGGGGCGTCCGGTGAATGCCGTCAGTCTGGGGCAGAACGACGCCGATGTGCTGTATCACTCCCTTCATGCCACTGCAGAGGGTATGAAGGCCACGCTCGACAGCCGCTGGGGCCGTGTGGAACTGAGCCTGTCTCTGGCCGGTGACTTCAATGTAGCCAACGCCGCCGCGGCCATCAGTGTGCTGGTGCTGCTGGGCTTTGATTACGATGCGGTGACGCTGGCGGCGGCAGAACTGCGCCCTGTGGCAGGCCGTATGGAATTATATGTCGCTGCCGGTCAGCCTGCGGCCGTAGTGGATTATGCCCACACTCCGGATGCGCTGGATAACGTGATTGCGGCACTGCAGCATGATGACACTCCGGTGACTCTGGTGTTCGGCTGTGGTGGTGACCGTGACCGCAGCAAACGCCCGCTGATGGCGGATGCGGCTTCGGCTGCGGCGCAGGTGTGGGTCACGGATGACAACCCGCGCAATGAAGACCCTGAGCAGATTTTTGCCGACATCCGTCAGTCGCAATACGCGGATGAGTTTGAGTTCCTGCACGACCGTGCAGAGGCCATCCGTGCCGCACTCAACGGCACTCCGCAGCAGGGTGTACTGCTGATTGCCGGTAAGGGCCACGAAGATTACATGGACATCCGCGGCGTGCGTCATCCCTACAGTGATGAGGCTGTATTGCGGCAACTCGGATATCAGAAAGCCGGGGGTGCACATGCTGCGTGATCTGCCTCTTTCTCTGATTGCTGAAATCACAGGTGGCCGCTGCAGCGCGGATGAAGACATCATCTGCACCTCAGTTTCAACCGACACCCGTACGCTGAAGCCGGGCAGCCTGTACGTGCCGCTCAGTGGCGAGCGTTTTAATGGTCATGCTTTCGCAGCTCAGGCGCTGGCAGCCGGTGCAGTCGCCATGCTGGCCGAAGAAGACGTTGAGACAGTACTGCCAACCGTACGTGTGACCAGCACCCTGACGGCTCTGGCCGATCTTGCCGCCTGGCACCGTGATCAGTTTTCCGGACCTGTGGTTGCGGTCACCGGCAGCGCCGGAAAAACCAGCGTCAAACAGCTCACAGCACATCTGTTGTCCATGTCGTTCAATACCTGGATGACGCAGGGCAACCTGAACAATCATATCGGCGCGCCCCTGACCCTGCTGGCTCTGCAGCCGCAACATCAGGCCGCCATGATAGAGCTGGGTGCCAGTGGTCAGGGTGAAATCGCCTATACCGCCAGGCTGGTGCGTCCGCTGGTCGGCATCATCACCAACGTAGCGGAAGCTCATCTGGAAGGATTCGGCAGTGTTGAAACCATCTGCGCCACCAAAGGTGAACTCATCGATTTTATTGCGGACGAAGGCACCGCCGTACTGAACGCCGATGATGTGTTTTTTCCACAGTGGGTCAGCCGCGCCGGAACGCGTCAGGTGCAATCGTTCGGTTTTTCAGAGCAGGCAGATTACCGCGCCGCAGATATTGAGTGCGGCATGCTCGACAGCCGCTTCACCCTGCAGGCCGAAGGCCAGTCTTTTCCGGTAAGCCTGCCGCTGCCGGGGCAGCACAACATCCGTAATGCACTGGCTGCAGTGGCGGCGGTGCGTGCGGTCGGTATGGACTGGGATCTGATCATCGCCGGGCTGGCCAGTGCTGAGCCGGTGAAAGGCCGTCTGCAGAAAAACACCGGCCGCAAAGGTCAGGTCATTCTGGATGACAGTTACAACGCCAATCCGGGATCTTTCCGTGCCGCCATCGATGTATTAGCCCAGGCCGGACACAGCTGGTTGGTGATGGGTGATATGGCTGAACTGGGGACCGATGAAGTGCGTCTGACCGCCGAAATCGGCGCCTACGCCAAAGCAAAACAGATTGATGTTCTGGCAGCCACCGGCCGTCTGAGCAAAGCTGCTGCTGAAGCCTTCGGAGACGGAGCGCACTGGTTCGAAAATAAACAGCAGCTGGCAGAATTTTTAAACACGAATACCGGCCGCGGGGACACGCTGCTGGTCAAGGGTTCAAGGAGTGCGGGTATGGAAGCGGTTGTAAACACTCTCTGTTCACTGGAAGGAGAAAACTGACCATGTTGCTCTGGCTGGCAGAATGGCTGACGCAATTTCATTCGGGTTTCGGAGTGGTGAGTTATCTCACCCTGCGGGCGATTTTTTCGGTGGTGACTGCACTGGTAGTTTCACTGATATTGGGTCCGGTAGTTATCCGCAAACTGCGTGAGTATCAGATAGGTCAGGCCATCCGTGAAGTAGGCCCGAAATCGCATTTAAGCAAAGCCGGTACGCCGACCATGGGCGGCGTGCTTATCCTGCTGTCGATTGTGGTCAGTACTCTGCTATGGGGTGATCTGGAAAACCGCTTCGTCTGGGTTGCCGTGCTGGTGATTTTCTTTTTCGGTGCCATCGGCTGGGTCGATGATTACCGCAAAGTGATTGAGAAAAATTCCCGGGGTCTGCCCAGCCGCTGGAAATATTTCTGGCAGTCGGTGTTCGGTCTGATTGCGGCGGCCTACCTGTTTTATTCGGCGCAGTCTCCGGCGGAAACTCAGCTGGTTGTTCCTTTCCTGAAAGACGTCATGCCACAGCTTGGCCTGATGTTTATTGTGCTGACGTATTTTGTCGTGGTCGGCTCCAGTAATGCCGTGAATTTAACCGATGGTCTGGATGGCCTGGCCATTATGCCGACCGTGATGGTGGCTGCAGCACTGGGTGTGTGTGCTTACCTCGCCGGTAACGTGAACTTTGCTGATTACCTGCACATTCCTTACGTTGCCGGTGCCGGTGAACTGGTGGTGTTCTGCGCCGCGATGGTCGGTGCCGGTATCGGTTTCCTCTGGTTCAACACTTACCCGGCGCAGGTTTTCATGGGCGATGTAGGCTCACTGGCCCTGGGTGCGGCATTGGGTATTGTGGCGGTGATTGTCCGTCAGGAAATCGTGCTCTTTATCATGGGCGGTATTTTTGTCGCTGAAACTGTTTCTGTGATTGTGCAGGTGGGCTCGTTCAAACTGACCGGCCGCCGCGTATTCCGCATGGCACCTCTGCACCATCACTATGAACTGAAAGGCTGGCCGGAACCCCGGGTGATTGTCCGTTTCTGGATTATCACCATCATTCTGGTGCTGATCGGTCTGGCAACTCTGAAAATACGGTAATGACTATGTTGGCTACGGCAGAAAACAGCAAGCGCTATCTGATCGTCGGGCTCGGCCTGACCGGTCTGTCGTGCGCGCGTTTCTGTCAGCAGCAGGGTCTGAATTTTGCGCTGTGCGATACCCGCGAACAGTTTGCCGGTGCTGATGCCGTGCGCGCGGAATTTCCGGGTACTGATCTGCATCTGGGATCACCGGAAAGCAGCTTTCTGTGTGAGTTTGATGAAGTGCTGGTCAGCCCGGGTATCAGTGCGCAGACGGATAATTTTATTCAGGCCGCAGGGCAGGGTGTGGTTATTTCCGGTGACATCCAGCTGTTCCGCGAATACGCACAGAAACCGGTGGTGGCGATTACCGGTTCCAACGGTAAAAGTACCGTCACCACGCTGGTGAACGAACTCATTAATGCTGCGGGTTTCAACGCTGTGGCCGGTGGCAATCTGGGTACTCCGGCGCTGGATCTTCTCAATGAAGAAGACGTTGATTTCTACGTGCTGGAGCTGTCCAGTTTTCAACTCGAAACCACGGCTGATCTGGCTGCAGAAGTTGCTGTGATTCTGAATATTTCTCCGGATCACATGGACCGCTACAGCAGTATGCGCGATTACGAACGGGCTAAACAGCGTATTTTCCGCTCAGCGAATAAAGCCGTGGTAAATCTGGATGACGATCACACCCGTCCGGCCATGGCGGCGGTAAAAGAATTTGTGACCTTTGGTCTGAATGCCCGTGCGGATTTCGGCCTGATCAATCTGGATGGTGAAGACTGGCTGGCGATGGAATCTGAACCTCTGCTGGCGGCATCTGAACTGAAAATCCGTGGCAGCCACAACCAGGCTAACGCACTGGCGGCGCTGGCGTTGGTGTCTGAACTCGGCATTGATGTGAAACAGTGTCTGAATGCACTGAAAAACTTTGCTGGTCTGGCCCACCGTTGTCAGTGGGTACGTGAGCTGGATGGCGTGAATTATTTCAATGATTCCAAAGGCACCAATACCGGTTCAACCGAAGCCGCTGTTAAAGGTTTGTCGGCCGGACTGCAGGGGCGGATTATTCTGCTCGCCGGTGGTGAAGGAAAAGGTCAGAGCTTTACCGGGCTCGGGCAGACCTGTGCCGGTGTCGCCGATGTGATTGCCTATGGCGCAGACAGCGACATCATCACCGCAGAGATGTCGCCGTTCTGTGTTGTAAGTCAGACAGACACTTTGCAGCAGGCATTGCTGCAGGCCAGAACACAAGCGCGCCCCGGAGACATTATTCTGCTGTCACCGGCCTGTGCCAGTTTTGATCAGTTTAAGAATTATCAGCACAGAGGCGACGTCTTCTGTGAATTAGTGGAGGACCTGTGATGAATCTCAGTGCCTTCCGCTGGCAAGAACAAACTCCGGTGTTCTACCCATGGCTCGCTGCGCTGGTTCTGGGCTGGTTGATGGTGGCTTCGGCTTCGACCGGTATTGCTGAGTATTACACCGGCAACGCGGCGTATTTTACGGTTCGTCATGCGCTGTATCTGGTGCTGGGCATCAGTGTCACCTTTCTCGTTTCCGGTATTTCTCTGGCGCGTTGGGCAAAATTTGATTCGCTGCTGCTGCTGGCCGGTTTCATCGGCTTGATACTGGTGTTTGTGCCGGGTATCGGTCACGAAGTGAATGGTTCCCAGCGTTGGCTGAACCTGGGCCTGATCAAGGTGCAGGCTTCGGAAATTGCCAAGCTGGGCGCTGTTTTTTACGTCGCCGGTTATCTGGTGCGGCGTAAAGATGAAGTGCAGAAGCAACTCTCCGGCTTTATAAAACCGCTGTTTATTCTGGCTTTCATGGTGGCCTTGCTGCTGGCTGAACCTGACTTTGGTGCCGCTGTGGTACTGATGGGCGCGGTCATGATTCAGTTATTTCTGGGTGGTGTGAAAGCCGGCCAGTTTTTCCTGCTGCTGATCGCTACCTTCATCGTGGGTTATTTTGTTGTGACTGGTGAAGAGTACCGCATGCAGCGCCTGCTGGCGTATCTGGATCCCTGGTCTCCGGAAAATGTGTACAACACAGGTTATCAGCTGACCCAGTCACTGATTGCTTTTGGCCGTGGTGATCTGTTTGGCATTGGTTATGGCGAAAGTGTGCAGAAACTGTTTTACCTGCCGGAAGCACACACCGATTTTGTGTTTGCTATCTGGGCGGAAGAAACCGGTTTGTTCGGTGCGGTTGCGGTACTGGGGCTGCTGGTCGTGCTGCTCGGTTTTATCTGGAGTATCGCCTGGAAAGCACAGCGTGCCGGGCTCATGTACGCCGCTTATGTGGCTATCGGTATTGCTGGTCTGCTGGGGCTGCAGATCATTATTAACATCGGTGTGAACACGGGTCTGTTACCGACCAAAGGTCTGACACTGCCGTTCTTCAGCTACGGTGGCAGCTCACTGATGATCTGTTGTGCCATGATCGGCATCGTCATGCGTATTGCCTATGAAACTCAGCTGACGGAAGAAAATTCCTCAGAGGAGGCAGAGCATGAATAAGACTTCTCAGAGCAAAGTGATTCTGATGATGGCGGGTGGTACCGGTGGCCATGTCTTTCCGGCATTGGCGGTTGCTCACTCTCTGGCCGGTCAGGGCTATGAAATTCACTGGCTGGGTACAGAGCGTGGCATTGAATCTGAGCTGGTACCGAAAAATGGTTTCACCCTGCATACGATTGATATTGCGGGCTTGCGCGGCAAAGGCAAACTGGGATTGCTGGCTGCTCCTGTGCGGATTTTTAAAGCCGTACGCCAGTCACTGGCAGTGATTAAAAAACTGAAACCGCGGGCGGTGGTGGGGCTGGGTGGCTATGCCACAGGTCCGGGAGGAATTGCTGCCTGGCTGAAAGGTATTCCCTTGCTGGTGCATGAGCAGAATGCCTGTGCCGGTATGACCAACCGTATTCTGCAGAAATTTGCCCGTTGCACCATGCAGGCATTTCCGGGTGCTTTGCCGGGTGCTCTGGTAACCGGTAATCCGGTACGTAATGAAGTACTGGCGTTACCAGCGCCGGAATTACGTGAAGCCCACAATGGCAAATTACGGGTGCTGGTGGTCGGTGGCAGTCTGGGTGCAGTTGCACTTAATCAGACGGTCTTTGAAGCCATGTCTTTACTGCCTGACGCTGAGCGTCCGCAGCTGATCCACCAGGCGGGTAAGCGCAATATTGATGAGCTTTCTGCTCAGTACCAGGATGCGGGTATCGATGCTGACGTCACTGCATTTATTGACGATATGGCCGCAGCCTATGTCTGGGCGGATCTGATTGTCTGCCGCTCCGGAGCACTCACGGTATCAGAAATTGCAGCGGCAGGTTGTGCCGCGATTTTTGTACCTTTCCCATTTGCGGTGGACGATCACCAGACGGCCAATGCCCGTTATCTGCAAAGCGCCGGTGCGGCGCTGATCCGTCAGCAGAATGAACTCAGTGCCGACTGGCTGGCCGGTCAGTGGCGTTATTTTTCAGACAATAAACAGGCTCTGCGGGATATGGCGGTGACAGCACGTTCACTGGCTATGACTCATGCGACAGAGATGGTTACAGAACAGGTCAGGAGATTTGCTGATGAGCAATGAACAGACAGCAAACCTCGTTAATATGATTCCGGAAATGCGCCGTATCCGCGTGATCCATTTTGTCGGAATCGGTGGTTCCGGTATGTGCGGCATTGCCGAAGTACTGCTGAACCAGGGGTACAGAATTACCGGCTCGGATCTGAAAGAATCCGCCACCACCAAACGTCTGCGTTCGCTGGGTGCCGGTGTGAAAATCGGTCACAGTGCAGAACACATTGATGGTGTGGATGTGCTGGTGGTTTCCACCGCGATTGATGAACAGAACCCGGAAGTGGCCGCGGCTCTGGAACGGCGTTTACCGATTGTCCGCCGCGCGGAAATGCTGGCCGAACTGATGCGCTTCCGTCATGGCATTGCCGTTGCCGGAACCCATGGCAAAACCACCACCACCAGTCTGGTGACCTCTATTCTGGCGGAAGCCGGATTTGATCCGACTTTCGTGATTGGTGGCCGTCTGAACAGCGCCGGTACCAATGCCGGTCTGGGTCTCAGCCGCTATCTGGTTGCCGAAGCTGATGAAAGTGACGCAAGTTTTCTGCATCTGCAGCCGATGTCAGCCATCGTGACCAACATCGACGCTGACCATATGAGTACCTATGGCGGTGATTTTGATCAGCTGAAAAATACCTTCATTGAGTTTCTGCATAACCTGCCGTTTTACGGTCTGGCCGTGCTCTGTACTGACGACGAACACGTACGCAGTATTCTGCCGGATGTCAGCCGTCAGGTTATTACTTATGGTTTTGCCGATGATGCGGATTACCGTGCCAGTGATCTGGAACAGCAGGGGATGTTCACCCGCTTTACCGTACACCGTCCGGATAACAAAGCGCCACTTTCCATCCGCATGAAAATTCCCGGCCGTCACAATGTGCTGAATGCGCTGGCCGCGATCGCCATTGCCGAAGATGAGGGCGTGAAAGAACAGGCCATCATCAGTGCGCTGGAAAATTTCTCAGGTGTCGGCCGCCGTTTTCAGATTCTTGGTGAATATCCGCTGGCCGGTGGTGATGTGATGCTGGTTGATGATTACGGACACCACCCGCGCGAGCTGGAAGTCACCATCGATGCCATCCGCAAAGGTTTTCCGGAACGGCGTCTGGTGATGGTGTTTCAGCCACACCGCTATTCACGTACCCGTGATCTGTATGAAGATTTTGTGCGCGTTCTGTCATCCGCGGACGTGGTTCTTTTGATGGATGTTTATCCGGCAGGAGAAAAGCCCATCGCCGGAGCGGATGGCCGCTCACTGAGCCGCAGTATCCGTCAGCGCGGCAGTGTTGATCCGATTTTTATTGAGCGCGATGAGTCGCTGCAGCAGCCACTGACCAGCGTACTGCAACCGGGAGATCTGCTGATTACTCAGGGGGCAGGCGACATTGGTGGTGTGGCGCAGACATTGGCTGAAGAATTACCCGGTTGGTTACAGGAGAGCAATGCATGAGCGTCCGCAGTCTGGGAAAAATTGCCGTATTAATGGGTGGTGACTCTGCAGAGCGCGAGGTTTCCCTGAAAAGTGGAAACGCGGTTTTTTCTGCCCTGAAATCGCTCGGTGCGGATGTGGTCGCGGTGGATATCCGGGGTCATGCAATCCGCCAGCTGATGGATATGGATTTTGACATTGCGTTTATTGCCCTGCACGGACGTGGCGGCGAAGACGGCACCATTCAGGGTGTACTGGAGTGGCTGAATAAACCCTACACCGGCAGTGGCGTCATGGCTTCTGCCCTGGCTATGGATAAATGGCGCACCAAACTGATCTGGCAGGCCTCCGGAATTCCGACTCCGGGCGCATTTCTGCTGGATCAGTTCAGTGACTGGGCGGGCATCATGCAGGAACTGGGTGGCAATGCCATTGTAAAACCTGCACGTGAAGGTTCGAGCATCGGCATGCGCCGTGTTCATACTGCCGAAGAATTGCGCAGCAGTTATCTGTTTGCCAGCCAGTATGACGATCTGGTTCTGGTTGAGCGTTGGATTGAAGGCGCGGAATTTACTGTAGCGATTGTGGACGGTGAAGCGCTGCCCGTTATCCAGCTGAAAACCAGCCATGAATTTTACGACTACGACGCGAAATATCAGTCTGGCGATACCCAGTATCTGCTGCCGTGTGGGCTGAGTGCGGAAAAAGAAGACGAGATTAAAACCCTCGCCTTAAATGCTTACCGCATTCTTGGCTGTCAGGGCTGGGGGCGGCTTGATGTCATGCAGGACAGCGATGGCAATTTTGCCTTGCTCGAGGCCAACACCAGCCCGGGTATGACCGATCACAGTCTGGTACCGATGGCGGCAAAAGCGCACGGCATGGATTTTCCCGCACTGGTGCAAGCGATTCTGACAGAAGCGAACCTGCGTCATGGCCATTAAAAAACGCGCGGCACCCCGGGGAGCGACTCCGGTAACAGAGAAAAACCCACGGAATCTGCAGATCCGCATTCCGGCGCTGCCGTTCAATATCCACTGGAGTGTGATGCTGATTCCGGTATTGCTGGGCATGCTGACCTGGGGACTGGTACAGGTCACCGACCGCTGGCTGATAAGCGAAGTCCGGGTTTCCGGAAATCTGGATATCTGGTCAGCGGAAGATCTGGTGAATGCCACTTCATCTGTGGTCGGTCAGGGTTTCTTTTCAGCGGATATTGATCAGGTGTATGAGGCTCTGAATGCTTTTCCGATGCTGACGGCAGTTCAGGTAAAAAAACGCTGGCCGGGTTACATCGAAATCCGTGCACGGGAAGATATTCCGATGGCGTTACTGAACGGTAATCAGGTCATCAGTATCCGTGGTGTGGTGTCGGATATTCCGGCGCAGATGAATGTTCATGGTCTGGCACTGATCCGCAGTGATATGGCGAATCTGCCGGACGCCATTCAGTACTTCCGTTTTGTACAGCAGGCGCTGGGTACACAAGGTACGGGAGTGACGTCACTGACGGTATCCTCCACCGGTTCTGTGGCGGTGGACCTGAGCAACCACTGGCATGTTGCGCTGGGTAAACGGGCGATTGAAGAACGGGTGAAACGTCTGGAAAAAATGGTTTCAGCTATGCCGCAGGAGCGTATTGCCGGCATAGACCTTCGTTATGGTAAAGGCGCTGCCATTCAGTGGCGTTCAGAGCAGGAGAAAGGGTGATGAGTTCGGTTCCGCAGAAACGGATGCTGGTAGGTCTTGATATCGGTACCTCCAAAGTTGTGGCTCTGGTCGGGGAAGTGGATGTCGACGGACACATCGAGCTTCTTGGTCTGGGGTCCAGCCCGAGCCGTGGTCTGAAAAAAGGCGTCGTGGTGAATATTGAATCCACCGTGGACTCCATCCGCCGTGCGGTAGAGGAAGCTGAATTAATGGCCGGATGTAATATTCATTCCGTATATGTGGGTATTGCCGGAAATCATATTCACTCAATGAATTCTAACGGTATTGTGGCCGTCAAGGATCGTGAAGTAAATCATACCGATATTGAACGGGTTATTGACGCTGCACAGGCTGTCGCTATTCCGCAGGACCAGGCTATTTTACACGTATTACCGCAGGAATATGTCGTCGACAGCCAGGAAGGTATTAAAGAACCGGTTGGCATGAGTGGTGTGCGCCTAGAAGCTAAGGTTCATCTGGTTACCGGATCGGTTAATGCGATACAGAATATTGAGCGTTGTGTACAGCGTTGTGAGCTGGAAACTGACGACATAATTCTTGAGCAGCTGGCGTCCAGTTATGCCGTTCTCACCGATGATGAAATGGAGCTGGGCGTGTGCCTGGTAGACATTGGTGGTGGTACTACAGATATCGCAATTTTTACCGAAGGCGCGATCCGTCATACGGCTGTGATTCCGATTGCCGGAGACCAGGTGACAAACGACATCGCTATGGCCCTGCGCACCCCCACACAGCACGCTGAAAAAATTAAGGTGAAGTACGCCTGCGCCCTGACACAGCTGGTAAAAGCGGATGAAACAATCAAAGTTCCGAGTGTCGGAGAGCGACCGCCGCGGGACCTTTCACGCCAGGCTTTGGCCGAAGTTATCGAGCCGCGTTACGACGAATTATTCACCCTGATTCAGGCTGAGTTACGGCGCAGTGGTTTTGAAGATCTGATCGCTGCCGGTATCGTTCTGACCGGTGGAACTGCGAAGATGGAAGGGGTGGTGGAACTGGCCGAAGAAATCTTCCATATGCCGGTCCGTCTGGCACGTCCTGTCGGTGTTTCCGGACTGCCGGATGTGATCAGTAATCCGATCTATTCAACAGCAGTCGGGCTGCTTTTATACGCCGCCAGACAGGAAAATAAAAAATCCCGTAAAAAAACCAGTTTTGATGATAAAAAATCTCCAATTTTTCGTATAAAAGATTGGATAAAAGACAATTTTTAATATTTAATATAAACCTGCAGAATAGGAGATAGTCTTATGTCTCACATCAGAGAAGGTGATATGTTCGAGCTTGCAGATGAAATTCAGCAAAATGCTGTAATAAAAGTGATCGGCGTCGGTGGTGGCGGTGGTAATGCTGTGCAGCATATGGTTGAGCGTCAGATCGATGGCGTCGATTTTATCTGTGCCAACACAGACGCTCAGGCGCTGCGTAATGTCGGAGCCCGTTCCGTCATTCAGTTGGGTAACGGACTGACCAAAGGATTGGGCGCGGGTGCAAACCCGAATGTGGGTCGTGAGGCTGCACTGGAAGACCGTGAACGCATCGCAGAAGCTCTGCGTGGTGCGGATATGGTTTTCATCACTGCCGGTATGGGTGGTGGTACGGGTACTGGTGGTGCACCGGTTGTTGCAGAGGTGGCCAAAGAACTGGGCATCCTGACAGTTGCTGTTGTGACCAAGCCTTTCCCGTTTGAAGGCAAAAAGCGTATGTCGATTGCCGCTCAGGGTCTTGAGCAGCTGGCAGAAAATGTCGACTCTCTGATTACTATTCCGAACGAAAAACTTCTGACCGTGCTGGGTAAAGGCACCTCGTTGCTGGATGCCTTCAAGGCAGCCAATGACGTTCTTCAGGGTGCGGTGCAGGGTATTGCTGATCTGATCACCCGTCCGGGCATGATCAACGTCGATTTCGCCGACGTCCGCACTGTGATGTCTGAAATGGGGCAGGCCATGATGGGCAGTGGTACCGCAACCGGTGAAAACCGTGCGCGCGAAGCCGCTGAGAAAGCCATTGGCAGCCCGTTGCTGGAAGATGTCGATCTGCGTGGTGCTCGTGGCATTCTGGTGAACGTGACCGCTGGTTTCGATCTGTCACTGGGTGAGTTCAGTGAAGTGGGTGAGGTGATCGAAGAGTTCGCCTCTGAAAACGCCACGGTCGTCGTCGGCACTGTGATTGATCCTGAGCTGACGGACGAACTGCGTGTGACTGTGGTTGCTACCGGTCTGGGCCAGGAACAGGTTGCCGAAGAACCAAAACCAACAAAAGTGGTCGATAACACCGCCAATGTACGCAGCCCTGAAACCCAGGGGGATTTCCGCCAGCGTGAACGTCAGGCGGCGGGTGTACGTCAGGTGGCAGCGGGTAATACTGCCCGCAAACTGGATGCTGGTATTGGTCAGGATATGGATTACCTCGATATCCCGGCGTTTCTGCGTCGTCAGGCAGACTAAGACTGTTCCATCTGTGTGAACAGAACTGGATACATTTGGCTGGCGTGAAAGGCAGGAACTGCTATAATGCCGGCTGAATTTGTATAAAAAATACCCAATTTGGGCAGGAATGTCTGATGATCCGACAGAGAACACTCAATAATACGATCCGCGCCACTGGTGTTGGCCTTCACTCAGGAGATAAAGTCTACCTGACGCTGAAGCCTGCGCCGGTTGATACGGGTATCGTTTTCCGTCGTACCGATCTTGACCCTGTTGTGGATATCCCTGCAAACGCCTTGCAGGTGGGTGAGACCACCCTGTCTACAACGCTGGTAAAAGATCACGCCCGGGTTGATACAGTTGAACATCTGCTGTCTGCGATGGCAGGTCTGGGTATCGATAACGCGATTGTCGAACTCAGTGCTGAAGAAGTACCGATTATGGATGGCAGCTCAGGTCCGTTTGTGTTCCTGTTGCAGTCAGCCGGTATCGCTGAACAGGATGCGCCGAAGAAGTTCATCCGTATCAAACGTCGTGTCGAAGTGACCGAAGGCGATAAAACCGCCGCATTTGTGCCCTATAATGGGTTTAAGGTCAGCTTTGAGATCGACTTTGATCACCCGGTGTTCCGTCAGAGTGTGCAGAAAGCGAGTCTGGACTTTTCTTCTACGTCTTACGTGAAAGAAGTCAGCCGTGCGCGTACTTTCGGTTTCACCAAAGACATCGAATACATGCGTTCCAAGAACCTGGCACTGGGTGGCAGCGTTAAGAATGCAATTGTGATCGATGACTACCGGGTGCTGAACAGCGATGGTCTGCGTTATGAAGATGAGTTTGTGAAACACAAGATTCTTGACGCGGTGGGTGACCTGTATTTGCTGGGGCACAGTCTGATCGGTGAATTCATCGGTTACAAGTCAGGCCACGGTCTGAACAACCGTCTGCTGCGTGAACTGATGCAGCAGGAGGATGCGTGGGAGTTTGTAGAGTTTACCGGTGCTGAAACCGCGCCCATTACCTACATGCGACCTGCTGCAGGCTGATGCCAGAAAGTACAGGACAGCGCTGAATGAAAAAGGCCATACACTCAACATGTCTGGCCTTTTTCTTATTGCCTGTCTGTCCGGTCAAGGCCGGACGGGTGCAACGCACGAAGTAACGAAGAGTAGTACACTTTGACAGACAGACCTGAATAACATGAACATTATTATCGTCGGTCGACGTCACGGTGAGTCGCGAAGCGTCAGCTTACGCCCTTCCGCAATCTATTTCCTTCTGGGTATGGCTGTCACCATGCCGCTGATGCTGGGTGCTGCAGGTTTTCTGCTGAGCCAGCACCTTGCCTCTGATCTTGCCCTCGATTCCCGCACCGCCAAAGCGTGGGAACGTAATCTCGAAGAACAACGTCGTGAAATCGAAGAGCTGCGCGCCCAGGCTGACCGCGAGCTGGCTGCTCTGACGGTCCGTCTTGCTGAACTGCAGAGCCGGGTTTTGCGCCTGGATGCCGTTGGTGAGCGTCTGGTTGCTTCTGCCGACCTCGAAGCCGATGAGTTTGATTTCTCGGTACCGCCTGCCGTCGGTGGTCCGATGAACTACCTGGACAGTGCGTATGAAGCTCCGGGAATTACAGCCGCCATGGATGAACTGGCTGACCGTATCAACAGCCGCGAACAGCAGCTGGCGGTACTGGATGACCTGATCGCAGCGAACAAACTGGATCAGGATACTTTTGTCGCAGGCTCACCGATTGTTAAAGGCTGGATGTCATCCCGTTATGGCTACCGTGCTGATCCTTTCACGGGGCGTTCCGCCTGGCATGCCGGGGTAGACTTCGCTGGCAAGCAAGGCTCTGATGTCGTCTCAGTGGCTTCTGGTGTGGTCACTATTGCTGAACCACGTTACGGGTATGGCCGTCTGGTTGAAGTTAACCATGGTAATGGTTACAAAACCCGTTATGCGCACTGTCAGGAAATTAAAGTCAAAGTGGGTGACGTGGTCCGTAAAGGGGACGTCATCGCTCTGATGGGTAACAGTGGCCGTTCCACGGGCCCTCATGTTCATTTTGAAGTCTACCGCAACGGCCGCAACGTCGATCCTGCCGCTTATATCCATCGCCGTCCCCGATAAAAATCCCCCTCTTTACATTGTTTTCGCACCGGGTAAGGGTTAGCCTTACCGCCTTCCCGGTTCATCTCTTTTGACACGGCTGACATCCTGATGATTGGTAATTTTTTCCGTAAACTTTTTGGCAGTAACAATTCGCGCGAGCTCAAGCGCATGGGCAAACAGGTTGCCCGTATTAACGCATTGGAAGAGGCTCTTCAGGGGCTGACTGATGAAGAACTGCAGGCTAAAACGCCTGAACTGAAAGCCCAGCTTGCTGCCGGACAAACCCTTGATCAGATTCTGCCCGAAGCCTTTGCGGTCTGCCGTGAGGCCAGCCGCCGGGTAATGGGGATGCGTCATTTTGACGTACAGTTGATCGGTGGTATCACACTGCACGAAGGACGCATTGCGGAAATGCGTACCGGTGAAGGTAAAACTCTGGTGGGTACTCTGCCGTCGTATCTGAACGCGCTCTCCGGTGATGGTGTGCACGTGGTAACGGTAAACGACTATCTGGCCCGCCGTGACGCGGAGTGGATGCGTCCGCTGTTTGAATTCCTCGGTCTGACTGTCGGTGTTGTTGTTCCGGGTATGGATCAGTCGGCGAAAAAGAGCCAGTACGCCGCAGACATCGTTTACGGTACCAACAACGAATTCGGTTTTGATTATCTGCGCGACAATATGGCTTTCTCGCTGGAGCAGAAGGTTCAGCGTAAACTCAATTTTGCGATCGTCGACGAAGTGGACTCGATCCTGATCGACGAAGCGCGGACACCGCTGATCATCTCCGGTGCTGCAGAAGACAGCTCTGAGCTTTACCGTCGCATTAATAAACTGGTGCCCAGGCTCGAGCGTGGCCAGTTCAGCGACGATAAAGACCACGTGCCGGACGGCCACTACACGGTTGATGAGAAGAGCCGTGCCGTTGAGCTGACAGAAGCGGGTCATGAGTACGTTGAAGAACTGCTGACCCAGGAAGGCATTCTGCAGGAAGGCGAAAGTCTTTATTCTGCGGCCAACCTGAACCTGCTGCATCACGTGCATTCCTCCCTGAAAGCGCACGCTATTTTCCAGAAGAACGTCGATTATCTGGTGCAGAACGGGCAGATCGTCATCGTTGATGAACACACCGGCCGTACCATGCCGGGGCGTCGCTGGAGTGAAGGTCTGCATCAGGCGGTGGAAGCCAAAGAAGGTGTGAAAATTCAGGCCGAGAGCCAGACGCTGGCCTCAACAACCTTCCAGAATTATTTCCGTCTGTACGGCAAGCTCGCGGGTATGACGGGTACTGCTGATACCGAAGCCTTCGAATTCCATCAGATTTACGGGCTGGTCGTGATCGTTATTCCGACCAACAAAGAGATCAAGCGTATCGATTACAACGACGTAATCTACGCCACCCAGCGCGAGAAATACGATGCGGTGATTGAAGAAATCCGCACGGTTTCTGCTGAGGGGCGCCCGGTTCTGGTGGGCACGGCGTCGATTGAATCGTCGGAATATCTGTCGGCTCTGCTGAAGAAAGCCAAGGTTCAGCACAACGTACTGAACGCCAAAGAAAACGCACGTGAAGCCGAAATTATTGCTCAGGCGGGTCGCCCGGGTGCCATTACCATCGCCACCAACATGGCAGGCCGGGGTACGGATATCGTGCTCGGCGGCAGCTGGGAAGCCGAAGTTGCGACACTGGAAACCCCGGATCAGGCGACGATTGATAACATCAAAGCCGACTGGCAGGAGCGTCACGATGCCGTACTGAAAGCCGGTGGTCTGCATATTATCGGTACGGAACGTCACGAGTCCCGCCGTATTGATAACCAGCTGCGTGGTCGTGCCGGTCGTCAGGGGGATGCCGGTTCCACACGTTTCTTCCTGTCACTGGAAGATAACCTGATGCGTCTGTTCATGTCTGACCGTATGCGCAACATGATGCAGGCACTGGGCATGAAAGACGGTGAATCCATCGAACATAAGATGGTTACCAACGCGGTCGAGAAAGCGCAGCGTAAAGTTGAAGGCCGCAACTTCGATATCCGTAAGCAACTGCTGGAATACGATGACGTGGCCAACGATCAACGTCGCGTCGTCTATGGTCAGCGTAACGAACTGATGGAAATGGACGACATTTCCGGTGTAATCAGCAACATCCGTCAGGATGTGGTTCATGCGACCATTGATAATCACATTGCGCCGCAGAGCCTGTCAGAACAGTGGGATATTCCGGGTCTGGAGCAGGCGATCCGTAGCGAGTTTGCCATCGACCTGCCAGTGCAGGAGTGGCTCGACGAAGACAGCAAGCTGTACGAAGAAACTCTGCGCGAACGCATTCTGGAACAGATCACTAAAGCTTACACTGAAAAAGAAGCCCAGATCGGCGAGCAGACCATGCGTATGGTTGAAAAGCAGATCATGCTGCAGGTGCTGGATAACCTCTGGAAAGAACATCTGGCGACGATGGATTACCTGCGTCAGGGCATCCACCTGCGCGGTTACGGTCAGAAGAACCCGAAACAGGAATACAAGCGCGAGGCCTTTGCCCTGTTCCAGGAGCTGCTTGAGAACATCAAGCACGAAACCATCAAGATGCTCAGCCATATCCGCCTGCGTGAAAATCAGGATATGCAGGCCGAAGAAGAGCGCCGCCGCCGCGCCGCAGAAGAACAACTGGCGCGGGCAAAATTCGAACACGATGAAGCCACAGCTCTGGAAGACGATTCTTCACCCGGTGAAGAAGCGGCAGCGCAGCAGGCTCAGCCTTTCGTGAGAGAAGATCAGAAAGTCGGCCGGAATGAGCCTTGCCCATGTGGTTCAGGTAAAAAATACAAACATTGTCACGGCACCTTGTCTTAATACAGGCTCCTGAACGGGTGAAATAAAATGGCGGTTAATTTTACGGTTTTTGAAGATTTCAAAGCGGTTAAGGGTGTGCGTGTGGGAATTGCGAAATCCGCCATGCGCTATAAGGACCGGGATGACATGGTGGTGTTTGAGCTGGCTGAAGGTTCAAACACCGCGGGTGTGTTCACTAATAATGCCTTCTGCGCTGCGCCAGTGCAGATCTGTCGTCATCATCTGGAGCTGGCATCACCGCGCTACCTGCTGATCAACACCGGGAATGCCAATGCCGGAACCGGCCCGAAAGGCTTTAAAAACGCCACAGCCAGCTGTGAGCTGCTGGCGGAAAAAACGGGTGTAACCGCAGAACAGATTCTGCCGTTTTCTACCGGGGTCATTGGTGAGCCACTGAATATGCCAGCGTTTGACCGCGGTATTCCGGCCGCTTTGGCGGACCTCAGCGAGAACAACTGGGCCCGTGCTGCCAAAGGCATCATGACCACAGATACCCTCCCAAAAGGATGCTCCCGTCAGATTGAAATTAACGGCCAGACCGTCACCATCACCGGTATCTCAAAAGGTGCCGGCATGATCATGCCGAACATGGCCACTATGCTGGGCTTTATCGCCACTGACGCGGCGATTCCACAGGGCCTGTTACAGACCTGGGTACGCAAGCTGGCCGACAGCTCGTTCAATCGCATCACCATTGACGGCGACACCTCGACCAATGACTCCTGTGTTCTGGTTGCTACCGGCCAGTCGGGTGTCAGTATTGATCACGAAGTATCGGCAGAAGCTGTAACCCTGTTCACCGCTCTGGAGCAGGTCTTCCGCGATCTGGCACAGGCCATTGTGCGCGACGGTGAAGGAGCAACCAAATTCGTTACCATGGAAATCAGTGAAGCATCTTCGGTAAAAGAAGCTCTGGACGTCGCCTACACCGTGGCCCACTCACCGCTGGTGAAAACCGCCATGTTCGCATCTGATGCTAACTGGGGGCGTATTCTCGCTGCCGTCGGCCGCTCAGGCGTTCAGGACTTTGACCTCAGCAAAGTGCAGATTTATCTGAATGACGTACAGATCGTTGAAGACGGTGGCCGCTGTGACAGCTACACCGAAGAGCAGGGCGCTGCTATCTTCAGAATGAGTGAGTTTACTGTGCGCATTGTGCTCGGCCGTGGTGATGTGACTGAGACGGTCTGGACGACCGACCTGTCGCACGAATACGTCACTATTAACGCCAACTACCGCTCTTAATTTCCGCGTATGAAGCAGGTGCATGTCGCCGTAGGCGTTGTCGTGGTGAATGGGCAGGATGTGCTGATTGCCCGGCGCCCTGACGACAAACATCAGGGCGGCCTGTGGGAATTTCCCGGCGGTAAAGTGGAACCGGGCGAAGACGTTGTCTCCGCCCTGATCCGTGAACTCGACGAAGAAGTCGCCCTGAAGGTCCGCCCTGAAACAGTCTCGCAACTGATGCAGATTCCTTTCTCCTATCCGGATAAATCCGTACTGCTGGACGTGCTTTACGTCGAGTCTGACGTTAATGATGCACTGCTGGCACACGGTGCTGAAGGGCAGGAAGTGCGTTGGGTGAACTATACACGCCTTGATGAATTTGAATTCCCAGAGGCGAATAAAGCCATCATTCTGGCTCTGACTGAGCGATTGTCCTGAATAAGTCGTATTAATCCTTAGTCAGAGGCTGGTATATTTTCTGAACATACCACTCTGATAAGGAAATCCCACGTGAAGTCTGTACTTACCGTCTCTTCGAAATCCTTTGCACGACTCTTTTTAAAACCTCTTATCTGTCTTCAGGTGTTGCTGTTCAGCAGCATCAGTCTTGGGGAAGAAGGCTGCGCTTATTATTCCGCCGAGACTTCACAATTCGGCATCGAAACCCTGGTGGCCGGTAACCTGTATGCGGTGCACAGCGCGATCCAGCAGACCAATCAGAACGAGGCCACGCGGATCATCGGTAACTCGATGATCTATGTGATCAAAGGTAACGCCGATGTTCAGGGGAACCATGCCGTGTGGATTTTCGGCTCAGGTTACGGAGACCCGGGAGTCAACGGTGGCACACCCAGTGACGTGCATGAATACCTCAGCATTACCGGTCAGGATAAAGACGCCTTTCGCAGCGCGGATGATGATGCTGAAGACGTCGACTGCGTTATTACCCAGAGTTTCGGTTTGACTGCTGACTATGTGAAGCTGCGCTTTATTTCACCTCACGGCCATCTGGATCATGTGAATCACGAATTTCTGGATGATCTGACTCAGAACTATGGTTACAGCCTGAATACCTCGAATTTCTACATCCATGCTGCGGATTATCCCATGCTGCTGTGCACAGCGCCCTGTTGTGGCAATACGCCGTGCAGCGGTCAGAATGCTTTCTGGGGAGCGCCTTATAACGAGGCTTTTTCGGCATCGGTGTTGTCCCGCTTCCTCACACTGGGCAGTCTGAATGAAACAGAATCCTGTGCTCAGATGATGTCATTCCAGAGCCCGATGGGGCTCTGGCAGGTCCGGCATGAAGCATCACTGGATCATACGGGCGGGGTTTTATACCTGCGCAATGCGAATCTTGCCGCGAATACCGTGACCTATATTGCCGGTATTAAACAGCAGTTTATGACCTGTGCAATGGATGGTCCGGCAAATACGAATATCGTTATCTATGATGTGCACAGAACCTGACTTGTCTTAAAACTGAAGGCACAAAAAAACGGGCCAATGGCCCGTTTTTTATTCCCGCTGATCAGAATCAGGCTGAGTGAGCATTACCGGCGACCACGCCTTCGGCCGGATTGCTGTTCATCAGAGCTTTGATGCCGCTCTTCTGGTTGGCTTCACGAGCCAGTACTTTCTCTTCGTCGCTGGCGTATTTCTTATCCCATTCCATCACTTTTGGCGTCATCAGCTTGTGCCACAGCGGTGGGCAGAGTGCGATTAAGATGGTAGTCAGGTAGCCGTTGATCATGGTTGGGGCTTCTGGGTAGGGGCGCAGGTCCTGGTAGGGCACTTCACCGTGTGCATGGTGGTGAGAGTGACGGGTCAGGTTGAACATGCTCCAGCTGCTGAAACGCTTGTTGGTGTTCCAGGAGTGACGTGGCTGCACCGGCTCGTTCGGGTTAC
>DBNK01000003.1:168656-185348 GCA_002298335.1 Thalassolituus sp. UBA674
TTACGCACCATGCCGTAGTGCTCCATGTAGTTCACGATTTCCAGCAGCGCTTTACCGAACAGACCAGCTGCCACAAACCACAGTGCGGTTGTCAGGCCTCCGGCCAGGAAGGCCAGTAGTACAATAAAGGCGCTCATAAAGTAACCACGCAGTACGGAGTTACTCACGGAAAGAGCCGACTTACCCAGACGCTTCAGACGTTCGGCTTCCAGTGACAAAGCACTCTTGTTACCGCGAATGGTGGAACTCAGTACGTGGTAATACACATTGCGGCCACGGGGTGCAGTCGCAGGGTCGTTGGTGGTGGAAACATAGCGGTGGTGACCGTAAACGTGCTCAACGGCGAAGGCGACGTCAAAGCTGAAGGCCAGCAGCCAGCGACCGATGAACATAGAGATCGGATCCCAGGTACGGTGAGTCAGCTCATGAGCTGTTATGGTGCCGATCATACCAATCATCAGACCGGTCATGATCACAGCACAGACATGGGTGCCAAAGCCGGCAGCTTCTTTTGCGGACAGAATATCAATGCCTGTCAGAGACTGAACGGTCGCCCCCACGCCCAGAATGTCGCCTGAGCTGACCTGCCAGATAAAGGCAAAGGTAATCAGCGACAGCAGTGGCAAGGCCAGCCACAGCTGAACTGTCAGAATCTGCGGATGTTTGAAGGTTGGTGTAGAGACATCGTCACCAAGGATGGCATCCAGCAGGATGTAGCCACCAAAGATGATGGCCAGACCATAGGTGATCCAGCCGTCTCCGAGAAACATGGCGGTCGCGGCGAGCAGGCCGATGCCATGGAAGAGAAAGTATTTCAGATAATGAAACATAGTAAGTCCCTCGTGTTGTGATCAGCCAGCCGCGAGTTCAGATTAGCGGGCAGCCTCGTTATTAATTGTGTTGGTTGAGCGGTCGGTAAAGCGGTCGGCAAAGATCTGGCTTTCATCCAGACCTGCCTGTTGCAGGTATTCCGAAGCGGCATCCAGCATGGGAGGAGGCCCACACATATAGACCTGTTCGATAACATTGAGATTTTCTGGCAGATGATCTGTAACCAGGCCACGAGCGCCATCCCAGCCGGAACCTTCGGCTTCCTGTGACAGCACAGGCACAAAACGGAAGGTGCCGGACCAGTTCTGGCGGATGTGTTCAATCTGTTTCAGGCCATACAGATCGGCCTCAGTGCGGGCACCGAACAGGAAGGTCACATCACGTGACAGCTTATGGCGCACGGCGTCTTCAAGAATGGCCAGCACCGGTGCCAGGCCACTGCCACCGGCGATGAACAGCATATCGCCCTGACCGCTGCGCAGGTGGAAATCACCGTGCGGGCCATCCACACTGACCTTATCACCCACCTGGGCACTGTTTTTCACCCAACCGGACATCTCGCCACCCGGTACTTCACGGATAAAGAAGGTCACCTTATTGCCAGCCGCCGGTGCCGCATAAGAGTAACAACGTGAACCCGAGGTGACCTCCGGAGTTGAGAACATAGCGTACTGACCCGGCAGATAATCCGTGGCTTTTTCCAGCTGCAGAGTCAGGCGGGTGATGTCGTGAGTGAGTGCTTCTTTCTCAACGATGGTGGCGGCGATTTCTTCAGCCGGACGTTCCCCACTGAGAGCATCGACAGAGATGGTGACGTCGCTTTTCAGCTGCGACTGACAGCCCAGAATGTAGCCGTCATCCAGATCTTTTTTATCCAGAATAAAGGCTGCGGAGGTCAGTTCTTTAACGGTGCCTTCGGTCTTTTTGCATTTGCAGGTAGCGCAACCGCCGACCTTGCAGCTGTGAGGAAAGCGCACACCATGACGCAGGGCAGCGTTCAGAATGGTTTCTGAAGGCTGTACGTCGAAGGAACCAACGCCTTCGATGGTCAGGGTATGGGGTTTGGCTTTTTTGAATAAACCGAACATGCCGTTTGTCCTCACAGGTTTTATTGTCTTCTGTTGTTTTGTAGGACAATACTGCTAAGAAGAATGAAAGTCCAGGGTCTTTAGGTGCCACCACATTCATGCCATTATCCCTATAGATAATCAGAATTACTGATTATCTATGAACACATTTCATCAAATCATCGAAAAACCGTCGGCTCATCCGCTATGCGGGTGATGGGCGGAGGGGATATGTGTGCGTAGTATGGGGTTTAGTTAAGCATGATCGGGCTATGTCGGTTTAGCCTTCCAACCTTGAACATGATATGGATCAAGTCAGAGAAAACTATTTCAGGGGCTTTATCAGACAGGTGTCAGCGGGGCTGAGTGGGTAACTGACGCTCCCAGCAGATTGACTCAACAGATTGATGGAGTAGGAAGGAGGGATTATTGCTCAAACGCTGTGAGAAACGGCCAGATGGAAGCCGTTATCACAATAGCCAGGCCTATGATCATGGTGATCACGGCCACGGGTTTTTCCAGAAGGTGCTCACGGAAGGGCTTCCCAGGTTGGTCGCGCAGACGTTCACTGCGCTCACTCTGCAACTGATCGAGCAGGGCGCGCGCGGGTTTGTAGTCTTCCTCGTCAAACAGCCAGATTCCGGCGACACCAAAGCCAAAGCGGCCTTCGTTGGTTTCGTAGCAGGCGTAGCCGGCTTCTTCGAGGGCGTCCCGGACTTCTTCCGCTTCTTCAAAGCTGACGCCATTCAGGCGGAACAGGAGCTTAGCCACGCAGACGCTCTCCGATGTGTACCCAGGCAGCTGCCATGAGGATGATGAGTATCAGCAGTAACAGCGGGCGGATACCCAGAATCATATAGGGTGTACTGCCACTGCGGCGTTCGGCGGTGGCTGTGAAGCTGGTGCGCTGGCGCACCGGGATACGGTCTACGATTTCGCCGTGGTGATTCACCAGAGCGGAAATGCCGGTGTTGGTCGAGCGTAATACCCAGCGCCCGGTTTCGAGGGCGCGCATCTGAGCCAGTGCCATGTGCTGCTTGGGGCCGATGGAGTTGCCGAACCAGGCATCGTTGCTGATGGTCAGCAGAATGTCGGCGTTCTTCGCGCCCTGCAGCACCAGATCCGGGTAGGCAATCTCGTAACAGATAAACGGCGCCGCCAGCACCAGAGCGGTTTCTTCGCCATCACGGATCACCGGGACTTTCAGGGGAGCCTGATCTGGCTGACCTTTGCTGAAGCCGTAAACCGGCAGGTCAAAGAAAGGAATCCAGCCCTGAATCAACTCTGCCAGCGGCACATATTCGCCGAAGGGGACCAGCCTTTGTTTATGGTACAGGCCGTCTCCGGCGCCGAAAGCGACAATACTGTTGTGGTAACGGCCTGCTTTTTCGGTGCCGGGAGGCCAGCGGAAAGGAATGCCGGTAATCACGGTGGAGCCCTGCTGCCGTGCCTGATCTCCGAAGACCTCAAGATAGGGCTGGTAACGTTGCAGGGTCATGGTGATGGCGGTTTCCGGCCACAGAATCAGGTCGGTACCGAGCAAGGGCACTGTGTCCTGCTCATAGCGGTTGATGGTCGGGAACAGCTGCTCTGGCAACCATTTGTCATCCTGCTCCACATTCCCCTGTACTGCCGCAACGGTGAGTTTTCCCGCCGGTTGAGTCCATTCAATCTGCTGCAGACCATATCCCATCGGCCAGAGCAGAAAGGGCAGCAGATAAACGGCCTGTGGGGTGCGTACTATCTGGATTGCTGACGCTGCTGTCAGGGCCAGAATCAGGGATATGCCGTAACTGCCGGTAATGGGTGCCCAGCCAGACAGCCAGGTAAAGAGATGGGCATCGCCCGCGAACAGCCAGGGAAAACCGGTGAGGAACCAGGAGCGGCTCCATTCCTGCAGCAACCAGAAGGCGGCAAAGGTCAGCCAGCCCAGGCTCTGCTGCAGCAGGCGCTGGCGCAGGGCAAACCAGAACGCAGGGATCAGTGCGAGAAAGCCCGCAAACACGGCCACCATGGGAATGGCCAGCCACGATGGGGTGTTGCCGTGATCATGAATGCTGACGTATACCCAGGATACGCCGGTGCCGAACTGGGCGAAGGAGAAATACCAGCTGAGGCGGAAGGCGTGCCAGGTACTGCGCGCCTGAGTGAGAATCCAGAACAGCCCGGCCAGACTCACCAGCCCCAGCGGCCACCAGAAAAAAGGCCCGAGGGCAAAGGTGAAAAGGCCGCCGCTGATCAGTGCGGCCAGCGGCAGGAAGGGACTTGAGGTCAGCATGTCAGACTCGGCAGAGAGGGTGGATGCTCAGTCAGGGTGGACTTCCAACAGATTGATTTTGCGGCTGTTACTGTTGGTGACGCGGAATTTTATGCCGTCGATGGTGATGCTTTCGTTACATTCTGGCACCCGGCCGAAATGATGCGTGACAAGACCACCAATGGTATCAAAATCACTGGTAGGCAGACCGGTTTCGAACGCGCTATTGAAGTCTTCGACATTGGTCTGGGCTTTAACCATAAAGATGCCGTTCTCGACTTCCTTGATGTTGTTCTCTTCGTCCTGATCGTGCTCGTCTTCGATGTCGCCGACGATCTGCTCGAGCACGTCTTCAATGGTCACCAGACCGGCCACACCGCCAAACTCATCGACGACAATCGCCATGTGATTGCGGTTAGAGCGGAATTCACTGAGCAGAACCTGCAGGCGTTTGCTCTCTGGTACGAAGTTAGCCGGACGCAGCACACTGGAGAGACTGAACTCATCGGCACCGCCGGTCAGCAGCAATGGCAGGAGGTCTTTGGCCAGCAGAATACCGGCCACTTCATTATGGTCGTCTCCCATCACCGGGAAACGGGAGTGGGCGGATTCTATGATGCGCGGGAGGAATTCTTTGATGGTTTCGTCTTTCTGCAGCGAAATCATCTGCGAACGGGGGATCATGATGTCCCGGACCTGCATATCAGAAACCTGCAGGGCACCTTCGAGTATGCTCAGGGTTTCCGTATCCACGATGCTGCGCTCTGCCGCTTCACGGACTATGTCTTTGATGTCCTGACGGCTACGCGGGTCATCAGAAAAAAGGTCAGTAAATCGGTCCAGCCAACTTCGTGGCTGGCTAGTTCGGTCTTCGCTCATGGGGCCTCGTCAAGATAAGGGTCAGAATAACCCAGTTCAGCAAGGATCAGGCGCTCAAGGCCTTCCATTTCCTCTGCTTCTTCGTCATTTATATGGTCGTAACCCAACAAATGCAAGCAACCGTGAATCACCATGTGCGCCCAGTGCGCCTCAGCGGTCTTGCCCTGTTCTTCTGCCTCCGCGGCAACAACGGGTATGCAGATCACCAGATCGCCGAGCAGCTGCAGGGGCACACCGACCGGAATCTCAAAGGGAAACGACAGAACATTCGTGGGCTTGTCTTTGCCCCGGTACTGGTAATTGAGGGACTGACTCTCGTCATTACCGACCAGGCGTATGGTCAGCTCAGGTGCGTCAAAGGGGGTGCGGCCGTTGAGGGCAGCGGTTGCCCAGGCCAGCAGCTGGTCTTCATCCGGCACGCCGGCGGTCAGATCAGAAAGGCTTTGCGCAGAGGTACCGTCCGGGCTCCCCGGAGGTTCCTCATCGTCAAACTGGACATCCAGCAGCAGGTTCATCCGGCGTTGTCTCCGGCTTCCTGGCCTTTGCCAGCGGCTTTCTCTGCCGCTTCTTCACGTGCATCAAAGCGGTCGTAAGCGTCGACGATACGCTGCACCAGCGGGTGGCGTACCACATCGCGGTTGTTGAAGCGGGTAATGCCGATGCCGTCGACACCGTCGAGAACTTCCAGACCATGCTTGAGACCAGAGTAGACGCCACGTGGCAGGTCTACCTGAGTAATGTCGCCTGTGATCACGGCTTTGGAGCCGAAGCCCACCCGCGTCAGGAACATTTTCATCTGCTCTTTGGTGGTGTTCTGGCTTTCGTCGAGAATCACGAAGGAGTGGCTCAGGGTACGGCCACGCATGTAGGCCAGCGGCGCAATCTCAATCTGATTGCGCTCGATCATTTTCGCCACAACTTCGAAACCGAGCATTTCATAGAGGGCATCGTAAAGCGGACGCAGGTAAGGGTCGATCTTCTGCGCCAGATCGCCGGGCAGGAAACCGAGTTTTTCACCGGCCTCAACCGCCGGACGCACCAACAGAATACGTTTCACCTCATCACGCATCAGAGATTCAACACCCGCCGCAACGGCGAGGAAGGTCTTACCGGTACCGGCCGGACCAATCCCGAAGTTGATGTCGAACTCCCGTACCCGGGCCAGGTATTCCAGCTGGTTCTGGCCACGTGGCTTAATCACCGCCAGCGGGGTTTTGATGATGCCGTCATCAGAATGGTAGCTGCGCTTGCCGCGCTGGTTCGGGCGGCTGCTGTCTTCCGTCAGAAACAGATGAATCAGATCCGGGCTGATCTCAGTGCCGTTACCGGTTTCGCGGTAGAGGCGCTGGAGCAGATCCGCCGCCCGTTTGGCTTTACCAATGCTGCCTTCAATCTGGAAACGGCCGCCGCGGTTATAGATGTTCAGGTCGTAGTGATCCGCGATCTGATTCAGATGGGCATCGAGGTTGCCACACAGGTTGGACAGACGCGCGGCATCTTCCGGTTCCAGTGTGAAACTGATGGTGTGTTGTTTCCTGGCATCGTCAGGCGTTGCAGAACCGGTTGCCGGTTCAGACGCTGTTGTTTCTGGATCTGCCATAGGCTTGTCAGTATTCGGATGGTCGCTCAATCGGGCCTCTGCCTTGTGACTGCGGTTTTAATAGGCTAACTCGGGATTGATCAGGATGCCACGAAGACTGTTCGGATAGGCATCTTCGATACGTACGCGGACGAACTTGCCGATCAGAGAGTGATCGTCGCACTTAAAGTTCACCACACGGTTGTTCTCGGTCCGTCCGGACAGTTCGCCGGGGTCTTTACGGGATACGCCGGATACCAGAATCACTTCTTCACGGCCCACCATGCGGCGGCTGATCTGCTGGGCGTTCTGCACGATGCGGGCCTGCAGTATCTGCAGACGCTGCTTTTTCAGCTCTTCCGGTGTGTCATCCTCCAGCTGTGCGGCCGGGGTTCCCGGGCGGGCGCTGTAAACAAAGCTGAATGAGGTATCAAAGCCAATCTGCTCAATCAGTTTCATGGTGTCGAGGAAGTCCTCTTCCGTTTCGCCGGGGAAGCCAATGATGAAGTCCGACGATATGGAGATATCCGGGCGCAGTTTGCGCAGACGCTCGATCTTATCAATGTACAGATCAATTTCATGGCCGCGCTTCATTGCTGCGAGAATGCGGTTGGAGCCGCTCTGGACCGGCAGGTGCAGGTGGCTGACCAACTCCGGTACGTCGGCGTAGACATCAATCAGACTGTCTGTGAACTCAACCGGATGCGAGGTGGTGAAACGGATGCGGTCGATACCGTCGATTTCAGCCACCTGGGTAATCAGTTCAGCCAGATCGGCGACATCGTTATCGGTGGTGTCACCGCGGTAGGCATTGACGTTCTGGCCCAGCAGATTCACCTCACGTACGCCCTGATCCGCGAGTATCTGTACTTCTTTCAATACGTCCGCCAGCGGACGGCTGACCTCTTCACCACGGGTGTAAGGCACCACACAGAAGGTACAGTACTTGGAGCAGCCTTCCATGATGGAAACAAACGCCGAGCAGCCGTCGACTTTCGGCGCTGGCAGATGATCGAATTTCTCGATTTCCGGGAAGGTGACATCCACCACCTGAATCGAGTTGCTGGCCTTATCAACCATCTCTGGCAGGCGGTGCAGGGTCTGTGGACCGAAGACCATGTCCACGAAGGGGGCGCGCTTCATGATGGCATCGCCTTCCTGTGAGGCTACACAACCGCCAACGCCGATTTTCAGATCCGGATTGCTGGTTTTCAGCTGCTTCCAGCGACCCAGTTCATGAAACACCTTCTCCTGGGCTTTTTCGCGGATGGAGCAGGTATTCAGCAGGATTACATCGGCTTCTTCCGGATTGTCTGTCATCACCATGCGGTGGCTTTCGCCCAGCATGTCGGCCATGCGCGCAGAATCGTATTCATTCATCTGGCAGCCGTGCGTCTTGATGTAGAGTTTTTTAACCTGTTCGGTCATTGCAGTCCGGTGGGCAGAACCCGCTGTTGAAAAATGGGCGGGCATTATACTGCGTCGGGGCCGGGGAGTGCCAGTAACGGGCCCCGGCTTTACGGAATAAGCGGCCCGCAAAGCCGCGTGGTGGCTGGTTTTCTGTGTCTACCAGATTCCTACCAAGGTTTTTTCCGTAAAAAATGGCATCAGGCTAAAGAAGTATTTCATTTTCCGATGACGTTTCGGTAAGACGGTATCCGGGATGGCCAATATTCTGAATTTGTCCTTGCGGGGACTCAGGGATGAAACCAGCTCACGGATGAGCTACCTGATAAAAAGAATGTGGCGGCTGCCGTTTGGTAGTCGCCACATTTTTTTCAGGCGGGGGAAATGCCAGCACAACGAACCTGACTGATCCTTCTTCAGTAAGCCTGATCCACAAGAACGAAACAGAATGTCACTGACACCGATAAGAAAAAGGAGATGGTGAATGTTGCTGCTTACACTGCTGACTGCGACCCATATGTATTTTCTCGGCCTTTTCCTGCTGTTTCTCAGTCAGGGCAGCCCGGCGTCTTCATACCCGGCATCCGGTGCTTTAACCGTCAGCAAAGTAGCAGAGCCTCAGCGGCTGCCTGAGGCCTGCACCAGTTTCTCAATGGCTTCGGCGTAACGTTCAGACTGAACGTCCATCGGCATGTAACGGATGTCCGGGTATTTAAGCGCGGCAGAAATGTTGTACAGCCATTGCTCGGTACGTAATACCAGTGATTCAGCCGAGTTTTTGTCCGCTTCCAGCACTTCATTGACCATGGCCATGATCACCTGAGCGTGAGACGTGGCGACGGCGGCCTGCTGCTGGCGGACATTGATTTCGTCCGTGGCGCGCGGCGTGGCCTCAATCAGGGCCTCGGCTTCGGCCAGTGCTGTGGTGGCCGTACTGAAGCTGAGCGGGATGAGTTTCTCAGCACCGGAATCGCGCATGGCGGTGATGCGGTCGCGGATTTCCTGCAGTTTCACGTAGCCGGTGACGTCCACTTCGAGAGTGTGCATATCCGCCAGCAGTTGTTGGTGGCGCGCAGCAACACTGCCCGTAGAAGCACTTTTTTCCAGTGTGGCAATGATGTCGGCCTGTTCCTGGCGTACGCGTTCATATTCTGTCGGATAATAGCTGCGCGCATTGATGGCGTTCAGTTGTTCCATGTGGGCCAGCGACTCAGCCAGGGTTTCGCGTGCCAGTAAGGTCTGCTGCTGTGCCTTGCCGAACACTGCGATGGCGGTAAGCGCCTGGGCACGGACCTGGGCATCCGCGCGACCACGGCTCTGCAGACTCTCGGCTTCCTGCAGGGCGCTCTCGGCTTCTGCGGTCATGGCGGGTGAGAAACGATAGGTCTCCTGGGCTTTGGCCTGAGCGGCAACGGAACGGGCCTCCTGAATCAGGGTTGAACCGGACTGTGAAGTACGTATGGCCTGAGCACCGGCCTGTTCACGGACACCACTGAGACCGGCGGGTTGTGAGGCACATCCTGCCAGGACAACAGAGACAGCCAGAGCAAGGGAAACAACCGGGGTACGCATCAGAATTCCTCAACAGATCAGTTAACTGGACGGCAGTCTAGCACGACCACCCGGGGTCGGCAGGGCGAGTGTGATCTTGTGGTTACGGACTGGCCGCTTTGACAGTTTTCGACACAGACACCGGTAAATTTACCGGGTCTGCACTTGTAACGCTCAGGCACCGTTGCTATATAAGTGAGAACAAGGTTGCAAAAAGGGGAGGATTGTTGACGTCATCGCCCGCAGGGCACAACCCCGATTCATGTGAATGAGGAGTTATCCCATGTTTGCAGAAATGCAACCGCTTTACTGGCGTATCCAGAACAAAGATGCCTCCGGCTTTGACGCAGTCAGCCTGCTGATGCCCTCTGCCGACGGTGAACCTGCCACTTTATTTCCTACTGATGTCAGCTTCTGCTCGCGGCGCTCAGGCACACAGTCTGTCGATCTGCGCTGGTCTGACGACGATTCCGATCTCTTTATGACTCTGCTCGACCGGGTTGAAATACCCGAGGCCGATGAAGAGGATGATGGACTGGTGCTGGACATCAACGACGGCGTGGTTCAGGGCATTGTACAGCTGGTGGCCCTGGCACGGTTCAAGACGCCATGGCCAACGGATGAACTGGTTGCGGAAGACATCAATACCGAACGTGAGGAGCTCGAACTCGGGGATCTGGCCGCAGTGAATACGATTCACGGTTACGCCACCGCGATTGTCGTTGCGATGGATTCGATTGATATCACCTGTGTACTGCTGGAAGACATCTGTGACGATCACAACATACTGGTACCGCACCACAGTCTGGTGGTTGTGAACCGCATCAGTATGCTGCCACTGGCGTTTGCAGAATCGGATATCGGCGAGGGTGCTGTCCGTCATTGACGGCCACCCGGTTAACAATCTCTTCTTTCTCTCTGTGCCACTGATCCGGATTGTCTTCAGGTCAGTGGCAGACCTCCCGGTCACTGCTAGTGACTGGTCTTCTCTTTTGCGAATTCAGCACCGTCAGCATTTCTTCTTTCGGCCCGGATGGCGAGTGTCAGCCCTGTTGCTGCCACACTGGCGGTGACGACCATCATCGCCATCATAGGTACCGGCGTACCGTTATGCAGATAGCCCCACAGAAGTCCGGCCAGCGCGCCCCCGGAAAACTGGCAGACGCCGGTCAGTGCCGTTGCTGAGCCGGCATTGTTGCGGAAATTCTGCATGATCGTGGCCAGACAGTTCGCGTTAATCAGGCCCTGAGCGCCGACAAACAACATCATTAACGGAACAATAAAGTACAGGCGGAAAGCGCCTTCGTTCAGGCTCAGTAACAACAGGGTTACTGCGGCGGCGACCTGCAATGAAACACCGGCGCGGATCAGTTGCTGCGGGTTGTAGCGGTTCAGCAGCCACATATTGAGGCGGTTGATGAACATGATGGCGATCACGTTCGCACCGAACAGCCAGGGGAAGATATGGGCGCTCTGGCCAAAGTAATCCAGATACAGATAGGGCGATGCAGTGATAAAGACAAACATACCGCTCGAGCCACCGGCCAGACAGAGAATGTAGCGCCGGGCGACCGGGTGCTGGATCACCCGGGCATAGCCTTTCCATGGCTGCTGTCTCTGACGGCGTTCGCGTGGCAGGCTTTCCGGCAGTAATGACAGCAGGACCAGCAACAGAATGCCACTGTAAAGGCAGAGTGAAGCAAAGATCATCGGCCATTCCGCCAGCTGCAGTATGCCGGAGCCGATCATGGGGGCCAGCAGGGGCGCTGACATCATGATGATGGCGACCATGGAAAGCACCCGGGCAATGTCTTTCCCCTGAAACAGATCACGGACAATCGCGGTGGAATTGACGACGGCAAACCCACCGCCAAGTGCCTGCAGTACGCGCAGCAACAGCAGCTGATCCAGACTGCCGGTCCATACCAGCGCCGCACTGGCCAGGGTATAGATGGTGAGCCCGAGCAGAATCACCGGTTTGCGGCCAAACCGGTCAGACATAGGGCCACCCAGAATCTGGCCCGTGGCAAACCCGAGCAGAAAGGTACTGACGGACAGTTCGACATGATGAATGTCGCTGTTCAGTGAGTCGGAAATCTGGGCCATGGCCGGCAGGTACATATCAATACCCAGCGGTCCGACGGCCGTCAGCATGGCAAGCAGAACCGGCAAGGCTCTGGGGACGGTCTGATTCATGGGGATGCGGCGTAAAAACACCTATTGTACGTGCTTTGCGGTGGCGGCCCGAACGTATTTGAATCAACAGACTGTTCAGTCGGCCGGGGCAATAGAATGCACTTCATCCGGAGTTACCAGAACCTGTTTCTCATTTCCGGTCAGGAATCCTTTGTTTTTTACATGCTGATCTACACTGAAGGTACCACTCTTTTCTCAGGACAGGGATGCTATGTTTTCGGGTAAACGCGATAAGGAAAAAGCCACCGCGCAGATTTTGTTATTGGAGCAGAGCAATGCAGAGCTCCGGGACGAGGTATCGGCCCTGCGGGAACAGCTGCAGAATGTCCAGGCTCCTCCAGAAAGCGACGCAATCAGTAACCAGATGGAACGTGATATAACCCGGACCTACTTTGGCTCGTTCAGTATGCTGGAGCAGATACGCGAAGACTCAGCCCGCCAGGGTGCATTATTCCTTGATGATGAAGAAAAACTGGATATGTCGCTGAAAGAATTTGCCCGGGTCAGCGATGATCTTAATCAGTCTGCTGGCCGGTTGCGGAATATGTCCGGTCGCACGGCAGAAATGACCGGGTTTGTGGATGAACTGGCGTCATCGGCCCGGGAGATTGAATCCTTTGTGGCACAGATCCAGGGTATTGCTGAGCAGACCAATCTTCTGGCATTAAATGCCGCGATTGAAGCCGCCCGTGCTGGTGAGCAGGGACGTGGATTTGCCGTAGTTGCGGATGAAGTCCGCTCACTGGCTAACCGTTCAGCCGAGGCCTCTTCGCGGATTTCTGCGTTGACTGCTTCTGTTACCCAGCAGACGATCCGGACTCAGCAGCACATACAGCAGACTCACGAAGAAACCCGGCAGGTATCCGAGTCTGCCTCACAGATTCAGGGAACACTTGGCATTTTGTCCGGGCGCATGAGTGAGATTCACACTTCTGTGAAAAACACCCGCCTCGCCGGTTTTGTTCAGACCGTAAAACTGGACCATATCATCTGGAAAACGAATGTGTACCGGGTTTTGCGCGGTGAAAGCGAGCAACCGTCCAGTCAGTTTGCCGATCATCACCAGTGCCGGCTGGGTAAATGGTATTACGAAGGTGAAGGTAAAAACCGCTATCAGGAATACCCTGAATTCCGGCAGCTGGAAGAGCCGCACCGGCAAGTGCACGAATCCGGTCTGGAGGCATTGAAAGCAGCCGCTGCAAATGATCCGCAGCGCTGCCTTGTCATGACCCTGAAGATGGAGCAGGCCAGTAAGGAGGTATTTACCCGCTTATCGGCACTGGAAAAGAAGGGGCAGACAGTTTCTGCTGCCCCCGGAAGCAGGGTCAGACGTTAAAGCGGAAGTGAATGATGTCGCCGTCACTGACGATGTATTCCTTACCTTCAAGGCGCCATTTCCCCGCATCCTTGGCACCGTTCTCACCTTTATAGGCAATGAAGTCGTCGTAGCCGACCACTTCTGCGCGGATGAAGCCGCGCTCAAAGTCCGTATGAATCGCCGCCGCTGCACGGGGGGCGGTAGCGCCGATCTTGATCGTCCAGGCGCGCACTTCTTTTACGCCTGCTGTGAAGTAGGTCTGTAAGCCCAGCAGTTTGTAGCCGGCACGGATCACCCGGTCAAGACCGGGTTCAGTCATACCCATCTCCTGCAGAAATTCGATTTTGTCCTCGTCATCCAGTTCGGAAATTTCGGCTTCGATCTTATTGCACACGGCGACCACTTCAGCGCCTTCTGAAGCGGCAATTTCACGTACGGTATCGAGGTGAGGGTTGTTTTCAAACCCTTCTTCATCGACGTTGGCGATGTACATGGTCGGCTTGGTGGTCAGCAGGTGCAGGGTGCGGGACAGTACCTTTTCGTCGTCATTCAGATCCAGCATGCGTGCGGTTTTTCCGGACTCGAAATGCGGGATCAGTTTTTCCAGCAGGGCTTTCTGCGCAATGGCGGTTTTATCACCACCCTTGGCGGTACGCACCACACGCTGCAGCTGCTTTTCACAGGATTCCAGGTCGGCCAGAATCAGCTCGGTATTGATGACGTCAATGTCATCGGCCGGGCTGACTTTGTTAGCCACGTGAGTGACGTTTTCGTCTTCAAAACAACGCACGACGTGAGCAATGGCGTCGGTCTCACGGATGTTGGCGAGGAACTGGTTGCCCAGACCTTCGCCTTTGGATGCACCAGCGACCAGACCGGCGATATCAACGAATTCCATGGAGGTCGGAATGACTTTCTGCGGGTTCACAATCTCAGCCAGCGCATCCAGACGCGGATCAGGCATGGCCACCACACCCGTGTTCGGTTCGATGGTACAGAAGGGGAAGTTCTCAGCGGCAATGCCGGATTTGGTCAGTGCGTTGAAGAGGGTTGATTTACCAACGTTGGGAAGACCAACGATTCCGCATTTAAAGCCCATCTGAGAGTCCTGCTGTAAAGTCGTATGTTTGAAAAGAGCGCTATTGTACCCGCTCAGGCATTATTGTCGATTCAGCCTTTGAACGAATGCAGCCGGTTCATGGCTTTAGCCATGTCGCCACGAATCGCATCAGGCAGTACGTACAGGGCCTCGTCAATCACGGCGTCTATGCTCTGCTGCTCGGCTTTACTGGCACGACCGAGAACATGGCCGGTGACGCGGTTCTTATCGCCCGGATGACCAATGCCAATGCGCAGCCGGTGAAAGTCTTTGTTATTGCCGAGTGAGCTGATGATGTCGCGCAGCCCATTCTGGCCACCGTGGCCGCCACCGGTTTTAAAGCGGGCGGTGCCGGGAGGCAGATCCAGCTCATCGTGGACCACAAGAATTTCAGCAGGGGTGATACGGTAAAAGCTGGCCAGAGCGCCAACCGAGAGACCACTTTTGTTCATAAAGGTCATGGGCAGCAACAGATGTACTTCCTGGCCGCCAATACGGCCCTTACCGGTCAGGCCATGAAATTTTTTGTCCGGTGAGAGGCTGATGCCCTCGCGTTTTGCCAGTTGTTCCACAACCCAGAAGCCGGCATTGTGCCGTGTGTGCTCATATTCAGCGCCCGGGTTACCTAACCCGGCAATCAGGCGGATGGCGTCGGTCATAAGGCGTTTCTCTGCTGCGTAGGCTGTGTTGCTGAAAAATCTGAACCAATAAAAAAGCGGGGACAAGCCCCGCTTCTTCACTCACCACAGAATTACTCTGCGGCTTCACCTTCGTCTTCGGCGTCGTCAGCAGCAGGGCCTTTTGGCGCTGCAACAGATACGATAGAGGTATCGTGATCTTCTTCACCGTGAGTCAGAGCCTGAGCCTGAACACCTTCTGGCAGTTTCAGTTCGGTCAGGTGGATAGACTCACCGACATCCAGATCGGCAACGTCAACTTCGATGAACTCAGGCAGGTGAGCCGCATCACAGACGATGTCCAGAGTGGTCATCTGGTGAACCAGAATGCCGCCGTTCAGTTTAACGCCCTTACACTTCTCTTCGTTAACGAAGTGCAGAGGTACAGTAGCCTTGATCACAGTGTCTTTGTTAACACGCAGGAAGTCGGCGTGCCAGATCAGAGCTTTGGCCGGGTGACGCTGCAGATCCTTCAGGATCACAGTTTCGGCTTTGCCATCAACACTCAGGTTGATAACAGAGCTGTAGAAAGCTTCGCTTTCCAGAGCTTTGTTCAGCTCGTTGGCTTTCAGAGTGATGGTTACAGGAGCGGACTCACCACCGTATACGATGGCAGGAACGCCGTTTTCGCGACGCAGGCGGCGGCTCGCACCTTTCCCTGAGTCTGCGCGGGCTACTGCTGACAGAGTAAATTCTGACATGGTTATTTCCTCATTTGGGAGTAAAAAGCCCTCTGAATCTGCGACCGATTCAGAGGGCCGGTATATATTATTTGCTGAGCGTTCAGGCCGTCGTCCTTTTAACGGAACATGGCACTGATGGATTCTTCGTTGCTCACGCGGCGGATCGATTCAGCCAGAAGACCGGCAATGGTCAGCTGACGGATGTTACCCAGTTTGCGCGCAGCTTCTGACAGCGGGATGGTGTCGGTGACGACCAGTTCATCCAGCACAGACTTTCCGAGACGCTCAATCGCGGGGCCGGATAGTACAGGATGTGTACAGTAGGCGACAACCTTTTTCGCACCGAATTCCTTCAGTGCTGCAGCGGCGTGGCACAGGGTACCGGCGGTATCGACCATGTCATCAACCAGCACACAGGTGCGGTCTTTGACGTCACCGATGATGTGCATCACTTCAGAAACGTTGGCTTTCGGACGGCGTTTATCGATGATAGCCAGATCCACGTTCAGCTGTTTGGCAATCGCACGGGCACGGACCACACCACCGATGTCCGGAGACACGACGATCAGGTCATCAAAGTTCTGTCGCTCAATGTCGTCCAGCAGGATCGGAGAGCCGTAAACGTTGTCCACCGGAATATCAAAGAAGCCCTGAATCTGGTCAGCGTGCAGGTCAACGGTCAGGACGCGGTCGATACCGGTTACTGACAGCATGTCGGCTACAGCACGGGCAGAAATAGGCACACGGGCAGAACGCGGACGGCGGTCCTGACGGGCGTAACCAAAATAAGGAATCACGGCGGTGACACGTGCTGCAGAAGCCCGGCTCAGCGCATCGGCGAGCAGCAGTACTTCCATCAGGTTGTCATTGGTCGGGGCACAGGTCGGCTGAATGATGAAAACGTCTTTACCGCGTACGTTTTCGTTCAGTTCAATGGTGGTTTCGCCATCGCTGAACTTGCTGACTGAAGCTTCACCCAGAGGGATATCAAGACGTTTCACTACCAGTTCAGCCAGTTTTGGATTGGCATTGCCGGTAAAGACCATTAACTTAGACACAGGCATCCCCCGTGGTATTTATTCTGGGAAAGGAATTCAATAAAAAATGGCTGAGGTGGCAGGACTCGAACCTGCGAATGACGGGATCAA
>DBNK01000003.1:185669-188832 GCA_002298335.1 Thalassolituus sp. UBA674
ACGGGATCAAAACCCGTTGCCTTACCACTTGGCGACACCCCAGCATCAGGACGGTCTGAATAATACCTTATGAGTTGGTGAAAGATTAGACCCTTTCGCCATAAAGGCATGGTATTCAGCCGGAATCTGGATCAGAGCTGTTCTTGCCTGCTCCTCAGTTGAGAAGCTTGTGAAGACGCATGCTCCAGTACCAGTCATCTTAGCAAAGCCGAAATTGTTTAGCAAATTCAATGCGTTACCGACTTCAGGGTAAAGCATGCTGACAACTTCCTGGCAGTCATTTCTGCCGCCTTGCTGCAATGCGGAGCGAATACTAATGGCGTCTGTGTTTCTTGTCAAACACTCGTGAGTGAATATTTTTCCCGTATTAACATGCACTTGCGGACAGAGCACCAGAAACCAGGGTTCGGCCAGCTCCGGCACGGGTGTCAGCACCTCGCCGACCCCTTCTGCAAAGGCCGCCTGACCCCGCACAAACACCGGAACATCGGCCCCCAGCTGCAGGCCGATAGCCGCCAGTTCATCGTCATTCAGCCTGGTTTGCCACAACTGGTTAAGTGCCAGCAGAGTGGTTGCAGCGTCCGAGCTGCCACCGCCAAGTCCGCCACCCATGGGCAGGATTTTTTTCAGCCGGATATCGGCACCCTGGGATGCTCCTGTGTGGGTCTGCAATAGACGGGCGGCGCGGACAATCAGGTTGTCGTCATCGGGCACGCCTGCAATGGCCGGGCTCAGGGTGATGACATCGTCTTCCCGTGTACGGAACGACAGCTCGTCGCCATAGTCGAGAAACTGAAAAATCGTCTGCAGGTTATGGTAACCGTCGTCACGGCGTCCGGTGATGTGCAGAAACAGGTTGAGCTTGGCCGGAGCGGGTAGCGTCAGCCAGTCAGCAGCAGGCTGGTCAGTCATAGGTGGTCCACTCGCGGATCGAAAAGGTAAAACGGAAATCATGGCCTTCGATTTTCACCAGTCCCGGCAGCCAGTAACCGGCCTGCGGTGAATAGCGGCTGTAGCGTATGGTCCAGCCATATTGACGCATCTGACTCAGCAGGCCGTGCTCGTCGTATTCCGCTGTGAACTTTCCGTTCGGGCTGGGCTGGCCTTTGACCCAGTAGCGGATGTCGGAGACCGGAAAGTCCCAGCCCATGTACATCTGCATCAGCTCTTCCGCGGAGCGGGCGCTGCGTGGTGCATCCCAGCCGGGCAGGGTGAGGCTGGCCTGTGTGCGGCTGCCACTGAGACGGGTGGCGCCGCGACCCAGTGGGCCTGCGATGTAGAGGTCAAAGTCGCGCCTGTTCTGTTTCCAGTCGAGGTAGCCGGTGACGCTGTCATCCGGTGAAATCACGGACAGTTTGCCACGTACCTGCCAGTGACTGAGGCTGCTGAGGTTATCCTGAATATGCTCCTGGCCGCCCTGCGGGGTAAGCAGGGCACAACCGCTGAGCAGCAAAGCGTAGAGCGCCTGCAGCAGCCACAGGCGGGAGCGGGTGAACACGGCCATCAGAGAGCGTCCGGCTGAAGCTGAAAGCGCTGCAGTGTCTCAAGAATTATCTTGCTGTCAGGCTCCAGTATCAGCCCTTCTTTCCAGATTTTACGGGCTTCTTTCCGTTCGCCGGTCACCCAGTACCATTCACCGAGGTGGGCGGCCACTTCGTGGTCTTTCATGCGGTTCCAGGCGTCCAGTAACAAGGGGCCGGCGTCGTTAATGCGGCCCTGTCTGAAATACAGCCAGCCGAGACTGTCGATGATGGCGGCATTGTCCGGCTGCAGTTCAATAGCCCGGGTGATTAGTGGTTCAGCTTCGTCCAGACGACCTTCTGTCAGGGTCAGGCTGTAACCCAGAGCATTGAGTGCTTCGGCATTATCCGGGTTGCTCTGCAGGATGCGCCGCAGATCCTGTTCCATCATGGCTTTGTCACCGGCCCGGTCAGCGACCATGGAGCGGGTGTAGAGCAGGTTTTCGTCATCCGGGTGTTTACTCAGGGCGTCTGTGAGGTATTGCAGCGCTTTATTGGTCTGTCCGGCGGAGAGCAGCAGGTCTGTCTGCACACGGGTCAGCTGGCTGGCGTGCTCGGGGTAGATCTGTGCCTGACGCTGCAGGTAAGTGACGGCCTCATCAGTGCCTTCGGTGCTGTTGATGACCCGGGCAGCGGCCAGTTGTGCAGGCAGGAACTCACGGCTGTTCATGACCTGCTGATAGTGATCCAGTGCCTGCCAGGGGTCGTTGTTGTCTTCGGCTATGCGGCCAAGGTAATAGTGAGCTTCATTCTGATGCTGGTTGCGGTTGAGCAGTTCCTGAAAGTGTTGTGCAGCCTCTTCGCGTTCATCCAGTTCCTCTTCCAGCAGGGCCAGTGACAGCAGTATCTGGCTATCTTCCGGGTAGGTGTCGTAGAGGTCCGCAAAGACATCACGGGCACTGGAAAGCTTGCCTTTCTGCAGTTGCAGGCGCGCAAAAAGCAGACTGATCTGTTTGTTGTCCGGGTGCTGGCGGCGCAGTTTACCCAGCCAGCCGATGGCGCTGTCCAGCTGGCCATCAGCGGCCAGAATCCGACCCTTCTGAATCGCGGCTGTGAGCAGATCAGGGTTGTATCTGAGTGCTTCATCTATATGGCGGATGGCCGCGGCATTCTGCTCCAGTGCCTGTTCAGCAATGGCCCGCGCATACCAGAGATTGCTTTCCTGCGGATACTGCAGCGCCACGGATTCGAGCGATTGCAGTACGGCGTGCATGTCGGCTCCCTTGGTGGTTGCGGCCGTGGCGGCAAAGAAATCAAACTGACCGATGCCGGTCAGCTCATAGAAGCGGGTGTAGTACCTGAGGCTGGTGCCGTAATCCTGTTGCGCCAGAGCCACCTGAGCCGCGGATTGCACGGCGGCCGGGTCATCGGGATCCGCTGCCAGCCAGATGGTGCTGGCTTCGGCAACGCCCGGGTTATTCCCGGTGTACTGAGCAATGCGCAGTGCCCGCTCGGCAATACCGGCATCACCGGTTGTGGCTGCCTGTTGCAGGTACAGATCCATCGCTACGTCATATTGATGCCTGTGCCCGGCAAATTCCGCGACCATCAGGGAATAGAGGGTATCTTTCGGGATTGGCGCGGTGGCTTCATCCGTTTCAGCCGTAGTGGCAGCAACCGCAGGATTGAGTGTTGCTCCCCGG
>DBNK01000003.1:189144-249852 GCA_002298335.1 Thalassolituus sp. UBA674
AGTGTTGCTCCCCGGGCTTGGTCGGCCTGTGTCTGCATCATACTGCAGCCAGGCAGCAGGCTCAGAACGGACAGGCTCAGTATGGCCTTAAGAATGTGCTGGCGCTTGGGCGCAGCGGACCGGGTTTGTTCTTGTTCAGGCGTCATCCGCAAAACTGCAGCCTCAGGTAATGCATGTGTATGTGAGTAACCTCATTCAGGATAGCGAAGGCCTGCCCGTTGGCGGAGGTTGAGCCATGATTCTGGTATGACTGCGGCTTTCGCGCAAGTTTCCTCAACATCCGGGTCTTTTTTCCTTTCTTTGCGCGGCTGTACGGCACTTTGACCTTCTTCATGGTGCCCGGAAAACTGAAGCTGCTGAGAATAGGAGGGGAAATGCGCTGATCAGATGTTTATAATCCCCAGCTTTACAGGTTTTCCGGCAGGCAGAATGGGTATCTGGACACTTGGCATTAATCACCGCACGGCACCGGTTGCTGTGCGTGAACGGGTTGCGTTTGACCCGGCGACCGTGCCTGCCGTACTCCAGCAGATGCAGCAACTGGCCGGTCAGTCTGAAGTGGTTGTTCTGTCTACCTGTAACCGTACTGAAGTTTACTGCACGGGTGATGAAAGCTTACCGGCCATGATTGCCGAATGGCTGGTGCAGAACCAGAGTATCGGGCGTAACGACCTTGAAGCATCTCTTTACGCTCTGCAGAATGAGCAGGCCGTAGCCCATACCATGCGTGTGGCTAGCGGCCTGGATTCTCTGGTATTGGGTGAACCGCAGATTCTCGGTCAGATGAAGTCGGCGTATGCGGTGGCTCAGGAAGCGGGTACCGTCGGCTCTGAACTTGGCCGTCTGTTCCGTCAGACCTTCAGTATCGCTAAGCAGATCCGCACCGATACCGCCATCGGCCAGAATCCGGTGTCGGTGGCGTTTGCCGCTGTGCGTATGGCACAGCACATTTTCTCGGACCTCAGTGAAAGCCGGGCCCTGCTGATTGGCGCCGGTGAGACCATTGAACTGGTGGCACGTCATCTGAAGCAGGCTGGCATTCACAGAATTACCGTCGCTAACCGTACCCTGGCCCGGGCTCAGCATCTGGCTGAAGAGTTTCATGCTGATGCCGTGCTGCTTGAAGATATCCCGGATGTCCTGCCGGAGGCGGATATCGTGATTTCATCCACCGCCAGCCCGCTGCCGATTCTCGGTAAGGGAATGGTGGAAAAGGCGTTAAAAAAACGCCGCCACAAACCGATCTTTATGGTGGATATTGCGGTGCCGCGTGATATCGAAGAAGAGGTCGGCAATCTGCGCGACGTCTATCTGTACACAGTGGATGACCTGCGCGACATCATTGAAGAGAATGTGCGCTCGCGTGAAGACGCTGCTCAGCAGGCTGAAGAGCTGATTGAAGCCGGTGTTGAGCATTTTATGCGTGAGATACGCGCATTGGATGCCGTCAGCACGCTCACTGACATGCGCTCACATATGGAAATCCTGCGGGAAGAACAGCTGCAGAAAGCACTGAAACAACTGAATAACGGCGCGGACCCGGAGAAGGTGTTGCGTACCTTTGCTCACGCCTTTGGCAATAAACTGATGCACAGCCCGATGGTTGCCCTGCGCAGGGCCGGGGCGGAAGGCCGCACGGATGTTATCGACTGGAGCCGCGAACTGTTCAATCTTGATCACCTGCCCGAACCCTCATCCTCTGCGGGTGATGACACAGACACAACGGACTGAATGAAAACGTCGATACGAGAAAAACTGCAGACCCTCTGCGACCGCTACGAAGAAGTTGGTCACCTGTTATCTTCTGCGGACATTATTGCCGACCAGAACCGCTTCCGCAGCCTGTCAAAAGAATACAGTGAGCTGGAAGATGTGGCTCATGCCTGGTCGGCGTTTGAGCAAGCCGAGGCTGACAGGGCCGAAGCTGAATTGCTGGCGCAGGATGCCGACCCGGATATGCGTGACATGGGGCGTGAAGAACTGGAAGTGGCGGATGAACGTCTGTTGCAGCTGGGGCGGGATATTGAACTGCTGTTACTGCCCAAAGACCCGGACGACAGCCGCGATGTGATTCTCGAGATCCGTGCCGGTACTGGTGGGGATGAGGCGGCGATCTTCTCCGGTGATCTGCTGCGCATGTACACCCGTTATGCCGAAACCCGCGGCTGGCGCACGGAAATGCTCAGTGCCAGCGAGGGTGAGCATGGCGGATTCAAAGAAGTCATCATCCGCATCAGCGGCAGTGATGTGTACTCGGCCCTGAAGTTTGAGTCCGGGGCGCACCGTGTGCAGCGGGTGCCGGAAACCGAAAGCCAGGGGCGCATTCATACGTCCGCCTGTACGGTCGCTGTGATGCCGGAAGTGAGCGAAGAAGAAGCCATCGACATCAACAAAAACGATCTGCGGATTGATACTTTCCGGGCCTCGGGTGCGGGCGGGCAGCATGTGAACAAAACTGACTCGGCGATCCGCATTACCCACCTGCCAACCGGCACTGTGGTGGAGTGTCAGGACGAACGATCACAACATAAAAACCGCGCCAAGGCCATGGCCCTGCTGGCGACACGTTTGCGCGATGCCCAGCGCCAGGCGGCCCATGCTGCACAGGCGGCAACGCGTAAGAGTCTGGTCGGTTCCGGTGACCGTTCGGAGCGCATCCGCACTTATAACTATCCGCAGGGCCGGGTCACCGATCACCGTATCAATCTGACGCTCTACAAGCTGGATGAAATTGTTTCCGGCGATCTGAATCCGGTGATCGAACCCCTGATTCAGGAACATCAGGCATCTCTGCTGGCTGAAATGGCGGGTCAGTGATGCAGGTCAGTGGCTGGCTCAGTCAGGCGACCGGGACGTTACAGGCGACCTCTGACAGCCCCAGGCTGGATGCTGAGCTTCTGTTGATGCATACCCTGCAGGTCAGCCGTACCTGGCTGTTCACCTGGCCGGACCGCGAGTTGTCAGAGTCTGAGCGGAATGTTGCGGATTCATTGCTCGGCCGCCGGGAGCGTGGAGAGCCGATGGCTTACATCACCGGCAGGCGGGAGTTCTGGTCACTGCCCCTGCAGGTGAACCCGTCAACCCTGATTCCCCGCCCGGATACCGAGACATTGGTGGAGTGGGCGCTTGAGCTTGATTTACCAGCCCGGAGCCGGGTATTGGATCTGGGAACAGGCACGGGGGCCATTGCACTGGCGCTGGCGAGTGAGCGGCCTGAGTGGCAGGTAATAGCGGTTGACCTTAATGCCTGCGCGGTTGAGCTGGCGCGGACCAATGCCCGCGACCTTGAGCTGCCTGTCGATGTGTTTCAGAGTGCCTGGTTTGACTCCGTCTCCGGCCGCTTCGATCTCATCGTCAGTAACCCGCCCTATATAGACCCTGATGACGAGCACCTGCAGCAGGGGGATGTCCGGTTTGAGCCGGCGTCCGCACTGATAGCCGCTGAAGCAGGGCTGGCCGACCTGTCCCATATCATCCGCTCAGCTCCGGAATATCTTGAGCCGGGGGGCTGGTTACTGCTGGAGCACGGGTATGATCAGGCGCAAGCCGTGTGTAAATTGCTGGAACAACAGGGGTTTATGTCGGTCTCTGTACGTCGCGATCTTGGTGGGCAGGCGCGCATCAGCGGCGGCGTTTGCTCCAGCCCTGTATGATCAGCATCAACCGCCTGATGGATATTGAAGATCCCGATGAACGACAGCGAACTTGAGCGATACAGCCGTCATATCCTGATGCCGCAGATTGATCTCGATGGTCAGTTGGCGATCGGTGCTGCGCATGTGGTGGTGGTTGGCCTGGGGGGGCTCGGTTCTCCGGTAGCCCTGTATCTGGCGGCATCCGGCGTTGGTAAGCTGACCCTGATCGACCCGGACCGGGTTGAACTGTCCAACCTGCAACGTCAGGTGCTGCATTCTGAGAAGAGTCTGGGTCAGAGCAAAGTCCGTTCTGCCGCTGACCGTCTGCATCAGATGAACACTAAGCTTCATATTGTGGAGATGCCTGTAGTGGCCAACTCAGAGACTCTTGCTGAGCTGTCTGATGAAGTCACCGTTGTCGTGGATTGCACGGATAACGCCGCTGTTCGCTATGACCTGAACCGTTGGTGCCTGCAGAGAAAGGTACCCTGGGTTTCGGGTGCCGCGGCGGGGCTGAGTGGCCAACTGATGGTATTTAGTCCAGGGAATCCGGAGTCTCCCTGCTATGCCTGTCTTTATCCTCAGCAGCCTGAAGTCAGTGAAAACTGTTCCGAAACAGGGGTTCTTTCGCCACTCCTTGGGATTATTGGTTCTCTTCAGGCAACAGAGGTGCTGCGGCTGATTACCGGATTCGGAAAACCACAGGCAGGGAATATGCAGATCTGGGATGTGGCAGAAGGGTGTTTACAGACAATCCGACTTCCCTGTCTGACGGATTGTCATGAATGTAATCGGACAGCTGACACAGGCCGGTAACCTGACTGAGTTACCTTGGATCTTTTGATTATAAATCATATAGTTACCGCCAAGATGTTCAGTGGTAAACAATCTGCCTCTTTGGACGCTGCAGGGCTGCTACACTGAACACTAAGCATTTAGCCTGAAAAGCTGGCACATGGAACACTTTCTTTGTCCCTTGGGACCCGACCTGATGTGGAACCTGGTTGAGCAACGGAGCTCATTTTGAACAGAACCTCCTGGCAAATCACGCTTGATACTCTGTACGCTCTGCTGTTTCGGGAGTTGAAAACCCGTTTCGGAGCAAAGCGTACGGGTTATTTCTGGGCGATTGCTGAGCCTGCTCTTCAGACCTTGCTGATGACCGTTTTGTTTTCCTTTATTGGACGGAACACGCTTACCGGAGTGCCGGTAATGATCTTTATGCTCACGGGATTTGTACCTTTTGGATTGTTCGGGAAGATGTTGAAAAGTGTGAGTACTGCCGTCTCTGCCAACAAAGGTTTGCTGGGATATCGTCAGGTATCTCCGATTGATCCTGTGGTCATCCGCGTGATGATTGAGTTGGTCACGACCTTGCTGGTTTATGTTGTTCTCTTATTCTTGATGGCTTGGTTGGGCGTGGAGATTTTGTCCTGGATGCAACTGGATGTGATTCCGGACAACCCGTTGGGAGTGCTGGCTGCATTACTTCTACTCGCAGCTTTCAGTAGTGGCCTGGGTCTGATTGTTACAGTTGGTTCTGCCTACTGGGAAGATCTGGATAAAATTGTATCAATTGCTACACGTCCTATGATTTTACTTTCAGCTGTGTTCTATGCGATGAGTATGGTGCCACCGCAATACTGGTATCTGCTGAGTTGGAACCCGGTATTGCATGCTATTGAGCTTGGCCGGGATTCATTTTTCGTAACCTATAACACCCCGGTTGGTAGTTGGGTGTACCTTGGTAGTATGGCGGCAGGTGCTCAGTTGATTGGCCTTATGTTGTATCAGGTGGCCCGTAACCGACTGAAGGTATCATGATCCGGTTTAATAACGTCAGTAAGTATTATCCGACACGCAAAGGTCGGTCTTATGTACTGAAAGATGTGAATACTGAGATTCCGACAGATCGTAGTATTGGTGTACTGGGGCCGAACGGAGCAGGTAAGTCCACTCTCATCCGTATTCTCGGGGGAGTGGACATGGTCTCAAAAGGCTCTATCGAGACGGATATTAATCTGTCCTGGCCACTGGGGTTGCAGGGTGGACTGCAAGGTACTATGAGTGGTCGCGAGAATGCACAGTTCGTTGCGCGGATACATGGTTTCAAAAATACCGCTGACATTGAAAGAAAAGTAGAGGAATTTGCCGAAATTGGGGCTTACTTTGATGAGCCTACCAAGACTTATTCCAATGGCATGCGTGCGCGGGTGACCTTTGGTATCACCATGGCATTCGACAATAATTTTGACATGCTGCTGATTGATGAGTTGACAGCGGTAGGCGATGCCACTTTCAGGGCGAAAAGCGAAAAAATACTGAAAGAGAAATACAACCAGACCAAAATTATGATGGTTAATCACAGTGCAGATCAATTGAAAAAGTTTTGTGATTCCGGATTGGTGCTGATAGATAAAAAGATCCATTTCTTTGATGAGATTGATGAGGCTCTCAAAGTTTACCGAGAAGTTTATGTCCGAAACTAATGATCAAAAACCTGATCACGAACAGGTTTCCAAAGACAAAGAAAATGTCCGGAAGAATAATCAGGGCCGCAGGAATGCGGGGCAGGGGCGAGGTCAGAACCGTCAGAATGCCAGGCAGAGTGAGAATTCGGAGGGCCAGCTTTCTGAAAAAAATGGGCAAGATCCTGAGAATTCAGAGAGCGATGCTACACCCCGGATTTATGAGGATGTGTCTGAAGACAAACCTGAAAAGCAGGGTGTTTCAGGGCCGGTTGTTAAAAATGCCGAAGCCCCTGAAAAAAAGTTGAATAAATCGGCATCTCAGTTGACTCCGGGTAAACGTAAACTACGTAAGCTAAGAGACAACCCCGGAGCATTTTTCAAAGATTCCGGTGTTTTCGGTAATGCCCTGAAGGGGGTTAGCTATACCTGGGCTAAATTCGGCCTTTTCAGCGTTGTTTTATTACTCTGTGCCTTAGTTATTGTTTACTTCGGAGTTGTCGCGACTGACCGCTATGCAACAGAAACTCAGTTTGTCGTAAAGCAGTCCGATTCCAATGATCTGGCACTGTCGGGTCTGGCAAGCCTGGGTAGTGTTGCTCCTACCATGCGTGATGCCTACATCATTGAAGAGTTTATTCAATCCCGTGATATGGTAATGGCGTTAGATAAGGCGTTGAATCTGAGAGCGCATTATCAGTCTCCGGATATCGATTACTTCAGCCGTCTTGAAGCAGATGCGACCACAGAGGAGTTTGTGGAATATTACCGCGACAGGGTTGAAGTGCGTCACGATGAGCTGTCCGACATTGTATATGTTGAAGTGCAGGCCTTTTCTCCGGAATTTTCTCTGGCAATGGGGCGTGAACTGTTGCAGGTCAGTGAGCAGTTCATCAATGGCCTCGGTGATAAAATGGTCAGGGAACAGATGGCCTATGCCGAAACCGAAGTTACCCGTGCCCACAATGTGCTCCAGGATCAGCAGAAAAACCTGCTGACCTTCCAGGATGAAAATCGTCTGTACAGTCCCGAACAGGAAGGTGGGGCTATCCTGCAGGCCGTTAACAGCCTGCAGGCTCAGATCATTACTGAACAGGCCAAGCTCAAAAACATGCTGGCGACCATACGTGAAGATACGCCTCTGATTAAGGCTCAGCGTGATCTTATCCGTTCCCTGCAGCAACAGCTGGAAGAAGAAAAGCAGAAGCTGGCCTCACCCGACGAAGAGTCGTTCAACAAGGTCAATGTGGAATACGGTGAAATTGAGCTGCAGGCTGCACTGGCAGCGGATCTGTATAAATCCTCCCTGGCCGGACTCGAATCCGTCCGTTCTGAAGCCTATCGCAAGCTGAAGCACCTACTGATCGTGCAGAGCCCGTCACTGGCTGAAGAAAGTAAGTACCCGCGCCGTATATACAATATCCTGACATGGGTGATTGTGATCGTGGCGGTTTACCTGTTGACCATGCTGGTTACAGCGATTGTACGAGAACACTCTGAGTGATGAGTATTATGAAGAAAAAACTGTTACAGGTTTTACCGACGCTGCTGTTCATCCTGTTTAATCAGCCGTCTTTTGCGATTGAACTGCAGTCTGCACCAGAAGCCGAAAAAATGGCCACGATCGACGCAACCAACAATTCCGATGTGTATGGGAGTTGGTTGTTCAACGGTGGATTCCAGTCCGCCGAGTTTACTGGTATCAACCCTGGCTACCGGATCTCTCAGGGGGATACTCTGATGGTTCAGCTCTGGGGAGGAATTAATGTCCAGCAGGAGCTGATTGTTGATGCTCAAGGCAATATTTTTGTTCCTGAAGTGGGTCCGGTCAAGGTTCTTGGTGTAGAGAACCAACGTCTGAACGAAGTGGTTCTGAAGTCCATTAACCGTGTCTATAAGTCCAACGTTGAAGCTTACGTAACGTTGGCCTCCAGTCAGAAAATCAAAGTGTTTCTCTCAGGGCTGGTTGAAAATCCCGGACTCTATGAAGGCCAGAGTGCGGACAGTGTTCTGCGCTTTATTGATCAGGCTGGTGGTATCAAAAAAGATCTGGGCAGTTACCGGAATATTCAGGTTAAACGTGCCGGAAAGGTTATCCGGGATATTGACCTGTATGAGTATCTCTCTGCCGGTACTATGACCGATCTGCAGATGCAGGATGGTGACGTAATTTTTATCGGTCGCCGTAATGGTGAGGTATCTGTTGAAGGTGAAGTATCCTTCTCGGGTCGTTACGAGCTGAAAACCGGTACCACCTACCTGAATGAAGTGGTCGGTGCCATGGTGCGCAATGAAAAGGCCACGCATGTCACCGTGGTGCAGCCGGAAGGTCAACAGATTGATGCACGTCAGTACGCACTGAGCGAAACGGGAGATGTGGTTGTCCGTCCGGGGGCTCTGATCAAGCTCAGCTCACAATTGCGTCAGAAGAGCATCAGCGTAGAACTGATCGGTGAACATGACTCCCCGGGAGAGATTATCCTGCCCTGGGGTGCCAGCCTTAAAGACCTTCTGGACCAGATTGAATACACGTCGCTGTCAAACGCCAGCGCTATTCAGCTGTACCGTAAATCCGTTGCAGTCCGTCAGAAAGAAACACTGGATGCCTCGTTGACCGCACTGGAGCAGAGTGTCCTGACGGCACGTTCGGGGACGGTGGAAACGGCTCAATTACGTAAGACTGAGGCAGAAATCGTTCTGAAATGGATTGAGAAAGCCCGTGAGGTACAGCCCCGTGGTCAGGTTCTGCTGAGTCAGGACTACGATCCCTCTGCTATTCTTTTACAGCAGGACGATAAAATCGTCATCCCGCCACGTCGTAACCTGGTCATGATTCACGGTGAAGTCTGGTTCCCGACTGCGATTTCTTATGAAAAAGGGCAGTCTGTCAAAGGTTATGTTGCTCAGGCCGGCGGTGCGACAGAAGACTTGGGTAAAATGAATGTATTACTGATGAAACCTAATGGTTCATTTGTTTCAGCTAATGGTGAACTGAAAGATAAGCGTTTTGTTGATCCGGGTGATGAAATTTTTGTTCTGGCTAAGCCAGACTTCAAGTCACTGCAGGTAACCAAAGATATTACCCAGGTGATTTATCAGATCGCCGTGTCAGCTGCTGTTGTTCTTGCCCTGTGATTCTTGGGTGATGTGTTGTGAATATGTGGAGGTAACATGATTTTTACAGAGAAATCGAAACGGAAAGGGATCATTCTGGCCGGTGGCACCGGTACACGTCTGTACCCTCTGACTAAATCCGTCAGCAAACAGCTGATGCCGGTTTATGACAAGCCCATGATTTATTACCCTCTCAGCACCCTGATGCTGGCAGGTATTACCGAGTTTCTGGTGATCACAACCCCGGATGATTCGCAGAATTTCCGTAACCTGCTGGGTGATGGATCTGACTGGGGTATCAAAATTGAGTACGCGGTTCAGCCAAGTCCGGATGGGCTGGCACAGGCCTTTATTATCGGTGAAGAATTCATTGGTGATGCGCCGGTTGCCCTGATTCTGGGCGATAACATGTTCTTTGGTGAAAATATGTCCAAAGATATGCTTCAGGCAACCTCAGACCAGACCTGTGGTGCGACCATTTTTGGTTATCACGTCAACGATCCCAGTGCCTATGGCGTAGTTGAATTTGATGCATCCGGCAATGTGTTGTCTCTTGAAGAGAAACCAGAAAACCCTAAATCTAACTACTCAGTTCCGGGTTTGTATTTCTATGATAACCGGGTAGTGGAAATTGCCAAAAATGTGAAGCCTTCCCCCCGGGGGGAGCTGGAAATTACGGATATTAATAAGGTTTATCTGGAAGAAGGTTCGCTCAAAGTTCAGGTTCTCAGCCGTGGTACCGCCTGGCTGGATACAGGGACGCACGATACGCTGCTGGATGCTGCTCACTTTATTGCCACTATCGAAAAACGTCAGGGTCTGAAAGTCTGCTGCCCGGAAGAAATTGCTTTCCGTCTTGGTCTTATTGATGAAGATAAGCTTCATGCGCTGGCAGAAGCTCTGCGTAAAAACGGTTATGGAAAGTACCTCTTCAATGTCCTGAAAGAACACGCCAACACTCCGGTTGATCCGGAAGACTTTGCACCTGAACGTTTTGGTCGACGGGCAGAGGATATGCTCAGGATGAACCTGAAGAATAAAGCCATGAAAAAGAAAAAGCAGAAACTGAAGGAGTCAAAATGAAACTCATTCCTACCCGGATACCTGATGTCGTTGTTGTTGAACCGCAGGTCTTTGGTGATGAACGCGGTTTTTTCATGGAGACTTTCCGAGCATCGGTTATGGATGAACTGACCGGAGGTAAGCCTTTCGTACAGGACAATCACTCCAAATCCACCCAAGGTATTCTGCGCGGCTTACACTATCAGATGCAGAATACACAGGGGAAACTGGTCCGTGCTGTGGCAGGCGTCGTTTTTGACGTAGCCGTCGATATGCGACGCAGTTCTCCGACTTTCGGGCAGTGGGTTGGTGAGATTCTCTCCGCTGAGAATAAACGTCAACTTTGGGTGCCGGAAGGCTTTGCTCACGGGTTCTATGTCCTTTCGGAAAGTGCGGAATTCGTGTACAAATGCACCGATTATTACGCTCCGGAGTACGATCGTTCTCTTCTATGGAATGACCCTGAGATTGGCATTGAGTGGCCATTGGTCAATGGCCAGCCTCCCATGCTTTCGGCAAAAGATGAAGCCGGTAAACGATTTGCTGAAGCAGATACGTTTGACTGAAATAAACTCACAACAGGAACCAGAAGATGCGGGTACTGGTGACAGGAAAAAACGGCCAACTTGGATGGGAACTGACCCGTCTCCAGCCTGATGGAGCAGAGCTCCTGGCTTTCAATTCATCCGAACTGGACATTACAGATTCGGACACTGTCTCTTCGATTATCAATCAGTATCAACCCGATGTTGTGATAAATGCAGCAGCATACACGGCAGTTGATAAAGCAGAGTCTGATCAGACGGCAGCCTATGCGGTCAACGAAACCGGTGCCGGAAATCTTGCCAAAGCGTGCAAAGCAGTTTCTGCAAAACTGATTCATGTCTCAACTGACTTTGTTTTTGGTGCGACCAAAAATACCCCTTATGATCCTGCTGATCCAACCGATCCACTGGGCGTTTACGGTGCAAGCAAGTTAGCCGGTGAACAACAGGTTGCAGGTATCTTGGGGGAGAACAGCAGCATAGTAAGAACGGCCTGGGTCTACAGTGTTCACGGTAATAATTTCGTGAAAACCATGTTGCGTCTGATGAAAGAAAAAGAGCAGTTGGGTGTGGTTTCTGATCAGGTGGGCACTCCGACCTCAGCCAGGAATCTCGCTGCAGCACTCTGGAAGCTCGCAGACCGTATGCACAGTGGTGAAACGATTCAGCCCGTGTATCACTGGAGCGACCTGGGAACGGCCAGCTGGTATGACTTCGCAGTTGCAATCCGGGATGAGGCATTGCTGCTGGGGCTTCTGGATAAAGAAATACCGGTTAATCCGATCTTTTCCAGTCAGTACCCGACACCGGCAAAAAGGCCCGCCTACAGTGTTCTGAATACGGCCGCACTGAGGAACGATCTGAATATTGCCGGCGACCACTGGCGTAAAGCACTCAATTCAATGTTAAAAGAACTCGTTCAATGAAAACTCTTCTTGTGACCGGTGGCGCCGGTTTTATTGGCTCAAACTTCGTTCTTTACTGGCTCAAAACCTACCCCCAGGACAAAGTTATCGTCCTGGATGCACTGACCTATGCAGGTAACCGGGATAACCTGGCAAGTGTTGAAAATCATCCGGGCTTTCGTTTTGTGCATGGTGATATCTGCGACACTCCGTTGGTCGAAACGCTGCTGACTGAGCACGGCGTTGATAATTTGGTCCATTTTGCTGCTGAAAGCCATGTCGACCGCTCGATTACCGGTCCGGATGCTTTTATTGAAACCAACATCATGGGCACCTACAGCCTTCTGAAGGCTGCGAAAAAAGTCTGGATTGATGGACCGAAAGCGGCAGGAGAGAGCGCCAAACCGCACCGTTTCCATCATGTCAGTACTGACGAAGTCTACGGAACACTGGGACCGGAAGATCCGGCTTTCAGTGAGATGACGCCTTACGCACCTAACAGTCCATACAGCGCCAGTAAAGCTGCTTCTGACCATCTGGTGCGTGCGTACCATCATACCTACGGTCTGAATGTCACAACCTCTAATTGTTCTAACAACTACGGCCCGTATCACTTCCCGGAAAAGCTGATCCCGCTGGTGTTGACCAATATTCTGTTTGATAAACCCCTGCCGGTTTATGGTGACGGTATGCAGATCCGCGACTGGCTTTATGTTGAAGATCATGCCCGTGGAATCGATCTCGTCATTCAGAAAGGTCAGTTGGGCGAGTGTTACAACATTGGTGGTGTGAATGAGTGGGCGAATATCAACATCGTCAAACTTATCTGCTCCCTGATGAACGAAGCCTTCAGTGTTCGTCCTGAACTGGCTGAAGCATTTCCTGCCGCTGCGAGTGCGATTTCAGGCAACAGCGAGTCTCTGATCACCTATGTGACAGACCGTCCGGGGCATGACCGTCGCTATGCGATTGATCCGACCAAATCGCAGAACGAACTCGGCTACAAGCCTGAATACAGTTTTGAGATGGGAATCAAGAAAACCGTTGACTGGTATCTGGAGAACCCGGTCTGGTGGCAGAAGTTGCTGGAGAGAAAGTCGTAATGCGTTCGTTGTTTGCGAAGAAGAAAGTTTTCCCTGAATTGTATCTTAAAACCTTTAATCGTGATTTTTATCGTCAGGTTTACTTTCACGAACATCAAGGGAAAAAAATCCAGGAACATTTTCTGGAAAATCTGGAAAGCCGTAAGTTTGATCCATCCCCACTTTTCAATCTTGATTGGATCTGTTCCAAAACGGACCTTACTCCTCATGAGGTAATGGTCCATCTGGCTGAAGATCCTAAGTTCGCTGATCAATATCAGTCTGTAAGCTTGGCTGTTCTGCGTCATTTTGATATCGAACCGCGGGAAAAGTTGGTAAAAGACATCGCCAAATCCCGCAGGCTCATCGATAGTGGTTACTATCTTGACCGCTATCCTGACGTAGGGGGCAGCTGGATGACCCCTTACCTTCATTACGGTATTTTCGGGTGGAAAGAAGGGCGCTGGCCTAATAGCGAGTTTGATTCTGCTTTTTACCTAACTCGATATGAAGATGTAAAAGATCTTAATATCAATCCTTTTGTCCATTATTGTGAGTTCGGGCAGGCAGAAGGTCGCTTTCCGAATGCAGATGTTGAGAAAGTCTGGATTGAAAAGAAAGAATACGAAAAACGCCTTCAGGTAGCGCGTGTATTTGACCCTGTTTTTTATCTCAAGGAAAATCCCGATGTACGGGAAGCTGGTATCGACCCGATAGAGCATTTTAATGCTGCAGGAGACTCTGAGCTAAGACGTCCGAATGCCTATTTCTATCCCGAGTACTATCTGCAGAAAAATGAAGATGTGCGCAATGGTCCATTACCTCCATTCGCTCATTTCAGGGAATTCGGCTGGAAAGAAAAGAGACCACATTTTGCAGATGATGCTTATATTCAGGCATACGCAGAGAAACGGGCTGAAGAGGCTCGGCAGAAAGAAGAAGAAGAAATTCGTCACAGGGAAGAAGCTGAGCGACTTGCACGTGAGCGTCAGAATACACCCGCTCAGGTTCTTTTTGATGCTGAATATTATCTGAGGGAAAACCCCGATGTTGCTCAGGCAGGTGTTGATCCTGAACATCATTACTACTCCTCAGGTGAGGCAGAGGGACGTTGCCCTAATCCCTATTTTTCACCTATGTTTTATCGTCGCCTCAGTGCTGATGTGCGTGCTGCCGGTATCCCGTTATTTTCTCATTATGCAGGTTTTGGCTTTTGGGAAGGTCGGTTAGGTGCTGCCTGCGATCTGCGTACTTCTTCCTATGTTAAAAAACCGCTGCTATTTGTGGGGCACGATGGAATTCAGGCAGGTTCTGAAGTTGTATTGCTCGAAGTCATTAAATGGTTCTATCATCACACTGACCGGCGTATTAAAACACTTCTCCTTAGCCCGGGGCCCCTGGCTAACCAATATGCAGAGTATTCTGATTGTTACGTTCTGCCAGATTACAGCGTTGACTGCAATGAGGATCTGGCCGCCTTTCTGAAGGCTGACTTCGAATTCTGCTATATCAACACGGTGGTTGCCGGTCAGTTATTCCGTATGTTGAGTGACTGTGATATCACGTTGAAAGGTGACGTGATTGCGCATGTTCACGAGATGGAAAAGGTCATCCGTGAAAATGAAGAGTCCTTTGCGCTGCTCAAAGAACGAGCCTGTCACTACATCTCTGCCTCACCAGCATCCAGTCGCGATATGGTGGAACATTTTGGCATTGCACCGGAGGACATCACCACCGTACCGGCATTCATCCGCATTATTGATCCTGAAGGTTCTCGTCTCAATGAACTGCGCTCTGAAGCCCGTACTGAACTGGGTATTCCTGAGGATGCATTTGTCGTCGCAGGTTGTGGCACTGTGTACTGGCGCAAAGGTCCGGATATCTTCCTTGATTGTGCGAAAGCGATTTGTGCCGAACAGGGTGATGTTCATTTCGTCTGGATTGGCCCGGGTCCTGATCTGGATGCCACCATCGATTCGATCCCTGAAGAGTTAAAAGAGCGTATTCACTTTGTGGGTGGTAAAGACCACGCCAGTCAACTTCTGGCTTGCGCGGATCTGTTCTTCCTGTCATCCCGCGAAGACCCCTTCCCATTGGTCGTCATGGAGGCAGCACAGCATGCTGTCCCGAGCCTGTGTTTTGATGAAGCCACAGGCATCACCGATTTCATCCTGGACGATGCCGGCTATACAGTACCAAGTATCAATACAGACGATGCCATCACGGCATTGCGCGTTATAACCAGTGATCGTGAGGATGTTGTCACCCGCGGTCGGGTGGCCCGGGAGCGCGTACTGGACAAATACACCTCCGAGAAGCAGTGTCTCAATATCTTCAACAGCATTCTGGAGCATTCTGGTTATACTCCATCAGTCAGTGTGATTGTGCCGTTTTACAACCATGAGAAATTCGTGGGAGAGCGACTGGACACGGTTCTAGGACAAAGTATCAAAGATATCGAGGTTATCCTCATGGATGACCTCTCCACGGACAACACAGTCGCTGTGGCCAGTGAGTACCTTTCTGATCCGAGGGTCAGGATGGAAGCCAACACCGTCAACAGCGGCTCACCGTTCAAGCAGTGGAAGAAAGGGTTAGGGCTGGCTCAGTCAGAACTGGTGTGGATAGCCGAAGGCGACGATGCCTGTGACCTGAATTTCCTGTCGACTCTGTTGCCGTATTTCGACGATCAGATGATGGCGATTGCATCAGCAAAAACAGAGATCATCGACGAACACAGTACCCTGAAAGCGGGAGTGCTGATGACCTACCTGGATTCAGCCTATCAGGATAAATACCGTTCCTCCTTCCGCCTGGATGGCTTTGATACCATCAATCAGGATCTTGGTGCTGTGTGTACTCTGGTTAACGCCAGTGGTCTGATTCTGAGGAAGCAATGCCTCAAGCCAGAAGTACTGGATGAAGCCGGTGAGTTCAAGATGTGTGGCGACTGGTATCTTTACATCAGCATGCTGCGTCACGGCAAGCTCGCCTACGATGTTACCACGACCAACTATTTCCGCCGTCACAGTGCCTCACAGGTTAACAAAGTCGAAGGTACCGATGTCTACTTTATTGAGCGCTACCGGATCACCCGCTATGTGGTCGAGAACTTCTGCGTTGACCGCCGGATGATTAATAAGGCTTTCAAAGCCATTGATGGAGAATGGGCGCGATTCCTCCATAAACCTAAAGAAGGCGGCCTGGAAGACTACTACGACAAGCAGTATCTCACCAAAAAAGCCAAATACAGCAAGAAGAATAACCTGCACGTTGCCTTCTATGTCCATGGCATGCTGTTCTCTAAAGGTGGCATTGAACGTCTTGCTGCGGATATTGCCAACTACCTTGCGGAGCGTGGCTATAAGGTCACTATTTTCTGCCGTCAGTGGGGTAAAGCATCAGCCAGTGTGTATCCGGTTTACGATAATGTTGATGTGGTTGGTGTCTTTGATGAAAACCAGCAGGCGCAGGGCATACTCAACTTGCGTACCGAACTTCTGCAACGTGAGGTTGACCTGTTTATCCCGATGCTGTCTGAATGGCTGTTTGCCCCCATTGTCGCCGCGACCGAATACACGGGTGTCCCTGTGGTTGTATCCGAACACAACGACCCCTGGAAGATTGAAGAACTCTGGTGGAGTCACGAGGACCGTGTGGAATGCTTTAACAAGGCCGAGAAGATCCACCTTCTTCTGAACGGATTTACAGAATCCCTGCCGGAAGATCTGAAAGAAAGGGCCGTCATCATCCCCAACGGCATTAACATGCCCGATGTGGTCAGTGATTACTCCGGGCGCGAAAATCTGATTGTTGCTATAGGACGTCTTGCGCCACAGAAGCGGTTTGACCGTTTGATAACGGCCATTGCGCGCATCCAGAAACAACTCCGCGAGCAAGGCTGGCAAACCGAGATCTGGGGTGAAGGTCAGCTGAGACAGGAACTGGAAGAGCAGATTGCCGATCTGGGCGTTGTGGATCTGGTTACCCTCAAAGGCGTGACATCCGACATCAGTACCGTACTGAACCGTGCTGCCATCAATGTCATGCCCTCTGAGTTTGAGGGCTTCGGGATCGCTTTGGCTGAAGCCATGTCTTATGGTATACCTTCAATTGCTTATGCGGACTGTAATGGCCCGAATGAGCTGATCAGAAACGGACAGAATGGCCTCCTGGTGAACGACACGACCGAACTGGCGACAGAGATTCTGACCCTGATTGAAGATGAGGCGAAGCGCATCAAAATGAGTAAAGATGCGCTAAGCAAAGCCAAAAAATATGATAAGAACAAAGTATTCCGACAGTGGGAAACCCTGGTCAACAGCTTTGTGAAAGGATAACAATATGAAAGTATTCCTGCACATCGGCCTTGAGAAAACCGGTACTACGACCATTCAGCGCACCTTTGTGAGGAACAAAGAGTATTTTGAAAGCATAGGTTTCCGTTACCCGGTTTTTAATGGTGAAGAGAACCATGTTGCTCTTTACAACTACTCTAAAGCTGAAAATGTAATCGATGAATTACGCATTTATGCCGGTCTGAAATCAGCAGATGATGTTACGGAATTCAGAAAACATTTCCGGAAAGACCTGGTCAGCCGTCTGGGTAATTATGAGGGTACGGTTGTGTTCTCGAATGAACACCTGTCATCGCGCCTCTCTGGGCCTGATGCCCTTGTGCGTCTTAAGGATCTGCTTTCACTGATTACTGATGATGTCACCGTTGTCCTGTATCTGCGTAATGTTGAAGACTTTGTGGTCAGTACTTACTCTACGGCAGTCAAGTGCGGTGAGACTAAGTCCATTGGCGACTTCTGTCAGGACCTGTCACTGTTCAGATATCAGTTTGACAAGGTGATTACAAACTGGTCGGCTATTTTCGGTGCTGAAAATCTTGTCATCCGTGAGTTCTCAAGAAGCGCACTGGTTAATGGTGATATTTTTGATGATTTTGCATCTGTCATCGGTATGGAGTACGACAAATCCAGGCTCAATCTGAAGTCTGAGAATGAATCTCTGACACACTTGCAGGCTGAGTTTCTGCGACGGTTCAATATGCGTGAGCCTTTGATTAAGGATGGTGCCTACAACAAAGCCCGTGGCAACATTGTCGATGTGCTTATGTCCTTAAAAGAATACGGTGGAAAAATCAGCATCACACAAGCAGATCACGAAGTGATCTGTGATCAGATGAAGCCCATGGTGGAAAGGATGCTTGCGGCAGATAAACGTGTTCCTGCGATGAAATCACTCTACTTGAAAGACAGTGTGGAAGGACAGCTTCTGCCTGAAATAACCGAAGAACTTCTATGTGATATGTTTGCCGCACTGTGGGGAAAAAAGTGTCTTCAGTAAGAGACCAGACACTAAGTTATAAATGATTTTAAATAATATTTATCCAATCTGAATGTGAGGTTTTAATGAAAGGTTACATTATTTGCGCAACTCAACGCTCAGGCTCTACCATGTTGTGTGATGATCTGAAGTCGACAAAAATTGCTGGTCTTCCAAAAGAATACTTTAATAAACCGATGAAGAAGTTAAAAGAACAAGCGAATGCAGATGGTAAGGTATTTCTTGATTCTTTATTTGAAAGTGCTTCCACCGAAAATGGTGTGGTTGGTATTAAAGTAATGTCCAATCAGATAAATCGCATTGGAGAAGTTGTTAAAATAATATTTCCAGAATATGCCGATATGAAACCTGATGAGGCATTCTTTAAATATTTTAAAGACTTCAAGTTTGTGTATCTGAAGCGAAAGAATGTTGTTAAGCAAGCGGTCTCGAGATTTATTGCGCGGGGAACGGGTGTCTATCATCTTCGAGGGAAAAAAGAACTTCCGGAGAATTATGGTAGTGAAGTCGAATATAACTATGAAGAATTGGCAAAAGAAGCTAAAAAAATCAGACGTGAAAATGTCAAATGGCGTAAATATTTTAAGCTTTTCGATGTGAATTTTTATGAGCTTGAGTATGAAAAAATTGCAAACAACACAAAATATGTTCCTGACCTACTTCAATTTCTGGAGATAGAAGGGGGTTACGAGAAGAAACCTAGAAAAACGAAGAAAGTCGCAAATGAACTCGCAGATTCATTTGTTGCTAAATATAAAGAGGATAAAGAGAAAAATAAGGGTTCTGAAGGCTCTGATGAAGCTGAGTGATAAGTAAAATACTTGTTCGGTTTGATCGTGATTTATGAACATTTTTGGACGACTTCCTTAATTTTCATTATGGAGGTCGTTCCCACAATTAATTAATGTGAGAGAGTCTATTGGACGCAGTATCACATTAATTTCAGTCTTGTTATGATAGTGTGAGTAATTAATGAAGAAGTTGTATGTACATGCTGGTATGCCAAAGTGTGGAACTTCAGCACTACAGGTTTTTTGGGCTCAAAACTCAGATGAACTGCGAAGAAATGGAATTGACTATCTTTCTCTGGGTGATCTTTCTGCAGCCACTGCAGGTGAAATTACATCTGGAAATGCAGGTCCATTGGCCAGAAGTATGTACCCAACTGAACATTCTGCCAAAAAAGGTAGTAAGAAATCTCATATAGATGAATTGATAAAGTCAATCCTGAATTCTCCGTGTGAGCAATTACTCATTTCTAGTGAACTTTTTATGATGGTTCCTATACCGGAGCTGAAAAAGTTCAAATCTGAGTTAGATACTGCAGGTATCCCGGTCATTTATACGTATTATGTTCGTAGACAGGATCAAAGTATTCTCTCAACTTACATGCAACGGGTAAAACGGCATGGTCATAGTGCTTACCCAGAGGAGCATGTGAGAAAGGTCTATAAAAAAGCCGAACCTCTGCGGTATCACACGGCAGCTAAGAAATTCGAAGGCGTTTTTGGCTCTGGAAATGTCATTCCCTTGTGCTATGAAGATTGCAAGAATCATCCCAAAGGTATTATTGGTCATTTCTTCAGTCGGATTTTTTCAGTGGTTCCTGATTGGATTACTACCCCCGAAGTAGTGAATGTCAGCCCAACTCCGCTCGAGCTTAAGTTTCAGCTGATGGCGAATGTGTACTCGCCAAAATCAAAATTCTCAGACCTCCTTGTTCGTAACAGTGCAATCGCAGGCAGAGGCGGAGTACATAAAAAGCACAGTCTGATTCCTGCGGATCTGGTCCAGGAAGTGATGGATTTTTTCTCAGATGAAAATCGTAAGATGAAAAAAGATTTCGGAATCTCATTTCCTGAAATCGAGGTTGATGAGTATGTTGATATCAGAAATATGGAAGTTAATGTTGATGATCTGATGTCCGTTTTTATTGGGCTTCTAGTGGCATTGGATAAAAAAATACCTGCAAAGAAAATTTGATTTTATACTTGTATATCACCATATCGATTTTCATTGTTGCGAATGGAATTTAAATGAAGACAATTATCCCCTTTGGTTTGCATATTCCCAAGTGCGCTGGGACTACCCTTCTTGATAGATTTATTGATATTCATGGTGATGATCTATATCAAAGCACATCAATAGCTAAGAATTTTAAGTTTGGTCGGAAAGATCTTTCGGATTTCGAGGGAATATGGCCCTTCAAGTTTTACTATGGTCATCACCTTCACTCAGAAATGTTGAGGAATATAGATGGAGTCCCCTTTCTTTTTACAATTCTTCGGGACCCTGTTGACAGAGCGGTAAGTCATTATCGTTACCAGAACCGTCTCAGGAAGGGGGTTAACAAAAATGAACTTCCGGTTGATGTGTTCCTGAATAATAATCAAACCATATGTCGATTTATTATTCAGAGATTCTCTGATTTCGTTCCGAAGGATATGCAGGATAAACCTGATTATATAAAGGCATGGTCAATCCTTAAAAGGTTTGATCATGTCGGATTTATGGATGCACTTGATGAGACATCGTCAGTTCTGACTTCAGTTACTGGAATGGATTATGACTTCTCAAGAAAAAGGAATGGCTCTCCTGTGTTATTAACTGATGAAGAGTATATGTTGCGTGAATCGATGATTGATGCTCTCTCAGATGACATAATGCTCTACTACTATTGTAAGAAACTCAAGCAATCTCCAGATACTCCTTCTAAGCAGTTTGTCAGACGATACTCCAGAAAAGAATTTAATTTTTACAAGTTTTACAAATTTTATTCTCATGCGGTTTTTTCAGAGTTTAAGGGTCTGAATCGACTTGATGATTTAGAAAGTCATTCGTTTAGTAATCCGATTATGCAGGAATTGGTAACAAATAGGTGTGAGTTGGCAAGAAAGGTCTGATTGGTCTTACTCGTTGTGATTTTATGGATTTACAACGTGTTGCCCTAATGGGGAATTGAGTATAGGGATTGGAAATGAAAAAAGTTTTTATTCATATTGGTGATGCTAAAACAGGGACGTCATCTATTCAGAAAAGTTTAGATGAATCTTATGATAGACTCCTTGAAAGGGGATGGTTATACCCTTTACCTGGAAGGCCTGAGATAAGAGCCGGTGTGCCTGGAGATGCACACCACAAATTTGCTAAAAACTATAATAGTTCACATAGAAATTTTCATCAAAATCCAGCTTTGAGTGATGCAATTATAGAGTCTTTTGAAGAATCCGGTGCTAATAATTTATTGCTCAGTTCTGAAGGATTTTGCTCCTATCGAAATATAGATGATATTGAAAGATTGAAAAGTATATTTTCTGATTACGAAGTTAGAATTATAGGTTATTTGCGTCGCCCGGATCTTTGGATTGAGTCATGGTATCCGCAAGCGGTAAAAGGGAGACCATTTGCAAAAATTACGTTTGAAGAATATTTAAAGAAAGGAACGAGACCTGCTTTAAATACTGTTAAGAATTATGTAAGCATTTTCGGTAGAAAAAATTGTCATCTCAGAGAGTTTAGGCGCGATGGGTTTGTTGAAAAGAGTCTGATAGCAGACTTTTCCTCAATTATAGGTGTTGACTGTATACCTGAAGTTTCGGATGAGGTGAATATCACTCCTGGTAAGGCTGTGGTTGAATTTATTCGACAGTTGAATTCCAAGTATGATCTTGCTACTCGTAAACGAGTTGCATTGAATCAGTTTCTAATCGGTGCTTTTTCATCTGACGATAAACCATGTTATATGAATTCAACCCAGAGATCTGAGTATTTGAGCCAATTTTCAGACCTTATACATTTCTTTGATGAGAATTTTGGGGATGGATCCACTTTTTTTGACATGGAATTGGGTAATCGGGTGCCTCAAGAACTTGATGGAAGTTTAAATATATCATTTGATAATGTTTTTTCTTGGCTCGATAAATCAATGGATAACTTACTTTCAAAAGGCAATTAGATCTATGTGAACTTTACATGGCCCCATAGAGTACTTTTTAATTTAATTTGTTGGAGAAATAGTATGCACGATTTTGGACCTCTGGTGTATATGGATATCCAGAAAACGGGCTCTACGTTTGTCAGTGCTTTCTTGAAAAACTCCTGTTTGCTTGAGGAAATAGGAGAGAGCAAACACGGTACCATTCGTGCAAAGTATAATCCGGATAACTTTTACTTCATGTCGATTCGAGAGCCGGTTTCTTGTTATATCTCCCTCTTTCGATATGGCTTGGATAAGAGAGGCGGTTTTTTTAAATCCCTGAAGTCTGCGGGATATAAAGATCTTTATCAGGATGAATCGGTATCATTTAATAAATGGCTTGAGTTTATTTCCTCACCTGAAAGTGCAGTTATCCTTGGTAACAACTATGAAAAGGTAGATCCTTCTGTGGGTCTTGGCCTTTTGTCATATAGGGTCTTTATTCTCTCGGTACAACAACCATTTAAGAAGCTGGATAATATCCATAGTTACGATAGGTTAATGCGAGTTTATGAATGAGATAATATTGTGAATCATGTTGTTAAGAATGAGTCTCTTAATGCTGATCTTATGACTTTGGCCAAGGAAATCGTGCCTCAATATTTTGATCAGGGGAAAGTTGATTTATTTCTTCAGGAAGAAGAGAAGATTAATACATCAACACCTAAGTCTGCCGGGTATCAGCTTGATGATCAGGTTCGTCAATTGATTAAAGACCGTGAGAGACTGCTTTATACTTTCTATCCCGATTAACGTTGGTTATGGTGTATGGATAATGTTTATCCTGAATTTGGGGGAGGGATGAAATCAATTAACGTTTGGCTTATACCAAAGAATCAGATTGAAGTTAATGATGGTGTCTGGTATTCAACAGGGAATGACCCTTTTTTTTATATCAAATTTTTGGGTATTCTCAAATCGGGTATTTATACTATCTCATTACGTATGCAGGCACCAACAGACGCTTCTGGTTCGGCTGTGTATGTCGATTACGGACAGGGCTTTTCCGAAGAGACAAAAGTCGATCTTCATCTGCGTGATGATGGGCTTCTGACGGCAGTTCTTGATTTTCCTGTTCCACCTGTCGGACTCAGACTTGACCCGTGTGATGTTGAGGGACAGATTTTAATATCTGATTTTTGCCTTGCTGCTGAAACCAGCCACAACAAGCGGCGATCGTTCACATTTTCTGATTTCAAAAGCCTCTTTATGAGGATTTATGGGTTTGAGCTGAATGCTGTATTGAAACCTATGAATCAACTGACTTATACGGGTGGTAGTTGGTTCTCAAGCGGAGATGATCCACACTTCAAACTGAGCTTTTCCAGAAAAATTTCTCCTGGCTGGTACGTGGTCGAAGTTGACTATCTGTGCTCTCAATCTACCGCACCAGCTAAGTTTTATATCGACTATGGAAGTGGATTTAACGAGAAAGACACCTTCTCATTAAATCTTGTCTCGGGCAGAATTAACAAGCGTGTTATATGGTTTCAGAGTAGTCCTGTATCAATCCGCTTTGATCCCTGCGAGTCTGAAACTCAGATTCTGACGTGCCATGTCAGATTAATCCGGGTTACTAAAGGATTTGCTCATTCCCGTATTCTGAAAAAACTGGTATCCGCGGGGTTATTGAAGCCTGAAGCAGATGTATCTGATGCAGACTTAGGCACATACTCCTCCTTGTATGTATCCAGGCAACAGACAGATGACGTGCTGGCTTACCAGTCATACCTTGCTTCAGAAGATTCTCTCAAGATGACTTCTGAAGAAGTTGATAGCCTGACAGAGAGGGTAGGGAAGTCTCTGCTTCTGTCGGTTATTATGCCCACGTACAACACTGAACCACGGTTGCTGTTCGAAGCTGTGGAGAGTCTGTTGCACCAAAGTTATGAAAACTGGGAATTATGCCTGACGGATGATTGTTCTTCTGATCAATCTACGCGCGATGCTCTGAAAGAAATAGAATCACTGGATGAACGGATAAAAGTAATTTACCGAACGGAAAATGGGAATATATCCGCAGCTTCAAATACGGCACTTGAAGCCTGCACGGGTGATTACGTTGTTCTGATGGATCATGATGATGTTCTGGCATCAGACGCTTTCATCGAAGTTGTGAAGGTCATCGACAAGTATCCGGATACACTGTTCATTTACTCGGATGAAGACAAGCTGGGGCCCGATGGTGAACGCTATGCTCCGTACTTCAAACCTGGGTGGAACCCTGACTTGTTCTACTCTCAGAACTATCTTAACCATTTGACAGTTCTGCAGACTGCCAGATTAAAGAGTGTTGGTGGTTGGCGGCTCGGATATGAAGGAGCTCAGGATCATGATCTCTACCTCAGATATCTTGATGGTGTCGATGCGACGCAGATACATCATATACCGAGAGTTCTTTATCACTGGCGTGCTGTTGAAGGTTCTACTGCCCTGGTTTTGTCGGAAAAATCTTATGCTGTCCAGAGGGGACTGCTGGCCGTGGAGGATTTCTTTCGGTCCAGAAATCCGGATATCGAAGTCTCTATGCTGAACAGTGCTCCTCATTTTTATGTGAAGTACCCTATTCCGGACCCCGCGCCGAAGGTGAGTCTTATCATCCCTACCAAGGATATGGCTGAGCTTGTTAAGGGTTGCGTTCATTCCATTATTGAACATACAAAGTACCCTAACTATGAAATCATTATCGTCAATAACAATTCAGAGAAAGAGGATACCTTTATTCTGTTTGATGAGTTGACGACCAGGTATGATAATATCAAAGTGCTTGATTATAATTATCCCTTTAACTTTTCAGCAATCAATAATTACGCTGCAGAGCATGCTGATGGTGAAATTCTTGGGCTTATAAATAACGATATTGTTATTATCAATGATGGCTGGCTCACCGAAATGGTGTCTCATGCAGTAAGACCGGATATTGGGTGTGTCGGTGCAAAACTTTACTATGACGATAATACCATTCAGCACGCTGGTGTTGTTTTGGGTATTGGTGGCGTTGCTGGTCATTCACATAAGTACTTCCGCCGGGACAGTCCGGGCTACTACAACAGACTGCTGATACCACATTCAGTTTCAGCGGTGACTGCTGCCTGCATGGTGGTCCGTAAGTCAGTGTATAAGGAAGTAGGGGGCCTGAATGAAGAGGAACTCACCGTTGCCTTCAATGATGTGGATTTCTGCCTGAAAGTCGGTAAGGCAGGTTACCGGAACTTCTGGACCCCATTTGCCGAAGCCTATCACCTTGAGTCAAAGTCCCGGGGGGCAGAAGATACCCCGGAGAAGCGTGCCCGTTTTTTGAAAGAAGTCGGGTATATGAAGAAAACGTGGGGTGGGTTACTTGAAAATGACCCATACTACTCCCCTCTGTTAAGCAGAGAGATGGAGGATTACTCCATTCGTCGAGATTTATTGAAAGAGTTGTTGTGATGAATATTGAGAGAATGTTGTTTATTCACATTCCAAAGACTGCCGGTTCAAGTTTCAGACTCGCCGCAGAGCGCTACTTCGGCAAGGAATTTACTTTTTTCGACTATGGTCCTAAAAGCCATGATACTCACGCTTTGATTAGCAAGTATGAGTATGAAGTGAAAGATCGTTATCTGACTGGAAAGAATGTTTGTGATACAGCCAGATTTTTATCCGGACATTTTAACTACCCTAAGTATGCGCCTTTTTTTTCAGCCAAAGAGATAGTGACATTCGTCCGGGATCCGGCTCAGCAGGTCAGATCACACTATGAACATTTTGTTCGTCATCATGCTTATGATAAGGACTTCCTCACATTCATAACGACGCCGCAGTTTTCTAACCTACAGTCCAGAATGATGAGTGGCACTTCATTGGATTCACTGGGTTTTATTGGGTTGACTGAGCAGTATGAAGAATCTCTCGCTTTGCTGAATCGGTATTTGGGTGTTGAGATTGAGTCACTTGATATTAATAAGAATGATTCTAAAAAGAGCCAGTCCTATGAGTTTACCGCTGAAGAAACAGAACTTCTGAAGGCTCACAATAAAGATGATATAGCACTGTACAAAGAATGCTTAAGACGTTTTGAAAGACAGAAAAAAGCTATTTCTTCAGATGCCCCTTTTGTTCGGGGCGGAAAGCTGCCTGTTCCGCCGAAAGAGCGGAGCAAAATAGTGAATGGCTGGGCTGCATGTTACGAAAGTGAAGAAGCTATGGTTGTGCAGGTTGAGGTCGAGGGCAAGGTTGTCCGTACTCTTACTGCTAATGAGTACCGTCCTTTCGCTATGGAAAGAAGCATTCACAGGAAAGGCTACGTCGGATTTACATTTCCTATCCCGGATACAATCCCCAAGGGTAAACTGATGAAATTCAGAGCGGCTATTTCGGGTGAAATTTTATTTAAAGAAAAGCGCTGACATCGTCCTTTGGGAAAGAAGGTGGTTATTGAATTATCACCTTCTGTATGCAAGATGTTCAGTGTATCCGTTCTATGTTTCCGGAGTTAAAGGTCCACTATGCACCCTGAAAATATCCTGATCCCCTTCCAGCCATCCGAACTGCCTGAAGGTTCCTGGATGGTTTTTGCCCCTCACCCGGACGACGAAGTGATTGGTATGGGTGGGGCGTTGCTCAAAGCACAGGCGGCTGGTTGTCAGATTACTCTGGTATTCATGACGTCTGGTGATCAGGGCGGTGTATCGACTGAGCGTGAGGCCGAGGCATCTGCGGTGGCAACGAAACTGGGTGCTGAGGCCGTGTTTATGCGCTTCCCGGACCGGGGAGTGAAGGCCGGTGATGAGGCTCAGGCACAGGTGAAAGCTCTGATTCAGAAGACGTCACCAGACTGTATTTTCTTCCCGTCTCCTCAGGAATATCATCCGGATCACCGCATGACGGCTGCCCTGGTGTTTGCCGCGCAAAAGCTGGCCGGGTTTTCAGGTCAGCTGTATCACTATGATATTTCGCGTCAGTCGGAGGCGAATCATCTGGTGGATATCTCCTCTCAGAGTGCTGCGAAAGCTGAGTTGCTCAATCTTTATACGTCTCAGCTGGGCCAGAACAACTATGTCGCTGTTATGGAAGCGCTGAATATTGCCCGCACTTATACCTTGCCAAAGGGCGTTGAGCGGGCAGAGGCATTTTATCTGTACGGCAGTCATCAGAACGATCTGCTGGGAACATTGAAAGAGCGTGCATTTCAGTGTCTGAATGATCCGCTGCCGTCTGATTCTCCGACGATTTCTGTTCTTATCCGTACCAAAGACCGCCATGATTTGCTGCGCCGGGCGCTGAAGTCGGTTCAGCAGCAGAAATACAGCGGGTCGATTGATGTTGTGGTCATCAATGATGGTGGTGAGACGGTAGAGGAGGTGCTGGCGGAATTCCGTAAGCACTTCTGGCGTCTGCACTCAATCGACCTGCCGGAGAGCCGGGGGCGCGCGGCTGCGGCGAATCTTGCCATGTCTCAGTCCCGGGGTATGTTCCTTAACTTTCTCGATGATGACGATGAGCTGCACCCGAATCATCTGGCGGTGTTTATCGCCCAGTGGCGCCGTCACCGTGAAACCGAAGTTTTCTACAGCGGTGTACGTGTTGTCGATAAAGACGGCAAAAAAATCAACGTCTACAAAGAGTCCTACGATCGTGGCCGCTTGCTCTATCTGAACTACCTGCCGATTCACGCGGTCACGTTTCACCGCCGCTTTGTCGAAACAGGGCATCGCTTTGATGAGTCTCTGGAATTCTTTGAAGACTGGGATTTCTGGATTCAGTTATCGCGCCAGACCAAATTCTATTTCAGCAAAGAGGTTACGGCGACCTATCACATGATCGGTTCATCGGCAGCATCGTCCCATATGACGGCAACCATGGACCCGGTTTATCACCTGAATAAAGTCCGTCAGAAATGGATGCAGAAATGCACGCCCAATGAATGGAATGCCTCGCTGAACTGGATCCGTCAGGAAGCCCGTAACGGTGGTGAATAAGTCTGCAGAGTCCGGCATCCGCGTGCCTTCATCTCTGGTGATTGACTGGCCGGAATGGTTGCGCTTTTCCGGCCTGGACAGGCTCCAGCGCCTGCACATCCGGGAAGTTCCGGAGACATTTTTCCCGGTGGATATTCTGCCCTGTGCGTTTCAGCTGCTGGAGAGCGGGGGGCTACTGGTGCTCGAGTTTGCCGGTGAAACCGATACGCTGGCACTGACCCGGCGAATGCTGAATAAAGCACACAATTTCGGATTTGAGCCGGAGTTTTCTGCGACTGGTGTCGATTATTCCCGCTGTATGGCCTTTGTTTATAGGGGGGAAGCCAGAGCGAATAAAATTCTGGTCAAATCCACTACGGGTTATGAGTCTGAACTCATTACTTTATTTGGTGATGTGTTCGGGCACCCCATCTCAAGCGCCCATTGGCGCTGGAAATACCCGCTGAATACCGAAAATCAGTCATTGATCGCCCTGGCTGGTGAGCATGTGATTGCCCACTACGGGGTATCCCCACGTAATATCTGCGTGTCGGGAAATCATCTGCTGGCAGCACAGGTGGGCGATATCATGGTGGATTCATCGCATCGTGGAGGACTGGTCACCAGCAGTTATGCTCAGGTTGCCTATATCACCATGATGCAGATGCAGGAGCAGATATCCGAAGATCCGCTATGGACGGACTACATGGTGGGATTTGGCTTTCCTCACGGGCGTCACATGAAGATGGCGCGACGCCTGGCACTGTATAACGATGGTGGCAATGTCCATCTGGTGCGCTTTCTGACTTCAAATGCACCCGGGTCTTCCACATTCAGTCTGGTAACTACCTTTGATGATGCTCTGAAAAGGATCTGGAACTCGGCTAATAAACAGCTGAAAGCCTCGCTTAACGGTGCCTGTATGGTCGACCGCAGCTGGCTCTATCTGCTGGAGCGCTATCGCTTTCACCCGCAGAACGAATACCAGATAGCGGCCTCAGTTGATGCGGTGTTTGTCCTGTCACTCTTTCCGGATGGAATTTACCGGGTGGTGGATTATATCGGGGATATTGCGGCTCTGACTGAGAACATCAGTCAACTGGCGGCGCTGCTGAAGGTCAGCGAAATCCGCATGTGGCTGATGGAGTGGGTGAGTCAGTACATTGCGGGGTCTGATACCGTGAAATGGAATGGCGTGAAGGCCTCTCTGGCCCTGATGTACACCAAGGGAAGCAGCTTTGAGCAGTTCAAGGACATTCCCTGGTGGATTACGCTCGGCGACGCTGACTTTATCTGATCAGGAGGGAATCAGATGCTGCTTATTTATACCCACCGTGCCGGGCTTTCCGGGGAGGATCTGAACGGTGTTGTACAGTTCTCACGCCTGGCCGGTCTGAGAGCAGGGCTCGATGCTCTTGGCATAACTTATCAACATCAGCCTGAGTCTTTGCCACAGGAAGGCGATACGGTGGTGGTGCTTTCTGATACAGAAGTACTCCGGCAGATGATCAACCGTAAGCGGTCTGGCTGCTCTTTTCTGTTGGTGGCAGGCCCAATTATGGAGCTGGAGGACACCCACAGAACCGGTCTGAAAGGTCTTCTGGCTGAGGCGGAGGATCCCACTAACCCGATGTCGTTACTGTCAGAGCTGGATTCCATTCTGGCTGATCCAGAAGTCGATGCGGTTCTTACGGCGGGGTTCTGGGCCAAGGCCGGATGGCGTTTCTGCAGCCCCTCGCTCAGCAATAAAATTCATGAATGGCGTGCAGGTGTTGATACCCGGTACTGGGATGGAAACAGCATGCCTGAACCGGGCCGTATTCTGCTTTATGAAAAGCGGAAGCCGGTGTTTGCCAACAAAGTTAAGGCCGGTCTGGAAGAAGCAGGGTATCAGGTTGATATGATTCATTACGGTAAGTACCGTAAAGAAGAACTCCGGGAGGCGTTACGCCACTGTGAATCGGCGGTTGTTCTGTCCCAGCGTGAGACTCAGGGGATAGCTCTGGCAGAGATGTGGGCCATGAATGTGCCGACACTTTGCTGGGATAATTTCCATACCGAATTTAATGGCATTCTTGTGCCTTCATCCAGTTGCCCTTATCTTACCAGTCAGACAGGCTGGCGCTGGCGTAATCTGCCGGAGCTGCTGCAGGTTCTGAAGTGGTCGCAGCCAAATCTCTATGCGCCGCGAGAGTGGGTAAGCAGGAATATGTCGCATGAGGTGAGCGCTGAGTTGCTCCTGGACCTGCTGCGACGCCTTGGCAGTGCAGAATACAATGGGTCTTTACCTACCTGAACTCCTGAATCTGTTTCAGCGGAACCACTTGCGGTAGCTGTCTGCAAAGAACAGCCGCGGGTTACGGTAGAGCTTGCGCATCTTGCGGTAAATCACTTCTGACATATCCGGCTCATGAATGCCGATAGTACTGTTCAGACACATGGCTTCCAGCTCATCGGTGTAGCGGGTCAGGTCCTGCGGCATACGGTCGAGGGTTTCGAACGCCAGACTGAACTGAGGGTCGGTCGGGCTCAGCACCGTCTCCGGCCAGTTGTTGCCGAAATGCGCTTTCATCCACAGTTGCTGTGTCTGCCAGTAACTGTCGGTGTTTGGTTCTGGTCGTCGGTAGGCGCGCAGGTCTCCCAGGAGTTCAATACGGCGGTCACCGGAGCGGTCAAAAATCGCACATTTGGCGGTGGCCCGGGCCTGTGAAGAGGCTGTGCAGTAGGTGTCAGGGTCAAGCATGTCAGTGAATGCATCCAGCCACTCTGCCTCCGTCCGGCAGATGCGCAGACCGGCGTTGGGGAAACGTTCTGCGTCGGGCAGGGGGGAAGAAATCAATGGCACACCCATCAGGCCACTCTCCCAGAACTTGAGCGCAGACTTGCAGTTATTGAAGGTGTTGGCCGCCAGTGGCGCAATGGTCAGCCAGCTTTCAGCGATCACTTCCGGCAGGTCTTCATACGGCAGGTACTTGCGGAAGGTCACCCGGTTTTTCGGCAGCTCGTCGGAACGCAGCTTCAGATCACCGATGATCTCCAGACTGACGTCTTTGTGTTCTTCCAGCAGGCGGTTCAGCGCGGGCAGAATCGTCATGAAGTCGTGAATGTGGTGGCTGGTACCCGGCAGATAGCGGATAACCTTTCCGGCCAGGCGCTCTTCACTGGAACGGGGTTCGGCGAGCATGGCCCAGCGGGGAGGTACCCGGTTGTGAACCACATCGACCTGACAGTCCGGAACATAACGCAACACCTGATGTTTGAGGGTGTCGGTAGAGACCCAGCAATGACTGAACAGCATCAGCGCATCACGGTAAAGCCCGAACTGACGCTGTGCTTCGCGTACGGTCATATTGCCGGAACGAACGGCCGGGCTGCACTCTGCGGATTCCGGAGAAAACAGAAAGTCATCAAAGTCAGCAATCAGCCGGATACCGGCTGCCTGAGCTTTACGCATCAGGCGCAACAGAGGCTTACCGAACTGTGGACGGTGCACCACCAGATAACGGTATTCTCTCAGGTTGAGGCTGTCGGCTTTGCGGATGTGGGTAACGTGTGCCTGAATGCCCAGATTAAGAAGGTGTTCAGCCGGGAAAAAACAGCGATATCTGGCAGAAGCATCCAGATAAACCGCGTTTCGTCTTTTGGAACAGCTGACAAAAAGAATCGACATGAACAAAGGTAACCGGGTGTCAGGTGTCAGACCTACGGATAGCTGACAATAAAAAAGTAAAAAACATTAATGACTGAAATTATAGCGTTTATGGGTCACCGGACTAAACTGCGGATGTTAAAAAATGTTCTCTCAGCCCTGTGTTATAGTCACCAATTGTTACGATAAGCAGAGTTTTTCTACAGCATGTCAGCAGTGATCTGGAGTGCCTCCCCGGGTATCCGCAAACAGCACAGTCTGCGGCGTTTTTTCGCCGGACAAGAGTCTCTGCCGTACTTCAGAAGCATTACGCCTGCTGCATCGCCTGCCTCTGACGATATCGTCGTTGGTTGGGGTAATAAACCGAATACACAAGGTGCCCGGCGCTTTGCCCTGCAGCATAATATCCCCTACCTGAGGCTGGAAGATGGCTTTCTGGCCTATGCCGGTCACCCGGCGATGGGCTCAGAGCGACTGTCACTTATTATTGACAGTCAGGGCATTTACTACGATTCAGCCACAGCGTCTGAACTTGAAAACCTGTGTAACGACATAGAGCACTGGTTTACCCCGGAGTTCTGTCAACGTTCTGAAAACCTTACAGACCTGATAACTGGTCACGGTTTATCCAAATACAATCACCCGCGCCAGCCATTACCCGATTACATCGGTCAGAATTCCCAGAAAAAAATACTGCTGGTCGATCAGGTTTTTAATGATATGTCGGTGCCTTCCGCCGGCGCCGATGCATCCACGTTCCGCACCATGCTGGAAGAGGCCCGCCGGGCTCATCCGGACGCACAGATTCTGATCAAAACCCACCCGGATATTCTGCTCGGCAAAAAACGTGGCTATTTCTCTCCGGACAGCGTGGACGATCAGGTTCTTTTTCTGGCGGAAGACTGCTCTGTTCCGGAACTGATGGCAGCCGTCAGCGAGGTGTACTGTGTCAGCTCGCAACTGGGGTTTGAGGCATTGCTGTACGGTAAAACTGTGCATTGTTTCGGCCTGCCGTTTTACGCCGGCTGGGGGCTGACGCAGGACCGCATGCGCTGTGACCGGCGGCACCAGATCCTGACACTGCCACAGCTGGTGGCGGCAGCTCTGATCCGTTATCCGCGGTATTGTCTGCCGGGTGCCGTCGTGCGGTGCGAAGCCGAAGATGTGGTGGCCTACCTGCTGGAGCAACAGGCCCGGGCCGACCGTGGCGGAGTCAGCACCTGTTATGCCGTTGGCTTTTCATTGTGGAAGCGGGCGTTTGTGCGCCAGTTCGTCGGTGATATGGCGCGCCGGGTGGTCTTTACCGGCCGGGCATCCGCGGCGCGTAAAGCCGCAGGCCCGGGAGATGCCATTCTGGTCTGGGGCAATAAAGAGCCTGAGCTGGAGCAGCAGTCCCGTGCGGATGGCATTCCCTTCTGGCGCATGGAAGACGGCTTCGTCCGTTCCGTTGGTCTGGGGGCAGATCTGCGTCGCCCGTCCTGTCTGGTGATCGATACCCGGGGGCTGTATTACCGCGCCGGCCAAGCCTCTGATATTCTCACGCTGCTCAACACCACCACGTTTGATGATGAGCGCCGTGCCCGCGGGCGTCACCTGCAGGGCCTGCTTAACAGCCTGGCAGTCACCAAATACAACCTGGGTTATTCCGATCAGATTGGCAGCAGTGAGCGTTACCGCATCCGTGAACTGGCCGCCGGGCGGGAGATTATTCTCGTGCCAGGGCAGTACGAAGCTGACCAGTCAGTGCAGAACAGCCGTGGCGTGGTGAAGAGCAATCTGGCGTTGTTAGAGGCCACACGCCGTACCTACCCTGAGGCCTTCATCCTGTTCAAAGAACACCCGGATCTGTATTCCGGTGTGCGCCCCGGCGCGCTGGGGCAGGAACGGGCACTGACACAGGCAGACCTCTACGTCACCCATGTGGATATGCACGAGCTGCTGCAGGAGTGTGACCGGGTCAGCACCATGACCTCACTGACCGGTTTTGAAGCGCTGATCCGCAATAAACAGGTCCATGTCTGGGGCTCTCCTTTTTATGCTGGATGGGGTTTAACCACGGATGAACTGGAATTCCCGGAACGGACAGCCATTCTTAAGACAGAAGAGCTGGTTTATACCGCTCTGGTACTGTACTGTCGCTGCTTCAGCTGGAACGCCCGCAGCCCGGCCAGTCCGGAGCAGGTGATTGCCGAGCTCGCCCGGGAACGTCAGCTGTGGACTTCCGGACGGGATCTCAGCAGCACCTGGTTGTCCCGGCAGATACGTAAAGCCCGCTACCTTAAGGAAGCATTTTTCCGCTGACCGCACCACATGGCAGTTTTATTTTTACAGGGACCTTTAGGCCCGTTTTTCAGCAGAATGGTTCAGCGTCTGACCGACGAAGGTATCCGCGCCCATAAGATTAACTTCAACGGTGGCGATGCCTGGTACAGCCGCGACATCGACTCCGTCTCCTACCGCGGCACCATCGAAGCCTGGCCTGCGTATCTTGAAGACTTTATCCGCCGGGAAAACATCAGCGACATCTTTGTGTACGGTGACTGCCGCGTCTATCACCGTCTGGCCAAAGAAGTCGCACGACGCAGCAATATCCGCTTTTACGCCTTTGAAGAAGGGTATATCCGCCCGAATCATCTGACCATGGAACTGAACGGGGTGAATGGCTACAGCTCCATTACCCGGCGTCAGATCGAAGCCTGGGAGTCAGTAGAGCGTCTGCCGGAAACCAAAGTCGGCAACCACCTGTGGAACCGCGTGCGCTTTGCCATGAGCTATTACATTGCCGGTAACGCCGTTGCCTGGCGTTATCCGCACTACCGCCATCACCGCTCTTTTTATGCGGTGTACGAAGCCTTCTGCTGGGTGCGTGCTGCAGTGCGTCATTACCGCTTCCGCGCCAGTGAACAATACCTTCTGCCGGAACTGCTGAAAGAACACGATGGCCGTTACTTCCTGTTCCCGCTGCAGGTGGCCAACGACGCACAGATTTTTTTCCATTCCCCGTATAACTCCATCAGCGACTGCATCCGCGAAGTGGTGGCGTCGTTTGCCCGGGTAGCAGACCCGCGTGACCGTCTGGTGATCAAGCATCATCCCATGGACCGCGGGCATACCCTGTATCAGGAACTGATCGATGAACTGGTTCAGCAGCACGATCTGAAAGGACGGCTGGTGTATTGCCACGATCAGCATCTGCCGACCCTGCTGGAACACTGCAAAGGGGTGGTGACGATCAACAGCACCACGGCGATTTCAGCTTTCTTCCACAAAGCGCCAGTGAAAGTGCTGGGAACGGCGTTTTACGATATTGGTGGCTTGTGCAATCAGAAGTCGCTGGAGGAGTTCTGGCTGGATCAGGAACCGGTAGATTACGATCTGTTTCTGCGCTTCCGTAACTTCCTGGATGCCCACGGACAGATCAACGGCAGTTTTTACAAGATTATCGACTTTACTGTCGATCAGGTGGTGCGGCAGCTGAAGACACAGGGCGCTCTTCAACTGCCGGAAGGCTGAGGGTTCAGCCTTCGCAGAGCGTGCCTTGTGGGTCAGATCAGAAGTTCACACCCAGAGCCAGCTTGTGAGTTTCCAGAGCCGGGTTGAACAGGTAGCGGTCGCCGTTGGACATATGCTCCCACACATACTCAATGTATGAGTTCTTCTGGATCTGATACTTACCACCGAAGGCGTAGGTCCACTGTACCGGGCCACCGTAACGCTTACGGCCGAAGTCGTGCTTGGTCAGCCAGTGTACTTTGGTGTGGCCAACCAGCTGCAGCTTGGAACCCATGCCATACAGCGGAATGGTCAGAGCCGGGCCGACGCTGTAGTTATAGCCACGCTGGCCATCGGCGTTCAGCTGAGCTACCGCCACTTCCACCGATGGAATCATCAGACCCATGTTGTACTGCGGCATTTCGCGGCGCAGGTAGACTTCTTTCACATTGATATCGACGTTCTGGGTGGTGGTTGGTGCACCCGCACGGAAGCCGATGGAGTGATCCAGATACAGGTTATCCAGATAACGCTCCAGAGATACGTTATTGCTGTCCGCTGATACCTGAGCAGCAAAGCTGAAGAAGAAAGCAGCGGTGAGAGTGAGCAGTTTTTTCATGGTCCATACCCTGTCAGGAATGTTTTCGATACTCACAGGCTAGGACATCCCGGCTGAAAATCTTCCGGGGTATTCGAATCGGAACACAATACTAAGAAGCGGTTACAGCCGCATACAAACGGTAACTTTCCGGGCCACGGTAATGGGGCTGAATGTTCGCGTAAACCGCTCTGCAGGCCGCATGAAATCTGGGGTTGTGAATTTTTTTGAGACTTCCGGCTGAGAATGACCAACCGGAAGTATGATTTTAACGGAGGGGTTACGGAATCGCTCCGGAAACCCTCTGGCAGGGGTGTTTCAGCGGCTGCTCTGAGTGAGCAGCGGAGCAATTTCTTCCCAGCTGATCAGCTTGAAATTCTGGTGTTCAGCAGGCATCACATTGCGCCCGTCCTGCACCACCAGTAAGCCGCGGGGAAAGTCCTCACCCAGCATCATGCTGGTGACCTCAAGGCCATCGGTTTCCGAGGCACCGTCAATGCCTGCCGCCGCGTTCATACCGACCCGGAAGCGTCCGAGCATGGGGTAAGGCGCTGCGGTATCGTACACCACATAACTGTCGTTGCCCTGGCTGGACACCACCAGCAGGGTGCGGCCCTCTTCACGGTAAAGGCCCATACCTTCGATATCGGCCACCAGCGCATCCGACACAGGTACCATCAGCTGTGGCGTGGTGGTGGTGTCCGGCATGGCCGGGATGGTCCAGACCGCGCGGTTCTCCTCACCCAGGTACAGAATCCCGCTCAGATCATCGGCGACGCAGCCCTCTGGCTGAGTCTCCACCGCAAACTCGCGCACCAGAGTGCCGTTCCAGCCGTCTTCACTGCTGCTGATACGGTACTGCTGGAAGCGGCCATCTTCATCGTTGATAAAGACGTACGCCTGTTGCGCACGGCTCATGTACATACACAGGCCGTAGACATTATCCAGTGTGATGGCGATTTCACCGGCCGGGCTGACCTCACCGCTCTGCGGGTCAATGGCAAACAGGCTGATGGCCTGGCGGTCACGCTGGCTGGCCGCGGCAATGTCCATCGGGGTTCGGTTGAGGCTGAAGTTCTGGCGGACATCCACGTTGTTGACGCGCCCGGCATCCAGAAACTGCAGCTGCTCCCCCTTCAGGTTGTACACCGCCAGCCCGCTTTTCTTGTTGGTGCCCAGAATCCGGCTGGCCTCCGGGTTACTGAGATTGACCCAGATGGCCGGATCATCCGCGGCATCGCCGTCGGTGGCGACGGGTGTGGTCTCAACCACCGCTTTGACCACGGGCAGTGGCGCGGGCAGGTTCAGAGCCGGTGGTGTCGGCAGGCTGGCACCAATCAGAGTACTGCTGTTGTCATCGAACAGCAGCAGCGCGACCGCATCGCCTCCCTGACTGACGGTCACGGTTTCAATGGCGGTGTCTGCTGGTAACTGCCAGTGGCGGGTGAGAATGAAGCCTGCGCTGTCCATCCGGTACGACTGCAGCTGCGCCGTACCAACGCCGGCCACGAGCAGGTGATCGCCATTGATGGCCAGGGGTCCCGGGCCGCCGGTCAGCTGGCCCCAGGGCGAGGCCATATCCACGGCTTCGCGTACCGGTTCTTTCTCTGCTGAAGCAGGCATGGACCACACGCCGATGCCTTCTTCGCTGATGAACAGGGTCTGCATCACATCGCTGACGGCACAGTATTCAGTCCCCGGAGGCAGTGGCAGGGTACGCACCGGTTGCAACGACAACTGCTCACCTTCGCCCTGCAGGATCAGCTGGCGCGCCAGCTGATCTTCACCCAGCACAAAGGCCTGCAGCGGTTCACCTTCAGGCTGATACAGGCACAGGCCCTCCAGGGCATAGCTCAGCGGAGCACTGGTCTGTACTGTGCTGACGCCCGTTTCATCGGCGCGGAACAGCACCAGGCTCTGGCTGGCAGAATCAAAGGTCAGAAAAGCATCAGCGCGGCGGTCGCCGTATTCCGCACTGCCCGGACCGTCGCTGATGACCACGCCGTTGAGCAGGATACCGCGTGACGGATGCAGGCTCAGTACAGAGCGGCCCAGGCGCCAGCCGGTTTCGGCTTCGCGGATGACCGGGCTGACCGCCAGGGTTTCGATGTTGCTGATGGCCTGTGACTGCGGGGACGGTGCTGTCTGACAGGCGCTCAGAAGCAGACCGGAGGCCAGAACAAGCGCGCTGCCTGCCGTGGCCGGAGAAAAAGAAAAATTCATGTGAGTCCTGAAAAATCGGTTAAACACAGAACCGGTTCAGCGTCTCTGAGCCGGCTCTGAACTGCCGCAGCCACAAGGGCTGCGGGCCTGACATCAGAAGTGACTGAAGCGTACACCCAGACGGTACGTCGGACCGTAGTCTTCATACTGAGCATTGTAGCGGTTGCTCTTCTGGTACACGTAGTAAGGTTCATCCGTCAGGTTGGCAACCGCAAAGGTGACCTTCAGCTGGTCGGTCACATTCCAGGCGCTGTTGATGTCCACCATGGTCTGGCTGTCGGCGTACAGATCCGATTCACCGTCTTCGATGCTGCCGACTTCCAGCAGATACTCCGATTTGTAGTTGGCCGCAACCCGCACGCTGAAAACAGTGTTTTCATAACCCAGAACCAGGTTGCCGGTGGTGTCTGACTGACTTGGCAGGCGGATGTCACGTTTCAGGGTTTCGCCTTCATCGTAGGCACTGATGGTGGCTTCACTGTCGGTGAAGGTGGCGTTGGCACCGATCAGAAACCCGTCAAACGGTGACGGCAGGCTGGTGAACTTGTGCGATGCAGCAAGCTCGATACCGGTCAGGGTGGCGGTATCGCCATTGCGGAAGGTAGAGACTTCGTCATAGGCGGCGTACTGAGGTGAGCCGACCAGCTCGGTCTCGTAAATGAAGTTCTCAATCGACTTGCTGAACACAAAGGCGGACAGCACGCTGGCGCTGCTCATGTAGTGTTCGACGCCCAGATCCAGGTTCACGGCTTCCAGTGGATTCAGATCCGGGTTACCCAGCTCGGCTTCCCCGTTGTCGTCTTCAATATTGGGGCGCATCTGTTCAAAGGTCGGACGTACCACTGACTGAGTCACCGAGGCGCGCAGCTGAGTGCTGTCGCTGAGGCGGAAGCGGGTCAGCAGGGCTGGCAGGGTGTGGCTGTAGTCTTTGTCTGCGGAAACGGCGGTGACGGTGGTTACCTCATCACCGGCGTCGTTTTCTGACAGGGTGACGGCGTAACCGTCGGATGTCACTTCGGTGGCCTCATGACGGACACCGGCGATTACCCGGATGCGGTCGGTCACATCAAAGGTACCCATCAGGTACGCCGCACGGATGTCCTCGTCGATGCTGTAGTCTTCCAGCACGGAGGCGTTGGCCGAGTCTTCCGCGTTAATGGATTCCGCGCCCAGACCGGCGAGCGAGCTGCGCATGGCTGATTTGCTGATGCCCGGTCCGAAGCGGCCCAGTGAGTAATCGACCTCAGCGCTGGCAAAGTCCGCCATGGTGGCATCCGGCAGGGAGTCATCAAACTCGTCGTAGAGGGTGACATCCACGTCCTGGGTTTTCTCACGGCGGGTGAGTTTGATACCGCCCTTGATGACGGCAAAGCGCTCGCCGATCAGCAGGTCGCGGGTGATGTCGAGCTTACCCATGGTCTGCTTGTCTTCGGCGTAGCTGTCTTCGACTTCGATTTCGTCGAGTTCATATTCCGCTGCGTCGTAGAAACCGGCCGGACCGTACACCACCGGCTTACGCGTGTTGCGGTAGCTGAGGTCATCAAAGTCGCCTTTGAACACCGCACCTGAGATGGCATCCGGCTGGTCTTCCGAGGCCTTGCTCAGACCCAGCTGATATTCCACGGTCCAGTCGTTGATGAAGTGCTCACCGCCGAACAGGGTGGAGAGGATCTCCTGAGTTTCTTCGCGGTCTTTCAGCTCGTGTTCCACTTCACCGCTGCTGAGGGTGCCCGGGGCGATGGCGATGTCTTCTTCGTCTTCTTCACCTTCATCATCCAGAACGGTTTCGTAGAAGGCGGTCACCACGGCCTGACGCTGCTCTTCATCTTTGAAGCTGCTGTACAGGTTGTTGAGGTAGAAGCGGTTGTTGGCATCCACTTCGTACTCCAGATTCAGCGCGGCACCCAGACGCGTACGGGTGATGCTGTACTCGCGCATTTCGATTTCTTCCAGCAGGTCTTCACCGTCTTCCAGGTCCCAGGCGCCACCGGTTTCGACATTATCGGAACCGAATCTGCGCTCATCCCAGCTCAGGGCGGCCGCGACACCAAAGCGCTGACCACCGGCGAGATTGAACGCATTACCGCCGGACACCGCCATGGCCGGACTGTTCTGGCTGCTCTGACCATCACGGCTGCCTTCCACGCTCAGGGTGTAGAAGGGGCCATCCTGATCCAGAGCGGAGATGCTTTTGATATCAATGGTGCCGCCGATGGCGTTGGCATCCATGTCCGGGGTCAGGGTCTTGGTTACGGTCAGGGAGCTGAGCAGCGGTGATGGAATGACGTCCAGTGCCACGGCACGGGTACCGGCTTCCGGAGCCGGAATCTGGGCACCGTTGACGGTCACGCTGTTCAGTTCGGCACCGATACCACGCACGCGCACAAAGCGGCCTTCACCCTGATCACGCTCAATCGACAGGCCCGGGATACGCTGCAGGGCTTCGGCGGCGTTGGCATCCGGCAGCTGACCGATGGCATCGGCATCCACGGCACTGATGGTGTTGTCGGCAAAGCGCTGACGGTCCAGCGAACGCTGGATCTGAGCCGCCTGACCGACCACCAGAATCTCTTCCCGGGCACCGAAATCATCAATGGAAATGGTGGTGCTGGTGGTCTGGTTGTCCGTCACCTGAATGGTTTCACGACCGATGACTTCGCCGCCCTGGGTCACGCTCAGGGTGTACTCACCGGCTTTTACCTGCGGAAAGCGGAAGCGGCCGCCGTCTGCCGTCAGGGCATCGCGGTTCAGTTCATCAATGTGAATGGTCAGGCCATTGAGGGCGGCACTGCCCTGAGCGGAGGTCAGGCGGCCATTGATGATGCCGTCGGCGAACGCGGCATTGCTGGTCAGCAGTGCCAGCGTCAGCGCAGACAGCGTCATTTCAGTCGGAGTGAAACGGGTCTTCATGGGGTTCTCCAGTGAGTCCGGTAGTCAGATGGCTGCCACGCTAAAAAGAGATTGTGACGGTTATGTGACGGTCACTGGCAGCCGGTGCGTGCCAGGGCCGTTAAAGCGGCTTCTGGCTGCCTGTCTGATCTTATGTGACTCTCCTGCAGGCCAGAGACGGTGCTGCATGAGCGCATTTTCTGAGAAAAATTCCACCGCTCAGCGAATGGCCTGAGCCGATCTGACCCCCTTGTCTGATTCCACCGTCTGAGGCTGCTGTAACAATTCTGTCATCAGCGCGGGCGTATGCTGTTCTGCCTCCGGAGACCCACTATGCCTCAATTACTGATACTGCACCGTCAGAAGATTCTGCTGATTTCATTACTGGCCGCTGCGCTGTTGCTGGCCTCAGCTCTGCTTGGCGAGCCCAAAACACTGGCTGACATTGACTGGATCGATGTGCTCGGTGAGGGCGGCAGTGCCCTGGCGGTCGGCTTCTGGATGCTGATGATTCTCGGCAGCCGTCCGGCCGGGCGGGTGACCAATCTGCTGACCCTTGGGCTGGGCTTTATGTTTCTGGCCATGTGGGCGGATACCCTCGATGAGTTTTTCCATCTGGCGTCGTCTCAGGCCTGGGAGCCTATGGTCGAATCCCTTGCCATGCCGTTTGGTATTGGGGTGCTGACCTGGGGCCTGTGGCACTGGCAGCAGGAGCAGCTGGCCATCCGCAGTCAGCTGCAGAAACGTGAACAGTGCTTCCGTGATCACCTGTGGCTGGATGGCCTGAAGCAGCTGGGCCGGGTCGATCAGCTGGAGAAAGCACTGGCTCAGAGCTGGTACTTTCCCGATGAAGTGCGTGTTCTGGTGATGGCTGAGCTGGAAGGATTTCCACATTTTGAGCGCAGATATGGCCACGAAGAGGGGGACCGCCTGTTGCGCGAAAGCGCTGAGCTGCTGATGCTCAACCTGCGTTCCGGTGACCTGCTGTGCCGTTATGCCCGGGACCGTCTGGTGATCTCCCTGCCGCAGACCACACCGGCCCAGGCGCTGCATCTGGTCGGTCAGCTGCGGGCCGCGGTGGAGCACTTTGCCTTCCGCGATGAAAGCACCGGACAGGTGCTGAAACAGAACCTGATTGTCGGTGTGGCAGTACGTCAGCCCGGCGATACCCCGGGCGACCTGATCCAGCGGGCCAATCTGGCGGTGCGTATGGCCGCCAGTGGCAGCGGTCAGAGCCTGGCGTCCTGAGCCCGTTCTGATGACGGCCACAGCGGTGGGCAGGGCGCATTGGCTGGAGGCCGATCAGAAATGCCTGCCACTGCACGCCCACAGCGCCCGTCTGCTTAACCTCATGCTCGGCTCCGGGCTGTCTGAACATAAACTTCTGCGTGGCAGTGGCCTGTTTGCTGAAGATCTGTCGCGTCCCGGCCTGATGGTGTCGCCACAGCAGGTGCATCAGCTGCTGCGCAACGCCCGCAGACTGATTCAGGATCCGGAACTCAGCTTCCGCTGGGGCATGGGTTTCTGGCCGGGTTATCAGGGGGCGGTGAGTGAAGCACTGGCCTCAGCCAGCTGTCTGCGCGAGGCTCTGCAGCGTCTCAGTGATTTCCGCTACGCTTTGTCGCCCCTGTTGATTCCGCGTATCACGACCGACCGTCACTACTGTTACGTGCAGTGGCTGGACGGCTTTGGTGCCGGGGATGAGCATGCCTTTCTGGTGCAGGCGCAGATGGCGGCACTCAATGCTTTCACCCAGGCGTCTTTGCCGGAGCTGACATGGCGGTTCTTTTTCACAGAACCTGTGCCTGCATCCATTGCAGCCCATCAGGTCTATCTGGGCGAGCAGCTGCAGTTTAGCGCCGGGGTGGATGTGATGGTGATTGAGCGGGACTGGCTGGATGTGGCCTGGCACTCTGACGCGGCCAGCCAGCGCTTTACTCTGGCGCAGGCCGCTCCGGCAATGACATTGAGCGAAGCCATTTATGAGCGCCTGCACCGTTGTCTGCTGCGTGAAGAGGCTGAGTTGCCGGGGCTGACCGTGATGGCGGCTGAACTGCACATGAGCCCGGCGACGCTGAAGCGGCGCCTCAGCCGTAACGGCATCAGCTATCAGGGGCTGCAGGATGCGGTACGGCTGCACCGCTCACTGTATTGCATGCATGTGCAGGGCTGGAGTAACGAGCAGATTGCGGCTGAACTGAAATCGGGTGGGGTGGCGAACTTCCGCCGCGCGTTCCGCCGCTGGACGGGGCAGACACCGAGTGCCAGCCGTGCGGCCGTCAGTCTGAGCGCCCCCATGCCTCTGGCGGACGAATCAGAATGGCTTGCGGCAGAGCCGCAGACGCCACCCGGTCGGCTGTCCCAGTAGGTGCTGTCTCAGTAATCGTCGCCGAACAGGGAGTGGTCGATCAGATCACACAGGCAGTGAATCACCAGCAGGTGCACTTCCTGAATGCGTGCGGTGCTTTTTGACGGTACGCGGATCTCCACATCGTTGTCGGTCAGTACCGCGCGCATATCCCCACCATCTTTACCGGACAGGGCAACCACAATCATGTCGCGCTCATGCGCCGCCTGAATGGCCTGTACTACATTGGCGGAGTTACCGCTGGTGGAAATGGCCAGCAGTACATCACCGGCGTTGCCCAGCGCACGGATCTGCTTGCTGAAGATCTCGTTGTAGCTGTAGTCGTTGGCAATTGAGGTGATGGTCGAGGAGTCGGTAGTCAGGGCGATGGCCGGCAGACCCGGACGCTCGCGCTCAAAGCGGTTCAGCAGCTCGGAAGAGAAGTGCTGGGCGTCACCGGCGGAACCACCGTTGCCACAGGTGAGGATCTTATTCTCGCGGATCAGGCAGTTCACCATGATCTGTGCCGCGTGTTCGATAAAGGGCGGCAGTACTTCAGCGGCATAGGTTTTGGTTTCAATGCTGGCGCCGAAATGGCTGATAATTCGATCCTGCACAGGCGGTCACTCCGGAAAATGTGGCGTCATCATAATGAAAAAGGTCCGGGCGTTAAAGCCTGCGGCACCGGGCTCAGAAGGCATTCCGGATCCACTCAAAATGCATTGGCGTACCGGACACTGACATGACATCGAAACGGCAGGGCGGTTCCCGGTTGCCGAAGTGCGCCTGCAGGTAATGCTGCGCGGCTTTCTGCAGGCGCTTCTGCTTGCGCGGATCGACGCTTTCGGCGCCGCTGCCGTGGGTCTCTGTCTTGCGGTAACGGACTTCAATGAAGACCAGTACGTCGCCTTCACGCATGATGAGATCCAGCTCACCACCACGAATGGTGTAATTGCGTTCAAGTGGGGACAGACCCTCACCGCAGAGCCAGGCCTCAGCCTGACGTTCTACCTGCATGCCGCGGGCACGGGTTGAGGGTTTTGTTGTTTTCTGCAGGCTCTTCCTGAACCACATACAACCTCCTGTTGTACAGAAGTAATAATGGCACTTCTTATGGCGCCTCTGCTGAATTCAGAGGGGCGGCTGGCTGTTCGGCCAGTCTCACCGGTACGCCACCGGCAAACTCGGTGCACTCTGTGCTGCGGTGTATACGCCGCTGGTCGTCCAGCGACAGGATGCCACTGGCGCCGTAGATACGGCTGTCCGGGAAGGCCTGCAGCTGGCGGATACGTTCCATCAGGCGGTAGGCATCCACTCCCATGGCGTGTAAGCGGGCATAACTGCCGCCGTTGCTGCCCAGATCTTTATCCATCTGCGCACGGATCTCCGACGGCCGCAGCAACCAGGGCAGATCGCAGAAGCGGATGCCGTTGAGGTCGCGGTCACGGTCGGCGTTATCGGTCCCTGAGTACACCTGTGATGTAGCGTATACAGGAAGATCATAGGCGAAATTAAAGGCCAGTGCCGGTTTGATCAGCCGTGCCTGTTCCGGCAGGGCGAGCAGGAACAGCCAGTCGGCATCCTGACGCGGGCGCGGTTCAAACTCCACCGGCAGACGCACCAGACTCTGTACCGACTGATGACGGCTGGCGCTGTCATCGACATTCAGCATCTGCCGTACTTCCGGGTTGTAGTCGTTGGTGCGCGGGTAAAAGCGGGTTTCGGCGATGTCACCGCCGAGATTCAGCCAGTGGTCGCGGAAGGCGCTGTACACACGCTCACCCCAGTCCCCCTGTGGCGCCATCACCAGCGCACGGCGGTGGCCGTCAGCCCAGGCACGGTCAGCAACCTGGCGCGCTTCGTCCTCGGCGGAGAGGCCGAACTGGTAGAGATCATCCGGTGAGGCGGAGCTGCTTTCCGCATCCGGCATCAGGTCGGCGTAGTTCAGTGTCAGTGTCGGCAGAGGCAGTACCGGCTGGCTGGCCAGTGACTGCACGTCGTCTTTGCTCAGCGGGCCGATCAGCCACTGGCTGCCGTTCATCACCCCTTCGAAATAGGCGGCGTTGATGTCGGTCAGCTGGTTGTTGTCCATGACGTCGATGACAGGCACCGGCGATCCCTGCGACAGAGACTGGTAATAGGCGGCCATAAAGCCATCAAGGATGGCCTGACCACTGCGTGCCAGACGGCCGCTCAGCGGCAGCAGCACGGAGATGTGCTGCGGGCGTTCGGCGGCAATGCTCTCCAGCTGCGACAGGGTGCCGGGCAACTTCTGCGACGCCGGATGTCCGGGGTTCTGCTGGCGCCAGTCGTTGAGCGAGGCGACCTGATCATCCAGCGTCAGGCGGTAATTGCGGCTGATGGCAGCGAGTTTCAGCCAGCCACCAAAGCGCGTATCCGGGGCAATGGCAGCGGCGTCCTGCAATACAGTGTCGGGAATCTGCAGCAGGTCCTGCCACAGCTGCTGTTCATTATCTTCCTGTTGTTGGCCACTCAGGGTGCCGGAAATAAAGTCGCGCTCACGGGCGGCCTGCAGCCAGTGGCCGCTCAGCTCCAGGATACCGGCCTGCAGCAGCGCGGCGCGGTTCTGCTGACCGTTACTGGCCTGATTGATAAAGCGTTCAAAGGCATTCAGCTGGTTGGCGGCGGCTTCAGCATCGCCCTGGTGAATCAGCAGCTGGGTTGCCAGCAGGTGCCATTCCGCACGCTGACGGGCGGGCAGAGAGGTCGGGGAGATGTCTTGCAATCCCTGGCGGGCATCGTCAAACTCACTGGAGTTCAGCTGATCGCGGATGGTGCTCAGGCGGTCAGCTTTTGCCTCATCCGCGCTCAGCGCCGCTGTTGGTTGCACCGCTGTGCTGCTGCAGCCGCTCAGTCCTGCGGTGGTTGCCGCCACGACGGTCAGCGCCAGCAGACATTTTTTCAGTGTGATATTTCCAGGTGACAAATCCCGCATGACTCCAGTTCCGGACAGGGTGACTCAAACTCAGGGGGCGTGCCTGTACGTGGTGGCGACCCCGATCGGTAATCTGGCCGACATCAGTGAACGCGCGGTTCAGATACTCAGCCAGGTTGATCTGATTGCGTGCGAGGATACCAGACATACGCAGAAATTACTGCAGCACCTCGGCCTGCGTAAGCCCATGATTTCTGTGCACGACCACAACGAATCCGAACGTATTGAGCAGGTACGCCAGCACCTGAGCGAAGGCCGCAGCATTGCCCTGGTGTCCGATGCCGGTACGCCGCTGATTTCTGATCCGGGTTATGTGCTGGTCAGCGCTCTGAGGTCTGACGGTTTTACTGTGACACCGGTTCCCGGTCCGAGTGCGCTGATTACCGCACTGTCAGCGGCAGGCCTGCCGACCGACCGTTTTCTGTACGAAGGTTTTCTGCCGCACAAAGCCGGTGGCCGCCGCGAGCGTCTGGAGGCTGTGGTAAACGAAACCGCGACGCTGGTGTTTTATGAATCCCGCCACCGTATTCTCGATACCCTGTCGATCATGGCCGAGGTGCTGGGCACGGACCGTCCGGCCTGCGTTGCGCGGGAGCTGACCAAGACCTTCGAGTCGTTTTACACGGGAACCTTGCCGCAGCTGCTCAGTCAGCTCAGTGAGGACGACAATCACCAGAAAGGTGAGTTTGTGGTCATGGTGTCCGGAAATCCGGAACCGGTCCGGGCGGGCAGCCTGGATACGGAACGTCTGCTGCGTCTGCTGCTGGACGAGCTGCCGCCGAAAAAGGCGGCGGCGGTGCTGGCAGAGATGACCGGAACCGGCAAAAAAGAGTGGTATCAGCAGGCCCTCATACTGCAGGGGAAAGCATGATGAACGACAAACAACTGGAATTGTATGGCTTTGGCGTCAACGACCGCTCAGGTAAGGTCCGCTGGCTGGCTCATGAACTCGGGATGGAGGTCACAGAGCATCGCATCAGTCTGGGTGAACAACGCCATGAAGAGTACCGCGCGGTCAACCCGTACGCCTGTGTTCCGACGGTGATATGGCAGGGGAGAACCCTGACCGAATCCACCGCCACCTGTCTGTATCTGGCCGAGTCGTTTCCGGAATCCGGGCTGGCAGTCTTCGCCAAGGACAAAGAGCGTTTTGAGTACCTGCGCTGGCTGGCGCTGTTCGGTGAGTCCTTTGAAGGGCGACTGGTGGACTATTTTCTCGCCGGTGTCGGCATCCTGCCTGAGAGCCTGCGCGACGGCTATGAAGACATCCTCAGATTCAAGCTGGGCGTGCTGGTGAAGGAACTGCCGGACCATGGCTTTCTGGTCGGAGACCGTTTGACCGTCGCCGACATCCTCGCCTGTTATTCCCTGCGTCTGGCCATCAGTGGTGGCCTGATCAGCTTTGCCGATGTGAAAGGGTATCTGCGGCCCTTTATGATGCGCCCGGCGGCTGAGGCATCCGGCTTTTTCAGCTCGCTGACGAATCTGCTTGAAGACGATTAACGCACTCACGTTAGCCCGGAAGCCAACCCGGGATATGAACCGCAACCCTACCTGACAGAGGCAGCCCCCGCGGATGATGGACCTGATCAGTAACGGCCTGCCCTGGACCGACGTCGTCCTGCTGCTGCTGGCCAGCTTTGCAGGCTCACTGATGACCGCGGCGCTGGGAGTGGGTGGGGGTTCTTTCCTGATTGCAGTGATGGCCGCGATCATGCCACCTCTGGCGCTGGTGCCGCTGCACGGCATTGTGCAGTTTGGCTCCAATGCCACCCGCGCCTGGATGTCGCGCCGCCATCTTCAGATCGGTCTGGCGCTCTGGTTCGGCGTGGGCGCTGTGATCGCCGCCGGGCTGTCTGTGTGGTTTCTGGATCGCATAGAGCCGGGGGTTATCCCTCTGCTGGTGGCACTTTTTATCCTCTATCTGAGCTGGGGGAAGATTCCCGCTATCGGCCTCAGCAGCACCCGCACCGGTCTGCTCTCCGGCGGCCTGCTGACCACCCTGATGACCATGCTGGTGGGCGCCACCGGCCCGCTGGTATCCGCCTGGCTGGGGCGTGGCACCGACCGCTGGCGTTACACCGCCAACTTCTCGTTCGCCATGACCCTGCAACACCTGCTGAAGGTCGCTGTGTTCGGTTTTGCCGGGTTCAGTTACCGCGAGTGGATTCCGCTGCTGGTGGCAATGATCCTGAGTGGCTTTATCGGCACCCGGGCAGGGCTTAAACTGCTGGGAAGAATTCCTGAACAGCAGTTCCGTTTCTGGTTTAAATGGCTGCTGACGCTCCTGTCCCTGCATCTGATCTGGCAGTGGTGGCAGGCCTGATAATCATCTGAGGTAACCTATGTCTGATCTGATTGCGGCTGACGTGAGTGAAAACGGCAAAAGCCTGTACGCCGTGGATATTGAAGTGAACGGCCACAGCCTGAGTGGCGATGAGCCCGAGGCCTATGGCAGTGCCAACCTGGGGCCAGCGCCCTATGACCTGCTGCTGGCCGCACTGGGGGAGTGCACTGTGATGACCATCCGCTGGTTTGCCCTGCAGCGTCAATGGCCGCTGGAGCGTGCTGAAGCCCGGCTGACCCATGAAAAGGTCAACCACAAAGATGTGTTCACCAAAACCATTACGCTCTATGGCGATGAGCTGACAGCTGAGCAACGTCAGAAGCTGATCGACGTCGCCGCCAAGTGCCCGGTGCACAAGACCCTGATGTCTGAAGTCAGCATTGAAACTCAGGCCGCTGACAGCGCTGACGGGAGTTCCGCCGACTGATGACAGCCCCGCGGATTCTGGTGCTGTTTGCGCATCCGTCGCAGCACCGCTCTGAGGTTAACCTGCCGCTGTTCCACCTGTGTCAGTCCCTGCAGGGGGTGACTGCGGTGGATCTGTATCAGGAATACCCGACTTTTGATATTGATGTTGACCGCGAGCAGCAGCGCCTGCTGGAGCACGACATCATTGTTTTCCTGTTTCCCCTGTACTGGTATTCCACGCCGGCGATTCTGAAAGAGTGGCAGGATCTGGTGCTGGAGTATGGCTTTGCGTATGGCCACGATGGCAGCGCACTGCACGGCAAAACCTTCTTCTGCGCCGTCAGCGCCGGTGGGCCGCTGGAGGCCTATTCGCAACAGGGTTTCAACCACGCCACACTGCGCGAAATACTGCGGCCGCTGGAGCAGACCGCTGCGCTGACCGGCATGCGTTATCTGCCGCCGTTCGCCCTCTTCGCCGCACGCACGGCGACACAGGACGGGCGCAGCCATCAGCATCTGCAAGACTGGCAACAGGTGTTGCTGGCGCTGCAGGACGGCTCGCTGGACCTGTCCGGTGCGGATAAAACGGCAACACTGAATGATCTGATGGCGTTATCGCTGCCATTGACCGGAGAAGGGCTGGTATGACCGGATTTCTGCTCAACGCGTTTATTTACCTGCTGGCCGCTGTGATCATGGTGCCGCTGGCAAAACGTCTGGGGCTGGGCTCAGTGCTCGGTTATCTGATTGCCGGTGTGATTATCGGCCCGCTCACCGGTCTGGTGGGGCAGGAAACCCAGACCATTCAGCACTTTGCCGAATACGGTGTGGTGATGATGCTGTTTCTGGTCGGCCTCGAACTGGACCCGAAATCCCTCTGGCGCATGCGTGCCCGCCTGCTCGGTCTGGGCGGGCTGCAGGTGGTTCTGACCGCCGCGGCTGTGACCGGTCTGGCCATGGCGGCCGGGTTGGTGTGGAGTGTGGCGCTGACGGTGGGGCTGATTTTCTCGCTGTCGTCGACGGCCATCGTGCTGCAGACCTTCAATGAGAAAGGGCTGAGTAAGCGCGAGGGCGGACGGTCTGCCTTCTCCGTGCTGTTGTTTCAGGACATCGCGGTGATCCCCATGCTGGCGCTGATTCCCTTACTGGCCTTGCCGGAACTGCTGAACTCAGCGGCCCACGCCGCCAGCGATGGCCACGAGGACATGACGCTGGTCAGCCATCTGCCCGGTTGGGCCAATGCCCTGGTGGTAATGGGTTCAGTGGCGGGTCTGGTGCTGGCGGGGCGTTACCTCAGCCGTCCGCTGTTCCGCTTTGTGGCTGGCTCCGGCCTGCGTGAAGCTTTCACGGCCACCGCACTGATGCTGGTGATCGGCATCGCGGCACTGATGAGCATGATCGGTCTGTCACCGGCACTGGGAACCTTTCTGGCCGGCGTTGTGCTTGCCAACTCGGAATTCCGCCACGAGCTGGAATCGGATATTGAGCCCTTCAAGGGGCTGCTGCTGGGCTTGTTCTTCATCACCGTCGGAGCCGGTATCCGCTTTGATGTGCTCGAACAGAATCTCGCCATCATCGTCGGTATGACGCTCGGACTGATGCTGCTCAAACTCCTGATACTGCTGGTGCTGGGCCTGATCTTCCGCATGCGTTCCAGCGATTTCTGGCTGTTCGGACTGAGTCTGGCGCAGGCCGGTGAATTCGGCTTTGTGCTGCTGAATTATTCCGTCGGTCAGTCGGTGTTACCGGCTGAACTGGCGCAGAAGCTGTCGATGGTGGTGGCCTTGTCCATGTTCCTGACCCCCGCGCTGTTCATCGTCTTTGAGAAGCTGATTCAGCCCAGGTACCGCCAGAACAGCGACGACAGGGCGGCGGACACCATTGATGAAAAAGGCAGTGTCATCATCGCCGGCAGCGGGCGCTTCGGGCAGATCGTAAACCGTATTCTGGTGGCCAATGGTTACACCACCATCGTGCTGGACCATAAGCCGGAAACCATCGATATCATGCGCCGGGTGAACATCAAGAGTTACTACGGTGATGCCAGCCGCCCGGACCTGCTGCACTCCGCCGGTATTGATGAAGCGCGGCTGCTGGTGATTGCCATTGATGATCCGCAGCGGGCGCTGACCATGCTGCAGCATGTGAAACAGGCTCACCCGCATGTGCAGGTGCTGGCGCGGGCGTTTGACCGCCGTGACTTTTACGAACTGAAAGACGCCGGGGCCGACTTCGTGATCAGCGAGACCTACCATTCGGCACTGGAGACCGGGGTGGAGTCACTGCGGCGTCTGGGGGTGCACGCGTACCGCGCCGAACAGATCCGCCGTCACTTCATGCGTACTGAAAGCGAGCACAGTGACACCCTGTTCAACAGCTGGCGTAACGGCGGGGAAGGACGCGGTTTTGATGATCAGTACCGCAAACTCTTCATTGAGATGCAGGAGCGTCTGCTGGAAGTGATGCAGACCGACCGCATGGACAGCCACTCACCCAGTGAACGGGGCTGGACGCCACCGCCACCGGGGTACGAAACCGGCGAGGAGCACAAGCCGTCCTGATGTGGACGGCGTGCCTTATTCTGGCAGGGGAATGTGTTCCAGGTCGTCCCCGGGGATCGCCGGGAAGCGGCCCGCTTTCCAGTCTTCGGATGCCTGTTTGATCCGTTCGGTGCTGAAGGATACGAAGTTCCACACCAGATGCGGTGTCTTGGGCCAATGATCGCCACCGAACAGAAACAGGCGGGTATTGGCCGTGGCGCTGAATCCGCTTTCTGCATCCAGTACGATCAGGTCTCCGGCGGAGAAACTCTGCTCATCCGTTCTGATGGCACCATCAATGATGTAAGCCGCGCATTCCTGCTCAGGATTCGGCCGTGGCAGACTGGTGCCTTTCTGCATCAGCACATCCAGGGCGAACATGGGGGAGAAGGTCCGCACCGGTGATGACATGCCCAATGCCTCACCCGCCAGAAGGCGCGCGAACACACCTTCCCTGTTCCATACCGGCAGTTCATGGCGGTTGTGGTGGGAGAAGGCTGGTTCGGTTTCCGCATCCGCTTCCGGCAGGGCGACCCAGAACTGCAGTCCGTCCATCCGGTGTGCACCGGCTTTGGCTTCATGGCTTTCCCGTTCCGAATGCACAATGCCGCGCCCGGCGGTCATCCAGTTCACGTCACCGGGAAAAATCTCGACCTGATTCCCCAGGCTGTCGCGGTGTAGCATGGCACCCTCAAAGAGATAGCTCAGGGTCGAAAGACCAATGTGCGGATGCGGACGTACATCAATGCCGTCGCCGGGAGCGAAATCCGCCGGGCCCATGTGATCCAGAAAGACAAAAGGGCCGACCATACGCCGCTGTTTTGACGGCAGCAGGCGGGTGACGCTGAATCCGCCCAGTTCTTTGCTCTGTCCGCTGATGAGTTCTGCCACGTTACCTCCCCGGTAATTCCCACCCTGTAAACCTGAGTTTGCTAGAGTTTGACACAGGCGGGGGCTGATTGCGGTCTTTGACGGGCAGGACATACTGTCCTGATAACGCACCCAATTGTTCACTTTGCGCACCTGCCGTGTATCTATCTGAATCCATGGTCGCTCCCCTTACGTCTCACTGAGTAAAGTAACGCGCGTATTAACGGAACCCGGCTCACAAGGCCGGTCAGTATGAGGTCCTGAATGAAAACTACCAAAAGTACGTTTTGGCTGAAAACCCTGTTACCCATTGCGATCATCGGCGTCAGTGCCGGTCTGTTCGCCGGGGTCAATGCCGCCGCTCACAAAGAGCCCGAGAAGAATGAAGTGGACACCCGTCCGCTGGTGGCGGTTGAGCCCGTACATGCGGACACTTATCCGGTGTCGATCAAAGCCTATGGCACGCTGGAGCCGATTGAATCCACCTCGCTGGCCGCCAGTGTCAGCGGTGAAGTGACCTCATGGAATCCTGAATTTATTGAAGGCGGTCTGCTGCGCCGCGGTGAAATCCTGTTTGCCATTGACCCGGCGCCGTATGAGGCGGCGGTGAAACTGGCCGAGGCTAACCTGATGTCAGCCCAGTCAAATCTGATTGAACAGACCGCGCTGGCAGAAATTGCCGAAGATGAAGCGCGTCGCCATCCCGAGAAAAAATACACCGACCTCTTCCTGCGCAAGCCACAGGTCATGAGTGCCGAAGCCAGCGTGAAATCCGCAGAAGCTGCACTGCGTATTGCCCAGCGTGATCTGAGCCTGTGTAACGTCAAAGCCCCGTTCGATGCACTGGTGGTGGCCAAGAACGTCGGTCAGGGTCAGTACGTGGCAACGGGTAATCCGGTGGCCACTCTGTATAACGTTGAGAGTGCCAGAGTTCTGGTCCCGGTTCCCGGCTTTGAAGTGGGCTTCCTGCCGGAGCGTCTGCAGGGCGCGGGTGTGCAGGTCAGTATGCCGGTGACCGGCGCGAGCCGCGCTGCCACCATCCGCCATGATCTGGGCGTGATTGATGAATCCACGCGTATGGCGCACCTGATGATTGAGCTGAAAGACCCATACGCCATGAATAAAGACATGGTTGCCCTGAAATACGGTGCCTATGTGGAGGTCAGCTTTGCCGGCCGCACGCTGGAGCAGGTTTACCGTCTGCCGCAGAGTGCCGTGCGTCAGCAGCAGGTGTGGGTGGTCAATGCGTCTTCAGAACTGGAATCCCGCAAGGTCGACATCGTCCGTGAGGAGCCGGGTTATTACTACATTGGCGAAGGACTGGCCGAAGGTGATCGTCTGGTCATGACCCTGCCGGAATACCCTCAGGAAGGTATGCCGGTCAAAGTAGAAGGTGAGGTGGACAGCGAAGACGAGGCGGGTGGTGCAGGCAGCTCCGGCGCGGACGTCGCACTGGCCGATGACAACTCCGGCACAGAGGGTTGAACATGACGGATCACAACTCCCCGGCTGAGCCGAACGAAGAAGCCTACGATCCGGAACTGCAGGATACCCGTAAGGGCCTGATCGGCTATTTTGCCCACAATCCGGTGGCGGCCAACCTGCTGATGATCTTTATTCTGCTGACGGGTTTCATAACCTTTCAGAGCATCCAGAAGCAGATGTTTCCCAATGTGGAAATCAACTATGTGCATGTGCAGATCGGGTATCCCGGTGCCTCCCCTCAGGAGATTGAAGAGGGTGTCATCCTTAAAATTGAGGAAGCCATCAAGGACGTTACCGAAATTGACCGCATGATCTCGCGGGCCTTCCGTAACCAGGGGCGCGTGTCTCTGGAGATCGATCCGGATGAAGACCTGGCGGAAGTGCTGGATAAGATCAAACTGCGGGTCGATGGTATTGCCACCTTACCGGCGGGGATGGAGCCGCTGGTGGTGTACCAGCAGGAGTTCCAGCAGCAGGTGATTGAGATGTCCCTGACATCGGATGAACTGTCGATGCAGGAACTGAAACCGGTCGCCCAGCAACTGGAAAAAGAACTGCTGCAGCTGAATAACGTTTCGCTGGTGAACCTGTACACGCCGGACGATGAAATCGCGGTGGAGGTTTCACCGGATGTGCTGCGTGAATACGGACTGACCATCAATGACATCAGTGCCGCGATTAACCGCTGGTCCACCAATGCCTCTGCCGGTCAGCTGCGTACGGATACCGGTCTGGTGTCTGTACGGATTGAAAACCAGTATTACGACGGGCGTGAGTTCCGCCAGATTCCGGTAAAAATCGGCGATGACGGAGCCAAAGTCCTGCTGGGTGATATTGCCGTGGTGAAAGACGGCTTTACCGAAGGCGAAAATTACTTCCGCTATAACGGTAAAAACGCCATTTACCTGCAGGTGAATGCCACTAAAGAGCAGAACACCATTGCTGTGTCGGATTCGGTCAAACAGTGGATCGAACAGCGTAACAAGACGCTGCCCCACGGGATGGAAATCAAAGTCCTGGTGGACATGACTTACTACCTGAATGCGCGTCTCGACATGATGCTCAAGAATATGGGCATGGGTGCGATTCTGGTCGCCATCATGCTGTCGGTGTTCCTGCGTTTCCGTCTGGCCATGTGGGTGATGGTCGGTCTGCCGGTGTGCTTCCTGGGTGCCATCATGGCCATGCCATTCATGGGGGTGACCATCAATATCGTCAGTCTGTTCGCCTTTATCATGGTGCTGGGTATTGTCGTCGATGACGCCATTGTGATCGGGGAGAGCGTCTATACCGAGATTGAGAATAAAGGGCAGGGCGGGGTGCATAACGTCGTGATCGGTGCACGCCGTGTGGCCACTCCGGCCACCTTCGGCGTACTGACCACGATTGCGGTATTTGTGCCCTTTACCCTGTCGTCCGGGCCCGATTCGGCCTTCTTTACCGGTATCGCACTGGTGACCATCGCCTGTCTGGCCTTCAGCCTGATTGAGTCCAAACTGATTCTGCCGGCGCATCTGGCGCACATGCATTTTTCCGAAGCGAAAAAGACCGGCTGGCGTGCGGCGTTTAACCGTGGCTTCCAGAACTTTGTGCAGAACAGATACCGGCCTTTTGTGAAGGCCTGTACCGAATGGCGCTGGGTCACGCTGTCGGTGTTTGTCGGCATGCTGATGCTGGGTGTGTCGCTGATGACGTCGAACCTGGTGCGCTTTATTCCTATGCCGTCAGTACCGGAGGACTATCCGAGTATCTCACTGGAGATGAATGCCAGTGTCTCAGATAAGCAGACGATTGATGCGCTGAAGTCACTGGAAACCATGATCCGCGAGGTCGACGACGAGATTCAGGCGGAATATGGCAAACCTCTGATCCGTGACGTACTGGCCTACAACGACGGCCGTACCGATGGCCGGGTGCTGGTGGCTCTGGTCGCGGAAGAAGACCGTCCGTTCTCGGCGTTTGAACTGTCCCGCCGCTGGCGCGAGAAGCTGCCGGTGATCCCGGGTGTGAAGTCTCTGATCATCAACGACAAAGTCGGTCAGCAGGGGCAGGGCGATGGTGACTTCGGCTATCTGCTGTACGGTGCCGATCTCGAATCCCTGAACGCCGCATCGCGGGACATGATTGAGCGTCTGTACACGGTAAACGGTCTGTACAACATCTCCTCGACACTGGACCCGGCCGGTAAGGAAATTCAGATCCAGCTCAAACCGGTCGCCTATGAACTGGGTATTTCTCTGGCCGATGTCGCGGCGCAGGTCGGTGGCAGCTTCTACGGAGGTGAAGCCCAGCGTGTGATCCGCAACGGTGAAGAACTGAAAGTGATGGTGCGTTACCCGGAGCAGGAGCGTCAGAACTTCTCGTCCCTGCGTTACGCCCTGATCAAAACCCGCGACGGTCAGGATGTGATGCTGGGTGATATTGCCGATCTGGCGGAAAAACCGGGCATCTCCTACATCCGCCGTGAAGGTGGCTACCGCAGTGTCTACGTTTATGGCTCTATCGATGAGCAGCTGGTGGAGCCGTCTGCGGTGAATAAAACCATCAGTGATGATGTACTGCCTGCGGTCCTGAAAAACTTCCCGGGTGTGAAAACCGAGCTGGGTGGTGATATCAAAGAGCAGCAGGACCAGGCGAATGAGCAGGTGATGTTCTTCTTTGCCGGTATGCTGATTGTGTACATCCTGCTGGCGGTGCCACTGAAAAGCTATTCGCAGCCACTGATCGTCATGTCGGTGATTCCATTCAGTCTCACCGGGGCTCTGTTCGGTCATTTCCTGCTGGGTATGAACCTGAGCATGATGTCGACATTCGGCCTGATTGCCGCCGCCGGGGTAGTGATCAACGACAGTCTGGTGATGACCGACTATGTGAACCAGCTGCGCCGTCAGGGCATGAGTGTGGCGGAAGCCGTGGTGGAATCCGGTTGTGCGCGCTTCCGCGCAATTACGCTGACTTCCATCACCACCTTTGCCGGTGTCGCGCCGATCATGCTGGAAACCAGCCTGCAGGCCCGCTTTGTGATTCCGATGGCCGTATCGCTGGGCTTTGCCGTGCTGTACGCCACCGTCATCACTCTGGTTCTGGTGCCGTGCCTGTACCTGATCGGTGCGGATATCGGTCGGGTTGTGCGTAAGGTGATCGGGTTTATCTGGCGCTTGGTGAAGCAGCTGTTTGTCAGAGGACACAGAACCGGAGAAGCCTCTTAAACTTCCGGGTTCTCTGAAAACCTTTCAAGGCGTCTGGTCTCCCCATCAGGCGCCTTTTTTTATGCCCGGAGAATCTGTGTTTACTGCCCGGACTCCATGCACAGACGTATCCATGCCTGAATCCCGGCACTGCGGTGTTTCTGCTTGTGCACAATCAGATAGAGCTGACGGCTGAGGTTCAGGTCCGGTGTGTTAAGACATACCAGATCACCACGCCGCAGTTCGTCTTCAAGGGTGATCATCGACAGACAGGCGATGCCGAGGTTAGCCTCGACGGCACGTTTGATTGCCTCGGTATGCTGCAGCTCCAGAGCAATGTTGATCTGCGGCAGGAAGCCCTGCATGGCGCGGTCAAAGGCCTGGCGCGTACCTGATCCGGCCTCGCGCAGAATCCAGCGTGCCCGGGTGAGGTCGTCACCACGCACGGTCTGCAGCTGGGCCAGCGGATGGGAGGGATGACAGACAATGGCCATTTCATCGCGGCGCCAGGGCATGACCTCCAGCTCCGGGTGATGGAATTCGCCTTCAATCAGGCCGATATCCAGGCGGAAGTTCAGCACCTTCTCGGTAATGTGTTCGGTGTTTTCCACATCCAGCTTGACCGGCGAGCCGGGGTACAGGGTCATGTAGTCAGCCACCATACCCACCGCCAGATAGTTACCGATGGACAGGGTAGCCCCCACGTTCAGTGGCCCGGCCGTGGCATGGCGCAGCATGCTCTGCTCCAGATCTTCTGCCACGGCCATCAGGGCCTCAGCCTTGGGGCGCAGCAGGCGGCCCTGTTCACTCAGCTGCAGACGCTTGCCGACCCGGTCAAACAGCAGCACATCGAACTGGTTTTCCAGATCCTTGAGAGAGCTGCTGGCGGCACTCTGAGACATATTCAGCTGGCCCGCAGCCCGGGTCAGATTGCTGCTGTGGGCAACGGCGAGAAAGACTTCAAGCTGGCGCAGAGTAAAACGCATACATCTTACCTTCGGAAAAATCGAACGTTGATATAAAGATAAGTCATTTTATCGATATTCGTAAAGTCTTTAGGATGCACCCATACACACAGACAAGGCAGCGGAGACACATCCCATGAGCAATCTGATCACTGAAAAGGTCACCAGCGTACATCACTGGAATGACACCCTGTTCAGCTTCACCACCACCCGCTCGCAGGGACTGCGTTTCAAAAATGGCCATTTCACCATGATTGGACTGGAGGTCGCCGGTAAACCTCTGCTGCGGGCGTACAGCATTGCCAGCGCCAACTACGAAGAAGAGATGGAGTTTTTCTCCATCAAAGTGCCGGACGGCCCGCTGACCCAGCACCTGCAGAAACTGGCGGTGGGTGATGACATTCTGGTCGGCACCAAGCCGGTGGGTACTCTGGTGGCAGATAACCTGTTGCCCGGCAAAAACCTGTATCTGCTCAGCACCGGCACCGGTCTGGCACCCTTCATGAGCATCATCAAAGATTTTGAAATCTACGAGCAGTTCGACAAGGTCATCCTCACCCACGGCGTGCGCTGGAAATCAGAACTGGCGTATGAGGATTACATCAGCAACGAGCTGCCACAGAACGAGTACTTCGGTGAGCAGATCCGCAACCAGCTGATCTACTACCCGACGGTCACCCGTGAGGACTACCGCAATCAGGGCCGCCTGACGGACAAAATACTGGCTGGCACCCTGACCCAGGATATCGGTCTGCCCGACCTGAATCCGGAACATGACCGCTTTATGCTCTGCGGCAGCCCGGCCATGCTGGATGAGATGACCGGTATTCTCGATTCTCTGGGCTTTAAAGAAAGCCGTGCCGGAGAACTGGGGCACTATGTGATTGAACGCGCCTTTGTGGAAAAGTAAGGCCTCTGCAGACATTGTGCACAGCTGGCATTAATTCTGCTGTATCAGACAGAAAGCCGGGTTTCTGACGGAAAACCGTCAGCCAGGCGATGAAAATCTGTCATCAGGAGAAATGTATGTCATCGAATCATGGCACCGTGGCCAGCGCGCTGCGCAGTCTGGAAGGCGCACAGGAAGTGGCCCGCGCGCTGCGCAGCAGCGGCTTTAATCCGGATAAAAATGAGCAGAAACGTCTGCTGGCCGAACTGGCCGGATCGGTCTCAGAGACCAAGATGGAGCTGGCCCTGCTGCAGACCATCATTGAAGAAAAAGACGCGGAACTGCTGCGGATGAACGAGGCCTTTGTCTACCGTGGCAACCTGCGCCGCCGCGGTGATGGCTATTACAAAACACTGGACGGCCGTCCTTATGGCCAGCCCTACTGCTCCTACTGCTGGGAGAAGGACAGTGAGCTGTTTCATCTGCACAACCGGATTCTCAGCCGTGACGTGCGGGTATGTCCGCACTGCAAGAATGAATATCAGGCGGTGCGTACGCCATTCCTCGAAGCTGATAAGGTCGCGAGTATTTAAAATGCCGGCAAAGGATAGGTCGTGCGAGACAGGATTGTCCCATATGTGGATGACAAAAATTCACATTTCAGACAGGAAATTCTTCTGAGCTGGGCGTAGACTGATTTAACAGACCCGGAAAATTAACCCGGAGAAAAGTATGACCGCATTCCGCACTTTATTGTTTTTCACAGCGCTGCTGGCCTTTGGTCAGATGGTGGTGTGGGATTCTGTGCGGAATCCGGACCTGCAGTCTGCCACGGCGTTGGTGGATGACCAGCAACTGCAGGACCTCCTGCTTTCCGGCAGTGATAACCCCGATAATGACACCGGTATTGTGCCGGTCAGCTTTGCGCTTGCGCAGGTGCCTGCTGAGGCACAGCTGCAGGTACTTGCTGAAACTTCCCTCAGCCGCCAGATCCCTGTCGGCTCAATCCGTGGCCCTCCTCTGGTCTGACCGCTGTTCCGTAACAACATCGTTCAGACATATCAGAAAATCAGTTAAGCGGTTGTGGCCAGAGCCATGACCCGGAGGGTGGTACCATGAATAAGTTAAATTTATATCCTGTTTATAACGTTGATGAACTGGTTTATCCGGATGCGCAGAAAGCTGTGTCCGTTGATACTCCGGCCATGTATTTTTTCACCGACTTCAGTGAAAACGAACCTCTGGTGATTGAAGCGGATGTTCCGGCTCACATCGCCCGTCAGATGATGATGATGACCCATGTGCGTCTGAAGCTGGTGGTCGATATTCAGGGACATTTTCTCGGTGTGATTTCCGCACAGGATCTGCAGGAGCAGTCTATTCTGCGCCGCGCGGCCTACAACCGGATTCCCCGTGAAGATGTGCTGGTGCGCGAGCTGATGACCCGTCGCAAAGACCTGCATGCATTCAGCCTCGAAGAAATCGCCACGGCGAAAATCCGTGACGTGATCGACGTGCTGAAAGACAACCATCAGCAGCACTGTCTGGTGGTGGATGAGTCCAATCACCAGATCCGTGGCATTTTCTCGGCCGGTGATATCTCCCGGAAACTGCGTTTACCGGTGGATATTCAGGAAGGCACTAACTTTTCCAAGGTCTTCACAGCGGTCGCCTAGAACAGGTCGCCTGGAACAGGTCGCCTGGAACAGGCGTCCGGTGAAGACCCACAACGGGTTGATGACCAGAGAGGCGGGCTGATCCGCCTTTCCCCCGGCAGGCCC
>DBNK01000003.1:250169-330507 GCA_002298335.1 Thalassolituus sp. UBA674
CCCGGCAGGCCCGCCACTCTGTGTCGTCATTGTTAAAAGAGCCATACCCCGGCGCCCTCCAGCGACCGGGGTTCTTCGGCTACACCCTGCAACTTCCGGCACTCATGGTATGATCAGGCATTCCGCCACTGGGATACCTCTCCATGAAGCTGTTTACGGGCTTGCTGCTGCTGATTCTTTCTTTGCCGCTGTATGCGGATGACACCCCTACAGAACCACAAACGGATGCCGAAAAAGGCGAAGTTCCCGGGCTGGCCGAGGCTGAAAAACCCGGTATTGCCACGGAAAAAGTCGATGTCGAAGTGGTTGCTGACGAAGAGTTCGATGAAGAAGTCCGTAATCTTCCGCCATTGATGGCTAAGATCCGCACGGAACGTCTGGCAGCAAAAAATCCATATGTGATTCTGCCGCACCGGCCCAATTATTTTCTGCCGCTTACCTACATGCGCTCGCCCAGCAACCGCGAGCTGAACCGGGCTCTCAGTCTCTACGCGGATGAGCCTCTGGAGGTCGACGAAGGCTATGATCATTGGGAAGGCATCTTCCAGATCAGCCTGAAATATGTGCTGCGCGAAGACCTGTTCTGCAAACTCTGTAATCTGGAATTCGGCTACACCAACCGCTCCTTCTGGCAGCTCTATAATCAGGGCATGTCGCGGCCTTTCCGCGAAACCAACCACGAGCCTGAGCTGATGTTCAGCCTGCCATTAAAGGGCTATTGGGTGGACCACATGCGCTTCTCACTCAACCATCAGTCCAATGGTCAGCAGAGCACTCTGTCGCGCAGCTGGAACCGCATTATTGTCGAAGCGACGTCCATCATGCGTCATGGCGTTCTTACCGGGCGCGCCTGGTACCGCCTGCCGGAAAAAGACTCATCCGACCCGCAAGATCCGTCCGATGACGACAACCCGGACATCCTCGATTACATGGGTCACGGCGAAATCTCCTATATCCGGCTGATGGACCAGCAGCAGTTTGAAATCATGATCCGCAACAACCTCGAGTTCGATACCAACCGGGGTGCTGTGCAGCTGGGGTACAGCTTCCCGCTGAATGACCGAGTCAAAGGCTATGTGCAGTATTTCAACGGATACGGTGAAAGCCTGATCGACTACAACCGCTTTCAGGAGCGCATCAGCATCGGCTTCAAGCTGAGTGACTGGTTCTGATTCATGCTCACTCTGGGATTGATCATCAACCCGCTGGCCGGTCTCGGGGGTGCTGTCGGCCTCAAGGGCAGTGACGGTGTTGCGCTTCAGGCACTGGCGCTGGGCGCGGTTCCCAAAGCGGCTGAGCGCACACGTCAGGCGCTCGAGGCCTTACTGCCGTTTAAAGATCAGTGCGTCTTTCTCAGCTGTGCAGGAGATATGGGCGGTGACCTGCTGCGCGAACTGGGTTTTGCAACCCGTCTGCTGGCGTATCAGCCGGACACACCGAGTACCGCCTCAGACACACTGAACGCGGCCCGTGAGATGCTGACTCATCAGCCGGATCTCCTGCTGTTCGCCGGTGGTGACGGAACTGCCCGCGACATCTGCACTGTGGTGGGGGAGCAGATCCCGGTGCTGGGTATTCCTGCCGGGGTGAAAATTCATTCGGGGGTGTACGGCATTACCCCGGCGGCCAGCGGCGAGGTGCTGGTGCATCTGCTGCAGGGGCAGCTGGTGGACATCCGTGACGCCGAAGTGCGTGACCTTGATGAAGACGCCTTCCGCAACAATCAGGTGCGGGCACGGCACTATGGGGATATGCGGGTTCCTCAGCTGGGGCATTTTGTGCAGGCGGTAAAGCAGGGCGGTGTGGAATCCGAAGCTCTGGTGCACGCCGATATTGCTGCCTGTGCAGTGCGTGAGATGGAAGACGATGTGCTGTATCTGATCGGCTCGGGCAAAACCACCCAGGCGATCATGGATGAGCTCGGGCTGGAATCCACCCTGCTGGGAGTCGACGCCGTCTGTAACCATCAGCTGCTGGCTGCTGATCTGAACGAAGCAGCCATCTGGAACTTACTGCAGGAATATCCGGCAGCCAAAGCCATCGTCAGTACCATGGGCGGGCAGGGGCATGTATTCGGGCGCGGTAATCAGCAGTTCAGCCCCCGTATTCTGCGCCATTTGGGCAAGGAGAATGTGACTGTCGTCAGCACCAAAACCAAGCTCACCCAACTGCAGGGGCGGCCGCTGGTGATCGACAGTGGCGATCCGGAACTGGATAAACGCTGGGGCGGCACGCTGGAAGTGCTGACGGGGTATGAAGACAGGGTGGTGTATCCCCTGGTGTGAGTCTTTTTACCAGACAGATTGTTGAGACATTTGGCCTGATTTTTCTGATGTTGTTTCCCCCTTTCTGGGGATCTTCCACCGACCTGAATTTTAACAAACGTCATCCCGTGGCTTGTGGGACTCGCCACCGAGCCACGGGATCCAGGCAACTCCTGGTATCTACAGGTCCTGAAAACATCACGGACACGGATTCGGTATCCGCTTATGAATCGCCTCAATTTCCGCCAGTATTTCCTCACTTAACACCACCTCAGACGATTTCAGATTCTCCTCCAGCTGTTCTTCCGTTGTGGCTCCGATAATGTTCGAGGTCACAAACGCCTGCTGGGTCACAAATGCCAGCGCCAGCTGGGCGGGTGTCATACCGGAATCTTTTGCCAGAGCGACGTACTGGGCGGCGGCTTTTTCTGCCAGATCACTGGTGTAGCGGGTGAAGCGTGAGTAGAGGGTAATCCGGCCATGTTCCGGGCGTTGGCCGTGCAGGTATTTCCCCGTCAGTACGCCGAACGCCAGCGGCGAATAGGCCAGCAGACCGCAGTTTTCGCGGTGCGAGACTTCCGCCATCCCCACTTCATAGGTGCGGTTGAGCAGGTTGTAGGGGTTCTGGATGCTGACCGGGGCCGGCAGCCCCATTTTTTCCGCCAGTGCCAGTACTTTCATGGTGCCCCATGGGGTTTCGTTGGACAGTCCGTAATGGCGGATACGGCCTTTCTGAATTTCCTCCTGCAGGGCACCCAGGGTTTCTTCCAGTGGTGTGCTTTCTTCTTCCTGATGCACATAACCCAGACGTCCGAAGAAGTTGGTGCTGCGCGACGGCCAGTGAATCTGGTACAGATCAAGGTAGTCGGTCTGCAGGCGCTGCAGGCTTTCATCCAGTGCCTGATGCACATGCGCCGCTGTCAGCTCCGGGCCATCGCGCAGATAGGTGAGGCCGTTCCCCGGGCCTGCCACTTTACTGGCAATGATGAGGTCATCGCGTTTACCACGGGCGGCCAGCCAGCTGCCCAGATACGTTTCTGTCAGGCCCTGAGTCTCTGCCTTCGGGGGCACGGGATACATCTCAGCGGTATCAATAAAATTGATGCCATAGGCCACAGCCATATCCAGCTGTCGGTGGGCTTCCGCCTCGCTGTTCTGTTCACCCCAGGTCATGGTGCCAAGGCAGAGTTTGCTGACATTCAGGCCGGAGCGGCCCAGTGGACGCTGTTGCATAGGAAACCTCAGAAAAACCGTTGTGATAGTGGGACAGTAGCAGCGGCACCGGGTTCTGTTAAGTGTGTGATCCGCTCTGTGTGCTGGACAGTCTGTTGCGCCGCCAGACGATCATGGCCACCGTTGCGGACAGGGCAACGGCGGTGGCTGCCGGAAACAGCACTGTGGTCAGGCTGTAGTGCTCCAGTGCAAACAACACCAGATAGTTGCGCATGCCGAACAGCAGCATAAAGGTGAGTGATTCAGACCAGGGCTGATGCCAGGTTTTGCGCAGCATGGGGCCGTACGCCAGCAGGTCGATACCGGTGAGAATTATGACAGCCCAGAGCGGGTCGCTGGTCAGATACCAGATCGGCAGTGCGGCCAGTGCGGTGATGAAGAACACCCAGTCGCTGCGGGTGATGGTGACGTCGGCGCGTTTCAGCCAGGCCAGACCACCGATCAGAAAGGTCAGCATGCCGGAGAAGCCGATGGGCCAGGCTCCGGCGCCGGCGCCGTCGGCGAGCTGGGCGAAGAAGACCGAGCCGGTGGCCAGCCCCCAGATCAGCCAGGAGAACATATGTGGGCGTACCCGGCCTTTCAGTACCGAACGTATGTAGGGAAAAAAGGCGATGAAGGTCAGCGCCATGGCGAGGGCACTGATCATCTCTTTGGTCGTGAAAGCCAAACACAGCTCCGCTGAGATCATAATGACTGGCGGGCGGTGCTGGCGCGCTGCCCTTAAAACCGGATAATAGCCGCTTTGATTGTGGAAAACAGCACGCCTCACGGGCCTGCCTTCATGCTTATGCACAGACCTGACGATCACGCTTCTCCGGCAGCCCCTGACGGCTTCCGGCCAACAGCTTCTGTACTGATCTGGTCCGGCTGTGTTGCTTTGCTGCTGTGTGCTTTTCTGGTTTCGCTGCTGTCTGGTCCGTTTCCGGTCTCTCTTGCGGATGCCTCCTCGGCCATCACACATCTTTTATCCTCTTCTGAACCCGCAAACAACGCCCAGTGGGTGGTGGCTGAGCTGCGCCTGCCCAGAGCGCTTCTGGCGGCACTCATCGGTGCAGGACTGGGTGTGGCAGGCTGCATCACTCAGGGGGTATTCCGTAATCCTCTGGCGGACCCGGGTCTGATCGGAGTGTCCGGTGGGGCGGCGCTGGCGGCGGTCAGCGTGATTGTGCTCAGCGGTTTTCTGCCGTTATCTGCACTGACCGGTCCTGTGCTTCTGCCTCTGGCGGCCTTTGCCGGGGCGCTGGCCGTTACCTGGATCATCTACCGGCTGGGGACGCGTCAGGGACATACGCAGGTGGCACTGATGCTGCTGGCCGGTATTGCCGTGAACGTCGTGGTCGGTGCGGCGACCGGGTTGCTGACCTTCGTTGCCGATGATGATCAGCTGCGTGATCTGGTGTTCTGGTCCATGGGCAGTCTGGCTCATGGCAGCTGGCCGGAGTTACTGGCGCTGCTGTTGTTTATTCTGCTGCCGGTGCTGCTGGTGATGCGCTCCGCACGTCTGCTCAATGCGCTTATGCTGGGCGAAGCCGTGGCCGGTCATCTCGGTTTTGATGTCCAGCGGCAGCGCCGCTGGCTGCTGGCTGCTGCCGCTATGATGGCGGGTGCCGCGGTTGCGGTTGCCGGAGTAATCGGTTTTATCGGTCTGGTGGTGCCGCATGTTCTGCGCCTGCTCAGCGGCCCGGATCACCGTATCCTGCTGCCGTTATCAGCGCTGACCGGAGCCAGTCTGTTACTGCTGGCCGATACCCTGTGCCGTGTGATCATTGCCCCGGCAGAGCTGCCGGTGGGGCTGATGATGGCGCTGACCGGCGGTCCGGTGTTTATCCTGCTGCTGGTGCGGCAGAGCAGGCGCTGGTTATGAGCCTGGTACTGTCAGACATCACACTCCGTGCCGGAGATCAGCGGCTGCTGGATCAGGTCGGCCTGACTACCCGGCCGGGTTCCCGTGTCGCCGTGCTTGGTCCCAATGGTGCCGGTAAGAGCAGCCTGCTGAGTTGTATTGCCGGAGAGCGCGTTTATCAGGGCCGTATCACGGCGGCGGGTGAGGACACCGGAGCGTGGAGCCCGGCGCAGCGGGCGCGGCGCATGGCGGTGATGCCACAGAGCCTGCAGGTGACGTTTCCGGTGCGGGTCTGGGAAGTCGTGGCCATGGGGCGTTACCCCTGGGGAGACGAGGACAGCACGCGTCAATGGCAGCAGGCGGCCATGCTTGAAAGCGATGTCTGGCATCTGCGCGACCGTGACTACCAGAGTCTGTCCGGCGGTGAGCAGCAGCGGGTTCAGCTGGCCCGGGTCCTGGTGCAGTTATGGCAGCAGCGCCAGGAAGGCGGCGATGGTTGTTATCTGCTGCTGGATGAGTGCACATCGTCACTCGACCCGGCTCACCAGCACGCGGTTCTGGCCTCTGCCCGGTGTTTTGCAGCGTCCGGGGTCACTGTACTGGCGGTGATGCACGACACTGCTCTGGCTGCTTCCTGGGCCGATCATGTGGTGTTGATGAAACAGGGCAGGATTGTGCGCGAAGGGGAAGCCAGCCTGCTCTGTGACGCGGAGGTATTAGAGCAGACATTTGATCTGCCACCGGCACTGGCAGGCCGTTACGCCTGTCAGAATGGTGTCTGGCTGCCCGGACCCGCGGATAAGGCATAAACCTGAGTAAAATAGTCAGGACACTTCTCTCCGCGACGTTCCTTCATCTGTACTTACACAACCCTGTCTTGCAGTCCTGCAGGCCTCAACTAGATTGAGATTGAGGCACTGTAAAAAGGTTTTGCGCCATGGGTATGCTGATTAAATCAATGATGACTCCACGCCCGGTCACTGTGCAGATGGATGACCCGATTGAGATCGTCAAAAAGATCTTTGAAAAAACCGGATTCCATCATCTTCTGGTGCTCGATAAACGTGTTTTAGTGGGCATCATTTCAGACCGTGATCTGTTAAAAACACTCAGCCCGTACCTGGGTACAGAAGCCGAAATGTCACGCGATGTCGCGACGCTGGAAAAGCGCGCTCATCAGATCATGACCCGTACGCCCATCACCATTACAGCGGAACAGAATATTTACGACGCGCTGGAAATGTTCCTGAAATATAAGCTGTCCTGTCTCCCGGTGGTTAATGAGGAAGGACGCCCGGTCGGTATTCTCAGCTGGCGTGATATTTTCCGTACTGTACATGAGCGCCGGCAGAAAAAACTGGCGAAACTTGAGGCCGAACGCCTCGCGAAAGAAAAAGAAGAAATGAAGGCGCAGGCCAAGGCCGAAAAAGAGCGGCAGGCCATGGCCAAAGCCGCTCTGGATGAGATTGTTAAAGGACGTGCCTGTGCGCTGCCAACCGATCCGGAAATGATTGCCGCCGCGGGTATGGTTGCTGCGGGTGTCTTACAACCCGGATATCAGCAACCGCCCGGCGCACGCTGATGCGGTATCAGAGTTCGATCGGTCCCAGCGGCTTTTTCTCGATCAGTTCAATCTTGTAACCATCCGGGTCTTCAACAAAGGCGATCACCGTTTTACCGCCTTTCACCGGCCCGGCTTCGCGGGTAACGTTTCCGCCTGCATTGCGGATACGCTCACAGGCTTCCGCTGCATTTTCCACCTCAAGCGCAATATGACCATACGCGGTACCCAGATCGTATTCTGAGGTTCCCCAGTTGTAGGTCAGCTCAAGTACCGCGCCATCACTTTCGTCCTGATATCCGACAAAGGCCAGAGTGTACTGGTATTCTTCGTTGTCGTTTCTGCGCAGCACTTTCATGCCCATGACGTCGGTATAAAAGGCGATGGAGCGGTCGAGGTCACCGACGCGCAGCATAGTGTGGAGGATTCTCATGGTTTTCTCCTTTGGTGTAAATTCGTTACCAGATGGAATGATAACTTTTAAATTAACCACCCCGTCATCCCGTGGCTTGAGCACGGATACATCGTACAAACTAATCAGATTTATGGATCCCGTGGTCAAGCCACGGGATGACGACACTATTGAAAGGTCTAATTCATCAGTCGTCAGTTGTCTTCTGCTTAAACTCACACAGATCTTCAATAATGCACGAGCCGCAACGCGGCTTACGCGCCACACAGGTATAACGCCCGTGCAGAATCAGCCAGTGGTGTGCGTCCATAATGAACTCTTCCGGCACCAGCCGCATCAGCCGCGCTTCCACTTCATCCACGTTCTTGCCGGGTGCTATTTTCGTACGGTTTGAAACGCGGAAAATGTGTGTATCAACGGCCATAGCAGGCTGACGGAAGGCGGTATTCAGCACCACATTGGCGGTCTTACGTCCGACACCTGGAAGGGCAACAAGATCCTCGCGGTTCTGGGGCACTTCACCGCCGTGACGCTCAATCAGCAGCTCCGCCATCTTCACCACATTCCTGGCTTTGCTGTTAAACAGACCGATGGTTTTGATGTACTCCTTCAGGCCTTCTTCGCCCAGAGCGACCATTTTTTCCGGAGTGTTGGCTACGGGAAATAACTTCTGTGTGGCTTTGTTCACGCTCACATCCGTCGCCTGCGCCGACAGGGTGACAGCCACGAGTAATTCGTACGGCGTGGTGTATTCCAGCTCGGTTTCCGGGTGCGGGTTGGCGTCGCGCAGGCGGGTGAAAATTTCGGTGCGTTTTTCTTTGTTCATGGCGGTCAGGCATCAGAGTTTGCGCCATGATAACAGAGAACAATAAAAACCCCGCGTCAGCCAGGCTGAGCGGGGCAGGGTTCCTTTACAGGTGCGGTTATTCTGTTATCCGGATTCTTTTTAACTTTATTGTATCCGTTCCGCTCTGATGTTGTTTCTTGTTCTGAACTCAGGTTAGAGCAGCGCATGACGCCTGTCCTGTCAGGAATGTGAAATATTACAAATCATCCGTTCAGCACTAACGGCCGGTTACGCTCAGTAATATTTCTGACAGCTGTGGCAGTAAAGGCAGTTCAGAAGAGGGAGAAAAATGGGGGTACAGGGCAAGAAGAAAATCAGGCGGAGGTTTCAGGTCCGCCTGATGGGCACACTCAGTTGTTGGCGTGCAGTTCTTCATTCAGCGCAATGGCGCTTTTGTTGGTCAGACACTTAACAGTACCGCTGATGGAGTCGCGGATGAACAGCAGGTCAGACTTACCGGCCAGATCACGGCCTTTCACGGTTTCGACCAGCTCTTTGTTCTCATCCAGTACCTGAATTTTGGTACCGGCGGTGATGTACAGACCGGCTTCGACGGTGCAGCGGTCACCCAGCGGGATACCCACACCGGCGTTAGCACCGATCAGACACTGTTCACCAACGGCAATGATGATGTTACCGCCACCGGACAGGGTGCCCATGGTGGAGCAGCCACCGCCCAGATCTGAACCATTACCAACGACCACACCGGCTGAGATGCGGCCTTCGATCATGGAAGAGCCCAGAGTACCGGCGTTAAAGTTGACGAAACCTTCGTGCATGATGGTGGTGCCTTCTCCCAGGTACGCACCCAGACGTACACGGGAGGTATCGGCGATGCGTACACCGGTCGGCACCACGTAGTCGGTCATACGCGGGAATTTATCGACGCTGTTGACGCTCAGGATCTCGCCTTTGACGTGGGCTTTCAGCTGGGCTTCCGGCAGTTCGTTGATGTCGATGGCGCCTTTGTTGGTCCAGGCAACGTTCGGCAGCAGGGCAAAGATACCGGTCAGGTTGATGCCGTGTGGTTTCACCAGACGGTGCGACAGCAGGTGCAGCTTGAGGTACACCTCCGGCGTGCTGGTGGACGTGGTGTCTTCTTCAAGAATGGTTACCACCAGTTTGCGGTGCATCTCGGCCTGACCCAGCTCGCGGGCGACGGCAGCCTGTGCCGGATCGGCGGCTTCCAGCGCGTCCTGAAAGGTGTGCATCAGGGCAATGTTCAGGCTCAGTGCCTGATTACCACCAACGTAGCCCAGAGTTTCACGCACGGCGTTGAGGAGTTCGTCCGACGGGTTGATCACCGGCTTCGGATAATAAACCTCCAGCCACTCACCTTTTTTGTTCTGGGTTCCGACCCCGATGGCCAGTGCAAATGTGCTCATGCGTGTTCCTCGTGTTGTCTGCTCAGGTATGTCCCGTGCGTTATTTGAAGCGTGCTGTGTAGTCGTCGGCACTGAAGCCGAGGACAATCTCACTGCCGGTATCCAGCAGCGGGCGTTTTATGATGGATGGGTTGTCGAGTATGACCGCACGGGCGCCTGAAGAATCCATGGCATCGCGCACGGATTCATCCAGTTTGCGCCAGGTCGTGCCACGGCGGTTGATGATCTGTTCCCAGCCCGGAGCTTTGAGCCAGTGATCAAGCTGATCCGCGGGTACACCCTGCTTTTTATAATCGTGGAACTGATATTCCACTCCGGCGTCGTCGAGCCAGCGCAGGGCTTTCTTCATGGTGTCGCAATTTTTGATGCCGTAAACAGTGATCACGTCGGTCCCTTGGCAGTCATGAATTTTGGCGGGCAAGGATACCAGATCAGGGCAGTGGGGTGGAGTCTCAGGGTGATTCCTGTACAATCCCGCGCCTGATGTACTCTGGAGTCGCTTCAACATGCTCTCGCAAATTATCAAGTCGGTGATCAAGCGCAACGAACCGGCAACCATTTCTGATCCGTTCGGTTATTCCTCGATGAAAGGCCGGGTCTGGCCTCATGTGATTGATTACAACCTGCACATGAATAACGCCAAGTACCTGACCGTACTGGAAAAAGCCCGCTGGGCGCATTTCCGTGAACTGGGCTGGTTCAAGAAGATGCTGGATAACCGCATCAATATTGTCATCGGTTCGCTGGAGCTGACCTTCATCCGTGAGCTTGGTTTCCTGCAGGCCTACGACATCCAGACTCATATCCTCACGTGGGATGAGAAGTATCTGTACTTTGAACAGAAGATCTTCGTCAAAGGCAAACTGCACGGTCATGCGCTGTTCAAGTTCGCCGGTATCCGCAAAGGTAAGCGGGTGATGATGCCGGAAATGTGTGATGCCCTGGGTGTTGATTACGCTGCTGCACCGCGTTGTCCGGAAATTGATCACTGGAACGCCATGTCCCAGACCAAACGCGAAAGCGCTTCTTCCTGATCTGCCGGGGTGGCAGGTGGTCCGCCTGTCACCTTTTGTCCTTCTGCGACAGTTCTTACGCTGGATTCCTCTCTCAACTGACACTCATGTAAAGACCGCTGCGCCTGCTGGCGAAGGCTGTCCCCACGGCTATTCTTAACAGTCTGTCACCAGTCAATCTGTTGCCCGTTCAAGGAGGACGTCATGGGTTTTCTCAACAGTCTGGGAATCCGCGCCAAGTTACTGCTGCTGGTTTTACCCCCCCTGTTTGTCATGCTTGCGTTTGGCCTGCTGTCGTTCCGCAGTGATTACAGTAATGTTCAGGCCACTGAGCAAGTCAGTGTATTGATCCGGCTGACCCAGCTGAACAGTGCCTTAGCGCATGAGATGCAGAAAGAACGCGGCATGTCGGCCGGATACTTGGGGTCATCCGGCGCGAAATTCGCCGCAGAGCTGCCGCAACAGAGAAAGCTCACGGATGACCTGCTGACGCGCTGGCAGGCATACACCTCGAGCGAAGATTTCAGCCTGTTTCCCAAAGTTGCGACTATGAATAAGGTCTCCGGGGAAGCTCTGGCGCGCATTCAGCAGATCCGCAGTGGGGTTACGGATTTGTCTTTACCGCTTGGTGACGTACTGAAGTATTACTCAGGTACCATTGGTGGGCTGCTGGTTGTTCCGTCTCTGGCCTCCGGGTACACCAGAGATCCGGATACCGTGCATAAACTGCTGGCCTATTATTCGTTTCTGCAGGGTAAAGAACGTGCGGGTATTGAGCGCGCGGTGATGTCCAACGTCTTTGCCCGGGATGCCTTCACACCGGAACTCTTTGCCCGTTTCCTGCAACTGGTGTCTGAGCAGAATGCCTACCTGAGTTCATTCGGCGAGTTTGCCGATGATGACCGGCGGGCACTTTACGAGGCATTCCTTAACAGCCCGCAGAACAAAACGGTCCAGCAGATGCGCGATATTGCCATTCAGAAATCTGTCTCCGGTGGCTTTGGCGTTGCCGCAGAAGACTGGTTCAATGCCGCAACTGCACGGATTAACGCTCTGAAAGATCTGGAAGAAAAAATCAGCGGCTCGCTGGGAGAACTGACCGAACGGGTTAACCGTCAGGCGCAGCATGCTTCGACCATGACGTTGATGCTGCTGATCGCCATGCTGGTGGCTGCACCGTTGTTGTTGCTGACCATCATGCGTGGGATGCTGAAACAGATCCGCCAGCTGGTGCAAGGTATCCGCCGGGCATCGCGCAGTCTTGATCTGCAACAGGCGGTAGCGGTTTTCAGCAAGGATGAACTGGGCTCTGCCGCGGAAGACTTCAATCAGATGCAGACCCGGCTGCGTGGCATAGTGATGCTGATTGACGAGAGTGCGCAGAAGCTGCGTGTATCCTCCGATGACAGCGATGATGCCATCCGGGCCTGTTCATCGAATATGGCCAGCCAGCAGAAAGAAGCGGCATCTGCCGTTGGCTTTGTGGCTGAGATGGACAGTGCCACCCGCACCATGTCACAGAACATTGGCACGGTGGCGTCGAACGCAGAACAGGCCGCAGGTATTACCCAGCAGAGTGCCGGTATTGTGCGCAACAACGTCACCTGTATCAGCTCACTCAATGACTCGATGAGTTCAGTTGCGGATGTGATCAAGCAGCTGTACGACAGCAGTGAATCCATCGGCAGCGTTCTGGGTGTGATCAAATCCATTGCTGAACAGACCAACCTGCTGGCGCTGAATGCCGCCATTGAGGCCGCCCGGGCCGGGGAACAGGGACGTGGGTTTGCTGTGGTGGCTGATGAGGTGCGTACACTGGCGCAGAAGACTCAGTCTTCAACCTCGGAGATTGAAGCCATTATCAGTCAGTTCCAGAAAGACAGCCGTAAAGCCTACGACACCATGGAAGGTTCCAAGTCATCCGTGGCCGAGGCTGTCAGTCTGGCCGACAGCCTCAGTCACGAGCTGTCACTGATTCTGGATGCGGTACAGCAGATCCGTGACCGTACCGGTCAGGTCAGCAGCATTGCGGTACAGCAGGAAAAAACCAGTAAAAAGGTGTCTGACAGCATCCGCGAGATCAATACGCTGGCGGAATGTACGGCCACCACAGGTAACCGCATTATGGAAAGCGTCAAGGCGCAGGGCCAAATGGCCTCTGACCTGGCTGGACAGGCGCGTCAGTTTATTCTCTGACCGTCTGGCTCAGGCAACCTGAGCATGGAGGGGCCGCCGTCTGACCCACAGGGTGAATGCGGTGGCCGTGACAAACATCAGCAGGCTGTAAACCGAGGGTGCAACCGCCATTTCCGGGCTTTGCAGAATACCTGTGGTGACCAGCAGCGCCAGAGTTCCGTTCTGCAGGCCCACCTCCAGGCTGATGGTACGGGCCTGATCTTCATGGTGCAGCAGCCAGCGCCCTGCCAGATAACCCAATGCCATGGTGGTGAGGTTCAGCACCAGGGTGGCGGGTCCCGCCAGAACCACAAAATCGAGCAGGCGGCTGCCGAGATTCACGCAGATCGCCACGATCAGCAGTGCCAGCACCAGACTGGAAAAACGTGAGACCCACACCTCGGATGCCTGAGCAAACGCCGCCCATTTTGCCCGGATCAGCATGCCCACGATAACTGGCAGCACCGCCACCACAATCAGCGTAATCCAGGTTTTGACTACCGGCAGCGCCATGGTCGATTCATCGCCCATGTACCAGCCCATGGCCAGCGCACCGAGTAGGGGAATTGAAAAGGGGGCTATAAAGCCGTTCACCGCTGTCAGCGAAACCGACAAGCCGACATCGCCCCGGGCCAGCAGAGTATAGAGGTTTGAGGTGGTGCCTCCCGGACACAGGGCCAGAATAAACAGCCCCATGGCCACCGGGCCACTCAATCCGGCCAGCGCAATCACCGCCACGGCAATCAGTGGCAACAGCAGTAACTGGCAGGCAGCACCCAGCAGAAAGGCTTTGGGCTGAGCGATCACACGGCGGAAGTCAGCCAGCGTCAGCCCCATGCCGACACCGGTCATGATCAGAATCAGGGCCAGCGGCAGGCCGACCTGAGTAAGCAGTTGAAACATGGATTGTCCCTATGTTTTTTATTTTTTCCGGGTTGGCAGAACGTCTGCCGGTTATCTGCTGTGCGTTCAGATCAGAAAAACAGACCCGCTTCGAGCTGGGCTTCTTCGGTCATCATGTCGCGCGACCAGGGTGGATCAAACACCAGCTCAACCTCAACGGTGGAGACATTCGGTACTTTGGCCACCCGGTATTTAACGTCTGAAATCAGTACCGGGCCCATGCCACAGGTCGGCGCGGTGAGCGTCATGCGGATACACACTTTACTGCCATCAATACCGATGCCGTAAATCAGCCCCAGGTCGAGCAGGTTGATGGGGATTTCCGGATCAAAGATGGTCTTCAGCGCCTGCCGGACCTGCTCTTCACGCACCACACCATCAGCGTGCGCTTCAAACTCAATGGTCTCGGCTTCCAGACCCAGTGCCGCAGCGTCGGTGCCATCTACCCGCATCATATTGCCGTTGACCGTGACCGTGTAGTTACCACCCAGCGCCTGATTGATGGTGACAAAGGTACCGGCACTGATGACCGTAGGAGTACCGGAGGGCACCATGCGGGCAGGGCAGTTGTCGTGGGCAACGACCATACGTCTTTCTGCGGACATGTACTGAACCTGGGTTCCTGATAAAAGGCGCATTCTAACAGGAATGTGGCAGCAGCTTAATAAAGCATTTCAGGCACTTCTGACGGGTTCGTTTAAAATTTGACGATTAGTCATATTTTTAGAACAGACCAACTACCCGGCCCGGGTTTAAGCCCGGAGTTCAATCGCTAGACTAAGGCCACGTGTAAAACAGGGTCTTTGTCTCATGGCTAAACAGATACGGCTTGCCCTTGCGCTGGCGCTGGTAGCGCTCGGTGGCGGGTACTGGTGGTGGTACCACCAGGGAAAAGAAACCACGGATAACGCTTACATCAAGGCGGACATCGTTCCCCTGATGGCCAGTGTGGCCGGACGTGTGGATGACATGAACGCGCCGGACAACATGCAGGTGCGGGCCGGTCAGGTACTGCTGCAGCTGGACCCGGTGGGGTATCAGGCCCAGCTGGATCAGGCCCGGGCGGAAAGCCGCCGCGCCGCGGCTGCTCTGGTTCACCTGACGGACTCCGAGACTCAGCAGCAGGCGCTGATCCGGGTTGCTGAGGCAGCGGTTGAAGCCGCCGATGCCCAGGCCCGGCGCACGCATCAGCATCTTGAGCGGCTGGAGAAACTGGCCGGGCAGCAGTATGTCTCGCAGAACGATCTGGACGATGCACGCCTCGATGTCAGTGCCGCTGAAGCCGGACTGCGTCAGGCTCAGGCCCAGCACGCTGCGCAGCAGGCAACGCTGGTGAGCATCCGTTCGGAGCGCCCGGGGCTGGAAGCCACTCAGGCGGCGGCCGACGCCGCGGTGCGGCAGGCCGGACAACAGCTGGACTACACCCATGTGATCGCACCACGGGCGGGTACCATCACCAGCCGCATGGTGCAGCTCGGCCAGTCGGTGACGCCGGGTCAGCGCCTGCTGAGTATCGTGACTGAACCGCTGTGGATCTACGCCAACTACAAAGAAACCCAGATTGAAGATATGCAGGTGGGTGACGCCGTGGATATTGAAGTGGATGCCTTCCCCGGAAAGATCTTCCACGGCCATGTCGACAGCTTCTTTGCCGCCACAGGTTCTGAATTCGCGCTGCTGCCGCCACAGAACGCCACGGGTAACTTCACCAAAGTTGTTCAGCGTCTGCCGGTCAAAATTGTGTTTGATGACAGTCAGGACCTCAACGGCGTCCGCGCCGGTATGTCGGTCGTGACCACTGTATTCACCCAGCATGACTGATCGCATTCCGCGCGAGTGGCTGGCCATTGGCGGTGCCCTGCTGGGCGCCTTCATGGCCATTCTGGATATCCAGATCACCAACTCGTCGCTGAAGGATATTCAGGCGGCGCTCAGTGCCACGCTGGATGAATCCTCATGGATTGCCACCTCGTATCTGGTGGCGGAGATGATCGCCATCCCGCTGACCGGTTTCTTTGCCGCCTGGCTGTCGCCACGACGTTACCTGCTGTGGAACGGCGCCGGGTTTATTCTGGCCTCTCTGGCCTGTTCGTTCGCCTGGAACCTGGAATCCATGATCGTCTTCCGGGCACTGCAGGGCTTTACCGGCGGTGCGCTGATCCCGATGGCGTTCAGCCTCATTATCACCATACTGCCAGCGGAAAAGCGCTCCATCGGTATGGCGCTGTTCGGCGTCACTGCGACCTTTGCGCCGACCATAGGCCCGACGCTGGGAGGCTGGCTGACGGAAACCTTCAGCTGGCACTACGTGTTCTACATCAACGTGGTGCCCGGTCTGCTGGTGATGTGGCTGCTGGCCGAAGGGTTGAACAAAGAAAAGGGTGACGATTCCCAGCTGAAGAAGATTGATCTGTGGGGCATGATCACCATGGCGGTGGGGCTGGGCAGCCTTGAGATCATGCTGGAAGAAGGCGCAAGGGATGACTGGTTTGAAGCGGATTACATCCGTTGGCTGGCCGTTACCGCAGCCATCACGCTGTTCCTCTTTGTGCGACGGCAGTGGACGGCGGAATTCCCACTGGTGAATCTCAGGCTGTTCCGTGACCGGGATTTCCGTCTGTCCTGCATCGCCTATTTTATGCTCGGCGCCGGGCTGTTTGGTTCTGTGTATATGGTGCCTCTCTATCTGGCGCAGGTGCATGACTACACTGCGCTGGATATTGGTCTGGTACTCATGTGGGTCGGCTTTCCGCAGTTGCCGTTTTTCCCGCTGATTCCGCGCTTGCTGAAATACATCGACGGCAAGTATCTGGTCGCCTTCGGCTTTGCGGTGGTGGGCTTCAGTATGTTCATGAACACCCACATGACGATCGAGTACGCCGGCAGTTATCTGATTCCCGCCTTGCTGGTGCGTGCCGTCGGGCAGCCCTTCATTATGGTGCCGCTGTCGGTGGTGTCGACGCAGAATCTCAGACCGGAAGACGTGCCTTCGGCATCGACCCTGTTCAATGTGATGCGTAACCTCGGCGGTGCTGTGGGAATCTCGATTCTGGCTACGCAGCTGAGCACCCGGGCCGACCTGCATCTGGTTGAACTGAAAGAGCGCCTGACGGAAGGCAGTCTGGCAGTGAATGAATACCTTGGTCTGCTGCAAGAACAGCTGGGGTCGCAACCGGCCGCACTGGCGCAGCTGATGCGCGAGACCAGCCGTCAGGCCATGGTGATGTCGTACAACGAAGCCTTTATGCTGCTGGGGTCCATGCTGCTGGTCGCAGCCCTCAGTTCGATGCTGATCCGTACGCCGGATGCGCCGCCACAGGGCGCAGCCGCCGGTGCACATTGACCTGTGCTGCTTCTGCGGTGTGTTTTCACACCGCACTACTTTCCTATCCGGTTTACACTCACTTACCTTAAATCCTGATTTCTACAGGATCAGGCAATAATTACAGGCTTTTGATATAACGATTTCTGCCTCTGTTGTGGAGAATATACCTGTGCGCTGCTGAATGCTTCATGTGCTTCAGCAGCCAGTTATGATTCACGAAACCGGAGGTTTATATGTCCATAGGTTCAGATAATTTTTACACCAGTGAACGCGTCAACCGGGAAGCTGTGTCGTTTCCGAATCAGTATCAGATGAAGGTTGCGGGCAATCTGTTCATCCCGAAAGATCTGCAGCCGGAACAGAAAGCCGCAGCGCTTGTGATCGGCCACCCGATGGGTGCCGTCAAGGAACAGGCAGCCAATCTGTATGCCACAAAAATGGCTGAGGCCGGTTTTGTGACCCTGTCTCTGGATCTGTCCTTCTGGGGTGAGAGTGAAGGCCGTACCCGTAATATGGTGTCACCGGATATCTACGCTGAAGATTTCAGTGCCGCGGTCGATTTCCTGCGCACCTGCGCTCAGGTCGATGGCGAGCGCATTGGCGGCATCGGTATCTGTGGCAGCGGTGGTTTTATTCTGAGTGCGGCTAAGATTGATTCCCGTCTGAAAGCGGTTGCGACCGTCAGCATGTACGACATGGGTGAAGCCACCCGCCGTGGTCTGGGCGGTTCCATCAGTAATGAGATGCGCAAACAGATGGTCGAAGAAGCCTCATTACAGCGTGATGTTGAATTCCGTGGTGGCGAGACACGCCTGACCGGCGGTTGCCCGCACGAAGTGGATGAAAACTCACACCCGATTGCGAAAGAGTTTTATGATTTTTACCGCACGCCACGGGGTGAGTACACACCGTCAACCACCACCGCTGCCTGCACGACGCATCCGACGCTGAGCAGCAATGTGAAGTTTCTGAACTTCTATCCGTTCAATGATCTGGCTTCCATTGCACCACGCCCGCTGCTGTTTATTGCCGGTGAAAATGCACATTCCTATGAGTTCAGTGAGCAGGCTTATAAACAGGCAGGTCAGCCGAAAGAACTGTTGACGGTGCCGGGTGTCGGTCACGTAGATCTCTACGATGGCGTGAATGTCATTCCCTGGGAACGGCTCACCGCGTTTTTCTCAGCTAATCTGGGCTGATGACCTTTCCCGGAACCTGCTTTGCGGGTTCCGGATGTCATTGAGCAATGTGAGTATATGAAGACGATGATGATCTGGTTTGCCGTAATTCTTGGTGTGCTGGCAGGTGCACTGCTGGTGGTGGGGGTGATCTATAGTCAGCACCCCAAGTTCGGTCAGTTACCTGCCGGGCAGTATCTGAAGCAAGCGCAGGCCTCGCCTCAGTATCACGACGGCGAATTCCATAATCAGACGGATACCCCGCTGTTCACCACAGATCAGGGGTTTGTCAGTGTGCTGCTGGAAAACATGACCCAGCGCCCGGACAACCTCACACCGGCTCAGGCTTTGCCATCGCAGGCGGTGGATTTCCACGCGCTGGACAGGAGTCAGGATCTGGTGATCTGGCTCGGGCATTCGTCGTTTTATGTGCAGCTGGCGGGGCAACGCATCCTGATCGACCCGGTGTTCAGCGACTCGGCGGCGCCAGTCTCTTTTGCCAATAAAGCCTACCCGGGAACCAGCCGCTACAGCGCGGAGGACTTTCCCTGGATTGATCTGCTGCTGATCACCCACGATCACTGGGATCATCTGGATTACCCGAGCATGATGACGCTGCGTGGCCAGACCGGCAAAGTGGTTGTACCGCAGGGCGTAGGTTCGTATCTGCGTGGCTGGCGCTTTGATCCGGACATCATTCAGGAAGGGGAGTGGTACGATCAGTTTGAGATTACCGAGCACCTGAAAGTCCACCTGATTCCGGCGCGGCATTATTCCGGGCGTCTGCTCAAGCGCCGTCAGACGCTCTGGGCCGGATTTATTCTGGAAACCCGCAATCACAGGTTGTTATTCAGTGGCGATACCGGCTTTGGCCCTCACTTTGCTGAAATCGCAGAGCGTTTCGACAGCTTTGATCTGGTGGCGCTGGACAGTGGTCAGTATGACCCGCGCTGGGCCAATATTCATATGAACCCGGAGCAGGCGTCAGAGGCTGCTGAAATACTCGGCGCCAAAGCCTTGCTGCCTGCGCACGTTGGCCGTTTTACCCTGGCGCGTCATGCCTGGGACGAGCCGTTCAGGCGCCTGCACGATATCCGCGAACACCGTCGCTATCAGCTGCTGACCCCTGTGATCGGGCAGGTCTTAGTGCTGGACGGGTTGGGGCAGCAGACGTTTACTGAATGGTGGCAGTGAGGCTGCAGTAACGTCATCCCGCGACAGGCACAGCGCTGACCGCGGGATCTGTCTTCTTTCAGAGCAGACAATAAAAAAGGCTGCAGTTGCCATTGCTGTCCCATAGATTGGAAATGTCTCTCTGAAATGAGGACTATAGAGCCTGTCATCCTGCGGCTTGACCGCAGGATCCATCCACAAGCCCTAAGATTACGCGAGAAACTGGATACTTTGGCTCGAAGGCGAGTCCCACAAGCCGCAGGATGACGAGTTTTTATGAAATGAACTCGTATTCTAAAAATCAGGTTTGATGTTTAAGTATCAGTATATTTAGCGAAACCTCGCAAAAATACCCTAGGCTGCCATCTAAAAATCGTTTTACGAAACGATGGGGCCGCAGTGCGCAGTTGCGGCCTTTATGCTGACAGGGCGGGTGATCAGCCGTAGGTGCAGAAATAGGCAACCTGAGCCGCCATTTTCACCTGAAAGGTCACATTGGCTGCGACTTCGAATGAATCACCGGCGTTGAACGTCGCCCACTCAGTGGCACCCGGCAGCAGGGCATCCATAGAGCCGGATACGACAGTCATCACTTCGCGCTGGCTGGTGCCGAATTCGTACTCACCGGCTTCCATCGCGCCCACAGTGGCAGGCAGGGTTTCGGTCTGCAGCGCGATTGATTTTACCTTGCCATCAAAATATTCATTCACTTTCAGCACGTCAGTACTCCTGTGGCCAGTGGCCGGGTGGTTTCAGTTGCGCGGCATTCTACCGGCAGATGGCGGAGTTTGCAGTAACTGGTTACAGGCTTTTGACGGCGGTAGGCGATCTGTTCAGATCAGCTCTTTGATGATGAGATCATTACCCAGAAAGGCTCCGGGCTCGATGTAAATGCGGTTGCCAAGGGTCAGCTCGCCGTCGGAAATGTTGTGGCCGTGGATCACCCAGTCGATGCCCTCTATACGGTGCTCCAGACGTTTGCGGAAGCTGTCCCGTGCCCAGACGGCACGTTCGCATTCGTCTGCAGACATCTGGCTGAATTCAGCCCAGTTGTGACGCGGGTAATCGGCGTGAACGATACCGTAGCGGGTACCGGAAGGACCGGCGACTTCAATGCCCAGCGGCAGAGCCTCCAGCTGTTCGAGCCAGGCACTCCACTGCTCCGCCCGGGTGGTGGTGATCCAGTCGCCGCCGTTCTGTAGCCAGGTCAGACGCATGGTGCTGTTATGGTATTTGAGGCTCTCAATCATCAGATGCTCGTGATTGCCGAGTACGGTAAAGAACCAGGGGTGTTGCAGCAGCTCCAGCGCCTCTGCCGACTCCGGACCGCGGTCAATCAGATCGCCCACAGCGATCAGGCGGTCGGCCTCCGGATTGAAATTCAGGGCCTCAAGCTGTTGCCACAATTTGCTGATATAGCCGTGCAGATCGCCGACCACAAAGTCGCGGCCGGTGCGGTTGGTTTCTAACTGCAGGCACACAGGCGTCATCTTCATGAGCCAGCCTCAGAGCGGTAGTTTTCCTGCGGCCGCACATTGGGCATCCAGCGGGCAATCACAGCCAGTGCCAGAATCACGCTGAAAAAGGCAGCATTGGCCGGAATCTGCAGGTTGAAGTCGGTGGCCGAGTGCACCAGATACGCGATCATGGCCATGGTACAGCCAAACCCCAGGCCCTGAAAAAAGCGGCTGCGGCGCTGACGCATGGCTGTCATGGCCCACCACAGCGCCGTGCCGCCCACCATGCAGAGCAGGATGAAGCCCGGCAAGCCGAACTCCACCAGAAACTGGGCATAGTCGTTGTGTGCATTGTTGTAATAACGGTCAGAGGTGATATCGGCGCCCTTGAACGCCGGGAAGACCGTGATGAACGCGCCGGGGCCGATGCCAGTGACGGGTTCAGACTGCCACAACGACAGCGTATCGCGGGTGACCTCATCACGGCTTTCGTGCTCAGCTGATGTCTGCTGAATGCGTTCTGCGACTTTTTCCACGCCGAAGAAAGTGCCGACAATGGCAATATCAATGATCAGAAGGCTCCCCAGCAGAATGGTGGTACCCAATGTCTTGCGCCGCATCAGCAGCAGAGCCAGCAGACCGGTGACCATCAGGCTGACAAAGAAAGCCGTGTTACCACTGCGCGAGCGGCTCATCACCAGCGCAATGACCATGATGATCAGCAGCAGGCGCAGAATCACCTTATTGCTCAGTAACACTTCCAGAAACTGTTTGATGCGGTGACGCATGGAGCCGATGTACTCGGTCGGCCTGGCCATCAGCAGACCAATGCCCATGGCCAGAACCAGCTCCATCAGGCCAGCCAGATGGTTGCGGTTGAGGTAAGTCCCGGTGGCCACGCCCAGATGGCGTTCTTTAAAGCTGAAAAAGCCCAGCTCCAGCCCGGACAGCACCATGATTGAGCCAAACAGCGCCTGAAACGTCGCAGCGAACACCATGATCCAGATGAGTTGCCGCACCCGGTGGCGGCTGTTGGCCATGAACAGAGTAAGGCAGAACACACCCGTGTAAGTCAGCCCTTTGATGCAGGCGAGGAAAGAATCGTAAGGACTCAGCGAAAACAGGACCGACTGAACCGCGGCCCAGAGCTGCACCAGACCCAGCAGCAGTATCAGCCAGCGCGCATGGACCAGCGACTCAGGCAGTTTTAACTGCCCTTCAGTCGTGACGGGGAGTGCGCGTAACTCTGCTGCCAGCAAACCAAACACCATGGCAGCCGCTGGCACCCAGGCCCAGAGGACATCTGAGCCGAAGGGCAGGGGGAGTAAAAAGAGTGTGGTGAGAAACAGGGTCCAGCGTGTCATTACGGGTTCAGCCACCTTGCCGGTTCAATAAAACCATCAGGTTACTATTGTGGCAGAAAAAAGGTGGCAGAAAAAAAGACCCGACACGGGTACTGACCATTCTGGTCAGAGTAGGGGGTCAGCTGATGGGCTGACCGGCATTGGCAGGCGGTGCAGGAACGACCAGAGGCTCAACCGTCGTACCTGCGGTGGTATCACCACCGGCTGCCGTAGCATCCTGAGCTGCGGCAACACCCGCAGCGATCACATCCCCGGGTACACCGGCCGCCTGAGCCGCTGCAACCACCTGCTCAAGCGTCATGCCATTGGCCAGAGCCGCCTCTGTAACGGCCGCCACTGCAGCAGTTGCGTTCGGAGCTTTCGCCAACGCAATGCTCATGACCGTATTCAGATCGACCCCAGCTGCCAGCGCCAGAGAGAGAGTATCTGCCAGAGACAGACCCGGGTTAGCAATCATCATAGAATCGACCGCCGCCGCAGGTGTCTGGCCTTTATCGATCAGATTGGCAAGAATGCCACCACCGCTTGAAAGGGTCTCTGCGTTTAAGGCAGCAAAGGCGGAGCCTGGCATGAAAGTCAGGAGAAACAGCAGTGTCAGGGATCTGTTCATAATGGGCCTGCTTAGATTAGGTTTTATTGGACAGGTTATCTGTGTGTTTAAGCTGGACAGAATAACCATATACCATATCAATCGCACCATCATACATGAGTGATTGAGGGCTTACAATTCAGTCCGTTATGACACCGGGACACTTCATACCTTAACGAATAAAGGACGGGTAATCTCCAGCTGAAATGGACAGTTATGACAAAGAATGAAAGTCCGCCACTACTGATTACAACCCTAAGGCTAATGTTTATAGTGACTGTCAGTTTTAGCGGCCCGGAAGGCAGAACTTACAAATAGACGACTGGTCACGGTTTCTGGTTGTCGCAGATGGTGTAACCTCCTGAGCTGACTGCTGTCTCTCTGAGGCTGTTTTATTTGACTGGAATAATGCATGACCCCTAAACCCAAAAAAGTCCTTGCTGTTGCCTCCGGTGGCGGACACTGGAAACAGTTGCTACGACTCAAACCCGTGTTTGAAAGCTATCAGTCTTATTACATTACGACGATAGACGGGTTGCCTCAGAAGTCTGGAGTTGAACATTACTTCATCGTCAGTGATTGCAGCAGAGACAGCCTGATGAGTGTGGTCCGGACCCATTTTCAGATTCTTCGCATTTTTATCACTGTCAGACCGGATGTTGTCATCACTACGGGTGCCGCTCCGGGTTTGATTGCGCTTCTGTTCGGAAGACTCATCTTCTCCCGGACACTCTGGATAGATTCCATAGCCAACGGAGATCAGATGTCGATGAGTGGACGTCTTGCCCGTAAGCTAGCGCATAAGGTATTAAGCCAGTGGCCTTCAGTTGCTCAGAAAGAGGGTGTCGAGTATTGGGGGCAGCTGCTGTGACTGCGATGCCAGTAAAAATCCTTGTGACCGTGGGTACTCAATTTCCCTTTGATCGTTTAATTTCCATGGTTGATACATGGGCCGCAGAGCGCCCGGAGAAGAAAGATAGTGTACTGATGCAGACTGGGCCAGGGGGAGTCCAGCCACAGCACACGCAGTATACGGAGTTCCTGTCACCGGAAGAATACAGGGTGGCAATTGAATCAGCAGAGGTTCTTGTTGCTCACGCAGGTATCGGTTCGATTCTGACAGCTCTTGAATCCGGTCTGCCGGTCATCATCGTTCCACGGCGTTTTGACCTGGGTGAGCACCGGAATGATCACCAAAGTTCAACGGCCCGTGAGTTCTCAGGGAGGAAAGGTATCTATCTCGCATTGGATGAGAAAACCTTGAAAAGTCTTCTGGATCAATCGGAAACTTTGGAAAAGCCAGAAAATCAGGATGTTGATCCGCGCTTCTTATCCAAAGTCTCTGATTTCATAATGGGGCAACGCTGATGCATTTTATCCTCATTACTACGACTGTACTAAAGGATAGTACCGAACAACTTGAAAAGATGATCGGCAGTCTCAAACAGTATGAAAATTCCAGAGAAATTACACTCTCGCACTACCTTCTGGTTCAGAACTTTAATGAAAGCCGTCATAAAGACCTTCTCAGTAAGATCCAGTTTCCTTCCTGGTCGAAACTGATTTATGAAAAGCGGATCATATCTCTCTCAGAAGCCAGAAACAGAATGCTTGGGCTTGTGAATTCAGATCCTGATTTTCAGAGAAAAGAAACAGTTGTTGCATTTCCTGATGATGATTGCTGGTATCCTGATGGCTTGCTTGATTTTATTGCCCAGAATATCACTGAAGGAGACACTGAATTCATTTTCTGTAAATATGCCTCTGCCCCTGTACAAGCCAATGAAAATATTCAGGTTGCAAAGGCATCTTATGGCGATGTTGTATTCAATGCTTCATCCAATACGATCTTTGTGGCCTCCAGGGTGGCACGGAAGATCGGCGGTTTCAGTGAGGACTTAGGTGTTGGGGCCAAATACAATGGTGGCGAGGATCTCGATTATGCGATCAGGTCCTTCAGAGAATCCGCTAAGACCTGTTGGTGTGATTTACCTCTGGTAGGACACCGGGATAAAGACTCATCCTTGAGAGGCAACTATTTTGTCGGGAGTGCTCTCGTTCTTAAACGTCATTCTTTAATATCACTTTCTTCCTGCTTTCATTATTTCAGAAAGTTATCTGTAGGTGCTTTTCTTGTTGTGACAGGGAAAATGCCTCTGAGTAATTTTCTGATAGCCGTATTTGGAAAATACCAGCATGTTTAAAAGCCTGAATCAGTTTCTGAAGATACAACGTGTCATCGTACGGATACGCTGGCTTATATTTACTAAGGTCTGGGGTATGAAGATCGGGAAGAGTACAGTTATATCACTTCGTACTAAAATGGATATGACAAACCCAAAAGGAATTCATATAGGAGAAGACACCTATATTGCATTTGAGGTTTCTATACTCGCTCATGATATGTGCCGTGCTAAAAAAGTGGATACATTCATCGGAGACAGATGCTTTATAGGGTGTAAAAGTATCGTCCTGCCGGGTGTCAGGGTCGGTAATGAATGTATTGTTGCAGCAGGCTCCGTAGTTACCAAAGATGTGCCTGACAGATGCATAGTTGCGGGTAATCCGGCTGCCATAGTGAAAAGAGACATCCAGGTCGGCCGCTTTGGTGTACTAAAAAAATCTAAAGAGTCATGAACAGAGCTGCAGGAGAATACAGGACTAAGATATGAAGGTATCGGTTATCATACCCGTAAAGAATCGCCCTGAAGTTATTCTGCGTGCCATCGGGAGTGCTTTTGCTCAGAGTGTTCGCCCTTATGAGGTGATTGTGGTTGATGATGGTTCAACAGATCAGACCCCTGAGGTCGTAGAAGAACTGATGCAGTCTGAACCTGCTCTGAAGCTCATCCGTAATGAATCCAGTAGTGGTGCTCCAACAGCACGAAACCAGGGGGCGAATTCAGCAGAGGGCGATTTGCTGGCCTTTTTGGATTCAGATGACTGCTGGAAAGAGAATAAGCTGGAATCTCAGCTGAAGCTTCTGCAAATGTATCCACAGACTCCCGCTGTCTTCACAGGTTTTGAATTCCATTATGGAGATCGTCAGAAAAAGACCAGCAGAACACCAGACACCGTCGCGAGAAGTGATCTCTATTCAAGAAATGTACTGGGTGGGTGTTCGTCGGCTTTGGTTCGACGGGATGTCTTTGCGCAGGTCGGAGGATTCAAGCCTGAGATGCCTTCCTGTCAGGACTGGGAACTTTGGTTGAGGCTTGCGGACATTGGTGACCTCAAAACCATCCCGGAACCATTGGTTGTTTACTACTTTGATGGTGGAATGCGGATATCTAAAAACCGCGAGAATGTTGAGAACGGCCATAACATGATTTTCGGTTTGTTACAGGATGAGATCGATAAGCGGCCAGACTCAGGAGTAGTGAAGGCACATCAGCACCTCAGAATGGCTGAAGTGTACCTGAAGCAGTTTGATGATATTTCTGCAGTAATCACTTCATTGGGGAGGGCAATAATCAGCAGTCCCAGCCCAGGTTGCCTGTTCCTTGTATTTAAGAGACTGGCTCAGATTGTATATTATAAAACCCTTGTCAGAGAGTCAGGAAGCTGATGGTGATGTCTGGGAATAAAAGGGTTGTTATTACAGGTGTGTTGTTGTGCTGAGTATTTCTGCACCAGGGCAACCTTGGTATGTTTTCTCTCTGGATAAAGTATTCAGGCTGATGTTTGTTTTGTCACTTCTCCTTATTGTAATTAATCTCGACCGGTTTGGTATTAAAGGAAATCCGGTTGAAAAATTAGTAATGATACTTACTTTAGTAGTATTGTACTTCAAAAACGGAATACCTAAAAATATCTTAGTTTTAGTGTCAGTGATATTGGGAATTACGCTTATTTCAGCGATTTTTACTGATCACCCTCAGTTTTCATGGAAGTACTATTTCAATGGCCTGATCAGCTTTATGGTCTTCCTTTTTCTACTGGTGACACGTTTAAATAGCAAAGATGTTTTCTTTGTCATGCGATTTATGTGTTTATTGCCGTTTATATGCCTTGTTGTTGGAGTCGTATATTTTGCAGCAGGAATAAGCAGTGTGTATGGTGTGGATTTCTTAGGCGTTGTCAGACTGAAAGGGTCTATTGAAGCAGCCTATTTTGGTGCTTTGGCAGGCAATGCAGTAATAGCCAGTGTGTTCCTGTTAGATAGAACCGGTGAAAAAAAATACCTTCTCCTGGCTGTTGTTAATTTAGGCTTTATGCTCTTAAGCGGTTCCAGAATGGCAACGGCGATTACAGTTATGAATACCTTCTTCCTGTTCTTCTGGGGATTTAATGGAAGAACAAGTTTTAAGTTTTATCTGACATATTTTGGTGTTCTGATTCTGTCACCAGCGATAATTTATCTTTCCATTGGACTATTTACCAGATTTGGCAGTGATTCGATGAGTGGTCGTGATATTCTTTGGGAGTATTTTGAACATATATCACAGCTTTACCACAACTTTGGAGTCGGGTTAGGGCATCAGTACATACTTATAGATGAAAGATTGAAAGAGCTGACAAAAACGGTAGCCGCTCATAATGAGTATCTTCGGCTTCAGCTCGAAATTGGATATTACATGTCCTGGATGGTTTTTGCTCTGATAGGTCTGATGCTGATGGTCCATATTTTGAATGTCAGAAAAAAAATAAATGTAAATTTTCTGGCTTATGCTTCGTCGGTTTTCAGCTTTTATATATTTTGTATCACTGATAATGCAATGAGCGTCACATTTATTTTTATGCATTTCTGGCTTGTAGGTTTAGCCAGTATGGATTACAAGTCTCCGCTCGCAACTGGAGTGACAGAAAGCAGCGTGTTCAGAAGTATTTCAGCGAGGGGTGGTAATTGATGGAAGCATCCTCTCAGAAGTCAGCGACTATTTACATCTATCCTGGTACATTAAAAACCAATGAGTATATCAGTTCACTATTCCGCGTACTCCAAAAGGCTGGGTTTCGAACTAGGGCATTGAATTCTTCTCTTCGATCTCTCTTTGATAGCGGTTTTTCGAGAAAGGATATTGCGGTTCTTAATTGGTTTGAAGACCGCGTTGCGTGGAACAGAGGTTTAACTGCATTCATAAAAACTCTTGTGTTTCTTATTCTTCTGAGAGTCCGTTTCAAGAAAGTTGTGTGGGTGAGACATAACCTTAAGCCACATACAGAATACTCAAAAGTCACTTACGGGGTGGTAATACGCTTATTGAATTTACTGTCAGACCAAACAGTCACTCACCGTCCCGTTAATGAAATAAAATCTGTATATGTTCCACACCCTATGTACGCATTTGATGTTTCATCGTCAGGAATAAAAGACGTGCCGTTCCTGTGGTTTGGAGCTATTAAGCGGTATAAAGGACTGACAGAGTTACTTTCAAGTTGGCCTTCGAATGTTCAGTTGATAATCGCAGGAAAATGTTCTGATGACGAGTTGTTGAGTGAAATAACAGATGTGATAGAAACCAGAAAGCTAAAAGTGACCTGGTACAACAGGTTTTTAGAGTATGACGACCTGAACGCTCTGATCGCAAGATCTGATATTGTTGTTATGTCTCACTCTGAGGATAGTATGATTGTTAGTGGGATATTTTACCATGCAATGTCCGTAGGCTCAGGCATTCTTATGAAAAAGTGCAGGTTGTATGATGAGTATTTGATTAATTACCCATTTGTCGCTTCATATTCTGAAGGTGACCTCTCGGATGACTTTCTTAACAATATTTCCCGAAGGTTGCCTGTTGATTATAAGATACCTGAGGAGTTTTGTGATGAAAATATCAGTCGCGACTGGTCAAGACTTCTGAGTATCTAAATAGTACAAGGCATATTAAATGGTTTTTAAATCCGGGGCCTGGAGTATATTTGGTACTCTTTCTGAAAGGTTGTTTACTGTTGCAACCTATGTGATTGTATCCCGACAAGTAGAGCCGGTTGAATTTGGCCATCTTATCCTGGTTTTTTTATATCTCGAATTAATTTCTTACTTTGCATCTTTTGGTGTTAAAGATAATGTAATATGCAAGACCGATCTGTCCGAAGACTTCCTCTCGACTGCTAAGTTATTTGTTTCAGTGCTGGCTCTCCTCCTTATTGCAGTATCGCTAGCAATTGTTGCACCAGTGGCTTATATGGCCTCCGGGGCTGAGTTGGCTGGATTGTTTGCGATTATGGCACTACAACCAGCGTTTATGTGCATGTCTGAGTTCTATCAGGGGATTCTGATCAGACGTAAAAAGTTCAAAGAACTTGCTCTCCGAAAATCAGCGATCGCGCTATTGTCCGGCGTGGCAGGTTTTGTTTCAGCCATGTCAGGCTTCGGAATTTTTTCTATCATAGTCGCCAGATATGTTTACTATATAACAGACCTAATAGTGGTCTACTTTCTTGCCGGAGTGCATTCCTCCTTCGGTTACTCCAAAAAGGAAATGTCGGATATCTGGCAGTTTGGTTGGAGGCTGTCTTTATCCCAGATTCTGAGCTTTGCCGGAGGAAAAAATACAGATCTCATGGCCACTGCCTTTCTCGGTCCGGTGTTTCTGGCAATTATTGATGTCGGAAGAAAGTTTCTCCTCACTTTCTATACCGCGTTCCTTTCTCCATTAACAAGTGTTTCTTTATCATATATCTCAAAGTCTGAATCTCCGGTTGCAACATATTACAGTTTTGTGCGCTCCAATATAGTTCTCTTTGTTCCGGTTGTCTGTATGATGGGATTCTTTTCGGATGAAATCATTACAATCGTCTTTGGAGATAAATGGGTTGATAGTATATCTGTATTATTGATTTTGTCATTAACATCGGTTGCTCAGATTTCCATTAGATATATTGGGAATATCTGTATTAAATTTGGTCGTCCGGATGTTGTGGTTAGTATTAATCTTATTAATATTCTAATTCTTACAGCGGTGTGCCTGTCAGCCATGTTGTTTTCTGCAGATTTACTTGTTCTGCTTATTTCTGTTGTAGTTGCTACCTACATTTCAACGGTGGTTAGGGCTGTATATGTTACTATGCACCTTGATATTCCTCTTCTTCCTTTCTTTCGTATCCTGCTTGAAGGGGCTCTGGTATATGCATTCTTTTATCTTTCGTCAATGTTTGTCTCTGGTGTCGTATTGTCTTACCTTATTGCAGATAATATATTGTGGGAGATTTTTGTCATGGCGCTGACGGCTTTCGTGAATTTGACTTTATATGCACCATTTTTGTATCTGGTACTTAAGAATGAATTGCGTCATCTGAGATGATAACTTGGATTAAATACACAGTGTGTGTCATGATGAGTAAACCTTTAGGTGCAGTTTTTGGCTGAAATGGAATTAAGTATATAGGTGTATTGAATTTGCTCTGAGCATCAAATTCATATGGTTGTAGTTGTTTTGACCTGTTTAAAAGGTGGGTAAATGTCTGGTAATCCAGTGGGCGATCTCTGTACAGGATGTGGATCGTGTGTTGCAGCGATCTGACGATCGACTTGAAATGAAATGGAATTCATTGGGCTTTCTTGAACCCGCCTTGACTGGATTGGGAGACATTGATCCTGATGTAGTTAAATACTGCCCATTCAACAAAACTCCCGATCCTGAGATCGAGACAGAGGATGAACTTTCGGGTATTTTTTTAAAAGATGCACCTGAGTTTGATAATAAGCTTGGAAGATATTTTAAGAACTATATTGGTTACAGTAATGAGTTCAGAGAGAGCTCCTCTTCCGGTGGGTTGGCGACCTCCATATTAAATGGTCTTTTGATAGACGGGATTGTTTCTGGAATCTTTGTTGTGACGGAGGTTGATGGTTCTTATGGCTATCAGATGATGGTTGATGTTGAAGATATAACTACAATATCAAAGACCAGATATATCCCAGTAACTCTCGTTGAGCTGTTTGAAAAAATAAATGAATTTGAAGGGGCGGTGGCCGTTACCGGTGTTGCTTGTTTTATTAAAGCTATCCGTATACGTAAGTATTATGATCCGACGTTGATAAGTAAAATTCCTTTTCTTATCGGAATAATATGTGGTGGATGGAAAAGTAGGTTCTTTACCGATTTTTTGTCTGTTAAAACTGGTATTGAAGCAGGGTATTCACATCAGGATTACAGAATAAAGGAAGGGTCCTTAAGCGCATATAACTACTCTTATGGCGCTTTCGATAAATCCGATGGTGAATTCAAGACAATAAAGATGAAAGAGTTGGGGGATAGGTGGGGAACTGGACTATTTAAGTCTCCTGCTTGTGACTTCTGTAGTGATGTTATGAATGAATTGTGCGATATATCCTGGGGGGATGCATGGATTGCAGGTTACAAAGAAGACAACAAGGGGCACAGTATTGCTATTGTCAGAACTCAGAAAGCCATGGCTCTTATTGCTTCGTTAATAGCTGAAGGCGATCTGAAGCTCGAGGATATGACTGTTGAAAAAATGATTGAATCTCAGTCTTCCAGTTTCTACCATAGACAAGACACATTAGCCTTTCGAGTTTTACCCCGAAAGCTTTTCCTGATTCCGTCTCCTCCAGTTCGAAATAGGCTAAAATCAAATATCTCACCTAGATTTTCTCTAGTCCAAATTTGTCGTCTTGTTACGAGAAAGTCCAGCTTATATTACTGGAAGAGTACTTCTGGCCCTGAGGGGTACAGTGAAAAGATGAAACTTTTTCTTAAGCTCTTGTTTTTTACGACTAAAATTTACCATAAACTGCGCAGGTTTGGATTATGATGCTTTTCTGTTACAGTTCCTATATCTATGAGGGATTTTCATGAAGGTTGCAGTTTTAACATTACCCCTCCATACCAACTATGGTGGAAATCTTCAGGCTTATGCATTAATGGAAACTCTGAAGCTGCTCGAATGTGAGCCTCTTTTTATCAGGCGTGCCAAAGAAAGAAGATCTCTTAAATCCTGGTGTGTAATTCTATTAAAGCGTTTCATTAAATGCCTGAAAGTACGTTCTTTTGAATCTTTACTTCCCGAATTCAAAGAGTCCAGAGAGACACCGTTTACGAATTATTATTCTGAAATATTTATTAAGGATTGGATAATTCCTTCTTCAGTTCCTATTCGTTCTTCAGGTCAGCTGGCTGATGTTATCCTTGAGAGTAAGATGGATGCAGTTATTGTGGGGAGTGATCAGGTATGGCGTCCCTCATATGCTCCAAATATTTATGATTATTTTCTGGGATTTTTATCTGAAAATAAAAGCATCAAAAAGATCACTTATGCCGCATCGTTCGGTACAAGAGATTGGCTCTTTGATACTTTGCAAACTGAAAGGTGTTCTCATCTTCTGCGAGAGTTTGATTCAGTGTCTGTACGTGAAGACTCTGCTGTCACAATGTGTCAGGAAAGGTTCGGTGTTATTGCCCGACATGTGCTTGATCCAACAATGCTTATCCCGCTGAGTTTATACAGAAATGTAGTCACTGATAAAGATTTGGTAAAGTATAACTACTCTTCAATTTCCTATGTTCTCGATGAGGCTGATGATGTTGGTCGCTTGATGGATCATATCGATAATTATTTCAATGGAGAGCTTATACGCATCAATTCAAGAATTGAAAATAAAGATGCACCATTGGTGGAGAGGATAGCACCGTCAGTTTCATCATGGCTGGCTTCATTCATGAACAGTGAATATGTTGTAACTGATTCCTTTCACGCTTGTGTATTCAGTATCCTGTTTAATAAGAAGTTTTTTGTTTATTGTAATCCTAAAAGAGGTAAGTCCCGTTTCGAGTCATTACTGAAGATGTTTGACCTTGAATCAAGAATGATTTCAAGTATAGAAGATTTTGATGGCATTGTTGAACAGGAGATCGATTGGAGCGGGGTTAATCAACAAGTAAGCCTTGAGCGCGAAAATTCACTGTCTTACTTGCGCGGAGCCCTGTTTGGTGAGTAATTCTACACCCTCTGTGTCAATTATTGTTCCTGCATATAACTCAGAGAAGTGTATTGTTTCTTGTATTAATTCAGTCTTAGTGCAAAGTTATAACGATTTCGAATTGATTGTTGTGAATGACGGATCTCTTGATCGTACTCCTGAGATTATTAGGCGATTCTCTGAATATGATCAAAGAGTCAAGTTTATTTCTATTCCTAACTCAGGGGTGAGTGTAGCCCGGCAGGTTGGCTTTGAGGCTTCCTGTGGTGACTGGGTTACCTTTCTTGACTCTGATGACTTTATAGATACCGACTTTATCAAAAATATGATTTCGGTCTCTGATGAGAGTGATTTGGTGGTTTCGTCATATACTGAAATATTTGATAGCAGAAAGATTGTTTATGATGTTGATTCCAATTACTACTCAGTTCTTAATCTACCCCTTTTTTTGGGGAATCACTTAAGTTCCTGTCTGGTGCGTGCTCCCTGGGGAAAGTTATTTAAACGCAATGGTTTTTTATCGGAGATGAAATCGCCCCTCTTTATTCAGAATATGAGCATAGGAGAGGATACTGTTTTTATGCTGAATTTTCTCTCTATGAAACCAAGGATCAGAGAGTGCGGATCTTCCAGGTATTACTGGGACCGTCGTAATGATTCTTCACTCACGAAATCCTCTGTGCCGGATGCCTGGATTGATTTCCTAGTCATCTATTACGACATGCTACATAATTTGTGCGATCTTGAACCGATACGGGAAAAGGTTGATTACGATCTTATTATGAAGGTCGGTGCCACGGTTGACCGAATAGCTTCAGTGGGCGGAGATACGAAGTTTAATCAGTTAAAGAGGTTGAGTGTTTTTGCCAAAAATTCCATTTCTCATTCTTCATACTGGAGTGATAGAAGGTTCTGGGTACCCGGTGTAAAGTACCTGATAGTTCGTTACTCACCCAGTTTTTCTCTAATGTATCACACTCTTGTCCTATTGAATGACTCGATCTTGAGACTGAGAAATATAAAGAAACGATTTCGCTCGGATTCTAACCCAAGGTAATAATCTGTAAATGCTCTTTCTACGTCCGGAATATGCCTTTGACTTCAGTTTGGGTTTTTAATCCTTATTCCCAACCGCACAATCCAGGTGTCGAAAATTGACTTTGCTGCGATGAAGTATCAAGGCGTATAACGCTTTGACTATGATCCGGCCTTTGACCGGGCTATAGTTGCACTCTGTTCGTATCAGCACACTGTGCTGTAAAGTTTTGGGAGATGACCTGTGTGTCATCTCTTTGTAGTTCCAGGAGGAGCCCTGTTGTAGGGCATTAGTTATGTCAATGATTCCAGTCATTATGGCCGGAGGGTCCGGTACCCGCCTCTGGCCGCTTTCACGCACCTCTTTCCCCAAGCAGTTCCTGACTCTGGGCTTTGAGCAGACTATGTTGCAGCAGACGGCAGCTCGCCTTAAAGGTCTGACAGACGTTGCTCCTATCGTGATCACGAATGAAGAGCACCGTTTTCTTGCCGCTGAGCAGCTGCGCCAGATGGGGCAGTCTGCCACGATTCTTCTGGAGCCCGTTGGGCGTAACACGGCACCTGCGATTGCACTGGCGGCTCTGCAAGCTCTGAAGAATGTCCAGGACGCGCAGGGTGACGAGCCTCCTGTACTGCTGATTCTGGCTGCGGACCACGTTATCAAAGATACATCTGCATTTCAGGCTGCTGTTAAGGCATTACTTCCTGACGTCCAGCAGGGACGATTCGGGACATTAGGGATTGTGCCTACTGAGGCCGCTACCGGCTATGGGTATATCCGTGCCGGGCTGGCGCGGAACAATCTGTTTGTCGTAGAAGAGTTTGTTGAGAAGCCGGACTCTGATACTGCTCAGTCTTACATTGATTCCGGAAACTACTACTGGAACAGTGGGATGTTTCTGATACGTGCAGACCGTTATCTTGAAGAGCTTGAGAAATTCCGTCCGGATATCTATTCCGTGTGCAAGTCGGCAATGGCTGATACCACCTCGGATCTGGATTTTGTGCGGGCTGATAAGGATATCTTCAGTGTTTGCCCGGATGAGTCAATAGATTATGCGGTTATGGAACCATTGGCATCTGGTCAGGATTCTTCTCAGGTAGTCGTCGCGCCTCTGGATGCTGGATGGAGTGATGTTGGCAGTTGGTCGGCCTTGTGGGACATTGCTGATAAGTGTGCTGATGGTAATGCGGTTCTGCATACGGGGGGTGATGAGGGTTCAGCCATCACTGAGGATACTGTTAACAGTCTGATCAGTACCTCTGATCGCCTGGTGGCAACCCTGGGGGTGCAGGATCTGATAATCGTGGACACTAAAGATGCTGTACTGATTGCCCATCGGGATAAGGTACAGGATGTGAAAAAGATTGCTGCCCAGATCAAAGCGGAAGGTGGATCTCAGCACCAGTTCCACCGCGAAGTATACCGTCCGTGGGGGCGCTATGATTCTGTGGATAATGGGCAGCGTTATCAGGTTAAGCGTATCACTGTGAAGCCTGGTGCTAAGCTTTCGGTTCAGATGCATCACCATCGTGCAGAGCACTGGATCGTTGTCTCCGGTACCGCAAGGGTCACCAACGGTGATGACACCTTCCTGGTGACGGAGAATGAGTCTACGTATATTCCTATCGGGCAAGTTCATTGCCTTGAAAACCCTGGCAAGGTAGAACTGGAGATGATTGAGGTTCAGTCAGGTTCCTATCTTGGGGAGGACGATATCGTCCGCTTTGAGGATAAGTACGGTCGCGCCTGATATCCCCGTTCGGCTCCATTCCTGCCATTCGTTTACTGTGAGTGACAGCTAAGCAGGTTCAGGTATAGTCATTACTTTCTGTTAATGTGGGAGTGGCTATGTCTGGCCGGGGATTGATCAGTTCTAATCAGAGCAGTTTCAGCTTCGCTTACCGTATGGTTGATGTGGTGATCATCCTGTCGGCTCTGTTGCTGTGCCAGTCTGTTCTGCTCCATGTGCAGTTTGATTCCGGGTATTTCTCAGCCGGGCTGATAGCAGTCGTTCTGTTTCTGATCTTGGGTGAGTCTCTCCAGCTTTATCGCTCCTGGCGGGCAGAACCGGTTTCCAAGTTGATTTTGACCACTTCGGCCAGTTGGGGCGCTGTGTGTGTCTCGTTACTTACCATCAGCTTCTTCGCCAAGGTCTCTGAGGATTTCTCCCGTCTGACGATTGGCAGCTGGATGGTGCTCTGTCTGTTCCTGCTGTCTACATGGCGCCTTCTTTTACGTGAAATTCTGAGGGAGATGCGCGGTCGCGGTTTCAATACCCGTAAGGTGGCTATTGTCGGTCTGAATGATGCTGCAGTAGACATGCGCAATCAGATTTATCATCACCCTGAGATGGGCTATAAGTTCAGTGGCTTCTATGATGATCGCTGTCATGTACGTTTGGGTGAGGATTTTCCAGATGATCATCTGGAAGGGACGATTGATGAGCTGATTGAGAAGACCCGCAAGGGCAAGTATGAGGTTATCTTCATTGCTCTGCCCCTGAAGGCTCAGAAGCGTATCAACTCGATTCTGGAAAAGTGCGGTGATACCACGGCCTCTGTGTACCTCATACCAGACTTCTTTACCTACAACCTGCTGCATGCCCGTCTTACAGAGATTGGCAACATGCAGACTCTCAGCGTGTATGAATCTCCCATCTTTGGTGTGAACGATATTATAAAGCGCTTGTTTGATATCGTGTTCTCGCTGGCTGTGCTTTCAGTTATTGCTGTTCCTATGTTGGTCATTGCTGCTGCTATCAAGCTGACATCCCCGGGCCCGGTCATCTTCAAACAGCATCGTTATGGCCTGGACGGCCGCCGGATTGATGTCTGGAAGTTCCGCAGCATGACTACGGCGGATAACGGCGACACGGTGATGCAAGCCAGGAAGGGCGATAATCGGATCACGCCGTTGGGCGCAATTCTTCGTAAAACGTCTCTGGATGAACTTCCTCAGTTTATTAATGTATTACAGGGGCGGATGTCGGTTGTCGGGCCGAGGCCGCATGCGGTTGCGCACAATGAGGAGTACCGGAAGTTGATTCCGTACTATATGCTGCGCCATAAGGTTAAACCGGGAATCACTGGGTGGGCGCAGATCAATGGCTTCCGTGGAGAGACAGATACCCTGGACAAGATGGAAGGAAGGGTGAACTATGATCTGGACTATATCCGCAACTGGTCGCTGTGGATGGATATGAAGATCATTATCCTCACCTTTGTCAAAGGATTTACCGGCGGGAACGTTTATTAACTATGTCCTCTGTGATCAGAAGCTGGCCTTTGATTGCTTTTGTACTTCTCGCTTCATTGCTGGTTGTGATGAGTTCTTTACACTCGATGAATCTTTTTGTTCCTGAGCTGAAAGCCTTGGAAAGGGCAATAGGCGGAGATAAGAATATGCATCTGGTTATGTCTTCATTGTTGGCATTTCTGGGGTGTATGTCAGCCTCCAGATATGTCAGGTCTGCATATTTTTCAGTTGTCGTCGTGCTTCCCCTATTGGCTCTGGCCCTGGCCGCAGATGAAGTACTGCAGAGGTTTTCTGCTGTCCGCTCATTTGACTGGCAGGATCTGAAGGCTGGTCTTCTGGGTATTATTTTCGGTGGCGCGTCTTATCTTATTGTTTGTATTATATCCAGATTGCTCAGGTCGGGCCGTATAGCCTGATCCTTGCTGAGACCCTGGTAACGTGTATGGAATGTATATTAAATTAACGCTCGGATAGTTAAACTGCGATCAGTACTAAAACCAGTTCGACTAATGTTCGGCTAACAACCACATCTGCAGAGAGCCTAAAATGAACCAACGAAACATTCGCCAACTTGCTACAGGGTCCTTTTACCCGGTGTCTGCGCGTTTCGCTGTTTTATCCGGTGCGTTGTTTTACGGATCCAGTGTCTTTGCGGTTGAACCTCAGGGGGTATCTCTCGGCTCTGGGCTGAGTATTTTTCCTGACTTCAGTATGAGTGTTGTCAATGATGATAACGCTTATCTGCAGCCTGATGAGTCCAAGCAGGAGCTTAACTACACTAAGCTCAATCCCGGAGTGGCTTTGGAGGGGGATTTTGGCCGCTATCAGTTCCGGGCTGGCTATGAGGCGGAGAAGGGTATCTATAACAGCACGTATGATGATAATTATCTGGATCATCGTATCGGCTTGTCTTCAGAAATTGAGGTCAGTTCACGTCAGGTCGTTGATGTCAGTGCCGGGTTTAAATCGGGGCATGATGCCCGTGGCCGGGGTACGGTTGAAGGCTCTGATGCCCTGGGGATCAAATATCCGGATGAATATAACGAACTGACTGCCAGGGGTAAGTTCACGCATGGTGCTGATAAGGCCTTTGCTAATGTATCGACTCGCTTTGAGGCCTATGACAAGCGATACAAGAACAACTTTGAGAACGGCACACGTAATCGTGATCATCAGAAACTTACTGCGGGAGTTCAGTCATCGTTTTATCTGAGTGAAGATTCCGGATTGTTACTTGACCTCAGTTATACCGACGTGGCGTATAAAAATGACAGCTCGGTCGCGGATAATCGAGAAGGTGGCATTCTCAGGGCTCTGGGTGGTGCGGGCTGGGATATTACGGGTAAGACCCGTGGCTCTGTTAAGGTTGGGGTTGTACGCCGTAGCTTCGACAGTGATGTTGTCGATGATGATACCCGCCTGACCTGGGAAGCGAATCTGTTTTGGAGCCCGAAAACCTATTCAAGATTCACGCTGGGGTCTGCTCAGTCTGCGAATGAGACAAGTGGTCCGGGTAACTATGTTGATTCCAGTTTGACCTCTTTGGCATGGGATTACACGATCTCTTCGTTCTACGCCGTCAGCGCAGACATCATGTATCTGGTCGATGACTTCTACCGTTCGGATGATGGGAGAAGTGATTCGACCATCAGCTTTGGGCTGAAAGGTGTCTATTCTCCTGTTGAAAAATTCGATCTGAGCCTGTCTTTCAAAAATGCCAATCGTGACTCTTCAGATTCATCTCTCGATTATTCTCAGAATGTTGTTAGTCTCGGGGCTGAAATTGCAATCTGAAGTCTTTAATGATCGGAGTAATGAACGTAGTGTTGGGGAAGAAGGTTAGTGAGATGGTTGCCGTGCTGGTGCGCTACGTGCTGTTTTTATGTCTGTCCGTACCATCAGCCATGACCTTTGCTGAAGACGGGGTGTATCTTCTGGGGCCGGGTGACCTTGTCAGAATTCGTGTCTACGATGAGCCCGATCTCAGTCTTGATGAAATCCGGATTGGTATGGCTGGCAGTCTTTCCTTCCCCTTATTGGGAGATGTCCCTGTTGTGGGACAGACTCCGGAGAGGCTTGAAGCCTATCTGGTTGACCGTCTGAAAGGACCATATCTGGTTAATCCAAGCGTGACGGTCTCAATTCTTGAGTACCGACCCTTTTATATAAACGGGGAAGTCCGGAAACCCGGTAGTTACTCTTTCTATCCCGGTATGACCATTGACCGCGCCATTTCTGTCGCTGGCGGTTTTACTGACCGTGCATCCCGGGAAAAAATCTTTGTTGAACATGATCTGAGCGATAGCCGGGATCCGGATGGAACTCCGGAGGAGCGGGCTACGCTGAGTGATCAGGTACTGCCTGGAGATGTTATTACCGTTCGCCAGGGCTTCTTCTGAAAGGTGTAAACTGACTGTGCAAGATCCATATTCAGAGCAAGGCACTTCCTCGCCGTCTGATTTTAATACTCCGGATTCGGATGAAGTAATTGATTTATCGTATTACTGGAGCTTGATCCGCCGACATCTCTGGAAAGTTATTTCACTCTCTGCTATCTGCACAGTCATTGCCGCACTTGTGGTTTTGGTGATGACGCCGGTTTATACGGCAACCAGCACACTGCTGATCGAATCGAAAGAAGCCAAGGTTGTTTCGATTGAAGAGGTTTATGGCCTCCCGGGTGCCAATTCGGAATATTTTCAAACCCAATTTGAGATTCTCAGATCAAGGGACTTGGCGAGAGAAGTTGTGCGTGCTTACTCTCTGACTGATGAGCCGGAATTTAATCCTTTTCATGAAAATGCAGAACGCGGTTTCTCACTGCGGGATCTGTTAAAAGGCGAGCCGACAGAGCCACCATCAGATGAGCGCATTTTTGAAGCGACGGTCTATCGCTTCTGGAAAACGGTGACAGTTACTCCGATACGTAATACACAACTTGTCGATGTCTCTGTTGAAAGTGAATCTCCTTTACTTGCCAGAGAGCTGGCAGATGCTGTCTGTAAAGAATATATACGCAGTAAATTGCGTGAGAAAATTGGTGTGACCAAAGAAGCCTCCTCCTTCCTTCAGGAGCGTCTTGGCTCGTTAAAAACACAGCTGGCAGAGTCTGAAAGGAAATTACAGGCCTATCGTGATGAACATGGACTGGTCGACCTTGCTGGTGTTGATACCTTGGTTACCCAGGAGATAGACCAGATTACCCGCCAGTTAGTACAGGCCCGGACGCGTCGTCTTGAGCTTGAGAGCACCTACCGCCGATTGCAGGCTATGGACGAGTACAGCATGCAGTCGCTTGCAGCATTGCCGGCTATTGTCAGTCATCCGGTCGTTGTCTCTTTACGCAACAAAGAAACTGAAGCTGAGTTGCGGATCTCTGAGCTGTCGAAGCGTTATGGTGAGATGCATCCGAAGATGATTGCTGCGCGCTCTGAACTTGCCTCTGTTGAAGACTCACTACTGGTGCAGATGAAAAGGATTGCGGAGAGTTTCGAAAACGATTTTGAGACTGCTCTGGACAAAGAGAAGTCGCTTGTTCAGGCAATGGATGTGGCCAAGTCTCAGGCTGAATCGATCAATGAGAACCAGTTTGAACTGACGAGTCTGATCCGTGAGGTAGAGGCCAATCGTCAGTTATACGATCTGTTTTTTACCCGGATTAATGAAACGGCAGCAACGGGTGATCTTGAGCTTCCTTCTGCACGGATTGTGGACCCCGCAGTCGCGCCTGGCTCTCCTTCCAAGCCCAACAAGAAGTTTGTCCTTGCTGTTGTCGTATTTTTCAGTTTGATGCTTGGTGTCACTCTGGTTCTGTTGATCGATCTCCTCGACGCCACCATCAAAAACCCCGACGAAGTGGATCGTAAGCTGGCGACCTATCTGCTTGGTGTTCTCCCTCTTATGGGCGGGCGCCGTAACCGCCGTAAAGGGGCGGAGCCGGAGATGCTGGTGCGGGCGTTCGCCGAGAATACCGAGCATGGCTTTACTGAGTCGGTGCGTACGATCCGTACCAGTCTGACGCTGGCCAGCATGCAGGTTCCGGCTAAGGTCATGCTGGTGACGTCTTCTGTGCCTTTTGAAGGCAAGACGACGCTGTCCTGCAATCTGTCTGAGGCTTTCGGTCAGGTTGAGAAAACGCTGCTGATTGATGCCGATATGCGCCGTCCTTCTGTGGCGAAGAAGCTGGGTCTGACCCCTCATGCGCCGGGCCTTTCCAATGCGGTGGTTGCGCCTGAGTCGTTAGAAGAGTGCATTCAGCCGGTGGATGACCTGGGTATTGATGTGATGTCTTCGGGGCCGATTCCTCCGAACCCGCTCGAGTTGCTGGGCTCTGAGAGTTTCCGCTCGTTACTGGCAACCCTGAGCAGCCGGTACGACCGCATTATCATTGATTCGGCACCGGTCCATGCTGTGAGTGATGCTGTATATCTGTCGACTCTGGTCGATGGGGTGGTGTATGTGGTTAAGGCCGATGCCACCAAAGACAGTCTGGTGAAAAAAGGGCTGGAGCGCATGAAGCAGAATCAGGCCCGTATTCTGGGTGTGGTGCTGAATCAGGTAGACGTTGAGCGTGAACGCAAATATACGGGCAGTTACGCCGGGTATTACGACACCTACGGCTATACTCATACGAACAATAAGCTGAACTGAATCAGGCCAAGATGGCTTTGCGAATAACGACTGGCACAGTCCGCTGGCTATGGATACCGGCGGCTGCTCTCTGCGCTCTGGCGCTTTACCTGTCCCTTGTGTTTGTTGCTTCGGCACTCGGTGGTCATCTGGCCTCCGGGAAAAAGAGCAATGCGTTACTGGATTTCTCTGTGATGGCTGCGCCCTGGAGCCCGGATGTTCTGGTGACAAAAGCCGAACATCTGCGTGCGTATGCGATTGCGCAGGATCTTGAGTACCGCAAAGTCACTATGGATGAGGTTGTGACCTTGATGGAGCGGGCGATCTCCCTGCGTCCTTACTGGCCCTATTATCAGCTGGGTGCTCTGGATGCCGAGTATCTTGCCGGGAAAGAGCCCGCAGTAATTCAGCAGCGGCTGGATGTCATTATGTCTCTGGCCCCGAACGAGCGTGGGTTGGACCGCAATCTGATAGAGCTCTCCCTGTTGGCCTGGCGTAAGCTGAGAACGGATCAGAAGCGCTGGGTTGCCCAGCGTATCAGCACCTCGACACACGCGACTCAGCGCCAGGCGCAGTTACTACTCGGTCGACTGATTGCTGATGACCGCATTTATTGTGCTGAGCTGCCGTGGAGTCTGGTCCGCTCTCATTGTCATAGGTGACACTGTCTGCGGTGATCAGGCATGCCGGGGTGGCAGTGGTATCTGTTGGGCCTGTGTCCAGCTTCGGTCGCTTTACTTTCCCGATGGTCTTCCTGCGTGCGTATCCGCGTTTCTTCTGACTGAGCGTCGTGCTTTCACCACAGGCACGGTATCTGTGGAATCTGCTTGACCAGCCCGTTGTCTCTTAACCGTTCTCTTTTTATTCCCGGAACCTTCGTTTGTGACGCTCTGTCTACACAAATGTTAAATTTTCATGAAACTTGTATTAAGTAATGGTGAAGAATTGCTGTCGTGTGGGAACATAGCACCTCTTCGCTGGCTGAAAATACGCCGGCTTTTACTCTTTCTGCAGGCCTGATCCCCACCGCGTACCGGTTTATCCGTCGTGCCTGCCCATAACTAACGTATGTTACAGGAGGCTCCGTGACCGGATTTCTGTTGACTTCTTTGCCGATGCTGACGATTTTTGCCTGGTACTGGCGCGTCGCCCGCCGGCCGGAGCTGATGTATGCCGACAGTGAGTTCAGCCGTCAGTTGCTCAGTGCGGTTCCGCGTCTGACCCGCCGTTATATGCCAACTCCCTGGTTGGTGAACGCTCACCTGCAGATTCTGGCGATTGATCTCAAGAAGCGCATGACTTCGTCGGCGCAGTACGATCATTCGCAGCTGCTGACCATGCGCGATGGGGGGACGACCGGCCTGTACTGGATGGGGCATGACCTGCCTGCTGATACACCGACTCTGCTGGTGTTCCATACCATTACGGGTTCTGCCGAGAGCATGCGTGACACCATGAGCGAACTGCTGGAAGCCAGTGGCTGGCGCGTGGTTCTGTGTCTGCGTCGTGGTCACGGCAAGCTGCCGCTGACGGCGCCGCGCTTCAATACTCTGGGTGATACGGATGATCTGCGCGAGCAGATCGGTGAGATCCGCGCTCAGTTCCCGGAGTCTCCGCTGTATGCGCTGGGTATTTCTGCCGGTTCCGGTCTGCTGGTGCGCTATCTGGGAGAGGAGGGTGAGCACAGCGCGATCCGTGGTGGTATGGCGTACTGCCCGGGTTACAACATTGAAGTGGCGTTCACCCGTGCTCTGCCGTTTTACAGTAAGCTGATGGCGAAGCGTCTGGTAAAGCAGTTCATCAGCCCGAATCAGAAATTCTTTGCCGACCTGAAGAGCTATCGCCGCGGTGTTGAGGCCGTGGATCTGCATGATCTGCACGATCATCTTTATGAATTCGCCGGGTTCAGCTCCCGCGAAGATTATATGAATGCCTCAAATCCGATGCATGTGATTAAGAACATCAAAGTGCCCCTGCTGGTGCTGAATGCAGAAGATGATCCTATCTGCAGTATTGAGAATGTGCGTGAGAACGCTGGTCTGGTGCAGTCGCAGCCGAATATCATGCTGGCGGTTACGGCGCGGGGTAGCCACTGCGCTCACTTTGAAGGCATGAGAATGCGCTCCTGGGGCAGCCTGCTGGCAGCTGAGTATTTTGTTGCGCTGGATGCGCAACAGGGGATGGAGCCGGAGGCAGAACCAATGCCTGTGGCCTGCTGAGTCTCCCGTTGTTCTGTGTTCTGAAAAGCCCCGTTAAGGGGCTTTTTTGTTTTCTGATGTGGCATTGAGCGTCGGTATGGGGGATATACCTTTTCGTTTGAGGGGAGGGTGAGTGTTCATTGCTGTGATCTTCATATTGAAAAACACTCAAATGAAACTATAATTTCAATTATATGCAATATTTGAAGGTTTAGTTTCATGAGATCTGAAGGCAAGCGTCAGGCCACAGTCTTTCCTGAAGAACAGAAAGTCCTGTCTCTGTTGGGGGAGAATATACGTCTGGCGATGAAGCGACGCAGGCTGACTCAGACCATGGTGGCTGAACGCACCGGGATATCCAGGCCAACATTGAGAAACATTGAACGTGGTGAGCCGACGGTATCTATCGGTCATTATCTGAGGGTGCTTGCCGTGCTCGGACTTGAGGGCGACTTAGGTAAGGTTGCTGCAGATGATGAGCTGGGGCGGAAGTTGCAGGATATCGCCTCTCTCCGTGCCGGAAAAGCAAATGCCTATGACCCCCGGAGGACTAAGTACAGGGGGACTTCGACTGCTTCGCAAGCGGAAGAAAACTCAATGTATTATGGTGCAGAGGTATGGGAGGGTGGCTCTTCCCAGAGAATAAAATCGTTGATGGAGGAGGCGCGGAGAAGATCAGAATCTGATCTTCTCCGCAGTCAGGGCAGCTCTGATGCAGAGGATGCAGAATGAGCAGGATAATTTTTGTTTTTGCTGACTGGTTTGAGGAAGATCCGGTGCTGGTCGGAAGGTTGTTCTCTGATCTGGTACGTGGCAAAGAGCACTACAGCTTTGCTTATGAGGATGATTGGCTTTTGAGAAAGGATCAGGCATGTCTGAACATAGATCCTGATCTCGGGATGTATCCGGGGCCTCAGCACAGTGTGGATGAGCAGAATTTCAGGGTATTTCTGGATTCATGCCCGGACCGCTGGGGGCGTTTGTTGATGCAACGGCGGGAGGCTGTTCTTGCCCGACAAGAGCAGCGGATAGCCCGTAGCTTACAGGAGAGTGACTACCTGCTGGGCGTGAGTGATGAAACGCGAATGGGAGCTCTGCGCTTTAAAACCGATCCGGATGGGCCTTTTCTCAGTGATAACCGCCGTCTGGCAACGCCACCAATGACGTCTCTCCGGGAGCTTGCCCGTGCAGTGAATGAGATTGAGTTGAACAATCATCCGGAAGATCCGGAGTATGCCAAATGGTTATCTGTGTTGATAGCACCGGGATCCTCACTGGGAGGTGCAAGACCTAAGGCATCTGTTGCAGATGAGACCGGAGCTTTATGGATTGCTAAATTCCCGAGTGGTTACGATGACAGGGATAATGCAGCCTGGGAATATCTTGCTTATCTTTTGGCCAGGGAGGCAGGAATAGCAATGTCGGAATGTCGTCTGGATCAGTATCAGTCTCCATTCCGTACTTTTCTGACGAAGCGCTTTGACCGCGTGGGAGGACAGAGGATCCATTTTTCATCGGCAATGACTCAGCTGAAGTATCACGACGGTGAGGTTGGGGCGAGCTACCTGGAGTTGGCAGAGTTTCTGACCAATCAGGGTAGCCGGACCGCTGAGGATTTGGCGCAGTTGTGGCGCAGAATCATCTTTAATATCGCGATCTCTAATGTTGATGATCATCTGCGAAATCACGGCTTTCTCCATGATGGTCAAGGTTGGCGCCTTTCACCCGCTTATGATCTCAATCCCATTCCAATGGCTACAGGGCTGAGTCTGAATATTGACGACAAGAGTAATGAGCTGAGCTATGACCTGGCTTTTGACGTTGCTGAATTTTTCCGGCTGACTGAATCACGTGCGGAAAATATTTTCCTTGAAGTGCTGTCTGCTGTTGGGGCATGGCGTGCTGTTGCAGATGGATTGAGAATTCCCCGTTCAGAACAGGAAAGCATGAAGTCTGCTTTCCGGATTTAACTCAGACCTCGCAAAGATCTTTTGTTCAGTCTGAAGAGCACTCTGGTATAGCCATTTAATTGGAGTCAGCTCTGGCAGAATGGCTTATCTTGCGCCATGATAGACACTCACTCAGGCAAATATCAGGGACGATTATGCCGGGCAGACTACGCCTCATGCTGTTAAGCAGCCTTACCTTTGTTTCCGTATCCGTCAGTGCCGGAGATATGGAATCCAGATCCTTCAAACCCGATGTTAAATGGTCCGTCGAGCGTGGTGAGATCACTAACGTATGTAATAACTACGCGATCTCTGACTGGCGCTACCGCTCCTGTCGTCGTGCGGCGCAAAGAAAGTTCGGGGAAATGTGCTCACAATACCGTGAGCAGTACCGTAACTCACAGGGCAGCACCCGCGACAAGGCGTATAAAAACAGCCAGACATACTGCGTCAGCTTCCGGCCATGATCACCGGTTGAAGTGGTTGCGGAAAGACGTTGTGAGTTGCTCAGAATGAAAAAGCCCCGAGCAGTTACTGACTGTCGAGGCCTCTGGAATGCGTGGTAGCTATGACTGGACTTGAACCAGTGACCCCAGCATTATGAATGCTGTGCTCTAACCAACTGAGCTACATAGCCACTTCAACTCAGGCGTGTGCGCTTGAGTGGCGCGTATTATGCCACTGAATGATTTGCTGTCAACCGGTTTTTCACCACAGTTTTCAATAAGTTAGGAAGTCTTCCCGTTGCTGAGAGTGCTTTGGGGCGTACTTTGTTGTGTGCGCTTATCTTATGCGGGTCTGTCAGGTGGCGGCGTTTGCTCCTGGGAGTAAACGCAGAGGATGTTTCCTGCCGACAGGATGTGCGGGCATAAAAAAGCCCCCGCAGGGCGGAGGCTTTTTCTGACAGCGTCAGGCGGGGTATCAGATGATACCGGCGTCTTTCAGCTTGGCCAGCATGCCGTCGGTGCTTTCACCTTCAGCTGCCATGCTCAGGTCGGCGCCATCAGCTCCGCCTGCTACCAGAGCAATCAGACCGGCTTCTTTCAGTGCGGCAGCGGTTTCAGCGGTGGCGATACCAGCCACTTTACCGATTTCGTACAGACGACGGTCCAGACCTTTCACCATAGTGTCAGCATCGGTTGCGTTAACGGCAACGATGGCTGGCTTCTGGCCAAAGCGACGTGCTTTCTCTTCAGCAGTCAGTGCTGGCAGGTCCATGCTGTCTTCAGCCAGACCGATGATCATACCGGCACCAATGGTGACGTTGCTCAGACGGTCGATGATGATGAAGGCGCCAGTGCCTGGGATTTTGTCGTACATATCGAACGGTACGGCTTTATCCAGAGACACCTCAACAGTGGCGATCTCGTTCAGCTTCACTTCGTCAGCAGGGCTCTTTTCCAGCGTGTTCACGTCGATCAGGTTGTGAATACGGCTGACGGTACCGGCAGTAGAGCTTGAAGCGAACTTCAGGTCGTACGGCTTACCAGGAACCAGTGAGCTTTCAGTCATCCATACGATGTTGGCGTTCAGCTTGTTGCTGACGTTTGGCAGATCGTTTGGCTTGACGATGATGTCACCACGGCTGATGTCGATTTCGTCTTCCAGAGTCAGGGTGATCGCCTGACCAACGAAGGCTTCGTCGAGGTTGCCGTCCCAGGTCACGATGCTTTCAACCTTAGAGGTCTTACGTGACGGCAGGGCCATGATTTCTTCGCCCGGCTTGATGGTGCCTGAGGCGATGGTGCCGCAGAAACCACGGAAGTCGAGGTTAGGACGGTTCACGTACTGCACTGGCAGACGGAAGTTGTCCATGTTCTTGTCTTCGGCAACTTCAACGCTTTCCAGAATTTCCATCAGGGTCATGCCGGTGTACCAGTCACAACGGGTGGAGCGGTCAACGACGTTGTCACCGTCCAGTGCGGACATAGGTACAAAGCGGATGTCAGTGATGTTCAGCTTCTGGGCGAACTCCAGGTAGTCTTTCTGGATTTCGTTGAAACGGTCTTCGCTGAAGTCCAGCAGGTCCATTTTGTTAACCGCAACAACCACGTGCTTGATGCCCAGCAGAGAGGCGATGAAGCTGTGACGTTTGGTCTGAGTCTGTACGCCGTAACGGGCGTCGATCAGGATGATCGCCAGGTCACAGGTAGAAGCACCAGTGGCCATGTTACGGGTGTACTGCTCGTGTCCAGGGGTGTCAGCGATGATGAACTTACGCTTCGCCGTAGAGAAGTAGCGGTAGGCTACGTCAATGGTGATGCCCTGTTCACGCTCGGCAGCCAGACCGTCAACCAGCAGTGCCAGGTCGATCTTGTTACCGGTGGTACCAGACTTGGTAGTGTCTTTCTCGATCGCGGCCAGCTGATCTTCATAGATCATTTTGGAGTCGTGCAGCAGTCGGCCAATCAGAGTGGATTTACCGTCGTCCACGTTACCGCAGGTCAGGAAGCGCAGCAGTTCCTTGTTTTCGTGCTGCTTCAGATATTCGAGAATATCGGATGCGATCAGATCGGATTGGTGTGACATTAGAAATAACCCTCTTGCTTCTTCTTCTCCATGGAGCCGGATGAATCGTGGTCAATCGCACGGCCCTGGCGTTCGGATGTGGTGGTCAGCAGCATTTCCTGAATGATTTCAGGCAGTGTGGCAGCTTCGGATTCAACGGCACCGGTCAGCGGGTAGCAGCCCAGTGTACGGAAACGTACGGATTTCATTTCCGGTACTTCGCCTTCTTCCAGTGGCATACGGTCGTCGTCAACCATGATCAGCATGCCGTCGCGCTCAACCACTGGGCGCTTGTCGGAGTAGTACAGAGGTACGATCTCGATGTTTTCCAGATAGATGTACTGCCAGATATCCAGTTCGGTCCAGTTGGACAGTGGGAATACACGGATGGATTCGCCTTTGTTCACTTTACCGTTGTAGATGTTCCACAGTTCAGGACGCTGGCTCTTAGGATCCCAGCGGTGCTTGCTGTCACGGAAGGAGTACACACGCTCTTTGGCACGTGATTTCTCTTCGTCACGACGGGCACCACCGAAGGCGGCGTCGAACTTGTACTTGTCCAGAGCCTGTTTCAGGGCCTGGGTCTTCATAACGTCAGTGTGCTTGGATGAACCGTGGGTAAAAGGACCGATTCCCTGCTCAACACCTTCCTGGTTGGTGTGGACAATCAGGTCCATACCGACTTCTTTCGCCATCTTGTCACGGAAAGCGATCATTTCCTTGAACTTCCACGTGGTATCCACGTGCATCAGCGGGAATGGGGGTGAACCAGGGTAGAAGGCTTTACGCGCCAGGTGAAGCATCACCGCGGAGTCCTTACCGATGGAATACATCATCACAGGGTTATCAAATTCAGCAGCAACTTCGCGGATAATATGGATACTCTCCGCCTCCAGTTGCTTAAGGTGGGTCAGGTTGTAGTCAGTCATGTCGGCCTGGTTCTCCCGTTAGTGTAAGAGTAAAGTTTGAGACTGAAAGGAATATAGCAAGGTGCATCTTATATAAAAAGGGATTTCTGGAAATGCTCAGAAATATCAATAAGTTGCTGATGCAGCTTGATATATGCCTCCGGAGCTTGGGAGTCGTGGAGGTAAAAACTGTCGAAAGCGTCAATCTGGGGTCATGCCGTTGAGTCCCGGATGGGAGCGGGGTGGCAGAACCTGTTAAACTGGCTTTCGGTATTGTTTCGGTATACAGCATGCGCCTATGTTAAAAGAAATTTCTTGCAAGATTAATACAGCGGATGAAGTCCTTGAGGCCAAAGTCTTCAATCATGACAGTCTGGCCGGGTTGGTCATGTGTCATCCGCATCCTCTGTTTGGCGGAACCATGGATAACAAGGTGGTGACGACCGTGGTCAGGGCCGCCAGAGATCTGGGTATTGCCACACTGCGCTTTAACTTCCGTGGTGTCGGTGCCAGCAGCGGTGAGCATGATAACGGCAGAGCTGAACAGGATGACGTCCTTGCTGCGCTGCATTATGCCAGAGAGGAACTGGGCTGGAAGAGAATTATTCTCTGTGGCTTCTCATTTGGGGCCGGAATGGCATGTCTGGCAGCCGGACGTGCTCCTGAACTGGTTCAGAGCCTTATTCTGATTGCTCCTCCGGTCCATCATTTCGCAGCGCCGGGTCAGCTTCCGGCCGGTCTGCCGGTACGCGTGTGTATGGGCGATGCGGATGAAGTGGTGCCATTTGATGAAGTAGAAGAGTGGGTGAACAAGGTGAAGCCAGCGCCCGAATGGCATGTTTTTCCGGGAGCCGGTCACTTCTTTCACGGGCGCCTGACTGATCTTAAGGGTGATCTGCAGGCGCTGTTTTCGGATTTTGTCCGCTGAGACGGCCTGTCTCACCTCTCAACCGTGCCCCGCACATTGAACTTTTGCGGGGCCTTGGGTACATTCCGCGATCAGAAATCTGAGGCCACAGCTGAGTTTTCCCCGCTCTGTGGCCTTTCTGTTTATACCCTGAACCGTTCAGCTGTCAGCCGCCCGTTCCTGTGCAGCGGGCGCACCCTAACCGGAGAATAACGTGTCGACACCCTGGGAACTCTATCAAGCCGACCTGCAACGCCCAGATTTTTCTTACGATGAGGCTCAGGAAAAAGCGGTCAAACATCTGCAACGCCTGTTTGACGATCTGGTGGCCGTCGAGAAGGAGCGTCAGTCTCAGGGCATGCTGGGTAAACTGGCCAGCCGCCTGAGCCGCAGAAAGACCGAGCCACAGAAAGGTCTGTATTTCTGGGGTGGGGTTGGCCGGGGTAAAACCTATCTGGTCGATACTTTTTATGATGCGCTGCCGTTTGAGCGCAAGATGCGCACGCACTTTCACCGTTTTATGCAGCGCGTCCATAAGGATCTGACCAAACTCTCCGGTGAAAAAAACCCCTTGACCATCGTTGCTGATCAGATTGCCGCCGAGACGACTGTCATCTGTTTCGACGAGTTTTTCGTGTCGGATATCGGCGATGCCATGATCCTTGGTGGTCTGATGCAGGAGCTGTTTGACCGTGGAATCACGTTAGTCGCAACGTCCAATATTGTACCTGACGGTCTGTACCGGGATGGGCTGCAGCGTGACCGCTTTATTCCGGCAATTAAACTGTTGAACCGCTTTACCGAAGTTGTGAACGTCGACAGCGGTGTGGACTATCGCCTGCGTACGCTGGAGCAGGCCGAGCTGTACCACTTCCCTTTGTCTGCGGCAGCGGATAAAGCGATGGAAGAAGCCTTCAATCAGCTGATCTGCGATCCACGTCATGTGGAGCTGAACCAGAACGTGGAAATCCTCGGGCGGCATATCAAAGCCAGGGCTCTGTGCGATGATATCGGCTGGTTTGATTTCAAAGCTCTGTGTGATGGCCCACGTTCCCAGAACGATTACATTGAACTGGGTAAGCTTTTTCATGCGGTTCTGATTTCCGGTGTGCCGCAGATGGGCCTGAAGAATGACGATCTTGCCCGTCGTTTTATTAACCTGGTGGATGAGTTTTATGACCGTGGGGTTAAGGTCATTATGTCGGCCGAAACCGCTATTCCGGATATTTATACCCAGGGCAAACTGGAGTTTGAATTCCAGCGTACCACGTCGCGTATGCTGGAAATGCAGTCGAAAGATTATCTGGTGCGTGAGCACAGAGCCGAGTAACAGCGGATATGGTTACGCATAAAAAAGCCCGGAATATTCCGGGCTTTTTTATTTCAGGAGAAAACTCAGCTGTTATCTTCTTCAACCGCTTCATACAGGCGGTCCAGGACATCGGGCATGGCGGCCACAACCCGGTTCCAGCTGGGAATAAACGGAGTCTCCATCGGATTACTGAGGAAATATTCACCCGCTGACATAATATTCTGCGCGAACAGTTCCACGGCTTTTTCTTCCGCGTGACGGTCCAGCGTCAGACCATTCATACGTGCATCGCTGGAGTAGGTCTCAATAAAATCCAGGGCAATACGGAAGTAGGTCGCTTTGATCGTACGGAAGGTTTCACTGTTGAATACCTGGCCCTGAGTTGCCAGCTTGCGGAAAATGGCTTTGCAGATATCCATACTCATTTTGGACAGACCCTGCTCGGCGTCTTCAGCAGACAACGGCTGGTGTTTATGGTCATAGACATCAGCAATATCCACCTGGCAGAGACGGTTGGTGGAGTAGTTACGTTTCATTTCTGAAAGGACGCCAATTTCCAGGCCCCAGTCACTCGGAATACGGATGTCGTTGAGCACATCGGCACGCATAGCAAACTCACCGGACAGCGGATAACGGAAACTGTCGAGGTATTCCAGATAATCCATCGGGCCGAATACCTTTTTCAGGGTGCGCAGCAGAGGGGTTACCAGCAGGCGGCTGACACGCCCATTGAGTTTCTGGTCAGCGATCCGGGTGTAATAGCCTTTGGCAAATACATAATTAAACGTCGGGTTGGCGACCGGATACATGAGGCGAGCCAGCAAGGAGCGGTCGTAGGTGACGATGTCGCAATCGTGCAGGCCAACGGCACCGGCCCGGCCAGACGCCAGTACGTAGCCATAGCAGTACCAGACGTTGCGGCCTTTGCCCATTTCTTCCGGGGCAAGGCCTTCTTTCTGCAGTAATTCATCGAGTTTTTTCAGTCGCGGGCCGTCGTTCCAGAGAATGCGGTGATGTTGCGGCAGGCGCGAGAAGAATTCTTTGGCGTGGTTGAATTCAGATTCGTCGGCACGGTCGAGGCCGATAATGATTTCGTTGAGGTAAGGGACACTGGTCAGTTCATTGACGATGTTATCGAGGGCATCGGTTGCCAGCTCGGAATAGAGCGATGGCAAAACCAGCGACATAGGACGGGTGCGGGAAAAGCTCATCAGCTCACGCTCCATGTCTTCTACCGGACGGTCCACTAAGTTGTGAAGCGTCGTGATCACACCGTTCTGATAAAAATCAGCCACCGGAAAACTCCTTAATTAATTTTTCTAGTAAAGGTAGCAGGCATTGATTCCAGCCTTTGGGGCCGGGAAAATCTGCCGTAATGGCTTGAGGGTGCTCAAGCTCCAAACAATTATTCTTGCCGGGAATCACCACCGGGTAGTCAGCTGCTTCCAGCATGGCACGGTCATTTTCACCATCGCCCAGGGCAATCATGACAGGCTTCTGTTGCCAGATTCTGAAGTAATAATTTCTCAGAAAAATCAGGCCTTCGGCTTTATCGGCAATACCCATCACATGATAGAAACGCCCACCTTTTAACAGACGCAGCTGATGGTGTCCGAGTGCCGTGCGGAAATCGGCCAGCTCTTCCTCTGTACCCTGCCATAACAGAGGCTCGGTCGCATCCCGTTTCTTGGCCATGCTGGCATCGTCAGAACTTAGCCCTGTGAGTGCGGCGACTTCGCTGGCAGGCATGTCGTTGAAGCCGCGGAAGCGGAAGCCATCCTTGCGCAACTGACTGAGTACACGCAGGATGCTGCCGTAATCTGTGCCCAGAATCTCGGTTTCCAGCTCACTGTCACTGTGCGGCAGATAAACGGCACTGCCGTTTTCGCAGACAAACGGGTCGCGGTTATCCATCTGATTGCGCAGCAGCTGTACTTCAGGCCGGGTTTTACTGGTGTTGAACACCAGAGGAAAGTGATGTTCACGGATGAATTTCAGCGCGGCGCGTGCGGGGTCTGTGCTGTAGGTGTGGTGATCCAGCAGGGTTCCATCAAGATCGGTGAGGATTACCAGCGGTGTCTTCGGTTGTTTCAACGTCATAGTCATTCATCAGATCCGGAGAGTCTTACCGCTGAGACCTGATGTGCCTGATTTATATCCAGAACCAGGTCAGCAACAGTGGGCAAAGTTTTCAATGCGTTACGCGTCAGCCGTTCGTAATGCTGGATAAAACGCACGATGGCCGCATCGTCGAGGCTGCGGTCTGCGGTTCCCTGGGTGTTGCGGCGGTTATCGGCTTCCTGTTGTGTGCGCCAGCGCTGTACGGCACTCATATCAGGCACCTTGAGCATGATGAGTTTATCCAGCATGGCAAACCAGTCAGCATACTCGCCCGAGAGTTTGTCATTCACCCAATGACGCCAGCGTCCGTCGGCGTCTTCATTGGCTTCCAGGGTATTAACCGGTTCTGTCAGGCTGGCTTCGTCAGCGGGTTGGCAGCCGACACACCAGCCTTCAAACAGAATCATATCTATGGGGCCGGTCACCTCATGCCAGGCTGCCTCCGGCAGGCGGTCATCACTGACTTTATCAAACGCGGGAAAGCGCAGCACGTCTCCTTTACCGAGGGATTTCAGAGCGTTGAACATATTCATTCCCAGTGCGGCATCGTGGGTTCCGGGCACGCCGCGGGTCACCAGCAGCGGATGTACGTCGACGGCCAGCTGCTGCCTGTCCGCGCGGGAGAGGTAGAGATCATCAATGGACACCACCACGACCTGCCAGCCGAAGGCTCTGGCGTAGAGGGCGGCAAGCGCGTTACTCAGGGTGCTTTTACCAGAGCCCTGGCCACCATGAATACCGATCACTGGTGGTTCATTCTGGCTGCGGTTGTACGCTGCAAGCCAGGTGCTGAGCGGCAGCCAGACACTTTGCCACTGCTCCAGCCAGCCTTCCGGAAGGCTGTCCAGAGCCGGTCTGGCGGCCGCCAGGGTGTGCCAGTCGTCTGTATCGTGCAGGGATTCCGGCCACAGTCGTGTTTCTGAATCCATCGGTCTCTCCCGTGTCAGGTCTGCTGTCGGGATTGCAGTCTCTGTGCCAGCCATTATAGCCTTACGCGGATGGCATGGGGCGGGGCCACTGCACAGTGTGGACACTGTACAGGCTTCGACCGGTTGCTTCATTTTGGTGCAATAGTGATTGGGGACGGAAGATGGCAGGTCAGCGTGTAGCGTATCAGGGGACGGCGGGTGCCTATTCGCACATGGCGTGTCAGAAAGTCTTCCCGGAATGTGAAGTGCTGCCTTGTGATGATTTCAGTGGCGCGCTCGCTCTGGTTATTGAGGGGCAGGCTGACTGCGCCATGATCCCGCTGGAAAACTCGACTGCAGGCCGGGTTGAGGAGATCTACCGGCTGATTCCGTCTACTCACCTGAGCGTTGTTGCGGAACATTTCGAGCCCGTGAGACATTGTCTGCTGGCCCGTGCGGGAACGTCTGTGGACCAGCTGACCCATGCCTGCAGTCATCCTCAGGCTCTGGCACAGTGCCATCAGCATCTGCGTCACCTGGGGATACGCCCGGTGGCTTCCATTGATACGGCCATTGCCGCCCGTGATCTCGCCGGGAATAACGAACCGGGTCGCGCAGTCATTGCCTCTGAGCTGGCGGCGGAGTTGTACGGGCTGGAGATTCTGCGCCGGGATTTTCAGGATGTCGACGGCAATACCACGCGTTTTCTGGTGTTTGCCCGCGAGCAGCAGCATGCCGTGGCGCTGCCGGGAGTAAACTACATCACCAGTCTGTTATTTACCGTACGCAACCTGCCGGCGGCGTTATACAAGGCATTGGGTGGTTTTGCGACCAATGGTGTGAATCTGATTAAACTGGAAAGCTATATGGATGGCGGCACGATGGAAGCCAGTCATTTTCATCTGGATGTTCACGGTCATCAGGCTTCAGGGCCGTTGGCCAATGCCTTGGAAGAACTCAGTTACTTCTCACAGGAGCTGCGTATTCTGGGCAGCTATCCGGCACACAGCTACCGTAGCCGCACTGAGTTTGTGTGATGCAGCAACCGGCGGATTATTCTCCGGAGTCGTCCGGCTTCTGAGACCCGAGCAGGTACGCCTCCGCCCGGATCAGCCAGTCGGATGCCGTGCAGATTTCGGGGCTCAGCAGCGCCATGCCACAACTGAGCCGGGCATCCTGCCTGCCGCTGTTGCTCAGGGAGTCGCGGATTTTATCCAGACAGGACTGACACTCACTGGTGGAGCGGTCTGGCATCAGAAGGGCGAAACGGCCACCACTGAGACGTGCGGTCAGCTCCGGTACGGTTGAGGCCTGAATAAATGCGGCAATCTTTTTCAGTAGCTCATCACCGGCGGCAAAGCCGTGGCTGTGGTTATAGGCAGAAAAATTTTCGATATCCAGCATTATCAGGTGGCTGGTACTGCCGGGCTGTACTTCCTGGATGTAGGTCTGAAGAACGGCCTGAAAGGTCTGAAAGTTCAGCAGACCTGTGAGCAGATCACGCTTGCGGGCATCGCGCAGCAGTTTGTCGGTGGCTTTCAGATCGGTGTGAAGTATGGCGCTGTCTGTGGCGTCGTAAATCAGCAGACAGATGTGATTCACACTGCCATTGGCGGACTCCAGCGGAATGATGTGGGTGTTCTGGTACATAAAGGAGGAACGCCCGGTGATGGGCCTGGCACTGGGAAAACGGAAAAGATAGGGCCGTTGCTCCCAGATGGTGAAAGTACTGATTTTCAGCTCGTAGACGGCGGAGCACTTCTGCCGGAACCAGTCCTGGGGCAGATCCGGGAATAAGTCAAACAGATCACGGTCTTTGGCTTTCTGTGGGCTGATGCCGCTGTGGCTGTCCATAAAACTGTTCCACAGTTGCACGCGGTATTTGCGGTCCAGTACGACCAGGCCGATGTCAATATCCTGCAGGATATCCATTAACCAGTGAATGTCGTTCAGCTCAAAGTGGGTCTGGCTCATCCTTGGGGACCTGCTTCTGATTCGGTCATTCTGTGAGTGATCGGTTCGCACGATTCATGCGGAGACGCATCAGCCTCCGCATTATTCTTTCCCGGCGTCATCCTCCATGGCGTGGCAGACGCAGTATGAAGCGGCACTCGTATGGCGTGATTCATGGCTTCCTTAATCCAGAAGATAGTCGATTTTCTTGTTCAGAATGTTGACGGACTCTTCAGTAAACAGCAGTAAGAGGTCGCATTCGACGTTGGCATTTTCCAGCTGGTAATGGATTTCAATCGCCAGGGTACTGTTCCAGGTGCTGTTGCCTGAGCGCAGGATGTCGGCGGTCTGGCAATGTTGTCCAAGAATGACCGGATGGCTCTGGTTAAAATCAATCTCCAGCTGTTCGCCGATCCCACGGATGCAGGTACCAATCAGGATCGACGCAGTATCCATCAGCAGTTCCAGTTCAGCCTGACGGCTCAGCGGACCTGAGTAATGCATCATATCCGCCAGATTGGCGAAGCTGGTGTCTTTGAAAATCAGCAGGGTTTCTCCCACCACGCCGGACCCGGCAAAGCCCTGGCAGACAGCCGATACAGAGCTGTCCTGCCCGACTTCCTGAATGGCCATGCGGATATCACTGTTTTCGATCATGCTGACCCGGGGGACGGGCAGCCGCACGAAGGTATCCAGCAGCTTGGCCAGCCTCTCGGCGGCCCGGCCCATGGCGACGTTGGTCAGCTCCTGATAGCAATCCCGCTGATCTTCAGTGATGGCACATGCGTAAGACATAATCAGATTCCGGTCAGAATTCCATATTCAGTCAGCACCTGGCGCGCTTTGTCGGTGTCAATCGGCTTTTCAATGAACGCCAGTGCTCCGAGGTCCAGAACCCGCTTGCGCGCCTCTGGCTGAATATCACCACTGACCACTATGACCATGGCTGGCAGATCTTCGCGGCGGATGATCTCCAGTACACCGAAGCCATCCATATTTGGCATGGTCAGATCCAGCAATACGATATCGCCTTTTCCTTCTCTGATGGCATTGATGCCTTCTACGCCGTCAGTCGCGAAATGAATGTCCACCTTCCAGTCAGGTGGTAATGACTTTGCCATTTGTTTGCGGGCAAAGCCGGAGTCATCACAAATAAGAAGATTGAGGCTCATGACAATATTTTCCGGTTTATTTCCTCTTACTTTAAGTAATAGCCGAGGGACCGGAGAGCGGCAAATATCAGACCGCGATTTGCGTCAGTCTGACATTTCAGGCAGCTTTCAGGCCTGATTGGTTAACCGGCGCACTTGAAAATTCACGCAAGCAACCCCAGATACGCCACATCTGTCACCGACTGAATACAATCGTTAACAAGGAGATACGTCCATGACTGATGGTGCGAAAGAAACGCTCGGCTTCAAAACCGAGGTCAAGCAGCTGCTGCATCTGATGATTCACTCTTTGTACTCGAACAAAGAGATTTTCCTGCGAGAGCTCATTTCCAACGCCTCTGATGCCTGCGACAAACTGCGTTTTGAGGCCCTGCAGAACGACGCCCTGTACGAAGGCGATGCTGAGCTGAAGGTCCGTATCAGTACTGATAAAGACGCGGGTACAGTGACCATCTCGGATAACGGTATCGGTATGAACCGTGATGATGTGATCAATAACCTGGGAACCATCGCCCGCTCAGGTACAGCTGAATTTCTGAGTAAATTGAGCGGAGATCAGAAAAAAGACTCACAGCTGATCGGTCAGTTCGGGGTTGGTTTTTATTCTGCGTTTATTGTTGCCAGCAAGGTGGTGGTTGAAACCCGCAGAGCCGGAGAATCCGCCGCTCAGGGGGTACGTTGGGAGTCGGAAGGTGAAGGTGAGTTTTCGCTTGAGCCGGTTGATAAGGCCAGCCACGGCACCAGCATCACGCTGTTCCTTAAAGACGGTGAAGGCGAATTTGCCGAGGCGTCACGTCTGGAACATCTGATTAAAAAATATTCAGACCATATTGCGGTCCCTGTGTTCGTTGCCAGACCAGCAACGGAAGACGGCGGTGAGGATACGACTGAAGAACAGGCGGTCAACCAGGCACAGGCACTGTGGACCCGCTCCAAATCTGATGTTTCAGATGAAGAATATACCGAGTTTTATAAGCACGTTTCTCACGACTGGAATGAGCCTCTGACATGGATGCATAACCGCGTTGAAGGCAAGCTCGACTACACCAGTCTGCTGTATATTCCGGCGCAGGCACCGTTTGATATCTGGAACCGCGATGCATCACGCGGGCTGAAGCTGTATGTTCAGCGTGTCTTTATTATGGATGACGCCGAACAATTCCTGCCGCTGTACCTGCGTTTTGTCAAAGGTGTGCTGGATTCCAACGATCTGTCGCTGAACGTTTCCCGTGAAATTCTGCAGAAAGATAAGCAGGTTGAAAATCTGCGTACCGCTCTCGTCAAGCGCGTACTGGATACGCTGGAAAAAATGGCACAGAAAGATCCGGAGAAATATCAGACATTCTGGGATCAGTTCGGCGATGTGATGAAAGAAGGTCCGGCTGAAGATTTTGCCAACCGTGAAAAAATTGCCGGTCTTTTCCGCTTTGCAACCACACACAGCGGACTGGATGTTCAGAACGTTTCTCTGGCGGATTATGTGTCGCGCATGCGTGATGGCCAGAAAAAGATTTATTACATTACCGGTGACAGCTACGCCGCAGCCACCGCCAGCCCACATCTCGAATATTTCCGTCGTAAAGGCGTTGAAGTGCTGGTGCTGACAGACCGTGTGGATGAGTGGATGGTGGGTCACCTCAGTGAATTTGACGGAAAAACTTTCCAGGATATTACCAAAGGTGAACTGGATCTGGATGAACTGGCAGATGACGCTGAAAAAGAACAGCAGAAGCAGCTGGAAGAAACCCATAAAGCACTGGTCGAGCGCATTCAGCAGGCTTTGCAGGGCGAAATCAAAGAAGTACGTATCAGTTCGCGTCTGACGGATTCTCCCGCCTGTATGGTGGTTGGTCAGTACGATATGGGCGCACACATGCGTCGCATAATGGAAGCCGCCGGGCAGAAAGTCCCCGAACCTGAAGTCATCATGGAAGTCAATCCTCAGCACCCCCTGTTGCAGCGCATGGATCAGGAACAGGATGAAGATAGATTTGCGGATCTGGCCAATCTCATTCATGCGCAGGCACAGCTTGCAGAAGGCAGCCAACTCAGGCAGCCTGCTGAGTATGTGTCCCGCCTCAATAAACTGCTGCTGGACCTGATGAAATAATTCAGTAATTTCAGTCTGCAATTCCGGCTCTGCACGGAGGCACAGAGCCGGAATTATTTAAAGGAGTAAATATGCAGATTGTCAGTCTCGCTGAGCAACCTCAGCATCTGGCAAAACTTGCCTACTGGCACCACAGCGAATGGTCCTACCTTTACCCGGATATCAGCCTGCGTGACAGGGCTGAAAGCATGGCGGATTATTTTACGGCAGAGTCCGTTCCGAAAATGTTCATTGCCATCGATGGTGATGAACTGCTCGGTTCCACCGCGATTGACAAAAACGACATGGATACTCTGCCACACCTCACCCCCTGGATTTCTGATGTGTACGTGAATCCGGCCTACCGCGGGCATGGTATAGGTACGGCATTGGTCCGTCATGCCATGGAATATGCGCGGAAGAACGGTGTGCAGACCCTGTATCTCTACACGCCGGGACAAGAAAGTTTCTATACCCGTCTGGGCTGGAAACGCCTTACCAAAGATGTGTATCACAACCATCCGGTTTCTGTGATGCACGTACAGCTGGCGCCGGCTGCCGTGGCAATTTCCTCCTGACGTAGGCTGCTGGTATCATGCGGAAAACATTTGCACAGCGGCCTGCTGATGCCAATGTGTCTTCTGCTCACTGCTACAGGAAAAAGAATCAGCTCATGAAAAAACTGACCGGAATTCTGCTCACAACGCTGACCATGTCATTTCCCGCTTTTGTTTCGGCGGGGGGTACCCTCGATCTCAGCCTGTCTGATACCGCGGCACGCGTTGCCTGGGATGCCACCAAGGTCAGCAGCGGTATGCACGTAAGTGCCGCGTACCTGCATGAGAGTGATGACGGTCAGGATGGTGATATGGTTTCAGGCGGTCTGCACATTGTTGATGTGCGTCAGAGCCAGTCCAGCCTGTATATGGGGATCGGTGGCCAGGTTTACGGCTTTGTGAGTGATGACTACTCCGGTGGTGCACTCGGTGTTGGCGGTTTCTTCCGTTACGGCATGCCGTTCAACCGGGATCTGGCACTGGCCGGCTACGTGTATTACGCACCACCGGTAGTGTCTTTCTCAGATATTGAAAACATGTTTGATGCGGATCTGCGTCTGCAATATAGCGTACTCAAATCCGCACACGTCTATGCGGGTCTGAGAATGACCAGCATCAAACTGGAAGAGCAGGATGACCGTTATAAGTTTGCTGACGGCCTGCATCTGGGTCTGCGTCTGGATTTCTGATGAACTCCTGGATCGGTCACACCAATCAGAAACTCTATTTTGCCCGCCTTCTGCTTGAACAGGCAGAGGCGGACTCCTCCGTACAGGCACAGGCAGCGGGTGAAGGTGCTTTGGCGCTGCTGGGGGAAGCCTGGCTGAGTTATCTGAATGAGTTGGCGATAAATGCCAGTGCCGGATCCCGGGTGACCAGTCTTGCTGAGCTGATGGCTGTGGTACCTCTGGTTACCGGGGAGATAACGGAAATCAAAAATCTTTCTGTAATTCCAGGCTCATGGGTGGTTGAGATGTCAGCCGCACTGGCCGGACAGAACCAGCCAAAAGCGGCAAAAGCCGTGCAGGATGTACCTTCTGGCCTGATTGCTTTGCGTGCCGCGGACGGTCTGCCGCTCAGACAATGGTGGCAGGCAATGTCGGACCTCATTGATAGTCAGCGGGAGAACCGTCAGGAAACCTGACTCCTGACGGTATACCGATTACAGTGAATGGCGGTTTATGGTAAAATCGCCGTCAGTTTCCCAGAGTAAGTTGTATGTCCCGCTTCTTAGAGATTATTGAATTATCCAATGGTGATATCGCCCTTCGTCATGTTGATGAAGAACAGGGTGATGCACTGGTTAAAATTCACTTCTCAGATGACGCCAAGGCCAGTCTGCAGGAGCACTGTGTGGATGTTGCACGGGCCATGCTGGAAGCCGGTGCGCTGAAAGTGGGTGAGCTCTCGGGTATTGAATTTGAACAGAGCCCGTTTGAAACGGAAGCATCACCGGGTCGCAGAGTGCACTGAGACCACGCTCGGCTGTATCGACAGACAGATCAGATTGAGTGTCTGTGCCAACCTGAAAAAGTGAACCTGAAAAAAGCCGGCAATTGCCGGCTTTTTTTGTGTCTGCAGTGTCACACCTGCGAGAGAGAATCAGTCGGCCAGAAATCAGTATTCCCGGCGTACCAGAATAAGATGAGTGCCTTTACTTTCGGCCAGTATGCGCAGCTGTTGACGGGTACTGCGACTGATATGACCGGTCCATTCCACAATCAGGTGGCTTTTGGCAGAGTTCAGGGCCCGCACGCACAACTCGTGCTGGTTAGCCGAGGTCGTCGCCAGATGCAGTACGGGGGAGTCCTGTAATCCGCAGCGGACCAGCCAGTCTTTATTCATGGACTGATTCGGGCTGAACCACATCAGCCAGCGTTTGTGGCTGTTGCAGTGCGCCAGCATCGGCAGCAGCAGGTGTGGCTGGATGGCGCTGCCATCCGAGACAATGACTTCACTCATGCTGCCAGCAGGTGCTGCCGGTGCAGCTTTCACCGAGGGCAGGGCAGTTAACCGGGTGTCAAAAGCAGTCTGAAACATGATGGTGCTCCTCAGTCGCGGCGGATGACGCCGACGTAAAGACCTTCGATGCTGAATGCCTGATGCTTGAGATCGACTTCGATCGGCTCGTAGTCATCATTCTCAGGAAACAGCAGTACCTGATTACGGTTTTTCTGATAGCGTTTTACGGTCACTTCGTCTTCGACCCGGGCCACAACAATCTGACCATTACGGGCGGTTTCCGTTTTATGGACAGCGATATAGTCGCCATCCATGATCCCGATTTTTTTCATGCTGTCGCCATGAACTTCCAGCAGAAAGTCGGCTTCAGGATGAAAGAAGGACGGCGGAATCTCGCAGTACTCTTCAATATGCTCCTGCGCCAGAATTGGTTCACCGGCAGCAACCCGGCCTATGACGGGTAAACCCGGATTTTCTTCTTCAACAATGCGGATGCCACGGCTGGCACCAGGCATCATTTCAATGGCGCCTTTCCGCGCCAGCGCTTTGAGATGCTCTTCGGCGGCGTTGGGAGAGCGGAAGCCCAGCTCCTGAGCTATTTCCGCACGGGTAGGCGGAAAGCCAGATTCTTCAATGGCGGAGCGGATGAAATCCAGTACTTCCTGCTGGCGTGCTGTAAGCTTGATCATGCGCATCTCATCTGTTGTTTTATACAGTGCTTGTAAATATATACAGTATTAATACCTGTGTAAACACACAGTAGTTGAATATCTCCGGGTTTGTCCGCTCTGGCATTCCCGGCCCTTGTACCGGATACTTGCGCCTGTACCGTTTTAAACGTATGTTTAAAACGAATTAAGCGGATGTGTTATGCCTCAGAAAGATACTTCAAAAGCTATTCTCGAAGCCGCCGAGCAGCTGTTTTCAGAGCGTGGTTTTGCAGAAACCTCACTGCGCACCATTACTGCCCGTGCGGGGGTGAACCTGGCCGCGGTGAATTATCACTTCGGTTCGAAAAAGTCTCTGATTCATGCAGTGTTCGCAGGATTCCTCACGCCCTTCACGGCACGTTTACGTTCTGAACTCAGCCTGTATGAAGAGTCGCTGGCGGATGAGCCGGCTGAGTTGAGGTACCTGCTGGGTATCGTCTTCAATACTGCGCTGTTGACCTGTGCAGATCAGCCGGAGCGTCTTAACCGTTTCATGCGTCTGCTGGGGTTGGCTTATACGCAGGGTCAGGGTCATATCAAACGTTATCTGAACCGCGAATATGGTGAGGACTTTGCCAGTTTTTCTGATCTTCTGCGCCGTTCCATGCCGGAACTGAGCGCGGAAGAACTCTACTGGCGCTTTCACTTTATGTTGGGTGCGGTGATGTTTACTTTCAGCGGCGTTGACACCCTGAAAGCCATGGCGGAGCATGACGTCGGACGTCTTGCCCAGACCTCAGATGTGATTGATCTGTTGCTGCCTTTTGTCGCTGGTGGGATGCAGGTTCCGGCGCAGTTACCGGTTGCTTTTGCCGGACGGGAGGTGTCGGGTGCATCTTGAAGTGTCTATTGCGGATCAGGCGCTGCGTCTGGTTCAGGAAAACGGTGGTTTTGTCTCATTCCCGGTCTCGACGGGCAAGAATGGTGTTGGTGAGCAGATGAACACCGGCTGTACTCCCCGGGGCTGGCACCGGGTAAAAATCGTGATTGGCCGTGATCAGCCTTTGCATGCGGTTTTCCGCGGGCGCCGCCCGACCGGCGAAATCTGTACTCCTGAACTGGTTACTGCGTTCCCACAACGGGACTGGGTTCTGACCCGTATTCTCTGGCTGGATGGGATCGAACCCGGTAAAAACCGTGGCGGCGAGGTCGACAGTCTGCGCCGCTACATTTATATCCACGGAACCCCTGACTCTGAGCCCATGGGGGTGCCTCTGTCGCACGGCTGTATCCGCATGCGTAACGCCGATGTTGCCGAACTGGCGGAACTGGTTCCGGCCGGCACCCGGGTGTTGATTCAGGAGGCGGCTTTTTCATCATGAGTGCAGAGATTCAGCCTGTCGGAGTAGTGACGGACGTGCAGGGGCTGACACTGACCCCTGCCGACCGGGAATTACTGCTACGCCCTGAACTCAGTGGCGTGATCTTCTTTGCGCGGAATTATGAATCACCGCAACAGCTGATTGAGCTGACAGCCTCCATCCGGGAACTACGCCCGGATCTGTTGTTGTCTGCCGACCAGGAAGGCGGGCGGGTGCAGCGTTTCCGCGAGGGTTTCAGCCGCTTTGCCCCTATGCTGACTCTGGAAGCACGGTATCGTGAGGATGAGTCTGAGGCCTGTGAGCTGGCTTTTCTTGGTGGATGTCTGCTGGCCACGGAGCTGATACAGCACGGTGTTGATCTGACCTTTGCGCCTGTTCTTGATGTGGAAAAGGATTGCTCGCGGGTGATTGGTGACCGTGCTTTTGCGCATGATCCGGATGCTGTGACTGCACTGGCGGGTGCCTGGGCGCGGGGTCTCAATGCGGCAGGTATGAAGGCAGTCGGCAAACACTTTCCCGGTCATGGCGGGGTGGTGGGTGATTCCCATCATGAATTACCGACGGATTATCGCCCTATGTCTGAACTGGCAGCAGACATCGCCCCGTTTGCGGCACTCATCGGCGCTGGTCTGATGGCGGGTATTATGCCGGCCCATGTAATTTATCCAGCACTGGACGCACAACATACTGCCGGTTTTTCGCCATTATGGCTGCGCCGGACACTGCGTTCAGCGCTGGGATTTGATGGTGTAATTTTCAGTGATGACCTGTCGATGGCCGGTGCGGCCAGCGGCGGTGACTTTTACGAGCGCTCGTTAACAGCGGCGGCGGCGGGTGCCAATGCGTTGGTGGTCTGCAATAACCCGGACGCCTCATGGGAGGTGGTCCGCGCGGTACAGGACCTGAGACAGCAGGGCTACCCCTCATTATCATTAGAGAGCTGGAAGCCTGACTGTCGACTCCCCGCAGATTCTGAAACTGAACAGGCCCGCACACGTCTGCGTGATGCCGGGCTGATTCTCTGACAAGGCAATTATGAAAACTGTAACCGCCATTATCGGTGGCACTGGCCTGACCGAGCTGGAAGGACCTGAGCTGATCCGTCAGCACGATATGACCACTGACCTGGGCAAACCATCCGGCCTGATTCACGAAGGCTTGTGGATGGGGCACCCGGTGTTGTTTCTGTCCCGCCACGGGCATCCTCACGCTCTGCCACCACATAAGGTGAATTACCGGGCTAACCTGTTGGCCCTGCAGCAGTTGGGCGCTACCCGCATTATTGCGGTGAATGCGGTCGGTGGTATCCGTGATGATATGGTCTCGGGTCGTATCGCCGTACCGGATCAGATCATTGATTACACCTGGGGACGTGAGTCGACTTTCTTTGATGGCGACTTTCTGCCACTCGAGTACATTGATCTGACTCATCCCTATGATGAAACGCTGCGTCAGACCATTCTGCAGGCTGCCCGGATGGCGGGTATCGAACTCTCTGTGGACGGCGTTTATGGCGCGACACAGGGACCGCGTCTGGAAACGATTGCTGAAATCACCAGAATGGAGCGGGATGGCTGTGACCTGGTCGGTATGACCGGCATGCCGGAAGCCGCCCTGGCCCGTGAACTGAACATTCCTTACGCCAGTATCTGTCTGGTGGTGAATCCGGCGGCTGGCAAGAGTGCTGCACTGATTACCATGGATGATGTCCGTGCTGTGATCGGCATGGGCATGGGGCGGGTCCGTGATCTGATCGCGACCTGTCTGCAACAGTCCTGACCTGCTGATATATGCTGCTGACCAGTGTGGCGACCCTGCTTGCCACTGCGGCTGTTCTTGGCCTTCTGGTGTGGCCGAAACTGGCACGCGCCGAATTATGGCGTGCGACCATCACACCACTGGCATCCATCATTGGCAGCGGCTTTCTGGTGGTCGGACCGGTGCTTATTCATGCCTTCGGTGGCTGGGCGCCGCTGGCTATGCTGCTTCTGTGTGGTGTTGCCTATCTGTTTGGCGTCACTATGCGGCGCAACATCACCGACCGCCATCAGGGCAATAACCGCCATGCACTGAGTCTGCATGCGGAAATGGCCTCCTCCTGGGTGCTGGCGCTGGCTTATGTGATCTCTGTTACCTATTACCTGAATCTTTTCGGTGCTTTTGCTGTGCGTATCGTTGCCGAAGAGAACCAGCTGGCCGGGCGGGTCATCACGACTCTGGTACTGCTGCTGATTTTAGTACTTGGTTGGTTTAAAGGGTTTTCTGCGCTGGAAAAACTGGAGCAGACTTCGGTGTCGTTAAAGCTTGCGGTGATTGCCGGGTTACTGGCGGGTCTGATGGTGTTCGGAACGGATGCAGCGTTTGACGGAGCCCTCTTGTTTAATCCTGTGCAGACAGGAGGCTGGGAGGCACTGACACTGATGTTTGGTCTGATTGTGACCGTGCAGGGCTTTGAGACGTCGCGTTACCTCAGCGACGAATACGGAGCTGCAGTGCGCATCCGTTCGATGAAACTGGCGCAATGGGTTTCAACGCTGATTTACCTCGCCTACGTTATTTTTCTGGCGTATCTGTTTTCCCCGGGGCAGACTGGTCTGAGTGAGACGGCCATCATCGATCTGATGGGCTATGTTGCGCCGTTACTGCCGGCCCTGCTGATTCTGGCGGCCCTGAGTGCCCAGCTGAGTGCAGCGATTGCGGATACCGGTGGCTGCGGTGGCCTGGTCCGTGAACTGACTCACCACAGAGTCAGTGAACGTCAGACGTACCTCCTGCTGGTGGTGGTCGGTTTGCTCCTGACCTGGGCGGCCGATATCTTTGCCATTATCAGCTATGCATCCCGGGCGTTTGCCCTGTATTACGCTCTGCAATGTGCGGTTGCGGCCCTGAATTCAGTTCATGGTGACCATGTGCTGCGTGATCGTATGTTCTTCAGCGGTATGGCATTGTTGGGGCTGGCTATGGCACTGACCGGAACGGCGGTTGAATAGCCATTACATTCTTACCCGGAGAATTATTGATGACTTCAGACTCACAGGCTCCCTCAACCATTATCCGTTACGGCTTCCTGTTGGCGGGTGCGTACAATGTCGGCGGGATTCTGCTGTTCTCACAGTTTTTCACCAACCCACTGATCAGCAGTCTCTATCCGCAGGTTTTTTCTCTGGTGGGTATGTTGGGGATCATGCTCTGGGGGTTGGCCTATATGGCGGTTTCCGGCTGTTACGCACGGGTGCCCGCACTGGTAGCGGTATTTGCGTTGGAAAAGTTTCTCTACGTAGCTACCTGGGTTTACTGGCTGTGGGCACGGGGCAGTGAGCTCAGTGAGATTGCCGCAGAGTCTCCGATGACGGCGCTGTTTTATGCCGTGTACGGGCTCGGAGATCTGATCTCTGCGGTCTTTTTCATCCTTGTTGTACTGCTTGTCCGACGTATTCAGAACTGAGTTTCAGCTCTCCACGGTTGCACTGACTGAGGCTGAATGATCAGCAGCCCTTTGTGCGCCCGACACAGGTATTCACCCGCTGTACACCGGTCAGACCTTCGTAGAGATCCAGCACCAGAGGATATTTTACGGCACCGTCTGCGGTCATGTATTTCGCCGAGTTCAGGTAAGCTCCGTGCTCAGCATAAATGCGGTCTGCGTCCGGCAGCCCGGAAAAATCTTTCCACGGCACCACTTCACTCTGTAAGGACACAAACAGTCCCCGTGCGCCGTTATCGGTGAAGTTGTCGTCACTTTCATTGGCGTCATCAACGCCAATGTAGATGCTGTCATAAATACTGATCGGAAAGCACGTTACAACACCGGAGGCTTTACAGTCATCGGCGACTGCCAGCAGTTCAATAATGCCACGCAGGCCGTTGTCCGGGTCGGTGGTCGTGAAATAGTCGCCGTTCTGAATGCCGGCCCACTGGGCCCGTTTGATGTAGAGCGCCCGGATCTGACCATCGCTGTCAGCGGGTATCGCGTTTCCGGTAGCACCATCCAGCAGATCCAGTTCGGATTCAATCAAGGTATCTCCCGCGATAGCGAGTGCCAGGCAGTCAAACCAGTTGCCGGTGTCGCTATCGACACACGCATTCTGATAGGCCACGGCCGCGGTACCTATCACCTTGCCCTCGAAGGCACCTGTGAGGGAAATCAGATCGGCAGAGAGGTTGCCATAGGCCGATTCAGCACCAATACGCACACCGGCGATGCGGCGTACGCCATTGTCGTCGACGGCGTAAGCCAGTTCGAGATAGGGATTGTGAATATTGAAAGGCACCAGTGTCGGGTTATCACCAAAAGCATCATCGACCCGCCCCAGGGCGAAGTTGTCCAGATGCAGGTCTGAGTCTCTTACCGCAACCTGGCCGGATTCATCGGTGATGTACTCGACAATGCGGTTGCCGTTGGAATCAAAGGTGACATCGACCGTAGGTGCCGTGCCTTCTGAACCGAACTGACGCTCAAAAGTACCGAGCTTGATGGAATCGGCATTGGCCATGATTTCGATATCGACACCGAGATTCACTTTGGAAAACTCATAATCACCGTAGGTGGTGTCGGAGTAGTTACTGGTGTCGATGGTGATGAAGGCCTGACCGGTGATGCCGCCCATTTCCTGATCGGAAATCGCTTCAAGCGCCTGGGTGTGTACAGACAGCAGTAACGTGCTGGAAATCAGGAATGTCGCTGTCAGACGGAGTCTGTGTAGCATGCTGGATCACCTCAGAGATCAGACGTCCGACATTCCCTGTCAGCTCAGAGTTATTGTTAGTTTCCAGCGGATATTACGGTGTTTTTTGACATTTTGCATATGTCAATCGGCCATATGAGCCGCATTTATTTTGGCTCGCAGTGATACTTTTGTAGTCTGAAAAGGAGAGGGGGCGTCAGGAATCTGGCTACAGGCCCTGCCATCTGTGAGGTTAGCGTCGTTGACTGGTGCGTCAGAAGAGGGGGTGCGGAAAAACAAAAAACGCCTGATAAAACAGGCGTTAAGAAAAGAATTTTCTGGAATCAGCAGCCTTTTGAGCGGCCTACGCAGGTATTAACCCGTTGAACCCCGCTCAGACCTTCATAAAGATCCAGTACCAGGGGGTACTTGATATCGCCGCTGGCAGTCATGTATTTGGCTGAGTTCAGGTAAGCGCCGCGTTCAGTCCATACACGGGTTGCTCCGGAAATGCCGGAAAAATCTTCCCAAGGCACAACTTCACTCTGCAGGGAGACAAACAGACCACGGGCACCGTTATCGGTGAAGTTATCGTCGCTGCTGTCGGCATCATTTACGCCAATATAGATGCTGTCATAGATACTGATTGGAAAGCATGTTGTAACACCGGAGGCAACGCAGTTATCTGCCACCGCCAGTAGTTCAATGATCCCACGCAGGCCGTTATCCGGGTCGGTGGTGGTGAAGTAATCGCCGTTTTTGATACCGGCCCAGGATGCACGCTTAATGTACATCGCACGGATCTGGCCATCGGAATCGGCCGGAATCGGTTCGCCATCAGCTCCGTTCAGCAGGTTAAGCTCCGACTCCATCAGAGTACCGCCCGCAATAGCGAGAGCAAGACAGTCAAACCAGCTGCCGGTATTGGTATCGACACAGGCATTCTGGTAAGCCACATCGGCGGTACCGATAACTTTACCTTCAAAGGTACCGGTGAGGGAGATCAGATCAGCTGACAGATCGCCGTAGGCGGCTTCGGCACCAATGCGCACACCAGCGATACGACGCACACCACTCCCATCGACCGCGTAAGCCAGTTCTATATAGGGGTTGTGGATGTTGAAGGGAACAACCACCGGGTTGTCACCGAAGGCGTCGTCAATACGCCCCAGTCCCAGGTTATCCAGCTGCAGATCAGAGTCATTGACCTTAACGGCGCCATTTTCATCGAGTTGGTAGTTCCAGTTACGGTCACCGTTACTGGCAAAGGATACATCGATCAGCGGAGCTGTACCTTCCGAGCCGAAGGAGCGCTCAAAGGTCCCCAGTTTGACCGAATCAGCATTGGCCTGAATCTCAATATCAACGCCAAGGTTGATCTTGGAAAACTCAAAGTTGCCGTAAGTACCGTCGGAATAGGACGACGTATCAACGGTAATAAAGGCCTGGCCGGTAACATTGCCGAGCTCGCTGTCGCCCAGTGCCTGCATGGCAGAAGCCTGGGTGGCGAACGACAGGGTCAGGATGGCAGCGGTTGTTGTTATTATTGTTCGCACTCTGCACCTCATAAGATCAGTGTGGCGTTAAAACAGAACTGGTAATCAGTATATGACTGTATTGTTCATGATACGGTGTCAGCTTGTTGATGACATGTGGCAAATTGTAATCTTGTGGTCAGGACTAGGTAAATTTGCGTATTTGGCAGTCTGAAACCCCTATGAAATCATCCCTAATCATGATCAACAGGACAAGAAATCTCGTACTTGATCGGAACGCGTCAGGGCTGTTGGCTCAATCTGTCATATATAGCTTGTGTTGAGGGAAGAACCCTGAGAATTTCAGTTTCATACCTGCGCCACTTACCGGCTTCCGGCAGGGTATCGGTATAACGCGAAGGTGGCAGATTATGACCGCAGCGTTCCTGAAGTTCGCTGGTCATGCTTAACCCCGAAAAAGACAGGATTTTCTGCACTGTTCCGCCCGGGTTCTGACACAGATCTGAATAGCTGATCCGCAGTTGTTGTGAAGGGTGAATTTTCTTCAGGTCTTCGAGAATGATGCGGTTTGTTGCCTCCCATTGAAAGGCGGCAATCTCCGGCAGCGGACGACCGTTAAGTGCCTGCCATCCTGGGGGTAAAAGGAGTGACCAGGGGCCTTTCCTGCCGGGCAGGCTGGGGTAAGTTACCCAGTTCCCCTTGTTCCAGGCGTTCATGATGCTGGCGATGTTTTCTTCAGGGCTGCGCCACAGATGTACGAACAGAGCATCCGGAAAAAGGGCTTTCAGCAAAGGAATGCGCAAGGCGTTTTTGGGCGTTTTTTCCAACCAGCGGACATTGGCATGACCGCTCAGCTTTTCCCCTTTGTGGTTTCTGAGGCGTTGCGCAACAGACTGCAGCAAGGCTTGGCCCCGGGCCTGAGTCAGAGCACTGGCATCCAGCCGGTTTGAATCCACCGCTCCGGTTTCCGGTTGCCAGTCCGGGAACTGTTCAATCAGCCAGTGTGCTTCGCCACCCAGGGTCCAGAGTTCAGGGCTGACCGCCAGTGTTTCGAACAACAGGGTACTGCCGCTTCTGGGAGCTGCGACAATGAAAACCGGTCGGGGCAGACGCAGGCTTAATAACGGCTGCTTTGCGGGCGGTGTCGCTGCTCCGGCGCGGGAACCCGCTGCAGAGGCTTTATCAGCCTCTCCCTGCAGCAGGTAGCTGATCAGACCGGACTTAACGGCCAGAATGGCATCGATGCCATTGCTCTGCAGTGGCACAGATTCGCCGACGGCCTGAAGGCCACTGAATACCTGATCCCGCAGTTGCCGGTAGGCAGTCCATGATTCTGGCGCATCGCGGTATTGTGACCAGAGTTCCTGCCAGTCCTGTATCAGCCGGGTCAACAGAGTCTTCCACTGATGAACAGCGGGCGTATCGGCAGTGGGAAGGTCTCTGAGGTAGTTTCCCGCGAGCAGTTCAACTTCACTGGCGGCCATGACGGTATGTATTTTCCCGCGTTCGGTTTTCAGTGGCAGTGCAGGAGCCTGTTCATTCCATGACAGGCTGTGGTAGTCGCTGTTCTTTCGCAGAGCCGCTTTTCCGACGGTACAGTCATCCAGTGAGCCCAGCAGTTTACTGTTGCCTGTGGTGTCGGCGACCAGATGGATGCGGGTGATGTCACTGTGGTTATTCACCTGGTGCGGGCGCCAGTTATCAAAGGTCCAGACACTGCCAGCCTCCATGTGTACTGTCTGGTCGTCACACTGAAACTCAACATCCGGATGGGTAAAAACCGGCATGTGAAAGCGCATCCGGTTGCGCCAGTGATAACTCACGTCGGAATGCGGTGGGACCTTTGCCCCCGGGGCCAGTCGCATCAGGCGCGAGCGACTCCAGACCAGACCCAGCTGCGCCAGAACCTGGCGTACATAGGGCATCTGTTGCAGCCAGCGCGTTGGCTGCATGTCTCCGACCATGTCATCGTTTTCGCCACCACCGGCGGAAATCAGACGCACCGATGAGTTGCCGGCGTAACCGGTCGGGTGCGCATTCCATGCTTCTTCCGGCAGAGCTTCCACTTCCTGCTGCAGTCTCTGGACATCCAGTGTCAGTGGCAGGCGGTAGAAGGGTTCCGGTAGTTTCATACAGAGGTTATTCCGCTTGTCCGCTGGTATCAGTAGCAGTTTCTGCAGGTGCCTCTTCGTCTTCCACTGGGGTGACCTGAATCAGTATTCCCAGCAGTGGGTGATCGAGGTAGTGAATTTCATTACTGCGCATGCGGCGGCTGCGGTTGATGTGGGCAGCACGTACAGGCAGCCACTGGCGCTCTGCTGAGTAGGGGTTGTCCGGATCATCGGCATAGCCTTGTACAAACTGCTGGAGGTTCAGGTCCGGGGTAATGTGCAGAAAGCGGCTTTTATGCAGACGGATACTGCCGCTGACTTCGGTCATGATGCCGTTTTTCTCATCGGTTGCTTCGACCGTATGCTCAATGGCGTTGTCTTCGTCCTGAATCTTCTCGAGCCAGGCCTGATGCCAGAGTACTTTCATGTCCTGACGGTAATTAATGCGCTGCGAGGCAGACTGAAAATCCAGCCCGGCGGCGGGTTTGATCAGTACTTCTTCGGGGGTGATTTCTTCCGGAGTTTCCTCTGTGAGCTTGTCGGAGTCACTGTCAGTAAGAAGAATGTCTTCCGTTCCAAGAAGTGCGTCCTCTTCAAAGCGGCTGCCATCGTCAGGCTCTTCCAGTGTCACAGGCCATTGCTCATGAGACGCGCTGTTTTCGTCAAAGAAACCGATCAGAACCACTTCAACGCGGTAGAAGTCGGTGGCGCTGGCCGTGAGGCTGAAAGTCAGGCCCAGCAGGGCGGTGAAGAGAGTCCTCACAGGTTGGGGTCCTTCTGCAGGTCAGTCAGTATCTGATCAATGGTACGGAAGCGCGATTCGGTTTCACCCATGTTGGCGAAAAAGCGCAGTGAGTTGCCATCGTCGAGTTTAAAGCTGTCAGGGCGGATTTGCACCAGCCGGATCAGGGTGAAAGGGTTGATCTCCGTATCACGGCGGAATTCAATGCGGCCCTGATTGTCGTTCGCGGTGAGCTTGGCAATACCCAGAGGTTCCAGGCGGAACTTAAGGGAGGTCAGGCGGAACAGGTTTTTCACCTGCTCCGGCAGCAGGCCGAAGCGGTCGATCATTTCGACCTGCAGTTCCTGCAGGGCCTGATCACCGGAGGCGCTGGCAATGCGCTTGTACAGAATCAGACGGGTGTTCACATCCGGCAGGTAGTCATCCGGAATCAGCGCAGGGATATTGAGGTTCACCTCGGCATGGCCTGACTGTGTGAAGTCGATGTCCGGTGATTTGCCGGAGCGCATGGCGCGTACCGCCTGTTCCAGCATTTCCATATAAAGCGTAAACCCGATGGTTTCGATCTGACCGGACTGTTCGTCACCTAAGAGCTCACCGGCACCGCGGATTTCAAGGTCGTGGGTGGCCAGCATAAAGCCGGCGCCGAGATCCTGTGAGGCGGCGATGGCATCCAGGCGTTTTTCGGCATCTTTGGTCAGCTGCTTTGGCGGTGTTAGCAGGTAAGCATAGGCCTGATGGTGAGAGCGTCCGACCCGGCCACGTAACTGATGCAGCTGGGCCAGGCCGAACTTATCTGCACGTTCGATAATGATAGTGTTGGCTGAGGGTACGTCGATACCGGTCTCGATAATGGTGGTACAGACCAGCACGTTAAAGCGCTTGTGGTAGAAGTCGCTCATCACCGATTCCAGCTCACGCTCGGACATCTGTCCGTGGGCAACGCCGATGCGCGCTTCGGGAATGGCTTCGCTCAGGTCGCGCGCGGTTTTCTCGATGGTCTTCACTTCGTTGTGCAGGAAATACACCTGACCGCCACGCAGAATTTCCCTCAGCACGGCTTCTTTGATGGTGGTGTCGTCACTCTGACGCACGAAGGTTTTCACCGACAGGCGTTTGGCCGGGGGGGTGGCGATGATCGACAGGTCGCGGATGCTGGCCATGGCCATGTTCAGTGTCCGCGGAATCGGCGTGGCCGTCAGGGTCAGGATGTCCACTTCGGCCCGCAGGGATTTGATTTTCTCTTTCTGGGCCACACCAAAGCGATGTTCTTCGTCGATGATGAGCAGACCTAGCTGATCAAACTGCACGTCTTTCTGCAGCAGTTTATGAGTGCCGACCACAATGTCGGTCTTGCCCTCCAGCATGCGCGACAGGGCCGCCTGGGTTTCTTTGGCGGAATTAAAACGCGACAACACATCGACTTTCACGGGCCATTCGGCAAAGCGGTCGGCAAAGTTCTGATAATGCTGCTGTGCGAGCAGGGTGGTTGGCACCAGAACGGCCACCTGCTTGCCGCTCTGGACCGCAAGGAAGGCCGCACGCATGGCCACTTCGGTCTTACCGAAGCCGACGTCACCACACACCAGCCTATCCATGGGGCGTGGTGAACACATGTCGCCGATGACGGCTTCAATGGCTGATTGCTGGTCCGGGGTTTCTTCGTAGGGGAAACCCGCCGCGAAACGTTCGTAGTCTTCATCCGGGTCAGAGAAAGCAAACCCCTGCCGTGCCTGACGGCGCGCATAGATGTCCAGCAGTTCGGCCGCCGTATCGCGGATTTTCTCGGCTGCTTTGCGTTTGGCGGCAGACCATTTATCGGTCCCCAGTTTGTTCACCGGGGCGCTGTCGGCCTCGGCGCCACCATAGCGGGATATGAGATGCAGGCTGGAGACCGGTACATACAGCTTGTCGTTACCGGCGTACTGCAACACCAGGAATTCGTTTACCTGGCCACCGGCTTCCAGCGTCTGCAGGCCCAGATAGCGGCCAACGCCGTGATCCAGATGCACGACCGGTGTGCCTTCCTGCAGTTCGGCCAGGTCACGCACCATGTTTTCGCTGTCGGTCTTCTGCTTCTGGCGGCGACGGGTCTGGCGGATGCGCTGACCGAACAGTTCATTCTCTGTCACCAGATGCAGATCGTTGGTGATGCTCGAGCCTTTCTCCAGCGGCGCGATGGTCAATGCTACCGGGGCATCACCTGAGGTGAAATCTGACCAGTCGTCCAGCTCGGCGGGCTTGAGGCCGATACGGGCAAACATGTCCTTCAGGGCCTCGCGGCGGCCGGCGGATTCGGCACAGATCAGCACACGTCCAGGACTCGGCGTCAGCCAGGTCTGCAGCCTCTGCAGTGGTTGCTCAAGACGCGAGTCGACACTCAGGTCGGGCAGGGAGCGGCTGCCGAAGCGCACGGTGCCGATTTTATCGGTGTCTTCCGTCTGCCATTGCACACGCGGATATTCATTCAGTCCGCTGAATAACTCCTCGGTTGTCAGAAACAGGTGGGCAGGTGGTACCAGCGGGCGACGGATGTCGTGACGGCGGTTCTCATAACGGCTCAGCAGATCTTTGCGGAACTGCGTAGCGGCCTGCTCAATGCCTGCATCATGAATCAGCAGGGTATTACGTGGCAGGTGGTCAAACAGGCTGCCGAGCGGGTCGGTGAAAAACAGCGGCAGGTAATATTCGATACCGCCGGGGGCAATGCCCTGAGTGACATCCGTATAGATGCTGCAGGCCTTCGGATCCTGCTCAAAAAAGTCAAACCAGCGGGCTTTGAACGTACGGATGGCACTCTTATCGAGCGGAAATTCCCGCGCCGGCAGGATACGGATATTGCTGGTCTTATAAACAGTGCGTTGGGTATCCGGGTCAAAAGTACGCAGGGATTCGATTTCGTCATCAAAGAGTTCGATCCGGAACGGCAGTGCCTGTCCCATGGGGAAGATATCCATGATCGAGCCACGCACCGCGAACTCGCCGTGTTCGTACACAGTATCGACACACTGATAACCGGCATTTTCCAGCTGCAGTCGGGTGTTGTTCACATCAAAGGTCTGACCTTTGTCCAGCACAAAGCTCTGGCCCTGATAAAAAGCCGCCGGTGGCAGACGGTGCAGCAGGGTGGTGACTGGCAGGATCAGTACGGCCTGCGTGAGTTCCTGCAGTTGACTCAGGGTGGCAATACGCTGGGAGATGATGTCCTGATGGGCGGAGAAGACGTCATAGGGCAGGGTTTCCCAGTCGGGAAAGTGCAGCACGTTGAGCTCTGCATCAAAAAAACGTATTTCTTCATCCAGCCGCAGGGCTATACCTGTATCCGGTGTGATAATCAACGTCAGGCCGCTGTGTGCCCGGGCACTCTGCGCAATGGCCAGGGCCTGTGCAGCACCCTCCAGTTCTACCCAATAGCGGCGTTCACCTGCGCGGGCAGGCACTTCAGGGGTAAAAGGGCTGGGCATTGTGTCTCCACCGGAATTGCAGGGGCGGCTAGTGTAGCCAATGAAGGAAGTGCTTTACAGTACCGGGGGTGCCGCCCGCTCTCCGAGGGGCATAACGTGCCGTGGTTCCGTTTCCCGGTATGCCGGGAATTTGAGAAACGGTCTCAGAATCGGCATAATACCGCCCGATTATTTTGACCCCCGATTTGACTCGACTCTTTTGACCCAAAAAAGGTGAACCCGTGAGCCAAGACATGCGTGATTCCTGCCTGCAGGACTGGATGGATCGTGAAACACTCGCTGAATCCATGATTCCAATGATCGGTAGCCTCTACCGTAAGAAAAGCATCATCTCTTCCATCTATGGCCGCCCGGTCATCAACCGCTCTGTTATCGACCTGCTGAAAGCACACCGTTTTGTGCGTCACATGGAAAATACCGAGCTGTCGGTACAGGAAACCTTCCCGATTCTCGAAGCCCTGACCAAGATGGAAGTGGCTCACGCCCGCATCGATCTGGGTAAACTGGCGGTTAAATTCCGTGAATCCGGCAGCAGCGATCTTAACGCTTTCCTGCAGGAAGAGCTGGCTGAGATCACTGGTAAAGAAGCAACTCAGCCACTGAACAGCGATGTGGTTCTGTACGGTTTCGGCCGTATCGGCCGTCTGCTGGCGCGTATTCTGATTGAAAAAGAAGGTGGCGGTAATGACCTGCGCCTGCGTGCCATCGTGGTTCGCCGCGGTAAAGGTGACGATCTGGTGAAGCGTGCTTCCCTGCTGCGTCGTGACTCAGTGCACGGTACTTTCAGAGGCAGCATCAGCATCGATCATGAAAACGAAGCGCTGATCGCCAACGGTACATACATCAAGATCATCTACGCCAACGACCCGGCGGCGATTGATTACACTCAATACGGCATCAACAACGCTCTGGTGATTGATAACACCGGTGTATGGCGTGATGAAGCTGGCCTGTCCCAGCACCTGCAGGCTAAAGGTGTTGCCCGCGTTCTGCTGACTGCTCCGGGCAAAGGCGATCTGAAAAACATCGTATACGGTATCAACAACGATCAGATCACCGCAGACGACAAGATTCTGACCGCTGCATCCTGTACCACCAACGCGATTACGCCAGTACTGAAAGTGATGAACGATCAGTACGGTATTGAGAATGGTCACGTTGAAACTGTTCACTCTTACACCAACGACCAGAACCTGATCGACAACTACCACAAAGGTGACCGTCGTGGCCGTTCTGCACCGCTGAACATGGTGATCACTGAGACCGGTGCAGCCTCTGCCGTTGCAAAGGCTCTGCCAGAACTGAAAGGTCTGCTGACCGGTAACGCCATCCGTGTTCCGACTCCGAATGTGTCCATGGCCATTCTGTCCCTGAACCTGAAGAAAGACGTCACTGTTGAAGAAGTGAATGACTTCCTGCGCGATCAGTCCCTGCATTCTGAACTGCAGAAACAGATCGAATGGGTGAACTCTCCGGAAGTGGTTTCTACCGACTTCGTTGGCAACAGCCATGCCGGTATCGTCGATGCCAAAGCCACTATCGTGAATGGCAACCGCGTGAACCTGTATGTCTGGTACGACAACGAGTACGGTTACAGCCGTCAGGTGGTGCGCGTAGCGCAGCAGGTCTGCGGAGTGATTTATCCGACGTTCCCCAAGCGCGGAAACTGATTAAGAAAAGGCCGTTGATCTCAACGGCCTTTTTTTGACTATGCTGGGTACTGTGATTGCGCGACTGCACATCTTTGTCAGGGAAACTTACATAAACACCTGTCAGTTGGTGGATTAAAGTCAGGCCGGTCATTATACTTAGCGCGATTTTTTTACTTAGAAATGGGCGAGTATTCCATTTCATCATTTCGGCAACGGCGCCTCTTTCCCTTGTAACGGTCGGAGACTGATCGCTGGTCTGATGTTGGATGCTACAAGCTCAACGTGATTAGGCGAGGCGTATGATCCGTATTAAAAAAGGTCTCGACTTACCCATCACCGGCAGCCCCGAACAGTCTGTTTCCGCAGGCGGGGCTGTAACGCAGGTTGCGTTGATCGGACCGGACTATGTTGGCATGAAGCCGACCATGGCGGTTCAGGAAGGTGATCGGGTTAAGAAGGGCCAGGTACTTTTCACCGATAAAAAAACCGAGGGTGTTCAATTTACCGCACCCGCCTCCGGAACCGTCAAAGCGATTAACCGCGGCGAGCGCCGGTTGTTCCTTTCTCTCGTTATCGAAGTCGATGGTGATGAGGAAGAAACTTTCGCCAGCTATCCGGTGGATCAGCTCGCGGGTCTGAGTGCTGACCAGGTGCAGGATAATCTGGTGGCGTCGGGCCTGTGGACTACGCTGCGCACACGTCCTTATTCCCGTGTCCCGGCTCTGGGATCACGTCCGCAAGCCATCTTTATCAATGCCATGGATACCAATCCGCTGGCCGCTGATCCTGCCGTTGTCATCGCAGGTCAGGCGGACGCCTTCAAGCAGGGTGTTCTGGTACTGAGTCGCCTGACCGAAGGTAAGACCTTCGTGTGTAAAGCGCCGGGCAGTAATATTCCGGCCGCTGGCGTTGAAACCACAGAAGAGTTTGCTGGTCCGCACCCTGCGGGGCTGAGTGGTACGCACATTCATTACCTGTATCCGGCCGGCCAGAGCCGTACGGTCTGGAGTATCGGCTATCAGGATGTCATTGCGATCGGTCATCTGTTCACGACCGGTAAGCTCTACACCGACCGCGTTGTGGCACTGGCAGGCCCGCAGGTGAACAAGCCTCGTTTAGTGACAACCCGCGTTGGTGCTTCTCTTGAGCAACTGACCAGGGGTGAACTCAAATCCGGTGAAAACCGTGTTATTTCCGGTTCTGTCTTTGGTGGCCGTACCGCTGAAGGCGCTCTGGCGTACCTTGGCTGTTACCACACCCAGGTGTCTGTTCTGGCTGAAGGCCGTGACCGTCCGATGCTGCACTATCTGCGTCCGGGCGCTGACCGCTTCTCAGTGATGCCGATTTACCTTTCCAAACTGATGAACCGTATTTACGACTTCACCACCACCACCAACGGTTCTGAACGTGCCATGGTGCCGGTCGGCACTTACGAGCGCATCATGCCGCTGGACATCCTGCCGACTCAGCTGCTGCGTGCTCTGATCGTTGAGGATATGGAAAGTGCCGTCACTCTGGGGGCACTGGAGCTGGATGAAGACGATCTGGCACTGTGTACCTTCGTGTGTCCGGGTAAATACGAGTACGGGCCGATTCTGCGCAAGAATCTGACCCGCATTGAGAGGGAGGGGTAATCATGGGCCTCAGAACACTGCTCGATAACCTTGCCCCGCACTTCGAAAAAGGCGGCAAGCTCGAAAAGATGTATCCGCTTTACGAAGCGATTGATACCGGTCTTTACTCTCCGCCGAGTGTGACCAATAACTCGTCCCATGTGCGTGACGGTATTGACCTCAAGCGCATCATGATCACGGTCTGGATCTGTACTTTCCCGGCGATGTTCTTCGGTATGTGGAACATTGGTATGCAGGCGAACGAAGCCATTGCTGCCGGTGCTGGCACACCAATTGAAGGCTGGCGTGAATTCCTCATCATGCTGCTGGGTGGCGCAGGCCACAATCCGGCCAGCTGGTGGGATAACTTTGCCTTTGGTGCGGCTTATTATCTGCCGGTTTATGCTGTGACCTTTATTGTTGGTGGCTTCTGGGAAGTCCTGTTTGCCACCATCCGCCGCCACGAAGTGAACGAAGGTTTCTTCGTGA
>DBNK01000030.1:0-78453 GCA_002298335.1 Thalassolituus sp. UBA674
ATCAACCATTAAATCCGTATACCCAAAAAAATCTCCGCCACCCGGGAAATCGTTTCCCAGAGCAAGGTACGTCGTACCGTAGGCCAACACCTGACCACTGCTGTCGGTACTGAAACCTGCAACGGTGTCGTAGGGAGAGTTGCTCAGGCTGCGCTGCCAGATCAGGCTGCCGCTGAGGTCGCGGGCCTCAACCGACATACCGGGCGTGTAGCCGTTGAACGTGTAACGCCCCAGCAACAGGTAGCCATCCTGTAGCATCGCGGCGGTGTAAATATCCTGTTGCTCTGTGTCTGCATTCTGCCACCAACTAACCTCAAACCCCTGAGCCGTTTCGTTGAGACCTGCCATCCAGGGATCTTCCCAGCGTTCAACATAGTTGGTAGGTATGTAGGGCTCATCACTGCCAATCAGGATGAGGCTGCCATGATTGGTGGTCAGTAAGGCGAGAGGGATGTTCGGGCGCTCATTGCCCAACTGGGACAGAAGAATCATTTCTCCGGAGTAGGTCAGTCTGCCAACTACAACGTCTTTCTTACCAGAGTTCTGCTGACCAGCCAGAGCTCCGGAGGTCACTCCCAGAAAAAGGATGCTTTCGTTTTCGGTATACAAGTCGGTGACTGCATCCACACCTGAGGTATCCAGCCAGTAAGTCCAGCTCTCCGCAATATCTCCCTGATCATTCACTTCAAGCAGACGGATAAATCCGCGGCTGTTGCCTTCCGCTTCACTGGGGTGGGATGAGCCTTCGTATCCAGCGATCAGAATCCGGCAGTTATCCAGGATCCGCAGGCTTTTGATATTGCTGTGGGTGTCAGCTTCCGGCAGTTGGTACAAAGTTGGCCAGGCACCGCAGTCTGGGTTTACAGATGCACTATGGCCGTTGTCACCACCACAGGCTCCCAGAAAGAGGCTGCCTGCAAGCACCAGTGTGCTTGTGAAAAGATCGCCGGGACGGCAATGGCTGACATAAGAGGAAAAAAAATTACGCATGAAGGGTACCCCTTTTAATTAATGTCACATATACTGACATTAAATTAAGGGGCAGACAATATATGAAGCTCAGGAGAGACTGTGAGTGAGAATGAACGTCCGGAAACCACCGGAAGTAATAAAACGAGGAAATACGACAACCGTAACCGTCAGGCTCAGTCTGCCCAGACGCGGGAGGCCATTCTGGATGCGTTATCGCGACAGTTGCTGAGTAACAACACCCCGGATTTCTCGATTGATCAGGTTGCTCAGGAAACCGGAATAACAACGCGCACTGTGTTCAGACACTTTCCCAATAAGGACAGCATGTTGGAAGCGTTGTCTGAACGGGTGCTGGAGATTACCGGACAAGTCGCCATCCCGGACTCTCCGGAAGCCTTTAACAGCACGATTTACGAAACGTTCGGAATGATGGAAGAGCACTCAGCGCTGATGCGGACACTGCTGTTGTCAGAACTGGGCAGGGGGGTACGCTCCAGGATGCGAGAGCGACGCCGCAAAGGCAACACGGATGCATTGCAGGCTCTGGTCAGTGATCTGCCTGTGGCACAGAGCAGAGCGGTCAGCGCGGTACTGGTACATCTCATTTCTGCTGAATCCTGGTGGCAGCTGCATGACCATTTTGGTATTCCGGCGAAGGATGCAGCGGACAGCGTTGCCTGGATTTATAAACTGGTGGGAAAGGCCCTGAGTGAAGGTGAATTCCCGGATGAAAACATACTGAGGAAGTCCTCAGTTAATGAGAAAAAACGATGATCAATCACATATCTTTTTCCGTGAATGAACCAGAAAAAAGCGCTGCTGTTCTGGCTCGTATCTGGAATACTCAACCACTACCGTTCCCTATGTACGATGGCAGTTTTGTGGTCTTCTGTGGTGAGCAGACCGGGTCCTGTCTGGAAATTTATCCAGCGGGTACCAGATTGCAACCTTCCTCACCCGAACTACCGGGTCTCGCGGATGACGGAACTGCCTGCGGGGGCGCTTTTCATGCCGCTGTTTCAGTTCCGGCGGATGCAGAAACGATTGAGACAATCTGTGCGGATGCCGGCTGGTTGTGCCGGTCTGGCAGCCGTGGCGGATTGTTTGATGTGGTGGAAGTCTGGGTAGAAAACCACACTCTTCTGGAGTTACTGACACCACAGATGACAAAAGATTATCAGAATAATATTACCATCGGAAAATGGCGGGATATCTTCTCGATTACGGCCTGACAGGAACAGTAATAAATGCAATAAATAGGCGGACTATGTCCGCCTATTTATTGAGTGGAATGAAGATTATTTCAGGAAATCAATTCGTCGGTGGAGTTTTTGATAATGAATATCCGACCTTAATGAAATCGGTCAAACGGAGCTTCTGATTAGCTGGGCGCCAAAGTAACAGAAACCCCGCAGGGGTGCACGGCAGGTCAGTCAGGTTGAGAGGCTGTTGGTCACGCTCAGGGTGTGTCTTCCTGTGCGGTAACCAGATTTGTGATGGTCAGGTCCCGTATTCCGAGCATGGCGCTTTTATCGGTCGGGATGCCTGAAAATCCTTTCTCCCGCTGGATGTCACAATACAGCTCGTAGTGTTTGCCCGCTTCCAGATTAAATACCTGGCGCGGTAGGCATAGCGGTTGCCGTTCAGGCAGGAGCCGAGCACTGAACCTGAGTGTTTCGGTGTGTACTGCCGGGCATAAAAAATTCCCTGTTTATCCGTTTCAGCCGGTGATGTCTGCTGCTGTGAAGCTGTTTTTCAGAGTAAAGGCAAAGGGCGTTGCCTGATGGTCGCGCAGGTACTGCAGACGTTCTGCAGCTTCCTCCAGGGTTGGCCGGTGGTTGTCGGCAATCCACCAGAGTACGTGGGTGTGCTCACTCAGAGAATGGAACCACTCGCGGCGTTTGCGCATAAAATCGCGATGAGCGGTGCGGTACATAAAATCCGTCAGAGACGGAAGGTTATCCCACACCGACATATTGACCAACAGGTCGGGATCATCAAACAGCCGGATATGGGTGGCGTCACCCGACTCGTCTTTTAAGCGCCATACAAACCCCGGACTTTGCTCCGCAAGGCCATTGATACGCTCCAGGTTATCCGTGAATTCATGGATCTCAGGCGCATCCAGCGGATACCGGGCTGAGGCGATGTTCAGTTGTGCTAATTTCATGATGAATTTCCGCCCGACGTTTGAATACAGGTTTTAAAGGCATTCAGAGTTTGTGTTTCTGCTCTTTGGCAGCCTTACCGTGTTTTACCATTTTGGCAAAATCCCGCGCCCGGGATCGTTTCTCGGCAATGCTGCTGGTGGCCTGCGCGTTTTCTCTCAGTAATTTCTGATAATTCACCAGCCTGCGTGGGTCCAGCTGGTGATTTTCAATGGCGTTGAGTACGGCGCAACCGGGTTCCTGCACGTGATGGCAGTCGGCAAAGCGGCATTGTCTGGCCAGCTGTTCGATGTCATCAAATACCGTAGCGATTGAACCGTCCAGCTCGGCAACTCTGAGCTCCCGCATGCCTGGTACATCAATCAGCAGGCCACCGGAGGGCAGAATATGCAGTTGCCGGTGGGTGGTGGTGTGGCGGCCTTTTTTATCGTCTTCACGGATGGCGCCCGTGGCGGCAATGTCGTCACCGGCCAGCGCGTTCAGCAAGGTGGATTTACCCACGCCGGACGAACCGACCAGCGCAACCGTTGAGGTTTTGCCGATCCAGGCTTTCAGGGCCTCAAGGGAGTCTGGCTGATGCGGGTTCACTACTTCCACCGGCACACCGGCCTGGGTCGTGTGGGCACGGCGAACATACTCGTCGGCATCTTCGGTAAGGTCGGCCTTGGTGAGCACAATCACAGGTGATGCTCCGGCTTCTGAACACAGAGCCAGATAGCGCTCCAACCGGGATTCTTTGAACTCCTCATTGCAGGAGGTGACTATGAACAGCACATCGATATTCGCCGCGATGGGCTGCAGATCGCTGTTTTCACCGGCACTGACCCGCTTGAATAAACTCTTGCGCGTCAGCACCCGCTCGGCCCTGTGTAAGGACTCATCCAACACCACCCAATCGCCGACGGTCGGGCGCTCTGCCGGGCCAGCCTGCCGTAAAGCCGGGGAGAGCTCCGCCAGCTGCTCTCCGGTTCCACACAGAACCCGGATGTTCGAACGCTGCACCACCATAACCCGGCCCAGCCGCTCTGGCTGAAGTTCAGACCCGGACAGCTGTTGGGTAAAAAAGGGCACAAGACCAAGGGAGCGAAGCAGTTCGTTCATAGCGATACCGGAACGGTTAAAAAAACGGAAGAGCGATGGCGCTGTTCACAATGAATCGGTCAGTTGGGAACCGATGATGACCGTGACACACAGCGTGCAGTGAATCTCAGTGTACCGGATTACCGCTGCCCGATAATACGGAGCCGTATGCCTGCAGCAGAGGCATCGTCAGAACCAGCAAGAAGATCACAGTCTGATAACAGCCAGCATGTCTTCTCCGTCTTCATCCATACCGGTTTCACAAAACCCGAAGGTCGAATAAAAATCCTTCGCGACCGGATTCTGAGGGTTGTAGCAGATCTCAATCTCTTTAATGCCCGGAGTCGCTTTAATTTCCCCGAGAGCCAAAGATAACGCCACCCGGCCGATGCCGCGGTTCTGGTGATTTTTATCCACCATAAAGCGCCAGATGGAGACCTTTACCGGAGACTCCTGAACCCACATGAAGAACCCCACAGGAAGGTCGCCGCAGTAAATTGCTCTGCAGGTATAACCCTCATTGAAGTGGGATTCCACAAGTGACCACATATTGCAGGTAACGAAGGCCTCCTGCTCTTCGGTTACGTCGAGATCGCATATGGCTTCGTAGTTTGAACGGTCAATGCTTTTGAGTGAAATTTCCATAAGACCGGATATGGGGCCTGAACACGGCTTTTAAAAGACCGAGTGACAAAGGTAATCCACATCCGTTAGCTGTGAGATGCCAGAGCGGGGGAGGGGGCAAAAACGACGTTCAGTCGATATCTGCAGAGCGGAAGATCAGAAGACGACAACACCGTCTTGTTAGGCGTCTCCTTGAAGACGCTTTGAAGTGGCTCGCTTAACATGCTCTCAAAACCTCCGGTACAAACTGATCCCACCCTTCGGCCGACATTGCGATTGGGCGCACTTCTTTGACTTGCGCGATGGCTTGCTCGACTGTGAGTTCGTCTCGCTTCATTAGATAGTAAGCCATGAATAGCCCGGTTCTGTCTTTGCCATGGCGGCAGTGCACCATTACGGCTTTGCCAGTATCAACATTGTCCCTTACATATCGATACGCCAGAGGCAGGCGTTCCAAACACAGTTCCAATTCTCCTGGTAGCGGTGGAGCATTGACTGCTAAAGGAATGCACATGTGATTGATGCCGTGGGGAGAGAGTTCATCTACGTAGACGGACTCGGCGCTATTGACGGAAAGAATTGCTCCGATGCCCGCTTTTGCAAATTCTTCTGGCCTCCACGGTTGATGATTAGGACCGGGTCTCCCGCAGATTTCTTGATCGATTAGCCAAAACACATGTTTCATGGGTAACTCGGACACATAACGCCGCGCTTTGCTGCGTCCGGCGCTGAAGGCGCGAAGTTGATTGACTTGTTAACACTTTTACTCACGATCTCGACGCCCGGAAATAATTGACAAGATATTTACTACGGCATTTGTGGATTCAGCGCACAATGCTGCCAACCTGAAATCCGCTGTACGACGGTGAGTAAGATCATTTGCAAGATCGAGTGAAGCTTTGGCGTGACGCCTAATATTTTCGTTGCTTTTTCCCGGCAATACTGAAGAAATATATGCCTCTAGCATTCGTTTTGCATCGGTTTTAGATGGCACAGTTCCATCAGTGGACTCGTGTAAATCTGGGTCATAAACCGCTTGAGCCAAAGAAATCAAGGTTTCTCTAGCTAATAACCCTATACCTTGATATTGCTCTTCAGAGCCCGCTTGAGCCAAGCGGAGCTTGATTTCTCCCATGCTTCGATCTACACGATTCCAACCGGTAGGCTCTTCGAATACCGGATTTACAGACGCAGTTTTCATTCCTTTGATCGTTTCGATTAGGGGAGTAAACATTTCAGATAAGAAGGCTCTCCTTGATTGGTATGTAGGTAGAGAGCCATCACTCCACTTTCCATACCACTCCCATAAGTCTTTATATGGATTAGGGTTTGTTAAGCCCCTTTCTCTAAGAGCTTCAGAGATTTCTGGAAGATTTGACAAGTATTCTGCATTTACATTTTGAATTCTTGCGCCGCCAGTAGAAACAGAGACCATTACACTCTTTTGGCCCTCGACCAACTTAACCAAATCTTCATGCGATATTTTGTATGCCTTTCCTTGGATTTCGTCAGCTAGTTCTGGTGATATAACCACTTCACCTACCCAAGATTCTGGGTATGATCGGAATAGGGTTTCAGCTTTGTTTTTGATGCTTTGTTCTATTGCCTGAATTTCCAGTTCAATATTTGAATACAGCTCCAATGGCACTCGGCAATAAATTCCATAAATTGTCGTTCCCCCATTCCAGTTGTCGTAGCCACTCACTTCAATATTTGCCTTCCCTTGAGATAGCACCTGAAATTCAGGCGCAAGATTTTCTCTTTTGAAAAGATTAGCTAAGGTAACGATAATTCTTCTTGAGTCTTGTAGTAGTGGATCCATGTTCTTGTAGTGTTAACAGTTTGTTAGTGCGCACGCACACTTTGCCCGGGAACTCATTTCTGAGAGTCTCACGTAACATTCTGATTTATAAGAAAGATATTCCATTACCCGTCGATATCCCATGCTGAAAGCGTGTATGCACACTTTGTCGTGTCTGGCTGTCACTCTGATCTGCTAACCCAGCCTGTAACATGCTGATTTCCTTCATGTTGAAGCTATCACCGCCGGACAATGCGCGCAACGCAGTTTGTAAAGTGTGCCTTGTTTTCCGTTTATGCTCAGATATACTGTTTATGTATACAGTATTTGGTTGGGGTTAAGGTGGACGTTATGAGTCAGTCTGTCCGTAAGGTGCTGCATATCGATTGTGACTGTTTCTTCGCGGCGGTGGAGATGCGTGAAAACCCGCGTCTGCGCTCGGTGCCGTTGGCGATTGGTGGGTCATCTGACCGGCGCGGGGTGATTGCGACCTGTAACTACCCGGCGCGTAAGTTCGGTGTGCGTTCGGCGATGCCAACGGCAACGGCGTTGCGTCTGTGTCCGGATCTGGTGCTGATGCCGGGCAATATGAATCTGTACCGCGATGTGTCTGAGCAGATTATGGAGATTCTGCGCGATTTCTCGCCTTTGTTGCAGCAGGTATCTGTGGATGAGGCCTACCTTGAGCTGGCACCCAATCAGCAGGGCACCTTTGTGGCTGAGGATATCCGCAACCGGGTAAAGGATGAGGTGGGGATTACGGTCTCGGTCGGTGTGGCGCCCAATAAGTTTCTCGCCAAAATCGCCAGCGACTGGAACAAACCGGATGGCCTGTTTGTGGTGCCGCCGTCTCAGGTCAGTGAGTTTGTGGCGCAGTTGCCGGTGGGGAAAATTCCGGGAATCGGCCCGGCGTTTGAGTCGCGCCTGAAGGCGGCCGGGATTGAAGTCTGTGCCGATGTGCTGCCCTGGTCGTTAAAAGACCTGGTGCGCCGTTATGGTCGTGCCGGGGTGATGCTGTATGAACGGGCCCGGGGGCAGGACAGTCGCCCGCTGACGGAGGAGCGCTTGCGCAAGTCTGTGAGTGTCGAGCATACCTATCCGCAGGATCTGACGTCTGAAGTTCAGTGTATTTCGGCATTGCCGGATCTGTATCAACGCTGGCAGCAGCGGGTAGAGCGCACGCCCTGGGAGCCGGAGTCGATGGCGCCGTTTGTGAAAGTGAAGTTTGCGGATTTCTCTCAGACAACGATGGCGGATGCCGGGGAATATGCAACGCCGGAGGGATTCAGGCGTCTGATGCTGCAGGCGCTGAAGCGTTCGCCTCAGCCAGTGCGTCTGTTAGGAATCGGAGGGCGCTGCCCGCAGGTGAGTGAGCAGCAGCTGACGCTGTTCTGAGCGGGCTGCTCAGAACAGGTTCGCGTACATTCCGGCTGGCCACAGCAGGATGGAGCTGTAGCTGATGGCAATACCGAGCAGGGCACCGACCAGTACGTCTGTCGGGTAGTGCATACCCAGAATCACCCGTGATGCGCCGACCAGTACCGCAAAGGGTACGACCACCCAGATCAGTGCCGGGAAATACCAGCTGAACAGAATGGCGAAGTTTACGGCGTTCATGGTGTGACCGGAGGGAAAGCTGTATTTATCCAGCGGTGCGGTGTGAGCCAGAATATCCGGAAATGAAATAAACGGACGCTGGCGTACCAGACGGTTTTTCAGCTGGGAATAGATCAGCACACACAGCAGGCCTGCTGTGGCGATGTGGGCGATGACCAGCACACCTTCCAGCCCGGAAATCACGGCCAGACAGAAGCCCAGTGTGTACCAGAACACACCATCACCCAGGCGGCTGATGCCTTTGAAGAACAGTCGGATGGCGCGCAGGTGCCCCAGCCGGTTCATTTTCTGGCAGAGCGCGAGCTCAAACAGATCTGCTTTTCTGAACAGAAACTCTGCTCTTTCCTGACGACGTTTGCTTAGTTCCATGGGTTACCCTCAAGGCTCGTGCTGAGTACAGGTGCTGCAGGAATTCATCGACAATGCTGTCCCAGGAAATGCCCTGGGCAATGTCGCGGGCGGCGTGACGGATCTGGCTGAGCAGATTCGGCCGCTCCTGCAGGGTGGCCGCAGCGCGCAGGAAAGCGGCTTCGTCTCCGAACGGAGCGAGCATGGCGCTGTGGTTGTGTTCTGTATGTTCGTGAGCGGCGGCGTAGTCAAAGCTGACCAGTGCCAGACCGCTGGCGAGTGCTTCGGTGACGACGTTGCCGAAGGTGTCGGTCAGGCTCGGGAACAGGAAAATATCGCCACTGGCGTAGTAGGTCGCCAGTTCTTCACCGCGTTTTACTCCGGCACAGATAACGTCCGGATGACGCGTGCGGATGTTGTCCAGTTCAGGGCCATTACCCACCAGAACCAGACGGATGCGTGAGTTGCTGCCTTTCAGATGCTGCCAGGTCTTCAGAACCAGCTGCATGTTTTTCTCGGCGGCGATGCGGCCTACATAAAGCAGCACCAGATCATCGTCTTTCACACCCCATTGGCGACGCAGTTCCGCTGAGCGCCTGGCCGGGGAAAACTGGTGGCTGTCGACACCACGGGACATCACACTGACGCGCTCAAAACCATGCTCGTTCAATTCAGCCGCTTGCTGTGCGGTCGGAACCAGGGTGGCGGAGGTCTGGTTGTGGAACCAGCGCATGTAGCGGTAACCCAGTGCTTCCAGCAGGCCGGCACCATAGTGCTTACCGTACTGGTGGAAGTTGGTGTGGAAGCCACTGACAACAGGGATGCCGAGACGGTGTGCGGTGCGGCATGCGGCCCAGCCCAGTGGCCCTTCGGTGGCGACGTAGATGGCATCGGGGCGGAAGGCTTCCAGCGTGTTGCGGACTTTGCGCTTGCTGGGCAGGCCGAATCTGAGTTCCGGATAACCGGGCATGGGCAGGCCGGGCAGGGTCAGTTCAGACAGCAGGCCAGACTCATGACGTGAGTTGCCTCCGGTGTCTTCTTTATTCTGACGTGGACGGATGATCTGCACGTGGATACCGCGCTGCAGCATGCCCGACACCAGCATCGACAATGTATGCGCTACGCCATTCACTTCCGGTGCGTAGGTTTCAGTGACGATACAGATGCGTTGAGTGGTTTCCGTCATAGTGCTGCTTTGCCGCTTTACTGATCAGGATAGGTTGTAACTTTTTTGTGACAGATCTGTTGCGCAAGTATGAAGCTATGATGACGGCCGGGCTGCTGGCCGGGATTGAACCTGTCAGGCCTGAAAGGCTGTAGTACAGAGGGTATGCGGGGGCTTTGCAGCCCCGCAGAGATCAGTCTTCGTTGCGGTAGTACGAGGGGACGTTGGAAGTCCAGCGGCGGAAGGCTTTACGGAAGTTGGACGGGTCGTTGTAGCCGACCAGCTGAGCCACTTCTTCAATCGGCAGGCTGGAATTGCGCAGGTACTCGATGGCCATTTCCTTGCGCACTTCATCCAGCAGTTTCTGGTATGAGGTACCCAGATCCTGCAGGCTGCGGCTCAGTGTCCGGGTTGAGGTTGCCAGTTCTTTGGCGAGCTCTTCCACGGATGGGAAGTTACCCGGTTCGCTCAGCATGATGCGTCGTACTTTGGCAATCAGGCCTTCTTTCGGCCCCATGCGGCTGAGAATTTCAGCGCATTGTTTCTCGGCCATCGCGGCGGTGGCCTGATCGGCCATCATCAGTGGCATATCGAGCATATCCGCTCCGACAACCAGCTGGGTCCGTGGCTGATCAAACAATACCGGGCACTCGAAGTATTCCTGGTATTTGGCGGAATAAGGCTGCTCCGGATGATTCAGGTGGATTTCGATGGGCTGCAGATCCGGACGTCCGGTCAGAAAGCGCGACAGGCAGGTGAACGAAATCACAAACACTTCGCAGGTCATGCGGTAAATATGTTCAAACGGAATATGGCTGGTGAAACAGACTTCCAGCCGGTCATCGTAGTGGTTCACATCAAAGGTGAAGGCCGGGTTAACCAGCGTGTGGTATTGCATCCCCAGTGCCAGCGCACTGCGCAGGTCTTTGCAGCTCAGAATGGCGTAGCCCAGCATGCCGAACTGGTTGATATTGATGGCTGCACCCAGATCGATGCCGAAGCCGCCATCCGGATAACTGGTGAGCAGATTTTCGCAGATGATCATCATCTGCTGGAAAGACAGTCGTGCTGCCGGATCGCCCAGTATTTCAACATCGACGCCGGTATTGGCAAGAATCGTCTCGGGGGAAATGTCCTTGTGTTCGCCCACGCGGATCATGGTTGCCGGGACGTTTACGGGTACTAGAGGGTCTGTAAGACTCCAGGTGCCTCTGATCATGTGATAGTCCGGTTATTGTTATCGTGTGTCGGTTTTATCCGGTGTTGTATGCCTGCCCTGAGGCAGCGCTGCCACCCAGTCAGCACCGCACACAAGTGATTCACATTACATTAAACAGGGTCGATAATACCAGCTCCGTGGCGGAATTTGATATAGCTGTGTGTCATATCAGGCCATCGTTTCCGTTGTAACCCCTTCTCTTCCTCTTCTGTAAGGAATCTCATGGCTAACATTTATCTCGCTGTTGGTACGGTGACCTGTACGGCCTCTGCCGTTGCCCGCTCATGCGCGGATCTGCTCCGCAACGCCGGGCATGACGTGACCGTGGATGAGCAGGCCTCTGTGGCGGCACTGAATGCAGCGCAAGCGGATGCGGTACTGATTGTGACGGCCACTACCGGGAAAGGGGATATCCCGAATAATCTGCTGAACTTTTATGTGGAGCTGGAAACTGAATCGCCGCTGCAGAATGGTCGTCCGTTCGGTGTGATCAGCCTGGGAGACAGTTCTTACTCCATGACCTTCTGTCAGGCTGGTGCCCTGATGGAAGAGCGCTTCCTCGGGTTGCAGGGGGCTCAGCCCATCCCCAGAATTACGATTGATGCCATTGAAACCCAGATACCGGATGACGATGCGCTGTTCTGGCTGAAAGAGTGGATGGAAGCGTTGTTCTGAGGATCAGAACGGACGCGCCGACGCCAGATTGCTGATCAGGGTATGAAAATGCCCGACCTGCTGGCGGACACTGAAACTGCCGCCATGTTCGGCAATGCTGTTGCGCAGATTATCCAGCACGGCAACGGCATTGACCCGTTCTTTATTGGCTGACTGAGGCGTGGCTTCTTCCGTGGAGGCACCGGCTTCTGCTGCCACAGTCTGGGCGGCTCCTGCCTGGGCGGCTCCAGCCTGAAACAGATACTGCATGCCATTCAGTTCCCGGCCACTTAACAGTCCGTACTCCTGCAGACGGGTCTGCATGCGTCCGATGTCTTCCTGGCTCAGGCTGGTAACGTCAAATTCACTGGCAACGGCACTGATCAGTACCGCCCGGTCAGAGACGTGATACAGGTCTTTAAGGTCTGCCGCCAGCTCTTTGTCGGCCTCTTTACCCGGAGCAGCCGCAGCTGCAGCAGGCGCTGAAGACTCAGCATTTGCCAGCGGTTGATTCGACAGATAATTCGACAGCGCATTTAACAGCATATTCAGTACCTCTGAAGAGGACTATGCAGTCAGTGTGCCAGTATTTATCTGTTTGATTTTTAAGGAATTTTATTATTCAGAGAGGAGAGGGTGGCAAAGATCTGCCACGTCATCCTGTTCTGGCGGCCGGGGTCAGCCGGTAATGCGGTAGCCGGTCTGGGTCAGCAGCAGCTGCAGAACTTCCAGTTCAGCAGGGACAAAGGAACGCACCTGATAGCAATGCTCACACATAAAGGTGCTGCTGCTCTGCAGGGTTTCCATGCTGACGTCAGTATCCTGCTGACAGTGGTCGCAGGTCATTGGAATGAGTACACGGTTTGACAGAAGGGTTTTGATCGCCTTGTCAGTATCTGTGCTGGCAAGTGTTGCCTGGTTCATAAATTTGCCTTACGTTGATTCCTGAACATGAATTCAGATTAGCAGTCCGCAAATCTCTCTGGGTTTCCGGGTTCAGTAATATGGTGAACAAACGTAACCCTGATGGGGCCTGATCTGTCCGGCACCTTCTTAGTGTAGTCGTTTGTTAACAGATTGCACAAACGGTTACAAAAAAACGCTTGGTACTATCGACATAGATATGTCCCGGCCAGCTGACAGCATCCTGCTGCCATTAACCTGCGTTTGTGGCCGGAAGCCTTCAGCAGTACCATACCGCACCTCTAATGTTCCTCCGGCTGGTGTGCTGAGCACCGGCCAGTATTGTCTGAGATGATTTATGGATGCTGCGTTAATAGAAACGATTGGTCTTAAGGTCGGCCTCAGCGCTCTGATCCTGTTTATGATGTTCATTATCTGGGATCTCGGGAAGCGCTCGGGCGCCGGCAAGTTCGGCATGATGATTCTCTTTCTCGGTCTGGGCGTCGGCGTGCTCGGTTTTGTGATCAAAGAAGTACTGATCGCGGTGCTGGATATCTGAATCTGCCGGTCTGAGGCGGATAGTTCATTTTTCAGACAAGTGTCAGGAGTGTCACTCCGGTGTTGGCGCGTTCGGGAATCAAGGTCTATACCAATAGTCAGACCGTAAACGTCTGGCAGGTAACCCCATGCATTCCACGACATCAACAGAGTCCGCCAAGAAACGCGCTGCGTTTGCAGCCACTTCTGAACTGGCCACACAAAGCAGCGACATTACTGCCGTTGCAGGCCGTGTCAGCAGTTTTACCGGGGCAGGTCTCCCGGTACCGGCTTCGCTGACAGGCAAATCTGACCGTGGTGTGTATCTGGCAAATCTTCCTTCACGTCAGACAGGAGGTGAACTGGTGGGTTATACGCCGAGACTGCAGGACCTCATCGAAGATGCCATGCCACTGTTCTGGCATATTCTTGAACGCAATCTGATTGAATCTGACCGGCCCGTGCACCTTTTTTATGTCAACTCTTCTGAGTCGCTGCAGGAGAACGGCCGCCGCCTTATCGACCTCTTTACCCGCTTGTCGGGCACTGACCGCATCTGCCTGCCTATCTCCAGCTGTCACAGTATGCTGGTGAACACTTTCCGTTTTGCCCTGCCGTATCTGCGCGGTATGGAGCTGGATGACGTGGCACTGGTGTACCTGGGTGAAAACGCCAACCGCCGTACAATGGAGACAGTTTCCAAAGAGTGCGGAATGGCGTTCTACTTTCATGCCTTCTATTGACCACACAATAACTATCTGATTTACAGCCCTTTTTGGGGCTTGTCTTTTTTCTCCTGCACTATTATTGTGCACCTCGATGAGTTGCAGTCCTGGCTGTACTGGGATGCCAGCAAAACATCACATTTCTGAAAAAAAACGTTCATTGACAAAAGGTTACGATTACAACCGTATCCTTTAAGAACACTTTTTCAGCGTATCTGGACGACCCCTGTACCGGGTTTGCATATGCCTAGAACAAAAAATTTTAAGCTGGTATGGGTTTTGCGAAGGGAATAATTAGCCAGGAGGAGCATCCCATGAACAAGATTGCCGACATTCAAGACTATCGCTACAGCCCAGCCACCACTCCATCACGTCTGACGTGGATGGATCAGATCTCTGACATTCTGGAAAACCGTTACCACGATGACGAGTCCATCCAGTCGCTGTTAAAGCTTGCCAGTGATCTCACCGGTCTCAGCAACATCTCTGTCGCAGTACCGGATTCACCAAGCCGTTTCAAAGCTCAGTACTGTTCTACCGGTATCACCAACGGTGTATACAGCTTTGCCGTTCAGCACGCACTGTGCCGCCAGTTCGAATCCCGTGAGTGGCTGGTGATTCAGGAAAACAGCGAGCGTCCTGAGCCTTACGACCACCTGCGTGGCAACCTGAAAGGTTCACTGCGTTGTCTGCTGGTACCAGTAACCCTGCGTCAGTCTGTACTGGCGGTGATGGTTGTTGACCTGCGTGGTGCCGATGCACAGGCACTGGATCTGACCCTGACCCACTTCATTGCCGCACAGATTGCGAACATTCTGGCGACTCAGGTTGTTCCGAACTTCAAAACTCTGTATGCCCGCCCATATCAGCGTGTGCAGGAAAATGAACTGACCGACATCCATGAAGCCATCAACAAGTGCAATGGCAACAAGACCATGGCCGCTAAAGTGCTGGGTCTGACCCCTCGTCAGCTGCGTTACCGCCTGTCCAAGCTCGGCGAACACGCGATGTAATCATACTGTCATGCCTGAACCGGCACACTGTATGAGATTTGCAGTCTGCCGGATTCAACATGACGAAATACCATCTCTGTATCGTCTCAGAGACGTTCTCCCCCGATGTTAATGGCGTTGCCATTTCCCTGCAGAGACTGATCCGGCACCTCGACAGTGCCTGTTTCAGAGTCTCCGTTGTCCGCCCGGCCCCCCGTGAAGTGTATGAACCGGAACAGCCCGAGTTGTGGTGCCGTGGTGTGCGTGTCCCACAGTATCCGGACGTGCAGCTGGGGCTGCCTGCTGCCGGGAAAATCCATGCGGCGTGGCGTGAAGACTGGCCTGATCTGGTCTATATCGCCACCGAAGGACCGCTCGGCGCGTCTGCCCTGAACGTAGCGCGCAATGCCGGTATTCCGGTCATCAGTGCCTTTCACACCAATTTTCACCGTTACAGCAGTTATTACGGACTGGGCTGGGTCCGCGGGTTGATCCTGTCCTGGCTTAAGCGCTTTCACAACCGTACCGCTATGACGCTGGTGCCATCGCAGGAGCTGCAGACCGATCTGACCGGGATTGGCTTCAAACGGGTGCACTGGTTACCCCACGGGGTCGATTGCGAGGCATTCACCCCGGCATTACGCAGCACAGCACTGCGTGAGGAGTGGGGTGTGGCAGAGGATGAAATCTTATTGTTGTTCGTTGGCCGTATGGCCCCTGAGAAGAACCTCCAGCTGGCGGTCAAAGCGGCTGAAGCGATGGTCACTGACGGTCTGTCTGTGAAACTGGTCGCGGTGGGTGACGGGCCGTTGCGGGAAGACATGCAGGCCACTCATCCGCAGGTGATTTTTACCGGCATCAGAACCGGTGACGCACTGGCCGCCTGTTACGCCTCTGCCGATGTATTCCTGATGCCGAGTCAGACCGAGACTTTTGGCCTGGTGACACTTGAGGCCATGGCCAGCGGGCTGCCGGTGGTGGCGTTCGATATGGCGGCAGCGGGTCAGTTTGTGGACAGCAGTTGCGGGGCTCTGGCGGGGGATCTGAGTGAAGAATCCTTTATCCTCGCCTTGGGTAAACTGCTCAATGAAGGTATGATCTCATCCGCCGGGAAGAAGGCAAGGATGGTCGCGGAGTCGGCCTCCTGGTCAGCGATTACCCGGCAGTTTGAAGGCTGTTGTATTGACCTCATCCGGCAGAAGCAGGAAGCGGAGGGCCTACTGGTACAGGCTTTGCAGAACAGTTCCTGACACATCTGATCATCAACCCCGGAGGTCGGTTCATGGAGTTCAATCGCCATAATTTGGCTGTATTGCGCCAGGTAAAACGCCAGGCTCGGCAGGAAGTGAACGTTGAGATTCATTTTGATTCCAGCACGCTCAGGGAAGATTTACTCGAATTGGCGGAAACCCCCGTCAGCTCTGGGCTCAGAGCCCTGATCTCTGAGCTGGTACAGGATGACGAGCCGCAGCTGCCAGCGGTGGTCAAACCCCAGCCGCAGGGCGGTGTTCCCCTGACTGAGCGCCTGCTGCAGAATCAGAAACCGGTCGCCCGTATGCGCTACCGGGGCCGGGTCGTCGAAGCCTGAGCGCCCGGATATAGTGCCAGGTCATCCCGTTATGGCATAAAACAGGTCATAACGGGACAGTTCAGATATCCAGCTGATGTTGCATCAGAACCACTGTGGGTGAAATACCCGCCTTTTCCAGTTGCTCAACCACCGCATTGGCTTTGCCGGCCGCGATTGGTCCGATCCGGACACGGTGCAGCGTCAGGTCACCCTTCTGTTTCTCATTGATGGTTACTGGCCATTTCCCGGCGGTGATGTCTGCCAGACGCTTTTTCAGTTGTTCTGCCCGTTCGCCTGAACTCAGGGCACCGGCCTGTATCCACAGCACCGAGTCGCGGTGCGGCGGCTCCACCACTTCAATGTGCACCGGTGCTGTGCCTGCCTTATCAATCCCCAGTTTCACGGCAGCGGCGTAAGACAGATCAATGATGCGGCCTTCGTGAAACGGGCCGCGGTCGTTAACGCGGACGATCACCGACTCACCGGTATCTTTGCGTGTGACCCGGACATAACAGGGCAGGGGCAGGGTTTTATGGGCAGCGGTCATTTTATAGACGTCAAAGATTTCTCCGTTCGACGTACGGTAGCCATGGAACTTGCTGCCATACCAGGAGGCAATGCCGTCTTCGGTAAAGCCCGCGGCTTCGGTCATCACCCGGTAACGCTTGCCCCGCACCTTATAACTTTCCGGGTTGCCTAACAGGCTGCGGGGCTCGGCGACAGGCACAGCTTCTCTGATCGACGATACATCGACCACGGCATCCGGGGTGAAATCCTGATGATGCTGGTAACGTTTGGACTGATGGCTGGAACAGGCGCTGATCAGTAGAGCGATCAGAACAACGCCAGTCCGTATCATTTAAACGACTCGCTCAGCTGATAGACGGCCATGGCGTACAGACGGCTGTGGTTGTAGCGGGTAATGACGTAGAAGTTGTACTCGCCCAGCCAGTATTCGTCACCCTGCTTGCCTTCCAGATGCACCAGCGTCGCGGGTTTTTCCGGGCTGACAGGTGTGCTCAGGCCCACGCCAGCCTGCGTCAGCTGGGAGACAGTCCAGTCTGGCGAGCGGCTCTTGTTGGCCAGCTCTTTCCAGTTTTCACCCGTGACAGTAACCCGCTGGGTGACCGGTTCACCGGTTTTCCAACCGTGTTTGCTGAAGTAATTGGCGACGCTGTGAATGGCATCGGTCGGGTTGTTCCACAGGTCGCGTTTGCCATCACCATCGCCATCCACGGCGTAAGCCAGGTAGCTGGTCGGGATGAACTGGCCAAAGCCCATAGCGCCGGCGTACGAACCTTTTACGGTCGCCGGATCAACCTGCTCGGCTTCTGCCAGAGCGAACAGAGCTTTCAGTTCGCGCCAGAAGATCGGGCGCTCCGGGTAATCAAACGCCAGTGTGGACAGGGAGTCGAGCACGCGGTAACCGCCCTGACGGGTCCCGTAAAAGGTTTCAACACCAATGATGGCGGTGATGATTTCTTTCGGTACACCATATTTGGCTTCGGCCTCGGCGAGGATGTCGGCGTATTTCTCCATGAACTCATGGCCACCGGCGATACGCTTCTCGGTCAGGAAGATGTCCTGATAGGTGGCCCAGGTGTGTGTCTTCTCGGCGGGGCGGGCAATGGCATCCAGCACCGACTGCATCTTTTCGGCCTGTGCCAGCCACTGACGGACTTCGGCTTCCGGAATCTGATATTCCTCATTCACTTCTTTAGCGAACTCGGCAAACCTCGGGTGAGTGTCATAACCGGCAGCGGCGTGGGTGGAGAGAGCAAGCAGAGCGACAGCGGAAACAGTACGCAACATAGAGCACCTAGTTTTTGCGATGAGTATACATGGACATGATCAGGCCGAAACCGAGCAGCAGGCTGATGACCGATGTGCCGCCGTAACTGACCAGCGGTAAGGGGACGCCTACCACCGGCAGAATGCCGGAGACCATGCCCATATTCACGAACACGTAGATAAAAAATGTGACCGCCATGCTACCAGACAGCAGACGCCCCATCAGGGTTTTACAGAAGCTGGCGATGTACAGGCAACGTAAAATAATCAGGGCGTACAGAATCAGCAGCAGACTGACACCAATCAGGCCTTTTTCTTCCGCCAGTACGGCGATGATGAAATCGGTATGGCTTTCCGGCAGGAATTCCAGCTGTGACTGAGTGCCCAGCAGATACCCTTTGCCTTCTATGCCTCCGGAGCCGATTGCGGTTTTGGACTGAATAATGTTCCAGCCGGTTCCCAGCGGATCGGATTCCGGATCAAGAAACGTCAGTACCCGCTGTTTCTGGTAATCGTGCATGACGAAGAACCACATCACCGGTGCCAGAGCACTGACAATGGCCACCATAGACAGGATCAGCCACCAGGACATGCCGGCAAAGAAGAGCACCAGCAGGCCTGAGGTGCTGATGAGGATGGCGGTGCCCAGATCCGGCTGTTTGAAAATGAGTACGCTGGGTATGAGCACGAGCACGGTGGCTTTGACCAGATCCAGGAAGCGTGGTGGGACCGGACGCCGCGACATGTACCAGGCAATCGATAATGGCAGTGCCAGCTTCACCAGCTCAGATGGCTGGAAGCGGGGTAGCCCGGGCAGATCCAGCCAGCGTTGAGCACCCTTGGCACCGACACCGGCAACCAGCACGGCAATCAGCAGGAGCAGACTGATGACATACCCCCACGGCGCCAGAATGCGGTACTGGCGTGGACTGATCTGAGCTGCCACCGTCATCAGCACAAAGCCAATGCCGAAGTGAATGGCCTGACGTTCGACCATGGCCATGCTCTGACCACTGCCGCTGTAGAGAATCAGCAGGCCGCAGCCAGCCAGCAGCAACAGCAGCAACAGCAGTGTCAGGTCGATATGAATCCGTGCGAACACAGCCCCGCTGCGGCTGAAGCTGTGGGGGTCGTGTGGGGCCGATGCGGTGCGGCGGAAATCAATGGCCATCTGTTGTCTTGTCCTCCAGATAGCGGTTGATGATGCCCTGAGCAATCGGCGCAGCAGTACGTCCTGAGGACTCGCCGTTCTCGACGATTACGGCAATGGCAATCTGCGGGTCTTCCACCGGGGCAAAGGCCATGAACCAGGCATGGTCACGCTGACGCTCTTTCAGAGCCTCAGAATCGTATTCGGCATCCTGTTCAATACCGACCACCTGAGCCGTACCGGTTTTACCGGCAATCGGGAATTTCAGATCTCTGAGCAGGGCTCGTGCCGTGCCGTGAGGCGAGTCGATAACCTTTTCCATGGTGCGGTGCATCAGTGACCAGTTGGCCGGATCTTTGAGCGTGACATCGGGCAGCCGGGCATAGGCCTCTTTTTCAATGTCGCCACCATCGGCAATCAGATGCGGCATGATCCAGTGACCTTTGTTGGCCAGTACCGCGGTGGCGGTTGCCAGCTGCAGCGGCGTAACCAGCATGTAGCCCTGACCAATGCCCATGTTGACTGTATCGCCCGGATACCAGGAGCCGCGGCCCTGCGAACGTTTCCACTCTTTTGAGGGCAGCAGGCCGGGCAGGGCCGATACCACATCCAGAGAGGTGTCCTGACCAAAGCCGAAGCGCGCCAGGAACGACGAGAAATGATCAATGCCCATGCGCGTGGCAGCGTCGTAGAAATACACGTCACAGGATTCAACCACCGCACGTTCCATATCGACCATGCCATGACCTTCACGCTTCCAGTCGCGGTACAGACGTTCGTTGTTCTCCAGCTTGAACCAGCCCGGGTCCCACACCCGTGACTGCCAGCTCATCACCCCGGCCTCCAGTGCGGCCAGGCCGACAAAAGGCTTGAGGGTAGACGCAGGTGGGTACTGTCCGCGGGAAGCACGGTCGAACAGCGGCTGGTCCGGGTTTTCGCGGAGGCTGGAGTAATCTTCGTACGAGATGCCGGTGACAAAGTCGTTCGGATCAAACGAGGGGTTGGAATACAGCGCCAGTATGCCCCCGGTTTTCACCTCGATGGCGGCGATGGCACCACGGCGATCTTTGAGTAACTCCGCAGCCAGCAGCTGCAGACGGCTGTCGAGGTGCAGAACCAGATCCTGCCCCGGTTGTGGCGGGCTGCGCTCCAGTGTACTGAGCAGGCGTCCACGCGCGTTGATTTCGACTTTTTCATAGCCGACCTCACCGTGCAGCAGGTCTTCATAACGACGTTCGACACCGTTTTTACCGATGAAGCGTGTGGCACGGTAACGGCGCTTACGGTCTTCGTCTTCGTCGATTTTTTCCTGATCCATCTGGTTGATGCGGCCGACGTAACCGAGCACGTGGGCAAAGGCATCACCGAAGGGGTAGTGGCGCACCAGCTGAGCTTCGACGTCGACCCCGGGCAGGAAGTAACGGTTCACCAGAACGGTGGCAATTTCATCTTCGCTCAGGCGGTGGCGCAGCACCACAGGTTCGTAAGGACGGCGGGAGTAGCTGAGGCGTTTGTCGAACTGCTCGCGGTCGCGCTCATCGATGCCGATCAGGCCATCCAGAAACTCCAGCGTGCGCGACATGTCCTGCACTTTCTCCGGTACCAGAGTGAGGCTGTAAGAGGGGATGTTTTCAGCCAGCAGCAGGCCGTTGCGGTCGTAAATCAGTCCCCGGTTAGGCGCCAGCGGACGGATCTGGGAGCGGTTGTTTTCCGACAGGTCTTTGTATTTTTCGTGCAGGCTGACCTGCAGGTAGGACATGCGCCAGGCCAGAACGCCGAATGCCAGCAACACAAAAATCGCTGCGATGATGGCCCGTATCCGGAACAGCCGGCGTTCGTACGCTTTATCTCGGAATGACTGTTCCCACATAGGCGGTTGTTATTATGGCCCGGTTATTTGTGATACGGGTGTCCCTGGAGAATGGTCCAGGCCCGGTAAAGCTGCTCTGCCAGCACCACCCGCACCAACGGATGGGGCAGAGTGAGCGCGGATAAAGACCAGCGTTGCGCTGCCGAGTTCAATACCTCAGCGGTCATACCATCCGGACCACCGATCAGCAGGGCAACATCGCCGCCCTGCATGCGCCAGTTTTCCAGTTGTCCGGCCAGCTGCTCAGTGGACCAGGGTTTACCGTCTACCGCCAGAGCCACAACGTGGTCCTGAGGGCGGATGGCTTTCAGCAGGGCATCGGCTTCCTGCTGCATGGCTTTTTCTTTATTGGTGTTCTTGCCACGCTGTCCGGGGGATATTTCGACCAGTTCGAGCGTGCAGTCCGCGGGCATGCGGCGACTGTATTCGTGGAAGCCCGCGGTGACCCAATCCGGCATCTTGTTTCCGACTGCAAGCAGCCGAAGCTTCATGAGTCCTGCTGTCCCTGCTTATCCTGACCCGGCTCACCCCACAGGCGTTCCAGATCATAGAAGTGACGCGCCTGTTCGGTCATCACATGAACGACAACGTCGAACAGGTCAATCAGGATCCAGTCGGAGGTTGCCCGGCCTTCCATACCGTTCGGGCGCAGCCCGGCGGCTTTGGCTTTTTCTTCGACATTGCCGGCGACAGCGGCTACATGGCGGTTTGAGGTTCCGTTAGCGATGACCATCCAGTCAGTAACGGATGTGCGCCCGCGCACATCAAGGACGGTGATGTTCTGTGCTTTCATATCGTCCAGCGCATCGACCACCAGGTTTTTGATTTCGTCGGTTTGCATGCAGCCCTATCGGTAAAGTTGGTGTTTCAGTATGAAATCCCGCACCGGGTCTGGTGTCAGGAAGGTGATATTGTCGCCTTGCTTAACCGCCTGACGCAAGTCGGAGGACGCGATATCCAGCTCCGGCCAGGTGACCAGGCCGATTCCGCCGCATAAGCGCTGAGGCAGAAGTGCTGCATCGCACTCATGTTCAGCCAGCAAATCGCCCTGAAAGCCTTCTCTCATCAGACGTGCACCGGGGCGGGAGACGACCAGCAGGTTGGCCAGTGCGGGAATCTCCTGAGCACAGTGCCAGCGGTCAACACTGTTCCAGGCGTCGCTACCCATTACCCAGGTCAGGGAGCGTTGCGGGTCTTCACTGCGCAATTCTCTCAGGGTATCGACGCTGTAGCTGGGAGCGGGGCGCTGCAGTTCCAGGTCGCTGGCGTGGATACCATCCAGCCCGGAGCCCTGCAGCGATGACAGGGCCAGCTCCAGCATGGCCAGCCGCTGTTCTGATGAAGCCGCAGAAGGTTGTTTGTGAGGCGACTGCTGGTTGGGCAGCATCAGCACCCGGGCAAAGCCGTGCTGACGCAGGGCAATGGCCATACGCAGATGGCCGATATGCACAGGATCAAAGGTGCCGCCCAGCAGAGCCAGGGCGTTACTGGCGGATTTCGCCATTACCCAGCACGACGTATTTCTGTGAGGTCAGGCCATCGAGACCGACCGGGCCACGGGCGTGGATCTTGTCGGTGGAAATACCGATTTCCGCGCCCAGACCGTATTCAAAACCGTCGGCAAACCGGGTGGAGGCGTTCACCATCACCGATGAGCTGTCGACCTCGGTGAGGAAGCGGCGCGCCAGGGTGTAGTTCTCAGTGATGATGCTGTCGGTGTGGTGAGAGCCATAATGGTTGATGTGCTCAATGGCAGCATCCAGGGAGTCGACCACTTTTACCGACAGGATGGGTGCCAGATACTCGGTGTGCCAGTCTTCTTCGGTCGCCGCGATGGCGGACGTCAGATATTCGCAGGTCCGGGCGCAGCCGCGCAGTTCCACACCGAACTTGGCGTAGGCGGTAGCCAGCTCCGGCAGCAGTTTCTCGGCCACGGTTTCATGCACCAGCAGGGTTTCCATGGTGTTGCAGGTGCCGTAACGGTGGGTCTTGGCATTGATGGCGATATTCACGGCTTTGACCGGGTCGCACTCGGCATCCAGGTACACGTGGCAGATGCCGTCCAGATGCTTGATCACCGGCACACGGGCTTCCTTGCTGATACGCTCAATCAGCCCTTTACCACCGCGTGGCACAATGACATCCACGAATTCCGGCATCGTGATCAGTGCGCCGACCGCAGCGCGGTCAGTGGTGTTGATGACCTGTACTGCAGCCGCAGGCAGACCGCTCAGTTCCAGACCCCGGCCAATACAGGCAGCGAGCGCCTGATTGGATTCAATGGCTTCTGAGCCGCCACGCAGAATGGTGGCGTTACCGGATTTCAGGCACAGACTGGCAGCTTCAATGGTGACGTTCGGGCGGCTCTCGTAAATGATGCCGATGACGCCCAGTGGCACCCGCATCTTACCGATCTGAATACCGGACGGGCGGTATTTCATGTCGGTGATTTCACCCACCGGATCCGGCAGGGCAGCCACCTGACGCAGGCCTTCAATCATGGTATCGATACGGCCGTCGGTCAGCTGCAGACGGTCCAGCAGTGCGGCATCCAGACCATTGGCTTCACCACGGCTCATATCAGCGGCGTTGGCCGCTTTCAGTGCATCGCGGTTGGCTTCAATGTCGTCGGCAATCGCCAGCAGCGCCTGATTTTTCAGGTTGGTGGAGGCGCGGGCCATGTCGCGTGATGCAGAGCGGGCCTGTGTGCCCACCGCCTGCATGTAGTCGGCAATACTCATTGGTCTTCCGGGTCGGTCAGTGAAAGTGCGCAGTATACACCAAGGGCACGTGTGAATAACCCGCGCCGTGACGGTGCCACCTGACGGCTGGCCTGTGACAATTTGTTACCCGCGGGTCAGCGACTACACTTAACAACACACATGATGCCGCCAGAGGAGTGAACGGGTTGAATTCAGACCATATGAAGTTGCACAGGGTAAAAGGGACTTACCTTTTACTGATCGCTGCAGGTCTTGGGTTACTGGTCATTCTGGATATTGTCAGCGGTCAGGGGCAGCAGGCCCTGATGACGCTGGCCTGTGCTGTGGTACTGGTGGTGTATGCCCTTCTCATGCCATTGCGCGGTCGCCGCCCGCCTGGGGTATGGCCACTGTTAACGGCCCTGCCTCTGACCGCCGGTGCCGGATTTTACGGCGCCATCAGTGCTGATCTGTCGGTTATCTGGTCGTTTCTGTTCTGCGGTCTGGCTGTCTTTCTTCTCAGCTTTCGTCAGGCCTGTCTGCTGATCCCCCTGTACAGTCTGGTGTGGCTGATCGCGGTGTTGGGTAACTTTCCGGCCATGGCCGCGGCACCGGTTATTTTTACCTACAGTATCTGTGCCGTGCTGGCGCTGAGTTACGCCTGGGTGAACGAAACCAACCTGCGCAACCTGAGTGCGGTCGCCAATACGGATCCGGTGACCATGGTTTATAACCAGTACCAGTTCACCCTTGATCTCGGCCGGGAAATGACGCGCGCTGAACGTCTGATGGACGAGTTGTATCTGGTGGGGGTGCGTCCGCCCCAGATCTGGAATGATCTGGGCGCCGATGACTATGAGCGGCGTCTGAATTATCTGGCCGGGCAATTGCGCAGCTGTCTGAAAAAAACCGACACCTGCTACCGCCTCGACAGTGATGACTTCGTGCTGTTGACGCCACACAGCAGTGCGGAAGAAACCGATGTGTTTATGACCAAGGTATCGGAGGTTCTGGCTCACAGCGAGTACAGCGAACTGCAGCGTCTGAAAATGTGCCGCACCAGCCATGTGCCGGGCGAAGAAGTGGATGCCATGGTGCAGAAAATCGGGGAGTCTCTGAATGCTGTCTGATGATCGGTCGCTGACCCTGTCGCTCAATCAGGTCTATCCGGACCGTCTGGTACTGCGTATTCAGGTACTGGTGTACCTGTTGCTGGCGGGGCTGCTGAGTCTGCTGATGCTGTTTCAGTATGCCAACGGCATGTACGGCACGGTATTGGCTGAAATGCTGGTGATTCCGGCGCTGCTGATGGGCGTGGGGTATCTGCTGATCCGCCGGGAAACCACCGGGCAGAATCTGGTGCATTCGCTGTTGGTGGGGCTGCTGGCGGCGGCGCTTCTCTGGAACCTGCCGGATTACCCGCAGCTGAACCTTTACCTGCTGCTGATTGTGCCCCTGGTCGCCTCGTTGGTGTTGCCGCTGCAACCGGCGGCCATTCTGACGGCGGCGGTGTGGCTGATCATGACTGTGCTGCTGCTGGTCTCCGTGAATGTGGCCGAAGCGTTGCGTTACAGTCTGTGGTTTATGCTGTTTGCCGGTTCGGTCTTCAGTTTCGCCTGGCTGAGCCTGAGCCACGGTCTGAATATGCTCAGTCTGTCACTGACCGACCCCTTGTCCGGTGCTTACAACAGCAAACACTTTCCCCATGTGCTGGAGCGCGAAGCCGCCTGCAGCGAAGTTACCGGACAGGATGTCAGCCTGATTGCGATTGTGCTGGATGACTATCAGCAGCTGACCGATCTGTATACCCATCAGGAAATGTCACAGTTTCTTCCCCGCCTGACCAGCCGTATCCGCCAGTTGATCCGGGGCGAGGATGATATTTTCCGTCTGCGCGAAGACCTGCTGGTGCTGGTGTTGCCGAACTGTGGTGAAGAGGGGGCGGTGGTGCTGAATGAGCGCATCAGCCGTCGTCTGGAAGAGCAGAACTGGGAGCCCATGTCTGAACTCAGTATCAGTGTGACGGCGGTTACGCTGCAGATTGAGGAAAGTGCCACTGAGCTGTCGCAGCGGCTGATGAAGCTGCTGCAGAAAAAGCGTCACACCACCTTGCAGATGTCAGCCTTCAGCGGCTGACCGAGCACTTGATGATGCGCACCAGAGTTTTGATTTTGACTTCCGGCAGCAGCGGCAGTTTGCCGTAATAGCTGGCCGGATCAATTACTTCGACGTCGTTAAAGCCATCTTCCTGAAAGCCCTTCTGGATGGCTTCGTCTGAGGGGTAGTGCAGGGGCCAGTCACCCTTGGTAAGAAAGCCCACGGTTTTCTGTGCAAATTTCACATAACGATACGACGGGTGATCGGCAAAGTCCGGATACAGCTCAGTGATGTACCAGCCTTGCGGAAAGCGTTTCAGAGCATCGGCCATGCGCGACCAGACTTCACGTATCACCGGCAGTTCGAAGTAATTCACCAGCCCTTCGGTGACGATGATCGTCTTCTGTTGCGGGTCGAGACTTTCAAGAATGCCTTTGATGGATTCCGGACCTGCGGTATTGAACACGTCGCAGACGCGCAGTTCCTGGCCGGGCAGATCGGTGCCGTCGAGTAATTCACGCTTTTTCGCGACAATGCCGGGCAGGTCGCATTCCACATAACGGATGTGCGGGTATTTCTTGCGGAAGCGGTAGCCGCGCGGTGACAGTCCGCAGGCCAGCTCGACAATCTGCGTGACACCTTCTTTTTCAATCAGCTCTTCGACCTTATGGTCGATAACGGTGTGGCGCTGCAGCAGAAAAATATCAATATCAGCACCGCCGACCAGTCGCAGGAAGGCATTGATGGGAGCTGCAATCATATTGATACGGCGACCGGTGTCGGTGATGAAGTTCTTCGCAGACAAGCCGTGCTTGTACCAGATATAGCCGGTGTAGTGGGCGCTGACGCTGATGCGCGATGTATCTGTCATGGTTGTTCTCTTTATTATTTCCCGGCCTTAGCCACGCCGTTGAATCAGCCTGTTCAGTGGTTATCTGCGTTACGGCTGCGCTCGTATTCCAGATCTTTGCGGACGCTGTTCAGCTGGTAATCCAGATCCGCTGCTTTCTGTTTCAGCTCACGGTTTTCAACCAGCAGGGCCTGATGCTGCTCGGCCGTTTCTTTCATGGCCTGTTCAACCTCGGCGGCGGCACCGCGCCAGCGCTTGTTCAGATAGAGGGCCGTACCGGCGGCACCCAGGACAAAGCTGGAAAGAATAATAGCGATCAGGATTACAGGCATCTCAGAGCGGACCGGCTGTCAGTGACTTGTGCCCGCATGATAGCGGAATCCCGGGGCGGATCAAAACCGTAAAACCGGGCCGCAGATGCAGCCGGGCTCTGCATCCGTTACCATGCACGCGATTCCGCCAGACCAGACACTCACTCCAGACAGGACAAGCAATGACCATCAGTCAGCTCGTGGCCACCAGTGGCGCACAGATGCGGGTTTTTGATATGGGCCGCCGCATCAGCAAAATCGGCCGTAAAGAGTTTGAAGCCTTTGAAGAACTCGCCCGTCCGTACCCGTCACCGTATCTGCGCCATGCCTGGCTGGGAATTCTCAGCTGGAATCCGAAACAGGCGGGGCAGCACAACATCTGGTTTCTGAAGCTGCCACTGGACGAACAGAATATTCTGCAGCCCGGCCCGCGTGATGCGTTCCTGCAACACTGGCTGCGGGTTGTCGCCAATCCGGATCAGGAACACGGCGAAGCGCCCTGCAGTTTCAAACCCGATGCCAGCCGCATGGCCTATTTTCATGCACTGGCCCTGCGTCTGCTCGGCCAGCCCACCACACAGTATTACGCCACCGCCCGGGCCTACCTGAGTGGCGATAATGACTTTTCGCAGTGGCAGCATCTGGGTCTGCAGGGGCTGGCAGAAGTGGTTGCCCGGATAGATGAAGACCATAATCAGGAACTGATCGCCTCGGCCATGACGTCTATGCCTGCAGTACCGCGGAATGCTCTGCTGGGCTTTCTCGAAAATGCGGAAGCAGGCCCGCAGCTGACCAATGCCCTCAACGATGCACTGGCGCAGGTGATGGCAGAGATTCCGCAGGCTGCTGATCTGGCCGCGTTTGCCCGGGCGTTGTCGGCCAGTGTGAGTGTGGATCAGCGTCAGCAGCTGCTGGATCTGATGATGTTGCACCCGGCAGCCCGGGATGTGGAAGTGATCAGTGCCCTGGGCAGCCGCTGCTGGCAGGATCTCGAAGGACGACGTTTACACAATTATCTGGAACTTCTGGCCGCCCTGGGTGATCAGGTATTTTCAGCACTGATCGCTGATCTGATGACGTTGCCCGGAATGCGGGGACGGATTCTTGAAGCTTTCCGTAATCCGCAGCGCAGCGATCAGCTGAGTACCGCCATTGGTCATCTGATGGCTGCTGCCCGGGGGCAGATGCAATAAGTCTCTGCTCTGCGGCGCCGGGCGCCTCTTTCCGGGAGGCTTCCGGGGCCATCGGGTGAACTTGTCGGTCAGGGCGTGCTACTATTCCTCAAACCAGTAAAGTTACTCTTGTCTCATGCGTTTATTCAAAATTTCCTGTTTGTTCCTTGCCGCTGTTTTTGCTGTTTCATCACACGCCGAAAGTCTGATCCCCAAGCCGCCCGCTCTGAATGCCTCTGCCTGGATTCTGGTGGACGCCGAAAGTGGCACCGTACTGGCTGAGCACAACGCTGATGAGCGTCTGCCTCCGGCCAGTATGACCAAGATGATGACCAGCTACATTGCTGTTCACGAGATCATGGAAGGTAAGGTCAGCGAAGATACCCAGGTGCCGATCAGCGTCAACGCCTGGAAAAAAGGCGGTTCCAAAATGTGGGTGCGGGAAGGAACTGAGGTGGCTCTGATTGACCTGCTGCGCGGCATCATTGTGCAGTCGGGTAATGACGCGTCAATCGCGGTTGCTGAATATTTTGCCGGTTCCGAATCTGCATTTGCCGGCTGGATGAACCAGTACGCACAGAACTTCGGCATGACCAATACGAATTTCGAGAATGCCACCGGCTGGCCTGCGGAAGGGCATCTGTCCACCGCCCGCGATCTGGCGACCCTGGCTCTGCACATCATTAACGATCACCCGGATTATTATGGGCTGTATGCGGAGAAATATTATGAATATAACGACATCCGTCAGCCCAACCGTAACCAGTTGTTGTGGCGTGATGCCAGTGTTGATGGTCTGAAAACCGGTCATACTGACGAAGCCGGATACTGTCTCACGGCATCGGCCAAAAAAGATGAGACACGCCTTATTTCCGTGGTGATGGGCACCTCCAGTGAATCTGCCCGCACCCAGGAAACCCAGAAGCTGCTGTCCTATGGCTTCCGTTACTTTGAAACGCACAAACTCTACAGTGCCGGTGAAATTCTCAGCACCGAAGACGTCTGGCTGGGTAAAACCGATACCGTCACACTAACGCTGGCAGATGATCTGTACCTGACTCTGCCGCGTGGCAGCATTGATGAGCTGCAGGCTGACATCGTTACTCCGGATTACCCGGAAGCGCCGCTGAAAGCCGGCCAGGCCGTCGGCACCCTGAGCATCCGTATTGGTGATGAAGTGCTGGCGGAACGTCCGCTGGTGGCGGCGGAAGATGTGGAAGAAGCCGGTTTCTTCGGACGTCTGTTCGGTGGTATCAAACTCTTCTTTATCCGCCTGTTCGGCTGACCTGCCAGAACGCGCTGTCTGACTTGCAATATGGGGCATGCGGCCCCATATTCACCGGAGTCTGAGAGGAATCCCGTGTGACCCAGCCCGAAGCCCCTAAAATTGAATTCCCCTGTCCTGACTATCCGATCAAGGTGGTCGGCACCGCCATTGATAACTACGAACGTATCGTCGTGGATATCGTGCGCGTGCATGCTGAAGACTGCGATTTCGAGCGGATCCGCGTGCAGGAAAGTTCCAATGGCCGTTTCCGCTCCGTCACTCTGTACATCACCGCCACGGGTAAAGAGCAGCTGGTGAACATCCATAAGGATCTGACCGCTCATCCCAGCGTGAAAATGGTGATCTGATGCAGATCCGCCAGCTCGGTCTGGTTGATTATCAGCCGGTCTGTGATGAGATGTCGGCCATTACCGACAGCCGTGGGCCGGATGCCGAAGATCAGCTGTGGTTTCTGCAGCATCACCCTGTGTTTACTCAGGGGCAGGCCGGTAAAGCAGAGCATCTGCTGTTTACCGGCGATATTCCCGTGATTCAGACCGACCGTGGCGGGCAGGTGACCTACCATGGTCCGGGCCAGCTGGTGGTCTATCCTCTGATTGATCTGAACCGGCTTGGCTGGGGTCCGCGGCAGCTGGTCACAGCACTGGAACAGGCGATCATCGCCACGCTGGCGGAGTGGGACATTGACGCAGCGGCACGCGCTGATGCGCCGGGTGTGTATACCAAAGGGCGTAAAATCGCCTCATTGGGGCTGCGTATCCGCAAGGGCCGCTCCTTTCATGGTCTGGCGCTGAATATCGATATGGATCTGGAGCCGTTTCACCGCATTAACCCTTGTGGTTATGCCGGGATGGAAATGACCCAGATGACGGCCGAGACCGACCGGCCGGTGGATTTTAATGAGGTGGCACAACGCCTCGAACATCATCTTCTGGCGCAGCTGGTGATCCCGGCGGCGACAGCAACTGCAGATTAACAGGCGGAATGAGCATGTCTGACAGTCCCAAGACCGTACACAAGGTCGTCCAGGGAGAAAAACTGCGCGGCGCTGACAAGGTTGCCCGTATCCCGATCAAGGTGATCCCGACTGAGGAAATTCCGCGTAAGCCGGACTGGATCCGCGTGCGTATTCCGGCGACCCCGAAGATCAATGAAATCAAAGACAAGTTGCGCAAGCACCGCCTGCACACGGTCTGTGAAGAGGCCAGCTGCCCGAACATCGGTGAATGTTTCGGCGGCGGAACGGCCACCTTTATGATCATGGGTGACATCTGTACCCGCCGCTGCCCCTTCTGCGACGTGGGCCATGGCCGCCCGAATCCGCTGGATACCGAAGAACCGGAAAACCTTGCCATCGCCATTGCCGATATGGGCCTCAAATATGTGGTGGTGACTTCTGTTGACCGTGATGATCTGCGGGATGGTGGGGCTCAGCACTTTGCCGACTGCATCAGCCGTACCCGTGAACACAGCCCGCACATTCAGATGGAGATTCTGGTGCCGGACTTCCGTGGCCGTATGGAGATCGCGCTGGATATTCTCTCTGAAACTCAGCCCGACGTGTTTAACCACAACCTAGAAACTGTGCCGCGTCTGTATAAGGAATGCCGTCCGGGTTCGGATTACCAGTGGTCTCTGACGCTGCTGAAAGAATACAAAGCCCGCAACCCGGACATCGTCACCAAATCCGGGTTGATGCTGGGCCTGGGTGAAACCAACGAAGAAGTGATTGAAGTGATGCACGATATGCGTGCTCATAACATCGACCACATTACCCTCGGGCAGTACCTGCAACCCAGCCGTAACCACTCGCCGGTGAAGCGTTTTGTGACGCCGGAAGAGTTCAAGGAACTGGGTGATATTGCTAAGTCACTGGGCTTTATCCGCGTGACCAGTGGTCCACTGGTGCGTTCGTCGTACCACGCCGATCAGCAGGCTGAAGGCGTCGATGTCGGCAGTGGCCTGAGCTGAGTCCATGACGGCGGTCCATCTGATGATTCTTGGCTTTGGTCTGGCGTTCATTGCCAAGATTATGCAGGATCAGAACCGTCTGCCGGACCGATGCCCGGTAAAACAGGGACCGTTTGGTGTCTTGTTGAATATCTGTCAGCTGAATCGCCCGTCGGCGCTCAATCGTACCGGGCAGGTTTGGCTGGGAGTTGGGGCAGTGGGCTTGCTCATGTTTGTTGCGGCGGGTATTGCGTCTCTCTGAAGTCTTTCAGAAAGAATCCTGTTATAAAAAACCAGACCCCAGAAACGCAAAACCCTCCGAGCGGAGGGTTTTGGTGGTCTCGGCTTTGGCCGACTTTCTGCGGTAGGCCTTGCGGCTTTCTACGACCTGAGCGCGGTATTTGGGTTGCATCACCGCGGCTTTGGCGCGGGATTTCCCGGCCGGGACTGTCTTTTTCATGATTTTCTCCTGTGACTGTGGATCAGTGCTTCTGACACCACACCATTACAATAGATCCGCTGTGGGCAGAATGAAAGCGGATTCTCAGGCATAATACTGTCACCTGCGGCTGTTAGTCTGCCGCGAACTTCTTTTTGAGGACTCCGCCATGATGGCTCCTGATCAGTCTCCGCTTCCGTCCGGTCTGAAACCACTCAGTCTGAACGGCACCTGTGCTTACCATATTGAAAACGAGACCATTCACCTGGATGTGGAAGAAATCGCCAACAACCGCGACAGCGGTAACACCAGTGGCACGCTGTCGCTGGAAATGTGGGCTCTGAGTGCGCCTTACAGTGGTGGTGATTTCAGCGGCTATCAGGTTGCTGCCATGGAACTGGGTGAACTCAATGGTCAGCACCGTCTGAATAACTGTCACTATGCCATGACCATCCGCACCCCCGGTGAAGGGCAGTGGTATCTGGCGCTGATGCTGCGGGAGTGGAGTAACGGAGGTTACGTCACCCGCGATTTCGTTGGATTCCCGCAGCCGATCAAAGCGCACTACAAGCTGGTGCTCAGTCTGGATGGCATGCCAGCGGTATACCGTCCCTGAGCAGCCTGCCGGATCCGCAAAGAAAAAGCCGGGTAAAAACCCGGCTTTTCTGTACCTGAGGGGGATCAGGCCTTCTGCAGCATGGCGTACAGCTCGTCTTTCAGCTGTACCCGTTTCATTCTCTTTTCATCCAGCGTGTCATCCGCCGCAGGTGTGACATCTTCTTCGATTTTCCGCACTTCTTTATCCAGCTCGTTGTATTCGTCATAGAGCTTGGCAAAGTGCCGGTCATGGGTTTTCAGTTCAGTGATTTTCTCTGACATTTCCGGAAAATCGATGTGCAGATCGTGGTTGGTTACAGGCATTCTATTCTCCTTATGGGCCCGGGACAGCGCGGGAGTTTCAGTCTGAATCTCCTCTCTGCCCCTGAGTTCAGAATACGCTTTTGGGCCGCTGAGACATTGACTCAGATCAAGGGAATACGTTCCTTATCCGTTACCTGCGGATCAGGCTTTTGCCAGAGCGCCATCAATCCACTGTTTTAACTGAGGTGCGGGCAGAGCACCGGACAGTCGGTCGATCTCTTTGCCGTCTTTCATCACAATCAGAGTCGGAATGCTGCGGATGTTAAAACGTGCTGCCGTGTTCTGAGCCAGTTCGGTATTTACTTTGGCAAAGCGCGCCGCATAGGGCATGCCGGCGGCGACCTGTTTGAACACCGGGCCCATCATTTTGCAGGGGCCGCACCACTCCGCCCAGAAGTCGATCACGACGGGCAGATCGTTTTTGGTAACGAAGCGTTTGAAGCCAGCATCGTCCAGGTCCACAGTACGACCGTCGAACAGGGTGGCTTTGCAGCGGCCGCACTGGCCGGGCTGACTGAGTTTTTCTTCAGGTATGCGGTTTATCGCACCGCACTGCGGACAGGTGGTATGCATGTGGTTGGCCTGTATTCGTGTGTTTCCCTGTATATTGGGACTTTACGAAATAATGCAAGCCCTGCGCTGAAACTCAGTGACTCAGGCAGGCCAGCAGGGCCTCATCAGTGACCGGGTTGGCACAACCGTCAGCAAGAATAATCTCAATGCGGGAGTCGGCAGCGTCATCCAGAACCAGCTCGGTGCTGACATCATCCGCGCAGTTATAACCAATCACCCCCTGATCTGTGATCAGTACCGCTTTCAGACGTTCAGCGCGGACGCTGCTCAGCAGGGAAAGCACCGGGCGGAAACGGAAGGTCTTATCCGGACTGAATACCCAGGCATAACTGACAAACCCATCACCGCGGTTGCTGCTGGTCAGGTAGCCCGCTGCCGGAAATACAGGTGCAGGCCCGATATCGGCGGCGGGAGTGCTGGATGGCATCGTTGATAAAGCGTTGAGTCTGTTGTTATTGCTGGAAGCGGCTGCGCGGGCCGGTGCTTCCAGCAGCGCCAGAGGGATATCTCCCTGTACAGATTCAACAACCCCGTTGGCTGCCGCGCAATTCATATCATTGAGCATATTCTGCAACTGCTCCCTGTCAGCGCCTGAGTACAGGTCGGCCTTACTGGCAATGATGACGTCGGCGACCTCCAGTTGCTGGCGGAAGGTTTCATGGCGGGTGTAGCGCGGATCGCTGGCTTTACGGGCATCAACCAGTGTAAGGGTCGCGCGCAGGTCGATCACAGAGCGGTAATGCTCTGACTGCAGCAGTTCCAGTATTTCTCTGGGGTGACCGAGTCCGGTTGGTTCTATCAGCAGGCGCTGAGGCCTGGCCCTGGCCAGCAGGCTGTTGATGGCGATCTGCGCAGGCAGGCCCGCGGCACAACAGAGGCAACCGCCGGGCACTTCTTTGATAAATACCTGGCCTTCATCTGCCTGTGTGCCACTCAGCAGGCTACCGTCGACACCGGCACTGCCGAATTCATTGATCAGTACCGCCCAGCGTTCACCAGCCGGTTTGTGCTGCAGCAGATGGGTAATCAGCGTGGTTTTCCCGGAGCCGAGAAAGCCGGTGATGATGTTGGTCGGAACAGACTGGATAATGTTCAAAGTACAGAAATCCGGATAAGTCGGAAGAAGCGTTGTTACAAAGTAACATGTGTGGCGGGTTGCGGAAAGATTTCCTGGTGACTGAGCTAAGAATAATCTGCCTTTAAAAACAGATGGTTACCTGTGAGTGACCGCTTGCTTTGCTGAATCTGTACGGAACTCCTGAGTCTCTGGCTCTTCTGACTTAAGACACAGAGAAAAAAGAAAGGAGATCACATGTTGTATTATGCCGTCGTTTTTCTGGTGATTGCCCTGATCGCGGGCGTTCTCGGTTTTGGTGGTATTGCCGGGGTATCGGTGGAGATTGCCAAAATCCTGTTCTTTGTATTTCTGGCGCTGATGGTCATCAGTGTGGTTGGCGGGCTGCTCCGCCGTGGAGGGCACTGACTCCGGGTCAGTGACCCGGTGTCAGCTGTCCGGCTTCCCGCAGGAAGTCTTCGCGTTCACGCTCTCCCACGATCCGGCCAGATGCGGCTTCTGATCCTGGGGTAAAGAACAACACCGTCGGAGGCCCGAACACGGCCTGCTGCTGCAGAAAATCCCGCTGTTCCTGCGTGTTATCGGTCAGGTCCAGCTGCACCCAGTGGTAGCCTGACAGAGCCTGTTGGGCTTCTTCGGTGGCAAAGATTTCCTTTTCCATGACCCGGCAACTGATGCACCAGTCGGCATACAGGTCGAGCATGACCGGCTGTTGAGCCGTGCGGATCAGGTCCATCACTTCGGCGACTGAATCGGTCTGATAAAAAGGTGATTCATGACCGGCTGTGGCATTGTCACCCAGAGGGTTGAACGGGTCGGTATGGCCTTTGACGGCCCCGGCGATGGCGATCACGCCATAGATGAACAGCAGCAGTCCCAGTACTTTCAGAACTTTCTGACTGTTGCCCTGCGCGGAGGACAGAGCCCCGGCAGCAATCCCGGCAGCAGCGGCCAGCGCGCCCCAGAGCGCCAGTACCAGCGCCTCCGGCAGAATACGTCCGACCAGCCATATCGCCACACCGATCAGCATGAAGCCGAACAGATATTTAATGCGGTTCATCCACATTCCGGCTTTCGGCAGCACGGAGGCACCGGTTGTCCCCAGGATGATCAGCGGCGTACCCATGCCCAGGCCCATGGCCAGCAGAGCTGTGCCGCCCAGAACGGCATCGCCTGTGGTGCTGAGGTAGGCCAGGGCACCGGCCAGGGGCGCCGATACGCAGGGGCTGACCACCAGTGCCGACAGTACGCCGATGATGAATACACTGACAAAATGACCGCCCTGCTGCTTCTGGCTGACGTTGTTCAGGCGGTTGCGCAGACCGGCCGGTAACTGCAGCTCATACAGGCCGAACATGGCCAGTGCCAGCAGGACAAAAAAGACGGCAAACACACTCAGAATCACCGGATCCTGCATCCAGGCCTGAATGTTGGCACCGGCGCCCAGCAGACCCACGGCCAGACCCGCAGCGGCGTAGGTGATCGCCATACCCAGCACATAGACAGACGACAGCAGGAAGCCGCGCAGTGGCGAGGTGTTTTTCTGGCCCAGCACCACGCTGGTGAGAATAGGCACCATCGGCAGAACACAGGGGGTGAAGGTCAGACCCAGCCCGAGCAGAAAGAACAGGCCGGCAACAGCAATAGCCGAGCGGCCGCTGAAGAAGTTGTCCTGCCCGGTGACAGGTGCTGCCTGTTCCGTATTGGCTGCGGTCGCTGCCAGCAGAGTGAGTGGATACTTCTGTGGTGGGTAACAGAGTCCGGCATCGGCGCAGCCCTGATACCAGAGTGTGGCATCGCCGGGAGCCAGGCCTGAGGTGTCAAACACGGCATCGAGGTCACCGTAATAGGCCACGATATCGCCGAAGGCTTCGTCGAATTTTTCCTTCCCGTCTTTTGACCAGCTGACTGGCGACAGCTTGTTATCGCCCTGTTTGATGTAGATGCGGTGCTGATAGAGGTAATAACCGTCCGGGTTGGTCCAGTGCGCGGTTACGGTTCCGGGTGCGGTTTCTACGCTCAGGGGGAAGGCTTCTTCAACCGGCAGGAAGGTCTTGGTTTCAGGTGCCAGGGAATCCAGCAGGCTGGCATGCCCTGAGGCGGCAGTGAGAGTGGCCAGTGTTAAGAACAGCAGTTGGATAACCCGGCGCATGCCTGTCTCCTGAAAAGTCGTTAGTAGGCGCCGGATCGGGTGTCTGACCTCAGGCGGTCCGTTCAACGGCGATATTTGCCAGAGCGATCAGTGCATCACGGGCGACCGAATCCGGAACCTGCTGCAGGTGCGCAATGGCCCGGTCACGGCATTCATTGGCTTTGTTGCGGGTGTACTCCATGGAGCCGCATTCGCGCACAATGGCCATCACCGCATCCATATCGTCCAGACCACCCTTGCGGATCGCCTGACGGATGAGCATACGGCCGTCTTCACCGGCATGGGCCATGGCATGGATCAGTGGCAGAGTGGGTTTGCCCTCGGCCAGATCGTCACCTACATTCTTGCCCAGTTCGGAGGCGTCACCTTCGTAGTCCAGAACGTCATCAATCAGCTGAAAAGCCAGCCCCAGCTCTTTGCCGTACTCTTGGAGTGCATGAGTTTCAGATTCGTTCAGTTGCAGCAGAGCTGCGGCACTGTGCGTGGAGGCCTCGAACAGCATGGCGGTTTTGCCGTGGATCACGTCCATGTATTTCTCTTCGCTGACATCCGGGTTCTTCACGTTGGTCAGCTGCAGCACTTCACCCTCGGCAATCACACAGGTGGCGTCAGACAGGATCTTCATCACCGGAAGAGACTGCAGCTCCACCATCATCTGGAACGCACGGCTGTAGAGGAAGTCACCGACCAGCACGCTCGGTGCATTGCCCCAGCGGGCATTGGCGGTGGGGTTGCCGCGGCGCATGTCCGAGGTATCAACCACGTCGTCGTGCAGCAGGGTGGCGGTGTGCAGGAACTCAATCACGGTCGCGAGCTTTACCGCATCGGCATCGGCACGGCCGAATGCTTTGGCACTGAGCAGCACTAATAAAGGGCGGATACGCTTGCCGCCACTGCTGACAATGTAGTCCGCGATTTTTTCTACCAGGGGCACGCGGGAGGCGAGCTGGTCGTGGATCAGGCGGTCGACCGCGCTGAATTCGGTGTTGACTGTGGCGAGAACGTCTTTAATCTGCATGTGGATCCGACCGGTACAGGATCGCGCCATGCTAGGGAGCCTGTGCTCCGCTGTCAAGAAACAAGCCGTTGCATGGTTGCAGTCAAATTCAGAGTGGGGTATAGTCTCGCGCCCGAAATTCTGCTCCCTGCCATATGGAAACCAGAGCGTTGCCAATAGAAGCAGGCATACAAGTAGCAGCCATAAATGAGAAGCGGAGAATACAGTTATGTACGCTGTAGTAGTAACCGGCGGTAAGCAATACCGCGTTGAAGAAGGTCAGACTCTGAAGGTTGAGAAACTGGAAGTTGCGACCGGTGAAGCCGTAGAACTGGAAAAAGTTCTGCTGATCGGCAATGGTGATGACGTTAAGATTGGCGCTCCTGTTGTTGAAGGCGCTAAAGTAACTGCAGAAGTGGTTGCTCACGGTCGTCACAAGAAAGTTAAGATCCTGAAGTTCAAGCGTCGTAAGCACCACATGAAGCAGATGGGTCACCGTCAGTGGTTCACTGAACTGAAAATCACCAGCATCGCTGGCTGAGACAGACATTAATTTAACTTATTACTTTTAATCAGGGTTCGAGCGGGTCAGAAAATCTAAAGCGTTATGAGCGCAGCCATGAGCAGGCAGATGTGAGTGAAGAAGCGGGGTTTATCAGGTATAAATGAGCATTCTGAACGAACAGCTAACACACTCAGGGCAAGCGGAATAGCTTTAAGACCTGCCGCAATCGCAGAGTTGCAGCAACCCAATAACTGGAGATCGCTACGATGGCACACAAAAAAGCCGGTGGTAGTACTAAGAACGGTCGCGATTCCGAGAGCAAACGCCTTGGTGTCAAACTTTTCGGTAGCCAGACTGCAAAAGCAGGCGCAATCATCATCCGTCAGCGTGGTACTAAGTTCCACGCCGGTACCAACGTTCGTATGGGCCGTGACCACACTCTGTTCGCAACCGCTGAAGGCGCTGTGAAATTTGAGGTGAAAGGTCCTAAGAACCGTAAGACCGTAAGCGTCGTTCCGGCTTAATCCGGAAAACGCAATAAGGGCCCTGGTTGGGATCTCCCATCCGGGGCTTTTTGGTTTTTACGGGAAGTCCTGTGGCTTGCTCATGCGGCGGGCAGGTTTCCCGCATATCGTCGCTCTGCGTCTGTACATGATTTTTGATAATCTTGCGCGCAGGCGAAACTCTCTATTTTAAATTCAGTCCCGGTGTCGCGATAGCGTTACCGAGGCAGACACAGCCCGGCGAAACCGGCCAAGAAAGCGCAGCGTACACGCAGTACGTGAGCATTTCGCGGAGGGTTTCAACACCGCTGTGACAACGCAGGTAGCTATCCAATATGAAGTTTGTAGATGAAGCCAAGATAAGCGTCGACGCCGGCAACGGCGGTAACGGCTGCGTCAGCTTCCGTCGTGAAAAATTCATTCCCAAGGGTGGCCCTGACGGTGGTGATGGTGGTGACGGTGGTTCCGTGTTTCTCGAGGCCGATGAAAACCTCAACACCCTGATTGATTACCGCTATACCCGCCGCTTCCGTGCCAAAAACGGACAGCAGGGTGGTGGCCGTAACTGTACCGGCGCCAAAGGGGATGACCTGATTCTCAAGGTGCCTGTTGGCACCACCGCCATTGATGAAGACACCGGCGAAACCCTCGGCGATCTGACTGCCGCCGGTGACCGCCTGATGGTGGCCCGGGGTGGTTTCCACGGTATCGGCAATACCCGCTATAAGTCGTCGACCAACCAGGCGCCGCGCCAGTTCAAGCCGGGTCAGGAAGGTGAGTCGCGTAACCTCAAGCTGGAGCTGAAGGTGCTGGCTGACGTCGGTCTGTTGGGTATGCCCAACGCCGGTAAGTCGACCTTTATCCGCTCGGTTTCTGCGGCGACGCCGAAAGTTGCGGATTACCCCTTTACCACGCTGGTGCCGAATCTGGGTGTGGTGTCGATTGAAGAACACCGCAGCTTTGTGATCGCGGACATTCCCGGTCTGATCGAAGGTGCTGCCGACGGTGCGGGTCTGGGAACGCGTTTTCTCAAGCATCTGGTACGTACTCACATTCTGCTGCACATCGTCGATATGGCGCCCTTTGATGAGTCTGACCCGGCTGAAAAAGTCATTGCCATCAGCAATGAGCTGGAGCGTTTCTCGCCGGGGCTGGCAAACCGTGAGCGCTGGCTGGTGATGAACAAGCTGGACCTGATTCCGGAAGAAGAGCGTGAAGCACGCTGTCAGGCGCTGCTGGATAAACTCGACTGGGATGGCCCGGTGTACCGTATATCCGCCATTGCCAAAGAAGGCACGCATAAGCTGGCTTGTGACATCATGGAATTCATCGAAGCCCGCCGTCAGCGTGCGCTGGATGATGAAGACTTTGCTGAAGCCCTGCTCGCTGAACGTGAGCAGGTTGAGCAGGAATCCCGTGAGCACATGGAAGAGCTGGAAGAGCGCCGTCGCCTTGAGCGCGCAGCCCGCAAGGCTGAGCAGGGGGATGACGACGATGACTACGATGTGGAAGTGATCTACACCAATGAGTAATTCTGCGGCCTTCAGCCGTAATGATCTGGCTCAGGCCAGGCGGTGGGTTATTAAAATCGGCAGTGCGCTGCTGACCAATGATGGCCGGGGCCTCAACCTCAATGGCATGCAAAGCTGGGTCGATCAGATTGCCGCCCTGATTCAGGCGGGTCACGAGGTGGTGCTGGTGTCTTCCGGCTCGGTTGCTGAAGGCATGGTGCGCCTGGGCTGGACTTCCCGCCCGGATGAAATTCATAAGCTGCAGGCGGCGGCGGCCGTCGGTCAGATGGGGCTGGTTCAGGCTTATGAAAGCCAGTTTGCCCGCCATCAGCGCCGCACAGCGCAGATTCTGCTGACCCACGATGACCTCAGCGACCGCAAACGCTACCTCAATGCGCGCTCGACCCTGCGTACCCTGCTGGATATGGGCGTTGTGCCCATCATCAACGAGAACGATACCGTCGTCACTGACGAGATCTGTTTTGGTGATAACGACACCCTTGGTGCTCTGGTCGCCAATCTGGTTGAGGCAGATGTGCTGGTGATCCTGACCGATCAGGATGGCCTCTACACCGCCGATCCGCGCTCCAACCCGGATGCCGAAATTATTCACGCAGGCCGCGCCTCAGATCCTCAGTACATGGCCATGGCCGGTGGTGGCGGGGCACTGGGCCGTGGGGGCATGGTGACCAAGATCCGTGCCGGTACGCTGGCTGCCCGCTCCGGTGCCCATACCCTGATTGCCGGTGGCCGCATTGAAAATGTCATTACCCGTCTGCGTGATGGTGAATTGATCGGCACCCTGCTGCTGGCGGATGCCGCCCCGGTAGCAGCGCGCAAACAGTGGATTGCCGGTCATCTGCAGACTCAGGGTGAGCTGGTGCTCGACGCCGGTGCCATCAAGGCCCTGCGTGAAGGTGGGCGCAGCCTGCTGCCCATCGGAGTGGTCGCCGCCAAAGGCCGTTTTGAACGCGGCGACGTCGTTGCCTGCGTTGATGAAAGCGGCAAAGTCGTGGCCAAAGGTCTGGTAAACTACCGCCACGAACAGGCACAGAAGATACTGCGGACGCCGTCGAGTGGCCTTGAAGCGGCATTAGGAACTGTTTCCGAACCTGAAATGATTCATCGCGATAATCTGGTGGTTCTCTAGGAGCTGGTTGCGTTGTTGCTGGGGTGTTAACAACGGATTCGAAAATGCTCACTTACTTCGTGTAAGCTCCGCTTTTCTCGTCCATTGTTGCCTACCAGCAACGGCCTCACTGACGCTCCTCGAAGAATAAGCGTTATTATCGTGCCTCGAAAACACAAAGAACAACAGGAGTAACCCATGATCGAGTCGGTCAACGTCGCCGGACTGGACGTCAGAAACGAAGCACCATTCACCCTCTTTGGTGGCATGAACGTGCTGGAAAGCCGTGATCTGGCCATGAAAATCTGCGAATACTACGTTGAAGTGACCAGCAAGCTGGGCATTCCGTATGTATTCAAGGCGTCGTTTGATAAGGCCAACCGTTCGTCGATCAACTCCTACCGTGGTCCGGGGATGGAAGAAGGCCTGAAGATCTTCGAAGAGATCAAAAAGACCTTTAATGTACCTGTGATCACCGACGTACATGAGCCTTACCAGGCAGCACCTGTGGCTGAAGTGGTGGACGTCATCCAGCTGCCGGCGTTCCTCGCCCGTCAGACTGACCTGGTGGTGGCCATGGCTGAAACCGGTGCTGCCATCAACGTGAAGAAGCCACAGTTCCTGGCACCACACGAGATGCGTCACATCATCAAAAAGTTTGGTGAAGCCGGTAATGACAGAATCATGCTGTGTGAGCGCGGCTCCTGCTTCGGCTACAACAACCTCGTGGTTGATATGCTGGGCATGGATGAAATGAAGAAACAGGCACCGGTAATCTTTGATGCGACCCACGCTCTGCAGCGTCCGGGTGGCCGCTCGGATTCCGCCGATGGCCGTCGTCAGCAGGCGTTTGAACTGGCCCGCTCTGGTATGGCACTGGGTATTGCTGGTCTGTTCATCGAAGCACACCCGAACCCGGCCGAAGCCAAGTGTGATGGCCCGTGTGCGTTGCCACTGGATAAGCTGGAGCCGTATCTGGTACAGATGAAGGCGGTGGATGATCTGGTGAAGTCGTTTGAGAAAGTGATCATCGACTGATCTTGGTTGTCTTGCTGATAGCTTGTTGAAAAGAGCCCGGTGATGCCGGGCTTTTTTGTGGGTTAGGTATTGGCTGTTCGCTCCTGGGAGGACGGCATGGGGACGCCTAGTCCCGACCGGCGCGCGCTCATCAGCTTAGTATCTTTCTCAACAACACTCATTGGTTCTATTGCTCCTTGGGGGATTGCATCCCCCGGGCGCAGACCAGCCCCTTGCTCGACATCCATGTCTCGCATTCCGGAAGATTCTGCATAAATTTCGGCGGCCCCAGAGGCGCACTTTCAACCAGCGACCGTATCCAATTAAAAAGAATCACTGGGGGCCTTTACGTAGGGAGATACAAAGCAACTGATCGAGTTAAAGCTCTCAGTGCAGTAACTTCGAGAACGGTGTTTCTGGTTTTTGGTGCGCCTGTTGCGAGCCACGACTTTCAAGAAGCGAACAGCTCTTCGAGACAGGACGTCGAGAAAAGCGTGCTGAGGCAGGACGCCGAATCACGCTGTGAGCGTTGTGAGCTTGCAGAAAGGAGTGAAACAGCGAGGAACACAGCGCGAAGCAGGAGGGAGGGCCCGCGCCCGGGAGGATGCAATCCCCCAAGGAGCAATAGAACCAATGAATATTTTTAAAAAAGATACTAAGCCGGTGAGAGCGCGCCGGTCGGGACTGGGCGCCCCCATGCCGTCCTCCCGAGAGCGATACGGAAACACCACGAAAACAAAGTGGTTAGTCGGAGGCAAGCGCCGGTCGGGACTGGGCGTCCCCATGCCGTCCTCCTGAGAGCGATTAGGTGATATGCCGGACACGCCCTATGGATCCCGTGGTCAAGCCACGGGATGACAAGTCTTGATTCCGCGAGTGGATCGGACAGTTATGTTGGTTGGAACCCTTTGGTTTGTAACGGCCTCTGCCTCGCAATGACACGGGCTGCACAAAGCTCAGTCAATGTTTTTGGACTCTTCGAGAGTATGTTACTACTTCAAGGCGACCCTTCGGCAAAAAGACTATCCACAACCCCTGTTGACAGCCCCCCACCAAACCCGGATAATCCGCCACCCTTACTTACGTACCAGTGGCAAAAGCTGTTGGTAATGAATTAACCGAAACCTGATTTGAGGAGCCGACTGTGGCAAATTCCGCTGGTTCTCGTAAACGCGCCCGTCAGGCTGTCAAGCGCCGCGCCCGTACCATGGCACTGCGCTCCATGGTGCGCACTTACGTTAAAAAAGTACACGCTGCTGTAGCAACTGCTGATTACGATCAGGCTCAGTCTGCTTACACCAAAGCTCAGCCATACATCGACAAGATGGTTAACAAGGGTATTCTGCACAAGAATGCTGCTGCCCGTGTTAAGAGCCGTCTGAACGCCCGCGTTTACGCTCTGAAAGGCTGATTGCCGGACGTTGCCGGCGCGGTTCAGCATGCTGAAATATCCGCGACTCCCGGAGCGTTTTGCAGTTAAATAAAAAACCCGCCCTGGCGGGTTTTTTTGTGTTCAGCGGAGAATCCCAGCATGTCCGGCCCGACGGATCACGATAACCAGTCCCCCGGTGACCAATCAGCCGGCAGGCAGTCACCCGGAAATCCGGTCAGCGGTGGACACCCTCCGGCTCCGAAGAAGACCAGCCTGCTGCGCTCGTCTTCCATTGTCAGCGCTATGACACTGTTCAGCCGGATTTTCGGTCTGATCCGCGATATTGTGGTCGCACAGTACTTTGGTACCCGGGCTGATCCTTTCTTTGTCGCCTTCAAAATCCCTAATTTTTTCCGTCGTCTGTTCGCCGAAGGTGCATTCTCCGTCGCTTTTGTGCCGGTCCTGAGTGAATACCGTACGCAGCGGTCGTTTGATGAAGTGAAGCTGCTGATTGCCCGGGTCTCCGGTGTGCTCGGGGCTGCCTTGCTGGCGGTGACTGTGGTGGCCATTCTGCTGGCGGATTACCTGCCGTATGTTTTCTCTCCGGGGTTCCGCAGTGATCCGGAGAAGTTTGCCCTGACCGGTGATCTGCTGCGCATTACCTTTCCGTATCTGCTGTTCATTTCACTGGCAGCCTTTTCCAGCAGTGTGCTGAATGCTTACGGACGCTTTGCCATACCGGCTTTTACGCCGGTGCTTCTGAATCTGGTGCTGATCGCCGCGACCCTGTTTTTCACCGGCTACTTCGAAGAACCCCTGTACGCTCTGGCCTGGGGTGTGTTCTTTGCCGGTCTGTTCCAGTGGGCCTTCCAGCTGCCGTTTCTGGCGCGGCTGGGGCTGCTCACCATGCCGGTGGTGCGGACGCAGGATGAAGGCGTCAGGCGTATTACCACGCTGATGATCCCGGCCTTGTTCGGGGTGTCGGTGAGTCAGATCAACCTGCTGCTGGATACGCTGCTGGCGTCGTTTCTGGAAAGCGGCAGTGTCAGCTGGCTGTACTATTCCGACCGCCTTAACAACCTGCCGATGGGCATTTTTGCCGTGGCCATTGGTGTGGTGATTCTGCCAGCGCTGTCGGGCCGCCATGCAGCACAGGACAGTGCCGCGTTTGCGCGCACGCTCGACTGGGCGGTGCGGCTGGTGTTCCTGATTGCCGCTCCGGCTGCTCTGGCGCTGATGCTGCTGGCGATGCCATTGATGTCGACCATCTTTTATCACGGTGAGATCACTGCCTACGATATCGGGCGTATGACGCTCAGCCTGCAGGCGTACGCCTGTGGTCTGCTGGCCTTTATGCTGATCAAGGTGCTGGCGCCGGGTTATTACGCCCGTCAGGATACGAAGACCCCGGTGAAAATCGGCATTCAGGCCATGATCGTCAATATGGTACTGAACCTCGCCCTGGTCGGCCCTCTGGATCACGTCGGACTGGCACTGGCGACGTCGCTGTCGGCCTATTACAACGTCTTTATGCTCTATCGCGGGTTGCGGAAAACCGGTGTGTATCAGCCGCAGACCGGCTGGGGCCGGTTCCTGTTATCTCTGCTGCTGGCCAATGGTGTGCTCGGAGGCATCAGCTTCTGGTTGATGGGTGCTCCGTCCGGGTGGCTGGAAATGGATCTGTGGGCCCGGGTCGGCCAGTTATCCCTGATTGTGGCGGCCGGTATTCTGGTGTACTTCTTCATACTGGCACTGATGGGGCTGCGTCCGCGCCATCTCCGGGGTGATTTATTCTGATCCGGACGGGTCGCTTGCCTCAACGGCCCGGAAAGCGCTGTTACCTCTGGGCCTGCTTGGCTATAATTCAGCCCTTTATTTTTAACCAGCGGATACCGGAAAACTGATGCGTTTGTTCCGTGGCCTGTCTAATGTGCCGGACAACTTTACCGGGTGTGTAGCCTCCATCGGCAATTTCGATGGTCTTCACCTTGGGCATCAGCGCATCCTGCAGGAACTCAAGCGGGCAGCAGTGGAAGATGGTCTGCCTTCGTTGGTGATTCTGTTTGAGCCGCAGCCGAAAGAGTTTTTCGCGCCGCAGGCGGCTCCGGCGCGGCTGGCGAATTTCCGTGAAAAATTTCAGGATCTGAAAAACGCCGGAATCGACTGTCTGCTGGTGTTGCCGTTCAATCACACGCTGCGCAGCATGTCTGCCGATGGCTTTATCCGTGACATCCTGATCGACCGTCTGCGTATCCGTCACCTGATCGTTGGCGATGATTTCCGTTTCGGAGCCGACCGCAGCGGTGACTTTCAGCTGTTGCGTAAAGCCGGTGAAGAGCACGGGTTTACGGTTGAGCGCTCCCAGACGTTCACTGTCGGTGATGACCGTTCCAGCTCCACCCGGGTGCGCGAAGAGCTGGCCCAGGGGCAGATGACCAATGCGGCTGACCTGCTCGGACGCCCTTACAGCATGAGCGGACGCGTAGCTTATGGTCGTCAGCTGGGGCGGAAACTGGATACACCGACGGCCAACGTGCTGGTCAAACGCCTGCATCTGGCCATGACCGGCGTGTTTGCTGTACAGGTCACTCATACTGAAAGCGGTGAAGAATACATCGGCGTGGCCAATCTTGGGGTCAAACCGACGGTGACGGACGTACCTGAGCCGTCACTGGAAGTGCATCTGTTCGGGTTCAGCGGCAACCTTTATGGTCAGCACCTGCATGTGAAGCTGCTGCACAAAATCCGTGATGAGAAAAAATTTAACCATATTGATGAGCTGAGGAACGCCATCGCAGCGGACAAGCAGGCGGCAAAGACCTACTTTGCGGCCCGTCCGGATGCGTTCCGCTTTTAAAAAAGATAAGAGCTATGAACGATAAAGTGGAAAGCCAGTACAAGTCGACGCTGAATCTGCCGGATACCGATTTTCCGATGCGCGGAAATCTGGCCAAACGTGAGCCGGAGCTGCTGGCCCGTTGGGAGCAGAAGGGTCTGTATAAAAAGATCCGTGAAGCCCGTGCCGGACGTGACAAGTTCATCCTGCACGATGGCCCTCCGTACGCCAACGGCAACATCCACATCGGTCATGCGGTGAACAAGATCCTCAAGGATGTGATTGTGAAATCACAGACCATGAGCGGCAAAGACGCGCCTTACATTCCGGGCTGGGACTGTCATGGTCTGCCGATCGAACTCAAGGTCGAAGCTGAAGTGGGCAAGGTGGGTGACAAGGTCACCGCCAGCGAATTCCGTAAACACTGCCGTGAATACGCTGCCCGTCAGGTGGATGGGCAGCGCGCTGATTTCAAGCGCCTCATGGTGCTGGGTGACTGGGATAACCCCTACCTGACCATGGACTTCAAATTCGAAGCCGACATCATCCGTACCCTGGGTAAGATCATCGACAAAGGTCACCTGATGAAAGGCTTCAAGCCGGTCAACTGGTGTCCTGACTGTGGCTCTGCACTGGCCGAAGCCGAAGTTGAATATCAGGATAAAAAGTCCGTTGCCATCGATGTAAAATTTCCGTTTGCCGACACGGCTGCACTGTCCACAGCCTTCGGTATCGGCCCGGTGAAACTGCCGGTCAGTATCGTTATCTGGACCACCACACCGTGGACCCTGCCGGCCAACGAAGCCGTGTCTGTACATCCGGATCTGGAATACTCACTGGTGAGTACCGGTGAGGAAATCCTGCTGCTGGCCACCGATCTGGTCGGTGATGCTATGGCCCGTTATGGCATCGAATCTTCCGATGTTCTGGCCACGGCTCCGGGCCGCGCTTTTGGTCAGCTGCCGGAGCAGGACGCCGCCCCGTTTATGGTTCAGCATCCCTTTATGCCAGCGGCTGATGGCAGTGCCAAAATGGTCCCGGTGATTACCGGTACTCACGTCACGGCTGACTCCGGTACCGGTGCGGTCCACACGGCGCCAATGCACGGTGTGGACGACTATCAGGTGTCCAATGTGTACGGCGTCCGTTCTGAACAGATGCTGGTCGACGGAGCTGGTAACTTTATCGACACGCCGGCACTGCAGGCACTGGAACTGACCGGTCTGAGCACCGCCGATAAAGGTAACTTCCGTGTACTGGGTATCCTCAATGAGAAGGGTGCGCTGCTGAAGAAAGCCAACATCACCCACAGCTATCCACACTGCTGGCGTCACAAGTCACCGATCATCTTCCGTGCGACGCCGCAGTGGTTTATCAGCATGGAGCAGAACGGACTGCTCGAGCAGGCCATGCACGAGGTTGAGAACACCGTTGAATGGCGTCCTTCATGGGGTAAAGCCCGTATCGAAGGCATGATGACCGGCCGTCCGGACTGGTGTATCTCGCGTCAGCGCACCTGGGGTGTGCCGATTGCGTTGTTCGTACACAAAGACAGCAGCGAGCTGCACCCGCGCACGCCGGAGCTGATTGAGCAGGTGGCGCTGAAAGTCGAAGGCAAGGGCATTGATGCCTGGTTTGATCTGGAGCCTGCAGAGCTGCTGGGCGATGAAGCCGCTGATTATGTCAAAGTCATTGACACGTTAGATGTCTGGTTTGACTCCGGTGTGACCCATACTGCGGTGTGCAAATCACGTCCCGAGCTGCAGTTCCCGGCGGATCTGTATCTGGAAGGTTCGGATCAGCACCGTGGCTGGTTCCAGTCATCGCTGCTGACCAGTGTCGCGGCTTACGGTCATGCACCGTACAAAACTGCACTGACCCATGGTTTCACCGTGGATGGTGAAGGCCGCAAAATGTCCAAATCACTGGGCAACACGGTTGAACCGCAGAAGGTGATTAACCAGCTGGGTGCCGACATCCTGCGCTGGTGGGTGGCGGATACCGATTACTCCGGTGAGATGACGGTCTCTGATGAGATCCTCAAGCGTAACGCCGATGCTTACCGTCGCGTACGTAACACCTGCCGTTTCCTGCTGGCCAACATCAACGGCTTTGACCCGAAAACCGACATGGTGGCCGGTGATGAGCTGCTGCCGCTGGACGCCTGGATGGTGGCGCATACCCAGCGTCTGCAGGAACGGGTGATTGGCTTCTATCAACGTTATGACCTGAAATCTCTGACTAAGACGCTGATGAACTTCTGCGTCGCCGAGCTGGGTGCTTTTTACCTCGACGTCATCAAAGACCGTCAGTACACCTGCAAAGCCGACAGCCTGCCACGCCGCAGTGCCCAGACCGCGCTCTATCATGTGACTGAAGCCATGGCGCGCTGGATCGCTCCTGTGCTGTCGTTCACGGCGGAAGAAATCTGGGACGTGCTGCCAGCCCCGGTTGCCTCTGAGCGTGAAGAATCCGTGCTGCTGGCTGAGTGGTATGAAGGCTTCCCTGTTCTGAGCGAAACCGGTTTTGACGAAGCCTACTGGCGCACCCTGATGGACGTGAAAGAGGCCGTGAACGGCGTGCTCGAACAGGCCCGTAATGAGAAGCGTATCGGTGCTTCTCTGGGCGCCGAAGTGACCCTGTACGCCGCTGATGAGCTGAAAGCCTCTCTGGACCGCTTAGGCAACGAGCTGCGCTTTGTGCTGATCACCAGTGCTGCAACCGTGCTGCCACTGGATGCCGAAAGCGGTGAAGCGACCGAGCTGAAAGGCCTGCGTGTGAGCGTGGCAGCCTCTGAAGCTGAGAAGTGCGAACGTTGCTGGCACCACAGTGAAACGGTAGGCCAGAACGAGCAGCACCCGACCCTGTGCAGCCGTTGTGTCGAAAACGTTGAGGGTGACGGTGAAGTCCGTCACTACGCCTGATGTCTGAGACTCTGCAGAAAGCCGGTCGTTCGCCTCTGGTGTGGCTGTGGCTGGCACTGCTGGCCATAGTGCTGGATCAGGTCACCAAGCAGATGGCGGAAGCCATGCTGACCTATGCGCATCCCGTCTACATTCTGCCGGTGCTGGATTTCACGTTGCTCTATAACCGCGGTGCGGCGTTCAGTTTCCTGGCCGATCAGGAGGGCTGGCAGCGCTGGCTGTTCACCGCCATTTCCATCGGTGTATCCATCATGTTGCTGGTGTGGCAGGCACGCCTGCCGCGTGGTGCGGTGTGGTTGCCGATAGCCTTGAGCCTGGTACTCGGTGGCGCGCTGGGTAATCTGGTTGACCGCCTGCTGCACGGCCACGTCATCGATTTTATTTCGGTGCACTGGGCGGGCAGTTATTTTCCGGCGTTTAACATCGCTGATTCAGCCATTACCCTGGGTGCCATTATGCTGGGTCTGGATGTGATCCGCGAAATCCGTCAGGACATGCGTCAGGCGCGTTCCACCTCAGACTGATCAGGTTTTTATTATGACTACTGCAAGCATTCTTCCCGGCAGCCGCATCACGCTGAATTTCGCCATCCGTTTCACTGATGGTCAGGAAGTGGACTCCACATTTGATAAAGAGCCCGCCCAGTTCAGACTGGGTGATGGCAATATGTTGCCCGGCTTTGAAGAGTTTCTGCTGGGGTTGACGGTGGGTGATCACGACACGTTTGAAGTGCCGCCAGAGAAAGCCTTCGGCCAGCCCAACCCGCAGAACGTGCAGGATATGAAGCGTAAGGACTTTCCGGTGGATATGCCGGTGGCGCCGGGACTGATGGTGTCGTTCGCGGATGCCCAGGGCGCAGAACTGCCGGGTGTGATCAGCCGTGTCGAAGGTGATTGGGTGAGCGTGGACTTTAATCATCCGCTGGCCGGGCGTACCCTGATGTTTGAAGTACAGATTCTCAACGTTGAGAACGGAGCTGACGCCTGATGCAGATTAAACTCGCCAACCCGCGTGGTTTCTGTGCCGGGGTTGACCGTGCCATTGATATCGTCAACCGCGCGCTGGAGCTGTTTGAGCCGCCGATTTACGTGCGCCATGAAGTCGTGCACAACAAGTTTGTGGTTAATGACCTGCGTGAGCGCGGTGCGGTGTTTGTTGATGAGCTGGATGAAGTACCGGACAACAGCATTGTCATTTTCTCCGCCCACGGCGTGTCTCAGGCGGTGCGCAAAACTGCGGAAGACCGCGGTCTCAAGGTGTTTGATGCCACCTGTCCACTGGTGACCAAAGTCCATCTGGAAGTCAGCCGTTACAGCGCCGAAGGGCGTGAAACCATCCTCATTGGTCACAAAGGCCATCCGGAAGTGGAAGGCACCATGGGGCAGTACGACTATTCCCATGGCGGCAATATCTATCTGGTGGAAGACGAAGAAGATGTTGCTGAGTTGGTCGTGCAGGACCCGGGTCATCTGTCGTTCGTCACCCAGACCACGCTGTCGATGGACGACACCGCGCGTGTGATCGACGCGCTGCGGGCTAAATTTCCCGAGATCACCGGACCGCGCAAAGACGATATCTGCTACGCCACCCAGAACCGTCAGGATGCGGTGAAGCAGCTGGCCGCCGATTGCGAACTGATGCTGGTGGTCGGCTCACCGAACAGCAGTAACTCCAACCGCCTGCGTGAGCTGGGTGAGCGCATGGGGGCCAAGGCCTACCTGATCGACAATGCGTCTGAGATTCAGTGTGACTGGCTGCAGGGGGTAACCTCTGTCGGGATTACGGCCGGTGCGTCAGCCCCGGATGTGCTGGTACAGGAAGTGGTGGCCAAACTGCGTTCGCTGGGCGGTACTGAGCCACAGGAGCTGACTGGCCGCGAAGAAAACATTGTCTTCTCTCTGCCCAAAGAACTGCGTCTTGTCGACGTCGGCGAGTGATTCTCGTCTGAAGCCCGGTTTTATTCATCCCTTACATCCGTCATCCTGTGGCCCTGACACAGTCAGGAAGACCACAGGATCCATTGCGCGGAATGCGCGGTGACGTATTAGTGGATCCTGCGATCACCGCTGCGCTGGTCGCAGGATGACGGTGGTGAGTAAAGCTCGCCTCGCCCGGTTTTATTAATTCCCTACATCCAGTCATCCTGTGGCCCTGACACAGTCAGGAAGACCACAGGATCCATTGCGCGGAATGCGCGGAGTCGGGATAACGGATAAATGCGGGAACCACGGTGACGTAATAGTGGATCCTGCGATCACCGCTGCGCTGGTCGCAGGATGACGGTGGTGAGTAAAGCTCGTTATCCTGCAATGTTCAGCGTCCAGGCGTCCGACTAGTTAAATCTTCTCTTTCCAGTAATCCGTTCTGAACAGACCACAGCGGTTGATATGGCCGGGGCTGACGGAGGTTCCGGACAGAATCAGCATTTCCGACTCTTCACAGGTAATGACTTCATCGCCGTTGATATCTTCTCCGGGTGGGAAAGCCGGTGTCGGGTCTGGTGCCAGACCGGTACTCTGTTCAATCGGTGTCACCGTTTCACCGGGAGCCACCGGGCAGTTATCGCCTTCCGCACAGTCCGCCTGGGTTTTCTGCTGAGCCTCCTGTGTCAGAGCCAGCTGGTAGGTGTTGGAGCTGCCCAGCTGTCCGCCACACTGCATCGTCCCACCGGACTGATCTCCCGGCAGGTAGGTGTTGAAGGTCGCAATACCGGAAAGAATCAGCGAGGCAGACAGCACCTTTTCACCGTCAGACGCGGCACTGAAATACCAGCCATACGTCGCTGAGGTAACGGCATCCCCCGATTCCCAGTCAGTCAGATCACTCAGGGTCACCCGGGTGTAGCTTTCTGGTGTACTCAGCCCCTGAGTATCTTTGATCAGGAAGAAATAATCGTCGACCCCGGTGTTCAGCGGGTGTGCCCGGTATCCGGAGCCTATGCTGATCAGGATGTAGTCATCGCCGTTATCCTCAATCCAGGAAACATCCGCTTTGTTGTAGAAGCGGCGGTTACCACTGAGGCCATCGGTGGCGCTGGTGTTGAGATCGGCAATCACACCGGCGGCGGCAAAGTCACTGCGGCCGGTTGCTTCCTGGTTGATATCAAACCGCCAGATACGGCCACCCACATCGGGGGCGTAGAGCAGATCAATATAACCGTCTGCATTTTTATCCACCGGCGTCACATCCGCGGGGAAGCTGCTGGTCATATCGGTCTGAGTGGTGTCGTCGTAGGCACTCCAGAGAACGGCTCCGGTGCGGGCATCCAGCATGTAAACCGTGTTGCCGGTGTCGTGAATGATGCGGCTTGTCGGTCCGGTCAGGTCGGTACCGTCTTCATCCGGGTCATAACCGCCACCGGCGAACAGCACCACTTTATCGGCGCCGTTCCATTTCACCAGAGCCGGACGCAGAGATGACCAGGTCTGCCCGAGGCGTTCAAAGCCACTGCTGACCGCAGGAACATTCTTGGTTGCCGTTTCTGTGTAGCTGCCGTTTTTCTGCCACAGCAGGCTGGGTGAATCCGGGTTGGTGATATCGAAGGCGTAATAACTGTGTCCGCCACGGCGCATACCCAGATAGAGATATACGGTATCGCTGCCATCGACCTTGCCATTGAGGTTGATGTCGTTGTGCCAGTAACTCAGGTTGCCGTCGAGGCCATACACTTTGCGGTTGTCGCTGATCAGTTCCGGGCTGAGGAAATAATTCGGATTTTTCAGAACTTCTTCCGGAATTAAGGAAAAATATTCACTGCCATCCGCGGTATTAATGGCGTGCAGGTAACCACTGTTGGTCGCGACATACACCACCTGTTTACCTTCGTTGTAGTTTACGACCACAGGGCGGCTGTGCAGCGGGTCTTCCATGGCTTTGCGGGGTGTTTCATCGGTATTCATTCCACCGATAAAATTCATCAGTTCCGTGCGGTAGCTGACACCGGATCTGGGCTGGATATCATCGACGTTATCCACCAGATTCAGGCCCAGATCTGTGTCACTGAGGTAACCGGATGACTGTGGATTAAACAGGTGCATAACGCCGCTTTTAATCACAAAAATCTGCCGCTCTGAACCGCTCAGCTGAGCGGCAGCTCCGCCTTCAGAGACTTCGTTACCATCGATGCTGTCACTCCAGTAACTGCGCGAATCACTGGAGAAAAAACCGGTGATGCTGTCGACCGCCGGGTTGCCGTCGGCATCCACAATACCGTCGGCGGAAATGGCATAACGTTTGAGATTGCCTTTCCAGGCCAGATCATCCGCCGGTTCAAACACGGCGTAATAGAGCTCGTCACTGATTTCCAGTGAGTTATAGGAACTCACGGCAATGGCCGGCGAGGTGAAGGATGATGGCGTGATCAGAGTCTGTACGGCTGAATCCAGCAGAGCGCCCTTGATGTCTTCGTAATTGCTGGCCGGATAGAAGGTACCACCACCGGCGGCGGCGATGTTCTCCAGCTTAACCGAGGCCGCGGTACTGGCGCTGGTGAAACCACCAATGGTATCGACGATGACCTTGTCGTGGTTGAACAGATACCAGGCCAGCTCTTCGGCACAACCGCCGCCGCTGTCACCGCTCTGGTAACTGCAGCGGTCATAAAGGTAACTGATACCTGAAGGCAGATCTGCTCCGCTGATCAGATTCTCCACATAAGTGTCTGAACCTTTATCGCTGGTCGGCTCACCGTCGCTGAACAGAATCAGTTTGGTGGTGGTGTTACAGGCGACGAGATCGGGAATCTGATAAATATCACCAACACGCGAATCGCTGACGCTGCGGTTGCCCCAGTACAGATGCTCTTCGTTCAGGTAGAGACGGGCTTCATGCATGGACTCGGTAATCGGGGTGCTGCCGTCGGCAGTAAAGTTATTCAGAGCCTCAATAAATTCATCTTTATTGTTTTTTCCCGGTTTCATGGCCACGCTGACAAAACCACCGGAACTGCCGTCAAAGCGCATCAGTGAAATATTCACATTTTCCGGCAGGGACTGGATGGTATCTATGGCGGCTTCACGCAGAATCTGGATACGTGATTTCTGTCCTGTGTTGCCGTACTCGGCCAGATAATTCAGATAATTTCCGGACCAGATACGGGTAAAACCGCGGTTGCCGGAGAAGACACTGCTGATGCCCCACCACCAGCTGTTGGTGTAAGGAAAACTGCGGCTGGTGCTCAGATTGATGTAATAATTGCCATTGTATAAATAGGGGCTCAGATTGCACTCAACGATGGCCGATGCGTCATTTTTATCAATGTTGTAATCGTTATTTTCGCTGGTTTTTTTCGGCGCATTCCAGCCCGCGCCGCTGGCCCAGTAAGCCATTTTTCCGGCGTATTCACCGTTGTTCAGCAGAGAGGTCAGTGCATCCCGGCAATTGATCTGAGACAACACTAATTCATTTTCAAGAATATCAGCAGCTTCGGTGCTGAGATTGATATCACCATTACCGCCAGGACGGTAAATATAGTAATGATCGGCGACAAAGCCGTACTGGGTGTTGTCGTAGACGGTGTCGTTGTCGTACGGCTCGCCGGTATCTTCCAGCGTCTGCATACTGCCGGAGGTATCAAACAGAAAAACGACATTACTGGCTGCAGAAGTAGAGCCACCGGTGAAGATCTCGGTGTCATCGGCATGGGCGGGCGCGGTGAAAAAACCGAGCAGAAGAAACGCAGAAAAAACATAATTCATGGTCCATCCTCCATGCCAGACGGCTTAACTTTTGGGGACCTGGAAGGTAAATCCGAGCAGTTGTGTGGCTTTATAACGGCCGGTTATGTCGGACGTTATGCTGCTGATTTCAAACTGGCGTATCGCCATATGACCGATACTGTTGTTTGCCGTAAAAGCGTAGTTCATATTCACCGGCGCCGTATTGCGGTAGCGCAGGGTGGTAGTGATCTGGCTGATTTCTTCCGGATCGGCAGGCACGTCGGCACTGAGAACAGCCACCTGATCTTCGGTGGATTTCTCAATAGCCAGACTCATCTCACTGCTGCTGCTGCCGTCTTTGCGGTACTTCAGATACTTGCTCATCACTTCGCTGCGGGTGGTGTAGAACAGGGTTTCTTTGGTCTGCAGATTGGTGACGATACGGATCTGATTGGTGGAAATATTCATGTTGATCAGCGACAGCAGGGTCACTGAGGTCAGCAGGATCAGGCTGACAATCAGAGTGCTGCCTTTCTGGGCTGTCATAGCCACAGATGACGCGGCCAGACGTGCTGCGCGGCTCACAGGCAGGCAACCTCAGAAAAGGCAATCTGCCCGGATGCCATCAGGCTGATGTTGCGGGCATTGTTACCGGTACAGCCGCTGGCCGTAATCGCCAGAGTACCAGAGGTTTCCAGCTGACCACTGGCGGTAAAGCCAATGGGGGTCAGATAGGTGAACTCATCAGAATCAATACTGACGCGGTCGTCCAGGGCATCGCGCTGGCGCAGAACATCTCCGGCTACCAGAGGGTCACCACTGTATGCCTGGACGGTCCAGCCCTGGCTGAAACCACCCACTGCCGGGGTAATGCGCACGGTTTCTCCCCGGGCGATGGCCTTGTTGCGTGCCACGATCAGGTCCATCTGCAGGCGACTGAAAGCCTGCTTGGAGGACGAATTGGAAACGTAGGTACCCATGGATGGAATGCCCAGTGTCAGCAGTATGCTGGCAATGCTCAGGGTCATCAGCAGTTCCGTCAGGGTAAAACCGCGGTTGGCTTTGGTGGTCTTGTTCATAACCTTCATTCTCCATCTGCAGTGAATGAATGCCGTACAGTAGGTGTCTGTTGCGTGTCGCGTCAGGACAGTCAGACCGGGCACTTCAGTCCCGACCGACAGGATCAGATTAGTAGGTCCTGAGCGCCTGTTCAGTGGTAGTTTTTTATTCCTTTGTTACCGTCGGTTATGGCGTTAGTGAGGTGTGTAGCCGGGCAACTGAAATGACACGGAAACGGGCGTGAAGGTGAAGAATCCGCGCATCTCTGGCGGCGGGAAGTGACGGGGAAAGTGAACTCCCCTGTTCAATAACAGGGGAAGAAAAACAGCAGGGGAAAAGGGGTCAGAGCTGGTGTTCGGTACCGTCGTCGCGCACGGCTTTACCCAGGCTGTTCATGATGATGTCGCCATCATCCACCTGATTGCCGGTGGCGGTGGCGGTGATTTCCACACACAGGCCGATGGCGGTACCACTGCAGGTACTGGCGGCGATACTGTAGCGGTCAATAACGTATGGATCGGCGCCGAACCCCAGATCCGTCAGGTCGGCAGTGTAGGTTTTGTTGTTCATGTAGTAGCGCTCCTGAGCGGTCAGGATACGCTGCATCTCAGTGATGGCGTCAGAGCGGTAGCCCTGGCGCATCTGTGCCTGATAACTGGGTATGGCAATGGCGGCGAGAATGCCGACCACGGCCACGGCGATCAGGAGTTCCATCAGGGTAAAACCATATTGCTGCTTCATCGGTTTTCCTTCCAGTAATCCGTATTGAACAGGTCACAACGGTTGAGGTGACCACTTGTTGTTGAGGTGCCACTCAGTATCACCAGTGATGAGTCTTCACAGCTCGGGTCCGGGTTTGTATCGTCTGCCGGAGGCAGGGTGATGGTAGGGTCCGGTGCCAGACCGACCACACTCTGCACGGGTTCGACGGTCTCGCCAGGGCGCGCGGGGCAGCTGCCACCTTCTTCACAGTCAGCCTGGGCGTACGCCGCATCGGTCAGTGCCAGCTGATAGATATTGGACTGGCCCATGGCACCCGTGCACTGCAGGGTGTCGTCGGTTTCCTGAGCCGGAATATAAGAGTTGAAGGTGACGATACCCGACAGGGTGACCGATGCGGACAGCACTTTTTCCCCGGTCGTTCCGGCCTGCAGATACCAACCATGCACAGAGTTTTCGGCATCCTGGGCACTCCAGGCCACCAGATCACTGAGCGTCAGAGTGGTGCCATAACTGTCTGGTACATTCAGGCCGTACGGATCCTTCAGCAGCAGCTGATAATCCGTGGTCTCTGTGCTCAGAGGATGAGCCCGGTAGCCGCTGCCGATGCTGATCAGGATGTAGGGGGTGTCGGCGTCAGTTATGTACGACACATCCGGGCGGTTGTAAAAGCGGCGGTTGCCGGAAATACCGTCAGAGCTGCTGGTGTTTATATCGGCAATCACAGCGCCAGTGGCAAAGTCATTACGGCTGGTGGCACTTTCACTGATGTCAAAGCGCCAGATCCGTCCACCCACATCAGCGGCGTAGAGCAGGTCAACATAACCGTTGTTGTTGCGGTCTACCGGGACCACATCCGCAGGGAAGCTGCTGGTCATGGACGATGGGGACAGGTCTGACTGAGCATCCCAGAGCACGCTGCCGTCGCTGGCATCCAGCAGGTAGATGGTATTCCCGGTATCGTGAGTGATGCGTGATTCCGGACCAGCCTCATCAGTGCCGTCCTCATCCGGGTCGTAACCACCGCCGGCAAAGAGCACGACTTTGTCGGAACCATTCCACTTGATCAGAGCGGGGCGCAGGGAAGACCAGGTCTGGCCCAGATGGCTGAAACCACTGCTGGCTGACGGCACATTCTTGGTGGTGGTGTCGGTGTAGTTACCGTGCTTGATCCACAGAACGGACGGGTTATCCGGGTCGGTGACATCAAAGGCATAGTAGCTGTGGCCGCCACGGCGCTGGCCAACGTACAGGTACACCGTATCCTGACCATCGACTTTGCCGTTAAGGTTGAGATCGTTGTGCCAGTAGGTGATCGGGCCGTCGAGAGCATATATCTTCTGATCTGCCGGCATCAGTGACGGGGTCATGTAGTAATTCGGATTTTTCAGGGTTTCTTCCGGCAGAATGGCGAAGCGTTCTGAGCCGTCAGACGTATCAATCGCATGCAGATAACCACTGTTGCTGCCTACGTAGACCACCTGCTCACCCTCGGAGTAGTTTATGACCACAGGCCGGCTGTGCAGAGGATCTTCCATGGCCTCACGGGCAACCCAGTTTCCGGTCTCAGCGTCATAGCGTTCACCGGCAATCCAGTGCAGCAGTTCGTCACGGTAGGAAATACCCGTGTCCGGGTCATCGTCACCGGAGTTTTCGACCAGATCCAGCCCCAGAGTCTGGTCCTGCAGATAATTGGCACTGTCCGGATCAAAACTGCGCAGACGCTCATTATCGATGGTGTAAATATTACGGCTTGCCGGGTCCTGCTGGGCAGCTGCACCGCCCAAGGTAACCTGATTGCCATCCTGCACATCGCTCCAGAAACTGGTGGTTGTTTCTGCAAAGAAGCCTGTATCGGGATCAACAGCCAGATCCCCGTTTTTATCGATGATGCCTTTGCTGCTGATGGCGTAACGCTTGAGATTACCGTTCCAGGCAAAATCCTGAGTGGGTTCAAACACGGCGTAATACAGTTCATCGCTGATTTCGAGACTGTTGTAGGAGCTGACCGCAATCGCCGGTGAGGTGTAGCTGGAGGGCTGAGTCAGGACCTTGACTGATGAATCCTGCAGCGCGTTGCGGATATCCAGATAGCCATCAGCCTGGTAAAAAGTGCCACCCCCTGCGTCAGCAATGCTCTCCAGCTTTGTCGAGGCCGAGGAACCGGCGCCAGTAAAACCACCGATGGTGTCGACGATAATGCCCTCTCTCTTCAGCATGTAATAGGCCAGCTCTTCGGCGCAGGTACCGTCTCCCGAAGTGGCAGAGCAATCCGGATCCGGGGCTTTCTCATCTCCGGGTGCGGGCAACAAATCTGCTGTCATGCCGGATATATCACTATTGGAGCCGGTATCTGACTGTGGTAAACCATCACTGAAGAGAATCACCTTGGTTTTCACCTTACATGCGCTATCCTCTGGCATAACGTAGGTGTTGCCAGAACGCGATTCGGCAACACTTTTATGGCCATACTTAAGGCTCTGCTCCGTCAGATAAAGCAGAGATTCATGCATGCTTTCCGAGATTGGAGTGCTGCCATTGGCCTCATAGGCATTCAGGGCGGTGGCAAACTCAGCGTAATTTTCTCTGGCGGGTTTCATGGCCACAGCAACGTAGCCGCCATCGCTGCCGTCAAAGCGCATCAGAGCGAGGTTCACATTGTCAGGCAGGGATTTGATGGTGTCCTTTGCGGCATCCCGTAAGGTTTCCAGCCGGGTCATTTCCCGTCCCTGGATTTCATCGTACAGAGAAACATAGTTTAAGTAGTTGCCACTCCAGAGATAGGTGTACTTGCGGCAGATACCAAGGGTACAGAATCTCCATCGATTAAAGCGTGCGTTGGTGTAAGGTGTTGATGTGCTGTCTCTCAGAAAGTCATATGTATTTCCCTGATAGGTGTAGCTACTGTTATCGCATTCAACAATTGCACTGGTATCGCTTGAGTCAAAATCTACGGCATTATTATCCCCGAGGGCGTATGGTGCATACCAACCCTGGCCGTTGCGCCAATAGGCCATTTCGCCACCGGCGTATTCGCCTGAAGCAGATGCTGCATTGAGTGCAGAACTGCACTTGACCTGACTGGCGGATACTTCATTGTGGAGAATAATCTGGTATTCGGCGTCCAGAAATTCATCAAAATTCCCGTAAAAAATTTCTTCAATCGTCGGTTTCCGATACAAATAATATTTATCTGACTCAAAACCATAACGGGTATTTTCGTAGACGGTATCCGGGTCATAAACAGCGTTGGTGCCATCCACTTTGTTTTCCATACTGCCTGAGGTATCAAACAGGAAGACCACATTCGTGGCGGCGGAAAAATCTGTCCCGGTAAATAACTCCGTATCATCCGCTACTGCGGCTGCAGCGAGCAGACTGAACATCATCGAATAAATAATGTTCCGTTTCATGATTTTCTTCCTTTAATTGGCCAGGATACGCTGGAAGGTAAATCCCAGCTCTTGTGATGAGCTGAAACGCTCGGATTTATCCACCGTTTCTGCAGCAGCCTCAAACTGCATCTGTGTCATATGGCCGACACTGCTGCTGGCAGCAAAGCCATAATTAAAATTCACCGGCGTATTGTTTTTATAGCGCAGGCTGGAATTAATATGATCAATCTGAGTTGCATCAATGATCACGTCTGCCGTCAGTGACGCCACTGAGTCGTTTACTGCTTCTTCAATGGCGGTGGCCAGATCGTCACTGCTGTCACCGCTTTTCCGGTACTTCACGTATTTGGTGATAAGTTCGCGCTTACTGGTATGGAACACAGTCTCTTTGGTCTGCAGGTTATTCACAATACGCACTTGAGTGGTGGAGCTCTGCAGGTTTACCACAGCGAGAAAAGTCACAGCCGTCAGCATGATCAGGCTGACGATCAGCGCGCTGCCACGTTGGTTATCCGGTCCGGTTGAAAAAAACATCGATGACTCCGTTCAGTAGTTCAGCAGAGTCACCGTGGTGGTAAACACCTGTCGGCTCAGCTGGTCTGTGTAATCGTAAATGGCGGAATTCAGAACCGCGTACTGGCGCTCGGTCGCCGGAGCCTCGGTGCGGATCAGGGCCTCGGTCAGGAAACCAATGCGCATAGCGTAGACATTGTTCCAGTCGGTCACTTCTCCGGCGGCCAGGTAGCGTGAAACATTCAGGACCTGATCCTGTGGGTCAGACGGACTCTGGCCGTAGAGCACATGCATGGCTGTCACCCCGGCGGCCAGTGCTTGTGAGCTGCCGAAGGAGGCACCGGCGGTCCCCCGTGCTGTGCCATTGATGTCGTAGGTTTCACAGCGCAGGTTACTGATGTTATTGCCGTCCACAGCCACCCAGTAAACGTCCATAACTGCAACATCGGTACTGATGGGGCTGCCACTGCTGTCCGTCAGGGCGCTGCCATAACAGGTCACTGCGGTATCTTCACCGGCCAGCGCCACGCGCTGAATGCCGAGCTGGTCGCCGCTATCGCCTGTGCCTCCGGCACTGTCCCAGATACAGCGCTGGTCAGTGGCGGCAGCGCACAGACCGGGGAAGGGCTGTAGTCCGGATTCTGCCGGATCATAGCCGGTGCGCAGCAGCTGACGGTTCATATAGTCAGCCGTGAAACGTCCGGTTTCCTGAGTCTGCGACAGGGTGTCAGACACAGAGGCAGCCTGGTTACTGGTGACCAGAATGGTGCCCACAGCTCCCATGATCATGAGGCTGAGGGTCATGGCAATCATCAGTTCAACCAGAGTCAGACCCTGTTGCAGTCGCAGTGTACTGTTCATGGCATAAATACCTGGCTGTAGCTTTCCCGTGGATTGGTGGCGATCTCGCCGTCATCGAGGAAATAGACGGTGTTGCCATCGATATCGGTACCGCTGGTGCGGGAGTTCCAGCTGATGGTGATCTGCATGGTGCCGTCACCGTTGTCGGTGATGGTCAGGCCGGGATCATTAATGAATGAAGCTGAGCCGGTTTCAGCATCAAGGCCGTCGACCAGTGCAGAAGTACCACAGAGACTTTCCCAGACATCAAAAACGGCGTTCTCTGCATTACTGCAGTCTTCTGCTGGGACCTGGTCTGTGCCGTCAAAATAGGATGAGCACATGCGTACGGCCGGAATGTTATCGCAGCGGATTTCATTCGCCTGCACGTAAGAGGCGGCGGCGGTTTTATTCGCACCGATGCGGTTGATCAGATCGTTGGCGATCCAGATTGCATGGGTGCGGTTACCGCTGTCTTCGACGGTTCGGATGGACTGCATCTGCATGGCCGTCAGTCCGGCAAGACCTATGATGGTGATGGCAATGGTGACCAGCACTTCAAGCATGCTGAATCCCTGTTGTGTCATCTTCATGGGCAGGATACTCCCGAAATAACAATCTGACCTGAACTCATTAAGTCGATGTCCCGGTTTTTATCCCCGGTACAGCCTGTCGTGCGGATCTTCAGTGATCCGGTGGTTTCAATCTGTCCCGTGGAGGTAAAGCCAATGGGCGCGCTGCTGCTGTACTGCGCCGATGTGATAGTGACCTTGTCGTCAAGGCTATTACGGCTGCGCAGGACATCACCGGCAACACCGCCGTTGAAGGCCTGTACTGTCCAGCCGTCCTGAAAGCCGCCGGAAGCCGGTGTCATTCGCACGAGCACCCCCCGCGTTATGGCGTTGTTGCGGGCATAGGCCAGATCCAGTTCGATCAGCCCGGATGCATTTTCGGCCGTACTGTTGGCAACCATGGTCTGAAATGACGGTGCCGCCAGGGCCAGCAGAATGCCCGCGATCACCATGACAATCAGCAATTCGGTTAAGGTAAAGCCCGCAGCAGGCTGACCCCGGTATTCAGACATCTGGATGTATCCCTTCTCAGAATTCGTTTTTATTATCAGCATTCCATCTTAAGAACAGCCTGACGAGCTTCCAACGGGTTGCCGATAAACGGTACAGATCAGGGAGTGAGTGGCAGATACCCCTCAGCTGCTGCAGTCAATGTCATTGCCACTGCTGTCTTCGGGCAGGCCATTGTTATCTTCATCCTGCCCCAGGCGTATGCGCCCGGGACCCGATACGATCAGGGTGCCTCCCAGTGTGCTGTTGCCGTTAAAACAGTATTTCAGTACCGCGTTATGGCCGAATGCGCTGCCCAATGGACTGAAGGTTACGGCACTGCGGGAGCCATAACTGCGGCTGATGCGTTCATCGGAAAGTGCGGCCAGCTCTGCCAGCCGCACCTCTCCGGCATCCAGTACGCGGTTGTCGTTGACATCGATGAACATCACCAGAGCTCCGGACCAGTCGTTCCGGCATTGGTTGCCGCTGCCCAAGGGGCAGAGAGTGACGTGCTGGCCGGTGACCACGGCATTGGCGTGCGCCAGTGAGAAAGTGCGGTGAAGCAAACGCAGGTCGCTGCGGACTCTGTGTTCTTCAGTCAGGCGAATCATGGAGGGCACCCCGGCCGTCAACAGCAGCGAGGTGATAGTTAAGACAATCAACAGCTCAGGCAGGGTGAAACCCTGCTGTCGTGCAGCAGAATAGTTCATAAGATTACCGTCCCTGGTAATGTCATGACATTCTGCGATCAGCTGACTTTCCTGTCTCTACGACTTTATCCGCAAATCCGGCGGAAGCCGGCCGCGATGGCCAGCTTTGTCAGTCGTCTGAGCGCCAGAAGTTTTTGATGGCGTTCTGGTAGATGGTCTTGGTTTCTTTGGCTTCGGTGCCCACAATCACACCATACTCAGACGCTACCTGATCCGCTTCACCGCTTGCCGGTAACGGCGCGATGACGGGTGAACCGGGAATGTAGGGCTGATCAATGGTGGTACGGCTGTAAGTGCGGTCAGGGTGATAAATATCCACCACGTAAAGTTTTGCGTTACCGGTATCGCCACCACAGATGTCCGATGCCTCATCACCTTTCGGAGCGTAAGTGGTGAAGTAGACCGTGCCGAAGAAGGTGCTGGAGGTAGATACCGATTTCTCGCCATTACCTGTCAGAGCGATGTACCAGCCATAGTTAGAATCGCCACTCCCCCACGCCGCCAGGCTGTTCATGCTCAGGGCCGTGTATGACGGTGGTGTATTACGGCCATACACATCTTTGATCAGGTAGTGGTAGTCGTTAATTGAGGTACCCAGCGGCTTCTCACGGTTACCGCTGCCTATGCTGATCAGGATGTAGCCGGAGGCATCCCAGTCTGCGGTTGCAGCGTCCGGCAGATCCGAATCGTAAGAAATGTAGGAAATATCGGTATTGGTCAGGAAGCGGCGGTCATCCGAGGTACCATTGCCAGCCACACTGGCAATCACACCGGCATCAGCAAACGAGGCGGCATCTGTTGCAGCCTCGTCAAAATCAAAACGCCATACCTGCCCACCGGTATCAGCGACGTACATCAGGTTAGCGTAGCCGTTGTTGTCGCTGTCGATGACCACAGGATCAGAGACGATGCTGTACGACATAGAGCCGGTCAGGCTGGCGTTGTCATGGGCGTCCCACAGCAGCGCACCGGTTTCAGCATCCACCATATAGATGGTATTGCCGTAGGTATCCGCGGTACGGGTGGTCTGGCTGTCATTGGCCAGGTCATAGCCGCCGGAGAAGAAGAGCACCACACGAGAGGCACCGTTCCATTTGATCTGCACTGGCAGGGCACGGCTCCAGCTCTGGCCAAGGCGGCCGAAGCCATTGCTCATTGATGGAACATTCTGCTCTGTGGTCTGATAAGTACCGTGGATCTGCCAGGCCATCTGCGGGCTCTCCGGATCGGTAATATCCAACGCGTAATAACTGCTGCCACCACGACGCATACCGGCATAGAGATAAACCTTATCACTGCCATCAACAATGCCGTTGTAGTTGGTGTCTTTATGCCAGTAGGACAGCTTGCCATCCATGCCGTAGACCTTGTCGAAGCTGGATTGGGGGTTGGCGTATTTATCCGGGTTGGTCAGCAGTTCTTTCGGGATAAAGGAAAAGATTTCTCCGGCCGTATCGGTATCAATATTAAAGGCATGCAGGTAACCCGAGTTGGTACCGATAAACAGCACCCGTTTATCTTCTTCGTAGTTAATAATCAGCGGCTGGCTGTGTAACGGGTCTTCCAGTTCCTGGCGGGCGACGAGTTGTTCGGTTGAACCATCACCGGCTTCACGTTCCAGACCGGCAATCCACTCAATCAGAGCCGTCTGTTCTGCATCACTGGCGTCGGAAATACCCAGCAGACTTTTGCTCAGAACCGTATTTCTCAGACTGTCACTGATGTGGGTATCGTTGGATGGAACCGTGCCACTTTCCGGAACATTAACACCGGATGAAATTGAGGTCAGAGTGGTACCGCTGACCCAGGTAAAGATATTACGGTCGGTGGTCAGTTTGCTGGCCATGCCGCCTTTTTCAACGTAGTAACCGTCAACCACATCGCTCCAGTAACTGCGTGCGGTCTGTTTGAAAAAGCCACTGACTTCATCAATGGCATCACCTTCAATAAAGGTTTCTGCACTCGGTTCAACAATCGGGTCGCACTCAGCTTCATCGGTACAGCCAGGGTCGTAATTCTGGCCGATATCCGCTTTAACGTTGCCGTCTTCGCCCAGCTTATAGCGTTTGAGGTTTCCTTTCCAGGCCGTGGTTGGTCCTGGCTGGAACACGGTGTAATACACCTCATCGGTTACCCGCAGACTGTTGAATGAACTGACGGCGATGGTCGGCGAAATCGACGTGGTAGGATCTTCTTTGATTTCCCGCAGTGACTGCAGGAAATTATCGACAATTTCTTCGTAGCTGTTGGCTTCGTAATAGGTGCCGTTACCGGCTTCGGCAATGTTTTTCAGCAGGGTTACAGCAGTATCAGAGTCGCGGTCAAGGAAGCCACCAATGGTATCCACCGTAGCGGTCTGTATACCGTCGAGATCCGGGCGGATGTCACTGTTAGCCATGTAATAAGCGATTTCTTCAGCACAGGATCTGAGGCTGCGGTCCGGTGATGTGCAGCGTTTATCCAGATACGACTGTGACTCCCAGTCCAGGTTGGACACCAGTGTACGGATCTCTGAATCCGCGCCGACGTCGGCGACGGCTTCGCCATCACCGAAAAACAGGATTTTGGTCGGAGTGCATTCCAGAGAATCTGGGGCATTGTAGCGGGCACTGGTGCCGGTACCGGTGATCGCGTCGGGATCGACGAAATTATAGTAACGGGTGATCAGACCATGACCATGCTGAAACCCGTTGCCATACACTCCGTCAGAATTATCCCGGGTGTATTCGCGCAGGTTTACACCCCAGAAATAATAATGATCCTGCGACAGGTCGCCGTATTTCGGGGCACTGCCGGACAGGTAGAGATACACTTCGTGAAGGCTCTCTGCAATGGGAGTACCCAGCCAGGGCGAGAAGGTATCCAGACGCTCATTGATGCGGTCTTCGACGTCCTCAATCGGCTGAATCACAAAGTCGATACCGGCACCCAGTGAATCCAGATCGAAGGTTGCCAGACCGATGTTGATGTCCTCCATCTGAGACATGGCCGTTTCGACGGCACGGCGGACAATCCCCATACGGGATTCGGTTACGACGGAAATATAATTCAGGTAATTCCCGGTAAACATCTGGGTGTAACGATAGGCTGTCGGATGTGGGTAGGCATCGGCGAAAGGACGGTCACCGTACTGATATGACATGTACTGGTAATAGGTACCGTTGTACTCGTAAGGCTTAGTGCCGGAGAGGCTGCACTGCAGCATATGGCCAGGCTCAGAATCCACCGTCGGCAGCTCGTCCTGATCATTGTAATAATAGTAATAACCTACGTATTTATTTGGCCCGGTCCAGCCCAGTGGTCCTTCACCCTGTGAGTAATAATCCAGGTTGGCTTTACCGGGGCGCCAGAAGGCCCAGCGGTTGGTAAAGTCGTAACCATCGTTTCTCAGGGTTGCCAGATAAACCGCGGTGTTACCGCACCGGATAACCGACGGGTCAATCTGATATTCCTTGATCATGTCGGCGACGCGCTGATCGATAAAAATGGTTTTATTATCAATCGGGCTGACGTTGTACAGCTCCATGTCGACGACGGCAGCACTGAAGACATAATAGCCATCCGGATCAAAGCCAAAACGGCTGTCATCGTACGTGACAGTCGGGTCGTAAGCCTCAGGGAAGGGTTCGGCAAACGCCCCCATACTGCCCGACGTATCGATCAGCATCATGACGTTTGGTGTCGCCGTGCCGACCGTGCTGCCGGTGTACACATCGGTGTCGTCGGCCATGGTAAAAGACGGAATGACAGAGGTGGTCAGCAGAGCAGCAGTCAGCAAAATACGCATCATAATAATCTCCGCTCAGCTCTTCGGTGCCAGACGGGAAATACCCAGCGTCTGATCCGAACTGAACATGGAATTAAGGTCTGACCGCACGCTGAATTCGAACGGCAGATACTGGAAAACCCCCGCACTGATGTCGCCGTTGAGAGTGGCATTTATGGTGTTGCGGCCAGTGAAGCGGGCGCTGATGGTGATGGATTCCCGGCCGGAGGTTTCGCGGGTCAGACTGACCGGCTGATACGTCGGTTCACCGCTGGTGGCATCGAGTACGACTTCACCTGTGTCCGGGTCGATTTCCACCAGGTAGCGGGCTTCATGCAGCTTATCCAGAATAGCGGAACTGGTTTTACCGGATTCAGAAAACTGGGCCTCCAGCTCGCTCAGGGCGGACTGAAAAACCGCTTCACTTTTCTGCGAATTATTCACCATCTTCAGCTGTACGGATGAACTCTGAATACTGATCAACGCCAGAAACGTGATGGCGGTGAGAATCACCAGAGACACAATCAGTGCCGAACCCCGTTGCAGGGGAAACAGGGCTGTCGGTAAGTACATCATAGTTTTCACCTGGATTACTCCGTGAGCAGATATTCACTGCCGTCATTCCTTACGGCTCTGCCCAATGTATTGATGATCAGGTTACCGTCCGTTACCTGATTCCCTTGTGCCGTGGCCTGCAGCTCGACGCACAGGGTCATTGCCATAGCGGTGCCGGAACTGTCACTGCAGCTGCCGGCACTGATGTTGTAATGTTCAAGTTCGACCTGATCACTGACATTGACATTCAGACCCAGACCACCGGAACCGAGGGTGCTGGTGTAGGTGTCATTGGCCAGGTAGTAGCGCTCCTCCCCATCGAGGATGGCCTGCAGTACTTTTACGGCCTCGGTGCGGTTACTTTTGCGCACATAATCCTGATAGCTGGGGTAGGCGATGGCCGCCAGAATGCCGATGATGGCGACGGCAATCATCAGCTCCATCAGGGTGAAGGCTCTGCTGTATCTCATTCTCTGCTCACCCTCAGTAGTTGGCTCTGGTGACTGTGGTGCTGAATACCTGACGGGTATAGCGGTCATCAAAGCTGTAAGGTGCGGCATCCAGCAGGGTGTAGCCACGTTCTGTGGCTGCGCCACTGGTGGGGTCCGCCGCCCGGGTCAGGACGGCAATTTTTACGGCATAAACCCGCTGCCAGCTGACCTGTGCCGATGAACCATCCGGACAGGTAGCACTGCTGAACGATGAGGGCGGCGAATCGATCTCAGTCGCCGAAAGATAGGTGCTGACATTACGGCTGCCGGTCTCGGTCGGATCACAGAGACTGATGCCATACAGTGCCTGCAGGGCTTCTACGCCGGATACCAGAGACTCTGCGCTTGTAATCGGCGTGGCATTGAGTGAGTCGTACGTACGGCAGATCAGGGTTGGGGTACCGTCTACGTCTTCCACCCAGAACACATCAGTCACTTCAGTGCCGTCGGCAACGCCAAGGTTAGTGTTCTGACAGGACAGGTTGTTTTCTGTGGTTGCCGTACGACGGATGGCGATACGGTCACCAGTATCATTACTGCTGCTGTCTGTTGTGCACATGCCAGCAGACCCGCTGCAGAGAGGTTCGTACGGTTGGTCAAGGGCACCATCGGGGCCGTAACCGGCTTTCATCAGTGAGCGGTTCAGAAAGCTGATGGCAAAGCGTCCGGCTTCCTGTGCCTGTGAGAGGTCCCGCGATACCGATGAGTTACGGTTGCTGGCGACCAGAATGTCCGAGACAAAGTAGCTGATCAGCAGACCCAGAGTCATGGCAACCAGCAGCTCGACCAGGGTAAAACCGGAGCTGAGCGTGTTGCGGCCTGAAAATACAGAAGCAGACTTCATATCAGGGCCAGAATGTCATGGTCAGAGAAGAACGCTGCGAAGACGAAATCTGCGACTGATCAGTCAGAAAACGCTGATTACCGTCAGAGTCCCGGCCGATCACTTCGGATGACACTACATAGGCGTTATCCGATTCCGTGCGGCTGACCCAGCTGATGGTCAGGGTATGCTCGCTGTCAGCACCACCAGATGCACTGATAGTCAGATGAGGGTCCGTCAGGAAGCCGGCGGAGCCGACACTGTTGCTGCCGGATGGCATACCACACAGGGCTTCCCAGATATCGAACGTGGCCATCTCGTCGCCACTGCAATCGGCATCACTGACAACACGGCTGTCAGCGCCGTAGTAACTGCTGCAGGCCTTTACCGTCTGCGGCATACCGGCACAGCTGATCTCGTCAGTGGTGTAGTCGGAAATTTCATTGGCGCGGATGCGGTTGATCAGATCGTTTGCCACCCAGGTCGCCTGTGCCCGGTTAACACTGTCTTTGCCGGAACGAACAGCCTGCAGTTGCATGGCCGTAAGGCCGAGCAAGCCGACGGTGGTCACCGCCAGAGTGACACCGACCTCGATGAGTGTGATGCCCCGCTGCTTCAGCATGACACGCTCCGGAAGGTTATCTGCCCCGAAGGCAGCAGTTCAATCCGTGCATCCACATCGCCGATACTGCCGCTGGTACAGACACTGATGGTGCCGCCGTTTGACAGTGCGCCGCGGTTGTTGAACAGCACAGGTGTTGATGAATCATAGGCAGCCGCTGTGACATCGACCTTATCATCCAGTGCATTGCGCTGACGCAGCAGTTCGGTTTCCGTCGTGCCACTGAACACAGAGACCCGCCAGCCGTTTTCAAATTCATCGTCCACGGGAACCAGCCCCACAGAAAGGTTACGGGTGACGGCAGTATTGCGCGCATACATCAGGTCAAGCTCCAGCAGAGCAGCCGCTTCACGCGCTGTATTGTTGGCGGTAAATGTCCCCATAAATGGAACGGCCACAGCAAGAAGTACGGCTGCCACACTGATGGCAACCAGTAATTCGATCAGGGTGAATCCGGCGTTTTTAATGTTCATTTATTAGAATAAAAATTAACAGAAATACGCCGTCTTTATAATACGGTAACTGAATGTAATCCAGCTTTGTGGAGGATATTTACTGTCTATAATTATTTCCTACATTTGCATTGTGATCTTGTTATTCAATATGCAGGTAGTATTGTATTACAAGTTTCTATATCATTGTTCTGAAAGGAATTTTAAGGTTTTCTGCTGATATTCAGATTGACCTTTTACTGCGGGATAAGCCTGCTTCAGGCCATCTTAAAAAGTCTGGCACAAATTCTGAGAGAATGTGGAATAAAACCGTCTTTTAATATGATTATTTAAGACGTTTGTTGTTACATTTTTGGGATTTTTATGGAAAGGAGTTGAACAGATTTTCAATATTCTGACAGTGTTTTTTCAGATAACTGACAGATCTGTGATTGCTGACAAATACAGTTGGCAATCACAGCACAGGGAATGTGGAAAAACAGTCTGCCTGACTCAGAACCGGGTCAGGGACTGGCGGATGCTGTCGACCAGAGCGTCAAAGTCTGCCGCTTCGTAGTAGCGGCCCTTACCGGCTTCAGCAATCTGACGTAACAGTGGTCCGGCAGCGGTCGAATGCTCTGATGGCAGACCGAGGATGGTATCTGTGGTAATCGTCTGTACACCGTCCAGCTCAGGACGGGTATCGAAATTGGCCATCAGATACACAATTTCTTCGGCACAGGACTGACTGCTGTGGTCAGTGGTTACGCAGTGCTCACTCAGGTATGGAGCCTTGAAGTTCAGACCGGACACCAGCGCCCGGATTTCACGGTCTTTGCTGCTTCCTGTGCTGTTCTGACTTCCGGCGATATAGAGAATGCGGGTCGGTGTGGTTGCACTGGCGGCCGGAGCCCGGTAATGAGTCATCTCTTCCGGGTTGGTGAAGGCATCCGGATCGTTGACGTCGTATTCGCGGCTGGTCAGCCCATGCCCTGTCTGAAAGCCATTGGCAAAATAGGGGTCTGAGTTTTCCGCGGAATAGCGACGTGAGAACACACCCCAGAAGTAGAGGTGATCCTGTGACATGAGCCCGTAATCCGCAGGGTTGCCTGAGAGATAGAGATACATCTCATAGAAGCCCTCAGCCACGGGGCTTCCGGACCAGGCTGAGAGGCGGCTGAGGCGGGCACGAATTGCTTCCCTGGCGCTGGCCACAGGCTGTACAGCCACATCAATGCCGACACCGGTGGAGTCTGTGTCAAAGGTTGCCAGTCCGACGTTGATATTCTCCAGCTGATCCAGTGCTGTCAGCAGAGCACGGCGGAAGACATCCAGGCGGCTCTCTGTGACGACCGACAGGTAATTCAGGTAATTACCGGTCATGAGTTGGGTGTAGCGGTAAGCAGAGGAGTGCGGCGCGCGGTTGCCATACGGTTGTTGCCCGGACTCATAGGACATGTAACGGTAATTTTGCTCTTCATACCGGTATGGCTGACTGCCGGCCAGCGCACATTGCAGGATGTGGCCCGGTTCCGAATCAACGCTGGGCAGCGCGTCCTGCTCACCGTAAAAATGGTAGTAACCTATGTACTTGTCCGGCCCGCTCCAGCCAGTGTCCGTTTTACCGGGTGAGTACGCTTGCCCGTCCGGCTGTCCGGGACGCCAGAAGGCCCACTCACGGGCAAAATCAAACCCCTGCTGGTTGAGCGTCTTCAGGTACTGAGCAGTGTCACCACAACGGATAACCCGGCTTTCCACGCGGAAGTCCTGAAGCATGTCCGCGACCTGCGGGTCAAGAAACAGCGCCTTGTTATCCAGCGGACTGGTGTTGTCGGGTGTCAGATCAACCAGCGGAGCCCGGAAGACGTAGTAAGCACCAGCCTCAAATCCATAGCGGCTGTCATCGTAGGTAATGTCCGGGTTATAAGCCGGAGGGAAGGGGTTGGCAAAGGCGCCCATCGGGCTTGAGGTATCAATCAGAACCAGAACATTCAGATGGCTGTGCAGGACATTTTCTGCCGCGTCGGCAGCCTGGAAATTCAGTAACAGAAGCAGGAGAAAACCGCGCATATTTCAGTTCCGGCCCTGTATTGCGAGAGGCTGCAGAAAGACTGGCATCAGGTTTTTTTCTGACGGAAAAAACACAGCAGATGGATTTTTCATATGTAAAAAAACAGACCAGAGACTGATCGGAAATGACTCCCGGATTGTTCAGTGAAAAAATGTATTAGTCCTGGACAGTTGTCCGGATTCAGAGCTTCCGCGGCGTCAGGATTCAGTATGAAGATGGCTGCAGGCCTTATAATACAAGGGCTGCAGGCGGGAGTGCCGGGTTGTTGAGGCCGCTTCCACGATGTCAGAAATAAGATCCGCGGCCGCATTTATAATATTAATTGCCGTATCTGTTCAATGAGTTGGTAACAAAAAAGACCTGTTTTTTTTATTATTTATATTTATATTGTTTATTTGTTCTTCGATATGAAAATAATATTGTCTGACGATCTTATTTTATGTGGGGAGGGGAGGCTTATTTCTGTCTTCGTAAGATTACAATTCAGCAAAGCAAACTGGTCACTTGTTCCTGACAGTTGCTCCGCATTGCGGGTTCTGATGTCTTATCCTGAGCAGCCGGGGCTGCGTCATACGTTGTCTGATACCGCAGGGTCCGGGATGTCAGGGCAGGTTATTCTGCCCTGAGATCCGGGCTCAGTTATTTTCCTTCCAGTACTCTTTTTCAAGGTTGGTACAGATGTCGTCGCTGAGTTCGACCGAGGTACTGACAATCACACCGTAATTACTGCACTGGTCGTTGTCTTCATCGTTCTCTTCTTCACCTTCCTCACCTTCACCCGGGGTTTCATCATCGTCGTCATCGTCACTGCTGACGCTCTCTGGCAGGGCAGTAATCACAGGTTCGCCGGGAATAAAGTTCTGGCCCAGAGATGCCCGTACAGCGTCTTCAGTCGGCGTGTAGATGTCCAGGGTGTACTTGCCGCCATTACCGGCATCACCGCCACAGGCATCGGAGTTCTCGTCATTGGAGGGCGAGTAGGTGGTGAAGAATACCTGCCCACGGAAGGTTACCGACGACGACAGCACCTTCTCGCCACTCAGCGACAGAGGGACGTACCAGCCGTAATCTGAGTCACCATTACCCCATTCCGTCAGATCGCTGAAATCGGTGGTGGTGTAACCGGACAGCGGGCTGTTGACACCCAGAGTGTCTTTAATCAGGAAATGGTAGTTCGTCGTGGCTTCTTCCAGAGGGCTGGCACGGTTACCGCTGCCAATACTGATCAGAACATACCCGTAACGGTCAAAATCGTCACTGACGATGTCCTGATTGGCCTGACGCTGAGCGTAGGTGTAACTGATGTACGACAGGTCCGGGTTATTGAAGAAGCGGCGGTCATTGCTGGCCGAGGAACCGGCAATATCGGCTATGACACCTCCGCTGGCAAACTCGTCGGCACTGGTTGCGGTTTCACTGAGATCAAAGCGCCACACCTGGCCGCCGGTGTCAGCGGCGTAGAGCAGGTCAGAGGCGCCGTCGTTGTCGCGGTCCAGCACAATCGGGTCGGTAGTGAAACTGTACTGCATGCTGTGGCTGAGCGTGGCATTGATGCTGGCATTCCACAGCAGGGCACCGGTTTCCGCATCGACCATGTAGAGGGTGGCCCCGAGGTCATCGGCGGTACGCACAGACTGGTCGTCTTTATCGGTATCGTAGCCGCCAGTGAAAAAGAGCACCACGCGGCTGGCACCGTCCCAGCGGATCTGTGCCGGCACCATGCGTGACCAGGTCTGCCCGAGCGCGGAGAACCCGGTGGTTACCGAAGGCACGTTCTTGTTGGTGTCCTGATAGGGGCCGTGTATCTGCCAGGCGATGGATGGATTCTCAGGGTCTGTCACATCCAGTGCATAGTAACTGCTGCCACCGCGGCGCATACCGGCGTACAGATACACCTTGTCGGAGCCATCAACTTCGTTGTTGTAATCCAGATCTTTGTGCCAGAAGGACAGACGTCCGTCCATGCCGTAGGCCTTATCATCCAGATCGGAACTCGGGTCCTGATAATAGACCGGGCTGGTAAGCAGTGGGCGCGGAATGTAGGAGAAAACTTCACCAGCGTTATCCAGCTCCACCCGGAAGGCGTGCAGGTAGCCACTGTTGGTGCCCATGAAGAGCACCCGGTCGCCCGGGCCGTAGTTGATGATCAGTGGCTGGCTGTGCAGCGGATCTTCCATTTCCTCGCGGGCGATGAATATCTCATTGTCATCGTCATCCGTGCCGGTACTGAGGCCCCCGATCCAGTTGATCAGGTCTTCCTGTTCTTCATCAGAAGCCCCGCTGATTCCCAGCAGGTCTTTGCTCAGCAGAGTATCCGTAAGCAGGCTGCTGAGATGGCTGAAGAGGCTGCCGACCAGGCCGGAACCGGGCACCGAGATCTCATCAGAAATGGACACCAGGGCAGACCCGTTATCGGTGAAGATGTTGCGCTCAAGCGTGAACCTGTGGGCCATACCGCCCTGATCCACGTAGTAACCATCCGCTTCATCGCTCCAGTAACTGCGGGCTTCGAGTTTGAAGTAGCCGCTGTCTTCGTCGATGGCATCGCCTTCGAGATAGTAGGCTGATTCACCGTTCTCCGGGTCAAAATCCTGACCGATGTCGGCCAGAATCTGGCCTTCGCTGCCGAGTTTGTAGCGTTTCAGATTGCCGCGCCAGGCGGTACTTTCCGCCGGTTGGAACACGGTGTAATAAATCTCTTCGGTGACCCGCAGGCTGTTGTACGAGCTCACCGCAACCGTGGGGGAAATAAAGGTCGATGGGTCGGTGTTGACGTTGGTAAAGGAGTCGGACAGACCATCCTTCATTTCTTCGTAGTTGTTGGCCGTGTAGAAAGTACCGTTACCGGCTTCGGCCATATCGGTGAGAAATTCGATGGCCTCTTCTTCATCCGATTCACGGCGGTCAAAGAAACCGCCCATGGTATCGACACTCACGGTCTGGATACCGGCCAGGTCACTGCGCTGGTCTGCGTGGGCCAGGTAATAGGCGATTTCTTCACCGCACTGGCTGCAGTTGGTGGTGTCCAGATAGTCCACGTCCGGAATCTGCTGATACGCGGCCAGATCGCGGATCAGGTCATCGATTTCAGAGTCGGCACTGGTATCACCGGTGGGTTCGCCATCGGAGAAGAACAGGATTTTAGACGGTGTACAGGTCAGGGATGAAGGGGGTGAATACACCAGATCGTCCGCATCCGGATCTTCCCATACGCGCTCATCCGGTTCTGCATCGTATTCGCCTTCGTTGTCACCGGTGAACATACCGACCGGATTCGGGCGTGCTTCCCAGACGACGGTACCACGGGCATCGTCCCCGGCGTCCGCTTCTTTCCCGGCAAAATAGAGATGGGCCTCATACAGAGCTTCAGATACCGGGGTCAGTGATTCCGCCGAGTACATATTCAGGCGGGCGCTGATGGTGTCTTTGGCGATGCTCACCGGTTCAATCGGATGGCCGATGTAGGCACCGTCACCGTCGGCATCAAACGGCATGATGCCGATATTGATGCCGGGCGTTTCATCCATCACATCTCGTACGGCCCGGCGCACAACATCCATACGCGACTCAATGGCAAACGACAGGTAGTTGAGGTAGTTACCGGTCAGCAGGATGTTGTAGTGATAGGACGATACCGAGTGGTCGTTGCTGCTTGAGTCTGAGAACGGAATATCCACATCACGGTTTGACATATAGTCGTAGTAACCGCCATTCCATACATAACGGTAGCCACCGATACGGTCCATTTCGCACTGCAGAATCCGGCTGTCACCATCTTCCATATCCACTGTCGGCAGGCTGTCGATGGAGGTGCTGCCATAGATCAGACCGTTTTCCAGATCCGTCTGTTGTGAGACCCGGGTGAAAGGATCGTCGTACGCCAGATACTGGTACACGGTATCCGTTTCGTAATACTCAAAAATGTAACTGCTGGTGTAGGGGGCAGCCCAGCCAAGACCTTTGCGCCAGAACGCCCAGTTGCCATGGTAGTAACCCTGACGCGTCAGTACATCTCCGAAGTCTTCACCGGTCCGGTCCGGGCCGGGTTGTCACTGCGCTGATCAGCCCGGCTGATGTCACAGGACACCACCGGGTTGTTGTCCATGTCAGAGTAGACTTCGTACTGCTTGATCCAGTAGGCCGTGGTCGGGTCCAGAAAAATGGCCACCACATCATCCACCTGCGGGAAGTCCAGCTCATACACAGGGGCGTTATAAACGTACAGCGAATCAGGCTCAAAGCCGAACCGGCTGTTGTCGTAAACCACGTCCGGATCATAGGCTGTGACCTCAGTCGGATTGGCCAGGGTCGACATACTCTCGGAGGTGTCGAGGATGAACATGATGTTGGCGTCGGTACCGGCGCCGTTGCCGGTGTACACCTCGGTGTCATCGGCCAGAACGCTGGCGCTGATGGCACTCAGCAGCAGGGGCGTGAGTAATCGCATGGCAGACTCCTTATAACACCGGGACCAGACGGGAGAAGCCCATCGACTGGTCAGAGTTGAAACGCTCACTGATGTCCGCCTCGGTATTGAAGGTGAAGAAGCGGCGCTGGAATTTCGACGCGCTGGTATCACCGTTAAATGTGCGGTTGATGTGGGTCGTCGGATCACCGGTGTAGATGACGGATGTGCTCAGATCTGTGCCGTACCCGGTGGAAATCTGGTCTGCGTCGACCGGCAGGCTGAGGAAGTTGCCGTCTTCGTCGGTGGTGAAGCTGGTCATGGCTTCATAGAGGGTATCTTCGGCGTCACCGTACTCGTTGGATTCGGAGAACTGCGCTTCCAGTTCACTCAGAGCGGCCTGAAACACCTGCTCGCTTTTCTGTGAGTTGCTGACCATCTTCAGCTGCACCGAAGAGCTTTCCATGCTGATGATGGCGAGAAAGGTCACCGCCGACAGCATGATGAGTGATACCACCAGAGCAGAACCTGTCTGGCGATCAGTGGGGCGTGCTTTATTGTGTTTCATCGTATGGCCCTTATTCCGTCAGAAGGTGCTCGCTGCCGTCGTCACGGACCGCGCGCCCCATCGAGTTAATGATGATGTCGCCGTCTTCATCCTGATTGCCGCTGGCATCGGCCAGCAGTTCAACACACAGGGTCAGTGGCATGGCAGTACCCCCGCTGTCGGTACAGGTGCGGGCGCTGATGTTGTAATCGTCGGTGACCACCTGATCACTGCCGTTCACGTTCAGACCCAGTCCACCGGAACCCAGGGTGGTGGTGTAGGTGTCGTTGCGCAGGAAATAGCGCTCCTGCCCATCAAGAATTACCTGTACTGTCTTGATGGCCTCGGTGCGGTTACTTTCGCGCACATACTGCTGGTAACTCGGATAAGCAAAGGCTGAGAGAATGCCGACGATAGCGACCGCTACCATCAGTTCCATCAGCGTGAATCCCTGTAATTTCTGCATGATTGTCTGTTCTCTCAATTCGGTCTCAGAAGTTCGCCCGGGCCACGGTCGAGCTGAACACCTGACGGGTGTACTGATCATCAAAACGGTAAGGCGCAGCATCCAGCAGGGTGTAGCCACGGCTCTCGGCGGCACCCATGGTGGCGGATGGTGCCCGGGTCAGCAGTGCCACCTTGACGGCATACACCCGGCTCCATTCCACCATGGCGGCTGTGCCGTCGCTGCAGGTGACCGCGGTAAAGGCTGCCGGTGGCGAATCAATTTCATCGGCCGCCAGATACGCACTGACATTGCGTCTGCTGGTGCCGCTGGTCTCACACAGGCTGACCCCATAGAGCGCCTGCAGGGCTTCCACACCACTGGCAAGTGTCTGTGCTGTTATCAGGGCCGTAGCGTCAGCGGAGCGCCAGGTCTGGCATTGCAGGTAAGTGCCGTCATCGTCGCTGGCAACCCAGAACACATCGGTCACTTCGGTACCATCCGCAGCACCCAGCGCCGCACCGGTACAGTCCAGGTTATCAGCGGTTGTGACGGTACGGCGGATGGCAATCCGGTCACCGTTGCCACTGTCGGTGTCCAGGGTACACATGCCCGGGCTGGACGGATCCGCACAGGTGCTTTCAAAAGGCTGGGTCAGTGCTCCGTCTTCACTGAAACCGGCCTTCATCAGTGAGCGGTTGAGGTAGCTGATGGCGTAACGTCCGGCCTCCTGAGCCTGTGTCAGGTCTTTGGAGACCGAGGCATTCCGGTTGCTGGTAATCAGGATTTCAGACGCAAAAAAGCTGATCAGCAGACCCAGAGTCATGGC
>DBNK01000030.1:78763-79724 GCA_002298335.1 Thalassolituus sp. UBA674
TGATCAGCAGACCCAGAGTCATGGCGACCATCAGCTCGACCAGGGTAAAGCCGGATTGCCGCTGATGCCGTGAATAAGGGATTTTCAATCTGTTCATAAGTCGTCTCCTTCTTATGGCCAGAAGCTGATGCTGTAGGACGAACGCTGGTTCGCCGAGACATTTGACTGATCCACCAGAAAGCGCTGACTGCCATCGTCGTTGCGACCGGTGACGGTGGAGCTGGTGACATAGGCATCATCCGAGGTGGTACGGGATACCCAGCTGATGGTGATGGTGTGCTCGCTTTCCAGACCACCGGTGGCCGTAATCGACAGTGAAGGGTCAATCAGATAACCCGCTGAGCCCACCGTATTGTCGCCGGATGGCATACCGCAGAGCGCTTCCCAGGTATCGAATACGGCCATTTCGGCACCACTGCAGCTGGCGTCTGTGGCGACCCTGGAGGAGTCACTGTAATACGCGCTGCAGGCCTTGATGGTCTGCGGCATGTCACCGCAGAAAAGCTCACTGCTGGTGGTGTAATCGGTGATTTCATTGGCCCGGATGCGGTTGATCAGGTCGTTGGCAACCCACACCGCCTGGGCCCGGTTAACGCTGTCCTTGGAGGAACGTACCGAATGCAGCTGCATGGCAGTCAGACCCAGCAGACCGACGGTGGTGACGGCCAGCGTCACCCCGACCTCAATCAGCGTGATACCACGCTGCCCTGAACGCATCAGCATGAGAACCTCCGGAAGCTGGTCTGACCGGAGGTCAGAAGGTCAATCTCAGTGTCCAGGTCGCCGGTACTGCCCTCAGTGCAGATGGTAATCGTACCCGCAGCCGCCAGGGCACCTTTATTATTGAAACGGACCGGGGCGGAAGAGGTGAACTCTGCAGAGGTAATGTTGACCCGGTCATCGAGAGCGGCGCGGTTGCGCAGCAGTTCATTATCAGTGGCCCCGATAACTTCAATCTGCC
>DBNK01000030.1:80027-93119 GCA_002298335.1 Thalassolituus sp. UBA674
CCCCGATAACTTCAATCTGCCAGCCGTTTTCGAACTCGTCGTCTACCGGAGTGATCTCTACAGTCACTTCCCGTGAAACCGCGGTGTTGCGCGCATACAGCAGATCCAGCTCCATCAGCGACGTAGCTTCACGGGCCGAGTTGTTGGCGACAAAAGATCCCATAAAAGGTATGGCAACAGTGATCAGCAGGCTTGCTACTGACAGGGTGATCAGAAGCTCGATCAGGGTAAATGCATTATTATTTTTCTTCATGATCGGAACTTTTTTGTATCGTTCATTAAACGATCAATACTACATTGTTAGTATATGTCTCCAAGATGTCCGCGATAAGCGGTATAAAAACAGGAATGAACGGTTATATGTTGGCCTGATTTTTGGCAGTGGGAGCCTGTGCCGGTGTCCGTTTGTCACTGACCCGGTGGATCAGTAACGGAATCGGACGCAGTGTTTGCCTGTCAGCCCGGTTTTTCTGACAATACAGCCTTCATTACCGGACCGGCTGACCATGGCAGACTCTCTCAGAATTTCTCTCGCGCAATGCAACTTCCACGTTGGTGATATCAGCGGCAACACGGCGCGGATTATTGAAGCCGCCCACGGGGCCGCCGGAAGCGGGGCAGACCTGATTGTGTTCACCGAACTGGCCCTCACCGGTTATCCGCCGGAAGACCTGTTGCTGCGTCCGAGTCTGCAGAAAAGAGTCAGCCAGGCACTCTCAGACATTGCCGAAGCCAGCCACGCCATCGCCATCGTGGTGGGCTACCCGCTGCAGACGGATGACGGTCTCTTCAATTGTGCTGGTATCTGGTATCAGGGCCGCTGTATTGGCCAGTACGCCAAGCAGGAGCTGCCGAACTATCAGGTATTCGATGAGAAACGCTATTTCAGCCAGGGTTCAGAGCCCTGTGTGGTCGACTTCCGCGGTGTGCGCCTGGGCCTGACCGTGTGTGAGGACATCTGGTTTGATGCGCCGGTCGCACAGTCTGTGGCCGCCGGTGCAGAGATGATCCTCAACCTCAACGCCTCCCCCTTCCATATGGGCAAGCACGAAGAGCGGGTCGCACTGGTGCGCCGTCATGTCGAAAGCCACAAGGTTCCCGTCCTTTATGTGAATCAGGTTGGCGGACAGGATGAGCTGGTATTTGATGGCAGCTCATTTGCGGTTGCTGCTGATGGCAGCACCGTGTTGCAACTGCCCAGCTGGGAAGAAGCCGCAGCTCAGGTGATCTATGACGAAGGCCGCCTGCAGACCCTCAGCGCGTCTGAACCCGCCCGATGTGATGAACTGGGAGACCTGTATCAGGCACTGGTACTGGGTGTACGCGATTACGTGAACAAGAACCGCTTCCCCGGCGTTCTGCTCGGGCTTTCCGGCGGTATCGACTCTGCGCTTACCCTTGCCATCGCTGTCGATGCCCTGGGGCCTGAGCGTGTGCGTGCGGTGATGATGCCGTTCAAATGGACCTCTGGCATGAGCAAGGAAGACGCCGCCCTGCAGGCCGAAGCCATGGGGGTGAAGTATCAGTCAATCTCCATCGAGCCTATGTACGCCACCTTTATGGACGCACTGGCTGAAGATTTCGCAGGCCTGAAAGTCGACACCACCGAAGAGAACCTGCAGTCCCGCTGTCGTGGCGTACTGCTGATGGCGCTGTCGAACAAAACCGGCTCCATGGTGCTGACGACAGGTAATAAAAGTGAAATGGCCGTTGGTTACGCCACGCTTTATGGCGACATGGCCGGTGGCTATGGCGCACTGAAAGACGTGTATAAAACCAAAGTGTTTGCCCTGGCCGAATACCGCAACACCATCTCACCTGTAATCCCACAACGTGTCATTGACCGTCCGCCATCCGCTGAGTTAGCGCCGGATCAGGTGGATGAAGACAGCCTGCCGCCATACCCGGTACTGGATGCCATTCTCGAACTCTACATCGAGCACGACCACAGCGCCGAACAGATCATCAGTGCCGGGTTTGAACGCGACGACGTGATGCGCGTACTGCGGCTGGTGGATGTGAACGAGTACAAACGTCGTCAGGCACCGGTGGGAGTGAGAGTGACGCGGCGTGGATTTGGCAGGGATAGGCGGTATCCCATCACGAACGGCTGGAAGCCCGGCCTCTGAGCTGTTGCGCTTACTCAGGCGGTGTTAATCAGCCGCTCAGAATGCTCATTTACCACATGTAAACTGCGCTTCTTCGCGGCTGCTTGCCTTGCCTGAGTTGCGCTCACGACGCTCAGAAAACTAAGGGAGCTGCTGCGCTCGATAATACGGCGTTAAAATTTCTCCGTCGGGTGCTCACGTACTTCGTGTACGCTGCGCTCCCCCGGAAAATTTTGCCTTGTCTTCTCTTCGCTCGCGACGCTCCTGTGATGTTGCAGATTAAATCGGTTTACTGAATATGACCGTCATCCCGCGACTTGATCGCGGGATCCATTTTACGATTTTTCATTTCAGCAAAATATCTGGATCCCGCGATCAAGTCGCGGGATGACGAAGTACTCGCAAAGGCGTACAAGCTCGGCAAGCCTCTGAATGGTCGTCAGTGTTGTGTATCAATCGGTTAATAAAAACTGATTGGTATTCCGAAATTGCAGAATGTCACAAACAAAAAAGCCTGCTTTCAGCAGGCTTTTTTATTCAGCAGTCAGCAATTACTGCCGTGAATCCAGAATCCCGAACGACACAATATTCAGGAACGAACGACGATCCACATCCGCCAGCCCGCTCTTCATGAACTTGCCGTTCACCAGCTGCTCATGATCCGGATAGTTCAGTTTCAGTACCGCCAGTGACGTCTGGGCTTTGTCGTCCAGTTCGAGGTAGTGATACGCCTCGGTCATAATGGCGAGCGCATCACCGACAGACGCGGTGTGCTGGAATTCAGTCACTACGCTTTCGCAGCGGTTGGCAGCGGCAAGATAGGCGTGACGCTTCATGTAGTAACGTGCGACTTCCACTTCGTAGCTGGCCATACGTTCACGCAGGTAAATCATGCGGGCGCGGGCATCGGCGTTATACGGACTGCCCGGGTAACGCTGAATCAGCTCAGAGAAATACGCAAAAGAATCACGCAGCGGGGCCGGGTTACGGCGGTCGATGTCGTCGCTGAAATAGCGCTCGATAAAGGTAAAGGCCATTTCATAGGTGGCGAGTCCGCGCATGTAGTAGGCGTAGTCGACCTGTTCGTGCTGCGGGTGCAGACGGATGAAACGCTCGGACGCGGTCAGTACTTCTTCCATATCCGACATGCGGTACAGCACGTAAATCAGTTCCAGCTGAGCCTGTTCGGCGTACCGGCCGAACGGGTACTGGTTTTCCAGCCGGCGCAGGCGATCCTGAGCCACAATCAGGTTGTTTTTATCCAGTGCCTGACGGGCTTCGCGGTAGTATTCCTGCTCGGTAAGGATTTCTTTGTCTTTGTTGGAAGAACAGGCAGCGAGGCCCAACACCAGAGACAGGGCGAGAATCTTGATAACAGACGGGGATGCGCGCATGGGTGGTTCAGCAGTGTCCGGTAAATACAGCGGGCTATTAGAACACAATACAAGGCATTTGCTCCAATAACCCGCGGCTCTTTACGTTATTTTCCCTTCTCTTCCGTGGCCTCGTCACGACCACCGCTCACGGCCATGTAAAATACGGGTGTGAACAGCAGGCCGAAGAAGGTCACACCCAGCATACCGGCGAATACGGCATCGCCCATGGCCTGGCGCATTTCTGCCCCTGCACCACTGGCCAGCACCAGAGGTACCACACCGGCGGTGAAGGCGATGGAAGTCATCAGAATCGGGCGCAGACGCAGGCGGCTGGCTTCGAGAATCGACTGCAGACGCGACAGACCATGGTCATGACGGTCACGCGCGAATTCCACCATCAGAATGGCGTTCTTACAGGCCAGAGCCACCAGTACGATCAGCGCAATCTGGGTGAAGATGTTGTTATCTCCGCCCGAGATCATCACGCCCAGCAGCGCCGAGAGGATGGTCATAGGTACGATCAGGATGATCGCCAGCGGCAGGCGCAGGCTTTCGTACTGAGCGGCCAGCACCAGGAACACCAGCAGGATCACCAGCGGGAAGATGTAGACCATAGTGTTACCGGCCAGAATCTGCTGGTAGGTCACTTCCGTCCACTCGTAGTCGATGCCTTCCGGCAGGTTCTCGTTGAGGATCTTCTCCATCGCAAAGCGCGCCTGATCCGAGCTGTAACCCGGAGACGGGTTACCGTTCAGCTCGGCACTCGGATAACCGTTGTAGCGCATTACGCGGTCAGGGCCGGTGGTCGGGGTGACGGTCAGCACAGAGCCGAGAGGCACCATGTTACCGGCGTTGTTACGCACTTCCAGACGCAGGATCTGCTCCGGATCGACACGGTAATGAGCATCGGCCTGAGCGTTCACCTGATAGGTGCGGCCGAACAGGTTGAAGTCGTTGATGTAGAGCGAACCCAGATAAATCTGCAGGGCGTCGAACACTTCGCTCAACGGTATGCCCTGCAGCATGGCCTGCTCACGGTCGACGTGAATATCCATCTGCGGCACCTGAATGCGGAAGCTGGAGAACAGGCCGGTCAGTGCCGGGTCCTGCCAGCCCAGTCCCTGCACGGTCTGCAGTGCATTGAACAGGGCTTCAAAGCCGAGGCTGTCGCGGTCTTCCAGCTGTACTTTAAAGCCGCCCGTGCTGCCCAGTCCGAGTACTGGCGGTGGCGGGAACACAGCAACAAAGGCTTCGTCGATGGTGGAGAAGCGGCCGTTCAGGGCACCGGCAATAGCAAAGGCGCTTTCTGCCGGGCTCTGACGTTCTTCAAACGCTTTCAGTGACAGGAATATGATGGCGCTGTTGGGGCTGTTGGCAAAGCCGTTCACCGACAGACCGGGGAAGCCGACGGCGTTGGCCACACCCGGGGTCTGCAGTGCCATGTTGCTCATCTCTTTCACCACCGCCTCGGTACGGTCAAGGCTGGAGGCGTCCGGCAGCTGGGCGATGGCAATCAGGTACTGTTTGTCCTGCGCCGGAATAAAGCCGCCCGGCACTGAGGTAAACACCTTGCCGGTGAGCAGCAGCAGGCCCAGGTACACCACACCGATCACCATGGCGAAGCGGATAAGCTTTTTCACCAGACCTTCGTAGAGGTCTGAGCTGCGGTTAAACAGGCGGTTGAAGGGTTCGAACAGCCAGCGGCCGAAAATCTTTTCCATGCCCCGGGTCAGCAGGTCCGGCTTGTCGTCGTGGCCTTTCAGCAGCAGAGCCGACAGCGCCGGGGACAGCGTCAGTGAGTTGAACGCTGAGATCAGGGTCGAGATGGTGATGGTCAGGGCGAACTGTTTATAGAACTCACCGGACAGGCCCGAGATAAAGGCCGTCGGGATAAACACCGCACACAACACCAGTGCAATAGCGATGATGGGGCCAGTCACTTCCGTCATGGCCTGCTTGGTGGCTTCTTTCGGCGCCAGACCATTGCGGATGTTGCGCTCCACGTTTTCCACCACCACGATGGCGTCGTCCACCACGATACCGATGGCCAGCACCAGACCGAACAGCGACAGGGTGTTGATCGACACGCCCAGCCAGTGCATCACGGCAAAGGTGCCGATCAGTGACACCGGCACGGCAATCAGAGGGATGATGGAGGCGCGCCAGGTCTGCAGGAAGAGGATGACTACCAGAACCACCAGAACCACAGCTTCCAGCAGGGTATGGATCACAGCCTCAATCGAGCCGCGGACGAAGATGGTCGGGTCATAAACGATGTCGTAGCTCACGCCTTCCGGAAAGTTTTCTGACAGACGCTTCATGGTGGCACGCACGTCATCCGACAGCTGGATGGCGTTGGAGCCCGGGCGCTGGAAAATCGGAATGGCGATGGCGTTCTTGCCGTCGAGCAGAGCACGCAGCGAGTACGAGCTCTGGCCCAGTTCAATGCGCGCCACGTCTTTCAGACGGGTCACTTCACCCTGATCACCGATGTTGACGATGATGTTTTCAAACTCATCAACGCTCTCAAGGCGGCCTTCCACATTCAGCAGAATCTGGAACTGGTTCTCCCGCACCATGGGCTGAGCACCCAGCATACCGGCAGCAACCTGACGGTTCTGCTGGCGCACGGCATTGACCACATCACCGGCGGTCAGGCGGCGCTCGGCCAGCGCTTCCGGTTGCAGCCAGATGCGCATGGCGTAGTTACCGGCACCGAACAGGCGCACGTCACCCACCGCCGGAATGGCTTTCAGCTCATCCTCAATATAGAGGTCGCCGTAGTTGATCAGGTAGGCGCTGTCGCGGCTTTCGTCCGGCGAAATCAGGTGCACCACCATGGTCAGGTCAGGGGAGGATTTCTCCACCACCACGCCGAGGCGCTGTACTTCTTCCGGCAGGCGCGGAATGGCGCTGTTGACGCGGTTCTGTACCTGCACCTGTGCACGGTCAAGGTCGGTGCCCAGTGCCAGTGTCACGGTCAGGGACATACGGCCATCGGCGGTCGACTGCGACGACTGATACAGCAGGTTTTCCAGACCGGCCAGTTCCTGCTCCAGCGGAGCGGCCACAGTTTCACTGATGACCTTAGGGTTGGCGCCCGGATAGTTAGCGGTTACTACCACAGTAGGTGGCACCACTTCGGGGTATTCGCTCACCGGCAGCTGGAACAGCGAGATGGCACCGCCGATCAGGATCAGCAGCGACAGGACCGAGGCAAAGATCGGCCGGTTAATAAAGAAATGACTGAAGTTCATCCTGTACCTCTCAGTCTGCAGCGCTCAGCAGAGAACTGCTGCTGCTGTCATCAACCCGGGTCAGTGGTGGTGACTGCTCCAGCGCCTGTGTATCAATCTCGACGGGACGCGGCTCCACCGGCATGCCCGGTCCGACGCGGGCCGGACCGTTCACGGCAATACGCTGACCTTCTTTCAGGCCGGAGTTGATTACGCGCAGAGCACCGATGCGGGTGCCCAGAGTGACCACCTGATACTGCAGGGTGTTGTTGTCATCCACGGTCAGCACGAAGCGGTTCTGCAGGTCGGTGCCGAGGGCCGTTTCCGGTACCAGAATACTGTGGCTGACTTTCTCAGGCGCCAGACGCACGCGGGCAAAAGCGCCGGGGCGCAGTGCCGCTGCGTTGTCTTCAAACAGGGCGCGGACACGCAGGGTGCCGGTATCCGGGTTGATGGCGTTATCAATAAAGTCGAGGCTGCCTTTGTGCGGGTAACCGTCTTCACCGGCCAGCTGCAGGTATACGGCCAGCCCGGTTTCGGCGCTGACATCAGCAAACTTCTGGTTCCAGGTACGCTCATCAATATCGAAGTAAGCGAACAGCTGACGGCCGTTTACCACCCGGGTCAGCACACTGCTGTTGGCACTGACGGTGTTACCGGGGTCAATAAAGACGCTCGATACCTGGCCATCAATCGGGGCGGTGATGGAAGTGAATTCCAGATTCAGGCGTGCAGCGGTGAGGGCGGCGTCAACCGAGGCCAGCTCCGCCTTACGCTGCAGCTGCAGGAAGCGGCGGGCATCGGCTTCTTCTTCGGAAACGGCGTTGCTCTTCACCAGGCTGTCGATACGTCCGGCTTCCATCCCGGCCTTATCCAGGGCTACCTGCGCGGCTTTCTGCTGGGCTTCCAGACGTTTCACTTCAGCGGCGAACGGGCGCGGATCAAGCTTCACCAGCAGATCGCCTTTCTTCACCCAGCTGCCTTCGCGGAACTCGACCGAGTCGACCACGCCGCTGACACGCGGGCGTATGTCCACTTCCTGACGGGCTTCCAGGCGGCTGGTAAAGTGACTCCAGTCGACCACATCCGCACTGACGACTTCCGCAACATCCACCGGTTGTAAGTGCTGTGCCTGACCCGGCCCCTGAGGTTCTCCGCCGGAACAACCGGCCAGTCCCAGTGCGAGCAGGGTGGTAGTGATAAGTAAGCGCGACATAGCGTTCTCCTGATTCTGATTGCCGCGTAATAAAGCACGCGTTGATTGTCCCAACAATTAGCCCTGTTGAGACGGATTGTTCTGAAATATAAGTTAATATCCATTCGCGCGGGTACAGACAGCTTGGTGTTACCCGGATTAGCGATATAATCCCCGCTTTTCGGCGGGTCCGGTAGCACTCTGGCCCACGCAGACCAAGGCAGAGGAATATGTCCGTCCAGATTGTTATGTCAGTTGAAGTGCCCTACGACGAGGGCAACAAACGCTTTGATCAGGTGGCCGCACGCCTGTTTCCGGACTTTTCCCGTTCCCGTCTGCAGCAATGGATCAAAGACGGCCAGCTGACCGTGAACGGACAGGTCATGCGCGGCCGCGACAAACTCACCGGCGGTGAGACTCTGGATCTCCGTGCCGAGCAGGAAGCCGAAGGCGACTGGCAGGCCGAAGACATGGATCTCGACATCGTCTACGAAGATGATGACATTCTGGTGATCAACAAACCGGCGGATCTGGTCGTGCACCCGGCGGCTGGTAACTACACCGGCACTCTGCTCAATGGCCTGCTGCATCACTGCCCGGAGCTGGTGAACATTCCCCGTGCCGGTATTGTGCACCGGCTGGATAAAGACACCACCGGCCTGATGGTGGTGGCCAAAACCCTGCAGGCGCAGAACCATCTGGTCGGTCAGCTGCAGGACCGCAGCATGGGCCGCGAGTACGAAGCCGTGGTTCAGGGCCATATGACCGGTGGCGGTAAAGTCGATGCGCCGATTGGCCGTCATGGCACCCAGCGTACCAAGATGTCGGTGTCTCCTACCGGAAAAGAAGCCGTCACTCACTACCGCGTGCTGCACAAATTCCCTTCCCATACTTACATACGTTGCAAGCTGGAAACGGGCCGCACGCATCAGATCCGCGTGCATCTGTCGCACATCGGTTATCCATTGGTCGGTGATGCCACTTACGCCGCGCGTCAGCGCCTGACCAAAGGCATAGGCCCTGAGCTGCGCGACCTGCTGGCCAACTTCCCGCGTCAGGCCCTGCATGCCCGCGAACTGACGCTGGTGCATCCGCGCAGTGGCGAAATCATGACCTGGGAAGTCGAACTGCCGGATGATTTTATCGAGCTGCTCAATACCCTCGCCGACGATCAGGAACGCGGAGAATAACCGTGGTCTCACTGCCGCTGGACCTGTTCACACCCGAATGGCCCCTGCCAGACGGCGTGCAGGCGCGCTTCAGCGGTCGCCGTGGCGGTGTCTCTGCTGCACCGTACGACAGCTTTAATCTGGGTGATCATGTCGGTGATGACCCGCAAGCCGTTGCTGCCAACCGGGCTGCCCTGCTGGCCGCACTGCCGGGCTGCGATCAGGTGCAGTATCTGACTCAGGTACATGGCTGTGATCTGATCCCGGCCGGTGCGAATGGTCAGCCTGAGGCCGATGCCTCTTCAGTCACAGACACAGGTATCGCCTGTGCGGTGATGACTGCCGATTGCCTGCCGGTGCTGTTCTGCGATGACCGTGGTGAACGGGTTGCGGCGGCACACGCCGGCTGGCGCGGGCTCGCGGCGGGTGTCCTGCTGCGTACGCTGGCGGCGTTTCCTGATCCGCAGCGGGTCAGTGCCTATCTGGCTCCGGCCATTGGCCCGGGCGCCTTTGAAGTTGGCCCGGACGTCCGCGCAGCCTTCGCTGATGCGCCGGATGCCTTCTTTGTCGCGGGGCAGGGCGACCGCCTCTTCGCTGATCTCGCCGGGATCGCACGCTGGCAGTTGAAACACGCCGGCATTGCCGCGGTTTACGGCGGCAGCCTGTGTACGTTTTCCGATTCTGAGCGTTTTTTTTCTTACCGCCGCGACGGCCGCACCGGGCGTCAGATCAGCCTGATCTGGAAGACCCTATAACCTCATTGACCTCCCGTAATCTCTACGGAATTTGCTTAATAATTCCGTCATCCTGCGGCTTGACCGCAGGATCCACCAACAACCCCCCTCAAAGATGGTGAAGAACTGGATCCTGCGGTCAAGCCGCAGGATGACAGGTCCTTTGGCTTCCTATTACTAAGATCAGCTCCCAAACAGTGGGAAAGCAAAGTCCCCAAGCCACTTTTCAACCCTCAGAAACCCTCATCGGAAATCCTTCGGAAAAACACCTGCAAAACCGAAAGAATCCACTGTTTCAAAGGCCTCTGAGCGGTTTTCAGAGGCATTTTCTGCTGCTACAATACGTCCGCTTTGTCAGGCCGACGCTGTTCCATACCCGGAAAATGCCGCCTGATGACATAAACAGTCTGTTTCTGATTACCTGACGGGTGGCAGAAATGGCTGAGGTTTCCGGTGTGGTTATCCTCCACTCCGGTTCTAACTTGGTGACCTGGACCCGGCATCAAGCACCTGATGATGAACTAAAAGTGATTCATCCAGCCCGGGACCCGCGCGAGGCGGGTCCATCACTTTTTATGCAACAGCTCAACGGCGAGCTGAGAATGAGGATACAACGGTGGAATTAATTTCCGGCGGAGAAATGCTGGTCCGTGCCCTTCACGAATCCGGCGTCGAATACGTTTACGGCTACCCAGGTGGCTCGTTACTGCATGTCTATGATGCGCTCTACCGCCAGAGCGCCGTCAAGCATGTACTGGTCCGTCATGAGCAGGCAGCTGCGCACATGGCGGATGGTTATGCCCGCGCAACCGGTAAAGCGGGCGTGGTCATGGTGACCTCAGGTCCGGGTGCCACGAACACCATTACCGGTATCGCCACGGCGTTTACCGACTCGATTCCTATGGTCGTGATCTCTGGTCAGGTTATGAGCCATCTGGTGGGCGACGACGCCTTCCAGGAAACCGACATGCTGGGTGTGTCACGCCCGATCGTGAAGCACAGCTTTGCCGTCAGCCGCCCGGAAGACATTCCGGAGATCGTGGCTAAGGCCTTCTACATTGCCAGCACCGGCCGTCCGGGCCCGGTCGTGATCGACATTCCGAAAGACATGACCATGCCGAACGAGCGCTATGAGTATGTCTATCCGAAGAAGATCCGCATGCGTTCCTACGCGCCGCCACAGCGTGGCCACTCCGGTCAGATCAAAAAGGCGGTTGAGCTGCTGCTCAACGCCCGCCGTCCGATCATTTACGCCGGTGGTGGTGTCATCATTGATGGCAGCTCCGACAAACTGCGTGCGCTGGTCGACCGTCTGAACTTCCCGTGCACCAACACCCTCATGGGTCTGGGTTCGTACCCGGGCACCGGCGAGCGTTTTGTGGGCATGCTGGGTATGCACGGCTCGTACGAAGCCAATATGACCATGCACAACGCCGATGTGATTCTGGCCGTAGGCGCGCGTTTTGATGACCGCGTAACCAACGCGACTGACAAGTTCTGCCCGGATGCCAAGATCATTCATATCGACATTGATCCGTCGTCCATCTCCAAAACCATCACCGCCGATGTGCCGATCGTAGGCCCGGTTGGCGCGGTTCTGGATGAAATGATGTCGCTGCTCGACGAAGCCGGTGAGACCCCGGATGCCGAAGCACTGGCCAGCTGGTGGAAACAGATTAACGAATGGCGTACCCGTCATGCCGGTCATTACGACAAGAATGACTCGCAGCTGATGAAGCCGCAGGAAGTGATCGAAGCCATGTGGGCTGCGACCAAAGGCGACGCCTACGTGACGTCTGACGTCGGTCAGCACCAGATGTTTGCCGCCCAGTACTACAAGTTCGACAAGCCGAACCGCTGGATCAACTCCGGTGGTCTGGGCACCATGGGCTTCGGCTTCCCGGCCGCCATGGGCGTGAAAATGAACTTCCCCGATGAAATGGTCGTATGTGTTACGGGTGAAGGTTCCATTCAGATGAACATCCAGGAACTGTCGACCTGTCTGCAGTACGGCATTCCGGTGAAGATCCTGTGTCTGAACAACGGCTCACTGGGCATGGTGCGTCAGTGGCAGGACATGAACTATGAAGGCCGTCACTCCCACTCTTATATGGAATCCCTGCCGGATTTCGTCAAGCTGGTGGAAGCCTACGGCCATGTCGGTATCCGTGTTGAAGGCCGCGACGAGCTGCCACAGGCACTGGAAGACACCTTTGGCAAATACAACGACCGTCTGGTGTTCCTCGATGTTGTCGTCGATGAAACCGAACACGTGTATCCGATGCAGGTCCCTATGGGCGCCATGCGCGATATGTGGCTGAGCAAGACGGAGCGGACCTGATCATGAAGCACATTATCTCTATCCTGCTTGAGAACGAGCCGGGCGCGCTGTCACGCGTTGTCGGCCTGTTCGCTCAGCGTGGTTACAACATCGAAACCCTGACGGTAGCCCCGACGGAAGATCAGACGCTGTCGCGCCTGACCATGACCACCCGTGGCGATGACCGTAAGATCGAACAGATCACCAAACAGCTCAACAAACTGATCGAAGTGGTGAAACTGGTCGACCTGTCAGAAGGTGCACACATCGAGCGTGAACTCATGCTGATCAAAGTGAAAGCTGTGGGTGCCCAGCGTGACGAAATCAAACGCACCGCGGATATCTTCCGTGGCCAGATCGTCGACGTCACCTCCAGCGTGTACACCATCCAGCTGACCGGCGCGAGTGACAAACTCGAAGCCTTTATCGAAGCCATCGGCTCCGCCTGCGTACTGGAAACCGTACGTACCGGTGTCTCTGGTATCGCACGTGGCGAGAAAGTACTGAGTCTGTAAACGTAGGGTGGGCACAGCCCGCCACACAGGATGTTCCGACAGGAGCATCACCAGAAAAGGGCCTTCGGGCCCTTTTTTGTTGCCTGGCCTCTGCGCGTAGGGTGGGCACTACCCACCACACAGGATGCTCTGGTTGAATCATCACAAGAAAAGGGCTCAAGTAGCCCTTTCGGCCTGCCTGCCCGGCCTCAATGTTCTGTATGTACAGTCAAGGTACCGCCCGTATCAGGGGAAAAAGCGCTCGTTTTTACACCACTCATGAGAAACGGGCATGCTCGTTTTGCTTCTTCAATGTGTAAGAAAATCAACGCATTACGAACTAAGAAAGGGTGATAGCGTGCGGGATGCATGAAGATCCGCAGGAAGAAAACGTGCACGCATACTTTGGAGCGGACAAACAGTCTGAATGAGCAGTGATCTGTAACCACTTTTGTGGACA
>DBNK01000028.1:0-42733 GCA_002298335.1 Thalassolituus sp. UBA674
GCGATAAGGCACCTGACAACACCAGTCCCATCCCTTCCTGGCCACTGACTTTGCTTTCCAGTGCTGCCAGCGAGGTGGACGATGGCATCACCTGCACATTATCCATAGACGTGGTTTTCAACATGCCGCGGACGAAGTCTGCGTCTTTCCATTGTTTGTCAAAAAACAGGTGATAAACACTTTTGCCACCGCGGTCCATGTCATGACGGAAATACGAGGTCAGAGAACCGTGAGGATCCAGATCAATCAGCAATACCCGCTCACCACGGTCAGCCAGAAGGCCCCCGAGAGCTACGGTACTGGTGGTTTTACCGACACCACCTTTCTGATTGGATACTGACCAGATATGCACGGTTTATTTTCTCCCTGTCACGCCTGTTATCCGGCGCTGTCTCTGACATTGCAAGATTCGTGTCAGGACTGATTGATATTCAGAAAATCGAGAAAAAACAGCGTGATAGCCGCCCAGAGAGACACAGGAAGGAAGACACTGCGGCAATAGCCAGCGGCAATCAGCAGACTTCGGTGGCAAGTCTTGGCCCGATATCCGGCAAGGGCAGAACCATATGGCTGAACCCCTGCTCCCTCACCGAGGCCGGCATGGTCGCTATCACCGACGTGGCTTCATCCTGTGTCCAGACTTCACCACCCTGTTCACGGATCAGACGGCAACCCTCGGTACCGTCATGGCCCATGCCGGTCAGAATAATGCCAAGTGCACGGCTGCCGAATTTGGCGGCAACAGAGGCAAAGGTGATATCAATACAGGGACGGTAATTGACGCGTTCATCGCTTTCCCGGATTTTCAGACACAGGCCGTTAGAGCTGCTGACCATCATCTGCCGGTCTCCCGGAGCCAGATAAATAATGCCCGTTTTGAGTGGTTCGCCGTCTTCAGCTTCTTTTACCGTCAGTCTGCAGACTTTATTCAAGCGCTGCGCAAAGGCGCCGGTAAATGAGGCTGGCATATGCTGAACCAGCAATACAGGACGGCTGAAATCTGCAGGCAGTGCCGTCAGAATTTCTTTCAGAGCAGCGGGACCGCCAGTGGATGTACCGATCGCAACGATGTCTTTATCGTGCAGACGGCCACGTTCTGACGGTGCAGCCGGTGTCGTTCTGGCGGCCGCACGCTGACGCGCAACCTCGATAATGCGGTTGGTCAGCTGGCGGCGCAGGTCAGAGGAATGGCGGGAAAATTCTTCGAATATTTTGGGCAGAAAATCCACGGCTCCGGCATCCAGAGCTTCCAGCGTGATACGGGCTCCGGCGGTGGTCATCGACGACAGCATCAGTACCGGAACTGGCCGCTGCTGCATGATCTGGCGCAGCGCCGTGATGCCATCCATCACCGGCATTTCAAAATCCATGGTGATGACATCCGGCTGCAGCGACTGGTTCATCTGCACAGCCTGTTGGCCGTTACTGGCTATCCCCACAACTTCCAGCTGACCGTGGGCATTGATAATGTCTGTGATCCGGCGCTGAAAAAACGCCGAATCATCTACCACCAGGACTTTGATCGTCATCGTCTGCTCAGGCTGCTGATGAGAAATTACCTGCGTAATGACTCAGCATGCTGGGAATATCCATGATCAGTGCAATGCGGCCATCGCCGGTAATGGTGGCTCCGGCCATACCGGCAGTACCATGCAGCATTTTGCCGAGCGGTTTGATCACCACTTCTTCCTGACCAATCAACTTGTCGACAACAAAGCCGACGCGCAGGGTCCCTACCGTAATCACTACCACGTGCGAGCTTTCATCCGCGACAGACTTTTCTTCACCTTCTACCAGCCAGCGGCGCAGATAGAACAGAGGGATAGGTTTCTCGCGGACAATCACCACTTCCTGGCCATCCACCCGGTTGGTCTTGGTGAGATCAAGATGGAAAATTTCATCGACATTCACCAATGGGAAGGCAAAGGTGTGATCCTTCAGCATCACCATCAGCGTTGGCATAATGGCCAGAGTCAGAGGCACCTTAATACTGATGGTCGTGCCTTCACCCTGCTTTGAATCAATCTGTACAGTACCGTTGAGCTGGGTGATTTTGGTTTTCACCACATCCATACCCACGCCACGGCCGGACACGTCAGAGATCTGTTCTTTGGTTGAAAAACCCGGCATAAAGATCAGATTAAAACATTCATTATCCGACAGACGGTCTGCCGTATCCTGATCCATCAGGCCCTTTTCCACGACTTTCCTGCGCAGTACATCAGCATTCATACCGGCACCGTCGTCCTGAATTTTCAGCAGAATATGATCACCTTCCTGCTCAGCAGAAAGGATCACAGTACCTTCCGCGTTTTTACCCCGTGCAACGCGGTCTGCCGGAATTTCGATGCCGTGATCCACAGAGTTACGCACCAGGTGAACCAGTGGGTCTGCCAGTGCTTCGACCAGGTTTTTATCAAGGTCCGTTTCTTCACCACGTAATTCCAGACGGATTTCTTTTTTCAGCTGACGGGCAAGGTCTCGTACCACACGGGGGAAACGACCAAACACTTTTTTGATCGGCTGCATCCGGGTCTTCATAACCGAGGCCTGCAGGTCCGCCGTTACCACATCGAGGTTGGCGACGGCCTTGGACATGGATTCATCGCTGCTGTTAACGCCCAGGCGCACCAGACGGTTACGCACCAGAACCAGCTCACCCACCATGTTCATGATGTCATCCAGGCGTTTGGTATCGACCCGCACCGTGGTTTCCGCAGCGGCCGCTTCTTTTTCCACCTTTGGTGCCGCGGCTTTGTTATCCGCAGATTTACTGTCTGCGGATTTGATGCTTTCAACGGCTTTTGCGGCAGTTACTTTTTCAACGGCTTTTTCAGGTTCTTTTTTCGCTGCAACTGCCGGAGACTTTTCTTTCTCTGTACCAGCAGCCGGCGCATTCTGCTCAGCGGCTTTTTCACCCGGTGCGTAGGAATGTTTGCCCTTACCGTGTAAACGGTCCAGTAATTCCTCGAACTCAGAGTCTGTGATCAGATCATCACCACCCGGAGCAGCAGAGGCCGGTTTCGCTGGGGCTTTCCCAGTGGGCTTACTGGCTTTTTTGGTGACTTTTGCAGGTTCTTTTTCCGCTTCAGTCTCAGCACCGCCGGCAATGACACCGTGTTTGCCTTTACCGTGAATCTGATCCAGCAGGGCTTCGAATTCATCGTCAGTGATGTCATCACCAGATGAGGCAGAAGGCGCCGGAGCCGGGCCGGATTTATTCTTCCCGGCAGATGCCGGAGCATCACCGTCAAGCGAATTAAGCAGCTGCGAATATTCGTCATCGGTGATTTCAGAACTGTCCGCAGGGGTATCAGATCCGGCAACAGTGCCGCCCTCATCTTCTGCTACCGTTTCAGAATCTTCTGCGACGTATTCTTCTTCATCGTATTCTTCGACGCTGTCATCATCACCCGCATGACCGCTTTCACCTTCCGGCTTAGCCAGCTCATGGAGCTGATGAATCAGATCCGGTGAGGCCGGTTCCGGCATCTGGTGGGCGCGCACCGTATCGAACATTTCGTTCACGGTATCCAGCGACTGCAGAACCACATCCATCAGATCCGAATCAACCCGGCGTTTACCGTTGCGCAGAGTATCGAACACGTTCTCAGCCGCATGACAGCAATCAACCAGAGGACCGATCTGCAGGAAACCCGCACCACCTTTTACGGTGTGAAATCCACGGAAAATAGCGTTCAGAAGATCATGATCGTCCGGCTGTTGTTCCAGGTCCACCAACTGCTCTGACAGCAGTTCAAGAATCTCTCCGGCTTCGACCAGGAAGTCCTGGAGAATCTCCTCATCAGCGTCAAAACTCATTCACTGACTCCTTAAAATCCAAGACTCGAAAGCAGGTCATCCACATCATCCTGATTGCTGACCACATCCGTTTTATCCGTGCCGGTGTGCGGACCTTCGGCGCGGATTTTATGATCTTCATCCACAATGTCTTCTTCATGATGGTGCTGGATACCAGTGATGCGGTCCACGTGACCCGCCATTGCCACCAGTGACACCAGACGTTTTTCCACATCACGGACCAGGTCAATCACTTTGTGAATCACCTGCCCGGTCAGGTCCTGGAAATCCTGCGCCAGCAGAATCTCAGAAAACTCGTTTTTGATCTGGGTGGTTTTCTCAATATTGTCTTCGAGGTAGGTATCAATATCTTTGGTCAGCGTGCGGAATTCATCAGGCTTAAGGTCTTTCTGGAGGAGTTTTTTCCAGCGCCCGGATAACTCTTCGGCACGATCATGAATGTCCGATACGATGGGCATCCCCTCATCCACCAGATCCATCGTGCGGTTGGCTGAGCGATCCGTCATGTGCAGCACATAGGCCAGTTTATCCATGGTGCCGTTCATACCGGATTCGACATCCGGAGCCACGCCTGACGGGCTGACCTTGAGGTTTTTTATCGCCTCATGCAGCGCCCGGGTCAACTTCCCGATCTCGCGGTATAGTGTTTCTTCACGGACCTGATTCAGGTCGCTGACCAGCGCCACGGCATTTTCCGGGTGGCCCTGCTCCAGTTCCAGCAGCATATTCTCAGCCAGCGTCCGGATTTCGGAGCTGATTTCCTGATCAATGGTGCTTTGGTTTATATCACTCATACGTTGCCCCTGATCAGCCTTCAACACGCTCAAAGATCTTCTCGATCTTCTCTTTTAACACTGCGGCGGTGAAAGGCTTCACCACATACCCATTCACTCCGGCCTGGGCAGCGGTAACGATCTGTTCCCTTTTGGCTTCGGCAGTAACCATCAAAACCGGAAGCGTACGCAGACGCTCGTCTTCACGGACTTTTTTCAGCAGGTCGATCCCTGTCATACCCGGCATATTCCAGTCGGTCACGAGGAAATCAAAGTCGCCGTTCTGCAGCATAGGAAGCGCGGTCAGACCATCGTCTGCTTCCTGAGTATTGGTGAATCCAAGATCCCTGAGCAGGTTCTTTACGATCCGTCTCATTGTGGAAAAGTCATCCACAATGAGAATTTTCATGTTTTTATCCAAAACGACCTCCACTGATAATCTGGCAATAAAGTGGATACACTATGTCCGCTTTATCTATGCCCGGAGGGTTTGTATTTCTTGTGTTCTCAAACCCGGGGGCAGGCACGAAATGTCCTCATGCCAGACCACTCAAAACCACCGGAAAGCGCTGACGCAGGCGCTGCCGTGACCATGAATGGTCCTTATGATTTTCAGTTTAGCCCTGTCTAGCGCTTTATCCAGAAATCGCGGATTAAGGCCGGTAAAGTTTTATAACCAGTCGTTAAGACGTGAGCGGAGTCGCAGTGCCGCTTGAGTATGAAGTTGGCTGACGCGGGATTCACTGACCCCGAGGACTGCACCAATTTCTTTGAGGTTGAGCTCTTCATCGTAGTAGAGCGCGAGGATCAGCTGCTCCCGTTCGGGCAGCGTCTGAATGGCTTCGGCAAGCTGTCTGGTGAAGGCTTCGCGTTCAATACCGGCACTGGGGCCGGGGCTGGTCTCAGCAAAGACATCAAAACCGCTTTCGCTTTTTTCCACCGCTTCTTCATAGCTGAACAGGCGGCAGCCGTTGTGGTCGTTGAGAATACCGTGATATTCGTCCAGGCTCATGCCCAGATATTCCGCGACTTCGCGGTCATCCGCATCACGGCCTTTGACACTTTCAATTTCTTTAATGGCATCGGTGACACGGCGGGCATTGCGGTGCACTGAACGCGGAGCCCAGTCACCTTTACGGATTTCATCAAGCATGGCTCCGCGGATGCGGATACCGGCGTAAGTTTCAAAACTTGCACCTTTCTCGCCATCGTATTTCCGCGCGGCTTCAAGCAGGCCGATCATGCCGGACTGAATCAGGTCATCGACCTGAACACTGTCTGGCAGGCGCCCCATCAGGTGATGCGCGATACGCTTCACCAGTCCGGCGTATTCGCGGACCAGTGAATCAAAATCCTGCTTTCCGACTCCGGCGTAAGCCGGACATCCACCCGTTACCACCCGTTATGCTCCGGCCTGCTGAACCAGTCGGTCGACGAAGAACTCAAGGTGCCCGCGGGGCGTGGATGGCAATGGCCAGCTGTCGACTTTTTTGGCCAAAGCACGGAATGCCAGCGCAGCCTTGGAGCGCGGATAGGCTTCAAGTACGGCTTTCTGACGCTGTACTGCACGACGGATGGCTTCATCCATCGGAATGGAACCGGCGTACTGTACCGCCACATCCAGGAAACGGTCGGTGACCTTGGTCAGCTTGCTGAACAGCGCATGGCCTTCCTGCGGGGTGCGGACCATGTTGGCGACGATGCGGAAGCGGAAAATCCCGTAATCGCGGTTCAGCAGTTTCATCTGTGCGTAGGCGTCTGTGATGGAGGTGGGCTCATCGGTCACCACCATGAGTACCTCCTGCGAGGCGCGCACAAAACTCATCACGGTATCGGAAATACCGGCCGCGGTGTCGATGATAAGCACATCAATGTCGTCACCGAGTTCGCTGAACGCCTGAATCAGACCAGCGTGCTCCATACTGTTGAGCTGTGACAGGCGCTGGGTACCGGATGATGCAGGCACAATGGAGATACCACCCGGCCCTTTCACCAGAATGTCTTTCAGGCTGCATTCGCCCTGCAGCACATTCTCAATGGTACGGTTGGCGCTGAGGCCGAGCAGAACATCGATATTGGCCAGGCCAAGGTCAGCATCGAGGATGACCACTTTGTGGCCCATCTCCGACAGCGCAATGCCCAGATTCACGGACACATTGCTTTTGCCGACACCACCTTTACCACCTGTGACGGCGATTACCTGTACCGGATTACTTGACATACCGGGTCATACTCCCTGCTGAAAACTTGTCTGTTGGGTTGCCATATTCATGGCTTCGGCTGCCTGCCAGCGGGTTCTGGCCAGGCACGCCATCTGCTCGGCCATCTTCACCAGGTGCTGCCCTTCCGGATAGTGAAGATCATCCGGAATGTGCGGCCCATTGGTCACCAGAGTGACCGGCAGACGGGTCAGGGCGGCCACACTCATGGCGGCGCCGAGACTGAAACATTCATCCAGTTTGGTGAAAATGCAGCCATCCAGCCCGGCCGGGCGGAAATGCTCATAATTCTCCTGCAGGCAGCGCGCCTGACTGGTCAGCGGCAAAACCAGCAATTTTTTCAGGCCTTTGCCGACCTGTTTAAGCATAGACAACTGCTGCGGAAAATGTGGGTCCTGACTGCTCAGACCGGCACTGTCAATCAACACCAGTTTGCGGTGACTGACTTCCTGATAGGCCTTGGCCAGGTCACCCCCTTGTGTCACTACTTTCATTTCAACGCCGAGAATACGGGCGAAAGTGCGCAGCTGGTCATGTGCCGCAACGCGGTAGTTATCCAGGGTCAGCAGGGCGACAGAGTCTGCTCCGTGAGCCAGTACAAAACGCGCGGCAATCTTACCGATGGTGGTGGTTTTGCCGGCGCCGGTGGGACCGACCAGTACATAATGACCGCCCTGCTCCAGCATTTCCGGACGCGCGATAGGCAGGTCCTGACGGATTCTTGTCAGTGCATCGGCCCAGGCATCCTGCATGTTCTGCTCTGACTGACAGGCCGAAACCACACGGTCGGCCCAGGCGGGTTCGAGACCCATGTCCTGACAGCGCTGCCACAGCTGTGATTGCTGCCAGGTCAGCGGACGGCTGGTATCCCAGGCACTGCCCTGATGGCTGACCAGCCAGTTCTTCAGCTCCCGCAGCTCCCCGCGCATGTCTTCCAGTGAATCGTACCCGGCCGTCGCTGGCACATCAGGCGCTGCAGCAGGACGAGGCTGAGTCACCGGGGTGGCGGGCTTGCTGTCGGCCGGAATACCGTCCTTCAGGCCAGCCAGCGCGTCGCGGATACCGGCCGTGCTGGAAAGATCACTCTGACGTACATACTCTTCGCGGCTTTCGCGCCCTGACTGATCGCGGATGCCCAGCATGTCGCGGCGGGCCTGATCCAGCTCACGCTGCAGGTTCACCTGACGGTCCATCTCCTGCTGCTGACCGGGGTCGGCGTGATCGGTCAGATCAAGGGCTGCCACCACTTCAATGCCCTTCTCCAGCTTCTTGCTGGAGACAATCACGGCATCCGGCCCCAGCAACTGGGACACCTGACGCAGAGCCTGTTGCATGTTGTCAGCGACGATACGTTTCACTTTCATAAGCGTTACTCATCAGGACCTGCCGCCAACAGAGGCGACCACGGTAATACTCTTGTTTTCAGGAATTTCCTGGTATGCCAGTACATGCAGCTGCGGAATGCTGTTGCGCACAAACTGCGCCATGCTCGGCCGCAGATGGGACGTCACCAGCAGCACAGCCGGTACACCGGTTTCTTCCTGTGCCTGTACGGATTCGGCCAACGAACGTTGCAGGTTGTCTGCCATGGTCGGTTCAAGAACCAGACCGGAAGCGCCTTGTTGTTGACTCTGTTGTAAGCTCTTCAGCAACAACTGTTCCAGAGATGGGTCCAGCGTCATAACTGGCAGTTCATCCGTGTTTCCGAAGATGTTCTGAACGATCATCCGGGCCAGCGAAAGCCGTGCTGCTGCGGTCAGAGCTGCGATGTCCTGACTTTTCGCTTCACTGTTCGCCAGCGACTCGGCGATGGATCTCAGGTCACGGATGGGCACATGTTCACGCAACAGATTCTGCAGAACGCCAAGAAGTTGACTGATGCTGACGGTATTCGGTACCAGCTCCTCGGCCAGCTTGGGCGATTTTTTCGCCAGCATGTCGACCAGATGCTGTACATCTTCATGGCCGAGCAGCTCGTGGGAGTGATACTGGAGTTTCTGGTTGAGATGGGTGGCGACCACCGTACTGGCATCGACCACGGTGTAGCCCAGTGTCTGCGCGCGGTCTTTCTGTTCCGGCATGATCCAGAAAGCGTCCATACCGAACGCCGGGTCTACGGTTGCGATACCGTCAATTTTGCCGAACACCTGGCCGGGGTTAATCGCCAGATCACGCTCAGGCTGAATCTCCGCCTCAGCCAGGGTCACACCCATCAGGGTGATGCGGTACTGGTTTGGCATCAGATCGAGGTTATCGCGGATGTGCACCGACGGAATCAGGAAGCCCAGTTCCTGCGACAACTTGCGGCGTACGCCTTTAATGCGGTTGAGCAGCTGCCCACCCTGATTCTTATCCACCAGAGGAATCAGGCGGTAACCCACTTCCAGACCCAGCTGATCCACAGGTTCCACGTCATCCCAGCCGAGTTCTTTCACCTCCAGCTGCTTCATGGTTTCCTGCGCTTTTTCTTTCGGCGCCGCCAGCGCATTGGTACCGGGGGCAGACGCACCGCTGCCACCCTGAGGCAGAGCAGGTTTGGCGCCCAGACGCTGCATCACCGCATCGCCCAGCTGGCCACCTTCCCGCTTCCAGTGAATGATGTACGCCGTCAGACCGGCAATGGCCGCCGCACTGAGGAACACCAGATGCGGCATTCCCGGCACCAGCCCCATCAGCAGCAGCAGAACAGCCGACACTGACAGCGCCCGCACCGAGCCGAACATCTGACCGAAGACCTGCTGGCCCATGTCCTCATCACCACCATTACGTGTCACCATAATGGCGGTTGCGGTGGAGAGCAGTAACGACGGAATCTGCGCCACCAGACCGTCACCAATAGCCAGCAAGGTATACGCCGACACCGCATCGCTGAAGGTCAGACCGTGCTGTGCCATACCAATGGCAAAACCACCGGCAACGTTGATGATCAGAATCAGAATACCGGCAACGGCGTCACCCTTAACGAACTTACTGGCACCGTCCATCGCCCCGTAAAAATCGGCTTCTGCGGCAATATCCGCACGGCGGGTCTTGGCCTGATCGGCATCGATCAGACCGGCGTTCAGGTCAGCATCAATCGCCATCTGTTTACCCGGCATTGCGTCCAGGGTGAAACGCGCACTGACCTCTGACACACGCCCAGCACCTTTGGTGACCACCACAAAGTTGATGATCATCAGGATGGCAAACACCACCAGACCGACCGCGTAGTTACCGCCAATCAGCACCTCACCAAAGGCCTCGATCACCTTACCGGCAGAATCCCCGCCCTGATGACCCTCAAGCAATACAACCCGCGTCGATGCCACGTTCAGCGCCAGACGCAATAACGTCGCGATCAGCAGAATCGTCGGGAAAATGGCGAAGTCCAGCGGGCGCTTGGAATACACACTGACCAGCAGCACGACAATGGACAGCGCAATATTGAAGGTGAAGAAGGTATCCAGCAGGAACGGCGGCAGCGGCAGAGTCATCATGCCCAGCAGCACCAGCAGCATCACCGGGATACCCAGATTGCCCTGTGCCAGGAAAGCCAGGCTCTTCTTCAGCTGACCGCCGAGGTTGGGACTTGCCGATGTAGAAGCACCCGCCATGAATCTACCTGTGTCAAAAAATTGGTGGTTTTACAGGTAGTTGCAGGAAGTGTTCCTGCTTTGGGGGTGAGCGGGAAGTTTTTGTTAAGGAGTGTAACTGGGAGGTGTGAGTGCTGTTTTGATAGTCGGTAGGCTGGGTTAGAAAACCAGTTCGTAGGCTGGGTTAGTGAAACCTAACCCAGCGATTTGCTAAAACTCAGATTTGTCGCTCCCGGGAGAACAGCATGGGGACGCCTGGTCCCGACTGGCACGGGTCAACATCCATGTAAATTCATTTTGTGTTTTTCGCTCTCGGGAGGACAAATGGGGACGCCTAGTCCCGACTGGCGCGGCCTAGGCGGCCCCGCCCCCCACCTGCTTCGCGCTGAGTTGCTCGCTGTTTCACGACTTTCTTCAAACTCACAACGACTACGGTCCGATTCGGCGTCCTGCCTCAGCGGACCTGCCAGAACATCCATGTTCTGGCAGTCTGTTCGTTTTTGAAAGCTGTGGCTCGCAACAGGCGCACTTAACACCTGCTCCAGCGATGAATAACCAACTGCACTGGGGGCTGTAACGTAATTATGGATTCCCGCCTCCTCGGGAATGACGGGCAGTATGCGACATTACTGGATTGCCTCGCTTCCGCTCGCAATGACGAGGTGATTTTGATCATTGAAAAATCTCACAAGACCGTTGTTAAGGCTCCCAGTGATGGTTCTTTAATGAAAAACTGTTGCTGGTTGAAAGTGCGCCTCTGGGGCCGCCGATATTTCTGAAATAACGAAAGGGAAGCGAGGCAGGACGCCGAGCAAGGCCACAGAGGACAAGGATGTCCTGTGTGGGCGTGCCCTAAGAGTTATGAAGAAATAACGGATATACGGCCCAGACAAAGTTGTGGAACAACTTTGAACAGCTTTTGGCTGGCCCGAAGGGCGAGAGCAGAATGCTCGAGTCACGCGCGAAGCAGGTGGGAGGGCCAGCGCCCGGGAGGAGGCATTCCTCCCGAGAGCGAAACTCAGCCTTCAAAGCAGCAAACAATCGCTCCCGTGTCTCCTGCTTAGCAATTGATCCATGTGCTATTAACCGCTGGGTTACGTTTTACTAACCCAGTCTACCTACAGTTGACCACCACCTATAGAGTCCCGCCTTCGCGCAAATAACGGGCTATGCCTGAAAAGACCAAATCCTTAAACCGGATCCGGATCTACCCTCAGATCCCTCGGTATCGGCATTGCCGGTTTCCGCTCTGGCTTCGGCCCCTTCCCTTTCACAAACTGATCCATCTGGTAGATATACGCCAGTACCTGTGCCACGGCGACATACAGCCCTTCCGGAATTTCATCGCCCACTTTGGTGTGGGTATACAGCGCCCGCGCCAGTGGCGGTGCCTGCATCTGCGGGATGTTGTGTTCTTTGGCGATTTCACGGATTTTCAGGGCCACCTGATCTGAACCTTTAGCCAGCAATATCGGTGCGCCCATGCCACCAACATCGTATTTCAGTGCGACGGAATAGTGAGTCGGGTTGGTGATCACGACGTCGGCATCCGGTACGTCCGACATCATGCGGCGTTGTGCCATTTCACGCTGCAGCTGACGGATTTTACTTTTAACTTCGGGTTTACCTTCGGTTTCTTTGTATTCGTCTTTGATTTCCTGCATCGACATGCGCAGTTTTTTGGTGTGGCTGTAGATCTGCCACGGCACATCCACAACGGCGATCAGGGCCGTGGATAAACACAGAATCAGGACACTCCAGAGAATAATTTCGACGGCAGTGGCAATCGCGGGTTCAAGGGCTTTGAACTGGATATCCATGGCTTTATCAAAATAAAAACCCAGCACCATCCAGGCAACCAGGCCGACCACAAGCACTTTGGCCCAGGATTTAAACAATTCAACCAGTGAGTTGGCAGAGAACATCCGCTTTAACCCTTTCAGCGGGTTAATCCGCTCTCCTTTAGGCATGATGGCTTTGGTAGAAAACAGCCAGCCGCCGATGCCCAGTGGCCCGGCAAAAGCGGCGAACAGCACCAGTGCCAGCCAGGGGGCCAGTGCCACGGCGGCTTCGTAAATGGATGACATCAGATACGATGTCGCCATCCCTGTGTCGTAAGCCGTTTCGCGGCTGAACGAGAAGCTGTGTTTGGCAATACCGATGACCCGTTCAGTCATAAAAGGGCCGAACGCCAGTAAACCGACAGCACCCAATACCAGTACCAGCGTGGTACTCAGCTCTTTGGAGCGTGGGGTCTGTCCCTCTTCACGGGCTTTTTCAAGCCTTCGCGATGTGGGTTCTTCGGTTTTTTCCTGGTTATTCTCTTCGGCCATGGCGCTCTTTCAACCTTTAAAACAGCCCTTAGAGGAGCACGAGTTTTTTCAGAAAATCAAACAGGGTTTCCATATGGTTCTGATACCCTGCCGCCATATCACTGATGTTGAGCCAGATAATAAACAGGCCGACAATCATGGTGACCGGAAAACCCAGCGCAAAAATATTCAGCTGTGGTGCAGCCCGGGTCATGACACCGAAGGCGAGGTTTACCACCAGCAGCGCCGTCATGGCTGGCAAGGCAATCACAACCGCTGCTGCGAACATCCAACCTGTCCACTCGACCAATAAGCCCAGCTGTTCGGATGAAAAACTGCTGAAACCGACCGGCAGCGTGCGGAAGCTTTCAATCAGAATTTCAATCAGCACCAGATGACCATTCAGAGACAGAAACACCAGACTGACCATAAATAAAAACCATTGGGAAACCACAACCACGGAGGCGCCCTGTCCCGGGTCAACTGTGGTGGCAATACCCAGACCGGTCTGCATGGCAATCAGCTGGCCGGCAATCACGAACACCTGATTCAGTACTTCCACTACGAAGCCCAGCACAATGCCGATCAGCAGTTGCTGCAGAATCACAATAAAAGACGCCACCGAAAGACCGTCAAATAAGGGCATAGGTGGCAATACAGGCGTGACCACGAGGGTAATGAACAGAGCCAGAATAATGCGGATGCGCTGCGACACCATACGCGTGCCGAGCAAAGGCATGACCATGAGCAACCCGGTAATACGGGCAAAGGGGTAGATATAACGGGCTACCCAATGGCCGACGTCGAGAGCCTCAACCGCAAACACGCATCAGCCTATCAGGAAGGGAATATTCATGTAGATGTCGCGGGTGAAATCCAGCACTGCATTCACCGCCCAGGGTCCGAACAGAATAATCGCCAGCAGAGTGGCAACAAGACGCGGCAGAAAGCTCAGCGTCTGCTCGTTAATCTGGGTCGCTGCCTGGAAGGTACTCACCATCAGACCGATAAGCAGACTGGGAACAATCACCACCAGTACAATCGCCAGTACGATGTACATGGCATTGGTGAAAATATCGCCGATCACATTGGGTGTCATACGCTGCCTCTGCTCTGTTTCATGGTGAAAATCAGACCGTGCCGAAACTGTTCGCCAGCGTGCCCATGATCATGGCCCAACCGTCGATCAAGACGAACAGCATGATTTTAAAAGGCAACGAAATAATAATCGGCGACAGCATCATCATACCCATGGCCATCAGGATACTGGCAACCACAAGGTCAATAATCAGAAAAGGAATAAAAATCAGAAAACCGATCTGAAAGGCGGTTTTCAGTTCACTGGTAATAAATGCCGGAATTAAAATGTGAATCGGGGTTTCTTCCGGGCTGGTAATGTCATCATGGCCACTGATGCGCACAAACAGATTCAGGTCCGTCTCACGGGTTTGCGCCAGCATAAATTCATGCACGGGAACAATCGCCCGCTCCACGGCTTCCTGCGGTGAAATAGTTTCAGCCAGATACGGCTGAATGGCATCGGCGTTTACCACACGGAACACCGGCATCATGATGAACAGACTGAGAAACAGCGCCAATCCGAGCAGGATCTGGTTGGACGGTGTCTGCTGCAGACCAATGGCCTGTCGCAGAATCGCCAGTACCACCACAATCCGGGTGAATGAGGTCATCATGATCAGCAGTGACGGCAACACCGACAGTACCGTCATGATGGCCAGAATCTGGATGGTGACCGTATATTCGCCGCTGCCATCGGCGTTTGGCGTGTACTTTACGGCCGGTATTCCGGGCCACTGCGCCGCAGCGGGTGATGTCTGGCCGGAACCCGCGGCAGAATTCGCCGGAGAACCGGCATTCGCTGCATCCGTCAGTGCCGCAGTCGCCGCTGACGTCAGGGATAAAACCGGGTCATTCTCTGCTGCAGCCGCATGTGCTGCAACTAACCCGGTACTGCACACCAGCAGCAGAATTTTAACGATATGGAAAATCCGGTTCATCGTTTGACCGCCGCTTTGAGAATACTCTGGAAGCTCGGACTGGTTTCTTCACCCAGCTGAATTTTTTCATCCAGACGGCAGAGCAGACTGATCTGCTGGGGAGTAATACCAATGACCAGCTGTTCGTTACCAGCCTCAATCACAGCGATTTTTTCTTTCATTCCCAGCGGCAGGACCGCGAGGGTTTTCAGCTGTTTATTGCCACCCATTAATTGCCCGGCACGGGTTTTATTCACCAACCAGGCCAGACCGGCAATCATGCCGATAATCAGCACCAGAAAAACCAGTATTTTCCCGGCATCAGCCAGCGGGTCTGTGTGCATCACTGGTGTCGTCTGTTCTTCTGCCAGCACCAGCAACGGCTGAGCGACGGCAGTCAGGACAAACAGGGATTTAGCGCAGGCGGTTAATACGTTCATTCTGACTCACAACGTCGGTCAGGCGGATACCGAACTTCTCATTCACCATCACCACTTCACCGTGGGCGATGAGCGTGCCGTTCACCAGTACATCCAGAGGTTCACCCGCCAGACGCTCAAGCTCGACCACGGAGCCCTGGTTAAGCTGTAACAGATTACGGATCGGAATCTGAGTGGAGCCCACTTCCATGGAAATACGCACCGGGATATCCAGAATAACGTCCAGCTCTGGCCCTTCACCGTTCTCTTTTCCGGGCTTGCTGTCGTCTTTCAGACGGTCCAGTTCAACCTGGCGCACGCCCTGATCATCATCGCTCTCAGCGTCACCCGATTCGGCCATAGCCGCGGCCCATTCATCCGCCAGTTCGTCGTCGTTCTGACCTTCTTCAGCAATGATGTCATCCGGATTTACGCCTTCTTCTTCCGGATTTTTCGGATCTTCTGTATCACTCATGTCCTTTTCCTCAGCGTTTTCTGTGTATCAGCGGTTCAATAATCTTGATCGCCAGGTTTTCGTCGGAGACGCCCATCTTGCCGCGGAAGACCGGAATGCCATTCGCCTGCAGAATAAAGTCATCGGGCATCTCCACCGGAATCACGTCACCGGCTTTTAAAGCAGCCACCTGACGCAGGGTAATCAGACGCTCAACGACGGTGCCGTGAATCGGCACACGGGCGTCAAGAATGTCTTCACGCAGTGACTGCTGCCAGCGCTCATCCACGTCATCCACATCCGACTGCACACCGGCATCCAGCATTTCGCGGATGGGCTCGATCATGGAGTACGGGATGGTCATGTGCAGGTCACCACCACCGCCATCCAGTTCAATATGGAAGGTACTGACAATCACCACTTCGCTCGGGCTGACGATGTTGGCCATGGCCGGGTTTACTTCCGAGCCGACGTATTCAAAATCGATTTTATGCAGCGGCGCCCAGGCTTCGATCATGTCTTCGAAGACCTGCGACAGAATCAGCTGCACGACACGGCCTTCAGTCGGAGTGAATTCACGCCCTTCAATCTTGGCGTGACGGCCATCACCGCCAAAAAAGTTATCCACCAGTTTGAACACCAGTTTGGCATCCAGTACGAACAGCGCCGTTCCGCGCAGCGGACGGATTTTTACCAGATTGAGACTGGTCGGTACGTACAGGGTGTGCACGTACTCGCCGAACTTCATCACCTGTACACCACCCGACGCAACATCGGCACTGCGGCGCAGGAAATTAAACATGCTGATGCGGGTGTAACGCGCGAAACGCTCATTGATCATCTCAAGCGTCGGCATCCGGCCGCGGACAATACGGTCATTGCTGCTGAGGTCATACGTTTTGACGCCTGCGGCATCAACGTCATCGTCCAGCGCTACTTCACCGCCATCGACACCATGAAGGAGAGCATCAATTTCGTCCTGAGATAATAAGTCCTGCACGGATCACCTACTGCATGACAAAGTTAGTGAACAGCACCGCTTCAATATCCGTTGAACCGGTTTCCTGTTCCATAATCGCAGTGAGGGCATCTTTCAGCTCTTCCTGCAGTTTCAGGCGGCCTTCCGTTGTGCGCATGGTTTCAAATTCCTGACTGCTGATAATGCGGATCACTTCATTGCGCACCATCGGCTCATGCAGTTCCATTGCATCGACGATCGCCTGATCCCGGGTCATCACCTGAATACTGGTCTGCAGGAAGCGCTGACGGGTGCCTACCTGAAAACTCATGACGAATTCCGGTTTCAGCACCACGTACTGAGGCGGCAGGATCACTTCTTCCACCACTTCTTCAACCGCAGCTTCCTCAGAGGAACCGCCACCAAGAATGAAGAAAACGGCCGCGCCGATACCCACACCGACCAACAGACAGAGTGCTGCGATAATGATTATTTTCTTTTTTCCGCCACCGGCCGGTGCTTCACCATCGGCACCAGCTTCCAGTTTCAGATCTTCTTCAGCCGCCATTCTTTTCCTCCTGGGTATAACACGGAAACAGCAAAGCTCATGCCACGTAATTCCGCCAAAAAAACGGCGTTTCAGACGGTGACAAAAACAGGTTATGAGCCTTTATCTATAGCAGATAAAGCGCCTTTCTGAGGGGTTAAAACCAGGGGGGTAAAAGGGGCTTATCGGAGGGGATCACCTCCGGGGAATCCCATCAGGGAGAAGTGATTACCCTGATGGGATGAGGAGGTAACAAGGGCTTACGCGAAGGTATCCAGCAAAGAGAGACTGGCAACCTTAGCTTCCGCAACAGGACTATCACCGCCACTGCCGTCCGCAGCCAGCATGCCGTCCGCCGGAGCGCTCTGCCCGCCCTGCTGGTCACCAGTCTGCTGACCACCGCCGGACTGTTGTCCCTGGGTACCGGTCTGTACATCAAAGCCCGCCAGCTCAAGTCCCTGACTGTTCAGAGCATCACGCAGGCGCTGTGCGCTGGATTCCAGCACATCACGCACATGGTGACTGGATGCATGAATCTGCACGTTGGCCTGGTCCTGATTCACATGCAGTTTGATCTCAAGACTGCCCAGTTCGGGTGGGTCGAGATGAATTCTGGCGTGCTGCATTTCGTCAGCCACCATCGTCAAAACTCTGGCACCCAGTGCTGGTCCCCACTCCCGGCGGTCTTCGCCGAATCTGAGTTTATCAGCCAGCTGGTTCTGCAGTTTTTCGGCGAAGTTGTCATCACCCAGCATTTCGTCCGCATCGGTCAGCTCGGCCATGGCATCTGCCTGCTCACGGGCTTCCTGACGGACTGCCGCGGCATCGGCACCGGCCAGTACCTGCTGGGCCGGGGTCAGGCCGTTATCAGTCTGCTGAAACATGCCCGCCATGAGGCCCGGGCGGTCACGCTGCAACTGCAGGAAATCCGGGTCATCGTTGCTTATGCCATCGGTGTTGATCAGCCCCTGGCGTCCGGCATCATCCATCAGGCCATCCTGCAGATTGTCCGTGCTTGCCTGTTGATCCTGCATCATCTGCTGCAGGGTATTGCGCTGTTGCGCATCAGAGCGAGCCTGAGCCGCCAAGGAGTTCTCAGGATTCAGATCCGCGGAGTTCAGCGTCATGCTGGCCGGGGCCATATCTTTCAGGCTGCTGCCCTCCGCTGACCGGTTCTGGCCTCCCGGCAGACGGCCCTGCAGCGCCTGCAGGTTCAGTGGCAGATCACTGCTATCCGGCAGTGTGCCTTCAGTACCGGGCAGCAGAGCAGCGTCGGCAGGCATCACAGGTGTCATGTTCACCGTCAGTTGCGGTGGATCCATAATCTGCGCCAGCAGTTGGTTCAGGTCGTCTTCGCTCATGTCGTCAGGAGTCAGACCCGGCGGTAATGTCTTACCTGTGAGGTTCAGGCCGGGCGGCAATATCTGGCCGTCGGCTCCGGCCTCTGCGCCGGACAGCAACGCTGCCAGCGCCGACTGACTGTCGTCTCCGGACGTCAGTTGTGCCAACAGGTCGGAGAAGTCAGTGAGGCCGGAAGTCCCGTCAGCACTGAGTTCCAGCCGTGAGAGATCAAACCGGTCGCTCAGCGTCCCGCCGAGCGACATCAGTAAAGACATCATGGAATTGGGTGAGGTTGTGGGTGTCATGCCGTTCTCCTGATCGGGCTTTTACTGACTATCAGCAAAAGTGAGGCCAGTTCATCAGAGAGCGGATCAGTCGGCGATCAGGCCCTGCAGGTCTGCGGCACGCAGCAGCCGCAGCGAATCACCGGAGGCATTATGTATTGCCAGCCCCAGCCCCCGGGCATTCAGCCGGTCAGCCAACTGGCGGATCAGGGTCAGTGCACAGGCATCCAGATACGTGACAGCGCCCAGATCAAGCCGTACCCGGCCGGTCACTTCGGCAGCGGCAGCAGCCTGAAGCTGTGGTCGCAGGCTGAAATCGAAATGCCCTCTGATGCGGATCAGCAGGTCATTTCCCTGTGGTTGGCAGTCGGCGGGCATGGGTGGTTCATTCTGGGAAAACGACACTATACCTGCCTGAGGTATCCGGGTCAGTGACGGGTGCGCAGGCTGCGTGTCACCCACTCGTCCGCTTCTACCTGTTCGGCCTTGTTCTGCTGGGCCACGTAGCTGTCTTCCAGACGCTGGATCATCTTTTCCAGTGCCTGGGTTTTGGCGTGCAGTTCCATGTAGTGGCTGTGCGCCGTCTCAGTCTGACGCTCCAGCTGAGCCAGCTGTTTCGACTGACTCTTCAGGGCGGTTTCGATCTGGCCAATGAAGTCCATGGTGTTGTGAATGGCGCCGGAGGTAATCACACCCTTCACCGGGCTGCTGAGGTGGCGCTGGTAATCTTCGCGGTAGCTGCTCAGCTGCGTCTGCTTTTCCTGCTCATGCTGCAGTTTCTGCTGAAACTGCCCCCAGCGCTGCAGGGCCTGTTTTTCATCTTTCACCGCCAGGTCCAGAACCACTTTCAGGCGTCTGGCGCGGGGGTGATGCAGTCTCTGGTCCATAGGCTCCGGCCCGGATTAATTATTTAACGGGGAACAGTTTCGTGAGCGCGTCCAGACTGCTCTGGGTATCCGCACCTTCACGCAGCCCCTGACGCAGCATGGCGTTGATTTTCGGCAGACGTTCAATCGCCAGATCGAGCATCTGATCACTGCCGGGCTGATACGCGCCCACGGCAATCAGGTCTTCGTTCTGATGATGGTGTGCCAACAGCTGCTTACACAGCTGTGCCCGTTGCAGCCATTCGTCACTGACGATGTGTGGCATCACCCGGCTGACCGAAGCTTCCACATCGATGGCCGGGTAATGCCCTTTCTCGGCCAGTCGCCGTGACAGCACGATATGGCCATCAAGAATCGCCCGGCTGGCATCGGCAATCGGGTCCTGCATGTCGTCGCCTTCACTCAGTACAGTATAGAAAGCGGTGATGGAACCACCACCCTCCTGGCCGTTACCGGTACGTTCAACCAGCTTAGGCAGCTTATTGAACACCGATGGCGGATAACCTTTGGTGGCCGGTGGCTCGCCCACAGCCAGGGCAATCTCACGCTGAGCCTGGGCGTAACGGGTGAGTGAATCCATCAGCAGCAGCACGTTGCGGCCCTGATCGCGGAAATATTCCGCCACCGAGGTACAGTACTGGGAGGCTCTTAAGCGCATCAGTGGCGAATCATCAGCGGGTGAGGCGACGACGACAGAACGTTTGAGACCCTCTTCACCGAGGATGTCATCAATGAATTCTTTGACTTCGCGGCCCCGCTCACCGATCAGGCCGATCACCACCACATCGGCTTTGGTGAAACGCGTCATCATGCCCAGCAGCACGGATTTACCGACACCGGAACCGGCAAACAGGCCAATACGCTGGCCACGCCCGACCGTCAGCAAGGCGTTGATGGCGCGGATACCGACGTCAAGCTGTTCGCGGATGGGAGCACGGTTGAGAGGATTGATATAGCTGCCCTGTAACTTGCCATTATCACTGGCCAGCAGCGGCCCTTTGAGATCCAGCGGGCGTCCGGCACCGTCAAGAATCCGCCCCAGCAGCTCGTCGCCCACGGGTACATCGGCGGCTTTCTGCAATGGCCAGACCCGGGCTCCGGGCTTGAGACCATCCACCTGTTCAATCGGCATCAGGAACACCCGTTTACCGTCAAAACCCACCACTTCAGCTTCAATGATGTCGTTTTCAGCCCGGGCAATACAGCAGCGGTCACCCACGCGTACATCAATGCCGATGGCTTCCAGCGTCAGGCCGACCATACGCACCAGTTGTCCGGAAGCGACCGGCCGGTAGTTATCAGCGGGCTTGAGATCAGCCCAGCGGCGGCTCAGGGTCATCGTTCTGAGAATCCTGATCAGGGGATGGGGACGCTTCTGCGCCCTCCTCCGGAAAGTTCTGCGGCTCGCGGTTATCGAAGGCGTATTTGAGTGTTTTTTCGGTATCTGCCGGTGGTGACGGAATCACCGGATCATCGTCCTCATCCATCAGGCCTGCACTGTTCTGCTCTGTTTCAGAAAGCGTTTCAGGTCCGTTTGCCGACGTTTCTGTATTTTCTTCCTGAGGTTCTTCAACCGCTTCAGTAACCGTCTGAGCGTCTGCAGATGCCTCTTCTTCTGCAGCTTCTTCAACAGCGCCGGTTATTTCTGCATCTGAATCAGGCATCGGTTCCTCTTCCGGAGCCACATCTACCAAGGACAGTTCATCGTCATCCGGAAAATCACCGGCGCCCGCCAGCATGCGTGCAGCGAGTTCTTCCAGCGTGTGTTTAAGATGTTCACTGGCGGAATATTCAACTCTTGAGTGTTCGCTCTCAACGCGGCACTCGCCACACTCAAGACGCTTATCAATCTGCATGGGGGGCCAGTTCAATCCCTCCTCCGAGACCTCCTGGATCAGTTCAGCATCGTCGGATGAGACCAGAATGCGTACGGCTTTTTCCCCGCCGGGCAGGGCCTCCATGGCCGCTTCCACGTAGCCGCGGATGGCCTGATTACTGGTGGTCAGCTCATGCCCCAGTACGTTACGGGCCAATTCGCTGAGAAGATTCACCATCACCTGTGGCAACTCACGGTCGCGTTCGGCGATCCCCTGCATCAGGGTGGCGGCAATACGGTTCAGGCGCCCGGCAACCGCTTCTGCTTCAACCGCCGCCTGTTGCTTACCTTCGTCATAACCCGCGCGGTTACCGGCATCTTTACCTTCGCTGAAGCCGGCGTCGTAACCGAGTTTACGGCCCTCTTCCATGCCTTCTTCACGGCCTTTCTGCACGCCCTGCTGACGACCTTCGACCAGGCCCTGTTCAAGACCGTCGTTGTAGGCTTCGCGGCGGATTTTTTCGAGTTCTTCGGCGGTCGGTGGCGAGACCCGGATGGGCTCTTCATGTTCAGAGTCATCGTCTTCGTTCGCTTCCGGTTCTTCCTTTTCGACGGCGTAAACAGGCTCATCCGTCCAGTATGGCAGACGCCAGGGCCGGGCGGCACCGGCGTGCTCAGCAGGAATAGGACGGTTGCGGTCTTTGGTTTCGCTCATCAGAGCATAGCCTCACCACCACCGCCCAGCACGATTTCACCGGCATCCGCCAGACGGCGTGCCGTGGTAAGAATTTCTTTCTGCGCAGCTTCAACATCGCTGACCTTGGTCGGACCTTTGGCTTCCAGATCGTCACGCAGCAGCTCGGCGGCACGCTTCGACATGTTCTTGAAGATCTTCTCCTGAACATTGACGTCGGCTCCCTTGAGCGCCACAACCAGCTGATCGGTAGTGACCTCGCGCAGCAGAATCTGAATACCCCGGTCGTCGATGTCGACCAGGTTGTCGAAGACGAACATAAGATCCTGAATCTGGGTTCCCAGATCTTCGTCGATCTCGCTGATCTGCTCGAGCAGGTCGGCGGCGGCGGCGCTGTCCACAAAGTTGACGATGCTGGCCGCCACTTTGACACCCCCCATACTGGTGGTCTGCGAGCCGCCTTTGCCGGAGAACTGGCTTTCGAGAATATCGTTGAGCTCCTGCAGGGCACTCGGCTGAACGGCCTCCAGTGACGCCACCCGCATAATGATGTCCAGAACCACTTTTTCATCAAAGTTGGCCAGCACCTGTGCCGACTGATCCGGATCAAGGTAGGACACCACAATCGCCTGAATCTGCGGGTGTTCGTGACGGATCAGGTCAGAAACCTGACGCGGCTCCATCCATTTGAGGGAATCAAGGCCTGTGGTACTGCCACCCAACAGAATACGGTCAATGAGGGCACCGGCTTTGTCTTCACCCAGGGCCTGCGTGAGCATACTCTTGATGTATTTGTCCGAGCCGAGACCCAGGCCACTCTGACCACTGACGGCTTCGAGGAATTCGGCGGTCACACCTTCGAGCATGGCGTGGTTGATGTTTTTCATGGACGCCATGGCAGTACCCACACGCTGTACTTCGCGTGGGCCCATGTGTTTGAGAATTTCGGCGGCGTCTTTTTCACCCAGCGCCATCAACATGATGGCCGCTTTTTCAACCCGCTCCAGACCTGCCAGAGCATTACCCTTATCGACTTCAGGCATTGTTGTTCACCCACTCAATGATCACCTGTGCCACCCGCGCCGGGTCTTCTGCAATCAGCGTTTTGATCGCTTCCAGCTGCCGTTCGTAGGTCTCTGAGGTACCAGGCAGCAGATATTCATCCAGACCCGCCAGTGTCACTACTTCATCATCCAGCCCTGCTTCGGCGTCTTCAAGGTCTGCCAGAAGCATGTCACTTTCGTCACGTCCTTTGTTCATCACGCTGCGGATAGTCGGGCGGATGACCCCGAAAATCAGGATCAGAATAAACAGACCGGCCAGTACCTGTTTGATCAGCTCCCAGAACCAGGGCTGCTCCCAGAAGGTCTGCTCTTCAAACAGGTTGCCGTCGCCACCGACAAACGGTGAGTTGATGACATTCACACTGTCACCACGGGCGGCACTGAAGCCAACGGCGTCTTTCACCAGCAGTTCAATACGGGCCAGTTCTTCGGCGGTCCAGGGCTGTGGCTCAAGCACGCCCTCGGCATTCATCACGGCTTTGTCGTTGATGGCGACGGCCACGGTCAGACGACGGATCTGGCCGACCTGGTGCTGACGGTAGCTGAGTGTGCGGTCTACTTCGTAATTACGGGTTGCCTCAGAGCGGTGCTTGCCGGTTGCTGCCGCACCTCCGGCTCCGGTACCGATCGCCTGTTCCGGTGCGGTCGCTTCAGCCGGTGGCTGGTTGGACAGTGCACCGGGGATGCCGCCAGCACCATCGGCGCTGTTGGCTTCGTTAATCACCTGCTCACTGCGCAGGGCAATCAGATCCGGATTGAACAGTTCTTCGCTTTCTTCACGGCGGGTAAAATCAACGTCTGCGGAGACTTCAGCTTTGTAGTTATCCGCACCCAGCACCGGACGCAGAATATTGTTCACGGCTTCGGTAATTGAGTCTTCAACCTTCTGCGAATACTCCAGCTGTTTATTGGCCAGCATTTCATCGGTATTGCCTTCGGTTTTGGACAGCAGATTACCGTTCTGGTCGACAATGGAGACGTCTTCACGGTCCATTTCACTGACGCTGGACGCCACCAGATTCACGATGGCCTCTACCCGTTCAGCCGACAGTTTCTGCCCCGGATACACTTCAAGGAATACCGAGGCGCGGGGTTTGCGCTGATCACGGACAAACACAGATTCTTTCGGTAACGCCAGGTGTACCCGGGCATTCCGCACGGATTTCAGACTGGCAATGGTACGTGCCAGCTCCCCTTCCAGGCCGCGACGGTAACGGGCGTTTTCAATAAACTGACTGGTACCCAGTGCGCTGTCCTGATCCAGAACTTCAAGACCGACAGTTTTATCGTCAATGAGGCTGGCGGCGGCGAGTTTCATGCGCGCTTCGTTCAGATCTCCGGCGGGTACCATAAGCATCTGAGTGACGGGATCAATCTGAAACTGAATATTTTCACGCTGCAGAATATCGACGATATCCTGCGCGTTGTGATCCTGCATGCGGTGAATCAGTGGCTTATAGGTTGGCTCGCGCGACCAGATAAATACGGCAACGGCCAGACCAATAACCAGAGCAACACCGGCAATAACCAATATCTGGCGTGGGACCGGCAGACGATCCAGACCGGCCAGCAGTGGGTGAACAGCAACGGCACCGGCTTCTTCGCGCGATGGCTGGCTCTGGCTTTGCGGCTCTTCAGCACCGGTGTCACTGGCACCGGCTGTGGCGTGTGCTGGAACGTTTTCCATAATTCAGTCTTCGCTTACACCGGCATGTTCATGATGTCTTTATAGGCTTCGACCAGTTTATTGCGGACCTGGGTCATAGCCTGAAACGACACACTGGATTTCTGCAGGGCGATCATGACTTCGGGCAGGTCAACGGAAGGGTCGCCCTGCTCAAAACGGGTTGCCAGAGAACCGGCGGTTTTCTGGGCTTCGTTGACGTTATCAATGGCATTTTTAAACATGGACTGAAAATCCGGTACGGTATTGTCACCGGAAACTTCAGACATTTGCTGTACCTGCTGGGCCAGACGTTCAGACGCCGAGATTTTACGGTCGCCACCGGTTTCCTGAACATCGGGGGCATGTTGAGCGCGGATCTGCTCTTTGACCTGACGCATCTGCATCAGAACGGAATTCACATCAACACGGTCAATCATAGTTACGGCCTCTGCACATCTTGGTTTTCAGTACGTCCATTTTTTTGACGTTTTATGACGTTTTCCCCGTCATATTTAAGTTAATTGCAAGGGCCTTGCCAGATTGGCAAAGCCGCAATTAACAGGCGACCATGCCCTCAACATCAACACCCTCTTCGCGTAATTTAGCGACCTTATAACGCAATGTGCGCGGGCTGATACCGAGACGCTCAGCAGCGTCTTTACGGCTGGGTTCTTCGCGCAGGGCTTTGGCAATCAGCTCGGCTTCACGGTGTTTGAGGTCATTACCCAGCACACCCTCCGGGTCTTTCTGCTCGTGCAGAACAGGCTCTGGTTCAGAGCTGAAAATCTGGCGGTTTTTCGGCACCGGCGTCAGGGTAAAGTCATGCGCACTGATCAGGTTTCCGGTCTGTAAAATCAAAGAACGCTGAATGGTGTTATCCAGCTCGCGGACGTTACCAGGCCAGGAATGGTTGAGTAATTTCTGCTCAGCATCACTGCTCATACGCGGCACCGGACGCTTCATTTTTCCGGCATGATGAGCCAGCAGACGACGTGCCAGTGGCAGAATATCGTCGCGGCGTTCTCTCAGTGGCAGCCACTTCAGCGGGAACACCGTTAAACGGTAATACAGATCTTCACGGAAATTGCCTTCCGCCACATAATCCGCCAGCTCGCGGTTGGTTGTGGCTACAATCCGGACGTTCAGATCAATGGTTTTTTTGCCACCCAGACGCTCAACCTGGCGCTCCTGTAACACACGCAGTAATTTTGCCTGCAGCGCCGGGTCCATCTCGGTAATTTCGTCGAGTAACAGAGTGCCACCATCGGCCTGCTCAAATTTACCCGGCATGGTCTGATAGGCGCCGGTAAAAGCGCCTTTTTCATAACCAAAGAGCATGGCTTCGAGCATGTTTTCCGGAATAGCCGCGCAATTAATTGCAATAAACGGCGCTTTTTTACGCTGGGAATTCTGGTGAATATAGCGCGCCAGCACTTCTTTACCGGTGCCGCTTTCACCACTGATTAATACGGTGGAATCGGTCTGCGCCACACGTTTGGCAAGCTGAAATAATTGCTGAGAAACTGCGGCTTCACACACAGGTTCCGATTCATCCACTTTGACGTCACCACTCTGGGTATAAGGGCTCAGCAAGGCATCCAGCTCACGCAGCTCAAACGGTTTCATCAGATAGTCATCAGCGCCCTGCTGCATGGCCTGAACAGCCTGACTGACGTCGCCGTAGGCCGTCATCAACAGCACGGGCAGCCAGGGATGCTCCTGCTTAATGTAGGTCAGTAACTCCAGCCCGGTCATTTCCGGCATATTAATGTCAGTCAACACCAGATCCGGCTGAATGTCCTGCAGCAGTACGACCGCTTCTTTGCCATTTTTGGCTTCAGTAACGTCGTACTGTTTCAGCATCAGAGTATCGACAATGGCCTCACGCAGACGCGGATCGTCTTCAACAACTAAAATTCTCATAGCGACTCCTCAATTCAGCGCTGGCGCTGCTTGTAATTCTTGGATCAGGAATGGTTGGGTAAAGGCAGAAGGATGTCAGCCTGCAGGCCACCGGAGGGGCTGTCGCTGACACTGAAACGGCCCTGATGTGCGCGGATAACAGCCTGTACGACCGCCAGCCCTAATCCGGTTCCGTTACTTTTCGTGGTGTAAAACGGCTCCATAATGCGGGCTTTCTGCTCGTCCGGCAGGCCCGGGCCGTTGTCCATAATACGCAGTGCCAGATGACGCTCCCCTGCCCGCTCGATGCGGATGCGGATCGCCAGCTCATCAGCAGAGGCTTCCAGTGCGTTATTCACCAGATTCATGACGGCACTGATCAGGGCGTCGTAATTACAGAGGAAATGCACTGAGTCATCACGCACATCAAAATCACAATGCGCGTGTGAATTAGCCAGCGGTACTTCCATTGCTGACTTAAGACCATTCACCAGATCGCTGACGCTGACGTCATCGTTCAGCGGTGCTTCTCCGCGGGCGAAAATCAGCATGTCGCGGACCTGGCGTTCCAGGTGATGCAGACGGTCCTGAAGTTTGGCGGCAAAGCGGATACGGTGGGTTTCATCAATGGTGTCAGCACCCAGATGACCGGCATAAAGTGTGGCCGCAGCAAGCGGTGTGCGGATCTGATGCGCCAGAGAAGCAACCATCTTACCCATGGCAGACAGACGCTCATGCTGGGACAGCTGCGCCTGCAGGGCACGGGTTTCTGTCATATCGGTAAGCAGCACCAGCTGGCCCCGCTCGTTGGTCATGGCCGCGGTACGCAGACTCACGCGGCGGCCATCGACCAGAGAAATTTCGTGACCGTCATCATGACGTGGTTTAAAGCAACGCTGAATCAGCTGACGCCAACGCTGACCGGCAAGCCTGCGGACACCGGCAGGCCCCAGCAGCAGATCATCCGCCGCGCGGTTGCTCTGTACTACCACGCCGTTTTCATCCAGCTGCAGTACACCGGCAGGCAGCATCTGCAGCAGGCTCTCAAGACGATCAGCGATGCGTTCTTTTTCACCCAGCTCCTGCATCCGCTGGGCAGACACCGTTGCCAGCTCTCCGCTTAACTGCTCGACTTTATGCTCAAGAAAGGCATAGGAGTCGGTCAGTTGCTGCGACATTTCACTGAACAGATTGAAGGCTTTTTTCAGCTCGTTCTGGTCGAGTGGTCGGTTCTGGTCGAACGCTTGATGCAAGGCTGCTGTCACAATTTCTACCCTGTTTCAGTGGTTTTGGCGGCGGAAATCCGGCGCTTTATCAGGGTTGAGCAATTAGTGTGCCCGGTGTCGGGAAAACGTTATGGAATGAGGGGTTTGGTGACGGGAAAGGTAACGAATGACAGGTTGGAGGTGGGGTTTATGGGTTTTGGTAAGGCTGCAGTTTGAGAGTTTGGCCAAATTGAGAGGCATTAATTACTCTCAAATTTTCTTTGTGCAAAGCGTCATCCTCGCGGAGGCGGGGATCCCTGGAGTTTGCAAGTCTAGTCATTTTTAAATACCAGAAACCCATCAAATTCAGATGTTTTCTGATCGCTCCTGGGAGGACGGCATCCTCCCGGCGCTGGCCCACCCACCTGCTTCGCGCTTTTCTGGGCCGTATTCCAAATTTCTTCATAACTTACCGGGTACAACCACACAGGACATCCATGTCCTGCGCGGTTTAGCTCGGCGTCCTGCCTCGCTCCCCTAACGTTATTTCAGAAATTTCGGCGGCCCCAGAGGCGCATTTTCAACCAGACACACCATAACTGAATGAGCAACACTGAGGGCCGGAACGCTTTTAATGAGTCAGTCACTGGAAACCGTTGAGGCTCCCAGTGATTAATTTTCACTTAGTAAATGTCGCTGGTTGAGAATGCGCCTGTTGCGAGCCACTGAATTCAAAAACGAACAGACCGATAGCACATGGATGTGCTATCAGATCCGCTGAGGCAGGAAGCCGAATCGGATCGTGGTCGTCGAGAGTTTGCAGAATGAAGTGAAACAGCGAGAAACACAGCGCGAAGCAGGTGGGTGGGCCAGCGCCGGGAGGATGCCGTCCTCCCAGGAGCGAAAACCAATCTCAAATTAATTCAGGGTTTCAGCAGCATAATCCTCAGGTAAGCGGGGACATACCAGTCCGGCAATCAGGCGAAATCCTTCTCTTTCCGCCCCAGATTATACTTCCGCATTTTCTCAACCAGCGTCGTCCGGCGGATACTCAGTTTCTCAGCCGCCCGTGCCACCACACCATTGGCGTCATCAAGTGCCTGCTGGATCAGTGAGCATTCCAGATCCTGCAGATATTCGCGCAGATCCAGCCCATTCACCGGCAACAGCGCCGGATTATCCACACCGGCCAGACCTTCGCTCTGGGTAACATCGGCAACAACCTGCGGAATGTCATCGCCTTCATCGACATGACGGAATTTCTTCGGCAGTTCGTTCACGCCGATCACACCGTACGGATGCAGAATTGCCAGTCGCTCTACCAGGTTAGCCAGTTCACGGACGTTACCGTGCCAGTCATGGCGGCACAGCGACATAATGGCAGCGGAGTTAAAGCGGATGGAGCCACGCTTTTCGTTTTCGAGACGGGAAATGAGTTCGTTCAGCAGCAGCGGAATGTCTTCAACGCGCTCGCGCAGTGACGGCATTTCGATGGGGAATACGTTCAGACGATAATACAGGTCTTCGCGGAAAGTACCTTCTTCGATCATGCTTTCGAGGTTTTTGTGCGTCGCCGCGATAATGCGCACATTGGCATTCAGGGTTTTGTTGGAGCCCACACGTTCGAAGGTATGTTCCTGCAGAACACGCAGGATTTTAACCTGCATGTTCAGCGGCATATCGCCGATTTCATCAAGAAACAGGGTACCGCCTTCGGCCAGCTCAAATCGGCCCGGGCGACTGTTGATCGCGCCGGTAAAGGCGCCTTTTTCGTGACCGAACAATTCGCTTTCCAGCAGTTCGGCCGGAATTGCGCCACAGTTCACCGGCACAAAGGGCTTGTTACGGCGGTGGGAATGGTAATGCAGGTTACGGGCAACCACTTCTTTACCGGTACCCGATTCACCCTGAATCAGCACGCTGACGTCTTTATCCGCAACCTGCATAATGAGTTCGCGTACGGTCTGGATATGGCGGCTGGTGCCAACGAGGCTGCGGAACAGCTGAATTTCACGACGCTCCCCCCGGGAGCGGCTCTGATTATGCTGTTCGCGATAAATCTGGCAGCGGTGCAGGCTGTCAAGCAACTGGTTATAGCTGGGCGGCATGGAGAGCGTCGCCAGAAAGCCCTGACGCTGATCTTCTGGTAACTGTTCCCCGGCGTAGAGTACCGGCATGGCCTTATCCCAGTCGTGCACATCACCGATCAGACCTGCGACTGGTTTGTTGCCGGTATCACCGATAATGACGGCACAAATGTCGTTGCTGTCTTCAATCTGCTGATTAACGGTTGAACGCCAGTCGGCAGCTCCGGCGGCGACGACCTCTTCTCCGAGAAAATCCAGAATAACTTTCAGATCGTGACGGCGCTCCACATTATCATCGATCAGTAAGACTTTGATTTCTCTCCACATAACAGCTGCAGTTCCTTTTATTTTTTCAGTAACAGTGGGATGACCAGCGCCATCACTTTGACTTTCTTCACTTCAGTTAAGTAGCAAAACTGCGATAAGTCAAACTTCTGACGTTAAAAAACTGAACGATCGGAAAGGACTTATACGTAAAGAATTTATAACGCAATGTGTCGTAAATTGACAATAAAAAAGCCTCCATAAGGAGGCTCAGAGTGTGCAAGTTTTCGTTTGTGGCCGCTGTGACGGGCCCGGAACCGGTAATATGTTCAGAGCGATGTCTTCATATCCACCCTGTTCAGCGGAAGTCCGTCAGGCCGAAACAAATCCACCACGGGAATCACTGTGCTCGCTGGCAGGCGCGGAATGAATACTCTGCAGGTATTCCTGACGGATGCCATCCCAGCCGGTTTTGACTTCCAGCATCAGGCCCATGACTTCATCGATCATATTGGTATCGTTTTTACTGGTGGCTTCAAGCAGACGCCGCACCATGTAGTCATACAGGCGCTCCAGGTTGCCGGAAAGCTCACCACCTTTGCTGTGGTCCAGACTGCTCTGCAAGGTCTGGATGATTTCGCAGACGCGCCCCAGAAGACGGGCTTTTTCCTGCATATCGGAACGCTGAATAGCACCTTTGGCCTGAGCCATACGTGTCAGGGCAGCTTCCATGAGCAGTTGAATCAAGCGGTGAGGGTCCGCTTCCAGCACCTCAGAGGTCACATTCACTTTCTGATACTGCTTTGCTCCGGATTCGTACATTACCTATTCTCCTGCCAGCCGGATTAACGTCATCTGTCACTGTATTAGTTGACGGCGCGGGATGAGATTTCTTTAACACTTTTGTTCGTAACATTTTGTATCCGCAAGCGGCAGACAGGCGGCAAGCTCTTGCCCACCCACTGCTCTACCGGCCTTGCCACCCCGAAATAAATTGAATAAACCCCATATATTTCAATAACTTAAAAAATGGCACAGATACTGCTGAGTGATGCAAAAGCACGATAAATGCTCAGCAGCAGAGGTGCCGGTTATGGCTAACTCATTAACAAATGCAAAAACACTCCGCCGAACGGACCGCGATCAGGATCATCGCAGCCTGATCGAAGCCGCAAGCCGGTGTTACAGCGATGCCGTCCGGCGCGAAAATCCGGATCTGCTGGAGAAGGCCGCCCTGCTGGCATTTCAGGCCTGGCAGGCTAATGAGACCTATATTCCCGGTATTAACCTGCTGGCGCGCATAGCCACTCACCGTCAGCGTTATGATGAAGCATCGCACTGGATTGATACCGGGTTAAGTATCAAACCTGACAGTACCAGCCTGTTGTACAGTGCCGGTCATCTGGCACTGGCCAACAGCGACCTGTCACTGGCAGAACATTATTTTGAACGTGCCAGCCATATCTCCCGGGTGAATACCAAAGCGCCCGTGTATCTGGCTCACGTCAAACTGCTGAAAGGCGATTACCTGGGGGCTTTCCAGCTTTACCGCGAACTGGCCAAAACCAAAGCCAGCGATCCTCAGATCCGCAGCAAGCTGTTTGAAGCCGCCAACAATGTGGTGGCGGATTTTTATTCGGCGGAGCTGGAGGCCGAACTGATCCGCTGGTTCAGTTTCGACAATGTTGATTTCAGTCTCTTACGGCCGCTGGCAACTTCCCTGCTGAAGCACAAGCTGAGGCTTTCTGAAACCGGTTGTCCGCTGGATGCCGACGAAATTGCCGCAGACCCGCTGCTGCTCATCTGTCTGTCACATTTCTGTTTCTGCGATCCGGTGATTGAGCGTCTGCTGATGACGCTGCGCCAGAGCATCCTGCTGACCAGCAGCCGCCAGATGTCCATCCGCAGTGAATATCTGCCGCTGGTTATTGCGCTCGCGCATCAGTGTGAGATCAATGAATCCGTCTGGTACATTTCTGATCAGGAATCCCAACTGGTGGACCAGCTGACGGATCTGGCAGAGAAGGTACTGCAACTGCCGGAAACCACCAGCGGCGATATTTCAGGGCTGCTGCTTCTGGTGATGATGTATCAGCCACTGGCGCGCAGCCCACTGACTCAGGCCCTGGCCGCGAAGAACTGGTTGTGGCCAGATGAAATGTCGGCACTGATGGATCAGGCACTGAATGAACAGCTGAGTATCCGCAGTCTGCAGCAGGACATTCCTCAGCTGGGCTGTACCCGTAACCGGGTGTCTGACAAGGTCCGCGCTCAGTACGAAGAATACCCGTATCCGCGCTGGACAGCCCTCGGCTACAACCAGCCGGCAGACTATTACAACACGCTGAAAACCCTCTTCCGTGGACGGCTGGACGATCTGCCGCGTCCCGCCGCACCGCTGCAGGTTCTGGTAGCCGGCTGTGGCACAGGCCGTCATGCCCTGAGCCTGGCACGCTATTTCACCCCGCTGAACATCACCGCCATCGACCTCAGCCGTGCGTCACTGGCTTATGCCGGGATGAAGGCTGCGCAATACGGGCTGAAAGTGAATTTTCTGCAAGGTGATTTATTGCTGGCTGAAAAACTGGACGCGCCGTTTGATGTGATTGAATGTTCTGGTGTGCTGCATCACATGCAGTCACCGCAGAAAGGTCTGAACACCCTCAGCCGTTGCCTGAAACCAGGCGGCCTGATGAAGATCGCACTGTACAGCCGTCAGGCCCGTACTCTGGTCACGGAGCTGCGCGATGAACTCGGTGCCACCCTGCCCCACACTGCTAACGACATCCGTGCCGTGCGTGAAGCCCTGCTGCGTCAGGGCGGTGACCGCTGGCAGGCCATCCTCCAGTCACCGGATTTCTACAGCCTCAGCGCCTGCCGAGACCTGCTCTTCCACGAACAGGAACACGTGTTCGATCTGCAGGAAATCCGCCGCATGACGGAAAAAGCCGGACTGAACTGGATTGGTATTATTCCGCCACCCGGCGCAAGGGAACTGGCCCGCGACAAGCTTCAGCTGGAAACGACGCAGCTGACCCTGAATGACTGGCACACACTGGAACAACTCGAACCCGGGTTGTTCTCAGGGATGTATCAGTTTTATGTGCGTAAGCCGGTGCTGAAGAAAGCCTGATCTTCACAGTCACAACTGCCAGTTCACCGGCGCCTGTCCCTGCTGCTGCAGATACTGGTTGATGGTGGAGAACTGGCGGTTGCCGAAAAAGCCGCGATGCGCAGACAAGGGTGACGGGTGAACTGACCTGAGCACCAGATGCCTGCGGCTGTCGATGGCGGCCCCTTTTTTCTGGGCGTAACTGCCCCAGAGTACAAACACCAGGCCGCTGCGCTGTTCATTCAGGGCGGCGATGGCGGCGTCGGTGAACTGCTCCCAACCCCGGTTCTGATGCGAACCGGCCCTGGATTCTTCTACGGTCAGAGTGGCGTTGAGCAGGAGTACGCCCTGATCCGCCCAGGGGGTGAGATCACCGGTGCCGGACATGCTGATGCCGAGATCAGACTGGATCTCTTTGTAGATGTTCTGCAGTGACGGCGGCAGGCGCACCCCCTGGGGAACCGAGAAGCTCAGCCCCATGGCCTGTCCGGGGCCGTGGTAAGGGTCTTGCCCGATAATAACCACACGCACCTGATCAAATGGGGTGTGATTGAAGGCATTGAAGATCAGCGGTCCCGGTGGATACACCGGCTTTCCGGCTGACTTTTCCTGTTTCAGAAAGGCTTTCAGCTCCTGCATGTAGGGCTTGTCGAATTCAGCGCCTATGACGGCCTGCCAGGAGGGATGCAGCTCGCCTTCTTTGTGTTGATTCATTTTCTCAGACTGCCTTACTATCGGACCGGACCCGAAGGATACAGGCATCTGCGTGCTGGCGGAAATCTGATCCTGTCGCCTGCTTCATCAGAACGATCAACAGGATGCTGATATGAAACCCGCGGTTGTACTTGGCTCGTTCCGCCTGAATTTCCTGATTCTTACCCCGGTGTGTGTGTTGCTGGGCGCAGCGGTGGTGGCGTCTCAGGGTGGCAGCGTACCGCTGTTACCTCTGCTACTGGCTCTGCTGGGTGCTACGCTGGCCCACATCAGTGTGAATGCATTGAATGAATATCTGGATTTTGCCAATGGCCTGGATCTGGCGACGGTGCGCACCCCCTTCAGTGGCGGCAGTGGTACTCTGCCCGCTCACCCGGAGCAGAAACAGGCGGTCTTGGCTGCCGGGGTGATTACCCTGCTGCTCACGGCACTGATCGGAGTGTATTTTGTCTGGCGTCAGGGGGCCGGATTGCTGCCATTGGGCATAGCAGGCCTCCTCATCATTGTGTTTTATACCCGGACGATTAACCGCCTGCCCTGGCTCTGTCTGATTGCACCCGGTCTTGGATTCGGCCCGCTGATGGTGGCCGGTACACAGTTTGTGCTGACCGGTGACTACTGGCCTGAGAGTTTTTTAATTGCTCTGGTGCCGTTTCTGCTGGTGAATAACCTGCTGCTGCTGAATCAGTATCCGGATGTCGCGGCAGATCAACAGGCCGGACGGCGCCATATCCCGATCGCCTATGGCGTGCGTACTGCCAACCGTACCTACGGTCTGCAGCTGGGTGCCTGTGCGGTATTGATCATGGGGATGGTGAGCAGCGGCCTTTTGCCAGTCTGGTCTTTACTGGCGCTGCTGGCCTTGATTCCGGGTGTCATAAGCTGGCGCGGTGCCCTGCAATACGGATTTGATATTGCCCGGCAACCAGAATATCTGGCGATGAATGTCATCACCTGTCTGCTGACACCAGCACTGCTGGCCGTGACTCTGTTTTTTTAAAACGGTCAGAAATTCTGTGCTGATGAAATGGATTTTAAGAAATAAAAAATGGGGAGATCCCGGCCTGCGGATGAGGCCGGGAAAAGCGCATACTCAGAAGGTAGCAGCGTCGATCACGTAGCGGTAACGGGCTTTTTTGTTCACCACGCTTTCCCAGGCTTCGTTGATCTGCTCGGCAGAAATCACCTGAATTTCCGGCAGAATTTTATGATCCGCACAGTAATTCACCACGTCCTGAGTTTCTTTCATATCGCCGATGAGTGAGGCGTTGAAATTCACCCGGCTGGCGGAAAGTGCAAGCGCATTCACTGTGACCTGAAAACCTTCCGGCATACCCACCTGAGTGTAAGTACCAAAGGGCTTAACGGTGGCCACGTAAGAAGCCACGTCGTAGTTCACCGGCAGTGTGTTGATCATGCAATCCAGCTGGCCACGGTACTCACCGAGTTTGCTTATATCATCCACGACGATCACTTCTTTGGCACCAAAGCCTTTGATGTCATCGGCTTTGTCAGCGGTGGTGGTAAAGGCATACACATCCGCGCCTTTGGATACCGCCAGTTTCACGGCCAGATGTCCCAGGCCACCGATACCGGCAACACCCACTTTAACACCGGGTTTCAGGTCGAATTTCAGCAGCGGTGAATAGGTGGTGACACCGGCACACAGCAGAGGTGCTGCGTCTTCAAAACGGATGTTTTCCGGAATATGCACGGCAAAGTGATCGTTCACCACGATGTTGTTTGAGTAACCACCCTGAGAAATACCGGTCGGAGAACTTTCCTGTGGATAACCGTAGGTGAATACGGTATCCGGGCAGTACTGTTCACCGTGTTCTTCACAGCAGGTGCCACTCTTGCAGCCGTCGACCATGCAGCCGACACCGGCACGGTCACCGACTTTAAAACGGGTCACGTTTTTGCCGACAGCAGCCACGATACCCACGATTTCATGACCCGGTACCTGTGGGTACTGCTGTGGCCCCCAGTGACCTTTCATCTGGTGAATATCCGAGTGACAGATACTGGCGAATTTAATATCGATCAGCACGTCATTATCACCCACCGGACGGCGTTCGAATGTCCAGGGTTTGAGAATGCCGGAAGTATCAAAAGCGGCATAACCTTTGGATTGTGTGTTCATCTTCATTTCCTTAGCTGCGTTCGTGGCAGCGGACAACTGAGGGGCTGCGTTCGTGGCAGCGAATAACTGAGGGGCTCCGGTCAGCATCAGGCCGGAGCCGACAATGGCTGAGCTCTGAATAAAACGGCGACGGGATACGGATTGCTCCGTTCGTCCGGTCTTACCCGATTCCGGGTTTACAGATTTGTCATCGGCAGACATAGTTTTCTCCATCCTTAGTTTTTCTTACCAGCAGACAGAACGTTGGCCATGGCCTCTGTTACGGCACTGCCAGAATGGCTGCTGACGTTCAGGCTCAGGGAGGTTGCGGTCTCCTCCAGTTGCGCCCTGCTGACTCCGGCATTGGTTGCCATACCGATGTGGGCATTCAGTTGCGGGGTCGCACCATCAAGGTTGGCCAAAGCTGCAACCGTCACAATTTCACGGGTTTCGTTATCCAGAACACCGCGCCCGAACAGGTCGCCGAACAGATGGCGCTGCAGGAAGGTATTCGCCGCGGGAGCAAAGTCGAACAGTGGACCTGCCACCGGTTTCCCGGCCAGTTCGGTCTGAACTCTGGTACCGAGTGTTTCAGTGTCTGTTCCTTCGTCGAGGGTCACACCGGCTTCACCCAGGGTGTCTTTTTTACCGGCCGCTTTGCGCTCTTCCACAACCGCCATGAGCGTACCCAGCCCGTTAAGTGCACGCGGAAAACCCAGGTACGCATACAGATGAATCATGGACTCTTTCAGCTCGTTCACCGTAGCGCCGTTGTCCAGTGCTTCAGCAAAGGCGTTTTTCAATGCCGGTAACTCACCCGAGGCGGCAAACGCAGCCACCGGAACCAGTGACTGCTGCAGCGGTGATAAGGCGGTCAGCGTTGGCATCGCCGCGGCTGTGCTGTTGACGCCTTTAGCGTACTGCTCATCAGTGACGTGCTCTTTCCAGGTGACGTTTTCACCGTCCTTGTCACCGGTAATCACCAGGTGAGTCATCGCCCGGTGTGGCGTCGCACCGTGCCAGTGATCGATATCCGGCGGGCACCAGACCGTCTCGCCTTCCGTAAAGGAAACCACACGGCCGTCGCGGGTTCCGGTCAGGGCTTCGCCTTTGGTCACGATCATGTGCTGACCGGCGGGATGGGTATGCCACGCGGTGCGCGCACCCGGCTGGAAGGTCACGTAAGCGCCGGAGAATGGCGTGTCCTTGGTATTCGGGAAAAGTACCTGAACATCCACATCGCCGGTAAACAGATTCTCAGGGCCGTGAAATGACGGCATGGAACCCAGCGGATAATGCTGCTGAGCTTTACCAGACGGGGTGGTGTTACTGTCTGCAGCCATGGCCGAAACCGGGGCCATGGCACCCGTGATGCCGCTGGTCACGGCGGCGATGAACATTCTGAGTTTAGAAAGACGTGATGACATGCTTCTGACTCCTTGAGCTGGTGAATTTCACAGTGATTCCAGTGTAGGACGCTCAAAGAAACTCTGTTATCACATTTCTCCTGATGTATTGCCTGATTCTGTTTTTCTTCTGAAAAATGTTATTTGATAACATTTTCAGGGCTTCAATAAAGTTCCATTCTGATTAAAGAAACAGTGTCTTTTGGTTACTTTACCCTTCAGGCAGATTGCCTGATCCTCACAAAACTGTCATAAATATGTAGTCAAAAACAGACGGTTATGGCTCTATACTGGCCTGTCTGGCAGCATCCCGGAGATCACTATGACTACGCACACTGGGCGTCCCGCCCCTGTTTCTCTCGCCGAAGGCATTGCCCGCTGGACTGAAGGCACGAACCGCTATGACACCCCGATAAAGGGTCTCAGTCTGCACCGCTGGGATCACACGACAGAACCCACCAGCTATATGCTGGCCCCGAGCATCTGCCTGATTGGTCAGGGAAAGAAGCGTCTGGTACTGGGGGATGAAGCTTTTGACTATGATCCGAGCAGCTCCCTGATCACGTCTCTGGATCTGCCCGTGGTATCGCACATTACCGAAGCCAGCAAAGAAGAACCCTATCTCGGCCTGACGATGGACCTGGATCTGCGCATGATTGCGCGGCTGATTCTGGAACACGGAGCAGAGCCGGTAAAACCGAACCCGGACAAACGCAGCGTATCAGTCAACAAGCTTGATACTGCCCTGCAGGATGCCTTCTGCCGCCTGCTCGCACTGCTCGATCACCCAGCAGACATTCCGGTTCTGGCACCCTTGATTCAGCAGGAAATCTGGTACCGTCTGCTGACCAGTGAACAGGGTTCACGTCTGCAACAGATTGCCTCTGTCGGTAACCACGGATATCAGATTGCACGCACCATTGACTGGCTCAAGGATAACTACAGTCAGGCGGTACGGGTGGAGGATCTGGCCAAAAAAGCCGGGTTAAGTGTTTCAGCCTTCCACAACCATTTCCGCTCCATGACGGCTATGAGCCCGTTGCAGTTTCAGAAAAAAATGCGTCTGAATGAGGCGCGCCGTCTGATGCTGACCCAGCACATAGATGCCTCTGAAGCGGCGTTTGAGGTGGGCTATGAAAGCCCGTCGCAGTTCAGCCGGGAGTACAGTCGTCTGTTCGGTGCGCCGCCGATGCGGGATATCCGCAATATGATTGAGCGCAGTAATCCGTCGTCAGCCACGGCCTGAACAAGCGATTGAGGCCATTTCAGAGATTGCTGGTGCGCATGCTTTTATGACCAGCAAAGGCATCGTAGAGTGCCTGATGGGCGGCGCGGGAGAAGGTATCCGTGCGCTCATCATATTGACGGATCCACTCAATCAGCATGGGCAGGTTGGCGTCCTGAGCTTCTTTTGAAGGGTATTTGTGCGGCTCCCACGGACGTAAACGCGCGTTGGCCACGCAGGCCTCGGCCGGCAGATTCATAAATACGATTTCAGTGGCGTGCGGTAACATCCGCTCCAGCAAGTCAGCGTAGCAGCCTTCGATAACCCACCCTTCGCTGCCGGCGGTAAACGCCTGCATAGCTGCCAGAGATTCCTCCGGCGGCATACGTTGCGGTGGAGTATCCCCTGCCGGATCCCAGGGCAACCAGGCCAATGTGTCCAGATCCAGATGCGGAAGGTTGGATTCCCTGCTCAGGCGTTGCGCCAGTGTGGATTTTCCGGAACCGGAATTACCGAAAATCAGAATTTTTCTCAAAATGTTCTCTCATTCAGAAACGCAGTATCAGGCATTGAGCTGATTCACGCGGCTCTGCAGTTTAGCGAGGTAAAACGCTTCCTGCAGATGGTAAAAATCGTCGTCGATGTGCACCGGATCTTCGGTGGCAAAATCACCACCCCAGCGCAGTTCCGCGTCTTCTCGCAGGCGCTGGATAAATCCGGTAACGGCTGCCGGCAACTGGTCGTGGTTGGCTTTCTTTAATGCTGCCGAATTATACAGTCTGCCCTGATACTGTACGTTCATATCAATGGCGTGACCTATGTGGTGACAGCTGCGGCTGGCCGGTGTCACGATGGCGCCGTTAACCTGCTCATTAAGATTACGGATGGCGGACGTCACCCAGACTTTTATGTCGCACTCACTGGCATACAGGTTGATGCGCTCCAGTGCCGGAATAAAATCTTTATCCACCTGCACCTCTTTGCCGGTGAACTGGCCACCCTGATACGTGACCAGCTCAAATTCCGGCTGTGCCAGAGCAATCACCGCCGGATCTGTTGCTTCAGGCGACACAGCAACCTGAGGTGACAGATCGAGATAGTCGCCATGTACATAACCAACACGGCCATCGCGGGTGCGTACCCGGTACCAGGTGATCTCTTCGAGGATATCGACTTCTTCGTTGTGGATCAGCACCCCGGTTTTGCGGCCATTGGCCTGCTCTCTCAGGTTCAGTCCGGATTCCGGTTTGACGCGTCCGGTTTTCATAACGTACGGCCCTCTCAAGTCATCCTGATGGTCAGGCCAGCAGGCGATGCTGCATGGCCGGGCAGGATTAACGCACGTGACTTCTGCGTCCTGCCCTTGCTGGGTTTAACGGTATTGTAGGGGAATCCGGATTGCCTGAGTGCGTAATTGCCCGCTTTAGCAGAAGCCCGGTCAGATTTTGTCCGAGCTTAACTCGGGTATATGAAATACCGCCCGGTCACGTCCCTGATTTTTGGCGTCATAGAGGTATTCATCCACATCCCTGAGCAGAGTATCCGGGTCGGTATCCACCTGAGGTATGGCCGACAACGCACCGATGCTGGCAGTCACCCGGATGTCCTGCTGCTGCACCCGTACCGGCTCTGTACGCATGATCTCCAACAGCCTGTCAGCCAGTTGACGGGTCTGCTGGGCATCTGCTCCGGGCATGATGATAATAAATTCTTCACCGCCGTAGCGGGCTGCCATATAGCCCTTTTTAAGAATCACTTTCTGAATGCGTCCGGCCACCTCGGTGAGGCACTGGTCTCCGACCGGATGGCCGTAGGTGTCATTGATGCGCTTGAAGTGGTCAATGTCCATCAGGAGTATTCCCAATGGCTCTCCCATACTCACCAGCAGTGCATACTGGGTGGTGAAGTATTCATCCAGATAACGGCGGTTATACAGGCCTGTCAGAGGATCGGTGGTGCTCAGCTCCAGCAGCTGTGCATTGGCTTTCCTGAGTTCTGAGGTTCTGGCTTCCACCAGCTGTTCCAGCTCTTTGTTGTGCCGTGTCTGTTCGGCCAGCAGGTTGGCCTGCAGATCATAGGATGCCTGCTGTGCCCGTTTGCGCTCCAGATGCTCCCAGCGCATCCGGTAAGACAGCATCAGGGCGTACGACAGCGCCATCAGGGTAAAGCCGATATCCCCGGCCGAGCGTGTCAGCACCGTCGAGGTCATATAACCGGTTTTCTCCAGCAGTGTGACAACCATACCAATGGCACAGAAAACCGTGGCTGTCATGGCGTAATAAGCAGCGGCATTATGGTCCAGAGCACGGCGGATCTGCACCGCCATGACGATCACCAGTGACACCATAACGTACACGGTCACCAGCCGGATCATGACGGAGTAAGCGATGAAAAACGACAGCAGAGACAGGATGACGCCGATGCCGATCAGGGCATACAGACTGAGCGCATACCCGGGGCGGCTGGTGCGGACATTGAGCAGCCGTAATATGTAAATGCTGCAGAAACCGGTGGCTGCGGAGTAAAGCCAGATCAGAATCTGATTACTGTAATCACGGGCCTGAGGAATGACGTAGGTCGTCAGAATGCCCTGAAAGAACGAGAACACGCCGACGAGACACACCAGAAAGAGGGCAAACCAGAGGAAGCTGCGCTCTCTCATCTGTACATACAGTAAGAGGTGGTAAATCGAGATACCAATAAGCACACCATAGATGAGGACATACCAGGCGATACCGATCTGTGAAGCCTGGATGAATTCCGCGTTGTCCCATAACGTCAGGGGCAGACTCATTGCACCCGTGGTGTACACCCTCAGAGTCACCTGTCCGGCGTCACCCGCCCCCAACCTGAGTGGCGCAATGATGTGCGGATGACGGATGCTTTTTTCATTGAGCGGACGGGTGTCGCCCAACTCATACTGCTGAGGTCTGTGACCCGTGACGCGGAAATCGACATCCACCTCGTCCAGCAAGGGGAAACCGATGTCCAGAATCAGTGAATGATCCTCGTCTGAAGAATTGCGCACCGTAAAAAGCAGCCACAGAGTTCGTTCTTCAAAGCCCAGTGTGAGCGTATCGTCACTGAGTAACCATTCCTCCGAATCCGGTGCTGGCGGTTTTGCCGTGGGATCATCTGTCAGCCAGTACTGGACCCCCCGGGTGATTTCGGCATGGCGGAACCCTTCATCCACAGTGACTTCCAGAGCAGAAACTCCGGCGGGAAAGAGGAAAAACAAAAGAATGAGAACCAGAGGCATCAACGCAACAACAACAGAGTCTGTCTCTTTACCCTAGTTCAGATCCCGGGAAATTGCGTTGATACAACAGCAGCGGAAGACATTTCCTGTCTCCGCCAGCGCCATTCAGCTCTGTACCGGAGCCGTCACGCATTCCTCATCATGGCAGGCATGCACCTCGACAGTAATATGAGACAGCTGCCGGAAGCCACTGAGCATAGTGCGGTAGTGTTGTGCCGGGCGTGGCGAATGAGTCACCAGAGAGATAATGGCCGCATAGTCCTTCTCCCCCACTTTCCAGACATGCAGATCAGCAACCCGGTTATCGGCATCGCTTTCAATCACCTCACGGATGGCCATCTTCTCAGGCTCTTCAATGCTGGCGTCCAGCAGCATAGGGCTTGTCGTACGGATCAGACCCAATGCCCAGTGAGCGATGATCAGGCTGCCAACCACGCCCATCACCGGGTCCAGCCACATCCAGCCGAGATACTTCCCCGCCAACAAGGCCGCGATAGCCAGCACTGACGTCAGGGCATCGGCCAGAACATGAAGATAAGCCGCGCGGAGATTGTGATCGTGATGATGCTCAGCCTGCTCATGATCATGATGATCGTGATCGTGATCGTGATC
>DBNK01000028.1:43082-120617 GCA_002298335.1 Thalassolituus sp. UBA674
TCGTGATCGTGGTCGTGGTCGTGGTCGTGGTCGTGGTCGTGGTCGTGGTGGGCATGGTGACCGTGACCATGGTGGTGCCCATGATGATGGTGATGATCATCTTTCAGCAGGACGGCACTGAGCAGATTGACCGCCAGACCAATACCCGCCACCAGAATGGCCTCACCGAACTGAATAGCCTGTGGCTCAAAAAAGCGCGTCACCGACTCCAGCAGGATAAACAACGCAACCACGCCCAGCACCACCGCACTGGCAAACCCGGCCAGAACGTTCACCTTGCCGGTACCAAAGGAATACGCCGGGTTCAGGGCATTGCGACGGGCATAACGGTAGGCAAACAAAGTGATGAAAAAGGCCGCCACGTGCGTGCCCATATGCCAGCCATCGGCCAGCAGAGCCATGGAACCGAACACCGTACCGGCAATGATCTCGGCCAGCATGGTCACGGCCGTCAGTCCAAGAACGATCTGTGTGCGTCGCTCAGCACTGCGGCTGTTCACGGAATAATCATGGGAATGCTGAAAATCGGCCAGAGTCCGGGAATGCATGTCACAACCTGAGATAAAAAAACTGAACCGGAATTCTACCGGATGGTGGCGGAGACTGGCCAGCCACGCCCCGTTGCCGTCCGGACGGAAGGCTTAATCCTGCTGGCAAAGCTCGGCAAACTGGCCTCCCAGCAGGTGCACCAGATCTTCCGCTGCCAGCTCAATCTCCAGGCCTCTGCGGCCGGCACTGACATAGATGGTGTCAAAAGTCCGGGCTGAAGCGTCAACCACGGTTCTGAGGCGTTTTTTCTGCCCCAGCGGGCTGACACCACCCATCACATATCCGGTAGACCGTTCGACGTCTGCAACAGCGGCCATAGCCGCCTTCTTCGCGCCAGCAGCCTTAGCCATCTGCTTCATGCTCAGCTTGTGCGCCACCGGGATCACCCCCACCGCCAGCTCTTTGTTACCCAGATCCACCACCAGGGTTTTGAAAACACGGTCTTCAGGCACCCCCAGTTTCTCAGCCGCCTCAGCACCGTACGATGCCGCTGCCGGATCATGAAGGTATTCATGTAAGCGATGAGCAATTCTGGCTTTTTTTGCTGCGTTAACCGCTGGGGTCATCAGCATTCCTTATCTGCAAGAGTCATGGCGCTGGAGCCTGCAACAGAGAGAAACACATTTCCCTCCCCATAAAACAAAAAAGCAGGCCAAAGCCTGCTTTCTGCATTACGCTCTGAAGAGATCAGAGAGCAACGATGTTCTCAGCCTGAGGACCTTTCTGGCCCTGAGTCACTGTGAACTCAACTTTCTGGCCTTCAGCCAGAGTTTTGAAACCTGAACCAGTGATGGCGCTGAAATGTGCGAACACATCAGGACCACCTGGCTGTTCCAGAAAACCAAAACCTTTAGATTCGTTGAACCACTTAACGGTACCGACAACTTTATCAGACATACTATTTATCCCGTAGATAAGAAATATTTGCCTCACTGAGGCGCTATGTGCAGAAGAACAGACTGGAATTCAGTAACTACAGGACGAAAACGGCAATGCGGGTCGTAATGGAGTGAATAAAGGCCTACTTTCTGGCTGCGAGCAAATTATAGACAATTTGCGACAAAGTCAACTTAACATGACAGGAAACCGGAAAAGGATTTCATAAACCGACCTTTCCGGCAGCCTCTGAGGACCTGTTTATGTCAGATCCAGCAACATCCACACGTCACAGCCGTTGTGAATGGTTTCCTGCGGAGGCTGCTTAAGACGGCGGAATCCCAGAGACTCATAGAGGAGGATTGCCGACGTCATACCGCTCAGCGTATCCAGATAACACTCCCGATACCCCTGAGTACGCGCAAAAGCCAGACACTGTAAGGTCAGCGCCTTACCAAGCCCTGATCCGCGGTACTCCGGCAGCAGGAACAGCTTTCTGAGTTCGCAGACACGGCCATCCTCACTGAACGGCGCAATGCCACAACCACCAGCGACCATGCCGTTCACCGAGGCAACCAGGTACTGACTGCCACCGGCTTCAGAATAATGTCGGCTCATAGCCTGAACCTCAGCATCCCCGGGGCCGAAGCCTTCCCCCACAGCACCGAATTCAGCGCCGACAGTCCGGATGATGTGACAGACGACAGCATCCTGCTCTGAAGTGATGGGGCTGATTTTAACGGTTACATCTGTCTTTTCTGTCATTGTTACTTCTGCGGTTTCAATCATGCACTGGTGTTGGAAAACCCGGTTTTACGGCTTTGCGCCTGCAACGTATTGATCCAGAATACGCCATAGACGCCGCAGCTTCACCTCTGAATAATCCGCCCTGCTGATCATCAGCGAAGAAAAACCACCCGGCACCTGACCACCCGCTGAACACCCCGGAGCCCCTATGTTTGGCATTACCGACCTCACGACCTTTATCATTGGTACCATCTTCATTGTGCTGTTGCCCGGGCCTAACTCCCTGTACGTAATGACCGCAGCCTCGCGCTTTGGCCTGCGGGCAGGCTTCCGCGCCGCCGGTGGCGTGTTCAGTGGTGATCTGGTACTGATTATTCTGTCTTCCGTGGGCGTCGCCTCTGCATTAAAAACCATGCCGACACTGTACCTTGTACTGAAATACGCTGGTGCGGCCTACCTTGCGTATCTGGGTGCCAGGATGATCTGGGCCTCCTGGCACAGCTGGAAAACCCGGCATCTGCCCACCGATGAAATCGACCTTGCCACAGTAAAAAACAAAGGCCATTACCGAACGGCTCTGGTGGTCAGCCTGCTGAACCCCAAGGCCATCGTCTTTTATATTTCGTTTTTTATTCAGTTTGTTGATCCGGACTACCCGCAACCCGGACTGTCATTCCTGATACTCGGTGTAATCGTTCAGTTCTTCAGTGTGGTTTATCTGGTCGGACTGATTTTCGGCGGGATCTGGCTGGCGGCGTACTTCCGCCGCCATAAAACACTGACGGCGTTCAGCAACACCACAGTGGGTGCTTTGTTCATGGCGTTCGGCGCCAGGCTCGCGACCGGGGCGTGAGATTTTAAAATCACTCAGCAGTAATACGGTCACCCTGCGCCGGTGGCGTCGAGGTCACCAGAAAATGTAAATCTTCATCTCCGTCATTGCGTAACTGATGACGGATACCCGCCGGTATGTGAATACCCTGCTGCGGCTTCAGAACAACAAGGTCATGCTCAACCAGCATGGTTGCCGTACCCGACAGAATAAAAAAGAACTGCTCTGCCTTCGGATGATGATGCATGACCTCAGAACAGCCCGGCGGCACACGTTCCTGAATAACACTGAGAGACGGAGATTGAGCCAGATGCCAGCCCTCACACTGCTGACCCCAGATATAGTGTTCCGCGGTTTCTTTGGATCTTATCATTGGTATTTCCGGCAGTTTCATATCAAAGCGCTCAGAACGTTTCAGAAAAAGAAGTCCAGGTCAGCCCCTGACTGAGTTCTGCACACCCCGACGTCACGGGTACAAGAGATATCTCTGTGGCTGCGGCATGTATCAATCTTCATCAGAAATTACAATTGCACAGGACTCAGTGAACCATATTACCGGTCATCGTCCAACGACCCTTCAGATGCTCCGACTACGGCGACGCTGCGATTTTCTCAATGAGGCTTTAACAACTCGGTTTTCATGACGAAGTTTTCCCAACGAAGTTGTCGCAATGACGTTGTCGCAATGCCTTCCCACAGTTGAAAGGCAGACTGTCGCGGAAAAAATATGCAGGAAATACTCGACTGGATTCCGTGGCTCGAGGGCGAGTTCCACAAATCACGGAATGACGGGTAATGATTAAAAAGTGATTTACAGAACAAGGCTCAGGTTGTTCCAGAAGCGCAGCGTACAAGTATTACGTGAGCAGTGGTTTTCTAAAGACTAATCAGAAAACTGAGGCGTCGGTGAAAAGTCGCTCAAGAAAAGACCGACATTGAAGAAGCGTTACCGAAGAAGTCAGAACAAGGCGCAGGTTGCTCCGGAGGCGCAGCGTACACAGAGTACGTGAGCATTCCGGAGTGTTCTGCAACATCGTTCTGACGATGCAGGTAGCTTCCTTAGCCGAGGGGTTTCATGTGCGGGAACAGGATCACATCTTTAATGGTATGGGAGTCCGTGAAAAGCATCACCAGACGGTCAATACCAATCCCCTCACCCGCTGTTGGCGGCAGGCCGTATTCCAGCGCGTTGACGTAGTCCGCATCGTAATGCATGGCTTCGTCGTCACCGGCGTCTTTTTCTTCAACCTGTTTACGGAAGCGCGCAGCCTGATCTTCAGCGTCGTTCAGCTCCGAGAAGCCGTTGGCCAGTTCACGACCACCGATGAAGAATTCAAAGCGGTCGGTGACAAACGGGTTGTCGTCGTTACGACGTGCGAGTGGTGAGACTTCCCATGGGTATTCAGTAATGAAGGTTGGTTCATCCAGCTTCTCTTCAGCGGTGGCTTCGAAGATTTCACAGATGAATTTACCCGGCCCCCAGCCTGCTTCTTTCGGGCCCAGATGGATACCGACCTGCTGCGCATACTGCTTCAGGGTATCCATGTTGGCTTCCGGATTGTTCAGAACCGCCGCATCCATGGTCGGGTTGTACTTGAGAATGGCTTCAACCATGGTCATCACATGGAACGGCTTACCGAAATCGTATTCGGACTCACCGTATTTGATCATGGTAGTGCCCATCACGGTTTCGGCCAGGTATTTCAGCATGGCTTCGGTCAGGGCGATCAGATCTTTGTAGTCTGCGTACGCCTGATAGAACTCCAGCATGGTGAATTCCGGGTTGTGACGGGTGCTGAGACCTTCGTTACGGAAGTTACGGTTAATCTCAAACACGCGGTCAAAACCACCGACGACCAGTCGCTTCAGATACAGCTCAGGCGCGATACGCAGGAACATGTCGATATCCAGCGCATTGTGGTGCGTTTCAAACGGCTTGGCGGATGCACCACCCGGGATGGTCTGGAGCATCGGCGTTTCCACTTCCATATAACCGCGCTCAGTCAGGAAGGTACGGATGCCGTTGATGATTTTAGAGCGGATCACGAAGGTGTTACGGGTCTCTTCGTTAATGATGAGATCCACATAACGCTGACGGTATTTCATTTCCTGATCGGCCAGACCGTGGAATTTATCCGGCAGCGGACGCAGGGATTTGGTGAGGATGCGGAAGTTATCGATGTTGTCGATATCCACATACAGCTCACCTTTACCGGACAGATGCAGCAGACCTTCGGCACAGACGATGTCGCCGATGTCCAGCAGCTGCCAGGCTTCGCTGTCTTTCTGCAGTGGCTTACCCATGTAGATCTGCAGACTTTCAGTGCCATCGTTAATTCCAACGAACGGGCCACCGCGGCGCATCACACGACCGGAAACCGCCACGCGTTTACCCGCTGCCGCGACTTCTTCTTTGTCTTTCCCGCCCAGTTCGGCTTTGATGTCGGCCGCGAAATGGGTCTTACGGAAATCGTTCGGGTGGCCATTGGAGGCGCTGCCTTCACGCAGTTTTTCCAGCTTGGCACGACGCTCAGCAATGAGTTTGTTTTCGTCCTGAGCGGTCTGATTCTGTTCTGTCATTGTCTACCCTTCTCTTCGGGTTTTAATCATCGGTTGTTGGCGTTGTTGGGTTACGCTGCACTAACCCAACCTACACACTGGTGTTAATTCGTAAAATCGGACGTAAGACTCATCTTTATTCGACCAATTTTTTGTTGGGTTAAGCTGTACCAACCCAACCTACGCGCTGAGTTATGTGCCGTAAACCGTCGCGAGCGAAGGCCAGGCAAGGCGGAATTTTTTGAGGAAGCGCAGTGTACACATGGTACATGAGCATTCCGAAAACGATTCCAACACCGCATGGCCGAGCACAGCAGGTTTACAATCCTTTCTTGAGGCTTGCCTCAATGAAGGGATCAAGATCCCCATCCAGCACCGCCTGCGTATTCCGCGTCTCAACGCCGGTCCGCAGATCCTTAATCCGCGCATCGTCCAGCACGTACGAACGGATCTGGCTGCCCCAGCCGATATCGGCTTTACTGTCTTCCAGTGCCTGAGACTCGGCGTTGCGCTTCTGCAGCTCCAGCTCATAGAGCTTGGCTTTCATCTGCTTCATCGCCTGGTCTTTGTTCTTGTGCTGGGAGCGGTCGTTCTGACACTGGGTCACGGTGTTGGTCGGCAGGTGGGTAATACGTACCGCCGATTCCGTCCGGTTAACGTGCTGACCACCCGCTCCCGAGGCGCGGTATACGTCGATACGCAGGTCGGCCGGGTTAATCTCGATTTCGATGTTGTCGTCGACTTCTGGAGAGACAAATACGGACGAGAACGAGGTATGACGACGGTTGCCGGAGTCGAACGGGCTCTTACGCACCAGACGATGTACACCGGTTTCGGTACGCAGCCAGCCATAGGCGTATTCGCCCTGAACGTGAATGGTGGCACCTTTGATGCCCGCGACTTCACCTTCCGAGACTTCCATCAGCTCGCCTTTGAAGCCATGAGCTTCGATCCAGCGCAGGTACATACGCAGCAGCATGTTGGCCCAGTCCTGAGCTTCGGTACCACCGGAGCCGGCCTGAATTTCCACGTAGGCGTTGTTTTCGTCCATTTCGCCAGAGAACATGCGGCGGAATTCGAGCACTTCCAGCTCGGCCTGCAGTTTGTTCAGTTCGGCGACGATGTCATTCACTGCACCTTCATCACCTTCTTCAACAGCCATATCCAGCAGGTCTTTGTTATCAGACAGACCTTCATCAAGGTTATTGATGGTGTTGACCACGGCTTCCAGTGCGGCACGTTCGCGGCCGAGTTCCTGGGCGCGTTCGGGGTTATCCCAGACATCGCCCTGGGCCAGTTCGTGTTCTACTTCTTCGAGACGCTCAACTTTGTTGGCGTAGTCAAAGATACCCCCTCAGCACGTCAGTACGCGCTGAAAGGTCTTTAATCTGTTCGAGAATCGGATTGATTTCCAAGGTCGGTTTCCCCTGACTCTGTATTCCGGTTGTGCAAAAGGGGCTGCATTTTACCGGAAAGTGCCAGGGGTTTCATCTGCTGTCCCGGTTTTACAGGACAGCAGATTCAGGGGGCAGGTCAGTCGTTATTATTGCCATTCAGGGCATCAAACTGCTGTTTGACGTAGTCCAGCGTGGTATTGAGCGTCTGGATGATGGCGTCGTTGTAGAGAAACTGGGATTTCAACCGGGCTTCCTGCGCATCCATCCGGGCTTCCAGCCTTTCGCGGTCTTCACCTACTGTGGTCAGGTCATCATCCAGACCCGCCAGTTTGTTCGCGATCAGGCCATCACTCGGGTCCATGAAGTTATCCAGCAGTGCTTTCAGCTGATCGCCGAAACCACTGACATAAGTGATTGAACCACGTGCGCCGATATCGCCACCGGTGACTTTCACCCGCAGGCCGGATGAGGGGTCTGGTTCGCCCACCGCGGCTTTACCGGCTTCGCCATCACCCGCACCACGCACAAAACCGAAGATGTTGGCAGCTTCGTTACTGAAGTCGACCATTTCAACGGATGAGTCTGTGCCGGTGCTGGCGGAAATAATCCCGAACTTGTTGTAGGCGAATGACGCCGTATCATCGGTGTAATCCACTTTTACCGAGATGCCTTCTGACTTGAAGGCGTCGGTATTATTGATGGCCGTTTCCATTGCACTGGCCAGGGCACTGCCGCTGACGTAGGTGGCCGGATAACTGAGCTGTACTTCGGCTTCCACACCATCCACCTCAATGGTGAAACTGCTGTTGTTGGCATCCAGTACGACCGGAGTTTCGAAGCCCGCCGATTCAGCGCCCAGATAATAGCCGTTAGTCGCCGCCTCGTTGCCGTTAACCGCGCGCAGGAACTGACCGGAACCACTGGCAACCACACCATTGATTGTCCCGGCAACGTCTTTGCCTTTCGGGATTGGCTCTGAATAGATGCTGGCGTCCTGCAGGCCCATAAAGGCCACGGCATCGGCGTCCAGTTCGCTGAAGCCAACCTGGGTTCCTTCACCGCCGATCTGGATGGTGAAGTTACCCAGATTGGTATCCGGGTTGTAGTTGTAGGTTACTACCGGGTCCAGGTCATAACCGAAGTCACGCCCGGATGGCATACCCAGAGAGTCATAACCGGTTGTGGAGGTTTCAGCCACCAGCCCCAGACTGGTAGCGGCCGAACCACCGATGTTGCTGACTTCAATACTGGCACCGGAGCCAAAGGTTGCTGCGGTTTTCACGCCATTTTTGCTGAAGGTTTCAAAATACAGCTGACCGGAATCATCCACCGCCGCTTTGATATCACCTGCGGAAAACTGACCGGAAGCCACCAGAGCATCATCCAGTGCCGACTGAATCGCCGACAGGTTGGAGGCGGAGTCGTTGCTGCCGGAGGTGCCGTCTTCATCCACCGTCACATCCAGAGCCACGCCATCAACCGTCAGGGTAAAAGTAGCTTCCTGACCACTGGCAGAGAAATCGTAACCTGTGGAGATATCGGCAAAGCTGCTGGAAGTGGTTCCGCGGCCATCACTCATTACTTCAATGTACTCAGTGTGCCCGGTGGCGTCAGTGGTCAGCTTCAGACCGGTACCGTCGAGCGACGCGGTCACCACACCGGCGCCGAAGGCGGTGTCCAGTGCGGTCTGAATATCAACGATGTTATCGCCGGAGTCACTGTTGATCAGAACTTCTTTCTCAACACCGGAGACATTCAGGGTAAACCCGGAGTTGGCCGTGCTGAAATCAATATTGCTGGAAATGTTACGGCTGCCAGGACCGGATTCTGCCCCCACCACCATACCGGCAAAATTCACGTCTGTGCTGAGCGTGGCCGCCAGTTCAGTCTGTATCGCTGTCGCCAGATCTTCACCGGTGAGATACGTACCGGCAGGCACGCTGACAAAGGTATCGCTTTCTGTGCCGTCGACCTGAACTTTGAAATCGACCACATCGTTGAAGGTCAGGCCAGGGTCTTTACCGTTGGTCTGTGCCCCCTGCGTGGCTGACAAGCCGAGCTTTGTATCTGAAGTACTGCTGCCCACCGAGGTAATTTCGATGGAACGGGCGGTGCCAACGGCTGAGGTTTCAAAACGCAGATAACCGTTACTGTCAAAACTGGCGATCACATCACCGTTCAGTGCCGTGGCATCAATCGCCGTCTGAATAGCCTGTAAGGTGTCCAGACGGTCGCCGTATGTGCCGTCACCGTTCAGGTCCTGACCGGAGGCATCCTGATTGACGGTCACCGCCACCGGACCTGCGCCATCGACATCCAGAGAGAAGGTGGCGTTGGTCAGCGAAAAGTCGATACCGGTGGATTCAGAGACTTTCTGTTTGCCGATTTCGGTTTTCGCACCTTTACCGGCAAAGGCGTCGGCATTCAGTGTGGTCAGTGAAACGCCTTTGTAGGTACCACTGCCCAACGGGCTGAAGCTCAGAGTGTTGGCGGTGTTGCCACTGACCGACTCAATGTACACCGATGACTCTGAACCGTAGCGGGTTGAGGTGATGGTGAAGTTCTGGTCGTCTTCGCTGAAATCCACCGACACGGAATAACCGTTGTCAGAGAGGGTTTCGTTGCTGTTGATCTGCAAGGCAATCTGCGCCGCCAGATCGTCGCCACTGGTGTAGTCACCATTGGCCAGCTCGATGTTGGCCGACTTGCCGTTCAGATTGATGCGGAAGCTGTTGTTGCTGTCATCGATGGTAACCGGTGACGAAAAATCGAGCAGATCAAGGGACGCCGACGTGTACTTGGCCTGGGTTGCCAACTGGGTCAGGTTGATGTCGTACGTACCGGCGTAGGTATTTACTGAGTCGTTCACGTAGACAATCTGGCTGTCGGTGGTGGAACCTGTCTTCGCCAGAATACCTACGATGGATTCGCGCTCTTCACCAATGGCTTTCTGAAACTGGGTGGTATTGAACTCCAGCAGATAGCCATTATTGCGGTCGGTATTCACACCCAGCTCGGTGAGCGAGCGGTACTTGCCGTTGAGGCCGGCAATCGGCTGGGAAATCAGTGCCCTCACCTGGCTCTGGATACTGCGGATGGTGGAATCCCCCAGCAGCAGACCGGCCTGTTCGGTTTCGGCCGCATAACCGGACAGGTCATCGGTAAAGCCTTTCAGCTCATTGAAGGCATCAACAAAAGCCTGGATGTTCTCGGTCAGAGCCTCGGTATCCGGGCTGACATTCACATTCACGGTTTTACCCACATCAGCGCTGTTGAGCGTCAGAGTCACACCGTTAATCACTTCAGTGACGGTGTTGCTGCTGCGGGTAATGTTCAGGCCGTTCACGCTCAGCTGAGCGTTTTCCGCGCGGCTGGTTTCTTCCAGGTTAGAGCTGCCGTTCTGGGTTTCGTTGTAGGCCAGCGCGGCAAGACCTGTGGTCAGCGCATTACCGCTGGCGTCTGTGGCTTCTATGCGCATGGCATTTTCAACACCCGACTCACTGGACACTACCTGCAGACGGTAACCATTACCGTCGTTGATGATGGTCGCATTCACACCGATACCGGCGTTATTGATGGCATCACGGATGCCGCTCAGGGTGCGGTTGGAGTCGTCGATGGTGATGGTTTCGATCTTACGGTCGGTATTCTGATCCTGGCCTGTGATATTGCCACTGCCATCGTAGGTGTTGGTACCGAAGCTGAAGGTCAGCTTACCGGTACCGATAATTTCGTTAAAACTGTCGTACGCTGCGGTCGCCAGAGAATGCGACTTGGCCGTGTTCAGAACTTCGACTGAGTAAGAACCCGGGTCGGCGGTAATCGAACTGCTGACCGTAAGAATGCCTTCGTCGGATGACGTGGCTTTGGTGGCACCTGAGGTGCTTGGACTGGCGAGTTTATTCACTGCTGACTGCATGGTGGACATCAGCGACTGAATCTCACCATAAGCGGTGATTTTGGCTTCGATCAGTTCCTTGCGGTTATCGAGGCGCAGTTCAGTGACCTCTTTTTCCGCCGAGATGATCTTATCAACCAGATCGGTTGTCAGAACACCGGAACCTAAACCTAATGATTCGATGGACGCCATAACACTAACCTACCTCGGAACTCAGAATCCGGAAACAGAAAACCCGCATTGTCCTTATCGGCCAATGCGGGTTTCTGTTGAGGCTATTTAACTAATCGTTACATATAGCCCTTACACTTGCGCACTGAATAACAAAGATGGCTCTTCATCATTCAATTTCTGCGCCAGCTCCAGAGCCAGTTCACTCGGAATCTGGCGGATCATCTCAGAAGACAGCTTGTCATATACCCGGATGATGGTCTTGCCACTGCTTTCATCCAGCTGGAAGTCCAGTGTCCGCTGAGTCTGTTGAACATACTCATTGATGCGGGATACGGCTTCCCTGACTTTCTCGTCGTTAAAGACGGCTGTTTCTACTGCACTGACCTCCGGCGAAACTTTGCCGCTTGAGAGGTTATTCTGATCCGCTTTCGGTTCCTGAGTGACGCTGACACGGGCTACCTGTGACAGGCTTCTTTCCGCAATATTATTTTTCAGCTCATTCATACACTCACCTCACTGGTATCCGATTCAGAAGACAGGCCCCACACCCGCAGGGCCTGCCAGCCGATTACCTTATCCCAGCAGAGACAGAACCTGCTGACCAGCGGCGTTGGCCTGAGCCAGTACCGAGATACCAGCCTGTTGCAGTACCTGAGAACGTGACAGCTCAGCAGTTTCGGCCGCGAAGTCCGCATCCTGGATCCGTGAGTTCGCAGCATTCAGGTTCTCAGAGGTCACCTGCAGGTTGCTCACTGTGGATTCCATACGGTTCTGGATCGCACCGAGGTTTGCACGCTGGCTGGCGACCTGGCCGATGGCGTTATCGATCGCTGTAATCGCTTCCTGTGCACCTTCGAAGGTAGAGATGTCGATATCCTTCAGCAGAACACCGTCTTCACCACCGCCGTACTTGGCCACGTTGAAGCCCAGAGCTTCGAGCTCATCCTTACCGTTGGAGCCGGCTTCCAGCGAGATTTCCTTCGCAGAAGACAGGGTCACAGTACCGTAAGTGGTCTCGTAGGTCGCACCTTCGCTCGCAGTACCGCGGGCACCGATGTTGTCAGAGGCTGTTGCAGTACCGATATCCGCTTCACCGATACCATCGATGCTGGAATCCAGACCGATCAGTGAGCCGAAGCTGGCGCTGGAGGTTGGATCCACACCGTTGTTAGCGGCATCGTTGTCGACTGCAACCGAGATGTTACGGCCGTCAGCGGCTTTCAGCGTGATGGATACACCGTTATCTTCAGCAATCACACCAGTCTGACCGGACTTGGCATTGATCAGGTCGATGGCGTTGGTTTTGGTCGCATCGAGATCGATGCTGCCGGTACCGTCATCCACCAGGTTGATTACACCGATATCCACACCGTTGATGTACAGCTTGCCGCTCTCACCTGCATCATAACCGGCCGCAATCGCAGCGTTCTGGTTAGCGGTCAGAGTCGAGGAAGAGGCAGAACCCACAACCACAGTTTCATTCACTTCAGCGGTCACGCCGGTCTCACCAGATACCTTGTTGATCGCATCAGCAACCGAAATGGCAGACTGAGACTTCAGAGAGGTCTGGATGGTAGAGCCGTCAGAAGCCACAGTGGCAGACGCTTTATCCTTACTGACGTCAGCAGCCTGAATGTTCACGCCGTTGATGGTCAGGTCACCTTCTTTCAGACCGCGGACAGGTTCCTGAGCGGCATCCAGAGTGATGGAGTTAATGTCGATGGCACCGGTATTGGTTTCACGGAAGTTAAAGATACTACCGGAAGTCAGTGTACCTGAGGTTGCCAGGCCGGCTTCTGCCAGGTTACTGGTCAGGCTGATGCTCTTAACATCTTCGCCGGTCACGTTCACGTCTTTCAGATAACCGGTTGCCAGAGCACCCGAAGTCTGAGTACCACCAACGGACACTTTCGCAGAACTGGTTCCGGTTTCGTCGTACACAGTCACGTCGAAGCTGGAAGTTGTACCAGTCGCAGCGGCACCACCAGTGATCAGCAGGCTGTCACCATCGGCGTCAGTCACATAAACTGCCGCAGAGGTTGTACCCACGTTCACTGCGGTCGCTACCAGACCGGAAGAGGCGGTTGCGTTAATGGCATCAGCGATGTCCTCTACGCTTGAAGCAGTAGAGCTCAGGCTGATGGCGATCAGAGCGTCACCTTCAGTGGAGCTGTCGAAGATCTGGATCTGACCACCGGTAAACAGACGGTCAGCTGTGGCCGCTTCCAGTTTCACCTTGGTTTCTGCAGCGGCGGAAACACCACTCAGACTGTCGATGGCTGCAGCAATTTCTTTAGCACCCATGTTACCGGCGGAGCCAGCAGAGAAGGTGGCAGACTGACCATCATTGGTAGTCACAGTAATGGTTTCAGACGTACCGAACGCGATACGGCTGTCAGAAGTTACCGCCAGAGCAGTGGACAACTGAGCACCGGCAGTACCGTCTGGCACACCACCGTTGAATTCAGCACCGGCAGTCAGAGAAGTCACAGTCGATGCAACCTGTGCAGAACCGGCTTCGTATGTACCGCGCTTCAGACCGGAGTTGGCCAGGTCACCGTTACCGGTACCGTCACCACCAGACACTTTGATTTCAGATACGTCACCGTCCGCCACCAGAGTGAAGCCAGCGTAGTAAGTATCTTCAGCAGCCAGACCGGTTGCAGCGGCAGCCTGTGCGTCGTTGGCGATGGAACCACCGAAGGAACCAAACGCGATATCAATGTTACGGCCATCAGCTGCAATCAGCTGTACACCGTTGGCATCAGAACCGGAAGAAACCGCGGTTACACCAGTCTGATCAGACACGGCGTTAATGGCTTCAACCACAGACGCGCGGGTACCCACAGTGTCGGTAGAGGTGGACAGAGAGATGTCAACGTTGTTCAGAGTCAGGGTAACCGTACCGGCAGTACCTTCCATCTCTGAACCGGCAGCAACGTTTTCGTTTGCGAAAGCTTTAACACCGGTTTCGTCGTAAACGTCGTTGATTGCAGCGACTTTGGCAATGGCAGAGAAAGCCGCATCAACAGTAGAGGCGGTGTCATTTTCTGCTTTGGATGGGCTGACCGCTACGTTGTTGATGATCAGGTCACCGTTCTGCAGAGCAGCACCGAACCCCTGGGAAGAAATACCGGATGCAGTAGAAGCACCGAGTTTTTCAGCAGTCAGTTCTTTAATAGAGATATCCACGGTCTGACCGGCGTTGGCACCAATCTGGAAAGTGGCGGAGAAAGAACCGTCCAGCAGCTTACGGCCGTTGAAGTCAGTTTCATCAGCAGTACGGGAAACTTCAGCAACCAGCTGATCAACCTCGGCCTGGAGGGCTTCACGGTCAACGTCAGAGTTGGTGGCGTTTGCAGACTGAACCGCCAGCTCACGGATACGCTGTAAGTTTTCGTTGATGGAGCCCAGCGCGCCTTCAGCGGTCTGCGCCAGAGCGATACCGTCACCGGCGTTACGGACGGCAACGTTCAGACCTTTGATCTGAGAGGTGAAACGGGTAGAAATAGCCAGACCTGCCGCATCATCCTTCGCGCTGTTAATACGCAGACCTGAAGACAGACGCTGCAATGCCTGCTGGTTAGCGGACTGGGATTTATCCAGGTTACGCTGCGCATTCAGGGATGCAATATTGGTATTAATAATTTGAGGCATAGTTAATTCTCCTGTACCTGCTCTTATTGGGAAGTCGGCATCGTGGTCGATGCTGTTCGACTCCGCCTGACTTTGTCCTAGCCTGTAACGGCCCCCTGCTGCAGTTCTTTAGAGCTTTTTTCACCAACCCTGCGACAACCCTCCGGCACCCGCCTTACCCAACACCGAAAACCCTCTTAACCCAATGATTTAAAAAGAAATTATTTTTTGACACCCGCAGAAAAAAACTAAGAAAAATGTGTAACAAATTGTGAAAAGGGCTTTGCGAATCAAAGGCCCGACGATAACCGGATGTGGATCTGAAGCCGCCACCTGAAAACAGGATGCCACGGGGACATAAGGACCAGTGGCACACTTTCTGCACTTACCCCCTGAACAGTCAAAAAAATGGCCGCCCCGCATCAGCACCACTGCGGACTGGCGCCGGGATATACAGGACAGGGTACAGCGAATGATGACCGTCGACGGATTCTCCGAGCTGAAAGTCAAGAATTTGACTTTCATGAAGCACTATTTCCCAGCCATCTATGCGGTGCTCAACGATTACACACCGGAAGAAAAGCAACTGAATCTGGATACAGAGTCTTCGCGGCTGCAGTTAATAAACCGACTGACCGGCCAGGTTCTGATTAGCGATGCCGAAGCCGAAGCCCGTGAGGAAGTCAGTCAGTTCATCAATAACTGCCAGCGCAACAACCGTCTGATCACTGTTGGTACTGCGTTCGGGAACACATTCACCATTCCCCGGTTTTCAGCAAAGAAACTGGCCGAGCTGACGGAAAAAAGCCCACTGCAGCAGAAGAACTTCGACTTTTATCCGTTCGATAACCATATTCCGCTGCTGTGCGTTATGGGTGTAGGTCTGGGCCTGCAGATCCGTGAGTTAATGTCGTCTCTCACCATAGATCATCTGATCATCTGTGAACGAGACATCGACGAGCTCTATGCCAGCCTGTTTACTACCGACTGGGCCGAATGTTGTGAGCACCTGATCAATGATCCTCACAAGTCCTTTACCTTTGTACTGGTACCTAAGGCCGATGAAGAACTGGCCTATGCCCTGCTCTGGAATCATCTGGTCAAACAGCCTCCCTTCTTTCCGACCGGCACTGTCTTCTACAACCACAGAAGCAACAACCGTCATGAAAGAATTCTGGCCCGGATACGTAAAGACATCACCATGTTTTACAGTCTGTGGGGCAATTACGATGACGAAATCAACCAGCTGAATAATGCCCTGCATAATTTCCGTCTTGGGGTGAAACGTCTGCGCCTGCCCCTCACGGAACATACCGGGACTCCGGTACTGATTATTGGCTCTGGCCCGTCTTTGGATGAACGGCTCGACTGGATAAAATCCGTTCAGGATAAATGCGTTGTGGTTTCCTGCGGTTCCGCCCGGGATGTCCTGCGCCGCAATGGCATCCAGCCGGATTTTCAGGTTGAACTGGAGTCAGACTATGTTGCGGCTGAAGCCTATGCACGCAGCATGTCCGGCGAAGACACCCGTGGTACCACACTGCTGGCGGCGGCTCAGGTTCCACCAAAAATCTTTGAAATCTATGAAAGCAAGCAGGCTTTTTTCAAAGACTCCACCGCCATGGCCAGCCTGTTTTCGCAGAATAATGTCGTGCCTGGCTGTACTCCTTCGGCAACCAATGCCGGATTGGGTGTGTTCCTGCATCTCGGTTTTAAAAACGTGTTCCTGTTCGGCATGGACTTCGGTTACATAGACCCGCTCAAGCACCATTCAAAAGACAGTATTTATTACACGGATGAAAGTCCGGAAGATCTGATCGACAGCACCTGGGATAACCTCGAAGAGGGTATGCCGGTTGAATGTGTGGATGGCAGTACCATTAAAACCATCCCCTTCCTGTTTACCGGTATGCGTCGTGCCGAAGTTGAGATTGCGCAGTTCCTGAATAGCCGGGAACTGTCTGTCTACAACTGCTCACTGGGTGCAAAAATCAGCCGCACAGAATGGCTCAATGACGTTGAAAATTTTGAGCGGATTATTGCAGCCTGCGGTGGCGACCGCACACTGACCGTCGGTGCTGTCAACGAGCCTGGCGACGTCATTACAGAAGACGAAATTGCCGAGCGTCTGAATCTGCTCGAAGATGCCATCCGCCGGGTCTGCCTGCGTTCTCTGGATGAGCTGAGCCATCTGGAATATAACCTGGAAAGTATTTCTGACTGCACCTACCGCATTGCGCGTTTTCTTGAAGAAGATATCTACATTAACCTGAAAACCATTTACTACCTGTTCCGCGGCACCATGTGGTTTTTCCTGTCCATCGGTTATTCACATGCCTATGCCCTCTCTGAAGAGGAAAGACCGGAATTCATTGCCACATGGAAGCGCATCTTTTCCGCATTTCTGGACGAGTGGCCGGGTCATTACCGCTCCGTCGTTCACCGCCAGCTAGCGCCGGAAGACGATCCTATGCTGACGAAAAAAATCACTGAAGCGGTTGAGGGTTTCTGACAATGAGCCAACGTATTCTGGTTACGGGTGCTGATGGTTTTATCGGTTCTCATCTGGCCGAACATCTGGTGCGCAGCGGCCATCAGGTGCGGGCTCTGACGCTTTATAATTCGTTCAACAGCTGGGGCTGGCTGGATGACTCACCCCTGAGCCGCGATATGGAAATCATCGCCGGGGATATCCGCGATCCGTTTTTCTGTCAGCAGGCGGTCGAAGGCTGCGACGTGGTGTACAACCTCGCTGCGCTGATTGCTATTCCTTATTCTTATCAGGCACCGGCCAGTTATGTGGCGACCAACGTCGAAGGCACGGTCAACCTCCTCCAGGCAGCGCGTCAGTTCAGCATCAGCCAGTTTGTTCAGACCTCAACCTCTGAGGTCTATGGCACCGCACAGTACGTGCCCATTGATGAAAAACACCCACTGCAGCCCCAGTCGCCGTACAGTGCATCCAAAATCGGCTCTGACTCCATGGCGCTGAGTTATTACAACGCCTTTGAATTACCGGTGACACTGGCCCGGCCATTCAATACCTATGGCCCGCGTCAGTCTGCCCGGGCGGTTATTCCGACCATCATTACCCAGATTGCGGCGGGTGAAAAACATCTGAAACTGGGCGACCTGTCGCCGACGCGGGATTTCAATTACGTCGGTGATACCTGCGATGGTCTGATCAGTCTGCTCGGCTGTCAGGCGGCCATCGGCGAAGTCATCAATATCGGCAGCAATACCGAAATTTCAGTACTGGATACCGTAAACCTGATCCGTGAACTGATGAACTCGGACATCGTGATTGAGCACGACAGCGCCCGGGTGCGTCCGGAAAAGTCTGAAGTTCACCGGCTTGTCTGCGATAACCGCAAGCTGCTGAGTACCACAGGTTTTCAGCATCAGGTGGATATCCGTGAAGGACTGCTGCGTACCATCGACTGGTTCAGCGATGAGCAGAACCTCAGCCGCTATAAAGCCGGGATTTATAATGTCTGACGGTATGGTGACGGCACTGGCTGAGCTGATCCACAACCTTTACCCGGGCGAACAGCCCGTACCGCTGCATCGCCCGACCCTTGACGAGGATGACCAGCAAGCAGTGGCTGACTGTGTGGCCAGCACCTTTATTTCTTCTGCAGGACCCGAGATACAGGCCTTTGAAGAGGCCATCGCCGGTTTCTGTGGCAGCGCTTACGCTATTGCCGCGGTCAACGGTACGGCGGCCCTGCATCTGGCACTGCACTGCTGTGGCGTTAAGCCCGGTGACCTGGTGCTGACTCAGTCGCTGACCTTTGCCGCCACCGGCCACGCCATCCTGCAGGCCGGTGCCAGCCCAGTGTACATTGATATTACCCTGCCCGATGCGGGTATGGACCCGGAAGCACTGGCGTATTTTCTCGATACCGAATGCAGCCCCGGCTACGATGGCCTGATCCATAAAGCCAGCGGGCGCCGCGTCAGTGCCTGTATTCCCATGCACAGTTTCGGGACTCCAGCCCGCATCACACAGATTGCACATCTGTGTGAACAATGGGGGCTGACGCTGATTGAAGACGCCGCCGAAGCGCTGGGCAGCTTTATCTCCGGCAGACACTGCGGCACGTTCGGGCGCTGTGGTGTACTGAGTTTTAACGGCAATAAAATCATGAGCACCGGTGCCGGCGGTATGGTGCTGTGCGATGATCCGGCCCTCGCGCGGCACCTCAAACACGTCTCCACCACCGCAAAAGTGGCGGATGAATTTGAGTTCTTCCATGACGAGCCCGGTTTCAATTACCGCCTGCCCAACCTGAATGCGAGCCTTGGCCTGAGTCAGTTCCGCAAACTGCCGTCATTTATCGCCGCCAAAGCCCGGGTGGCCGGGATGTATCAGAGTTTTTTTGCCGACCTGGGTTATCCCCTGGTCCACAACCCGGAAGCACAGAGCAATCACTGGCTGAACACCGTTTTGGTGACTGACGCCACAGAAAAACAGGCGCTGCTGCAGGGTCTTAAAGCACAGGGAATCATGGCCCGGCCGGCCTGGACGCCTCTGCACCACCTGCCGCATCTGCAATCTCCGGTCAGTACATCTCTGCCAGTGACGGATGAGGTCTACAACCGCGCCGTGAGCCTGCCGAGCAGCGTTCCCGCCGACGCCATCAGGGGGAGTCTGACGGTATGAAGCGGATCACCTGTTTTACCGCCACCCGTGCGGAATACAGTCTGCTGCGCAATACGCTGCTGGCGCTGACCGCCGATAAGGATTTTGAACCTTTGCTGCTGGTCAGTGGTACGCATTTACGCCCGGAATTCGGTTTTACCCTGCAGGAGCTGGGAGACGACGGCTTCCGCGACTTTCACCCTGTTCCACTGGATTACAGCTCTGACTCCGCGGCGGCCAATGCCGGGCGCAGCGCTGCGGTACTGAACGGTCTGGCACCGCTGTTCACAGAACTGCGTCCGGATGCGCTGATGGTCATCGGTGACCGCTACGAGACTCTGGCCGCGGCACAATGCGCCTGCCTGATGAATATTCCGGTGCTGCACCTGCATGGTGGAGAACTGAGTTTCGGCTCTCAGGATAACCAGTTCCGCCACGCCATCAGCAAACTCTCGCACCTGCATTTTCCGGCGACGGCGGCGGCCCGAGAACGTCTGATCCGTATGGGTGAAGCACCCGACCGCGTGTTTCTGACCGGTGCACCCGGCATTGAGAATATCCACCAGCAGGCGCTGATGCCGCTGGATGAGCTTCAGGCTCAGTTAAACCTGAACTGGCATACCCACAATGTGCTGCTGACCTATCACCCGGACAGCATGAATCCGGACAACAGCCTGCGCGAATTCATGGCGCTGCGGCAGGCACTGGATGAGATTCCGCAGCTCGGAGTTATCGCCACCTACCCCAATGCCGATGCCGGTCACCGGGGCATTATCGCCGCACTCAACGACTGGCAGGCAGAGCGTCCTGAGCACGTCAGCCTGCATCAGAGTCTGGGCGTGTGCCGTTATCTGTCACTGATGCACGAAGTCGATCTGGTTATCGGTAATTCATCCAGTGGCATTATTGAAGCACCGTCGATGGGAACGCCGACCATTAACATCGGTGACCGTCAGAAAGGCCGTGACCGGGCCGCCTCTGTGGTGGATGTGCCTGCCACTGCCGCTGTCATCCGGGAGGCCGTCACCCAGGCATTCGCCACACCTCATGGCGACATCCGTAATCCCTATGATCAGGGAGCCACCAGTCAGAAAATTCTCGCCATTCTGAAGCAGACCGATTTTCCGGCGCTGAAGGAGAAAACCTATTATGACGCCTGACGCTGCTACCCTCGTGATTGCGGAAGCCGGAGTCAATCATAACGGTGATCCGGAACTGGCCCTGAAACTGGTCGACATCGCCGTTGCGGCCGGTGCCGATGTGGTGAAATTCCAGATATTCGACAGCCAGCAGCTGGCTACCGCAAAGGCAGAAAAAGCCGGATATCAGCAGGAGACCACCGGCGCGAAAGAAACCCAGCAACAGATGCTGAAAGCGCTGGAATTATCCCACGCTGATTTTATCCGCATCCGTGATTACTGCGTTGCAGAAAACATCGAATTTCTGGCCACCGCTTTTGATGAACCCTCACTGGAATTCCTGCTTACACTCGGTGTTAAACGCCTGAAAATTCCGTCCGGTGAGCTGACGAATCTGCCCTTTATCCGTCTGCATGCCCTGACCGGGTTACCGCTTATTATTTCCACGGGTATGGCCACCGTGGATGAAATCCGCGATGCCCTGGCCATGATTGCCTACACCTGTCTGCACGGTGAAAAGACACCTGAAAGTCTGCAGAAAATTCGCACCAGCCTGGTCGATTATCCGCCGGAAAAACTCGCGGAACATGTCACGATTCTGCAGTGCACCACCGCTTACCCGACTTCAGATACCGACGTAAATCTGCGTGTAATTCCGGCACTGGCAGCGACCTTCGGTTGCCCGGTCGGATTCTCTGATCATACGGCGGATATTCTCGCCGCACCGCTGGCCGTTGCTCTGGGCGCACGCCTGATTGAAAAACACTTCACGCTGGACCGGAACCTGCCCGGACCGGACCACAAGGCCTCGCTGGAGCCGGACGCCCTACGCGACATGATCCGGTCTGTCCGCCGCAGTGAAGCAATGCTGGGGTCAGCGGAAAAATCACCCTCTGTCATTGAGGCCGCCAATGCCCGGGTAGCCCGGAAAAGTCTGGTGGCAGCCCATCCCCTCAGTGAAGGCCAGGTTCTCGGTGCAGCGGATATCACCGCCCGCCGCCCCGGAGACGGTCTGTCACCGGCGTACTTCTGGGACCTGTGCGGCCAGACCGCGGAACACGATTATGACCCTGACCAGTCCTTCTGACGCCCCTTCTTCTCTGCCAGCCCGCGCCGGTCTGAGCAAAGACCGCCCGGTACTGATTCTCGGCACCGGCGGGCATGCCCGCGTGATCGCCGATACCCTGCTGGCCGCCGGAGAGGACGTGCTCGGTTTTACCGACCCTGCACCTCAGTTCGGTCACTGGCGTCACCTGCCCTGCCTGGGTGGTGACGAGGTACTCCGCGAATACGGTGTTGACGAGGTATTGCTGGCGAATGGCATCGGCTTCCTGCCATTCCAGACTCTGCGCGAGCGGATTTACCGGCAATTTACCGATCTGGGCTATAGGTTTACTCAGGTAATTCACCCCTCAGCGGTGATTGCCGCAGGGACAGAGATTGCCGCCGGCGTACAGATTCTTGCCGGTGCCATCGTCCAGACCGGCTGCCGGATTGGAGAGAACAGCCTGCTTAATACCGCCGCCAGCGCAGACCACGACTGCGTTGTGGCTGAACATTGCCATATTGCACCGGGTGCTACCCTGTGCGGAGGGGTGCGACTGGCACGCGGTGTGCTGATAGGGACTAAAGCGGCTGTGATTCAAGAAATTGCCGTAGGTGCCGATACCATTATCGGAGCCGGAGTCACCCTCACACGCAGTATCAGCGCAGATCAGGTGGTCCGTTCTCCAGTCCCGGTAACAGCGCCCAGGCGGAGGTAAACATGGACAATTGGCAACGTACACTGCTCTCGCATTCCGATTCCATCGAGAAAGCCATTAAGGTCATCAACGACGCCAGTCTGCAGATTGCACTGGTGTGCGATGAGTCACGCCGCCTGCTGGGTACCGTCACCGACGGTGACATCCGCCGCGCCCTGATCCGCGACTGCTCTCTTGACACCCCGGTGTCCGCCATCATGTGTGCCGAACCGGTCACCGCCACCCGTGACGATTCCCTGCCTCGTATTTCTGCCCTGATGCGCACCAACAGCGTCGATCAGGTGCCGGTGATGCAGGGCCCATACGTGGTTGATCTGTATACCCGTAAAAGCCTCGAATTCGCCAAACGTAAGCCTAACCCTGTGTTCCTGATGGCCGGTGGCTTTGGTACCCGTCTGCGTCCGCTGACCGACGATTGCCCGAAACCCCTGCTGAAAGTCGGCGACAAACCGATTCTGGAAACCATTCTGGAAAGCTTTATTGAGCACGGCTTTTACCGCTTTTTTATTTCCACCCATTACCTGCACGAGAAAATCACCGAATACTTTGGTAACGGCGAGCGCTGGGGTGTGGAAATTCAGTACGTACACGAAGAACACCCGCTCGGTACCGCCGGTGCCCTGAGCCTGCTGCCCGAAGATCTTGAACACCCGATTCTTATGATGAACGGTGATCTGCTCACCAAAGTGAACTTCAGCCAGCTGCTGTCGTTCCACGAAGAAAATGCCGCCACCGCCACCATGTGTGTACGTCGTGAGGAATATCAGATTCCCTACGGTGTGATTCAGAGCACCGATGGACAGATCGCCAGCATCGTGGAAAAACCGGTGCAGTCCTTCTTCATCAATGCCGGTATTTATGTCGTCAGCCCGGAACTGCGCCGTCAGGTTCTGGCCGACCAGAAAACCGACATGCCGGACCTGCTGCAGAGCCAGATTAACAACCACGAAAAAGTCTCCCTGTTCCCGATCCACGAGTACTGGCTGGACATCGGTAAAATGCCGGATTTCAACCGCGCTCAGCAGGACTTTATGAATGGTTTTGCGATGAGAGAGATGCATGGATGATTGAAGGCAAGCGTGTTCTGTGTGTTATTCCCGCACGCTCCGGCAGCAAAGGTCTGCCGGATAAGAACATACGCCCGCTGCATGGTCAGCCACTGCTGACCTGGCCGGTTAAAACTGCCCGCAACAGCCGCTATATCGACCGCATTATTGTCTCTACCGACAGTGAACAGTATGCCGCCATTGCCCGCGATGCCGGTGCCGAGGTGCCCTTCCTGCGCCCCGAAGAACTCTCCGTCGACAGCGCCACCTCCTTCTCAGTGCTCGAACATCTGATCGCCACGCTTGACGAAGACTACGACCTGCTGGTGCTGCTGGAACCCACCTCACCACTGACTGAAAGCCGTGATGTGGATGACGCGCTGGAACAATTAATCAATGCCTGGAATGACGCAGATGCCATTGTCGGTATCGCCGAAGAAGTGAAATCTCATCCGGCCTACCTGCTGTCAGTAGACAACCTTGGCCGCATTCAGCCATTTGACACGGATTTCTCCAGCGCTGTCCGCCGTCAGGAACTGCCGCAGCTATTCCGCATGGACGGCACCCTCTATATCAGCAAGGTACCCGCTCTGCTGGCACAACGCGGTTTTTATCATGACCGCACCCTCGGTTACTGCGTCCCCGAATGGAAGAGTTATGAAATTGACTCTCTGACTGATTTTATCTGTATCGAAGCCATTATGCGCCATAAGGAGGTACTCCATGACACTGCCCCTTGAACAGTCTGCCAGCACACCGGAAGCCCGGATGCAGAAGAGTTATCAGGAGCGCCTGAAACAGGTGATTCCCGGTGGCGCACACACCTACTCGCGCGGCTCAGATCAGTTTCCGCAGAACACACCGGAGATTCTGCGCGGTGGCAAGGGCGTGTACGTACAGGATGCCGAAGGTAATCAATTCCTCGACTACGGCATGGCGTTGCGTTCTGTCGCAATCGGTTACAGCGAAGACGCCATCAATCAGGCAGCCATTGAGCAGATTCTTGCCGGTAATAACCTGACCCGTCCGTCGTTTATCGAGCTGGAAGCCGCTGAACGCCTGACCGATATGATCCCGGCAGCCGACATGGTGAAATTCACCAAAAACGGTTCTACGGCCGTATCTGCAGCCACCAAGCTCGCACGGGCGTATACCGGTCGTCGCTGTATTCTGCGCTGTGCCGATCATCCGTTTTTTTCGTTTGATGACTGGTTTATCGGCTCTACCGTGGTCAGCCGCGGCATCCCGCAGGAAGTCTCTGAACTGACCCTGACCTTCCCCTATAACAATGCGCAGGCACTGAGCGATCTGCTGGATGAACGCGGTGATGAGATTGCCTGTCTGGTGATGGAAGCGGTGACGGCAGAAGAACCGGTAGCGGCGGTGTTTGCACCGGAAGGCAATTTCCTGCATGACGTGGAATTCCTGTGTAAAAAACACGGAGTGGTGTTTGTACTGGATGAAATGATCACCGGCTTCCGCTGGCATTTACAGGGTGCTCAGGCCTATTTCGGGCTCAGCCCGGATATCTCCACCTTTGGTAAAGCCATGGCCAATGGCTTCTCCGTTGCTGCGGTGGCCGGTAAGCGCGACATTATGGAGCTGGGCTCCATCGATCGGGCGGGCAGCGAACGGGTGTTCCTGCTGTCCACCACCCACGGTGCTGAAATGTGCGGTCTGGGCGCATATGTCGCCACTATGGATTTCAACGAGCAGCACAAAGTGGTTGAGCATCTGTGGCAATACGGCAAAAGTCTGCGCAACCTGATCAACCGTAAAGCACTGGAACATGGTCTGGCACGTAACCTCGAATGTTATGGCTACGACTGCTCACCAAACTACGCCCTGCGTGACGACGATGGCCAGATCTCGCTGCCGCTGCGTACTCTGTTTATGCAGGAAACCCTGCGCCATGGTCTGATGATGCCCTGGATCGCCCTGGCCTACCGCCATGGAGAAAAAGAACTGGAATTTACCGCCACCGTTCTGGATAAAACCCTGCCGGTACTGCGTACTGCTTTGAACGAAGGCATTGATAAATACCTGATCGGCGACGCGGTTAAGCCAGTATTCCGGAAGTTCAACTGATGACGGACAACGCCAGAAACGTCGTTATCACAGGGGCTGCCGGTCTCATCGGTGGCGCCTTTTCGCATGCAGTCACCCAGGCCGGACACCGTCTGGTTATTGCCGATGCCAATGCTGCAGCCGCAGAACAACTCTGTACCGAACTGAAGGCACTGGGGGGCGAGGCCTGTGTCCTGCAGTTTGACGCCACCAACCCGGAGAGCATCCACCAATTACTGGTTAACAGTATTGAACAGTACGGCAGTGTCGATGCGCTGGTGAATAATCTCTATATCCGCAAGGGCAATTACGGAGCGGATTTTTTTGACGTCAGCTACGACGATTTCTGCGCCAACGTCAGCGCCAACACCGGCGCCATGTTTGAATGCTCCAAAGTGTTCGGCCGCTATTTCTGCGACCATAATCAGGGCAACATTATCAGCATCGCCTCGGTGTATGGCTGCATTGCCCCACGCTTTGAAGTGTACGACGGCACGCGTATGACCATGCCGGTGGAATACGCCGCGATTAAATCGGCTGTACTGCACCTGACCCGTTTTATGGCCAAGCGCTTCAAAGGCCACAATGTGCGCGTCAATGCCATCAGTCCGGGCGGTATTCTCGATGGCCAGCCGGAGGCGTTTCTGGATGCTTACGGTCAGTTCTGCGCCAACAAAGGTATGCTGGATAAAGAAGATCTGACCGGCACCCTGCTGTTTCTGCTGTCGGATCAATCGGCCTTTATGACCGGCCAGAATCTGATTCTGGATGACGGGTTTACCCTGTAAGGCGGCATCATGAAACTGAGCATCGACAGCAGCCGTCTCCCGGATTACCTGACCCGCCAGATTGAGCAGTGTTTTCCGGATGGTAACGAGCGCTGGCAGTCAGACGTGAGACACTGCTGCAGTGTTGCACTGGAGCGGATTGAATACTGCTTCCGCCATATTCCGAAGAAATATTATCAGGATCAGGGCGAGCCGGTGTTTAACCATATGAATGCCGACCACTACGCCAGCTTTCTGTATTTCGTCAGTTATCAGGCGGCCCAGGCGGGCAATGAAGCACTGGCAGAACGGGCCTTTTATCTGAATAAAGCTCTGCATGGCCTGGATCTGTTCTACGCCGTGAAAATGCCGGATATTTTCATGCTGGTTCATCCGGTTGGTACTGTCATCGGCAATGCCAATTTTTCAGATTATCTGGTGATTTATCAGAATGTCACTATAGGTGCAGATGTCGCCGGTATTTATCCGGTATTTGCCGGTGACAATGTAATTTATTCAGGTGCCAGCGTGATCGGCAACTGCCATATCGGGCGCAATTCCGTTATCGGAGCGCGCAGTTTTATCCGCAAACAGTCTGACGGTGCAGAGAACAGCCTTTACAGCGGCCTCTACCCTGCCGTACGGGTTACACCCAACACCGGCTCCGTCAGGCAGGATTTTTTTACGGAGAAGAATCAATGACTGCTTCACAAACCAGACCAGACGTTTTCTGGTGTTCCGGCTGTCTGAATATGTCCACCCGGCCACGCATTGAATTTGATGAGCACCGGCGCTGTAACGCCTGTCAGTGGGCTGAAGAAAAGAAAACCTTCGACTGGTCAGCACGTAAGCAAGAACTGACCAGACTGCTGGAAAAACACCGCAGCCGTACCGGTGAATTTGATGTGATTGTGCCCGTCAGTGGCGGCAAAGACGGTTCCTACGTCAGCCATATGCTGAAACACGAATTCGGTATGCATCCCCTGGCCGTCACGATCACGCCGCCACTGAGCTTCTCCATCGGCGATCAGAACCTGCAGAACTACATTGCCTCAGGCTATGACACCATTCAGATCAATCCGAACCAGAATGTCATGCGTGAACTCAACCGTCGTGGTTTTCTGGAACAGGGGCGCCCCTTGTATGGCTGGGTTGTCTCCATTCTGGCCGGTGTTATCCGCACCGCCGCCAATTTCGGTGTCAATCTGGTGATGTATGGTGAAGACGGTGAAATTGAATACGGTGGCTCTACAGAAAGTAAAAACCGCGCCGTATTCACTGCCGAATTCATGAAACGCGTGTATCTGGAAGGCCAGTACGAACAGACGCTGCGTGGTCTGACCAGCCAGGAGACCTATTTCTGGCGCTTTGATGCCGACGATCAGAAACTGGGTAACATCGAATGCGCCCACTGGTCGTATTTTGAAAGCTGGGACCCCTACCGCAATTATATGATCGCCAAAGAATTCTGCGGCCTGCAGGAAAAAGAAGAATCCAATACCGGTACGTATACCAACTTTGCCCAGAACGATACCTGCCTGTACGACCTGCACACCTATCTTATGTATCTGAAGTTTGGCTTTGGCCGTGCTACTCAGGATTCTGGCATTGATATCCGCCGCGGAGCGATGTCACGCGATCAGGGTAAGATGCTGGCACAGATGTACGATAACTGTTATCCGGAGCCTTATATCGGACGTTATCTGGATTATTACGGCATCACCATGGACGAGTTCAACGACACCATCGACCGCTTCGCCAACAAAGAACTCTTTTACAAAGACAGCGATGGCCGCTGGATGCCGAAGTTTGAAATTGTATGAATATTATTCTGATTGATTACGGCATGGGTAATCATCTGTCTGTACAGAATGCTCTGCAACGTCTGGGACACAAGGCCGATATCAGCCGCGACCCACAACGTATTCTCGCGGCCGATGGTCTGATTCTGCCCGGAGTAGGTTCATTTAACCGCGCCATGCAGAACATGCATGGGTATGGGCTGGTCGAGCCGTTGAGAGAAGCCGTGCTCGGACAGGGAACACCATTGCTAGGCATCTGTCTGGGCATGCAGCTGTTGGGCAGGGACAGCACAGAAGGTGGCGAAAGCCAGGGGCTGGGATTGATTGATAACCCCATCCGCAGGCTGCCCCAAAGCGGCAATATCCGTATTCCACACGTCGGGTTTAATGAAGTGTACTGGCAGGAACCTCAGCCGTTGATGGCGGGCATCCGCCAACGCAGTGATTTTTATTTCACTCACAGTTTTGCCATGCAGAAAGAAGACAGCGATGCCCGCTACATCTACTGCGATTACGGCCAGACCTTTGTCTGCGGTTTCAGCAAAGACAACATCAGTGGTGTGCAGTTTCATCCGGAAAAAAGCCAGCGTACCGGTCTGCATCTGATTCAGAACTTTCTGGAGGTCAGTTATGCTTAAAAAGCGGCTGATATTCACCCTGCTCTATAAAAACGGCCACTTTATGCTGAGCCGTAACTTCCGCCTGCAGAAAGTCGGGGATATCAACTGGCTGATGAAGAACTACCAGTTTTCAGCGATTTCCGATGTTATTGATGAACTGATTCTGATCAATACCGACCCTGACGAAAGTAAACTGGAGGATTTCTGCGAAGCGCTGGAATCTCTGGTCAGTCATTGCATGATTCCGGTTGCGGCCGGTGGTCAGATCCGTTCGCCGGAAACTGCGGCAAAGCTACTGGCTTCCGGGGCGGATAAACTGGTGCTCAACACCCCCTGCTTTGATCAGCCGGAACTGATTGAAGAACTGGTCGCACGTTACGGCAGCCAATGCATTGTGGCCGCGGTTGACTGGAAAAACAGCGATCATCCTGAAGTATTCAGCCATAACGCAACGCTCAGTCAGGGAGAGCTGGGTGCACACCTGTCGCGTCTGCAGTCACTGAGTGTCGGCGAAGTTTACCTCAACAGCATCCACCGCGATGGTACCGGTCAGGGCTATGACTTTGAGGCTCTGAATGCCCTGCCATCTGACTGGAATATTCCGCTGATTTACGCCGGAGGTGCGGGTCAGAGCAGTCATCTGCAGCTCGCTCTGGAACATCCTGCCGTCGATGCCGCGGCCACCGCCAACCTGTTCAACTTCGTTGCCGGAGGTCTGGCTCAGGCCCGTCAGCAGTTGCTGCATGCGGGCGTTCCACTGGCACGTTTTGAAACCGCTCTGCAGGAGCTTGCCGATATCGCCTGACACCTGCCGCCCATCCTGAAATTGCGGGAATTTCAGGCCAGGGGGTCGCCAGATGGAACTCAGGTGCTTGTCTGCGGCACAAAGTCTGTGTCATAAAACGGATACGACATCCGGCGCAGACGGGACCTCTGAATCATCATGAAAAAGAAGCTGCCTACCTGGCGGTTATTCATCCGGATAACCGCTCTCGGTATCGTTACCGGCATTGCCATTACCGGACTCAGCCTGAAAGAAATCGGCACCAACCGCTGGAACCAGAACGGTGACTGGCTGTATCAGCTGTCTGTTGGTGACGAATCATCCTCCATCTTCCAGAAAGCCGTGATTGCTGCCGGCGGGTTATTTGCCCTGTCGCGTTCCGAGTCCATGTACTTTATTGCCCGGCCCCAGCAGATGAGCACTCACGACATGAAGGGCTCCTGTCATTACCGGATCAGTGGAGAGAGCCCGGATACGCGTTGGTGGAGTATCACGGTTTACGGCCACGACCGTATGCTGATTCCTAACCCGGAAAAACGTTACAGCTTCAGCGACCGGACCGTCAGCTTCAATCCGGACGGAACCTTCACGATTGATATTTCGCCGACTGAAACCGGAGAAAACTGGATACCCACCTCCGGTGACCGTCGTATCAATGTTCTTTTGCGGGTGTACAACCCGGCACCGTCTCTGGTGCAGGGCGCCGGAAACGTTGCCTTACCCCGGGTGGAGGAAGTCTCATGTTCATGAAACAACGTTGGTTCATTTTCACACTCTGGTTTCTGATCGTGACGGCGGTAACAGTGCCGGTGTCTTTCTATCTGACGCCTTACGCCTTCATGACGGGCGTACGTCTGGTGACCGATCTAAAAGCCGATGAAAACACCATGTTTCATGCCAGAGTACCGGATCACACCAACGACATGGTGGTGATGACCAGCCCGGATCTGCTCTATTCACTGTGTGTCTACGACCTGTCGGATACCGACCTGCTGGTTGAGTCAGATGTACCGGACGCTTACTGGTCGGTCAGTTTCTTCGGTGCTGACACTATGAATTACTACAGCACCAATGACCGCAAAGTCGCTACGCCGGCTTTCCGCAAGATCGTCACAACCGACCCCACGAAGACAGGTCCGGACTATGTTCTGGCTCCGGATACTACCGGTGCCGTGATTATCCGCATCGGTTTCACACCGGATACAGTGGATGCACTACGTCAGGTGCAGTTATCCGGACAATGCAGGCCAACCAGCGCCTGATAACTGTCCCGCCCCGCTGAGATCCGGTCAGACGGGGCTCTCCGATACTTTCCTGACTTGATTTCTGAGCATTTTCAGCAGGTATAACCCTTCGCTTTATATTGGTAAAAAAGTCACAACTGACTGTTTGCTGACATGCCAGATAGCGTGTCATCTCCTTGCCTCTCCGGCTCTCTGTCTATAGTGAAAAACGTCCCCCTGACCCTTCCGGTCACGTTTCATTTTTTCTGATGGAGTGCTTTGCCCATGACTAAAAAGCTTCTTGCATTACAGATCTGCCTGTTGCTTGCCGCCTGCAGTGACACCGGTTCATCCGGTTCTGATACGGAGCTGACGGATAACGACAATGACACCCCGGTGATTGAGAACAGTGAACTGGTTCTGCCAGAACAGTTGTCTCTTGTCGAACCGAAGTCCAGCGGTGGTAACCAGGCTCCGGCGTTTCTGGCTCAGGCGCCAGCAACAGAAGGGGGCTTTCTGGCAGACGGTACCGACTACTCTGAAGCGCCGCAGAACACCCATGTCTGGCTGGAAGCCCTTGAGCCACTGGAAACGGTCGACAGCATTCTCTGCTTTATCGCCCAGCTGAAACCAGAGCTGGAGGTTAACGAAGGGCCCTACACAGTACTGGCCGACATGGACAGCTGCTTTGAAGAAAACGACGGTGACAGTGACCAGAGCTCCGGCTCTCAGGGCGCCGTGAATTACACCGAAGTTGTGGTCGAATCGACCCGTGAAGACAGCGCCGATGCACCTATGAACGTGAAAGCCTGGCTGACAATGAACAACGGTGATTTCTCCCAGGCAATCCGTATTAACGGTGTCATCCGTGAAGGTGCTTCAGAAGCCAATCCGTTTGGCTCCTTCACCCTCAGCTACCAGTTCTCGGATGATATCGGCTCGGCTGATCCGGATGCCTTCGGTAAAGGCGAGCTGGCGACGGTTGATACACTGCCGGGCTTCCAGGGCTTTACCCTGTACGAAACCTCCATCTGGGGGCCGGGTGAAACTTACGAGACCTCGGCCAGTGTGGTGGTCAACCCTTCTGAAGACAACGGGGTGGCCCTGACCGGTTTCCGTCAGGTGGGTAATGACGCCGCAGAAGGCAACAAGGCCTTTGCCATCAGCTACAACAGTGATCTGTTGCTGCTGCAGAAAGCCGCGACGTTTGAAGCCCTGCCCTATAAAAACAACAACCAGAACGGTACCTGCCTGTCGCGTAATGAGTTCTCTGAAACCGTGTGGCGCTATGGCCTGTTTAATGTGACGGATGGATCATCTGTTGAACTCAACTCCGGATTTCCGTTCCTCTATGACGCTGATGGTGATGGCGTTTACAGCGCCCGGGGCTATGCCAGCTACTGGGGCATCTGGACCGAAGATCAGGGGGTTGAACTGTCTGGCACCACCATTCAGCGTGAAACCTTTGACGGCACTACCGGTGAAGAATACAGCGTACTGCAGGCCAATGGCCGTCTGAAGAAAAACACCGTGGTGTCACTTAACCTGAATGATGTTGAAGGCATTGAGTTTGAGTTCTACGACTGGGACTCCACTACAGGGGAGAGTCAGAGTTACATCGTCGAATACGATTCTGAGCTGATGGCCTTCGTACGTACAGCAACCGTGGACCATGATGAGAATGGCCAGCGTCGTTCAGAACTCGAAACACCTGAGGCGGTTGAACTGAGCAACGGCGAAAACCTGTATATGTTTTCAAATCAGCTGGGTGGTGGCGTGCAGTATGTTGAAGGTGCTGACGTGATTACTTTCTTCAAACAGGAATACATCACCGGCAATGAAACCGGCACTGGCGAGTTGTTTGAAAATGGTACCGCGACGCTGTACTGCTACGAACGTTGTCCGAAAGCCGGGCTCACAGCAAGTGATCTGGAAACCTGGGATGGTCCGTTTGATACCGACAGTCAGGATGTTAACGCACCCTATACCTATACCTTCAGCAACAGCGGCGACAACGCTCTGGAGCTGATGCTGGGTGACAACATGGTCACTTACCCGGATGTTGAGGATGGCGGCAATAACCAGCATGAGTGGGGCTTTAACTCCGGCGGCATGGTCACAGACACCAGCAGTCTTAGCTCAGTGTACGATATCTACAACCCGGAATCGGTCACTGTCTTCTACGAATTTGAAACCGGTCCGAATGACTGGAACCGCCAGACCGTTCTGAGCGATGCTGCAGGCACTATCGTCAGCTTCGACAAACCTCTGGAGTTCACCTACCGCCATCAGGATACCAACGACCGCAGTGGTGACGCCGGCGATTACGCCAATCAGACCCTGCTGCTGAACTACGGTGGTCATGGCGATCTCTGGGGTATTCCGGGTTACGAAGACACCGCTAACGGTTTCTGGTTACCGGTATTCAGCATCGCAGATGCCGTGGTCATGGGTGCCAGTGATGAGTTTGTGGTCAAAGCTCTGGAAATTGAACAGACGATGGCCGAAGCCGACAGCTGCAGCGCACTTGCCCTGAACGACCCGGCTGCACCGGTACCGGACAGTGTGACCGGCGACCTGAACAATGATGTAATGCCGGAAGTGACCGATGCGCCTCGCTATATCGCCGGTGAGGCGACCAGCGACGACGAATAACCCTGATCCGGACTGAAAACAGAAAGCCCCGCATTGCGGGGCTTTTTTATGGGTAATCTGATCCGGTGGAGATCACTGATCCAGACTGTTCAGCCGGTCTGTGAACCAGTTGTTGAGGTCTTCAGTTGTGGATGAACGGGCCGAGGCAAACTCTCCCCCTTCGGCCACGTACAGCAGGTCTTTTCCGGAGCTGAGTATGGCAATAGAAGGAATACCTTTCGCCACTGGCTCACCAAACTGCTCGGTGAATTCCATGTTGTGATCCCAGTTACCGATGTCGACATGTACCACCACAAAATTATCTGTGATCGTGGACTTCAGCGGCTCCTCTTTCATCAGGGCATCAAACGCACGGCAGTCAGGACACCAGTCGGCACCAAAGACCATCAGTACCTTCTTTTCGTCATCCGCTGCCGCACTCAATGCTGCGGCATAGTCTGCCGCCGGATCAGCAGACTCATCGTAAGCCGACTGAGCATACGTCGTCAGTGTGGTCAGCAGGGTCAGAAACAGAAATCCCCTGCGGATAATGAAACGGATCATAAGCACCTCCCATGCTGTTGAGTGACAGAATTTTGTTTCAATATACCGTGCTCAAAACGGAAAAAATGTCTTATACGACAAATAGTTGGTCTTTGTGTGCAATCTCGTGACCTGAGTTCCTGAGCAGCCGATATACTGCGCTGAACCCAAACCGTCACACCCCGGAAACCGTCGTCTCCGGGTTCTGGAGAAGACTATGTCACAACCCCCTTCCTCCCCTGCTAACAGCTTTTTCGGTCACCCGGCCGGTCTGCAGACTCTGTTCATGACCGAGATGTGGGAGCGGATGAGCTACTACGGCATGCGTGCCCTGCTCGTGCTCTTTATGACCACTGCCATGATGGAAGGCGGACTGGAATTATCCGTGGCTTCGGCCACCGCGATTTACGGACTCTACACCGGTGCAGTGTACTTCATGGGCCTGCCCGGTGGCTGGATCGCCGACCGCCTGATCGGCAGCCAGAAAGCCGTCTGGTATGGCGGTGTCATCATTATGTGTGGCCATATCGTTCTGGCTATTCCTGATCACAGCACCTTCTTTATCGGCCTGATCCTCGTCGTACTGGGTACCGGCCTGCTGAAGCCCAATATCACTGCTCTCGTCGGCCAGCTGTACAGCAAAGAAGACAGCCGTCGCGACAGTGGTTACACCATTTACTATATGGGTATTAACATCGGTGCTTTCATCGGTTATGGCGTCACCGGCGCACTGGCCGAGGGCGTGGGCTGGCACTGGGGTTTTGGTGCGGCGGCAGTGGGTATGGCCATTGGTCTGATCCAGTACCGCATAACACTGCACAAACTGGGAGAGTCCGGCAGTGCTCCGGTTACCCCGATGGCACCGCGTTCGGTTCAGGTCAGCTGGCTGGTAATTCTGGCCTTCCTGGTGGTACTCACACTGACAACGGCTGCCGCCCTGACGGGCTGGCTGGTCATTAACCCGGTGAGCATTGCGACTTACGTGGTGGCCATCATTACCACGGTTTTCTTCGTCTATTTCTTCTTCCTGTACTTTTTCTCTGAGCTGAATCAGGATGAGAAAAAGCGCATGTACGCCATTCTGCTGATCTGCTTTGCCTCGGCCTGTTTCTGGGCCGGTTTTGAGCAGGCCGGCTCATCCCTGAACCTGTTTGGCCGTGATTACACCGACCGTCTGATCGGCAGTTTCGAAATTCCGACCACCTGGTTCCAGAGTGCCAACTCGTTTTTCATCCTGATTCTGTCGCCCTTCTTCGCCGCCCTGTGGGTCAGCCTTGGCAAGCGTATGCTGGACCCATCCTATGCCGTGAAGTCAGCCTTCGGCCTGATCATTATGGCCAGTGGCTTCCTGGTGATGTTTGCCGCCGCCCATGTGGTTGCCAGTGGCATGAAAGCCGCCCCTTACTGGTTGATCATGACCTACTTCCTGCACACCGTGGGTGAGCTGCTGCTCAGTCCTGTGGCACTGAGTGCGGTCAGTAAGCTTTCTCCTGCGCGTCTGTCCGGTCAGATGATGGGACTGTTTGTACTGACCTACTCCATCGGCAGCGTGATTGCCGGTCTGTTTGCGGGTCACTTTGACCCCGAAAAACTGGATCAGATGCCGGGCCTGTTTATGCAGATTGCGCTGTTTGCCGGAGGTGCCGGTGTTCTGGTGTTTATTATTGGTCTGAAAACCCGGGCCTGGGAGAAGCTGGCGGAAAAACGGCCAAGCTGACCTCTCACAGATCAAAAAAAAAACGGCGGGAATTACCGCCGTTCTTTTATTCTGCAAGATTACTCTCAACCGATTTTAAACTCGGTCAGCCAGACCGACTGATACGGATACAACACCAGTTCATCGGTAATAATCGTAGGTTCATGCGCGAGCAGATTCATCAGACCGTTTTCCAGGAAGCCAAGGCTCGCCAGTGGCAATTTCAGAATGCGTTCAGTCACGTTCGACATGGCCCAGATGCGCTGGGAACCATCCACGCTGGTGCGCTGCAGAATAAACAGATCCGAGTTGATTTTGATGACATCCTGACGGGCATCCGGACTGAATGCTGGTTGCTTACGGCGGATGCGGATCATGCGGGTCAGCTCTGCAAACACTTCTGACTGCGGCGTTACCGCATTGCTCATCAGGTATTCAAGCTCATGCATATCCCAGATTTTGCGGTTAATGGAGCGGGTACGCCCCGTCTGTTCAACGTGAGCCAGATCATTAGGCGATGCCGTAAAGCTGTGGATATAGAGCGCCGGGATCCCCTGCATGGCCAGCATGATGGCCTGCGAACACAGGAAACGCTGTACCTGATGATGATCCACTCCGCGTCGCGTGCCCATACAGGCATCAAACAGCGTGATGTTGATTTCGTACGGGCTCTCCGTGCCGTCCCCATTCGCTTTCATACTGACAAAACCACCGAAGCGGTGCATGGAATCAATCAGATCCTGCACTTCACGTTCCGGTAACAGCCCTTCTACCGGGCGTACGCCGATACCGTCATGAGACGCAGTGAAGTTAAGGTAGGTACACCCGGTCGGCAATGGTGGGATATCCGCCGCCCAATCGGTCAGAAAAGACGCATTTCCCCGGTTCAGCGCGTGCAGCACCAGTGGCGGCAGACCAAACTGATACACCATGTGCGCTTCATCAGAATCACCAAAGTAACTGAGATTTTCTTTTACCGGGACGTTGGTCTCGGTAATCACCACCACCTCAGGGGCGACAAAGTTCACCACATCGCGCAGCAGCTTCACCGCTTCATGAGTCTGAGATAAATGCAGACAGGTGGTGCCCAGCTGTTTCCATAAAAATGCAACCGCATCGAGGCGGATAAACCGCGCTCCGCGCTCAATATACAGCAGATAAATCTGGATAAACTCGTACAGCACTTTGGGGTTGGCGAAATTCACATCCACCTGATCTTTGGAGAAGGTGGCCCAGACATAACGCACGCCCCGGCGGGTGTACACGGGTGTCAGAAGCGGCGAGTTACGTGGCCGGGTAACCATGGACACATCGGTTTCCGGGTCCACTTCAATAAAATAATCGCTGTAGGGTTCGTTATTGCCGATGTAATCAATAAACCACAGGTTTTCGCGTGAACAGTGATTAATCACCAGATCGATCATCAGATCGAAATCGGCGGCAATTTCAGCAACGTGGCTCCAGTCACCCCACTCTGGATTGACCTGACGGTAATCGATCACCGAAAAGCCGTCGTCCGAACTGTAAGGAAAAAACGGCAGGAGATGAACAGAATTAACGACATCGACTAACTTTTCACGCAGAAAAGACGCCAGCGTACTGAAGGGTTTTTCACCTTCTTTCTGCAGGGAATTACCGTAGGTGATCAGAATAATATCTTCTTCCGACCAACGACTGGCGTCCGCCGGTGTTGGTTCTTCCTGTACCTGTCGCCGGGTGTTATCACAGAAAGTGGTGCAGTAAGTGAGAATGTCATTGGCGATCTGCGCACAGTCCTGTGCATCCCCATAAATGTTGCGCACACGCTGAGTAAATTGGGCTAATGCTGCCTGAGTCATTGAGAGTTCCTGAAAAGCGACTTAACTGGTTTCGGCAATATGGGTGATACCGGCCCAGTCTTTATTCTGAATAAGATTTGCGGGTGTGAGCCAGCTGCCACCCACGGCAAACACATTGCTGAGCGCAAGATAATCATGGCTGGTGCGGGCGTTGATGCCACCGGTCGGGCAGAAAGAGACATCCGGTAAAGGTGCACCGATGGACTTGAGCATATCGATACCGCCAGCCGCTTCAGCCGGGAAAAATTTCATCCGGTTAAAACCGGCTTCCCGCGCCAGCATCACCTCTCCGGGCGTTGCCACGCCGGGCAGATAAGGGCCACCCCACTCTTTGGCTGCATCGAGCAGGGATGGGGTAAATCCCGGACTGATCACAAACTGCGCGCCGTTATTCACGGCGGTGTGCAGCTCTGCCGGACGGGTTACCGTACCGACGCCGACAATCGCATCCGGTACGTTCTGGCTGATTTCCCGGATGGCGTCGTAGGCGCAGCCGGTGCGGAGAGTGACCTCCAGCAAATGAATTCCGCCGTTGACCAGTGCCTGCGCCATCGGCACCGCATCTTCAAGATTGTTGATAACAATCACCGGCACTACAGGCCGTGTCTGCCCGAGCCATGTTTCCCACATTGTTCTTTACTCCCAACCTATGCTGATGGCGCCCTGATCTGCCGGGCCGGCCAACTGACGGAAACCCGCAAACAGTTCGCGGCCAACGCCGAAGGATGATGCAGCCACATCCAGTGGTGGCAATGGTTGCTGCAGACGGGCGGAAAAATCTTCTGTGAGCACTTCCAGAGTGCCCTGATGACCATCGAGACGGATCCGGTCTCCGTCCTGTACGGCCTGAATCGGTCCGCCACCCAGTGCTTCCGGGCTCAGATGAATTGCCGCCGGGACTTTACCGGAGGCACCCGAGAGACGTCCGTCGGTCACCAGTGCGACCTTGTATCCCTGTTCCTGCAGATTGGTCAGTGACGGTGTCAGCTGATGCAGTTCCGGCATGCCATTGGCTTTCGGGCCCTGGGCTTTCACCACCACGATCACATCCTGATTCAGTTCGCCGTTTTTATAGGCGTCCAGCACCTGTTGCTGATCGGTGAACACTTTTGCTGGCGCTTCGATCACCCAGCGATCATCCGGTACGGCAGAGACTTTCATCACGGCGCGGCCAAGATTGCCACTGACCAGTTTCATTCCACCTTCGTGGAGGAAAGGTTGACTGACCGGTGCCAGTACGGAGGTATCTGCACTTTCTGCAGCTGACTCAACCCAGCTCAGCTGACCACTCTCATTCAGTACCGGTTTCTGACACCAGCGCTCCAGACCATAACCAAGAATGGTATTCACCTCGTTGTGAAGCAGACCGGCGCCAAGCAATTCTTTCATCAGGAACGGCATGCCACCGGCGGTTTCAAACGCATTCACGTCGGCGCTGCCGTTGGGGTACATACGGGTCATCAGCGGAATTACGGAAGACAGCTCATCCATGTCTTCCCAGTCGATCAGAATACCGGCCATACGGGCAATGGCGATCAGGTGAATGCTGTGATTGGTGGAGCCACCTGTGGCCAGCAGCCCAATCATGGCGTTAACCATCACCTTCTCATCCATGATTTTGCAGATGGGCATATAGCCCGGATCCAGTGCCGTGATTTCGGTTACCCGTTCCGTCGCTGCCTTAGTCAGCGCATCGCGCAACGGCGTGTAAGGATTCACAAAGGAAGAGCCTGGCAGCTGCAGCCCCATGATTTCCATCAGCATCTGGTTGGAGTTGGCCGTACCATAAAAAGTACAGGTTCCTTCACTGTGGTAAGAACCCATTTCACTGGCCAGCAATGCCTCTTCACCAACCTCTCCCCGGGCGAAGGCCTGTCGTACTTTGGCTTTCTCGGAGTTACTGATACCACTGGGCATAGGTCCTGATGGCACAAACACGGCGGGCAGATGACCGAAACGCAACGCGGCCATCAGCAGCCCGGGAACAATCTTGTCACAGATACCCAGCATGAGGTTACCGTCGAATACCTGGTGCGACAGAGCCACAGCGGTACTGAGGGCTATCACATCACGGCTGAAAAGAGACAGTTCCATGCCGGTCTGTCCCTGAGTCACCCCATCACACATGGCCGGAACTCCACCGGCAACCTGCCCCACATGCCCCAGGCGACTCAGTTCTGACTTGATCAGAGGCGGAAAATCACGGTAAGGAGCGTGTGCTGATAACACATCGTTGTAGGCCGTGATAATACCGATATTGGCTCTGTGTCCCTGCCGCAGAATCAGTTTTTCATCGGCTGTAGCCGAGGCATAATCGTGTGCCAGATTGGTACAGCTGAGCTGACCGCGGATGGTGCCCACATCCGCAGCCTGTCCCATCTGGGCCAGATAGGCTGCGCGTGTGGCCTGACTGCGTTTGCGGATGCGTTCAGTAACGCTTTCGACAACGGTGTGCATAATATTCACTCCGGCAGATGCTCATTATTCACTACGGTAAATGCTGAGAGAGGCCTGCGACTGGTACAGCAGTGTGCGCACCGGCATCGCCTGAATATTCTGGCGCTCAGCAACTTCCGTTGCCTGTGCAAAAACCTCATTTTTCTGATCGCCTTCAAAATGCAGATACAGATGACGGCATTTTGCCAGCAGGGCCCAGGTCAGCGTCATACGTGGCATATCGGAAGGCTCATCCAGCACCGGGCTGCACCAGGCTCCGCCGCCTTCGTTCAGGCAATTCGCCAGCGCTTCTGAATGCGGGAACCAGCTCGCTGTATGGCCATCATTACCCATTCCCAGCACGGCAAAATCCAGTCGGGTGATCTGTTCATGCAGTTTGTTTTCACACTCCATAAAACCATCCACCGGATTGGCTGCTTTATTCTTCAAGGGCAGAAAATACGCTGTAGCAGCCTCATTCTGCAGCAGATTCTCCCGCACCAGACGGGCGTTGCTGGCTGCGTCCGTCTCATCAACCCAGCGCTCATCAACCAGAGTGATCAGTACCTTGCTCCAGTCCAGCTTACGCTGCGACAACTCACGGAAAAAACGCACCGGCGTACTGCCACCACTGACGGCGATACACACCCGCCCTCTGGCCTCAATGGCTTCACGGATACGCTTTGCCAGGCTGTCTGCGAGTTGCTTTGCCAGGGTTTCCGGTGATTTGAAACGGTTATCTGTCATACATTCCTCAACTGTTTTCATCCCACAGACGGCCATCCCGGGCCAGCAGCAGAGTCGCCGCTGCCGGTCCCCAGGAACCTGAGGTATAGGGTTCGGGCCGCTGATCAATTTCTTCCCAATATTTGAGAATCGGGTCTACCCAGCGCCAGGCTTCCACCAGCTCATCATCTCGCAGGAACAGGGTGGCGTTGCCGCTGAGTACATCAAATAACAGACGTTCATAGGCCTCCGGTACGCGCGCCTGTTTGTGGTTGGACGGATTCAGGCTGAGATTCATCGGCCGCACACTCATGCCCGGACCCACGCGTTTTTCACACAGCATCAGACGCACACCATCGTCCGGCTGCAGACGGAAAATGAGTTTGTTGGCCATGGTATTTTTGTGCTGCAGCGGAAAGATAGAGTGTGGCAGTTCTTTAAACTGAACCACGATCTCACACATACGGTCGGCCAGACGTTTACCCGTGCGCAGATAAAACGGCACCCCTGCCCAGCGCCAGTTATCTATTTCGACCTTGGCAGCAACGAAGGTCTCGGTATTACTTTTTTCATGGACACCGGGCTCATCGCGGTAGCGTGGAACCGGATGACCATCGGCAACGCCGGAATCGTACTGCCCCCGGACCACATTGTCGTTGATCATACGGTCGACGATGGGCTTCAGGGATTTGAGGACTTTGACCTTTTCATCCCGGACCGCATCCGGCTCGAGCTTGGCCGGTGGCTCCATCGCCGTAATACACAACAGCTGCAGCAGATGGTTCTGGAACATGTCGCGCATGGCTCCGACGTGTTCATAAAACTCGGCACGCTTTTCAACGCCAAGAGATTCGGAAATCGTGATCTGAATGTGGTCGATGTAATGCTGGTTCCACTGGGACTCAAACAGTGAGTTGGCAAAACGCAGCACCATGAGGTTCTGCACGGTCTCTTTGCCTAAATAATGATCTATCCGGTAAATCTGCGATTCACTGAAAAATTCCGCCACCGTGTCATTAATTTCCTGAGCGGACTTCAGGTCATAGCCAATGGGTTTTTCCAGCACGATTTTGCTGTTGGATTTAATCAGGCCGGCTTTCTGCAGGCCACGGCACACCGGCATATACAGGTTGGAGCCGGTAGACATGTAATACACCCGGTTAATGTCTTCCTGCGAGAGAATCCCCGGCAGATGATCATAACCGTCATCGTCGTTCACATTCAGAGTCAGGCAATGGACGGAATCAAGGAAGGCATCCAGCTTGGACAGCTCAAGGTAGGGAGCAGCAACGTGAGACTTAAGCGATGACTCAATCTGTTTGCGGAAAGCGTCAGGTTCAGGACTTTGCCGGGTGACGGCGTAGATTTTCCCCTGCGGCAGGCGGTTATCGTAATGCAGCATGTAGAGTGCCGGCATCAGTTTACGCAGTGAGAGGTCTCCAAGCCCCCCGAAGAGTACCAGTTCAAACGGCGCATGAATGTGCATCGGGACCTCCACATGAAATTCTGGCACTCATTGATGTTGGCACTGAATTCCCGGTGTCGCCAGTTACATTGTCCTGAGTGACACTCCTGCCAGTCTGACCAGACTGTCTGAATGCGCGTTGTTAACAGACTTCTGAACGTGTTAAGCAGGTTTTGTTCCGGCTTTTTCAAAGGCTCCAGTCAGTAACCCACGTCTGTCAGGAATGCCCCTTCGTTACCCGGTAAAACAACCGGCTTCACGGAACCCCTGACGCAAAAACTTAACAAATCTGCCATAATCTGGTCCCTGTGTAAGGTACGATTCTCAACTCTCTGAAGAAAATTAAGGAAAGAATTTTATGATCCGCAAATGCCTGTTCCCGGTCGCCGGTTACGGTACCCGCTTCCTTCCGGCCACCAAAGCCATGCCCAAAGAAATGCTGCCGATTGTGAACAAACCTCTGGTGCAGTATGGCGTCGAGGAGGCAACTCAGGCTGGAATCAACCGCATCGGATTCATCACCGGCCGCGGCAAGCGTGCCATCGCCGACCACTTTGACATCAGCTACGAGCTGGAAAAAGAAATTGAAGGCAGCGGCAAAGAAAACCTGCTGACCAGCATCCGCAAACTGATCAATGAAAATGAATTCGCTTTCAAACGCCAGAACCATATGAAAGGCCTCGGCCACGCGATCCTTTCCGGCAGATATCTGATGGGTGACGAGCCATTTGCCGTTGTTCTGGCCGACGACCTGTGTGTGCCAGCCGAAGATGGCGAAGGTGTACTGGCCCAGATGGTCAAACTCTATAACCAGTTCCGTTGCTCCATCGTCGCCATTCAGGAAGTGCCGCATGATGAAGTGCACAAGTACGGTGTGATCGCTGGTGAAGAAATGAAAGATGGCCTGTTCCGCATCACCGACATGGTCGAAAAACCAGCCAAGGAAGATGCGCCCAGTAACTATGCCGTCATCGGCCGCTACATCCTGACTCCGGATATCTTCGACATCATCGAAGACACCCCTCCTGGCAAAAACGGTGAAGTTCAGATCACCGACGCTCTGCTGACCCAGGCGAAGAACGGTTGCGTGCTCGGCTACAAATTCCGTGGTACCCGTTTTGACTGCGGCAGCATCGACGGATTTGTGGAAGCGACTAATTACGTTTACGAGAACATCTTCAAAAAGGAAGGCTGATGCTGTGAGCACTCTGTCCTGCTTCAAAGCCTATGATGTCCGTGGCCGACTGCCCGACGAACTGAACAATGACATTGCTTACCGCATAGGCCGCGCCTATGCGGCTTATCTGCAACCCCAGAGCGTCGTAATTGGTTATGACATCCGTCTTACCAGTTATGAGCTGTCGCGTGCCCTGGCAGAAGGGCTCATGGATGGTGGTGCCGATGTCATTGATATCGGTCAGTGTGGTACCGAAGAAATCTACTTCGCCACCTCTCATCTGGGTACGGACGGTGGTATCTGCGTAACCGCCAGTCACAACCCGAAAGACTACAACGGCATGAAGTTTGTGCGTGAAGGTTCCAGGCCCATCAGTGGTGATACCGGCCTGAAAGACATTGAGCGCATGGCTGCAGAAAACGTCTTTCCGGAATCTCAGCACAAAGGCACTCTTGCGGAACGGGACAACCGGGCTGCATATGTGGAACATCTGCTCACTTACATCAACACAGACAACCTCAGGCCTCTGAAAATTGTCTGCAACGCCGGTAATGGGGGTGCAGGCGCTGTGATTGATGCCATTGAGCAGTTCCTGCCTTTTGAGTGGATCAAAGTCCATCATGAGGCCGATGGTGAGTTTCCTCACGGTGTTCCGAACCCTCTGCTGGAAGAGAACCGCGGTTCCACCATTGAGGCCATCAGGGCACACAAAGCCGATCTGGGTATTGCCTGGGATGGTGACTTTGACCGCTGCTTCTTCTTTGACCACGAAGGTAATTTTATTGAAGGTTATTACATCGTTGGCCTGCTGGCGGAGGCTTTCCTGAAAAAGCACAGCCCGGAGAAGATCGTTCATGACCCACGCCTGGTGTGGAACACCGTCGATCTGACTGAATCTCTGGGTGGAGAAGCAGTACAGAGCAAAACCGGTCATGCCTTCATCAAAGAACGCATGCGCCAGGAAGATGCGGTGTACGGCGGCGAGATGAGTGCCCACCACTATTTCCGTGACTTTGCCTACTGTGACAGTGGCATGATTCCCTGGCTGCTGGTCGCAGAGCTGATCTGTACAACCGGTAAAAGCATGGCCCAACTGGTCGAAGAACGCACCGCGGCATATCCCTGCAGTGGTGAGATCAACAACCGTGTGCCGGACGCAAAGGCCACTTTGGCAAAGATTGAAGCTCACTTCAAAAACGATGCTGAGAGTGTCGACTACACCGACGGCATCAGCATGAGCTTCGGAGACTGGCGCTTCAACCTGCGCACATCCAACACGGAACCGGTGATTCGTCTGAACGTCGAAAGCCGTGCTGACGTGGCTCTGATGAAGGAAAAAACCGCTTCAATCCTTGAGCTGATGAAAGACTGAAGTGGCTACAGGGCTGGCTCTGGCCAGCCTTCTGTATCTTTTTGTTTTTTCTCAGCTTTTTTCTTTCAAAAAGGTGTTGACGACACACCTCCCTATACGTAAGATACGCCCCGCTGTCGAGATGTTCCCCGATAGCTCAGTCGGTAGAGCAGCGGACTGTTAATCCGTTGGTCGCTGGTTCAAGTCCAGCTCGGGGAGCCAACAGCGTTCGGGGTATAGCGCAGTCTGGTAGCGCGCCTGGTTTGGGACCAGGATGTCGGGAGTTCGAATCTCTCTACCCCGACCATTACTTTTCCTTGCTTTTCATTTCCCATGACTTTTGTTTAGAATCCGTTACTTGTCATCAACAAGTACAGAATACGTTATGGATTCTCTTGCTGCCGTTGTCCAGTATCCACTAGCCTGCCCTCACTGTAAGTCTTATACCTCAACTCAGGCCTCCAGTTTGCTGAGCGATGGCAGGTTCAGTTGTCGTGTGTGCCAGAAAACCAATAAACTGTCAGGGCCACAACTGGAAGCCGTAGAGAAAACTCTGCGTCATATGAGCGGCTGCGGACTGCGCAGGACCTGCGAGACGGCAGAAGCCGATCAGGAAGAATAAACCGGCTCGCACAATTTTTTTGCGGAGCATAAAAAAACGCCGGACTTGCCGGCGTTTTTTATGTCTGCAGATATTGGATTACTTATCCAGAATATCCAGCAGTTCAACTTCAAATATCAGCGCGGAGTTCGCCGGAATTTTCGGGCTCGGGCTACGTGCACCGTAGGCCAGTTCAGCCGGGATATAGAGCTTCCATTTTTCGCCGACTTTCATCATCTGCAGCGCTTCAACCCAGCCACGGATCACACCGTTAACCGGGAATTCAGCAGGCTGACCACGCTCCACAGAACTGTCGAACACTTCACCAGTGATCAGAGTGCCATGGTAATGAACACGGACTTTATCAGTCGCCGCCGGTGATTCACCCTCTTCCACAGAAGTGATGACTTCATACTGCAGACCGGAAGGTGTTACGGTCACACCGTCCTTCTTGGCGTTTTCTGCCAGAAATGCTTCGCTGGCCTTGGCTGCTTCATCCGCCAGAGCTGCCTGTTTGGCTTCCGCGCGCTCCTGCAGGCCACGGAATGCTTCCTGAATCTCTTCCATGGACAGCTTAGGTTCATTGTCAGCCATCGCATCAACAATACCTGCATAGATGGCATCAGCGTCCATCTTCACATCTTCATTGCCCAGTTCACGGCCGATGTTCAGACCAATACCATAACTGGCCTTTTTCTCTACAGTATCTAATTTCACGTCTTTATCCTGATTACATCCGGCAAGCAGCAGTGCGCTCAGCGCAATAGCCGGAAAAAAAACTTTATTTTTCATATGTGTTCCTGGTTATTCCGGCAGGCGACAGCCTCACCGGGATCGTTTACCTGACTGTGGACTGAGAAGCTGCGTGACACACTCCGGGCACTGAACAGGTTCAGAGTCCGGGCAGAGCAGAATCAGTGATCCCTAGGGCCACGATCAGCAGACATAGTTCCCCTGGCCTGCCCTGCGGTCACACTCCCGGCGGATATTCTGGCACACCTGAATTTCAGCGGGAGACAGCGAACTGGCCATCTGGCATTCATAATTCCGTTTACGGAGTTCTTTATCCGTCGCCAGTTGCAGACCTGATTTCTGCATACCACAGGCTGAGAGAACGACAATCAGCACGAACAGAAGTCTGCGCAAACCCATCCCCTCACCTGCAGATAACGCACGCAGAAGGTTGTCACAGCACAGGCATTTTGTCCACCAGACCGGGGGAGTCCGGTTTAATGTGTCCAACGGGCAACAGCTGGTTATAATCAGACCTTAGACTGAGGAGGTAATATGTTGCGCGTTGTTGTTTTCGGAATTCTCTCTGTTCTGCTGCTCACCGCCTGTGGCCCGTCACCGGAAGCCCTGCGCCGTCAGCAGATGCTGGAAGCCCAGCGGGCTGAAGCCGCCCGCCTGGAGGCAGAGCGCAAAGCCCGCGAACGGGATCAGCTGATCAGCAGCCGGATGAAAGAAGCGCATCAGACCTGGAAAGCGGCTCAATATACCGGTGACGATTCCCTGTCTGCCCTGTTCCGCCAGTCCGGTTTTGATTACGGCAAAGTGTATTACTTCAACATTCCTGTCCAGGCTCAGGAATATAATTACGCAGAAGGTAAGCAGAGTTTTCTGGTCACCGATCTGCGCAACCTGAATGACAGTCAGATTTACAGCGCGCTCTTCCCGGACGTTTCAGCCGCGTATCAGCCGGGCCAGAAAGCGCGCTCCGTGCTTGAACTGATTCTCAAGCGCGAAGAGTACACCAACAACCTGGAACAGCAGGTTGAGCGTCCACGCGGTCAGCGTTGGGTAGCAGCGGTGGAAGATTTCAAATCCGTCAATACTCTGCATCCGCTGCAGATTGACTGGAGGTGGGAACCCGGCCTGTTTGAAGACATCAGCTGGATCGTGAATCCGGAGCGCGCTTATGAGTTTACCCGCAGTCGCAGCATGTTCCTTCAGGTCGGTTTGCGTTTCTGTCCGTTGGACCGCTGCCGTACGGAATACGAATACCGCCAGCATCCGGTCGACGCAATACGCGCTGAAGTGATCAGTATGGTACTGGGGAATAGCCAGAGCGGGGAAATTCTCGCGGAATTTGTGCGGGACAAGCCCTGAGCAGTCAATGAATATGGATGAGTTTTTCCGGGCCCGGAAAAACCCATCCGAACAAAAGACGGATCAGAATCCGAACGCGAGCGACGCGCCGTAATACATGCCCGACACTTCAAAGTCCGTCGCAATGTCAGTGGTGTCGTCGTTGGTCTCGACTTTCATAGAGCGGTAGCCCGCTTCAATACCAAGATCAATCACCGGCACCGGCAGATCATAACCCACACCGTATACCCAGTCAGACAGGGAATTACCATCATAGCCGATGTAATTCACTTCCACCTGGCCGTAGATTCCGAACGGCGTCTCTACCTGGACTTCAGCAAAGCCCATTGGCAATGTGAAATCCAGCGGTACATCAGCCACTTCACTGGTGGTTTCATCTTTCACATAAATCTGACCATCAAAGGTACGGCCGGTCAGACCGAAATTGAAATCAAAAAACGGTACGGGAATTGGCAGGCCCCAGTAGAGGGTCAGGTCCGTGTGGCTGATATCCATTTTGCTGGAAACATCACCGGTAAAGGTCTGATCATCAAATTCGGTGACGACAAAGCCATTCCCCGTCATATCCAGACTGGTCTGACGCACACGGATATTCGGCAGTACCGGCACCGGGTGTTCAAAGAACAGGGTAATCTGATTACCGTTTTCTGAGTCCATACCCAGACCATTCTGTTCGCCATCCACACTGATACCATCGTCCACCTGACCTGTGGGTTCAGCACCCCAGACACTGGCTTTGGCACCCACAGTAAAAAGAAGATCGGCATGCGATGCCATCGGGAGAAGTGCCAGCACAGACGCGGCAAGTACGGTTTTTTTCATGAGCAGCTTCCTTATGAGATAAACCAGTCCGGGTCTGTCAGCAGAGCGCCGGGGTTGGTGCCCGGACACGCCCTTCAGTTATCACCTTCAGGTACGCAGATGCAGGCGCCCTTAGTGTGCCCACTCAGGAATTAAATGCCAACCTCCTTTTCGGAGTCTTTAGGCGACAGGAAGCTGAAGCAGATTGTGGTGAGAGAGGGATGACGCAGGAAATATTTCCCGGACCGGTGAATCCGGCCCGGAAGACAGGTTCTCAGATATCCATGCCCAGACGGCGTGCGGCTTCTTCGTAGCCTTCAACCACACCACCCAGTCCCTGACGGAAACGGTCTTTATCCATTTTCTCGCGGGTGTTTTTATCCCACAGGCGGCAACCATCGGGAGAGAATTCATCACCCAGTGTTACTTCACCATTGAAAACACCGAACTCGAGTTTGTAATCCACCAGCAGCATGTCGCCATCAAGGAACATCTGCTTGAGAATTTCATTCACTTTGAACGTGAGTTCTTTCATACGCGCGATCTGAGCTTCGCTCGCCCAGCCAAAGGTAGCCGCATGGGACTCATTCACCATAGGGTCGCCCAGTGCGTCATTTTTCAGAAAGAGTTCAAAGGTTGGCGGATTCAGCTCTTTGCCCTCTTCCACGCCCAGACGGCGGACCAGACTGCCAGCAGCGAGGTTACGCACCACACATTCCAGCGGAATCATATCCAGTTTTTTGACCAGAGCCTCATTATCAGACAGCAGTTTTTCAAAGTGTGTCGGAATTCCCGCGTCACTCAGTTTCTGCATGATGAAGGCATTGAATAAATTGTTGATCCGGCCTTTACGGTCCAGCTGCTCTACTTTTTTGCCATCGAAGGCAGACGTGTCATTGCGGAATTCAAGCACCATGTAATCAGGGTCATCCGTGGTGTACACAGATTTGGCTTTACCTGAATAAAGCAGTTCACGCTTTTCCATATTGTTCTCCGGAGTCACAAATTCACTGCGTAACAGATGCCACCTGCACCTGATACCAGTCTGATACAAGGTCCTGCTCCAGCAGGATAACGTCTTCCGGCTGGCACTGCAGAGCGCCGCTGAGCGCCTGAGCTACCAGATCCGGATGGTTGTTCTTTTCGCTGATATGACCCACCGTTACCCGGCTGAGTCCGGGCCAGCTGACCCGGCGGATGAAATCCGCACACTGTTCATTACTCAGATGCCCGTAATCTCCGGCCACCCGTACCTTGAGGCTGGGCGGATACGGACCATTCTGCAGCATCACCGGATCATGGTTGGCTTCCACCTGCAGGGCATGGCAGCCACGGTAGGCATCCACCAGATGCGGGGTCAGTGAGCCAAGGTCCGACAGTATACCAAGCTTATGGCCGTCATCACTCTCTATCACAAACTGCAAAGGCTCATGAGCGTCGTGAGGCACCACCACCGGCAAGACCTTCATCGAACCGATCTTCACGGTTTCACACGAGCGGATACAGCGCCACAACGGATGTTCCAGACAATCCATTTTGCGGGCAGTACCGAAGGAAGTGTAAAACGGAATCTGCAGGTGATCACAGACGGTCAGGATACCTTTGGCATGGTCGGCGTGCTCATGCGTGACCAGCACGCCCTGCAGCCAGCCCGGCGAAGCGCCCGCCTGCTCCAGTCTCTGCAACAGGGTCCGGCGTGAGAATCCACAGTCGATCAGCAGGGCCGACGACCGGTATTCCACCAGGGTCGCATTTCCCCGGCTGCCGCTGCCGAGAGACAGGTACCTCACTTGCTCAGCTGTTGCTTCAGTTCAGTCAGAACCCGGTGAGTCAGATCTTCGTCTGCCAGAGTTTCAGGATCATTCAGCAGAGACAGATACACACCATCACCGGCCCGGTTCATTTTCAGCAGGAAAGTAGCAACCGGCGCAGGTGGCTCTGACCAGAGTTTTTTCCACCAGCTGCGGGTATCTTCCTGAGCTTCCGGGTTTGGCAGATCAACATAATACGTGCCGATACTGCGGTTAAGATCCGACAGGGTGATATCCGAAGCGCCCAGAGCTTCGGTCACACGCGCCCAGGACACAGCAAATGGCGTACTCAGACGCAGAATTTCAGTGCCGGAGCCATCGCGTTCAATACGCGGATTAGTATCGTAGCTCTGGAATTCACTGAGACTGGTGACGCGTTCATCATCATCCAGATTCTCTGGCAGGCGGTCCGGCGTCGGTGCAATGAATTTCTCCGGTAACGGATCATTGGACACCGCCGCAGGCACCGGATAACGGTCTTCCGTATCCAGAGCCACCCCCGCTGGCAGGCGGGTCGGGGAAGACTCGCCGGTTTCCAGATATTTCAGGGATTCATTCGGAAAGAGGTAGCTGCAGCCGCTCAGCGTCAGCAGAAGGAATGGCAGAAAAAATCGCATCATGTACCGTCAGATCAGTTCCAGGCTGGCCAGGGCCAGCTCGACTTTTGGCTGGAATCGGGTGTCCAGCTCAACCAGGGGCAGACGGATGCCTTCTTGGCAAAGACCCATCCGCTTCAGTGCCCATTTAACCGGCACCGGGTTCGCTTCCACGAACATGGCGTTGTGCAGCGCCATCAGGCGCTCATTCAGCGCCGCCGCTTCGGCTGCCTTGCCGTCCAGTGCCAGCATACAGAGCTCGTGCATGAGTGCCGGGGCAACGTTGGCCGTTACGGAGATATTGCCTTTGCCACCAGCAGCGATCAGCTCCCACGCTGTGGCATCATCACCGGAGTACACCGCCATACGGTCACCAACCAGCTCGATCAGCTGGCGCCCACGGGCCAGGTCGCCGGTGGCGTCTTTGATCGCCGTAATCTGAGGTACATCCGCCAGCGCCGCAACCGTCTCCGGCAGCATGTCTACAGCGGTACGGCCGGGAACATTATAAAGCCACTGCGGGATATCCACGGCAGCAGCAATCGCCTCATAGTGACGGATCAGGCCACGCTGTGGTGGTTTGTTGTAATACGGCGTCACCAGCAGGCAGGCATCAGCGCCCACCCGTTTGGCTTCGGCCGTCAGCTCAATCGCTTCGGAGGTATTGTTCGCACCGGTACCGGCAATAATGGGACGACGGCCCGCCGCGGTCTTCACCACACGCTCAACAGTGGCAATGTGTTCTTCCGGGTTCAGAGTAGCGGATTCGCCGGTGGTTCCCACCGCCACAATGGCATCGGTACCTTTGCTGATGTGGAACTCAACCAGCTGATCGAGGGCTTCCCAGTCGATACTGCCGTCCGGGTGCATGGGCGTAATCAGAGCAACAATGCTACCGGTAATCATTCAGGTGTATCTCCGAGTATCTTGAGGTGCAGCATCCGGCCTGAGCGGCCGGAATACGCAGAAAAACATCACCCGGCTGCGGGCAATTCAGGAATGCGAAGTCTACTGACGGGGCCGGACGCTGACAAGTCAATCTTCCTCCCCGGCAGCGTGAGACACAGGCCAGGCTGTGACCACAGCTTTGAACAGGGTTGCCAGGGGAATGGCAAAGAAAACACCCCAGAAGCCCCATAGCCCGCCAAATACCAGCACCGCGAAAATAATCGCCACCGGATGCAGGTTAACCACTTCTGAAAACAGCAGGGGGACCAGCACGTTACCATCCAGCGCCTGTATGATCAGGTACGCCAGCATGAGCCACATAAAGATGTCACTCCAGCCCCACTGCATGTAGCCGACGAGAGCGATGGGCACGGTTACCACCGTCGCGCCGATGTAGGGGATGAGCACGGAAATCCCGACCAGCAACGCCAGCAGTGCCGCATAGTTCAACCCGAAAATGACGAAGGTGATGTAGGAGATACCGCCGACGATCACAATCTCCACGGATTTACCGCGGATATAGTTGGCAATCTGCAGATCCATTTCTGTCCAGACGTTATTCAGCAGGTAACGCTTACGCGGCAGAAAATCAGTCAGCCATTTGATGATCTGGTGAGAATCCTTCAGAAAGAAGAACACCAGAATCGGCACCAGCACACAGTAAATCAGCACAGTGACCACACCGGTGATGCCGGAAACCGAGGACGTCAGCACCAGCTGCCCGAGAGACGTGACCTCTTCACGGATCTGCTTGCTCCACTCCACGGCCTGTTCCATCGACACCAGATCCGGGTAGCGTTCCGGCAGCAGCATCAGCAGGTCCTGCCCGTCCTGCGCCATGCGCGGGACTTCATAGACAAATTCGACCAGCTGCTTCCAGGTTGCCGGCAGAACCACCAGCAGAAAGGCCAGCATGATGGCCATAAACAGCAGAAAAACCACCGTGGTCGCCGTCAGATGACTCACGCCACGCTTCTTGAACGCATTGACCACGCCCTGCAGCAGATAAGACACCACCACAGCCACCAGAAACGGCGCCAGGACCTGGCCCATAAAAAGAACCAGCAACAGCAGGCCGCTGAGCAGAAGAAGCAGAATCAGCGCTTCTTCATCGGAGAAATAACGGTCTATCCAGCGACGGAAGACGTCGTACATAATTCAGTTTCCTCTGACGATCCAGAAATAAAACACACCCTCAGACTCGCAGGTGTCGAGAAGTTCATGCGGACTCATTTCCAGATAACGCGGAATATCCCTGGAGCTGCCTGCATCCTTTGCCATGACTTTGAGTATATCGCCGGGATTGAGATTCTTCAGAGCCATCTTGGTTTTCAGCAGTGGCATGGGACATTGCAGCTCGCAAACATCCAGCTCAGAAGAAATGTGCAGATCAGAATTAGACACAACGCGGACCTTTTGCCACACTCAGATAAGGTGTGTCTGTCACTGTTGCCGGCGCACCTGAACCATTATGACTAACCGCCGGTCGAAGATACCCGCCCGATACCGATAAAAAGCAGGATTCTTGCGTTGAAAAAGCTGTTTGTTCTGATTCTGTTTGCACTGTCGTTTTCTGGAAAAGGATATTCTGAAACCGAGCTTCCGGCACTGGGTGATAGTACGTCCGGGCTCATATCCTTGCAACAGGAACAGGAGCTTGGCAGTCTGTGGTTACGCCAGCTGCGCGCCAATCAGGCAACCATTGATGACCCTCTGCTGATCACCTGGTTTACCGACTCTATTTACCAGCTGGTGCCCTTCTCCGAGCTCGCCGTGACCGACCTGCAACTGGTGGTGGTCGACAGCCCGCAGCTCAATGCTTTTGCCGTTCCCGGTGGCATTATCGGTATCAATTACGGCCTGTTTCTCTACACCGCCGATGAGGACGAACTGGCCTCTGTGCTGTCACACGAACTTGTGCACCTGAGCCAGCGCCATTTTGCGCGTCAGGTCGAAGCGGCTCAGCGCCGCAACCCGATTGCGCTTGCCACCCTGCTGGCCAGTATCATCCTGATTGCCACCGACAACCCGGATGCCGGATTTGCCGGCCTGGTCAGCAGTCAGGCTGCCGCCATCCAGAGCCAGCTGGCCTACAGCCGGGATTTTGAACGCGAAGCCGACCGCCTGGGTATGAACATTCTGGTGCAGTCTGGCATGGATGCTCACGCCATGCCGGAAATGTTCAGCAGCATGATGGAGGCCAACCGCTACTCCAGCTCTGCCCTCGAATTTCTTATGACCCACCCGCTGACCCCGTCACGGGTTTCCGATGCCGGTAACCGTGCAGAGCAGTATCCGATCCGTCCGCGCACACGCAGTTTCGAGTTTCTGGCGCTGAAGCTCGGCGCCGAGCGGCGCTATCAGCTGAAGGACAACAGTGCCGCCGAGTTCCGCCAGCGTCTGGAAAACGCCAGAGGTGTGGACCGGGATGCCCTGCTCTACCAGCTGGCCGACATAGCACTGGTTCAGCGCGAACCCCAGAAAGGAATGAACTACCTACAGCAGGTTTCCGCAGAATACCGGCAGCATCCGGCTATGGACGCCCTGCAGGCAAAACTTCTGGCGGCAGACAACCAGGTGGCGGATGCCACCTCCCTGCTGCGCCAGAAGCTGCTGATCCACCCCCAGGATCTGTCACTGCGCGAGACCCTGAGCCGCATACTGATCGATACAAACCGCCCGGCTGAAGCCATACCGCTGCTGAAAGATCTGACTGCAGATTACCCGCAGATGCCTTTCTCCTGGTCATTACTGAGCGAGGCAGCGAACGCCGCCGGGGATCAGGTACTTGCGTACAGGGCATTGGGTGAAAGTTATTATTTTTCCGGACGCCGTCAGGATGCGGTACAGCAGTTCCGCTCCGCCATCCGCGAAGCCGCACGCATCAAAGACTTTCAACGAGAGTCGGCCATCCGTGAACGTCTGCGCTATATCGAAGCAAGTGACGACCGCTTACCGGGCTGATCAGCCGCAGAAACGAAAAAGCGAAGAAAAATAGAAAATAATGAAAGACCCAGAGACGAAAAGGGCCGGAAATTCCGGCCCTGAACAGAGTCATTCCGTCTCAGACAACGGCAACCGGACGACGGAAGTTCAGCATCCGGGTCAGGCTCTTTACTGCCTTCACACGCACATCTTCATCCACCAGAATTTCCTGATCGCCATTACGCAGTACATTACGGATCTTCTCCAGCGAGTTCATCCCCATCCAGGGACAATGCGCACAGCTGCGGCAGGCAGCACCATTACCGGCCGTCGGCGCGGCAATCAGCAGCTTATCCGGGGCCGCCTGTTGCATCTTGTAGAAAATCGCCTTATCCGTTGCCACGATCATGGTCTCGTTCGGCAAGGTCTGGGCCGCAGCAATCAGCTGACTGGTTGAACCAACCACATCAGCCAGTCTGACCACCGCCGCAGGCGATTCAGGGTGTACCAGAACGGCCGCGTCCGGATAGACGGTCTTCAGCTCTTCAACACCCAGCGCACGGAATTCATCGTGCACAATACAGGCGCTGTCCCATATCAGCATGTCCGCACCGGTCTGCTGCTGTACGTAGGAGCCCAGATGTTTGTCCGGGGCCCAGATCAGCTTCTCGCCCTGCTCTTTCAGGTGAGTCACGACATCCAGGGCAATGCTGGAGGTGACAACCCAATCAGCGCGTGCTTTGACCGCCGCTGAAGTATTGGCATACACCACAACAGTACGGTCCGGATGCTGATCGCAGAATGCGGTGAACTCATCCGCCGGACAGCCGAGGTCCAGTGAGCAGGTGGCCTCCAGTGTCGGCATCAGGATACGTTTGCCGGGACTGAGAATCTTGGCGGTCTCACCCATAAAACGGACGCCGGCGACGATCAGTGTGGTGGCAGGATGGTCATTGCCGAAGCGGGCCATCTCCAGCGAGTCGGCCACACAGCCTCCGGTAGCTTCAGCCAGCGCCTGAATCTCCGGATCGGTATAGTAATGGGCAACGATGACAGCATTCTCACGTTTCAGCAGCTCCCGGATCTCGTTGATCAGGGCGAGCTGTTCATCCGGGTTGGTCACCGGATCTTCACGGTTCCAGTATGTCCGGATAATGTCTGTCATACGATCGGCTGCAGTCATAACGTTACTTCTGACTCTCACAGAAATTGAAAAAACGCTGCTTACCGGTAGAGCCGGGAATTCAGCTCCGTGATTTTAACACAAAATCGTGTCATTCAGCGCTTGCCTGCCCGGCTCTGTGACCGGGATACAAAAAAGGGAGAAAGCCAATGCTTTCTCCCTTTTTACAGGTGTAATGGTGGGTCGTGCTGGACTCGAACCAGCGACCAATTGGTTAAAAGCCAACTGCTCTACCAACTGAGCTAACGACCCTCTGAGCCATGTCCGGACTCTGTCTGCCGGACTGCCAGAAAGGTGGTGGGTCGTGCTGGACTCGAACCAGCGACCAATTGGTTAAAAGCCAACTGCTCTACCAACTGAGCTAACGACCCGAAGGAGGCGCATATAATACTCAAAAATCTTTCAGTGGCAACCCTGAGATGAAAAAAGTTTTTCTTTCATAGACTTAGACGGGTTAGACAGGTGTCGTTGAGAGCTACAGAAGAAGATCAGAATGGGGAAAGATGCCGGAGAATACCGGCATCAGAGGGTACTGGCACCCGTTTCGGGCGTCATTTTCTCAAGATAGGATTTCGCCAGCGCAACCGTACCATCGGCCTTACCGGAAAACTGGGTCATCACCCGGTTCAGCATGGTCCGGGCCTCGGCTTTTTTACCCTGACGGTCGAGCGTCACACCCAGTTTGTAGGTGGCATCTGCGGCCTTACCGTGCTCAGGATAGGACTCAATGACCGAACTGAAGCGCTCTCCTGCCAGATCCAGCTTGCCATCGATCAGGTAAACCTCACCCGCCCAGTACAGGGCATTGGCAACCAGAGCGTCGTCCGGATACTGTTTGGCAAACTGATCGAAGCCCGCTGCGGCTTCAGAGAATTTTTTCGCCCTGACCAGCTCCATCGCCTCGCGATAGGCATCTGAAGCAGGCTTCAGTGGCGCTTCAGAGGCTGCGGGGGATTCGGAAGTGGTTGTGGCCGGAATAACTGAGCCTGAGGTCAGCAGCGTAAGACGGCGGTCGAGATCGAGGTAACGGTCCTGCTGCGACTGTTCCAGCATCTGCTGGCGTGCGGACTGCTCTTCGACTTTGCCACGCAGCATAGTCACTTCCTGCTGCAGCTGTTCGACCTGAGCGAGAAGCTCACTGACAAGCCCCTGTGAGCTATCACCGGGCAAGGTACCGGACAACTGCGGAATGGTTCCGCTGGTCTCCGGCAGAGAAGACGGTAACTGAGAAGGGCCGGGATTCTCAGCCGGTTTCTTGGCAGGTGCTACCACCTGTGTCGAACCGACGGAAACCCAGCCCTCTTCAGCGCCAGCCTGGCTGCAGAATGCAGCCAGAGCAGGCAACAACAACCAGTAACGCATTACTTGGCGGTGTATTTGATTTCTACGCGACGGTTTTTCGCCCAGCTGGATTCAGTGTGACCCATAGCAGCTGGTTTTTCTTCACCGAAGCTGACAACGCTGATCTGAGACGCATCAGCACCGTTCGCCATCAGGAAACGACGTACGGCAACGGCCCGACGCTCGCCCAGAGCCATGTTGTACTCAGGAGTACCGCGCTCGTCAGCGTGACCTTCCAGAGTGACTTTAGCGGAGGCGTTAGCATCCAGATATTTGGCGTGTGCAGTCAGAGCGGCTTTCGCTTCGTTTTTGATAGTGGATTCATCAAAATCAAAGTAGAAAACAGTCATTTCACGCAGCTGAGCATCAGCCTGAGCCTGCAGTTCTTCAGCAGACAGGGTAACCTGTTCAACTTTTTTGGTTGGCTCTTCAACCACAACTGGCTGAGCGGTGGTCAGTGCATCACCTTCATCAACGCTGTTGCTGGAACAGGCAGTGATGGCGACGGCTGCGAAAGCAACACCCATGGCTTTGATCAGAGCAGATTTTTGCATGTTATTTCCCCGAGATAGGTTGGTTTAAAACAAGGATTGTTAATTCATTATCGGAGACCAGGCTGGTTCCCTGACGTCTCCGAATCGTGAAGGCAGGCGGAATTGTGCCTCACCATCAACTGATACTGCAGCCAGAATGTTGCGGTCATTTTCCGTGGTTGCATAAATTATCATACTTCCATTCGGCGCAACACTAGGCGATTCATCTAAAGCGGTATTTGATGTGAGCACTCTCACACGCCGCGTTTCCAGATCCTGAACGGCGATGTGAAAGCGATCACCACCACCGGTTACAAATACCATTTTGCTGTTGTCATCCGTCAGTCGTGGCCGGGCGTTATACCGGCCTTCAAACGTCTGTCTCTGCACTGAGCCTGTCTGGGTATCCAGTTTATAGATTTGCGGCCCGCCTGCACGGCTGGAAGTGAACATAATGTGCCGGTTATCGTTCATCCATTGCGGTTCGGTATCAATGGCATAGTGATCGGTCACCTGAGTGACTTTACGGCTGGCCAGATCCATCACATAAATTTCCGGATTTCCCAGCGTGGAATGCACAAATGCCAGCTTTTTACCGTCTGGCGAAAAGGCCGGAGCACTGTTGGAACCGTCAAAGCTTACTACTTTAGTACGTGTTCCGGTCGCAAGTTCCTGAAAGAATATTTCAGAGTGGCCATTCTCAAACGACACATAGGCCACATAACGTCCGTCCGGTGACCAGGCCGGTGACAATACCGGCGCATCTGAACGGAAGATCAGTTGTTCACGGGCACCATCAGCGTCGGCAAAGCTCAGATTAAAGCGGGTACGTTCAGGATTGGTGGTCACATAGACCAGCTTGGTCGAGAACACCCCCGGGATACCCGTCAGACGCTTAAAAATATAATCGCTGATGTAATGCGAGATATCCCGCAACTGATTTTCTGCGCCCTTGACTCTGTGATGCAGCATTTCAATGCGGTTATGCACATCCATCACATGAAACTCGACGGCGTAGCCACCCTCCGGCGCCACCGTCACTCTGCCTACGACCACAAAATCCTGTTTAAGGTTGCGCCAGTCGGCAAATACCATGTCATCCGGATTATCCGGATAAGTGATCATCAGTCCCCGGTCCAGCGCGCGGAAATATCCGGAACTGCCCAGATCGTTATTCACGATGCCACTGATATCTTCCGGCAATGCTTCGGTGCCTTCCCAGCTGAAAGGTACGATCGCAATCGGGATCGCACTCTGTTTGCCCTGCGTGACTTCAATGACCAGCTCTGCCCGGCTGACGGATGAGAGCATTAAAACAAGGATCATAAAAAATGATCTGATTACCACGAAGCATTCTCCGGTCGGAATTTCATTGTCAGGTTACGGAAATTTTTCTCGAACACCTGAATATCGGGTGGCACCGGCAGTGGTGAAGCTTTCATAATCGCCTGCTCCACGGAACGGTCCAGTGCCTGAAGACCACTGCCTTTCACTACAGTGGCCGAAATCACTTCTCCCGTCGGTATCATGATTAACCGGACGGTCACTTCCATGTCCCTGGTTACATTCGGCGGATAATTCCAGGCATTGGCAACCGCCGCGCGGATCAGGTCCTGATATTCCGCAGTTGTTTCTGCCGCCTTGGCTTCCGCCTCAGCTCGCTGTGCCGCTTCTTCCTGCATACGCAGTTCTGCTTCGGCCTCTTCCAGCGCCAGTTGTTCCATCAGCGCCTTTTCTGCTGCGGCTTTTTCTTTAGCAGCTTTCTCCGCTGCGGCTTTTTCTTTGGCGGCTTTTTCAGCGGCAGCCTTTTCTTTTGCAGCCTTTTCAGCAGCAGCCTTTTCTTTGGCTGCCTTTTCCGCTGCGGCCTTCTCTCTTGCCGCTTTTTCAGCGGCTGCTTTTTCTTTTGCAGCCTTTTCTTTGGCAACCTTCTCTGCTGCAGCTTTTTCAGCAGCCGCTTTCTCAGCTGCGGCTTTTTCGGCAGCAGCCTTTTCCGCCACCGCTTTCTCCCGGGCCAGTTTTTCCTGTCGTGCCTTTTCTTGACGGGCCTTTTCGGCGGCGACTTTGCGGGCTGCTTCTTTGGCTTCTTTTTCCCGTTTGGCTTTTTCCATGGCCGCGTAATCCGGCACCAGACTGGCCTGCATGCTCGGGGGCTCGGGTTCCGGCATATTGCGCGAGCTGCGTTGCCATTCAAACGCAATCAGCCCCACCACCAGAATGTGCAGACCAACAGCGAGCAGCACAGGCAGCTTATAACTGCCCGGGTCCTGCAAACTCATATCAGTTGCCTGCTCCCGGATCCGGTGACTCAGTCACCAGTCCTACATTACTGACACCGACGCCCTGCAGGTGTCCCATCAGAACGACCACCTTACCGTACGGCACGGCATCATCTCCGCGGATCAGAACCCGGGTCTGGGGGTTGGCCGCCGAAATTTTACGCACGTACTCCGTCGTTTCAGACAGTGTCATGGCATCGGTGGTTTTCTCATCCCTCTCCATAAAAAAGCTGCCGGCCTTATCTATGGTAATGATCAGCGGGCTGTCATCCGGGTCCACTTCGGTGGGCGTAGAGTTCACCTCAGGCAGGTTCACCGGCACGCTCTGTACCAGCATCGGCGCCGTCACCATAAAGATGATCAGCAGCACCAGCATGACATCGATATAGGGCACCACATTGATTTCCGACATCGGACGGCGCTTGGTGCCCTGCGGCTGCATGGGTTCCATCAGTGATGCTCCGCGTGCTCACGGTGAGTCTGGTGCAGCTTGTGCGCCTGGCGGTACAACAGAGAACTGAATTCATCCGCAAAGGTGTAAAGCGCGGTATTCAGCTGATCAACCCGGGAGGCAAAACGGTTATAAAAAATCACCGCCGGAATCGCCGCCAGAAGCCCCATGGCTGTCGCTACCAGTGCCTCTGAAATACCGGGAGCCACGGTGGCAATGGTCGCCTGCTTGACGTTGGCCAGACCGTGGAATGAATGCATGATCCCCCAGACCGTACCGAACAGACCAATATACGGGCTGGTTGAGCCGATGGTCGCCAGCATCGGCAGGTTCTGATCCAGTTTTTCATTCTCACGGGTAATGGCCACGCGCATGGCACGCTGCACCCCGGCCATTGCCGCTTCCGGTTCAATGGACTTCTGCTGGCGCAGTTTGCCGAATTCTTTTAACCCGGCCACAAACACCACTTCGGCTGAGGATTTATCAACCTGCTGCTGACACTCACGGTACAGATCGTTGAGGTCTATGCCGGACCAGAAGCGGTCTTCAAAGGCCTGCATCTGCTGACGTGTGGCCGATAACAGACGTCCGCGCTGAAAAATAATCACCCAGCTCAGTACCGAGGCTGCAATCAGCATCAGCATCACCAGCTGCACCACAAAACTGGCGTTCAACATCAGACCAATAATCGACATTTCTTCGTTCACATTCACTCCTGAACCGGGTTTGACACCCGTACTGCACTCGGTTGGCAACAGGCGCTCTGACCGGTATACCTGCTGCTTGGTTCAATTTTTGCTGCGTTTCAGCAGCGCGTTTGCATCCGCCTGACAGACACTTACCCGGCCGGGGTGTCGTCGTTGCTGCTGTTAAGGCGCGCCGGCAGAGCCAGGCCAAAGTGGAGATATGCCTGCCGGGTCGCCATGCGACCACGGGGTGTACGGGTGATAAAACCCTGCTGCATCAGGTAAGGCTCCAGTACATCTTCAATGGTGTCGCGCTCTTCACCAATAGAGGCCGCCAGGCTGTCGACTCCGACCGGGCCACCATCGTAGGTCTCCATCAGAGTCAGCAGCAGGCGCCGGTCCATATGATCAAAGCCCTGCACGTCCACATTGAGCATATTCAGTGCCGCATCGGCGATGTCACTGGTAACCAGTCCACTGCCTTTCACTTCGGCGTAATCCCGAACACGGCGCAGCAGACGGTTGGCAATCCGCGGAGTACCCCGGGCACGGCGGGCAATTTCATTGGCTCCGCCCTCTTCCACCTCAAGGCCCATCAGGCGACCAGAGCGGGCGACGATGTGGCTGAGGTCATCAATCTGGTAAAACTCAAGACGCTGAACAATGCCGAAACGGTCGCGCAATGGCGAGGTCAGCAGACCGGCCCGGGTGGTCGCACCCACCAGAGTAAACGGCGGCAGATCAATTTTGATGGAACGTGCGGCCGGACCTTCGCCCACCATAATATCCAGCTGGTAATCTTCCATCGCCGGATACAGCACTTCCTCCACCGCCGGATTCAGACGGTGAATTTCATCAATAAAGAGAACATCGCCTTCTTCCAGGTTGGTCAGCATGGCCGCAAGATCACCGGCTTTTTCCAGCACCGGGCCGGAGGTCGATTTAATCTGTGACCCCATTTCTTCGGCAATAATGTTGGCCAGCGTGGTTTTACCCAGCCCCGGCGGGCCGAACACCAGCGTATGGTCCAGCGCTTCTCTGCGGGCCCGGGCGGCACCGATGAAAATCTCCATCTGCTCGCGGACATGCGGCTGCCCCACATAATCCGCCAGCAGCTTCGGGCGGATCGCACGGTCCTGCCGGTCTTCACCGGGCTTCGCGGTCTGGGTGATAAAGCGGTCGGTTTCAATCACGGCTCAGTACCTCACCGGGACATGCTGCTGCGCAGTGCTTCACGGATCAGCTCTTCTGCGGTGTTCAGTGTATCCGGCACTTTCATCAGCATTTTCCCGGCTTCCTGCGGCTTATACCCCAGAGCCACCAGCGCCGCTTCGGCTTCCGCCAGAATCTGATCTCTGCTTGGCACCAGCGGCGTGGTACCGGACAACAGTGATGGAGCCGGGGCCTGCCATTCTTTGAGACGGTCACGCATTTCAACGATCAGGCGCTCAGCGGTTTTCTTGCCGACACCGGGCAGACGCGTCAGGGCGGTAACGTTTTCTTCGTGGATACAGGCAGCAAAAGACTGTGCATCCATACCCGACAGAATCGCCAGTGCCAGCTTGGGCCCCACACCACTGACCTTGATCAGGGTACGGAACAGCGTGCGCTCGGATTTTTCCGCAAAGCCATACAGCTGGTGCGCATCTTCGCGGATGGCCAGATGGGTATAGAGGGTAACGGGATCACCAGTGCTGCCAAGTACGGCAAAAGTAGAAATCGGGGCCTGAACTTCGTAGCCGACACCCTGGACGTCTATCAGTACTTCCGGAGCCTGTTTTTCAAGAATAAGGCCTTGCAGACGACCAATCATGAGGGAGAGAGAACCACAAACATTTTAACGCCATAGACTATCAGTAAGGTCTCAGGACCTCAATGCAGTGCGGGCGGGGTTTAAAAAGAAATTCAGTAACTCAGGAAGCTCGACCGCTGCGGAAGGTTTTCAGACCGGCACGGCTGATCAGGCTCGCCGTAGTATGGGCATGGCAAAGTGCGATGGCGAGCGCATCGGCGGCATCGGCCTGAGGCAGGCCCGGCAGTTTGAGAAGGCGCTGAACCATGTACTGCACCGACTCCTTCGTCGCTCCACCACTGCCGGCAACGGCCTGCTTAATGGAACGGGGCGCATACTCTGCCACTTCCAGCCCCTGCTGTGCGGCGGCAACGATGGCCACACCGCGGGCCTGGCCCAACTTGAGGGCGGAATCGGCATTGCGCCCCATAAACACCTGCTCAATGGCGAACTGCTGCGGACAGTGTTCTTCAATGAGTTGAGTAACGCCGGTATAAATGATGTTGAGACGCTCGGACAACGCCCCTTCACCCGTACGGATACAGCCACTGCTGATGTACTCGACCTTCTGCCCGACCGCATTGATCAGACCAAAACCTGTGATACGCGATCCGGGGTCGATGCCGAGGATGATCGCCATATCAGGGTTGACCGAAATCCCAGACTTCGCCGGTATCCTGATTCACCACCCGCAGGCTCTGCCAATGTTCAGGCAACTGGACCCGGGTGCACGGACTGGTCATCACCTGCGCCAGCATGCGGCCCGGTGGTGGCTCAGACACACGGTAAGTGATCTGCAGATGGTCTGAACGGCGGGTCTGCGACAACAGCTCAACAGCATAACCCGGCGTAGGGCGCTGCCCGGCCCGGAGGGTCAGGAGAGAACCATCCAGCTCTACACCATCACCAGTACCGCAGTGCTGATGATTCTCCGCCACCAGCGTCATCGGCTGTGGCGTCAGGGTACAGGCATTAAGAGCCAATGCCATCAGGGCCAGCGAAGCGGTCGTGATGACCTGCAGAAAACTCAGCTTAGGTCGGCGCATAGACAATCCAGAGAGACAATATAAAAAGAGCCAGATAAAAAAAGCCAGCCTCCCGGTGTTCGGAGGACTGGCCAAGTATACAGGCAATGGGGAGTGCCTGTCAGGGAGCGGTATAACCCGTTTCAGGTCACTGAGCGTGGAAGGTGAAATGATCACCTTCGATCTCAGCCACAATGGTGGTTCCGGGTAAGAACCTGCCGGACAGAATATCCTGCGCCAGCGGGTTCTCGATCCAGCGCTGTACTGCCCGCTTGAGCGGACGGGCGCCGAATACCGGGTCGTAACCAACGTCTACGAGTTTGGCAACAGCTTCGTCGCTGAGTTCCAGAGACAGGTCTCTTTCTTTCAGGCGGTCACGCAGCAGCTGCAGCTGGATATCCGCGATACCACGGATCTGGTCTTTCTCCAGCGGATGGAACACCACGGTTTCATCAATCCGGTTAATGAATTCCGGACGGAAGTGTGTCCCAACAATATCCATCACCGCATCGCGCATCACTTCGTATTCGCTGTCCCCGGCCATGGCCTGAATGACATCCGAGCCCAGATTCGAGGTCATCACCAGTACGGTGTTCTTGAAGTCCACCCGGCGGCCCTGGCCATCGGTCAGCTGACCGTCGTCCAGTACCTGCAGCAGAATGTTGAACACATCCGGATGTGCCTTCTCCACCTCATCCAGCAGGATCACTGAATACGGCTTGCGACGCACAGCTTCGGTCAGATAACCACCCTCTTCGTAGCCGACATAGCCCGGAGGTGCACCGATCAAACGCGCCACTGAGTGTTTCTCCATGTACTCCGACATATCAATGCGGATCATGGCGTCGCGGCTGTCGAACAGGAATTCCGCCAGCGCCTTACACAGTTCGGTTTTACCCACACCGGTGGGGCCGAGGAACAGGAAGGACCCGTTCGGACGGTTCGGGTCCGACAGACCGGCACGGGAGCGGCGTACGGCATTCGAGACCGCCGAAATGGCCTGATCCTGACCGATCACAGAGTCGTGCAACACCTCTTCCATGCGCAGCAGTTTCTCGCGCTCGCCTTCGAGCATGCGGGTCACCGGCACACCGGTCCAGCGCGAAACCACTTCGGCAATTTCGTCTTCAGTGACCTTGTTGCGCAGCAGAGTGAACTCCTGCTTGCCGGTAGTCTCCGCTTCTGAGGCTGAAGCCAGCTGTTTTTCCAGTTCCGGAATGCGGCCATACTGCAGCTCAGACATCTTCTGCAGGTCGCCGCTGCGGCGTGCCGCTTCCATTTCCAGCTTGGCCTGCTCGAGCAGCTCTTTCGATTTGCTCGCGCCTTCCAGTAATGCCTTTTCTTTCTTCCAGACTTCTTCGAGTTCGACATAGGCCGTACCGGCCTTATTGATCTCTTCGTTGAGGTCGCTCAGGCGTTTGCGTGCGGCATCGTCTTTCTCTTTGCGCAGAGCTTCACGCTCAATTTTGAGCTGAATCAGACGGCGTTCGAGACGGTCCATTTCCTGTGGCTTGGAGTCGATTTCCATACGGATCACAGACGCCGCTTCATCCACCAGGTCGATGGCCTTATCCGGCAGACGACGGTCGGTAATGTAACGCTGCGACAGACGTGCGGCGGCAATGATGGCGCTGTCAGTGATCTGCACACCATGGTGCACCTCATAGCGCTCTTTCAGACCACGCAGAATGGCGATGGAATCTTCCACGCTCGGCTCATCCACGGTCACCTTCTGGAAGCGACGCTCCAGCGCCGCGTCTTTTTCGATGAATTCACGGTATTCATCCAGCGTGGTGGCGCCCACACAGTGCAACTCGCCACGTGCCAGTGCTGGCTTGAGCATGTTACCTGCGTCCATCGCGCCTTCGCTCTTACCGGCGCCGACCATGGTGTGCAGCTCGTCAATAAAGAGGATGATGCGGCCTTCTTCTTTGGAGACGTCTTTCAGTACGGACTTCAGACGCTCTTCGAATTCACCACGGTATTTGGCACCGGCCAGCAGCGCGCCCATGTCCAGCGACAGGATGCGCTTGTTCTTCAGGTTCTCCGGCACCTCACCATTGATGATGCGCTGCGCCAGCCCTTCGACCACGGCGGTTTTACCCACACCCGGCGGGCCGATCAGTACCGGGTTATTCTTGGTACGGCGTTGCAGTACCTGCACGGTACGACGGATCTCTTCGTCACGTCCGATCACCGGATCAAGCTTGCCCGCTTCGGCGCGCTCGGTCAGATCGACACAGTATTTGCTCAGCGCCTGACGGCTGTCTTCAGCATTGGCGTCGTTCACGCTCTCTCCCCCGCGCAGGTCTTTAATCGCCTGCTCGACTTTGTCTTTGGTAATGTTGGCTGAGGTCAGAATGCGTCCGGCCACGCCTTTATCTTCCAGCGCCACCAGCAGAAAAATTTCGCTGGCGACAAACTGATCACCGCGTTTCTGCGCAGCTTTGTCCGCCAGATTCAGCAGACGGCCCAGTTCCGGCGCGAGTTGCAGATTGCCATCCGGAGAGCTGACACGAGGCAGATCTTCCAGCGCTGAACGCAGTGATTTTTCCAATTGACTGACGTTGGCGCCACTGCGGCGCAGCACATCTTTGACCGAGCTGTCGGTCTGTTCAAACAGCGCCAGCAGCACATGTACGGTGTCGATGGCGTTGTGGTCTTTGCCCAGGGCAATACTCTGACTCTCGGCCAGAGCATTTTGCAGACTGGTTGTTAAACGATCCATGCGCATGATGTTTTCTCCACGCTTAATGTATGGAATTAATGTGAGTGCGCCGCGGCGATTTTCAAGGGTTTGCGTATATTATTTTTTTATAAAACACAGACAGGGCCGCAAGGCATATAATAGTGGCTGCACTGCGACCTTCCTGAACCATTCTTTTCTGCTTTGGAGCCCGCCTTGACCCAGAACGACATCCGCCAGGGAGCCCTCTATCTGTTACTGGGTGAAGCCTTACTGGCGGTGATGGGCGGACTTATCAAGTACCTGTCTGATTCCTTATCGACCGAACAGCTGGTGTTTTTCCGCAACATCGCCGGATTCATCGTGCTTCTGCCGCTGATCGCGAACAGCGGCTTCCGCATTCTGAAAACTCAGGTCTGGCACTGGCACCTGATGCGCGGACTGGTTGGCGTCAGCGCTATGTATTGTTATTTCTGGGCGCTGGGCCATATGCCGCTGACCGAAGCCTTTCTGGTTAAGCTGTCCAGTCCGTTTTTTATGCCCCTAATCGGCCTGCTCTGGCTGGGGGAGCGCGCTGGCAAGTTCAGCCTCCTTGCCGTGCTGATCGGCTTCAGCGGGGTTGCCTTCATCCTGCGCCCCGATGGCGAAGCCTTTTCGTCCGTCGCTCTGATCGCCCTGATGGGTGCCATGCTCGCTGCTCTGGCGAAAGTCACCATACGACGCATGTCGGCCACAGAGTCCAGCCAGACCATCGTCTTTTACTTCGCCGTCATCGCCACACTGGTCAGTGCACCCGGCGCGGCACTGACGTGGCAAACTCCGGAGCCGGCACACTGGATCTGGATTCTGGTATTGGGCGTGGTTGCCACACTGGGACAGTTGTCCCTCACCCGGGCCTACAAGGTGGCTCCTACCGGCAAGGTGGGAGTGTATGCCTACAGCGCCGTGCTGTACGGTGCCCTGATGGGCTGGCTGATCTGGGAAGAAATACCGATCTGGAGTACCTGGGTCGGTGCCGCACTTATCGTTGCAGCAGGACTGATCAACCTCTGGTCTCCGAAAGAGAAAATCGCGAAACAGACAGCAGACCTGAACTGAAAGCGTTTATTGTTGCCCTGTATTCAAATATCCTTCATTTTAAGTTGGATTAGATACTATAGGTAACAGACATGTCCCGCCTCGATGCGCTCCAGACCTTTGCTGCGGTGGTTCGCGCACGAAACTTTTCAACAGCCGCCGAGTCGCTGGGCGTGACTCCCTCGGCGGTCAGCAAGCAGATCAGTGCTCTGGAAGAGCGGCTGGGTGTCCGCCTGCTCAACCGCACTACCCGCTCGGTCAGCCCGACCGAAGCCGGACAGATGTTCTACCAGCACTGCCAGCACATTCTCGAATCCATCTCTGAAGCAGAGAAACTGGTGACCGACTTCGATGACACGCCACGCGGACGCCTGCGCATTACCGCCATGTCGAACTTCGGCCGACGCGAACTCGGGCGCATGCTGACAGACTTCTCCGACCAGTATCCGGACATCAGCTTTGACCTGCACATCTCCGACCGGCCACTGGACATTGTCAAAGAGGGCTACGACTTCGCCCTGCGCATCGGCAGCCTGGATGACTCACGACTGGTCGCCAAGCCGATTGCTGAGCAACGCATCGTGATCTGTGCCGCGCCGGCGTATCTGCAGCGCTGGGGAACGCCAGCCAGTCTGGATGAAATTCTCAACCACCGCATTCTGCTGGTTTCCAGCGCGGAATACGCGCGGGTGACCTGGCTCAAGCAGTTCGAGAAAGACCACAGCTTCAGCCTCAATCAGATTGAACGCAAACTCTCGGTGAATGATGTGGATCTGGTGTACGAAGCCTGCCTGGCGGGCATGGGCATCACCGGTCTGCCAACCTACATCGCCGACCAGCATCTGCAGAGCGGTGAGCTGGTACGGCTGTTTCCGGATGTGGATATTCCGGTGCGCACCATCAAAGTCGTATTCCCGCAGAACCGCTACCTGGCCAACAAGAGCCGCGCGTTTCTCGACTTTATTTCGGACTACTTCACCAATCAGCCCTGAACGGGTTTCTGATCCGGCGCACAGCGGTCAAAAAAGACCTGGGGAATACGGGCAATTTTGCGTTCGTCATAGTCGAAGAAGACTATGCCGGTCTTGGCTTTGGCGATGACTTTTTCTCCATCTTCGCTGACCACCTGATAAATAAAATCGCAGCCGTACTTATTGAAATCCGTCACACCAACGCGGAATATCAGCTTCTCGGCGACGAAGGCTTCGGCAGTGAAATTCACCACCAGATCCGACACCAGAATACCGATGCCGCCGATGTTGAGCTCGCTGAACTGATGCTTCAGCAGAAAGCGCAAACGGGCTTCATGCAGCATGGACACCATCCGGTCATTACCGAGATGATTACCGTAATTAATGTCCGAAACCCTTACGGTCATGGTAGTTTCAAACGTGAAAGCATCGGGTAAATCCAGGCGGACCCGCGCCATAAGCGTCTCCTCTTCGATAAGATGATGGTACAGGAAGTTAGACACTTCTTAACAAAGACGGGCAGAATTAAGATGGAAACCGCTGTCTCAATACGTTCTACTGTCAACTACACTGAGCTACTGAACTGAGCCGATACTGCGTTGCAACTTTGTTTCTGATCTCTCAGTCTTACTACAGAATAATACAGGAGCCTGCCTGTCGATGAAGACCTCCTTCTCGCGTTTTTCCCCACGGACCCTTGTTCTCAATGTGCTTTTCGGGTCTCTTCTGTCCCTTCAGGTCAGTGCCAGTATTCCGGACGTTGTCCCCGGCACCCCGTTCGAGCCGCTGAAACCAACTGAATCTGAAGCTATCACCACACAGCAGATCATGAGCAGCCTGCTGCGCGGCCATTATGAACAGAAATATCTGGACGACACCCTGTCAGCACAGGTGCTGGATACCCTGATCAAAGACCTGGACAGCAATCACAGTTATTTCCTGGCCAGTGACATCGACAGTTTTGAACCCTTCCGCACAACACTGGATGAAGCTCTGAGCCGCGGCAACATGGCGCCGGCCTTTGTGATCTACAACCGTTTCCAGGAGCGTGTCTCTCAACGCCTGACCTTTCTGCTGAATGAGCTCAAGGACAACGCTGCGGATTACACCTTTGACGCCAATGAAACCCTGGAGCTGGACCGCGAAGATGCCGCCTGGGCAAAAACCACTGCAGAGCTGGACGATCTGTGGCGCAAGCGTCTGAAGAACTCCATCCTCAACCTGAAGCTGGCTGGAAAAGAAGATGAGGCTTCACGCGAGCTGCTGACCAAGCGTTACCAGAATCAGCTCAACCGCGTTCATCAGAGCCGTCCGGAAGACGCCTACCAGGTGTTCATGAATGCCGTCACCAGTACTTTTGATCCACATACCCAGTACTTCTCTCCACGCAACTCTGAGAACTTCAACATCAACATGAGTCTGTCGCTGCAGGGCATAGGTGCCGTACTGCAGGGTGAAGATGAATACACCAAGGTAGTACGTCTGGTGCCCGGTGGACCGGCGGCCAAGGCTGGCAATCTGGAGCCAGGTGACATGATCACCGGTGTGGCCCAGGGCAAAGATGGTGAATTTGTTGACGTGATCGGCTGGCGTCTGGACGAGGTTGTGGACCTGATCCGTGGCCCGAAAGACTCCACTGTCCGTCTGGAGATTCTGCCTGCATCCGGTACCGACACCAGCAGCCGCCAGATTGATATTGTGCGCGACGAGGTCAAACTCGAAGAGCAGTCTGCGCAGAAAGACATTATCGAAGTGCAGGACGGAGAGAAAACCCGCCGCATTGGTGTAATCGATATCCCGACCTTTTACATCGACTTTCAGGGGCGCATGGAAAACCGTCCGGATTACCGCAGCACCACCCGTGATGTCAGCCGCCTGATCAATGAACTCAAACGCGACAACATCGATGGTCTGATCATTGACCTGCGCAACAACGGTGGTGGCTCACTCGAAGAAGCCATCTCGCTCACCGGTCTGTTCATTCCGGTCGGCCCTGTGGTTCAGGTACGCGGCCCGCGTGGACACATCAGCATCGAGCGCGACCGTGACCCGGAAGTGCTGTACGGCGGCCCGCTGACAGTCCTCACCAACCGCCTGAGTGCATCGGCCTCTGAGATTTTTGCCGGTGCCATCCAGGATTACGGTCGTGGTCTGATCGTTGGTGGCCAGACATTCGGTAAGGGAACGGTACAGTCACTGCGCCCTCTGTCAGAAGGCCAGCTGAAAATCACCCAGGCCAAGTTCTACCGGGTTTCCGGTGACAGCACCCAGAATCAGGGCGTGATCCCGGACATCCTGTTCCCGTCACTGTTTGATAACGACAAGATCGGTGAAAGCTCTCTGCCGCAGGCGCTGCCGTGGGACACCATCAAGCCAGCCGCCGAACTCGACCGCAGCCAGATCCGTCGTCAGCTGTCACAACTGCAGGAACGTCACAGCGAACGCACCCGTGACAACCCTGACTTTATTTATATGAAAGAGCAGAAGGCTCTGATTTCGGAGATCCGCAACAAAACCGAAATTTCTCTGAACGAGACAGTCCGCCGTGAAGAGCGTGCAGCCAACGAAGAGCGTGAACTGGCTCTTGAGAACAAGCGCCGTAAAGCCAAGGGGATTCCGCTGCTGGTGTCACTGGAAGAAAAGCCGGAAGAGGAAAACCCTCAGATTGCGGACACCGAAAAAGACGGGCTGGATAAGGAATCTGATCCTCTGCTGGAAGAAGCCGGAAGCATCATGATGGATTACGTCGATCTGACCATTGGCAGCCACCTCACAGCTCAGCGCCGCTGAATCCCCCACTGCGGTGCCATATGGCACCGCGTCACCAGCCCAGTTCTTCTCTTACAAACGGAATGGTCAGTCGGCGCTGCGCCCGCAATGACGCCTGATCGAGTGTCTGCAGTAATTCAGTCAGCCCGGCCATATCCCGGGGCCCACGACTCAACAGATAGTGGGCAACATCATCACTGAGCTGAATGCCCCGGTCACCGGCCCGCAGTATCAGGGCTGCGGCCTTTTCCTGATCGCTCAGGGGCTGCAACTGAAACACGACGCCCGAACTCATACGCGACTTCAGGTCCGCCAGCTGTATGTCCAACTGAGCGGGCGCTACGCTGGCCGTGACCAGCAGGTGGCCCTGCTGATCCTGCAGGCGGTTGAACAGATGAAACAGACGCTCTTCCCAGTCACTGCCCGGAGGAATCCGGTCCAGATTATCCAGCGCCACCAGAGGCAGTTGCTCCACACCGTCTATGACAGCAGCCGGATGCTCACAGAAATCCTGAAGGGGGATGTACATACTCTGGTGCCCCAGCGACTGGGCATACTGACAGGCCGCCTGCAGCAAATGGCTGCGCCCACTGCCTTCTGTCCCCCAGAGATAGATAAAAGGCGTACCGGCAGTCGTCCACTGTGACTTCAGCGCCCTGACCAGCTGAGTATTGGGACCGGCGTAAAAATTATCAAAACGGGCATCTTCCGGTGATGTGACAGCCAGGGTCAGCTGTGGATGAAACGACATATCAGGGTAACCAGTAGAGCCGCTCGTCGCCGGGGCGTTTCTCCAGCTTCTGATCAAGTTCGATCACCCGCCAGATCTGCTCCCAGTCACCGGACAGGTTCAGGGACAGTGTGACCGTATCCTGATCCGCATTCATCAGTCGTACATCACGGATTCCTACGCGTGCTGACAGGTAGTCCTGCAAAGCACGATAGCTGCTGAAGCCATCAATACCACCCACCTGAATCTGAAAACCATTGGCCGCGGCACCGCCACCTGCAGTAACGGCATAACGGGCAGACAGGGATTCCGCCGCCTCAGAGGCCATTACCAACACCACCGCCTCCGGTGTTGCCCCCTCAACCCGCACCGGAACGGATTCACCGGCATGATTCAGGGAGCCTGCAAAACTCCAGCCGCTGTCAGCATTGGCCCACAGACGGCCACTGATATAACCATCCGTCGGATAACGCTCCGCCATGGCGCGGATGTCCTGCTCAAACTGCCCCCAGAGGCGGCTGAGCGGCAGGGTTATCTCATCTTCAAGATCCCAGCTCGGAAAGATGTAAGGCAGTCCGCGTTCTTTCATCGCCGCAGCAACCCATTCCCCCCACTCCGACGTCTGAATCAGTGCCTGACGCTCACCACTCTCAGTTTCAACCGCCAGCAGCAGCAGCAAAGACGGACGGGAAGTACCCCATACTGGTGCCTGAGCCATCTCAAACAGGGTGCGCAGTGACGCCGGATTGAAATTCACATCCATGAAGAGCGCGCCAGATTCATCTCTGTGATAGCTCATGCTGGTGATGTGAGTCTCGGCCCGTGGGGCCTCACGCGACAGGGTTTCGTTGTTGAGACTGGCGGAAGTCCCGGACAGGCGCACCAGCATTTTACGGTAGGCTTCCGCCAGCCCGGCAGCCCGGGTGTCGCTGTTCTGGTTTTCAACTGCGACAGAAACCCGGTAGAGGTCCGTCACGGTTGCACTGTGGGCCGACAGGGCGATAAGACCGAAGAGTAAAACTGCAAAAATTCGCACTGCAAATCCTCTGACAATAAGCGCGCCTATTGTGCCACGTCTTGAGCCGGGCCTGAACAGATTGACGCATCCCATATGAAGGATGCAGTGCGGCCAACAAATCGTTAGAATACGCGCCTTCTTGTATCACCCTGGAATATGCCCCCATGAGCGAACAGACACCTCTCAGCTACAAAGATGCCGGAGTGGATATCGACGCCGGTAACGCGCTGGTCGAGCGCATCAAAAGCGTTGCCAACCGTACCCGCCGCCCGGAAGTGATGGCCGGCCTGGGTGGTTTCGGCGCCCTGTTCGAATTGCCTCAGGGCTATAACCAACCGGTTCTGGTTTCCGGTACCGACGGTGTGGGCACCAAGCTGCGACTGGCGATGGACCTGAGCATGCATGACACCATTGGTATCGACCTCGTGGCCATGTGCGTCAATGATCTGGTTGTTGCCGGGGCTGAGCCTCTGTTCTTCCTCGATTATTACGCCACCGGCAAGCTGAATGTCGATGTCGCCGCCGCCGTGGTTGAAGGTATCGGTGCGGGCTGTGAACAGGCTGGCGCGTCTCTCATCGGCGGCGAAACGGCTGAAATGCCGGGCATGTACGAAGGCGAAGATTACGACCTGGCTGGCTTCTGTGTCGGTATCGTCGAGAAAGAAGACCTGATTGATGGCAGCAAAGTACAAGCCGGTGATCAGCTGATCGCTCTGGCTTCCAGCGGTCCGCATTCCAATGGTTACTCCCTTATCCGTCGGGTGATTGAAGTCTCCGGGGCAGACCTTTCCGCAGAACTGGATGGACAGAGCATCGCCGAAGCCCTGATGGCGCCTACCCGTATCTATGTGAAATCTGTTCTGAAGCTGATCAATGCATCGAAGGTGCATGCCCTGTCACACATCACTGGTGGTGGCTTCCAGGAGAACATTCCACGCGTTCTGCCGGATAACTGCAAAGCCGTCATTGATACCAACAGCTGGCAGTGGCCCGAAGTGTTCCGCTGGCTGCAGGAAAAAGGCAACATCGCTACCCGCGAGATGTTCCGTACCTTCAATTGCGGCGTCGGCATGATCATCGCTGTACCAGAAGAGAAAGCCAGCTCCGCCATTGCGCTGTTGAATGCAGAAGGTGAGCAGGCCTGGCTGATTGGTGAAGTCTGCGAACGCGCTGAAGGTGAAGATCGTACCGAGTTTACCGGAAGCCGTGCATGAACCTGCCGCAAAACGGCCACGGACCATCCGGTTCTGAATCACGGCCTAAGATTGTCATTCTGATCTCCGGCAGTGGCAGCAATATGCTGGCCATTGCCGATCAGGTTGCGGCCAAAGCACCGGATGCCGACATTGCCGCCGTTATCAGTAACGTGCCGGAAGCTGCAGGCATTCAGAAAGCCAGAGACCGTGATCTGAATACGCTCGTCATCAATCACAAAGACTTTGCGTCGCGGGATGAGTTTGATCTGAAGCTGATGCGCCAGATTGACGAATTCCAGCCGGACCTGGTTGTTCTCGCGGGGTTCATGCGCATTCTGACGCCTGGTTTTGTGCGTCGCTATGAAGGTCGGATGATCAATATCCACCCTTCGCTCCTGCCAAAATATCAGGGGCTGAACACGCATCAGCGTGTACTGGAAGCCGGAGACTCCGTACATGGTGTTACCGTGCATTTTGTCACGGAGGTACTGGACGACGGCCCGAACATCATTCAGGCTGTGATTCCGGTAAGCGCTGAAGATGATGCGGACTCTCTGCGACAGAAAGTGCAGAAACAGGAACACATTATTTATCCGATCGCAGTGAAATGGTTTATCGAAGGGCGCCTGAAGATGGACAAGGGCAAAGCCTGGCTGGATAACGCCCTGCTGCCGGACAGCGGACTGCAACTTGAGGCCTGAAGGCAGGTCTCAGAACCTACTGCCCTGAGGAAACCCCTGAGATGTCTTTGTTCAGACTGCTGGTTCCCGCCCTTCTGTTCCTGAGCACCGCCGCCATGGCCGACAACTGCCCCCTGACGCCTTACACCATCGATTATCAGAGCCGCTACAAATTCGGCTGGTTCGGGTTTGATATTGAAGCCCGGCGGGAATTGTCACAACTCGAGGATGGCCGCTGGAAACTCGACTTTAGCGCCAAAGCCAGCATGGCCAACCTGCAGGAGCTGTCTGTCTTTACCTGTACTGACAGCCTGATTACACCGGGCGACTACCTTTACCGTGCCGGCGGCGTGATTGATGAGGATGACAGAACCCTGGTCTTCATCCCCCAGAATGGGGTCATACGTGATCAGGAGAAGGATAAAACCTACGACGACGCCTGGCAGGACGGCATCCAGGACAACCTGACCTACATCCAGCAGGCCAGCATTGCTCTGGCACAGAACAAAACCGAGTTCTCTTTCCCGGTATTTGAGAAGAAAAAGACCAAGGTCTTCCGTTTTCAGGTCGAAGGCGAAGAAACCATTGAAGTCCCGGCGGGTAAGTTTCAGGCCATCAAAGTCCGCCAGCTGCGTGATGACAAAGACCGGGAAATCTACGCCTGGTTTGCCAAGCAGGATGGCTTCCCGCTAATCCGCCTGAAAGATAAAGATAACGGCAAAGAAAAATACCGGATTGAAGCAACACGCCTGTCATTCTGACGGGACGGACTGCCGGAATCAGGGTACACTCGCCGGACTGACATACAGGATACTGACATGCGCCTGAGCGATGCCGATATTGAGAAAAAAATAGCCAGCGGTGAGATCAGCATTGATCCCCCACCTCCGGCCGACGCCATCGCCGGTATCAGTGTGGACCTGCGCCTGGACCACAGATTCCGGGTCTTCAGCAACAACTCAGCAACCCACCTCGACCTGTCCGGTGAGCGTGCTCAGCTTGAGCGCGATATTGACCGCATTATGAGCAAAGAGATGGAAATTGAAGAAGGCGCAGCCCTCTACATCCATCCCGGCGAACTGATTCTCGGCGCGACGCTGGAAGACATCACCATTCCGGATGATCTGGTAGGTTGGCTGGATGGCCGCAGTTCACTGGCACGCCTGGGGCTCATGGTGCATGTCACCGCTGGCCGGATCGACCCCGGCTGGCAGGGTCAGATCGTGCTGGAGTTCTACAACAACGGTAAACTGCCGCTGGCCCTGCGTCCGGGCATGACCATCTGCGCCCTTTCTTTTGAAACCCTGAGCAGCCCGGCCAAACGCCCCTACAACAAGCGCGCAAACGCTAAATACAGGGATCAGAAAGGCGCCGTATTCTCCCGCATCGATCGCGACTGACACACCACCCTTCTGGTTTCTGAGGGCTGTCACCAGATTCAGGTGATGGCTTTTTGACCATTTTGTCCTTTCCTGCCCCACCTCTTTTGAAAAAAACCTATATTAATCAAAGATTTCTGGGTAATTTGTTGACTTAGGAAAAGTGGCTGGCATAATGCCCGTCACTTCGATGTTCCCCGATAGCTCAGTCGGTAGAGCAGTGGACTGTTAATCCATTGGTCGCTGGTTCAAGTCCAGCTCGGGGAGCCATTTTTCCGCTGACGGCAGGATGCAGTCAGACGCCAAAATCGTAAATGATCGTTAAATTACCTGCGCTCTTAAAAAGATTTGCTAAAATTATCGTCAGAAAGTCAGGTATTTTTTCTACTGAGGGATCATGATTAATTTTCTGCTGGACTCATCCCGCAATATGAAGCGGACAGTCGCCCTCTGTTACGATCTTCTGGCTATACCCGCGGCTATTTATCTGGCCATTTCTCTGCGTTATGGCTATATGCCACCGCCGATCGACAATGGCGTCATCATTGCCACTCTTTTTACAACTGTCATTACGGCCTTCGTCTTTATCCGCCTTGGCCTTTATCGGGCCGTGGTTCGTTTTATGACGGCTCAGGCCTTCTCTGCACTGACGTTCGGTGTGTTTGTTTCAGCCCTGACACTGGCAACCAGTTCTTTTCTGCTGAACGCGAATTATCCGCGTTCCAGCATCGTGATTTATCTGTTCACAGCATTCTCACTACTCGGCACCCCACGGCTTTTCATCCGCAGCCTGGTTTTTCAGATGGTTAAAAACCAGGCCGAACCTGTGGTGATATACGGTGCCGGAGCGCACGGCATTTCTCTGGCCGATACTCTGACCAATAACGAGCTCTATCGCCCGGTTGCTTTCATTGATGACCACCGTAAAAAACACAATACGGCCATCCGGGGAATGAAAGTGTGGGCTCCGAATCATATCGATGAACTGATTGATACCTATGGCGTCCGCAAGGTTCTGCTGGCCGTCGGTAAATCGAGCATGCACGTGCGTAAGCAGCTGATTGAACAATTAGCTGAGAAGAAACTGGAAGTACTGGTCACACCTTCCATGAACGACATTCTCAGCGGCAAGGCCCGCCTCGAAGAAATGCGCGAAGTGGATATTGAAGATCTGCTTGGACGCGATACGATCGCTCCACGTGAAGACCTGATGCACAGTAATATCGAAGACAAAGTCGTTCTGGTTACGGGTGCAGGCGGTTCGATTGGCTCTGAACTCTGCCGGCAGGTGCTGTCTCAGTCTCCCACCAAGCTGATTCTGATTGACCTGTGCGAGTACAACCTCTATCGCATTGACCAGGAACTGCGCAGTATCAGTGCGGAACAGAACCTGACCACCGAAATCATCCCGATTCTTGGGTCTGTACAGAAACAGAACCGGCTGGAAACCATTTTCCGTGCGTTCAAAGTCCAGACCATTTATCACGCCGCAGCTTATAAACACGTACCTCTGGTCGAAGCCAACATTGTTGAAGGTGTACGTAACAACGTTTTCGGTACC
>DBNK01000006.1 GCA_002298335.1 Thalassolituus sp. UBA674
GTTGCGTACCACCTGTGGCGACAGGTCGCCACTGAAATCGGCATCGCGCAGCTCATCATGCCAGCGGCCCAGTGCATCCCGCACCCGCTGCAGCTGCACGGCCTCATCCAGATCGGCGTCGCAGAAGTCGTCCAGCAATTCCGGGATGGCCGCCATCCAGACCTCAGGCGTGTGCGGCTCTGACTGAAAGGTCTGCCATTTCTCCAGCGTATCAGCGAGGGCCAACAGCTGCCCCAGCTGCTCCGCTGCAGCGCCTTCCACAGCAAACACCGGCCAGTCATCCTGCCAGTGCAGCTGATCATCCTGTGGCAGCAAAAGGCCCAGTAATAACTGCCGCAGCCCTTTGCGCCAGCTGTTCTGATCAAACGCCGGGAAGCCAAGCTCACTGCGGTGTTCATCATCCAGCCCCCAGCGGATGGCGGCTTTGTCGAGCCAGCGGCGCAGTTCGCCCAGGTCGTTATCATCCATACCAAAACGGCGGCGGATAGCCGGAACATCCAGCCAGTCGAGCACGTCCGTCAGTTGCAGACGGTTATCAAACAGGCTCATCAGCCCCAGCAGACTGTCGAGCAAGGGGTTTTCCTGCACCTGCGACTGGTCGGCGATGGCCCACGGAATACGCTGATCGTCCGGGGCGCTGGCAAACACGGCGTCGATATAGGGGGCGTATTGATCAATGTCCGGCACCATCACCACCACGTCACGCGGCTTGAGACCGGGTATGGTGCTGAACCAATGCAGTAACTGATCGTGCAGGCGCTGTACTTCACGCAGCGGGCTGTGCGCGGCGACGAAGCGCAGGCTGTCATCGCCCGGACCGACCGGTTTTTTAAAATGACTGTTGGTCAGGGATTCCGGACGGTAGGCTCCGGCCCGGCCATCCTGCAGCTCCAGCAGATCGGCTTTGAGATGTCCGAGAAGATGGTCACGCGGTACCTCGGTCCAGGCTTCGATATCCTGCAGACCGCCCTCCGCTGCGGTGTCGTGCACCAGAGTCAGAAAATCACGCCCCAGCCTGCCCCAGCTGGCCAGCAGAGGGTTGCCGCTGTCGAGGTAGGCCGCTGCGTCCGGAGTGCGGCTGATGATGCGCGCGCGCTGCTGATCACTGACGATATCGCCCCAGTAATTGCGGCACGGGTTCAGCAGGAAAAAATGCACATCAATGTGCGGGGAAATGGCGTTGAGAACATCCCAGTAGCTGCCGGGTAAAGCGGCAATCCCGAAGACAAACAGGCGCTTCGGCAAGGCACTCAGGCGTTGCCCCTGAGCGGCGACAATCTCTTCCAGTGACAAGGTCAGCCGGGCACGGTGATCAAGGCTGTGACCCAGTCTGCGGCTGTCATCCACCAGCGCCCGCCACACCACCGGCTGCCAGGGATGGAGGCGGACATCTGCACCCTCTGCGTCATCACTGCCCTGCTCCCAGCTCAGCAGCCAGTCAGGGCGGTAGACCAGATACTGGTCAAAGACGTCGGCGATTTTGTGCGCCAGTTCGTAACAGCGCAGACCATGGCGATCGTCTTCAAGGTAATGCGCCAGTGCCTCACAGGCGGGCTGGTTTTTCAGCTGCGGCAACAGACGCATCAGCTTCCAGGCCATGGCCTGCTTATCAAAATGCGAACGCTCGGGAAGGTCGGGTTTTAAGGTGTTGAAAACACGCCAGACGTAGGCCGACGGCAACGGAAAATCCAGCTGGGCCGCAATGCCCAGACCATCCGCCAGCTGCAGGCGCAGCCAGTGCGCCATACCCTGACTCTGCACTAGCAGGGTTTCCTGCTCAAACAGACCCGCAGGGTTCTGCCGGATCTCATGGACCAACAGTTCCTTGAGAACATCCAGATCGTTTGAGTGGTATAAGCGGAACATACCGTCCTTGCCGTGAGCGGAGAGACGGCATTGTAACGTCGCCCCGGGAAAAGCAGAACCGTGACGGATGAGATATCCCGTTCCGGTGCTGCAGAGAGGACAGAGTGCGGCTACATGCTGTGTGCAGATATAAAAAAAGCCCCCGGGTAATACCGCCGGAGGCTTTACAGAAGCTGCCCTGATTAACAGGATACAGGGAGCTCAAATCTTCTTATTATTTTTCTCAGTTCTTCTTGTTCTTTGTACTTCTTCTTTTTTGTTTTTTGCGTCAGACCAGAACCTTCAATCCAGGTAATCGGTACCCACACGCTTTGGCGGGTCCAGCACGTATTCCACCACGCGGCTCAGCACCGGTGGCACAAAGTAGCCGATAAAGAGCAGGATCAGGCCGACCAGCACCAGGATCTTCAGCTGCTCCACCGGTTTTTCGGCGTAAATAAAAGACTCTTCCGGTGCCTCGGGGTTGTAACTGATGCGGATATCACCCGGCTCCAGCACAGCCACCTTTTCCGGCGGCAGATAGATGGATTGCAACGGCAGTACGCGGTAACCGACATAGCGCTTTCCCGCCACGACATAACTGAAACTGACGCGGCCATAGTTACTCTCGTGCTCTTTGGTGGCCAGATCACGACTGACACGGAATCCTGAAACGCTGTGCAGTTGTCCCGGAGCTGACGCCCATCCACCGAACTGGCTGGAGTAACTGTTGTATGCCAGGGCAAATACCAACAGACCAGCTCCGATCAGGTATGAAAACGCTCTGAGAATCAACATGCAGACGCTCCGGTGAATGAAGAGCTGACAGTGATTCCATCAGCTTATGTCCTGATGTTAGCAGTCAAAAAATCCAAGACCTTCGGATGAAACATTTATTAACGGCTGTTTACCAAACAATATGGAGTCACACACAGATAGGGATAAAGAAGACGTAAAGTACTGATATGCCGGGTTTTTAAAGAGACTGGGGAGCAAAGCACGACTCCCCGGTGCTGCTGATGATGTCTGAAGCCGGATCAGGGCTGCGACATCAGCTTCCCGGTCAGATAGGTGAACTCCAGTGCTTTGCGCTTGGCCACTTCCTGCAGGTTGGCCGCCGCCGAGTGGCCACCGTCGGTGTTCTCGTAGTAGAGGAAAGGTTTACCCGCATCTTCAAACCTCTTAGCCATTTTACGGGCATGGGCCGGGTGCACCCGGTCGTCCTTGGTGGAGGTCAGAAAGAAGGGTTCCGGATAGTCTTTATCGCTGTGAAAGTTGTGGTAAGGCGACATTTTTTCCAGCCAGGCACGTTCTTCCGGTACATCCGGAGAACCGTACTCGCCCACCCATGACGCACCGGCCAGCAGCAGGTGATAGCGCAGCATATCCAGCAGGGGTACCTGAATGACGACGGCGTTCCACAGGTCCGGACGCTGGGTCAGCATCACGCCCATCAACAGGCCACCGTTAGAGCCACCCATAATACCGAGGTGTTGCGGCGTGGTGATTTTCTTTGCGATCAGCTGTTCCGCCACCGCGATGAAATCGTCGTAAATGATCTGACGTTGAGTCTTCAGGCCAGCCTGGTGCCACTGCGGTCCGAACTCCCCTCCACCGCGGATATTGGCCAGTACATAGGCGCCGCCCCGCTCCAGCCAGAGCTTGCCATTGAGGCCGGAATAAAACGGCTGCATGGAGACCTGAAAACCGCCATACCCATACAGCAGAGTCGGCGTAGTGCCATCCAGAGGAATGTCTTTTTTATGCACCAGAAAATACGGAATCAGGGTACCATCTGACGACGGGGCCTCAAACTGCTCAACCATCAGGTCTGATGCATCAAACTGCACCGGCAGGCTTTTCAGCGTTCTGATGTCGTCATTCACCGGGTTATAACTCATCAGAGAATCAGGCGTTAAAAACCCTTCGTACTGCACCAGTGCCAGATCTTCATCGGCGTCGGCAAAGGCAATACCCAAGCGGCCATTGGCCGGAAAATCCAGCGTCCTGGCTTGCCAGCCAGCTTCCCCGTGAGTGATTTTAACCAGGGTGCCGCGCACGTTATCCGTTACTGGTACCAGAATGGCACTGCGGGTTATCTCAACCTGTGTCGCCTGCACCGCCTGGCGCGGACCCGGCTGGTACAGCAGGCTGACCCGTGCGTCGCGGTCAGCCGTCAGGAAGGCATTCAGGTCCAGTGCCAGTACGCTTCCGGCGATAAATAAGGGGCCCTGCCCGCCTTGCGGTTGCCAGTCCTGTTGGGTGGTAAAAATAAAATGGCCATCGAACTCACCACCATGGGTCAGCTGCCTGGGCAGAGGAATCCGGATACCCGGCTTTGCAGGGTCGGGATAGACATACAGAGCACTCTCCCAGAAGTTTTCTTCGCGCCAGGCGGCGGCCAGATAACGCCCCTCGGCCAGACGTAATGCCATGGGAAACGCTCCCAGATCGGCGCTTTCACCACGGTACAGCAGTGTGGCCTCAGCGGCTGGCGTACCGCGCTTCCAGAGTTTCACTTCGGTCGGATATCCGGACTCTGACAAGGTCGACCCATCGCTACCCCAGTCGGTGGCAACCAGTAACTGATCCGGACTCAGCCAGGCAACGTAAGATTTAGCCTCGGGCAAGCTGAAGCCGTCTTTTACCCAGCGTTTTTCCGTGAGATTAAATTCGCGCTGTACCGCTGCATCTTTACCACCGTCGGACAGACTCATCATGCAGTGCACGCTGACGTTTCCCGCTGCGGCATGGGCAGTGAAACATTCTGAGCCTTTGTACACCCAGTTTTTCTGTTCGCTTTCTGCCAGCTGGTCGATATCCAGTACGGTCTGCCAGGCAGGCGATGGTGTCTGGTAACTGTCCCAGGTTGTTTTACGCAGAATGCCGCGGACATGATCAGCATCCTGCCAGAAGTTATACACCTCGCCATTGCGGATGGTGCCTTCGGGGATGCGCTCTTCAATATTGATGATGGCTTCGGCTTTGCTGAATAAATCCTGATACACAGGATCTTTCTGCAGTTGCGTCAGAGTGCGGGAATTCTGTTTTTTTACCCAACTCAGAGAACGCTCGCTTTCGACCTTTTCCATCCAGATATTCGGGTCGGTGACAGTAAAATCCGGAGTTGTTTCATCAGCCATACCATAAGCCCAGGGCATGACGGTTAACACAGTGGCAATAAGGTACTTCTTCATCCGTATCCCTTCATTCCGCAGACAACATAAACAGCGTGCGTTGCGGTATCAGGAAGTGCGGCGGATAAAACCCGGCAGGTAAACCCCGAGACTGAACGCCCGGTAAAAGTACATCATGAGGAAAGCGAGCCACAGACCGGAATTACCCATAGTGCGGGTAAAGAGCCAATCGGTGATGACATAGAGGACAGTGGTGATCACGGCGGCATTACGCAGCGCTTTGCCCTGGGTGCCGCCGATGAAGAATCCATCCAGCTGCCAGCAGGGAACGCCGAGCAGAGGAATCAGTGCACAATAGGGTAAATACTCGAGTGCAACGGCGCGGGCTTCGGCGTCAGCCACAAAATGCTCAATCAACCAGCTGCCGGTCAGCCAGTAAATCAGCGCAATCAGCGCCCCGGATGCCAGCGCCAGCTCGGTGGTCAGGCGCATGGCCCTTGTCAGTCGGGCTCTCTGTTTTGAGCCCCAGGCTTCGCCGATTTCTTTTTCCGCGACAAAGGCATAACCATCCAGAATAAACGCCGACACCGACACAAACTGCAGCAGCACCTGATTGCCGGCCAGCACCGCCGTGCCCAGATCAGCCCCGGAATTCACGAACCAGGCGAAGGCAAATAACAACGCCAGTGTGCGGATCAGGATGTCGCGGTTGGCGCTGAACATCTGCAGCAGTTTATCGCGACTGAACAGGCCCTCTGCCCTGCCTGTCAGCCCCTGCCGCACGATCCACAGACCACAGATCAGAGCCGTCCATTCGGCGATGGCGGTACCGGCCCCGATACCTGCCGGGCCCCAGTCGAGCACCGCGACGAACCACAGGTCCAGTCCGCAGTTCACGGCATTGAGAATGATCTGAAAGACCAGCAGCCAGCCGGTACGCCCGGTGCCCAGTAACCAGCCGGTAATGCCATACCCCATCAGGATGGCAGGAGCGCCCCAGAGGCGGTAATCCCAGTACTCTCCGGCCAGGGTTTTTACGGCATCGGTGGCATCAAAGGGCTGGAACACCACCAGTTTGAGCAGAGGCGACAACAGCAGAATCAGACTGCCCATAAAGGCACCGGTCAGCAGCGCCCGTTGCAACGCGGCATTCACTTCACTGGTATTGCCCGCACCCTTGGCCTGCGCGGTAAGGCCTGTGGTGGACATGCGCAGAAAGCCGAATGCCCAGTAGAGAAAATTGACCACAACCGCGGCCACGCCAACGGCACCGAGTTCGGCTTTGGTTCCGTACAGGCCCATGACCATAGTATCAACCACACCGGTCGATGCTGTGGCGGCCTGGGCCAGCATCACCGGCACCGCGAGACGGAAGATATGAAGTCGTGACAGCCCAGCAGGGTTCATGGAGAAATATCAGAGGTGAAAACGGCGATACTAGCGCAACCGGCGGGGGGTGTCCCCTGCGCAATCAGAACACTCTGTCGCGCAGACCGGAACCCGAATCAGTGGGGGATCACCGCTCAGATGCGGAACTTTTTAATGCCCTCTGACAGACCCCGGGCCAGGCTGCGGAGATCATCACTTTCACGTCGGGCATTTTCCACTTCACTGCCACAACGTTGGGTCAGCTGATGGATATTGCGTATATTCCCGCCAATGCTACCGGCCACTTTGGTCTGCTGATCAGAAGCCGAAGCCACCTCTGCGTTGAGCGCATTAATACTGACAATGGCCTCATGAATACGGTCGAGAATCGCGGCTGACTCTCCGGATTTTTCCATGCCGATGGCTGACTGTTTCTGGGTGCGTTCGACGGTCCCCACAACCTGCTCAGTCCCTTTGCGGAACTGCTCGAGCGTGACGCCGATGGACGTGGTTGATTCCTGGGTACGGTTAGCCAGTGTCCGCACTTCATCCGCCACCACCGCGAATCCACGGCCCTGCTCACCGGCACGCGCTGCTTCAATGGCGGCATTCAGGGCCAGCAGATTGGTCTGCTCGGCAATCGAAGAAATTACCCCAAGGATTTCGGCAATGCTCTGGCTATCCTGTTGTAGCTGATCCACCGCAGTTGAGGTGCTGGCAATGTCCTCAGACAGAGTCTCCATGGCATCACGGGCCTCGTCGGCCACCCCTTTACCGGTACGGATCTCGACGCGTACACCGGATACAGCATCTGCAGCTTTGTTGGCGTTACCGGCAACCTGTGACACGGCCCCCAGCAGAGCGTCGACGTCTTTCAGGGTATTGTCGAGCTCACGCTGCTGTTCATCAGTGACCGAACTCAACGAGGCGGTCACGCCATGCAGCGTCACCGCCGACTGATCGACCCGGCCGGATGAGGACAGCACATCCTCCACCGTAGAACGCAGATTACTCACCATGTGGTTGAAGGATTTTGCCATGCTGCCAAGTTCGTCCCGTGCGCTGTGTGGCACCTGCTGCGACAGGTCCATATCCTTTGAAATCTCACGGATGCGGCTGGTGATGCCAACCACAGGACGACAGATGCTTGCAGAAATCAGTTTACTCACAACCATCATGATGACGATGATGAGTGACAGAGTGATCACCAGTACCCTACCGGCAGAGGCTTTCACGGCATCCAGATTCGAACGGGTCTGAGTGTACAGGCTGGTGAGATAGCCATCCGTACTATGCACCGCATCGCGCATCTCTCCTCTGAGTCCCTGATTCTGATCCAGACCAATGCGTTTTAACCCATCCGCCAGCGCCAGAAAATCCTGCTGATAGTTGTCCATCAGCGGCTGTATGTCCTGATAGCCACGTTCGGTCAGCAGATCCGTGGTCAGACGGATCTGTTCAGCAAAACGGTCGGTGTATTTCAGGTCATGGCGCAGCATGAAATCTTTTTCATGCCGGCGCAGCATCAGCATGTGGTACAGGAGTTCGTAATCGGAGTGCACCTCCAATGATTTTTCCACCTGATGCACGGCATCACGCAGGCTGCCGTAGAGACCCGTCGTCGGGGTCAGGCCTACCTCGGTATAGGTTGCAACAATCGCGTCAAAGGATGCTTTGTAATGCTGCAGAGCCTGACTCAGGTTATTCAGCTCTCCGGCGTCTATCCCTTGCACCCGGGTATGCTCACGGATGGTTTCAATCATCCTTGTGACCCGTGCGTAATCGGTACTGAATTTATCCGCGTAGCTGCTGTCGAGACGGGCCAGAAAATCCTTTTCGTCACGCCTCAGGCTCAGAATACCGATTTCCAGACCATCCAGATCCTGGCGCACGGCCGTCAGCCCGTCCTGTTCCCGCAGGTAGTTGGCGGTCATCAACCCGAGCACGATCAGTCCGAGTGCTGAGACCAGCAGGATGAGGTTGAGCTTCATTCTGATGCTCATATCAGGTATGCCGTTAACTGCCATTGTTCTGCTCCGAAAATCCATTCTGTCCTGAGTCTAGCAGTGATGAGCAATATGACAGGTGTGTTTACAAATGCCGGAAACACTGGCGGCTATCCTGCCACCTGTCTGTTATGAGCAATCCTGACAGGTTTTCAAACAAGTGTTTTATCCGTCACCGTTGTGGTTATAATGGCCGCGAATGTAACCTTCCGGGTCTGGAACGGCTGTCTGGCCGTACCAATGGATTGCCTGTCTGGCCCGGCGCCGGTCGGAGACCGAGAGGAACAGTCCGTTGCCCTCCTCTGATGGAATCAAGAGCGCGGACCAGAGTCTCATCCGGCTACATCACCTTCAGTTCCTGTTTCAGATGGTTATTACGTGACGAATTCCGTTAACACATACACATTGCTGAAGATCGCTGCAGCCACAAGTCTGCTGGTGCTGCTCGGCGTTACCCTGTGCGCCGAAAACGCCAGCGGTGTGTTTTCTGAAATCCTGGCACCGACCGAAAGTCTGCTGTATCTGCAGAAAGGCATCTGCGGCTGTCTGTTTGCCCTGCTGCTCAGCGGCCAGTTTGTTTTCCCGGCCACCTTCTGGCTGGGCGCCTGCGATGCCCGTCCGGACGATACCCCGTCTTACCCTCAGCTTTCCGGCTTCCCGGAACCCGATACCACCCTCAGAGAACGTTTCTGCCGTTCGAACCTGAGCCGCGCACCACCCCTGGTCTGATCCCTTTTCCGGCTCTCTCCGGAAACCCGACAACGCCCCGACTTCTGCTGAACCGTGCTTCTGCACGCTGCAGCGCCGCGTCTGGCGTCTGTCTCCGGCGTGGTGGTAACTGCGGTTACTGAATCTCGTTATTACCTGCCGAACCCGAAACTGGCCTGCGCATAAGGCCGGGTTGTTATCTCTTGTTTACAGGTTCAACCATGATTAAAAAGCGAGCGCCCCGTGCTCTGGGGTTCATTTTCATCGCCAGCCTGCTGCTGTCCGGCTGTTCCGGCGGCATTCTTGACCCGAAAGGTCAGGTCGGCGTGGATGAAAAAAACCTGATTCTGTTCTCCACTGTGCTCATGTTGCTGGTGGTGATTCCCGTCATCTTCATGACGATCTATTTCGCCTGGAAATACCGCGCTGGTCACAATCAGGCGGTGTACGACCCCAAGTGGGACCATTCCACCAGAATCGAACTGGTGGTGTGGCTGATTCCCTGCATTCTCATTGTCATCCTCGGTGCGGTGACCTGGGTGACCACCCACGATCTTGATCCCTATAAACCGCTTGAGGGCAAAGGCGATCACCTGGAAATTGATGTGGTATCGCTGAACTGGAAATGGCTGTTCATCTACCCGGATCAGGGCATTGCCACGGTCAACGAGCTGGTGATCCCGGCTGGTGTGCCGGTGAAGTTCCGCCTGACCTCAGAGTCGGTGATGAACTCTTTCTTCATCCCGCAGCTGGGCAGCCAGATCTACACCATGGCGGCGATGGAAACCAAACTCCATCTGATTGCCGATGAACCGGGCACCTACGACGGTTTCTCAGCCAACTACAGTGGCGCTGGTTTCAGCGGCATGAAGTTCAAGACCATTGCCACGCCGACACAGCAGGACTTCGATGCCTGGGTCGGGCTGGTGAGAAGCAGCCATCAGACCCTGAACGACCGCAGCTATCAGTCACTGACCGTCCCCACTGAAGACGATCCGGTGAGCTATTACGCCAACGTTGACGACGGCCTCTTCGACCGCATCGTCATGAAGTACATGCGCCATCACGGCCACACCCCGATGACGGACCAGACCATGTCCGCTCACATGCACAAAACATCCACTGATGCCCCGGAGATGCCTGCCATGGCAGCGCCTCAAGAAACCCTGGCAGCCAGTTCAGGCACGGAGGAATAACCCCTTATGTACAGTCCCCTGTTCGGAAAATTAACCCTGGACGCCGTGCCCTACCACGAGCCCATCATCATGGTGACGCTGGCCATCGTGGCCGTGGTTGGTCTGGCGCTGTTTTATCTGATTACCAAACACCAGAAATGGCTGTATCTGTGGAATGAGTGGATCACCTCGGTGGACCACAAACGCCTCGGCGTGATGTACATCATCCTTGCGCTGGTGATGCTGATCCGTGGTTTTGCTGACGCCATCATGATGCGTACCCAGCTGGCCATGGCGACCAACGGTGCCGAGGGTTATCTGCCACCAGAACACTATGACCAGATCTTCACCGCCCACGGTGTGATCATGATCATTTTCATGGCCATGCCCTTCATGATCGGCCTGATGAATATCGCGGTGCCTCTGCAGATCGGTGCGCGCGATGTCGCCTTCCCCTTCATGAACAACCTGAGCTTCTGGATGGCCGTGGCCGGTGCCCTGCTGGTGAATATTTCACTCGGTGTGGGTGAGTTCGCCAAAACCGGCTGGGTGGCCTATCCGCCGCTGTCCGGTATTGCCTACAGTCCCGGCACCGGGGTGGATTACTACATCTGGGCGCTGCAGATATCGGGCATAGGGACGACCCTGACCGGTGTGAACTTTATTGCCACTGTGCTGAAAATGCGCGCCCCTGGCATGAAGCTGATGCAGATGCCGGTGTTCACCTGGGCCTGTACCTGGGCCAACATCCTGATCGTCGCGTCTTTCCCGATTCTGACGGCTGCACTGGGACTGCTGACCCTCGACCGTTATCTGGATTTCCACTTCTTCACTAATGATCTCGGCGGTAACGCCATGATGTACATCAACCTCTTCTGGGCCTGGGGTCATCCGGAGGTGTACATCCTGGTACTGCCCGCGTTCGGTATTTTCTCGGAAGTAATTTCTACCTTTTCGGGCAAACGTCTGTTCGGCTACACCTCCATGGTGGTGGCCAGCGGTGTGATTTCCATCCTCGGCTTTATCGTCTGGCTGCACCATTTTTTCACCATGGGCTCCAGCGCCGATGTGAACGCCTTCTTTGGTGTCACCACCATGATCATTGCCGTGCCTACCGGGGTAAAACTCTTCAACTGGCTGTTCACTATGTACCGCGGTCAGGTGCGTTTTACTCCGCCAGTGCTGTGGACCCTCGGTTTTATGGTGACCTTTTCCATCGGAGGTATGACCGGTGTGCTGCTGGCGGTACCGGGAGCCGACTATGTGCTGCACAACAGTCTCTTCCTGATTGCGCACTTCCATAACACCATCATCGGCGGCGCCGTGTTCGGTTATATGGCCGGGTTTGCTTACTGGTTCCCGAAAGCCATGGGCTACAGACTGGATGAGAAATGGGGCAAACGTGCCTTCTGGTTCTGGCAATCCGGTTTCTACGTAGCCTTTATGCCGCTGTATGTGCTCGGCTTCCTCGGTATGACGCGCCGCACCAACTACTCCGACAACCCCGACTGGAACGTCTGGCTGTACATCGCCTGTGCCGGAGCTTTCATCATTGCCCTCGGCATTGTCTCGCAGCTGATCCAGTTGTACGTCAGCTACAGAAACCGTGAAGCACTGAAAGATGTCACGGGTGACCCCTGGAATGGCCACACGCTGGAATGGTCCACCGCATCACCGCCGCAGTTCTATAACTTTGCGGTTGAGCCGCAGGTACACGATCTGGATGCCTTCACCGACATGAAGGAAAAAGGTATCGCGTATCAGCGCCCGGATCATTACGAGCCGATTCATATGCCAAAAAACACCCCAGCCGGTTTCATCATGGGCATGCTGCTGACGGCCTTTGGTTTCGGTTTTATCTGGCACATCTGGTGGCTGGTTGCCGTGACTCTGATCGGCACCATCGCCACCTTTATCGTCCGCTGCTACGCCACCGATGTGGATTACTACGTACAGCCGGACGTGATTGAAGCGACCGAAGCGGCCCACCTTGCCGGTGTACAGCTGGCGGCTTCCCACAAAACAACTGCGGAGGCATAAGATGATGACGAGTATGTCCATACCTCACGGGCAGCATGACGATCACAGCCATGACCATGCCCACCATGACACCAGCGGCACAACCCTGTTCGGGTTCTGGCTGTACCTGATGACCGACTGCGTGCTGTTTGCATCGGTGTTCGCGACCTATGCGGTGGTGTTTATGAACACCGCCGGTGGCCCTTCCGGCCACGATATTTTTGAACTGGATTACGTGCTGGTCGAGACCTTCGCCCTGCTGTTCTCCAGCATCACCTATGGCTTTGCCATGATCAGTGCCCATCAGCAGAAGCAGTCTGCCACCCTGCTGTGGCTGGTTGTCACCTTTGCCTTAGGCGCCGTGTTCATCGGTATGGAAGTGAATGAATTCCATCACCTGATCGAAGAAGGCTTCGGACCCCAGCGCAGCGCTTTCCTCAGCGGCTTCTTCACCCTCGTCGGCATGCACGGTCTGCACGTCACCGCTGGTCTGATCTGGATGGCGGTGATGATGCTGGAAGTGCTGAACAAAGGTCTGGGTCAACGCACAGTTACCCGCATCGGCTGCCTGAGTCTGTTCTGGCATTTCCTCGATGTGGTGTGGATCTGTGTCTTCACTGTGGTTTATCTGATGGGAGCAGCGGTATGAGTCATTCAAATCATCAGGATAGCCATGCACATACGGGGTACGGCTCCTATGTCATCGGCTTTGTGCTGTCGGTCATTCTGACCGTCATCCCCTTCTGGCTGGTGATGGAAGGCGTGCTGGATAAATCCGCCACCCTGTGGATTGCCGTGATCTTTGCCGTGGTGCAGATCGTTGTACACCTGAAGTATTTTCTGCATCTGACCATGACCAATGACGAGGGCAAGGCGAATACCCTCACCTTCCTGTTCACGGCATTGATTATCGTGCTCGTGGTCGGCCTGTCGGTGTGGATCATCTACGCCTCCAACGCCATGATGATGCATTGAGGAGGCTGTTATGAGACCGGTATTAGTCAGCCCGCGTAAACTCGCCAGCCGGAAGAGCAGCCCGGTAAAGAAGTTGCGCAAAACCCGCATTAAGCGGCAGAAGCGTAACAATCTGAAAAGCTACCTTCAGGTCACCAAACCGGGGATCATCATGGGCAACCTGATCGCCACAGCGGGAGGATTTTTCCTCGCCGCCCGTGGCGACATCGACATCACCCTGCTGCTGGCCACCCTGTGTGGCCTGTCACTGGTGGTTGCCTCCGGCTGTGTCATCAACAACTGCATTGATATGGACATCGACCGTTATATGGAGCGTACCCGTAACCGCGTCACCGTCACCGGTGAGCTGTCGGTCAACGCCGCCATGGCCCATGGTCTGCTGCTCGGCATTGCCGGGTTCGCCCTGCTGATGATCTTCACCAATCCGGTGACGGTCGCTCTGGCCGGGGCCGGATTCGTGATTTATGTCGGCCTGTACAGCCTGTGGCTGAAGCGCAGTTCCGTATACGGCACCTTCGTCGGCAGCCTCAGTGGTGCCATGCCGCCCGTGGTCGGCTATTGCGCCGTCACCGGGGAGTTTGATACCGCTGCGGCCATCCTGCTGCTGATGTTCTGTCTGTGGCAGATGCCACACTCCTATGCCATCGCCATCTTCCGCTACGACGATTACCGCGGCGCCGGCATTCCGGTATTACCGGTCGCTAAAGGCGTTGACCGCGCCAAGCTGCATATCGTGCTCTATATCGCGGCTTTTGCTCTGGCCACTGTTCTGCTGACCGCCACCGGTTATGCCGGATACGGCTTTCTCGCCGTAGCCTGCACCACCAGCCTGTGGTGGCTGGTGATGGCGCTGAAAGGTTGGAAAGCGGATGTGGATGACACCGGCTGGGCACGGCAGGTGTTTGGTGTGTCGATCATTACGATCGCAGCGCTGAGTGTGGCGATGTCGGTGGATTTTCAGAATATTCATCAACCGGATGGAAAATCCATTCATGCTGAGTCCACAAAACTGGACAGCTAAACATTCTGAAATTTTCTTTCGGGACACTTTCGGGGGATCTTATCCCCCGGCCGTTGGGCCCTCCCCCTGCTTCCGCGCTTTCTGGGCCATTATTCTGTGGATCATTTCGATTCTTACCGGACCAAGCCGGAGCAGCGTCCTTGCTGCCCGGCTTTTGCTCGACATCCATGTCTCGCATTCCTGCAGAATCATCATTATCCACAGTGGCCCCAGAGGCGCGGGAAACCATCCCGCGAAAGTTACTCTTTAAACAAACACCCTTAAACATTCAGAGTTTCTGAATACATAAAACCCTGAAGTCACTTCCTCACGCCAACATTCTGAAACTGATCCACAAAGGTCGACTGACTGGGAAACCAGACATCCTCCGGCTTATAAAAGAAAAACTCCCAGGTAATCCCGTGATGCTGGTACTTAGCCAGTACAGAAATCCGCATCAGTGACGGCGACAGTGATTCCTGCGTAATGATTTCGTAACCCAGATAGCGGCCATACTGGGCAGGCAACCCGGTGATGCTGCCCTGCAGGAACACCAGACCTTCTTCCTTATTGCGGATGTATGCATTGTTTGCATAAAGGTGCGTAACGGCCTCAGGGCTGTTACGGCTGATCTCATTGAAAAACTGAGCAACCTGCTCTTCTGGTGTTCCATCCCAGGCACGGGTTGAGCAGGCAACCGACAGACCTGTGATCAGTCCCACGATCAATAACAGGGTTTTCATCCGATACTCCGGAAGTCTATGAACATGCTCATTGAGAGCCGTTACCAGATGGATAATTCCCGCTGCAGATCAGCGGGGCGGGTTCTGAGCAAAAAAAACGGGGCCAGATGGCCCCGTACTACACAAGTAACAACCGCTTATTGGGTGTGCTCTTTGTACTCTTCTTCAACTTCCTCAGCCGCATCACCGGCTTCGTCTTTTACCTCGTCAGCTGCTTCGCTGGCTTTTTCAGTCATCGACTCGTCCTTGTCGAATTTTTCATCCAGGGTGTCGCCTGCTTCTTCTACTTTCTCTTCAGCAGAATCAACCGTATCAGCAGCGGCTTCTTTGGTGTCCTGATACATATCTTTCATTTCATCCTGGGTGTCATCACTGCAGGCGGCCAGGCCCAGGGTCAGCATCAGTACAGCAAACAGAGCAGTCACAGGTTTAAAAAAAGTCATAGTCTTCTCCTTCAGATGTATTTACGTCAAAAATGCAAATTAAATCGCGCTATTTTCGGATAAGTGTGTTGCGGATAAGTTCCTTATATTCTTTTTTCAGAGCAATTTTGTCAGTGCCAACCAGGCTGTGGCACCAAAAAATACAAACGACAACAGCAGGAATAGGCCGTCTTTAGTGCTCAGGCCAATGGCTGCCAGAATGATTGCCAGTGCGGGGGCTGCGGCGGCCATCGGCACCAGTTCCAATGGGATCATCGTCAGTCCGAATACGACACAGAGCGCCGCAACAATCCGGCTCATCAGTGGTGAAAACAAAAAGCTCAGACGCGGACGGAATAACCGGTCAATGCGCTCTGTCCAGGGCCGGATCCATTCCAGTCCGTCCTTGAAGCGGTCGCGGCTGAACTCCACGGAGCGTAGCCGCGCTGGTACCCACGGGGAGTTCTTACCGATCAGACGCTGAACAGCAACCAGAAAGATCAGGATGCCACAGACACTGGGAATGCCGGGAATGGCACCGGTCGGCAGAAAAGCGATCAGCGCCGGGGCCAGTAACAAAGGGCCGAAGCCCCGGTTCTCCAGCGTGGAAATCACATCATCCATGCTGATCGACTGTCCTTCGCTGTCGTCGCGCAGCATGTCCAACGTCTGGGTCAGGTTCAGTGTCTGGCTCATGAAAAGAAAAGATTATGGGTATGCTTTTCCGATAAGTATGGGTGCAGAAGGTTCCGGCAAATGGCTTTGCAGACGTTGTCTGCCGGACAATCCGACACCCCCGGCTCCCCCTGATATGACAAATATCAAGCAGGACGGAATGAGCCACAGCTTCCATCGTTTTTGACTAATATAGTGCTTGCAACTACCCTTTCCGGGGCGTATTGTCGTCGGCGAACCCACCGGAGAGCACAGAATGAACCGACAACGTTCTGTTTTCAGTATTCCGCTTGTTCGCGAGCTTTCTGCCATTCTGGTCGTGAAACTCGCCGCCCTCTTCGTTATTGCTCAACTATTCTTCCAGTCACCCGAGCAAGAGTTACCTGCCGGTGACCGCTTTGAACAGCATCTGGGTCTGCCTTCCGACTCCACGTCTTATCAGGAGAAATCTGATGATCAGTGAAACTTTGGTTGATTTATCGCGGCTGCAGTTTGCCATTACCGCGTTTTATCATTTCCTTTTTGTCCCCTTAACTCTGGGTATGTCCTTCATCCTTGCCATTATGGAATCGGCCTATGTGATGACGGGCAAAGAAATCTACAAGGATATGGTGAAATTCTGGGGCAAGCTGTTTGGTATTAACTTCGCGCTCGGGGTTACTACGGGCCTGACCATGGAGTTCCAGTTCGGTACTAACTGGGCCTATTACTCCCATTATGTCGGCGACATTTTTGGTGCACCTCTGGCCATTGAAGGTCTGATGGCCTTCTTCCTTGAGTCTACCTTTATTGGGCTGTTTTTCTTTGGCTGGGACCGCATGACCAAGGTACAGCACCTTGTCGTTACCTGGCTGGTTGCCATTGGTTCTAACCTGTCGGCATTGTGGATTCTGATCGCTAACGGCTGGATGCAGAACCCGGTCGGTGCGGAATTCAATTTCGAAACCATGCGCATGGAGATGATGAGCTTCACCGATGTGATCTTTAACCCGGTTGCACAGGTGAAATTCGTTCACACCGTCTCTGCCGGTTACGTCACCGGTGCCATGTTTGTGCTGGCGATTTCCGGGTATTTCATGCTGAAAAAGCGTGACCTGCCGTTCGCCCGCCGCTCATTTGCCATTGCCTCCAGTTTTGGTCTGGCATCGATTCTGTCCGTGATCATTCTGGGTGATGAATCCGGTTATGAAATCGGTGAAGTACAGAAAGTGAAGCTGGCTGCCATCGAGGCTGAATGGGAAACCCAGGAGCCCCCTGCCGCCTTCACGCTGATCGGCTTTCCGGATCAGGAAGCGCAGGAAACCAACTACGCCATCCGTATTCCGTATGCGCTGGGCCTGATCGCCACACGCTCGGTCACTGAGGAAGTGACCGGTCTGAAGGATCTGATTGCCGAACATGAAATGCGCATCCGTGAAGGCATCATCGCTTACGGTCTGCTGGAAAAACTCAAAGCCGGTGATAAATCCCCGAGAACCCTGCAGGCCTTCGAGAGCTCCGTCGATGACCTGGGCTATGGTCTGCTGCTGAAGAAATACGTGGAAAACCCGGCTGACGCGACGGAAGAACAGATCAAAATGGCTGCTGCCAACTCCATCCCACGTGTCGCACCTATGTTCTGGACCTTCCGCATCATGGTTGGCCTGGGCTTCCTGATGCTGATTCTTATCAGTCTTTCCTTCTGGCACAGCACCCGCGGCACCGTTGAGAAACAGAAATGGCTGCTGTACGCCCTGCTGTTTGCTCTGCCAGCGCCCTGGATTGCCTGTGAAATGGGCTGGTTTGTGGCGGAATTCGGCCGTCAGCCATGGTCCATCGGTGGCATTCTGCCGACCCATCTGTCGGTCTCCACCCGTTCGGTGAGCGACATCTACATGAGTCTGGCAGGCTTTATCGGCTTCTACACCCTGCTGCTGATCGCTGAAATGTACCTGATGATCCGCTTCGCACGTCTGGGGCCATCCAGCCTGCACACCGGCCGTTACCACTTTGAGCAGAATGACGCATCTGCCACTCAACAACCGGCTCAGGCCTGAGGAGATCACCATGGATTATGAACTGCTGAAAATCATCTGGTGGGTTCTGATCGGCGTGCTGCTGATCGGCTTCGCCGTGACCGATGGATTTGATATGGGGGTCGGTGCCCTGCTGCGCGTGATCGGCAAAACCGACGCTGAACGTCGTGTCATGCTCAATACCGTTGGCCCGCACTGGGACGGCAATCAGGTCTGGTTCATCACCGCCGGGGGCGCGATCTTCGCCGCCTGGCCGGTGGTCTACGCGGTGGCCTTCTCGGGTCTCTACTGGGCGCTGCTGCTGGTACTGTTTGCCATGTTCTTCCGTCCGGTTGGTTTTGAATACCGCTCCAAAATGACCGATCCACGCTGGCGCAGCGCCTGGGACTGGGGTCTCACCGCCGGTGGTGCCATTCCGGCGCTGGTATTCGGTGTCGCCTTCGGCAACCTGCTGCTGGGCGTCCCTTTTACGCTGGATGAATACATGCGCTCGACCTACACAGGGTCGTTCTGGGCGCTGCTGAACCCCTTCGCCCTGCTGACCGGTGTGGTGAGCCTCGGCATGCTGGCCATGCACGGTGGCGCCTACCTGCAGATGCGTACCGCCGGTGCCCTGCACGACCGCGCCCGTCTGATGACCTCGGTTCTGGCCATTCTGGTTCTGGTCTGCTTTGCCCTGGCCGGTGTCTGGGTCAGCATGATGGACGGCTATGTGATTGAAAGCGCCACCAATCTGGCCGGTGTCACCAACCCGCTGGAAAAAACCGTGGTACTGGAAAGCGGTGCCTGGCTGAACAACTACAGCACCTACAGCTGGATGATCGTTGCGCCGGTTCTCGGCTTTGCCGGGCTGCTGCTGACCATACTGTTTACCCGCGCCAATAAAGGGGCTCTGGCGTTTGTCAGCAGTTCATTCGCGCTGACCGGCATCATCTGTACCGCCGGATTCAGCCTGTTCCCCTTCCTGATGCCGTCCACCACCAATCCGTCACACTCTCTGACCATGTGGGATGTGACGTCGAGCCACCTGACCATGACCATCATGTTCTGGGTTGCCATGGTGTTTGTGCCCATCATCCTGTCGTACACCGCCTGGGGTTACTACAAGATGCGCGGACGTCTGACCACCGACTTCATTGAAAAGAACCAGTACACAACTTATTAAGAGAGGATTGAATTATGTGGTATTTCGCCTGGATTCTCGGCGTATTACTCGCCTGTTCTTTCGGCATCATCAATGCGCTGTGGCTGGAAGTGAACGAAGACTTCGACCGCAAACCGGATGACGATGCATGACCGCACCGGTCAACTATAAAGACTACGGCCCGCTCTATGCGGGCTGGGCCAGGGCCCTGTCTTTTCTGATGGCGATGGTCCTGTCAGGCCTGTTGCTGGTGATGCCCTCAGTGGTTGCCAGCGACACACGCGACCTCGACCACGGCCCGCTGAGCCTGGCCTTAATCGGCATCAGCGCCGGGTTTATCCATGGCGTGGGCTATGTCCCTGTCATGACTGTCTGGCGCTGGCTGTTCAGCCCTTATGTCGGCTGGCCCGTCATGCTCTGGTGCGCCTGGTGGTGGTCGCAGTCTCTTTTCTGATCCACGGACAATCAAACACAACAAGGAGAACGCCATGTCTGTTCTGACCAAAGACGACCTGCTCGCTGAAGCCCGTGCTTCAGTCAATCCGGTAAATGCTGATGAAGCCCAGAGCCTGCTTGAACAGGGCTACAAAGCGCTGGATATCCGCGAGCCTGCCGAGTTCATGATGGGCCACCTGCCCGGTGCAGAAAACGTCCCGCGTGGTGTGCTGGAGTTCAAAGTCGGCGATCACCCTTTTCTGAAAGACCCGGCAACGCCGATTCTGCTCTACTGCAAAAACGGCGGCCGCAGCACACTCGGCGCTCACACCCTCAAGCGCATGGGTTTTACCAATGTGCGCATGCTGACCGGTGGCTTTGATGGCTGGGCAGGCTCGGTTCATGCCGTTGAAAGCGACCCAGGCCTTTACCGTTAAGGGGAATACGATGAAAAAGGAATTCTCAGTCACCTTACTGGCCGCGCTTCTTCTGGCCGGCACATCCGCCGGTTATGCCGGAGCGCCTGACCCGGAACGGATACAGGAAGCCCGACAGCAGACCAGAGCCTTCGCTGAAGATCTGAAATCCACGCTGATGAAGGGTATGAAAGCTGAAGGCCCCAAAGCCGCTATCCGCCTGTGTAATGAAGAAGCGCCGGTAATCGCCATGAGCCACAGTACCGACGGGTGGGATATTGGTCGCACATCGCTGAAAATCCGTAATCCGGAAAATGCGCCTGACGCCTGGGAAAAACAGGTCCTGCTCGACTTTGCCAGCCGTCATCAGGCCGGTGAAAGTATGGATACCATGGAAGCCAGCATTCAGGACGGCGACACTTTCCGCTACATGAAAGCCATTCCCGTCGGCGGCCCCTGCGTGATCTGCCACGGTGAGACTCTGGCCGAACCGGTACAGGAAGAGCTGGCCCGACTCTATCCGGATGACAAAGCCACCGGCTTCAGACAGGGTGACCTGCGCGGCGCGTTTACGCTCACTTATACCTCAGATTAATTCAGTCGGCCTCGGTAGATATTCTTCGGTAACTCAGCAGCAGAAATGCTGCTGAGGCACGGTTCGTTCACTGAAGCGATTGTGGTAAAACGAAAGCTCTGCCACTTCCACTCCTCTGGTGATCCCCTATGTATGACTACCTGATTCAGATGGTTCATCTTGCAAAAGAGGGCGAAACTCAAGGTGTGTTCTTCTGGTTTTCGGCCTACACCATGCTGATCTTACTTCTCTCTCTCATCATGCAGATCAGAGCATCGACCTGGCCTGGTGTACGTGGAGAGATGCTGGATGAACGCATCCGCGAATTCGGATTCGCTTTTGCACCTTCCGAGAAGGATTACAGAGTCAATGTCGAATACCGCTATACCGTCGACGGCAAAGAGTACACCGGCAAGCGTCTGTCACCCTGGATATTCGTTACCAATAACAACGCTGCATTTATTCTGCGTAAGCAGATGGAGGGTATCCAGAAGTTGGGCGGGCCTGCGGTTAAGGTGTTTTACAACCCGAAGAACCCGGCAAAGAGTTTTCTCATCCTGCCGGGCAGAACCGGTATGGTAATCACTGCCCTGCTGGCAGTAACTCTGCCATTTTTCTACTGGCTCAAGTATTACGGCTGATTTAACAGCCAGTGGCGGTCAACTGTCATCACGCAGCATCCGCTGAACACAAACCTGAGATATGTTTGCTGAGCCTTCCAGGTGACATTCCCAATATGTAAATCCATTTGCGACTGTCGTTCCGTGGTTTGCGAGGCTCGCGAATCCAGTGGTTACGCTTTATATACACGGCGAGTATTGAATCAACGTTTTGGATCCCGTGACTCGAAGGCGAGCCCCGCAAGCCACGGGATAACGTTCAGAAAGAAAATGCCGCCTCATTTCTGAACCGGCTTTTTCGAATCTGGAGCGGGATTAAATCGTCCGGAACGATTTAACGCGAGCGCAGCGAGTCCGGAGGACGTGCACAGGGATGTGCACG
>DBNK01000037.1:0-48701 GCA_002298335.1 Thalassolituus sp. UBA674
CCTCTTGTTTTCCTTAGCTTTTTCGCGCTTCTCAGAAGCACTCACCGCGTCAGGAGGTGCGCATTATAGAGATCCGCCCGACGCCGTCAACAACTTTATGAAATTAATAACGAACTTCGCACAGATGGTATTTCTTCTTACCAAGTCGAATCAGGAAGAAGCGTCCAAAAAGGGCGTTCTCTTTAGAGAAAATCGCTGCACCGGCCATCAGATCATCCATGCCATAGACCTTTCCATTGATAATCACAGCATTACGACTTAACGCATCTTTGACTTGTTTACCCTGACCCAAACCTACCTGAGACAACGTGGTGGTAAGTGGAACATCAAGATCGACACTACCTGTCAGAGTGCTAGATGGCAGACCATCCTGTTTGATCTGTTCCAGTTCCTGCTCCGACAGATTCGCAACATCACCAGAGAACAGGGCTTCGGTGATACGCTTTGCCGACTGCAGGGCCTCTTCACCATGCACCAGACGGGTCACTTCGTCTGCCAGAATCGGTTGAGCCGTTTTACGTCCTTCAATCGAAGCATCGTGCGCTTCGATTTCAGCAATCTTTTCAACCGGCAGGAAGGTGAAGTAACGCAGGAATTTATAAGCATCCGCATCGGCGGTGTTCATCCAGAACTGGTAGAAGGCGTAAGGAGAAGTCTTGCTGGCATCCAACCAGATGGTGCCGCTTTCTGTCTTACCAAACTTGGTACCATCAGACTTGGTAACGAGTGGGAGTGTTAAACCGAAGACCGGCTTGCTGTACATGCGACGGGCAAGGTCAACACCACCGACGATATTGCCCCACTGGTCAGAGCCACCGATTTGCAGAGTACACGCCTGACGCTCCGCCAGTTCGGCAAAGTCAAACGACTGAAGCAGCATGTAAGTAAATTCAGTAAAGGAGATTCCGGAGCCTTCGCGCTCGATACGCTGCTTCACGGACTCTTTCTGTATCATATTATTTACAGAGAAGTGTTTACCGACATCCCGCAGGAAATCGAGCACATTCATATTGCCTACCCAGTCGAGGTTGTTCACTACGACTGCACTGTGACCACCACATTCGAAGTTAATGAACTGGCTGACCTGCTTCTTGAGCTTTTCAACCCAGCCGGCAACCACTTCAGGGCCATTCAGCTGACGTTCCTGTGCTTTAAAGGAAGGGTCACCAATAAGACCTGTTGCTCCACCAACCAGAGCAATCGGTTTATGACCGAACTCCTGGAAACGCTTCAGAGTGAGCAGAGGTACCAGGCTGCCAATGTGCAGAGAATCCGCAGTCGGATCAAAACCGCAATACAGGGTACGGGAACCACTTTCGAGATGGGTGATCAATTCTTCGTCGGCGGTTACCTGGTTAATCAGGCCGCGGGCTTTCAGGTCGGCGATCAATGCGGCGGTCATGGGCGTCTGCGTCTGTTTGATAAAAATGGCTGCTGAAAATACCTGAATAGGGTGCAAAATCAAGTTTACCGGGCAAAAATGCCTCTACTTGTATAGACTTGGCAAAACAAAGCAGCAGGAACGTTAAGAAGTATGGCTCTGGCAGGCCAAATACAGTATTTCCCGGTTAAACATCTTATCGGAGCAGGAATCCTTTTCCTGCTTCTTGTCTTCGCTTCACTCTGGCCCGTGGACAGCGGTACCCGTCAGCAGAGCTATGTGATTGAGCTGCCTGAGATCAGTGACTCGGTTCCCCAGCTGCCTGAACCCCAATGGGAAGAAGCCACTGTGCAGTCCGGCGACAGTCTGTCGACCCTGTTCAGCCGTGAAAACCTGAGCGCTGTTGATGTGATTAACATCGCGGCTTCGGTACCGCGTGAAGCCATTACCCTGAAGCCCGGACAGAACATCCGCTGGACCCGGACCGCGGACAATCACATCGTGCGTATGGAGCTGGAAATCTCGCCACTGGCGCACCACATTATTACCCGCGCGGATGATGGCACCTTCTCTTATGAGCTGTCTGAGCAGGTTGCGGACTATGTCCCCCGTTTTGCCAGCGCCACCATTGATTCATCCCTGTTGTATGACGGTGGTCAGGCCGGTATTCCGACGCAGATCCTGTATCAGCTGATCGCTATTTACAGCTGGGACATCGATTTCGCACTGGATCTGCGCAAGGGAGACACCTTCAGTCTGATCTATGAAGAAGTGCAGCTTGAAGGCGAGAAAATTGGTTACGGCAACATCCTCATTGCCCGCTTCAATAACAATGGCCGCGAACTCACGGCCCTGCGCTACGAAGACCCGGACGGCAATGACGGCTATTACACCCCCGGTGGCTCCAGCATGCGCAAAGCCTTCCTGCGTAACCCGATCGACTTTGCCCGTATCAGCTCGCGCTTCAACCTGAACCGCAAACATCCGGTGCTGAACACCATCCGCGCCCACCGCGGGACTGATTACGCCGCGCCGACCGGCACCCCGATCAAAACCACCGGTGACGGCAAGGTTATTTTCGCCGGACGCCAGAACGGTTTTGGTAACGTGGTCATCATCCAGCACGGATCCCGCTACCAGAGCAAATACGCCCACATGAGCCGTTTCGGCTCCGGCATACGTACGGGCAAGTACGTCAAGCAGGGACAGGTTATCGGCTATGTCGGTATGACGGGGCTTGCCACCGGTCCGCATCTGCACTTTGAATTTCTGGTTGACGGAGTACACCGCGATTCACTGCGTGTCGATCTGCCGAAGGCCGAATCGGTTAACAGTAAGAACAAAGCCGATTTCAATATTGTTTCGGCCCGTCTGACCAGCTGGCTGGATAACTTCGAAGCCCTGAATACCGCCGGGCTGCAGTAAATGCTGTGCATCGGCCTGATGTCAGGAACCAGCGCAGACGGCATGGATGCCTGCCTGGTACGGATCAGCGATGACAGTCTGCATCTTCTGGATGCCCTCTGTATTCCTTATCCTGATGACGTCAGCCGCTTCCTGCGGGCACTCGCCATTGCAGAAACCATCACCCCGGAACTGGCCATGGATGCGGATCGCCTGATCGCCCAGTACGCCTGCAACGCCGTAAACACTCTGCTCGAACAGAATCATCTGCGCCCGGCGGAGATCGGTCTGATCGGCAGCCACGGCCATACCCTGCGGCACCGGCCGCAACCCGATGGCTTCAGCTGGCAGATCGGCGACCCCTCCTGGATTGCCGAACACACCGGCATTACCACGGTTGCGGATTTCCGTCGCCGCGATATCGCTGCCGGGGGCGAAGGTGCTCCGCTGGTACCCGCTTTCCACCGCTTCGCGTTTGGTCATGTTAGTGGAACTGCCGTGCTCAACATCGGCGGCATCGCCAATCTGACCTTTCTGGATGACCCTGTCAGTGGTTTTGATACCGGCCCCGGTAATGCCCTGCTCGATGACTGGTGCCGCAAACACCTGCAGATGAACTGTGATGAACAGGGTGCACTGGCGCGCAGCGGAGACATACTGCCGGAACTGCTGACCCGCTGGCTGGAACACCCCTACTACGCTGAACCGCCGCCGAAGAGCACCGGCCGCGAGACATTCCGGCTGCAGGACGATGACGCTCTGACCGGTCTGGCCGACAAGGATGTTCTTTGCACCTTAACCGAACTGACCGCTCAATCGGTCGCGATGGCGATCCGTGGCAGCGGCCGCTCAATTCGGCGCTTGCTGGTCTGCGGTGGCGGTGTGCACAACGATTTTCTGATGGAGCGTCTGAAAGCCGCACTGCCAGACGTGGACATCACCAGCACCGCCAGTGCCGGTCTTGATCCTGACTGGGCAGAAGCCATTGCCTTTGCCTGGCTGGGATGGCGCACAATCAGGCAGTTACCGGGAAATGTACCGGCGGTGACCGGTGCAGCAGGTGAAAGGATTCTTGGGGCAGTTTATCCGGCCTGAAGAAACCTGAGGCGAGCCGGGGATACCCGCCGGGAAAATCAGAAGGACACGTAACCGGCTTTCTGCAGGCGTTTCACTTCCTGTTCGGCTTCGGGCACAGTTTCAACAAACGGTGGCAGATCGCGGGTATCAATACCGCGCTGGTACATCCAGTATTTGCAGACCTTGATGTCGACAATATTGAACGCATCCAGACGTGCAGCCAGGTCCACCAGCGCTTTGTTCTTACGGTAGTTTTCACGCTTAAACAGATCAATTTCTTCCCCGCTGAGCACCAGGGCAACCGGCTCAGTCGTGGAATATTCATCCAGTCCGGAAGAAATACGCTCCGCACGGCTCAACAGGGCGAGCAATTCATCCGGGGTGTGAATCCGGGGCTGCCCCATGTAGCGGGAAGAAACCAGTAACGTCTCCTCTGAAGGAACTTCAGCTGATTCAGCCACAGCCGGGATCAGTTCTGGGGTGTCTGCCGGAACCGCTCCGGCCGTGACAGGAGATGCTGCAGCAGCCACTTCAGCTTCTGCGGGTGTCTCCTCGGTTAAAACCGGCAGAAAGACATTGTCGGCAACTTCTTCTGCAGCAACCGGCAGGCAGCACAGAAGACTAAGGAGCAGAATGGCAGGACGCATGGTCGTCTCCTCAGCGTCAGACGGAGAATGATGAACCACACCCGCAGGTGGATGTGGCCGACGGATTATCAACAGCGAAGCGGGCTCCTTCGAGACCCTCTTTGTAATCCAGCACTGAACCGACCAGATAACTGTAGCTCAGGGGGTCAATCAGAACCCGGACACCGTCCTTTTCAATGAGGGTATCGTCTTCAGCACGGTCATCATCAAAAGTGAAACCATACTGAAAGCCGGAACAGCCACCACCAGTCACAAAAACACGCAGGCACAGCTCGTCGTCTGCTTCTTCAAGCAGCAGGTCGCGGATTTTGCTTTCAGCCGCCAAGGTCAGTTCCAACGGCATTGCGGTCTGTACTGTAGTCATAATGCTCTGTTCCGGGTCTCCCCGATTATTAATCTGGCTGACTGTTCAGTCAACTTTATCTGCCGCTTCGGTTTCTTCAGTTTCTTCCGCAGTGGCGGATTCACTGATCATGGCGACAGCCTCATTGCGTTCGTCTTCAGAAATGTGCTTCAGCTGGCCATTCACCTGGCTGCCCAGCACCATTTCGATGGTGTTGTAGTACACATCCCCGGTAATGCGGGCTTTCTGGGCTAATTCAAGGTGTTCAAAAACCCGGACATCGCCTTTTACTTCGCCATTGATAATGACGTTCGGTGCAGAAATATCACCAATAACGCGGCCTTTTTCACTGACACGCACCGTTGCTTTAGAACCTTTTTCGGCACTCAGATTTCCACTGACCATCCCATCCACATGAATTGCACCACCCACCTGAATATCTCCGGAAATTTCAGTGCGGGATGAAATCAGTGTGTCATAGCGGACTCCGCCATTATTTTTTGAGCCGAACATCTATACCTCTCCTGCTGAGTTCCACGAACGGATTACTTCTGTTGTCTGGCTCTGACTGCCCGACGGACGCAACACCACCTGAACCTGTTCAGGGGTGAAGTCTTCCGGCAGGGTCAGTACGCCGCTGATTTCCTGATAATAGCGGAACCGGTATTCCGGACCCTCTGCGTCCACATCATCTGCCAGTGATGGCAGAAACAGAGTCACAGTTTCACTGTTCTGCAGACCGGTAACGGAAAATACAACCCGGCCGCGTACCTGACTGCTGTTGGTTTTCACCTGAGCCAGGACCACAGAGTAGTTATATTCCAGCGGATTGTCCGTCGGAGTAATGTCAACGCTGTGAATTTTCAGGCCTTCCTCGCCGTTCGCCGGTGACATTATGCCTTTATAGAACGCGACTTCTTCTTCAAGGCGGGTAACCGTAAGCCCAAGTACTGTGACGGTTTCACGCAGATCTTCGCTGGTACGGCGGTCAATTTCATCGCCTTTTTCGAAGATCGCCAGCTGTTCGCGCAGACCGGCGACACTGGCCCGGGATTTCCCAAGATCTTTGGCCAGAGCATCGCGTTCCGTGCGGAGGGTTTTGATCTGATGACGGGAGTTGGCGTATCCGGAGAAATAACCGACCGCCGCAAATACCACCAGCAGCAGAACAGAAAACAAAAAACGGAACAACCGCGATCCCTGCGAGCGCCGCTCAATGATCAGATCATCCTGTCTGCTGCCCTTAACCGTTGGCATGAGTGGTTCAGTTCTCCGTTTATGGCATCAGTGCCACATGTCTCAGACCGGTGTCTTCCGCCAGCCCGAACATGATGTTCATGTTCTGCACCGCCTGACCGGAGGCACCTTTTACGAGGTTATCGATCACCGACAGGATGATCAGCTGGCCGGTGTCTTTGTGATAATGCAACGCCAGACGGCAGGTATTACTGCCTTTCACACTGCGTGTCGCCGGGTGGCTGCCAGCCGGCATGACATCGACAAAGGGCTCATCTCTGTAGCGCTCTTCAAAGAGCGCCTGCAGGTCTGTGCCCGGTTCGATGTGCGCATACAGGGTGCTGTGAATGCCACGGATCATAGGGGTGAGATGTGGTACGAAGGTCAGTGCCACGTCTTTCCCGGCAGCCCGGGCCAGCCCCTGACGGATCTCCGGCAGATGACGGTGTCCGGCGACGGAATACGCCATCATGGATTCACTGGTTTCGCACAGCAGGGAACCAACTTTGGCCCCACGTCCTGCACCACTGACGCCGGACTTACAGTCAGCAATCAGCATCTGGTCTTTCAGCAGGCCCTTTTCCAGCAGCGGAATAAAGCCCAGCTGTACGGATGTCGGGTAACAACCCGGTACAGCAATCAGGCGTGCATTGCGGATCTGATCCCGGTTCACTTCCGGCAGGCCGTAAACAGCTTCAGGCAGAATCTCTGGCGCTCCGTGCGGCTGACCGTACCATTTTTCCCAGGTTGGAACGTCCTGAATACGGAAGTCCGCAGAGAGGTCTATTACCCGGGTTCCGGCCTTGAGCATCTCTCCCGCCAGAGCATGAGCAACACCATGCGGCGTGGCAAAGAAGACCACATCGCACTCACCCAGTGTCTCTGCATCCGGCACACTGAAGACCAGATCGGTGTGACCGCGCAGGTTCGGATACATATCATCAACGCGGGTTCCTTCCTCACTGCGCGACGTGATCACCTGCAGGGATACCTCAGGATGATTTACCAGGATGCGCAGCAGCTCGACTCCGGTATACCCGGTGCCTCCGACGATTCCGACCTTGATCACAGTTTACCTCTGGCCTGTTTGTAGCAGGGCAATGCCCCAAATTTGAAAAGTGGTGCGTATAATAGCGTTTCCTGCCTGAGGCTGTTAAGGCATTCTGCATTATTCGGCAATGCAGTGAATGCGGCCTCGCTCAACCTCACAAACAGGGTAACCGTTTCCGTGAACGCGCTGAGGAACATCTGGCAAAATCTGATCGCCCTGTCTGATAACCAGATTGGTCTGGCGGCGCTGGCTCTGCTTGCCGGGCTGCTGAGCGGACTGGTCATCACCCTGTTCCGCTTCGCGATTGACCTGCCTCTGGTCAGCTTTTTTGGTGTGAGTTCCCCGGAAGATTATGAATCCTTATCGGCGGATACCCGCATCTGGCTGCTGGCGGGGGGTGGGGCCCTGCTGATTCTTATTTATTATCTGGTGCCTCAGGCTTATCGCGGCACCGGCGTGTCACACGTACTCCTGCGCATGGAACGTCACCAGGGTTATCTGCCCGGCGCCAATACCCTGCTGCAGTGGGTGCAGGCGGTGATTGCACTGGTCAGTGGTCACAGCGTCGGCCGTGAAGGCCCTGCCGTGCATCTGGGGGCCGGAACCGCAAGCCTGGTTGGCCAGTATTCCGGGGTTGCCCATCACCGCCTGCGTATTCTCGCCGCTGCCGGGGTTGCCAGTGCCATCTCTGCGTCGTTCGATACGCCCATGGCCGGCGTCATTTTTGCCATGGAAGTGGTGTTGCTGGAATACAGCATCCGCTCCTTTGTGCCCATCATCCTGGCTTCCGTCGCGGGCAGCATTGTTACCCGGGCGGTGTTCGGCCAGAGCCTGGCCTTTGCCGTACCTGAGCTCAACATCGCGTCTCTGTGGGAGATTCCTTACATCATACTGCTGGGCACAATCGGTGGCTCAGTCGCAGCGCTCTACATTCTGCTGGTACGCGAGATGCAGCGCCTCAACCGTCTGCCGTTATGGGCACGCTGGGGTGGTCTGACCACAGTCACCATTCTCATCAGCCTGCAATTTCCCGAAGTTCTTGGTATCGGCTACGACACGGTCAACAACGCGCTGGCCGGTGAAGTGTTCGTACTCATTCTGTTCCTGCTGCTGATCAGCAAGCTGTTTCTGTCCGCCTGGGCCGCGGCGGTGAGCTTTCCTGCCGGCCTGATCGGTCCGACCCTGTTTATGGGCGCTGCTCTGGGCGGCCTGCTGGGGCAGGCTTCGGCCTGGCTGTTTCCGGACTACCCGGCCTCTATCGGCTTTTATACCCTGCTGGGTATGGGCGCCATGATGGGCGCGGTGTTCCGTGCGCCGCTGGCGGCTCTGGTGGCGGTACTGGAACTGTCGTCGAATCAGAACATCATCATGCCTGCCATGCTGGCGATTGTGGTTGCCACTATGCTGGTCGGTGAAGTGTTCGGGCTGCCGTCGGTATTTCAGGTACAGCTGGGGGACCGGCTGAAACAGCAGGGGGCCAACCCGGTGCGGCAGATGCTGCGCAATACCTGGATTGCCCGGGTTCTGGAAACGTCCGTCGTGAGTACCGGCCGCGAATTACACCGTCAGGCGGCAGAGCTGGTGCTCGATAAGAAACCCGAATGGCTGTTTATCGAAGGTCAGGAGGTTCTGCTGCGCCCGGCCTCTCTGGCTGAAGCCCTGACGGCAGATCCGGAGGCTCCGACGTTCGATCTGTACAAAATTCCGGCCGACCGGCGCCAGACAGGGCGGATTTCCCTCAAGGCTAACCTGCAGGACGCTTTAGACCTGATGCAGCAAAGTCAATTACAATGGCTGGTTGTATACCGTGATGCACAGTTCACCCAGATCGCCGGTGTTGTCTCGCGGGAAGGCATCGAAGGTTACTATCACTATTCATCCCGGTAATGGCGTCTCTCAGTTAAGGATTATCCATGCTGTTTCTCTGGCTTAAGGCCTTCCACATCATTGCGGTTATCACCTGGATGGCCGGTATTTTTTATCTGCCACGCCTGTTCGTTTACCACGCCGACGCCACGGATACGGTGTCCAGCGAGCGTTTCAAAGTGATGGAGCGCAAACTTTACCGCGGCATTATGAACCCATCCATGATGGTCGCGGTCGCACTGGGCATCTGGATGATTCTGCTGAATCCGGACTTTTATATGAGCCAGGGCTGGATGCACGCCAAGCTGACGATGGCGGTACTGATGATCGGTTATCACATCTGGTGTGGCCGCCTGCTGCGCCGCTTCCGTGACGACCAGAACACCCACAGCCATGTGTTTTACCGCTGGTTTAATGAAGCACCGGTGTTCCTGCTGCTGGGCATTGTGATTATGGTCGTGGTACGGCCTTTCTGACCCGTTTTTTACTGAGAATCTGTTATGAGCTACACAATTCACCGTTCCGAAGCCCTGTTTGAACAGGCCCAGAAACACATCCCCGGTGGCGTAAATTCGCCGGTACGCGCCTTCAAAGGGGTTGGTGGTACACCGGTTTTTTTTGACCATGCCCAGGGCGCCTATGTGTTTGATGCCGATGGCAACCGCTACATCGACTACGTCGGCAGCTGGGGGCCTATGATTCTCGGCCACAGTGCCCCGGAAATCATTGAGGCGGTGAAATCCCGTATGGATAAAGGTCTGAGCTTTGGTGCGCCGACCGAAATCGAGATTGAGATGGCTGAAGAGGTCTGCCGTCTGATTCCGTCCATGGACATGGTGCGCATGGTGAATTCCGGTACTGAAGCCACCATGAGCGCGATCCGTCTGGCGCGCGGCTTCACCGGCCGTGACAAGCTGGTGAAGTTCGAAGGTTGCTACCACGGCCACGCCGATTCGCTGCTGGTGAAAGCCGGTTCCGGCGCACTGACTTTAGGTGTGCCAACGTCTCCGGGTGTTCCGGCCAGCGTCGCCGAGCACACCATCACCCTGAACTACAACGATTGTGCTCACCTGCGCGAATGTTTTTCTGAAATCGGTTACGACATTGCCTGTGTGATCGTCGAGCCAGTGGCGGGCAACATGAACTGCATTCCACCCAGCAAAGAGTTTCTGCAGACCCTGCGTGAGCTCTGCGACATCCACGGTGTCGTGCTGATTTTTGATGAGGTGATGAGCGGTTTCCGCGCGGCCCTGGGTGGTGCTCAGGAATACTACGGCATCACCCCGGACATGACCTGTCTCGGCAAGGTCATCGGCGGTGGTCTGCCAGTCGGAGCATTCGGTGGCAAACGCAGAATCATGGAGCACCTGGCACCGCTGGGGCCTGTGTATCAGGCCGGTACCCTGTCGGGTAATCCACTGGCCATGGCTGCGGGTCTGGCCATGCTGAAAGCGGTACAGAAACCGGGTTTCTATGAACAGCTGACAGACCGGGTACAGGCTCTGCTGAACGGGTTTGCTGATGTCGCAGCGAAACACGGTGTGCCTTTCAGCCACAACAGTGCCGGGTCGATGTTTGGCATTTTCTTCACCGAACTGGAGAAAGTCAGCAGCTTTGCCGACGTTGCCCAGCGCTGTGATGGCGCACTGTTTAACCGCTTCTTCCACGGCATGCTCGCCGAAGGTGTGTATCTGGCTCCGTCTTCATTTGAAGCCGGGTTTATGTCCATCGCCCACACCGAAGACGACATCGCTGCCACTATCGCCGCCGCTGACCGGGTGATGGCCGGATTCTGATCATGCTGATGTTTCCACCTCTGATGCTGCTGGTCGCCTCGGCAGTGTCGGTATGGCGCTGGCGCCCGGTCAATCACTGGCCGGGTGCCTCGGCCTCCCTGTTTATGGCCGCACTGCTCGGTCTGGTCAGCGCGCTGACCACGCTGATCGCGCAGAGTACCTCCGCATTCAGTTCCGACCTGCTGATGCTGCTGCAACAGGCCACCCTGTTTGCCGGGGTACCTCTGATTGCAGCGGTCTGGCTGGCAGATGCTGCGGGGCAACGTTGGGATCGTGTCATCTGGGGACGGGTTCTGCTGGGTATCTGTGCGGTCTTTGAGCTTTGCCGCCGCGCTGACCGACTGGATGAATGGCTGTTGACGGCCCTGATGGCAGGTCTGCTGGGATCGGTTTTTCTGTCACTGAAGCGCCGTCAATGGGTATCCGTGGCAGCCGTCGCGGGCCTGTGGGGTGCGGCTCTGGCCGCGCAACTGCAGGATATTTCAGGCCATTTTCTGATCTCTCTGGCTTTAATGACAGCCCTGTTACGAACGAACACAGAAAGCTGACGGTCATTGACTACACTGATAGTGATATAACCTTACATGTTGCAGGTTCACTATGAGTCAGTCACTCACGATCAAGGACTTCTTCACCGGCATTGATGCCTTTTTCATCAAGTTGCTGGCCGGGCTGTTCGTCATCACTCTGATGCTGGCCAGCTGGCACAACACCTGGGTCGAAGCCTTTGTGGTGGGATTACCTGCGGTGCTGGTCCCGTTTGCGGTCAGCCGGATGATGCCGGGCCACCGTCTGTCGCGTTACACCATTGCCTCAGCACTCATGGTGTTCTCGGCGCTGATGATTCATCAGGGACACGGCATGCTGGAAATGCACTTTGCCATTTTCGCGCTGATGGCGGGCCTGCTGTATTACCGCGATAAATGGACCATCCTCTGTGCCGCACTGGTGATCGCCGTCCACCATTTGACGTTCAATTACATGCAGGAAGCGGGTATGGGTGTGTATGTCTTTGAATATCACGCCGGCCTCGACATCACGACGGGCCTGCAGATTGTGCTGATCCATGCGGCCTTTGTGGTCGCTGAAGCCGCGTTGCTGATGTACATGGCGCACAACAACTGGCGCGAATTCCGCCAGGGTATTGAGCTCAACAATATCGGTAACCACCTGCATCAGACCAATGGGCTGGATCTGACCTACCGTGTTACCAGACCCATCAGCCAGTTCAGCATCACCTTCAACAACTTCTTTGAGTCGGTCAATAATCTGGTCGGACAGGCCAATGAGCTGTCCGGCAGCATCGGCCGCGATGGCGAGCGCCTGTATCAGTCCAACCTCACCGTACAGGATGGTGCCACCAAGCAGAGTCAGGGCAGTGATCTGATTTCCAGAGCGACCCTGAACCTGACCAGTGCCATGCAGGGCATCAGTGAAAACTCAGAATCTGCATCTGCCACCGCATCAGAGGCCCGTGACCTGGCCAAGCAGAGCAACGCTGAGATCAGCGAAACCCGCAAAGACATCGAGAAACTGGCCGGAAATATCGACAAAACCAACCAGACCATCAAAACCCTGGATGAAGAAACCGCCAATATCGGTTCTGTGCTCTCTGTGATTCAGGGCATTGCAGAACAGACCAATCTGCTGGCACTGAATGCGGCTATTGAAGCGGCCCGTGCCGGAGAACAGGGCCGTGGTTTTGCGGTGGTGGCGGATGAAGTACGTTCACTGGCGGCCAAGACCCATGACAGCACGGAAGAAATCCATCAGATGATCGAACGCCTGCAGGCGGGTTCCGGAGAAGCTGTGAAAGCGATGGAGACGTCAATCACCAGCGTAAATAACAGCGTTGATCAGATCACCCGTCTGAATACACACATCACCGACATGAAATCCCGCATCGAAACTGTCTGGGACTTTAACCAGAAGATCGCCAGCGCTTCCGGTGAACAGCTCAGTGCCATTTCGGGTGTGAATGAACGCATTCAGGAAATCCGCAGCATCAGCGGTGTCACACTGGATGAAAGTAAAACCACCGGCGAGATCAGCTCACAGCTGGTGTCCATGTCGCGCACACTGGATGAACTGCTGTCTCAGTTCAGAACCTGAGGCATTCCCTAAGGAGCCATAGCCTTAAGGGGTAATAACCGGGCTGCGTGACAGCCCGGACTCCACCGTCCGGATCATCATCTCGGCCTGAGCATCATCCCCCGCATAAATACGTGCACGCTGCAGCAGCGAGCGGGCCGTTTCACCCTCCCCCAACTGACTGTAAGCCTCGGCCTGACGCACCAGTACGTAAGGGTTACGCGGCTCAATACGCCGTGCCTGATCCAGATACGACAGGGCGCGGTTCCACTGCTGTTCACCCCCGGCCTGTTCGGCATCCTGCATCAGGGATATAACCGCCGGATGCTCTGAACCATACACAGGTGTCTGCAGATCGGCCTCATTAACCATCTGCGTACTGCACCCAGCCAGTAACAGCAGGGCCGTCAGAACAACCAGTCTAACCACGAACGTATCCTCTCTTTGATGGGGGCGCCGTCAGCATCACAGGCTACCCGTTCTTTGTCCAGCCAGCTTTTCGGGAAGGGATATGGCGTACCGGCACGGCAGCCGTCCGGCATCAGTGCCCCCTGCTCATTGACGGCAATCTGCACCAGATCACGGGTTGGTGGCAGCGGCTCAGTGCCGATGTCCCTGAAGGTCTGCAGCCAGATCGGCAGTGCGCCACGGCTGCCGGGATAGGCCATGGGCTGGTTGTCGTCCCGACCTACCCAGATCACCCCCAGATGGCGGTTATCAAAGCCGGCGTACCAGGCATCGCGGATGTCGTCGCTGGTCCCGGTCTTGCCTGCGAGTGGTTGGGGCAGAGCACGGCCAACAGCGCGTGCGGTGCCGTCAGCCACCACCTGTTCCAGCCCGTAACGCAGCCATTCCATCAGGGCCGGGTCATAGACCTGACGCCCGCGGATGGCATAAGAGGATAAGGTTTCGCCTCCGGATGTAGTCACGGCATCGATGCTGCGCAGTGGCGTCAGAAACCCGGTCGATGCCAGCGTCTGATACATCTGCGCCACTTCCAGCGGCGACAGATCAATGGCCCCGAGCAGAATGGAGGGATAGGACGGAACCTCCGAGAGAACTCCTGCACGATGCAGTTCGGTGACCACCCGATCAATCCCCACCGTCATCCCCAGACGCGCAGTCGCCTGATTCAGGGAGCGCTTCAGACCATCGAGCAGAGGCACTTCACCGTGGCTCTGTTCGTCGTAATTGCGCGGCTGCCAGAGTTTGCCCTGTGGCCCTTCAACCGTAACCGGGCCATCATCAACACGGCTGCCCCAGTGATACTCCCCCTCTTTCAGGGCGGTGAGATAGACCATGGGCTTGACCAGAGAACCGATCGGGCGGCGGGCATCCAGTGCACGGTTAAAACCGAAATACGTCACATGACGGGAGCCCAGCAAGGCGCGGATCTCGCCACCATCCACGCTGGTGATGACCGCAGCGGTTTCGAGCTTATTGGTGAGATCCGGATGCCCGGCTTCCAGCTGCTGCAGGTGTGCCACACTGGCTTTCTCCAGCGAATACTGCACCCAGGGATCGAGTGTGGTGAAGACCCGCAAGCCTTCATTCTGCAGATCCTCCAGCCGGTAATCCTGTTGCAGCTGCTGTTTCGCCAGCTCCAGAAACGCCGGGTATTCGCGTTGACCTTCACGCCGGGGTTCCGCCGTAACCAGTGGCTGGCCAGCCGCGCGGATGCGCTCCGCGGCGCTGATGATACGGTTATCCTGCATGACACCGAGAATCAGATCACGGCGGCTTTCCGCCCGCTGCGGATGACGGCGCGGATTATAAAAAGATGCACCTTTCACCAACCCGACCAGAGTGGCGATCTCGCCGGTACTCAGTTCCTGCAGGGGTTTACCGAAGTAAAAACGGGCTCCAAGGCCAAAACCGTGAATCGCGCGGCGCCCGGACTGCCCGAGATACACCTCATTGATGTAGGCCTCGAGAATCTCTTCCTTGCTGTAATGCAGCTCCAGCAACAGCGACATAAAGGCTTCCTGCACTTTGCGGGTGAGCGTGCGCTCATTGGTGAGGAAGAAGTTTTTTACCAGCTGCTGGGTCAGGGTTGAGCCGCCCTGCACCATGCCACCGGCACGGATGTTGGCAAGCATGGCGCGGGCGATGCCCGTGACCGAGATCCCCCAGTGACTGAAGAAGGATTTATCTTCCGTGACGATCAAAGCAGCCACCAGCACTGGTGGTACATCCTCCAGTCGGATCAGCTCACGGTCTTCATTGTGCGTCGGGAAAATACCGCCCACATACTGAGGCTCCAGACGGATCAGCGGCTGTTCGCCCTGTGCGTCAGCCAACCGGGCGATGCGTCCGTCCACCAGCGACAGACGGATCTGACGCGCGGACTCCTGACCGTCCCAGAAGGGGAAAGCGCGGCGGTTGATCTGCCATTCACCGCCCTGATGGCTGTAAGTGCCGGGGCGGCCAGCATCAGCAGCAGCGCGGTAATCCGCCCATTTCAGTTCCGATTCCAGCTGCTGTGGCGACAGCAGTAACCCCGGATACAGCGCCAGTGGCCGGGCATAGACTTTGGCAGGCAGAGCCCATTTACGGCCATCGAAGGCCTGCCGGACCTGGGCATCCAGATACACCAGCCAGACACCCAGCAGGACGCTACCCGCCAGGGTGATACCAAGCCCGGTGCGCAACCAGCGGCGTCTGGGGACGGATTTTGCGGGAGGTGTGGATGACGCTTTGCGGGGCTGTTTTTTCTGACTCATGAATTCTGCTTCGGATATCGACCTGCGGGATGATAGCAATGCCCGTGACCTATGGCACATGTGTGCGGCTCGCGTTAAAGTGGCGCCTGTCTGTCGGGGCCGGTACCAGCCTGCATTGCAGGAGAGACTGGCTCAGATCTGCTCCGAATCTGATCAGGAACCGATATGCTGCCTTCTGATTTGCAGGATCACTGGCAAAACCTGCAACGCACTCTTACAGACCATGCCAGCCGCCATGAGTTCGGCTGGACAGAATTCTGGGACTCTCTGGCAACGGAACAACAAAACGCCGTACAACGTGTGCTCTGCCTGAGCGATTATGTCACCGATGCCCTGCCGCGTGATGCCGACTACTTCAGTGTGCAGATGCGTACCAACCGCATGGAGCGCATCACCGGCCGCGATGACTATCACCGCTGGCTCGACGAATTCTCTGCAAGTGCTGAAAGCGAAGACGACTGGCACAAAGCACTGCGGCAGCTGCGCCGCCGTGCCATGGTGCATATTATCTGGCGCGATGCCCTGCGGGTGGGTAACACCCTCGAGACCACCCGCTCCCTGTCGGAGCTGGCCGACGTCTGCGTCTGCCGCAGCATTGACTTCCTGCTGCCCGACCTGCGCCGCCGCTTCGGTGACCCCATCGGTAAGCAATCCGGCCGCGTGCAGAATCTGCTGGTGCTGGGCATGGGCAAACTGGGCGGCTATGAGCTGAACCTGAGTTCCGATGTCGACATGATTTTTGCCTTCCCGGAGAGCGGCGATACCGACGGCGAAAAAAGCATCAGCAATCAGGAATTCTTCACCCGCCTTGGGCAGAAGCTGATTCTGGCGCTGGATAAGAAAACCGTCGACGGCTTTGTCTTCCGTGTCGATATGCGCCTGCGCCCTTACGGCCAGAGCGGTCCGCTGGTGATGAATTTCGCCTCGCTGAGTGAGTACTACCACACTCAGGGACGCGACTGGGAACGCTACGCCATGATCAAAGCGCGGGTGATGACCGGTGAAGACTCCGCCGAAGCGCGACGCCTGCTGAACATACTGCGGGCTTTTACCTACCGTCGCTATCTGGATTACAGCGCATTTGAATCCATGCGCGGAATGAAAGCCATGATCCGCGATGAAGTCCGCCGCCGCGGCCTGGAAGACCACATCAAACTCGGTGCTGGGGGCATCCGCGAAGTGGAATTCACGGTGCAGGTGTTTCAGCTGATCCGTGGCGGACAGAATACCCAGCTGCAGTCGCGCGAACTGATCAAAGTGCTGGCTATGCTGGCCGAAGACGGCTATCTGGAAACGGAATCCGCCGCCGGACTGCGGGAGGCCTATTACTTCCTGCGCGACAGTGAGCACGCCATTCAGGCCCTGAGGGATGAGCAGACTCAGATCCTGCCCGATACCCCTGTGGATCAGGCCCGTGTTGCCTGGTCGCTGAACTGTGTGGACTGGACGGAATACCGTGAACGCCTGCAACAGCACCGTGATGTGGTCAGCCATCATTTTGCCGAACTGATCGAGGCGGAAGACGATGAACAGACCGACAACGCCGAACAGGTCTGGGAAGACATCTGGAACGGCGAGGCCGAAGGCCATGTGCTGGCCCAGCACCCGGGGGAATCCGGTGACGAGGTGGTCGCCCTGCTCAACCAGTTCCGTGAATCACGGCCGGTGCAGAACATGCAGGAGATCGGCCGTGACCGTCTGGAAACCCTGATGCCGCTGCTGGTACGCGAACTCTGGGATCAGCCGAACCCTCTGGAAACCCTGCAACGCCTGCTGCCGCTGCTGGATGCCGTGCTGCGCCGTACCACCTACATGGTGCTGCTGATTGAAAACCCGCAGGCACTGAGGCAGCTGCTGCGTCTGTGCAGCGCCTCCGGCTGGGTCGCTGAATACATCACAGAAACGCCGGTTCTGCTGGATGAACTGCTCGACCCCAAAGGTCTCTACGACGTCCCCGGCCATGACAAGCTGTCGGAAGAGCTGAACCTGCGTCTGCTGCGGATTGAACCGGAAGATCTTGAACTGCAGATGGAACAGCTGCGCCAGTTTGTGCGCGCTCACAAACTGCATGCGGCTGCCCGTGAAGTCATGGCGACGCAGCCGCTGATGCGCATCAGCGATTACCTCACCATGCTCGCCGAAGTCATTCTGAAGAAAGTGTCTGAACTGGCCTTTGAACAGATGGTGATCAAGTACGGCTACCCGACGGATGAGGCCGGGGACCCGGTCACACAACCGGAATTTGTGGTCATCGGTTACGGCAAGTTCGGTGGCATTGAGCTCAGCTACAGCTCAGATCTCGATCTGGTGTTCCTGCACAACGCTCATGCCAAAGGCAGCACCTCAGGTGGCCCCCGCAGTCTGGAGAACAATGTGTTCTATACACGGATGGGTCAGCGCATGGTGCACCTGTTGCAGACCCAGACGCATTCGGGTTTCCTGTACGAGGTTGATCTGCGCCTGCGCCCGTCCGGCAGTTCGGGCATGGCGGTGTCGTCTCTGCGCTCCTTCGAAGAGTATCAGCAGAGCAACGCCTGGACCTGGGAACACCAGGCACTGGTGCGGGCCCGGGTGATCTGTGGCGATGAAACCATCGGCCAGGCATGGAGTGAAATACGGGCCGGAATTCTGGCCCAGCAGCGTGATCCGCAGACCCTGCGCAACGAGGTCCGAGACATGCGCCAGAAGATGCGCGAACAGCTTGGCAGCCGCGATCCGAAGAAGCAGGAATTCCACCTGAAACAGGATGCCGGAGGTATTGTCGATATTGAATTTCTGGTACAGTACGGCGTGTTGGCCTGGTCACACCAGTACCCGGCGTTGTTGGAGTTCACCGACAACATGCGGATACTGGATGCCTTTGCAACAGCTGGTCTGATGGATCCACAAGATTGTCAGACGCTGCAGGACACCTACCTGTCTTACCGAGCCGAAACTCACCGGCGTGCATTGCAGAAACGATCCCTGCTGCTGAGCCTGGATGAAACATCCCGGCTGGGCTTCGATGCACGACGTAAGAATGTGACCCGTTTGTGGCAACTCTGGCTGGAGCCGGACGCGCAGGGGCACTGACGCTGCAACGCCCGGCGCCGTTTCAGGCTCAGATTTATATACACGTTTTTTGAATTTCGAGTGAGGTCCTTATGTTACCTTCCATGTCCGATCGTGATGGTCTGATCTGGTTTGACGGTGAGCTGGTGAACTGGCGTGATGCCAAGGTGCATGTGCTGACGCACACCCTGCATTACGGCATGGGTGTCTTTGAAGGCGTGCGCGCTTACGAAACGGATCAGGGCGCGGCGATCTTCCGCCTGCAGGAACACACTGACCGTCTGTTCCGTTCTGCGCATATCCTGAACATGCAGATGCCGTTCAGCAAAGCAGAAATCAACGAAGCCCAGCGTGCCGCCGTACGCGAAAACAATCTCGACAGCGCTTACATCCGCCCGATGGCATTTTATGGCTCCGAAGGTATGGGACTGCGTGCTGATAACCTGAAAGTGCATGTCATTGTGGCCGCCTGGAACTGGCCGGCGTACATGGGTGAAGAGGCCAAAACCCAGGGCATCAAGATCCGCACTTCCAGCTTCACCCGTCACCATGTGAATATCACCATGTGTAAGGCGAAGGCCAACGGTAACTACATGAACTCCATGCTGGCCCTGCGCGAAGCACTGGACAGTGGTTGTCAGGAAGCCCTGCTGCTGGACAACGAAGGTTACGTGGCCGAAGGTTCCGGTGAGAACATCTTCGTCATCCGTGACGGCGTGATTTACACCCCGGAACTGACCTCCTGCCTGGACGGCATTACCCGCCGCACCATTATGGAAATGGCTGCATCACTGGGTTACAACGTCCGTGAAAAGCGCATCACCCGTGACGAAGTCTACATCGCCGATGAGGCCTTCTTTACCGGCACCGCCGCTGAGGTTCTGCCGATTCAGTCACTGGACGGCCGCGTTATCGGTGCCGGTCACCGTGGCCCGATCACCGAGAAGTTGCAGACCATGTACTTCGATACTGTGACTGGCCGCGATCCGTTCAATGCCGAATGGCTGACTCTGGTCAGATAACCGCACCAGCCACACAAAAAGGCCGCTTCAGTGAAGCGGCCTTTTTTATGCCTGCTCAGCGAACAGAGCCACCGTTAAGAAGACACACCTGATCACCGTAGTAATTATCGGCATAGTTACAGATGCGGTTCTGGGCGACAGAAGACGCTGCCGTTACCGCATGCTGAGCACTCTGTGCCAGACGTGCACTGCGGGTTTTGCGGACGCGCTGAATCAGCTTTTTCATACTTCACCTCATGGACTGGCGGGCGGCATTGCCCGTGGTTGATGAGTTCATCATCGCGCCGCATGAAAGTTAGTTAAAGTTGAATCTTTTTCTCATTTCGATAGCTTTTATCTAACAAGCAGATTTCCATGAGAGCGCCTGACATCAGGATGCTTTCAGCAGGTCTTTCCATACCAGGCCCCGGTGCTGAGCGTACATCTTACGCACCCAGATCAGCGCCGGAGTATCGTTCCACTTCTGTGCCGGACCGGACATCTTCTCGCGGAACTCTGCCTGACCATAAATAGGATGTTCCGGTGGACAGGCCAGCGGTGCCAGCAGAGACGCCGCGGTGATGTCCGCGACGGTGAACTGCTCGCCGACGAGATATTCCCGCCCTTCAAGACGCTTATTCAGCCACTCAATAGCGGCAGCAATTTTCTCTTCGGCACGGGCCACATCTTTCGGGTTGATCTTCAGTTTCACTTTGAACACAGGCTTGATCACCGGATAAAACGCACGCACAAACAGATTCTCAGCCGGTGTCGCAAACTGCGTCCAGATGTCTTTGATCAGTGCATCGTGGGCAAAACCGGGCAGGTAGAGATAGCGGGCCACCGGCTTACCAATGGCATCAAAACGCTGCTGCACGGACAGTATCTCTTCCTGAAAGGCTTCCGGCATGGTCTTCAGCGGGCCGCAGTTGAGGGTCAGCCAGTCGACAATACGCGGGCTGTCCTGCACACATTCACTGCCCTGCTGAATCACAGGCACTGTGGTCTGTTTAAAGCCACCTTTGGCCAGCATAGGCAAGGTATGCAGCGCCGGTGTGACCGGAATTTCAGTGTATGGAATCTGCTCGTAGTCCAGCAGCCAGCGGATCTTTTCGCTGTAGTGGGACATGTTAATGGTATAGAGAGTCAGGGGGCCGGGGCTGCTCATCGCATTTCCTGTCTTACAAAGGTATCAGCCGCACACTCTACCGGAATCCGTCCTTAAAAGAACAAGCAATATCTATATCAAAAATATTTGATATAGATTTCATCTTCTCTATAATGCCCAACCTATGAACAACGCGACTCACCTATGAACCATGCGGCTCCGGCATTGCTGACCCCTGTCTCCCTTGCGGCGGCCTGTAAGGCAGCCGGTGATCCGCTGCGGATGAACATTCTGAAGCTGCTCGGACAAGGCGCCTTCGGGGTGCTGGAGCTGAGCCAGATTTTCGGCATCAAGCAGTCGGGGATGAGTCATCACCTGAAAGTGATGGCGCAGGCAGGCATTGTCAGTGCCCAGCGTGAAGGCAACAGTATCTTTTACCGTCGCCCGTTTGTGGCCGGACAGGACAGCTTCAGCCAATGGCTGCGCGAAACCTTCCGGGTGCTGGACCGTCTGCCGCTGGATGCCGACGTGATGCAGGGTGTTACCCGGGTACTGGGTGAGCGCGGGCAGGCCTGTGCGGATTTTTTTGCCCGGCACGCGGATGACTTCCGTGAGCAGCAGGACCTGATTGCCTCACACGAGCAGTATGGTCAGGCGCTGGAAACCCTGCTGGCCACTCTGAATCCGGCCAGCACCGATGCCGCACTGGAAATTGGTCCGGGCGAAGGCGCCTTCCTGAAGCCGCTGAGTCAGCGGTTTACTCAGGTAACCGCCGTGGATATTTCGCCGGACATGCTCAGCAAAGCCGGCGCCTTCTGTGCCCAGGAGCAACTGAGCAACGTCCGCCTGATTGCCGGCGATACCGCGGCTCTGCTGAAGGAAGGCAAAGGAAATTACGATTTTGCGGTCGCGAACATGGTATTGCACCACGTGCCATCACCGAAAACGATTTTCGCCGAGGTGGCCAGCCTGCTGAAGCCGGGTGGCAGCTTTCTGGTCACAGACCTGATTCACCATGATCAGGAATGGGCCAGAACGGCCTGCGGAGATTTATGGCTGGGTTTTGAGCCGGCCGATTTGAGCCAGTGGGCACAGGATGCCGGACTGAGCGAAGGCGAAAGCCAGTATTCAGGTTTAAGGAATGGATTTCAGATTCAGTTCCGTTTATTTCACCGCTCCTGATGAGCATTTTTTGAGGACACGCACATGAGCGAATATTCGATTTTTACATCAGAGTCTGTCTCTGAAGGTCACCCGGACAAAGTTGCCGACCAGATTTCTGATGCCGTACTGGACGCCATCATCGCCCGCGACCCGTATGCCCGTGTTGCCGTGGAAACACTGGTCAAAACCGGTATGGCCATCGTTGCTGGTGAGGTCACCACCTCCTGCTACGTTGATCTTGAAGACATCGTCCGTAACGTCATTACCGGCATTGGTTACACCGGCTCTGACGTGGGCTTCGACGGTGCCACCTGTGCGGTACTGAACGGTATCGGTAAGCAGTCTGTCGACATCAATATGGGTGTTGACCGTGCCAAGCCGGAAGATCAGGGCGCGGGCGACCAGGGCCTGATGTTTGGCTACGCCACCAACGAAACCCCGAACCTGATGCCTGCCCCGGTGTACTACGCACACCTGCTGGTACAGCGTCAGTCAGAGCTGCGTCGTAACGGTACTCTGCCCTGGTTGCGTCCGGATGCAAAATCTCAGGTCACCATTAACTGGGAAGGTGACAGCCCGAAAGTCGACGCCGTTGTACTGTCTACCCAGCACGATCCGAGCATCAGCCTGGAAGAGCTGCGCGCTGAAGTGCTGGAGCACATCATTAAGCCGGTTCTGCCCGCTGAATGGCTGCACGAAGGCACTCTGTACCACATCAACCCGACCGGTAACTTCGTGATCGGTGGCCCGGTGGGCGATGCCGGTCTGACCGGCCGTAAGATCATTGTGGATACCTACGGCGGCATGGCACGTCACGGTGGCGGTGCCTTCTCGGGTAAAGATCCATCAAAAGTTGACCGTTCAGCTGCCTACATGGGCCGTTATGTGGCCAAGAACATCGTTGCTGCGGGTCTGGCGGACCGTTGTGAGATTCAGGTGTCCTACGCCATTGGGGTGGCTGAACCGACCTCTGTGTCTGTGAACAGCTTCGGCACCGGCAAGATCTCTGACCGTGAACTGGCCAAGGTCATCCGTCAGGTCTTCGATCTGCGTCCTTACGCCATCCAGAACCAGCTGGAACTGCTGAACCCTATGTATCAGGCAACGGCTGCGTACGGTCACTTCGGTCGTGAGCCGTATGAAATGACCTACGACTACACCGAAAACGGTGAGAAGAAGAGCAAGACCTTCACCGCGTTCACCTGGGAACGTACCGACAAGGTTGATGCACTGAAAGCTGCTGCTGGTCTTTAAGTTTCAGAGTCGCAGTTTCCTAGTAAAAAAACGGATAAACGTAGGGTGGGCATTGCCCACCACAACCCTGGTGGGCGGTGCCCACCCTACAGATAGCGGAGAAAGTATGAGCACGTTCACCGATTACAGAGTTGCAGATATGAGCCTCGCCGACTGGGGCCGTAAAGAAATCAAAATCGCCGAAGGCGAAATGCCGGCCCTGATGGCGCTGCGTCGTAAATACAAAGACGAGCAGCCACTGGCAGGCGCCAGAATCATGGGCTGTATCCACATGACCATTCAGACCGCTGTTCTGATTGAGACACTGGTGGATCTGGGCGCTGACGTGCGCTGGTCTTCGTGCAACATTTTCTCGACTCAGGATCACGCTGCTGCGGCCATCGCTGCTGCGGGTATCCCGGTCTTTGCCTGGAAAGGTGAGACTGAAGAAGAATTCCTGTGGTGCATCAAGCAGACCATTCTGGCTGAGAAAGATACCGATACCGTCTGGGACGCTAACATGATCCTCGACGACGGCGGCGACCTGACCGAGATGGTTCACAACGACTTCCCGCAGATGCTGGAAAACATCCACGGTATTTCAGAAGAAACCACCACCGGTGTACACCGTCTGCTGGAGATGATGAAAGAAGGTACCCTGAAGGTCCCTGCGATCAACGTCAACGACTCCGTGACCAAGTCCAAGAACGACAACAAGTACGGCTGCCGTCACTCACTGAACGATGCCATCAAGCGTGGTACTGACCACCTGCTGTCCGGTAAGAAAGCCCTGGTGATCGGCTACGGTGACGTGGGTAAAGGTTCTGCCGCTTCTCTGCGTCAGGAAGGCATGATTGTTAAGGTCACTGAGATCGATCCGATCTGTGCCATGCAGGCCTGCATGGATGGTTATGAAGTGGTGTCTCCTTACATCAACGGCGAAAACCTTGGCACTCTCGAGTGCGTTGATGGCGATCTGCTGGGTAAAACCGACCTGATCGTGACCACCACAGGTAACGTCAACGTGTGCGACAAGTTCATGCTGCAGAAACTGAAAAACGGCGCAGTGGTGTGCAACATCGGTCACTTCGATAACGAAATCGACACGGCCTTCATGCGTCAGAACTGGGAATGGGAAGAAGTGAAGCCACAGGTACACAAGGTGTACCGTGACAAAGCAGCAGACGATCATCTGCTGCTGCTGTCCGAAGGCCGCTTGGTGAACCTGGGTAATGCGACCGGTCACCCATCGCGTATCATGGATGGCTCCTTTGCCAACCAGGTACTGGCGCAGATTTATCTGTACGAGCGTAAGTTCGCCAACCTGATGGAAGCGGAAAAAGCCGACAGCATTTATGTGAAAGTGCTGCCGAAGAAGCTCGATGAAGAAGTGGCGAAAGACATGGTGGAAGGTTTTGGTGGTGTGATCACTAAGCTGACACCAGCGCAGGCTAAGTACATCGACGTCAACGTTGATGGCCCGTATAAGCCAGAAGCCTACAAATACTGATGCTTGAACGGAGCTAGCTGCATCGTCAGCTCTTTGTTGAATTTGCTTCGGAAGTGCTCATGTATGACTTATACACTGCGCGTTCCGAAGCAGATCCTCCTCGACCTGACTTCTTCGCTTGCGCTCCTTTTGCAGCGTATCAGCTCGCAACAGAATAGTTGGTAAAGAGAAGGTGACTCTCTCTGCCAGATTAAGAGAAGTTAAGATGACTACCTTAAGTTTTGAATTCTTCCCGACCAAAAGCGAGGAAGGCACCGACAAGCTGCTCGCCGTGCGTGACACTCTGGCGGAATACAATCCTGAGTTTTTCTCGGTGACCTACGGTGCCGGTGGTTCCACCCGCGACCGTACTTACGCCATTGTGAAAGCCATTCAGGAACGCGGTATTCCTGCTGCGCCACACCTGTCGTGTGTCGGTGACAGCAAAGAAGACCTGCGTCAGCTGCTGAATGAATACAAAGATCTGGGAATCGACCGCATTGTTGCCCTGCGCGGTGACCTGCCGAGCGGTTCTGGTCTGGCCAATAGCGAACTGCGTTACGCCAATGAGCTGGTGGAATTCATCCGCGCTGAAACCGGCGACCATTTCACGCTGGAGGTCGCTGCCTATCCGGAAATGCACCCTCAGGCCACCAGCTTCGAAAAAGACCTGCAGAACTTCGTGCGCAAGGTGAAAGCCGGTGCCGACAGCGCCATTACCCAGTACTTTTTCAACGCCGACAGCTACTTCCATTTTGTTGACCGTGTGCGTGCTATGGGTGTCGATATCCCGATCATTCCAGGCATCATGCCAATCACCAACTACAGCAAACTGGCGCGCTTCTCTGATGCCTGTGGTGCCGAGATTCCGCGTTGGATCCGCAAGCAACTGGAAGCCTACGGCGACGACAGCCAGAGCATTCAGCAATTCGGGGAAGACGTGGTAACCGACATGTGCCGCCGCCTGTTAGACGGCGGTGCTCCGGGTATCCATTTCTATACCCTGAATCAGGCCGAGGCCAGCCTGCGCGTCTGGCGTAATCTGGTCTGAATCCAGGTCGTAACTGCTTTCTATGCCTGCTGAACTCTACCTCTGTTCAACCCCTCTGCACATTCTCAATTCGGTCGCGATTGCCAGCGGCCGGCCTGAGAATGATCATCACATCTGGCTGATTGATCAGCCGGTGGTGGACGGCAATCCGTACTTTGCCTTGCTGAACAGCTGGGCTGAGTCGCCTTTCCGCTCCTGCCGTATCACGCAAGGGCAGATCAAAGGGCTGAAACAGAAACTCGCCAACCGCAGGCAGGTGTTTGCGCAGATCGCTGAACTGATCAACACTGTCCGGCCAGCCCGGGTGTACACAGGCAATGACCGTCGCATTGAGTTTCAGTACGCCATGCACCAGTGTGCACAACAGCACTGCGATGCGACCGGGATCTACATGGATGAAGGTACTTTTACCTACGTGGGCCGGGCCGCCTCCACCAGCTTCTCAGACCGGGTGGTCGACAACCTGTTGAAAAAACTGACCTATGGCCTGTGGTGGAAACATCCACCGACCATCGGTGGCTCTGGGTGGATCAATGAAGTGTACGCCGCGTTCCCTGAGCTGGTGCACGGCCTGCTGCAACAGAAAACCCTGATTCCTCTGCAGAACTGTTACCACGCAAATCAGGCCGTTGAGCGATTCTGTGCCCTGCTGCTGGAAACGTTTGGCGCCGACGCTGAACGTGTCCGCCATCTGGATGCCGTCCTGACTCTGCCACACGAGTCCATTATTGAACGTCTGCCCGGCTACCGTGATGCCATGCTGGGCGTACTTGACGAGCTGTGCGGTAACGGAACCCGGGTCGGAGTAAAATACCATCCGCGTAACAGCAACCCGGACATTCTCAATGCAGGTGATCAGTCAGGAACCTACCTGATCCCTTACCGCATTCCGTTTGAAGCGCTGTTACCACTGTTGCCGGAAGGCTGCATCATCATCGGTGACGTGTCATCCACGCTGATCAACGGCCGCTGGCTCAGGCCGGATGCTGAAATCCTGTCTTTACAGAATGATTCGGTCGCCAATGCCGAACTATTCAGTCAGTTTTTTACTCAGATTGGTGTGGCTACCCTGACACCTGCTGAGCTCCTGCCTGCGCTGCGGGAGAAGACAAGTCTTGCTCAATCTTAAACGTCGGCGTAAATTGTTCAGCTCAAGGGAAAGTCAGTTGAATACATCAGAGATAGTTCCACTGAGGAAACCATCTCATACTATTCAGCTTAAAACGGGAGTGAGATATCCGCATATGATCAATCTTAAAGATGCGACCCTGATCGGCCAGGGACGGGACCGGGACTGTTACCGTCATCCGGAAATTGCCACCCAGTGCATCAAGGTATCCCGCCGCCCACAGAAGCAGACCAAGCGTGAACGAGTGTACTTCTCGCTGCTGATGTTGTGGGAGAGAGATACATCTCATCTGGCGCATTACCTTGGCTCAGTAAAGACCTCGCTCGGCGAAGGTGCGACCTATGAGCTGATGCTGGACGATGACGGCCAGATCTCAGAAACCCTGACTGAAGTGATACGCAATCAACGGATCAGCAAAGAAAAGCTGCGCCTGATGCTGGATGACCTGAAGGCTTACCTGTTGGACAACCTGATCTGTGTGCGTGATATCAGCCCCAACAACATCATGTGTCAGAAGCTGGACGGCGTTTACCGCCTGGTAATCGTTGATGGCGTCAGCAATCCCGGTGTAAACCCACTGAATATCCGTCTGACCTTCCTGGCAAGGCACTTCATACGCCGCTCCTGGCGTTCGCTGGAAAGCAAACTCAGCAACCTGTATGCAGAGATGGCTAAAACCTCAGTAAAAGCGTCATCTTACCCAACTGGCCAGTCTGACATGCTGTCTGCCTGATCTGCAGCTGCTATTTCCATCGCCCTTACGCTAGAATCTTCTGAACTTCAGGGGATTTGTCTATGCATCTAACCATGAATCTGCTGATCAAAGACGAAGCAGATGTGATTGAACAGAACATCCGGGTACATGCAGCACTCGGTGTTGACAGTTTTGTCGTCATGGATAACGGCTCTACCGATGGCACAACAGATATCATCCGCCGGCTTCAGTCTGAATACCCCATTACCCTTATTGAGCGACCAGCACTGGACTATCAGCAAAGTAACTGGAAAACCGAAATGGTACATATTGCCCGCAAGACCTATGGGGCAGACTGGACCATCGCCAACGATGCTGATGAGTTCTGGATTCCTTCCAGTGGATCACTGAAGGACCGCCTGACCCGCTCCGGCTCCATTATCCACTGTGAACGGCGCAATGTTCTTTTTGACGCTGATGCCTTTGAGCGCGGTGCTGAATTTCATACTCAGACCAGCGTGGTGAGCTGCCCGGTACTGTACTGCAAGGGCAACGAAATCTGTGATGAAAAGCGCTCCATCATGATGGGGAAAATTCATGGCAAAGTGATGGTCCGCACTCTGGGACTTATACGGGTAAAAGGTGGAAACCATCGTGCCTGGCATGCCTGGGGCTGGCTTAACCAACGAAACGAACCTGATATTACGGTTTATCATTACCCCATCCGCAGCAAAAGCCATTTTATGGAGAACGTAAAACACCGTGCGTATCTTCTGGAGAATGGTGTAACCAAAATGGGGAATCACTACCGCCGCTGGGCAGAAATGTACCGCAATGGCACCATCGACAAGGAATTCCGCAGGCTGGTATTGACCCCGGATTATAAGCGCTGCCTGAATGACCTTGGTATCATCCGTGAAGATACTCATGCACGGGATGTTATCGGTGAAATACTGTCTGGTAAGTACAAACCCAGCACCCCCTCACCCCGGGCAGACACTAACTCACCGGTACCCCCGTTGCGTGATCAGGACATTCCGCCACTGCGGCACTCATAAATCAGCGTTTCGCACAATAAAGGGAAGCGCATCAGTAGTGTCTTTTTCAACCGCATTGGCCATCGTTCTTTCTTGCGATCCAGAAAAGAAAATGTCCGCTGAGTAACCTCAAAACCGCTCGAACTCAACATGTAGTCCAACGTCCGCGGAGAGAAGAACACGGTATGTTCCGGGTGATTACTCTCATATCCTTTGAGAGCTTTGATAAAATTCGAGAAATAAAACGCATTGGGCGTGGTGATGACCAGAACCGCATTGTCCTGCATCACTTTGCGGATGTTGCCGAAGGTTGATGAAAAATCTTTCAGATGCTCAATGGTTTCGCCAAAAATCACCACATCCGGGCGGAAGCTCAGTTCATCCAGACAGTTCATATCAAAGTGGATGACATTATCAAAGCCGTATGACTGCATCAGAGCAATGGCTTCCTGGTCTATATCTATCCCGACCACTTCATTGGCTACAGCGCTGATTTTTTCGTGCAGAAGCAGCCCCGTTTCTTTTTTACTGCGGGTATAGGGCGCGTCACAGGCTCCGATGTGCAGAACGTTTTTAGCGGCACACAGGCGGATAAGATACTCGTCCCGGCTAGGGGTACGAGATTTGCTGAAATAGTACTTCACAGATCCCTCTGAACTTTAACAACATCCTGTTAAACACTGCTTTCGGGTGCAGCGAGCTTCGATTCTGAGCAGAGTAACCGAATCAGAACCATCTGAGCAATCAGATAATAACCAATCGAAATCTTAACCGAAAAGAAAATATCGGAGAAACCGTAAAATAGGGCGCCTGCCGTCAATGTCAGTCCGGAAAAAGCTGCATAACGGGTGACAGGTGATCGCACGTGTTGCCAATAAAAAATAATCAGGCCGACCTGGAGCACTAGATAGAAAAACAGCGACAGAAGTCCACGTGTCGATGCAAGCCACAGATAATCATTGTGTGCATGCTCAAGATTGGGACGCACGAATACTTCGTTACTGGCATTCATTTCATCCCGTTTTGTTACAAAACCGCTTTCTCCCGCCCCCAGCAAAGGGAATTCCGCAAAAGTGTGGGCTGCAACCTTCCAGAGCTCAAGTCTCTGCCCGACAGAGGTATTTTTATCAGTTCCATCAAGATAATGAGTGACATCACTGATCGCCTCATCCGTGCGCTCCAGCACCATAGGACGATTCACATAGACAATTCCCAGTGCCAGTACTGTAACCACCACCATGGCAACAATTCGCCGGGCAGAAATCCTGCTGAAACTCAGCCAGAAAAACGGGAAAGCGCATGCCCACAGAATCGCGTATAGCCAGGCTATGCGTGTTTGCGACCAGATGCAGGCAGCAAAGCCGCAAACCGCGCCTGCAAGTAACAACATACGAACTTCACGGCGTAAGCTTTTATCCATAGCAAACAACAAGCACATCAGACCGGTCGTCAGTCCGAAAATGCCATAAGGAATTGCCAGCCCGTGATGCGCCCCCCGGACTCCGCCAAAGGCCAGATCTTTGATGATCACAATGAATGCCATCGACGCAGCAAACAACAGGCCTGATACGACCCAGCCCTTTCGCATACGGAACAAGGACAAGACTCCGAGCAGGCCCACTGGCAACAAGTAGATAAATGATGGACGGAAGTAACCTTCAACCTTCAGATCACCCGCCAGCCATGCACTGAGCAACGCGGCAGAGAACAGAATCACCATCACAGCCGTAAAACGTATTTCTTCAGGCTGTATGGTCCTGGAGAGGGGAAGTACCCATGCAAACAGCAGCAACCAGACCAGATGAGTCAATTGACTCTCGGCGGGTGAAGCATCAAGGTGGCAGGCACCGAAAGCCATAAAAATAAGAATCAGGCCGGCCCACGCAAGCGCCCGGCTCAAGGTAAGAAGAGACCCGTTGGTTGTAACCCAAGTCATGCGTTTTTCAGAATCCTTTCCATCCGCTGTACAACGGCAGCGGTGTGCTCATCACTGGCCGTGCGCCAGCATCCGTGCACATAATACTCTGAATACAGATATTGCAGAAATGCATCTCTGAGACTGGGATCGGCCGGTTGCGGATTCTGACAGGCTGTAACCAGGTCTGCCGCTGACTGCACAGAAGTAACCAATCCATCAAGTGCATAAAACGACTTACCCAAAGTAATCACGGGCTTGTTCAGCAATAAAGCTTCGAAGCCCACACTGGAGTTAATCGTCACAACGCAGCGCGCGGTTTCAATCAACCTTTGTGTCTCTTCCTGATTACAGAATACTACCCCGGGATGCCGGTTATGCAGATGGCGGTAGTCATTTTTCGAACTCGGATGCTCTTTAACCACAAAGACAGGTAATCTGCCATCCGACAAATCTGCAGTATCACAAAGCAGCTTATAAAGTTGCTCCATATTCTGAATATCCGGGGAGTATTCAAGAATTTGTGTATCAGAGTCCACCTGAAAAGGAACAAAACAGAACTCCGCAGGAAGCAGCTGATTTCCTTCGGTCTTCCTGGAGTGAGATGCTTTACGCACCGACAAACGATGAGGTAATTCCTTTTTCTTCAGGGGCTTATGACTGAGGAAAAACACAGGATCATCCGGAATACTGCTGCCAAAATTAACCCCTTCAGGGTCGACTGTTGTGGTATCCGGGAAAGCACCATTCTCAAAAAAAAGCGTTCTGGTTTCTGCAGGCAAAAGTAACTGCCGGATAATTCTCTGCCGCCATTTCATACCACTCCACAGCCCAACCAGATCGAAGCAGTTCTGGCCAAAATATGAGCGCGCACGCAGATAAAACCACCAGACTGAAAGCCGGTATTGAAGAGTCAGTCGTTTTCTTCTGAAGTATGACAAACGGTAACCCGGAGACTCCTGAGCCAGCGTATCGAGCCGCAGCTGAACAATCTCCTCCAGTACCTGGCGTTCGTAATCAGAAATTTTCCAGGAACCGAATATGAGGGGTAAACGGTTATCGTGCAGAATCCGGATGTTTAAAGACGTCGCTGCAGCAGCGATTTTACGGAAATAGGTTTCCTGATGACGGTTAACCGCCAGCAACAAGACTGATGACATAGCAGAAACAGATCGCGTCAGAGGTGCTGAGAAAGTGTATGTTCAATCGCATCCAGATCAGGTATTACTGCATTAAGCCCGGGCATGCTGACGGCCATTTTATCATATTGCCCGGTCATCACCGATTCGACTTCCTGCAGATCATCCTGCTGAATATGCAGCAACCGCGGAATCCCCTGCACCAGTACCGCATAAAACGTCAGTTCGTTATCCGTTCCGGTGGTGTTCATGATGATAAAACGTGCATCTGGGTTCGGTTCCGGCGGGCTCTGTTCACTCAGGAGTTCGTAACAGATGGCGGGCACCAGTGAACCACGCCAGTCGAGTTTGCCCAGTACCCAGTTCACATCCATATCCGACATCAGCAGGTGTGAGAAAGGTACGACTTCCGCCACCGCTGAGTTCGGCAACAGCAGTTGCCGGTCACGCAGCGGAATCAGCAGGCAATCAATCCGGCGTTCAGCCTGTTTCGCCTGATGCATCGGATTACTCATTCATATCACCCCATGATGATTGCAGTATGGTACAGCGCATCATGACAGGCTGCGTCCGGTAAAGTGTTCCAGATGGCGGATCAATACATCCTCCTGGAAGGGTTTCCCCATGTATTCATTTACTCCCAGAGACATGGCGTGTTCGCGGTGCTTATCGCCGGTCCGGGAGGTGATCATGATAACGGGAACGGCGTTCAGGCGAGAATCATGGCGCATGTGTGAGGCGACTTCAAAACCATCCATACGCGGCATTTCGATATCCAGCAGCACCACATCCGGCAGCTGATTCTGCATGACCTCAAGTGCTTCAACGCCGTCTTTAGCAGTCAGTACTTCCAGCCCATGACGCTCCAGCAGACGGCTGGTCACCTTACGTACGGTCACAGAATCATCCACTACCAGAATCACTGGCACCCGACCCGGGTCAGACTGTTCCGCTTCGGATGCTGCCAGACGGCGCTTCTGATCGGCTTCAATCCGGGCGCGGTCACGGACCATGGCCTGCAGGTCAAGAATGATAACCACGCTGCCGTCACCCATGATGGTACCGCCGGACACCCCAGGAACCGCTGCAAACTGAGGACCCAGGCTCTTTACCACAATTTCTTTCGCACCCAGCAGGGTATCAACCTGCAGAGCGGTCGGCTTCTGTCCCTGAACCAGAATCAGGGGAACCGGCAGGCGTTGGTTGACGACCGCAGGCTGTGCCCCGGCTTTCATAAGACTGCCGAGATAATCCAGCTGATACGCTTGCCCCGAGTATTCATAGGTGCGTTCACCTTCCGGCAGGGCGTAGATGTTTTCCAGTTCAATCACAGGCACCCGTACAATGCCCTGAATAGTGTTCAGCGGAATGGCATACAGGTCTTCGCCGATACGTACCATCAGCGCCCGGTTCACGGATACTGTGAATGGTACTCGCAGAACAAAACTGGCACCGGCACCCTCTTCTGAGGAGATCTCCAGCGTGCCGCCCATCTGTTTGATTTCACTGTTGATGACGTCCATACCGACACCGCGGCCGGAAATCTGAGTTACCACTTCGGCGGTCGAGAAACCCGGCTGCAGGATGCACTGCAGAATCTCGTCATCCGACGGCGTTCCGTCAGCGGCAATCAAGCCCTGCTGACGGGCTTTCTTCAGCACGGCGTCAAGGTTGATACCACGGCCGTCGTCGGTCATGGTCAGCACGACATCGCCACCATCACGGCGCATGTCCAGGGTGATCCGGCCCATGGCCGGTTTACCCGCTTTCTCGCGTTTTTTCGGTGTTTCAATACCGTGGTCGACAGCGTTACGCAGCATGTGTTCCAGCGGTGTGACCAGACGTTCAAGGATGGAGCGGTCCATCTCGCCTTCGGCGTTGGATACCTGCAGATCCACCTGTTTATCCAGCTCCAGGCTGACCTGACGCACAATCCGGCGCAGACGCGGGACCAGACGCTGGAAAGGCACCATACGGGTTTTCATCAGACCTGACTGCAACTCGGTACTGATCCGCGCCTGCTGCGACAGAACGGATTCGGTATCCCGCGCTTTGTCGTGCAGGGTGGCTTTCAGATCCATCAGGTCCGATGCCGATTCCATCAGTGCCCGTGACAGCTGCTGAATGGTGGAGTAACGGTCCATTTCCAGCGGGTCAAAGTCGCTGTAATCCGGACCCTGGCGCTCCTGACGGAACAGTACCTGGGCTTCGGTTTCGCGATCCAGACGGCGCAGCTGATCACTGAGACGCTCCAGGGTCTGATCCATCTCCCCCAGCGTCGATGAGAAGTCACTGACCTGCTGTTCCAGACGACCCCGGCCAATCGCGGTTTCACCGGCGAGGTTCACCAGAGTATCCAGCAGATCTGCAGAGACTTTGACCAGTTCGGTCGGGGCGCGGCGTTCGGTGCTGACCTGTGTACCGGTATCATCCTTCTCAACCGGCACCAGTGGTGCCTGAGCTGAATCATCAGCGGGCAGCGGGAAAAACCCATCGTGCCCCTGAGATTCGTCAGCTGCAGCTTCATTCCCGTCAGCCGGAATATCCAGCACCGGCACATCAGCCTGAGGCTCGATCAGAACCGGCTCCGACTCCATCACCAATACGCCTTCGGAATCGAGCAGCTCTGCCACTTTCTCAATGCGCTGCTGCAGAATTTCCTGGCGCTTGTTCAGATGACTGAAGAAGGCGTCATCAAATTTTTTGCCCTTGTTCAGGGCTTTCTGCACATCTTCTTCGAAGGTGTGGGTGTAATCACCGATGGCCGAGAGGCCAGCCAGACGTGCCCCGCCCTTAATGGTGTGCAGGGTACGCAGTATTTCATCCGCCGCTGCACGCTCACCCGGGTTGTCTTTCCAGGCGACCACCGAGTCATCGAGCACTTCCATCAGCTCTTCGGCTTCTTCCAGGAAGATCTCAATGATTTCCCGGTCGGAGCTGTCGAGCGACTCCGCGGCAATCTGATCATAATTGCTTACCGGCTCTTCCAGACTGTCGTCCGGAATTTCCGCACTCTCCATCAGGGCGCGTATCTGCCCGGTCAACAGCGTCTCTACCGGCATCAATCCGGCACGGATGGCCTCAACCTGAGCCTGAAGCTCGTCGCGGGCATCGCGCAGCAGGGGAAGCGTTCCGCCATCGGCTTCAAGCCATCCCTGATGCAGGTAGCGACAGTAGGTTTCCAACACCCCGGATAAATCACCGACCGGCGTGTAATCGGTCACATCAGCGGCCCCTTTCAGGGTGTGCATTTCCTGCTGCAACCCGGCCACGGGCAGGAGATCATGGGGCGATGACTGCCACTGTTGCAGATGAGATGTGACGGTCGCCAGAATTTCGTCCGCTTCTTCAAGGAAGGTCTCTGTCAGAGAATCTGCAGCGGTTTCTGCACTGCTGTCTCCGTCTTCTTCCGGGTCGTCCGTCTCACTGTCACCGGCGTTATCATTACTCTCATCGTCTGGCAGTGCTTCGTCGCTGAACAGGCTGACCGGACTTTCTGGTGGAAGCATTGGCGCATCGTCCGGAAGTTCTGAATCGTCCTCAGCATCCGGCGAGCTGTCGGTAACCGGTTCAGGCGGCAGCGACTCCAGCACCTCAGTCGCCAGCGGAATCACACCACCATAGACCCTTCCCGACTGCTGCAGACGTTCAAACAGATCCTCTTCAACTACTGCAGTCTGGCCTGCAGCAAGGCAATCATACAGATTCAGCAGGGTATCCTGCGCTTCAGCGGCCAGGCCCGCTTTGCCGGCCGGTGGGATACCGGGAGCCTGTTCGGCATAAAACAGCGTCAGGGCACGGGCCAGCTTCTCAACAGTGTCATAACCAGCAGCCGCAGCAGAAGCCGTCACCGCCGACATGCAGTCCTGCAGTTGCTGTGTCAGACCCGGTGTTCCCTGCAACTGCCATTCAGCAGAAAGCTCTTCGGCCAGCATGACGTTATCCATGCTGGCGTCCATAAAGGTCGACAGTGCATCACCATGTACCCCATCCGGCTGGTCATCCGTGGATTCGGGGTGGACAATATTCTGATCAATGAATGCAAGCAGTCGCTGACTCAGCGGCTCTGCACCGTCCAGGGTTTCCAGTGCGCTCAGCTGCTGAGGTTCCAGCACAGGACGGATCAGCCCGGCGCCTTCTTCCACAAGGCTGACGAGGGTATCGGAATTGCGCAGATGGCAGGCCCGGCCTTCTTTGATCATACGTTCGAGCAGGGCAGCCAGTTCCGCCAGCGCTGTCACCCCGGCCATGTAAGCACTGCCCTTCAGGGTGTGCAGAGCGCGTTGCAGCTCGTCGTTCAGTGGATTGGTGCAGAACTCCTGACGCGAGTAACGACAGAAATCCTCAACGGTATCCAGATGCAGACTGGCTTCACCAATAAAGATATCGATAAGCGACAGGCGCTCGGTCTCGGCCGGATCGGCACTCTCTTCCGGAGAGGCTTCACCAGACGACTCCGGGGAAGCCGTCGCCGCGGCAAAAGGCAGATCATCAGGTATGTGCCCCTGCGACAGGATTTCGGCACAGCGGATCAGCGGTGCCGTGTCATGGGAGTCCTGGCGTTGTTCACGGAAATCATCCACCAGCTCCGGCAGGATACCCTGCACGTGATCAATCAGAGCAAGGATGGTGTCATTCGCACTGACCGTTTCATCCAGCAGACGGTTCAGCAGATTTTCAATGGCCCAGGCCAGTTCGCTGATGTTCAGCGCCTGTACCATGCGGCCGCTGCCCTTCAGGGTATGGTAGGCACGGCGCACCACCACCAGAGAGTTGCTGTCGGTGGGATTGGCTTTGTATTCAGGCCAGTATTCTTTAAGAGTGGTTATAACCTCTCCGGCCTCTTCCAGGAAAACTTCGATGATTTCGTCATCGATAAAGTCTTCTTCAACCTGGACTTCAGGCGGAGATTCATCAGAGGGCTCCTCCGTACCCGGCAGACTGAGCTCGATTTCATCGACACCGGCATCGGAGTCAATGCCGGAGCTGTCGAGGATCTGGTCAAAATCCAGTGCCCCGTCATCACGGCCGTCGACGACAATATCATCGAGGCTCAGCCCCGCATCCGCACTGGCACGGTCTTCATCAGCAGCGTCATCAACCGGAAGAGAAGCGTCTTCTCCCGGCTCAGGTGGCATGACCACCTCTGACCCGGTTTCTGTTGTATTCAGGGTGTCTACGGCTTGCAGCAGGCGTGCGGTCATCCGCGAGGAACCGTCTGAGCCCTGAGCCGTATACTGCTCCAGCACATAATCCAGAGCGGCCAGCGCATCGGCCAGCTGTTCCTGCCGCAGCGCACTCACGGGCGGCTGCAGCTCACTCACCACCGCCGCGATGTCACCTGTCGCCTCAGCCAGCTGATCCAGGCCCATCATCTGCAGAGAACCCTGAATGCTGATCAGAGTGCCGGGAACCGCTTCCAGCAGATCGGTGCGGGCGGTATCCGCCGCCCAGGCTTCCATCGCCTCACGGATCTGTTGCAGCAGGTTGCGCGACTCCTGAACCACCGCGCCCTGTGCATCCGACATCGCGGTATGTTCATTTTTGCCGCTGAAATCGCCGTCGCGCAGCATGCTTTCCAGAGTCGCTTCGACGTACAGCAGTGCTCCGGCGATATCCAGCAGGGCATTATCGCTGACACTGTCTTCGTCCAGAAGGCTGCGCAACTGCTGATCCTGCTCGACAATCACTGAGCGTGGCATCCCCAGCCCCAGTACGCCGAGGGTATCGCCGATTTTCTGCAGTTGTACGGAAACAGTACTTAACTGTGACTGGTTATGGGCGTTATCACTGCGAACCAGAGCGTCCAGTTCATCCTTCAGGTCACGGATGTCTTCACACAGGTTTTTAACTGCCTGACGTATCGCATCATGACCACTGCTGGTCAGATTGCCTTCATCATCGGTTTCGTCCTGGGTCGGCAGCGCCTGATCGAGGCGGAACCGTTTCTGCACCAGCCGGATAGCATCCCCGCGGGACTCCGTGCGGGCAACATAGAACAACAGGTTTTTCAGCAGCTCTTCCGCCGGCGGGCGGCCAATGACGTCAGCGCCATGGTCCATGGACTGCTTCAGTAACTGATCCAGCTGGCGCAGCAGCAGCTTGGCACTTTTCGGTACCGTAGCCTGTTTGGACAGCCACTCACTGAAGGCCAGTGCCGGTAACCACACCAGTCCCTGCGGAGTTCCGCCAAGGGTTTTATTCAGTTTGGCGAACAGCCGGTTGAGATAATGAACCGCGGTCGCTGTGTCTTCGCCTTTCAGCAGTTGCAGTGTCGCAACCTGCAGAGTCTGACGGGTTTTACGCAGCCACAGACTGAATTCCGGCGTACTCATCTGCGCCCGCAGGCCCTGTGATAAGTTCGGATTGTGCTCAATATAGGGGCTGAACAGCGCGGTTTCCGACAACAGGCTTTCACCACGTACCGAGCGCAGTTCATTAAGGATCGGCAACAGAACCACCGGCAGGTCGCGACGGCCGACTTTGACGTGCTCAAGGTAGTAAGGCAGCTGAATGATCGCCTGCATCAGTACTTCCATACCATCCTGCACGCTGGCGATGCGCTTTTCGGCCAAGGCCATCGCTGCCGCTTCCATCTCTTCAGCAAGCAGTGCGGCACCGTAAAACTCCACCATCTGCAGGGTGCCATGCACCTGATGCAGCGCCCCCCGGCAAATGGTCAGGGCACTTTCATCGGACGGTTTTTCGGCGAATTCTTCCAGAGCAATCTGGGCCTGATTCAGGGTTTCCTGAATCTCACCTTTGACCCACTCCAGTGCGATGTAATCAGGATTCATCGCGGTCTTATCTCCCGGTCACGGTAACGGCCCCGGCACCTGTAACAGGTGCGGGGTTGCGGTCGGTTTCAGCAGCGTCAGGCTGCCGGCTGATGATCGCTGTCACGGGATTATCCGGTCACAGACTGTCGGTTTCGTCGCTGTCGTAACCCGGCAGCTTGAAGCCCGCTACCGATTCACGCAGGGTGTTGGTCATCTCGGCCAGTTCACCGATGGACATCGCTGTCGCGGTGGTACCGGCTGAGGTCTGAGAGGTAATTTCCTGAATAACCGCCATGGTAGAGGAAATATGGCCAGCGGATGTCGCCTGCTGCTGGGCTGTGTTGGAAATGCTCTGAATCAGTTCGGCGAGGTTTTTCGATACCGTTTCGATTTCTTCCAGTGCCACACCGGCGTCCTGCGCCAGACGGGCTCCGCGTACCACTTCCACCGTGGTCTGCTCCATCGAGATAACCGCTTCGTTGGTGTCGTTCTGAATCGTTTTAACCAGAGCTTCGATCTGTTTGGTCGCCGCAGCGGAACGTTCCGCCAGTCGCTGTACTTCGTCCGCAACCACCGCGAAGCCGCGGCCCGCATCACCGGCCATGGAGGCCTGGATCGCAGCATTCAGGGAGAGGATGTTGGTCTGGTCGGCAATGTCGGTAATCAGCGAGATGATGTCACCAATTTCCTGCGAGGATTCACCCAGACGCTTGATCCGCTTGGAGGTGTCCTGAATCTGCTCACGGATGTTATCCATGCCGCTGATGGTCGCCTGTACCACTTCAGAACCTTTGTTGGCGATGGTTACCGAGCGCTCCGCAACCGCGGCAGATTCCGTGGCGTTGGCCGATACCTGGTCAATGGAGCCGGTCATTTCATTAATGGCGGCAGATGCCCCGGCGATTTCCTGTGCCTGATGCTCTGACGCTTCAGCCAGATTCATCGCTGTAGTCTGGGTTTTCTGTGCGGTTTTTGATACCTGAACCGCCGTATCGTTAATCGCCGATACAATGCTGCGCATCTGGTCGATCGCGAAGTTGATCGCGTCGGCGATGGCGCCGGTAAAGTCTTCGGTTACCGTCGCCGTGGTGGACAGATCACCGTCCGCGAGGTCAGCAATTTCATCCAGCAGACGCAGAATCGCCACCTGGTTCTGTTCGTTGGTCATGCGTGATTCCTGCTCACGCGCCTGCGAATCTTCCTGCTGTTTACGGGTTTCCAGAATCGACTTACGACCAAGGATAATCAGCAGGATCAGGGCGAAAGCGGCACAGGCATAGCCGATGTACTGATAGAGGTTACGCTGGGAGGTGTTCTGCTGAATTTCGTCGGTCAGGACTGAGGTCTGTTCCAGCAGGGTACGGGAGTTGGCAAAAATGTTATCGGCAGATTCACGTACGGTGAAAATCTCCGGCGACGTGGCCAGAATCTCATCCACCGAACCGGAAACGAATTCAAACATTTCCGAAATACCGGTCAGGCTGTCCAGTGCATCCGGGCTGGTGACCGGAGTGATGTTCATGGCGATATCACCCTCAACCATGCCCTGCAGTACACGGCCGAACAAGGCTGCGTCACGACCGAATGCATCGGCCGCCATCACCGCATCATCACCACCGGCCAGTACCTTGTTGATCGAGCGTACGATACGTTCCGCCAGCCAGGACTGACGCTGCGCAACCGCCACCTGATCTGCCGGAGCACCGCTTTCCAGCAGGATATCCACGACATCGTCGTATTCCACCTGCAGCTGCGGAATGGTTTCCGCCAGCAGGTCTGCCACTTTATGCACCGAGAGCACAACGTCTTCCGCACGGATAATGGTATCCGCATCGGCGCGGACAATGGCCCAGGTCTGAGACACACCAGACATACCCGCCTGTGACGAAGGTGGCAGATTCGTTGACGAGTTACCGTCGTTCAGGTAGCCCCAGTGCACGGCAAAGTTATCGCGCGACTGACGCAGTTCGGCGAAGGCCTCGGCCTTACCACCGGCAGCTTCTACGGCGTTTTTAGCCATTTCCTGTGACAGAACCCGCAGCTCACCAGCGTGCTCTGTGTACTGTTCGTCATGATTTGCGAGGTAGTTCACCCAGATGGTGATACCGATGAACCCCAACAGAAAAACCACCAGCAGACCGGCCAGACCGCCGTTTGAATTCCCCGCTGTATTGTCACTCATGAGTTACTCCAATTTCCTGCATTCTGTTCTGCGTTCGCAGTCTCGGTTTATTCTTCTTGTGTTTCTGATCAGATCGCGATGTCCAGAAACCCGGGCGATTCCACCAGCTTATCCAGTTCAATTTCCGGCCAGATCTGGCCGTCACGGACGAAACCGCTGTTGGTAAATCCGATCAGTTCTTCCGGCACCTGAATACCGGTCATTTTCTGACTCACCAGAAAACTCTGCATACCCAGCACCGCATCCACCAGCAGACCGCTGCGGAAATCCTTCCGCCCGACCACCAGCACGCGCTGGTTGTTACGGCCGGCACGGGATGAAACCCCGAGCATACTGCAGAGATCATTCACCGGTACCAGGCGGCCACGCACGTTGGCGACACCCAGCACCCAGTCACGGACACCCGGCACCGGCGTCACATGCGGTGGCTGGATAATTTCACTGACGTTGTCCATCTCGGTCACGTACTGACGTCCACCGAGCATAAATCCCACACCACGCCAGGTCGGCAGGTTTTCTACCGGCTGGGGCAAGGCCGCTGCCTGGGCCCGGCAACGTCTGTCGATGTCAGCCAGCAGCGCATACGGAGTCATAGATAATCCGCCGGTCCGTCCAGCAGGGCATCGATTTCAGCGCACAGGCGCTGCTCCGTCACCGGTTTTACCAGATAGCCGGACGCCCCCTGACGCTTACCCCAGACCCGGTCGGTTTCCTGATCTTTGGTGGTGACAATAATCACCGGGATGTGTCTGGTTTCCTGACTACGGGTCAGTTGCCGGGTAGCCTGAAAACCGTTCAGGCCGGGCATGACGATATCCATCAGGACCAGATCCGGTTTTTCCTGATGTGCCAGCGCCACCCCATCGGCGCCATTTGTGGCATTCAGTACCTCATGACCGTTTTTTTCGAGAATCTGTCGGAAGGCTTCGGTTTCTGTCGGGGAGTCATCCACAACCAGGATGCGCGCCATATCTCTCTACCTTTTACTTAACGTACTGGCGGATTGAGCCAAGAAGTTCTTCTTTGCTGAATGGCTTGGTCAGATACTTATCTGAACCGACAATCCTGCCTTTGGCTTTATCAAAGAGACCATCTTTACTTGAAAGCATAATGACAGGCGTAGATTTGAAGCGGGAATTATTTTTGATCAGGGCGCAGGTCTGGTAGCCATCCAGACGCGGCATCATGATATCCACAAAGATGATATCAGGATTGGTATCGGCAATTTTAGCCAGTGCTTCAAAACCATCATTGGCGGTGACCACCTCACAACCGGCTTTTTTCAGCAGGGTTTCTGCGGTGCGGCGGATGGTTTTACTGTCATCAATGACCATGACTTTCACATTACTGATGTTTTCGTGCATACAGCGGCCTACACCTTCCCGTGACACTGGATGTTGTTGTTATAGATATGAATGATGTAACAGGCCGCTGGATGGAACATTTAATACCAACGGGACTATTTCAGGGTCATCGGAACATTTTGTACCATACATTGACGGGTCAGGCCAACAAGGCTCTGACGGTGTACACTGCCGCAGCAACCAGATTACCGGAGTCCGCATGACCATCAGAGTTGGCGTTGTCATGGATCCCATCAGCGGGATCGCTTTCAAGAAAGATACTTCACTGGCATTACTCAATGCCGCCAGCGAGCTCGGTGCCGAGCTCTGGTATATGGAGCAGTCCGGCTTGTCCGTGCAGCAGGGGCGTGCATACGGCCTGATGGCCCCGCTGCAGGTACAGATGAATCCTGAGCACTGGTACGACCTCGGCGAATTCAGTGACCGTCCGCTGGCGGAGCTGGATATTATCCTGATGCGCAAAGATCCGCCGTTTGACGGCGAGTTTATCTACAGCACTTATATTCTCGAGAAGGCTGAAAAAGAAGGCGTTCTTGTCGCTAACCGTCCCGCCAGTCTGCGTGACTGCAACGAAAAGATGTTCGCTACCGATTTCCCCGACCTGATGACACCGACCATCGTCACCCGCCGGGCAGACCTGCTGAAGCAGTTCCATAAAGAGCAGGGTGACGTGATCTTCAAACCTCTCGACGGCATGGGGGGCTCGTCCATTTTCCGCCTGAAGGCCGATGACCCGAACGTCAGCGTTATTATCGAGACCCTGACCGACCATGGCCAGCAGCAGATCATGGGGCAGAAGTTCATCCCGGCGATTACCGAAGGTGACAAGCGCATCCTGATGATTAATGGCGAGCCTGTGCCCTACTGTCTGGCGCGTATTCCTGCCACTGGCGAAACCCGTGGCAACCTCGCGGCCGGTGGCCGCGGAGTGACGCAACCACTGAGCGACGATGACAAACGCATCGCTGCGATTGTCGGCCCGGAGCTGAAAGCCCGTGGGCTGTATTTTGTTGGTCTGGATGTTATCGGCGGCAATCTCACCGAAATCAACGTCACCAGCCCGACCTGCGTGCGTGAAATCAGCCGTGACAGCGGCATTGATGTGGCGTCTCAGCTGCTGCAGACCCTGTTTGAAATCCGCGCTGCCAGCACCCGCTGAAGCGCACGGAATCCGGCCCGGGATACCCCACCGTTCCCGGGCACGGTATGGACAAAACCAGCGGATAAGCGCAGACTTGGCGCAGTTTTTTCAGGGCATGAACGCTCGCTTAAGCCGTTAAGTCACCCCCGCAGCGCCTTGCCTGAAACGATATTAACCGCTGACAGGCCCAGAGGCTTTGGACACACAGATGGCAGACTCCACAGTAACCAGCAACGACCGGTTACTCTTTGCGTTATTCGTCGCACTGATGCTGCATGCCATGGTGGTTCTGGGAATCAGTTTTGAGGCTGAGCCAACCCCGCCCTTCGCCTCCACCATGGAAGTTACCCTGGCCGGTTATAAACAGAACAAAGCGCCGGAAAAAGCCGACTTCCTGGCCCAGGAAAATCAGCAGGGCAGCGGCACCAAAGAAGAAGCGGTGCTGCAGACCACCGATGTCGAAGCGGTATTTCACGCCAATACCATCCGTGAAACCGAAATGCAGGAGCAACAGGCTTCCGCACCGCAGAAAACGACCACAGGTCAGACCGATACGGTGACCACAACGGCACGTTCCGACTTTGCGGTCAGCAAGGACACCACTGAAACAGCCGCTGAAGATCTGCCGGAAGGCCCGCGTCAGTCGTTGCTGCAACGCAGCCTCGAAATTGCCAGCCTGCAGGCCAAGCTGGACACCATGCGCCAGTCGTATGCGAAAATGCCCCGCGTACAGCGGCTGACAGCGGCCTCCACCATGAAGTCGGCCGATGCGTACTACGTCAACAGCTGGCGCCGCAAGGTCGAGCAGATTGGTGATATCAATTACCCGCGCGAAGCTGAAAACTGCTATCAGGACTGCAGCCTGCGCTTGCTCGTCGCCATCGATGCCGACGGCAGCCTGCATGAAGTGGTTATTCTTGAGTCTTCCGGTCGCAAGGTACTGGATGAAGCCGCAGTCCGTATTGTGAAGCTGGCAGCACCCTTTGCGCCTTTCACCCAGGAAATGCGCAATGAAATGGATCGTCTGGAAATCATCCGGACCTGGCAGTTCAACGGTAACCGCTACCGCTCAGGTGTGAACTGATGGAAGAACTGAGAAATCTGAAAAACCATCTGCTGATTGCCATGCCCGCACTGGAAGATTCCTGGTTTGCCGGCACGGTCACCTACCTGTGCGAACACAACGCCGACGGTGCCATGGGCATTGTTCTGAGCAAACCCTCCCCTCACCGCTTCAGTGAAGTCTGCGAACAGCTGGGCATCGATGGTTTCCCGGGACATGAGCCTGTCGTACTGCAGGGTGGCCCGGTACAACCTGAGCAGGGGTTTATCCTGCACCGTGACAACGGCCAGCACTGGGGCAGCACCATGGCGGTGACGGATGAGATCAGCCTGTCATCGTCGCGCGATATCCTCGAAGCCATCGCCAGTGCCAGTGGCCCGGACGAATACCGCTTCGCCCTGGGTTATGCCGGATGGGGCGCAGACCAGCTGGAGCATGAACTCACCGACAACGCCTGGCTGACACTGCCGGCCACACCGGAGCTGGTGTTCGGCACCACGGCCGAGACCATTCACAGCGAAGCCCTGAAGCGCTTTGGCATCAGTGTCGCCAACCTCAGCCATGAGGCCGGACATGCCTGAGCAGACGGTCAGGATTCCGGAGAAAATACAGCAACTGCTCGGCTTTGATTTTGGCACCCGCCGCATCGGCATGGCTTGTGGTCAGCGCCTGACCTGCGGTACCCGCGAGCTGAAACCGGTCAGTGCCCGTGACGGCGTGCCGGACTGGGATCAGCTAGGACGCATCATTGCCGAATGGCAGCCCGATGCCTTTGTGGTAGGTTTACCGCTGCACATGGATGGCAGCGACAGTGATATGAGCCGCCGCGCACGCAAGTTCGCCGGACGGCTGGAGGGCCGCTTTCACAAGCCGGCCTATCTGCAGGACGAACGTCTGAGCAGTTTTGAAGCAAAAGGTATGGTACTGGAACAACAGGGTCATACCGATTTCGGCGAACATTCCGTCGATGGACTGGCCGCCTGTCTGATACTTGAGAGCTGGATGAACGCCCACCCATCCGGCGGAGGAGACCCCCATGAATCTGCCTGATCCTGAGGCACTCTGCACTGAACTCGGCCACCGGCTCAATCAACTGATCAGTGATAAACAACTGGATAATCCCATGCTGGTCGGCATCCGCTCCGGTGGGGTCTGGGTTGCCCAGCGCCTGCAGCAGCAGCTCAGCGGCACTGACGAGATCAGCACACTCAACATCAGTTTTTACCGTGATGACTTCACCCGCAACGGTCTTCATCCGAATGTGGAAGGCTCTGATCTGCTGGAGTCCATCGAAGACCGCCATATCATTCTGGTGGACGATGTCATCATGAGCGGGCGTACCATCCGCGCCGCCATGAACGAGCTGTTTGATTATGGCCGCCCGGCCAGCATTCACCTGCTGACCCTGCTGGACATCGGCCACCGCGAACTGCCGGTGCAGCCGGATATCTGCGGCGCCACACTGGAACTGGCCGACGATCAGCAGATCAAGCTTCAGGGGCCTGAGCCTCTGACCCTGACTCTGGTTACCAAATCACAATAACAGGAAGCGTCATGACCAGCCTGATTCATCACGAAACTCTGCGCGACCCCAGCCGTGTGCAGCTGACGGACGACGGCCGTCTCAAGCACTTCCTGACCACCGAAGGCCTCAGTGCCGAGCTGCTGACAGAAATTCTCGACACAGCAGACTCCTTTATCAGTACTCAGGAACGGGCGGTAAAAAAAGTCCCTCTGCTGCGCGGTAAAACCGTGGTGAACCTGTTTTTTGAGAACAGTACGCGTACCCGCTCGACCTTCGAGCTGGCGGCGAAACGCCTGTCGGCGGACATCCTCAACCTCGACATTGCCCGCTCGGCGACGTCCAAAGGTGAAACCCTGATGGACACCCTGTGGAACCTCGAGGCCATGTACAGCGACATGTTTGTCGTCCGTCATGCAGACTCCGGTGCTGCCCACTTCATTGCCGAGCAGGTCACTCCCAACGTCGCCATCATCAACGCCGGTGACGGACGCCACGCGCATCCGACCCAGGCCATGCTCGACATGCTGACCATCCGCCGCCATAAAGAAGGCATTGCCGGTAAAGTCGTTGCCATCGTCGGCGATATCCTGCATTCGCGGGTGGCACGCTCACAGATCTACGCCCTGCGCACTCTGGGTGCCGCCGAAGTACGCGTGATCGGCCCCGGCACCCTGCTGCCGAAAGACATCGAAGCACTGGGGGCAAAGCCCTTCTACGACATGAAGCAAGGTCTCGCTGACTGTGACGTGGTGATCATGCTGCGCCTGCAGAAAGAACGCATGCAGAACGCCCTGCTGCCGTCCGAAGGTGAATTTTTCAAACTCTATGGCCTGACCGAGGCCAAACTGGCCTGCGCCAGACCCGATGCCATTGTTATGCACCCGGGACCAATCAACCGCGGCGTCGAGATTGAATCCGCCGTCGCAGATGGTCCTCAGTCAGTGATTCTCAATCAGGTCAGCTACGGCATCGCCGTACGCATGGCCGTGATGGCGATGGCCATGAGTGGTCAGCAATCCCAGAACAGCAGTGAGGAGATGGCCTGATGCTGCAGATCCGCAATGTACGCCTGATTGATCCGGCGCAGCACCGCGATGACATCACCGACATTCTGGTCGACAACGGCCGCATTCACAGTACCGGTGACGCCGGCTCCGGTCTTGTCATCAGTGAGAGCCGTGATGGCAACGGACTGTGGCTGCTGCCCGGCCTGATTGATCTCGGTGGCCACCTGCCGGAACCGGGCTACACCCAGAAAGGCACAATCGAATCAGAAACCCGGGCGGCACGCAGTGGCGGCTTTACCCATATCTGCAGCCTGCCGGATACCTCGCCGGTAGCGGACACGTCGGCGGTGATCAAACTCATTCTGGAAAAGGCCGCCAGTGCCGCTCAGGTGCACGTACTGCCGCTGGCCGCACTGACGCAGGGGCTGGCCGGTGAGCAACTGGCGAGTATGGTTACCCTGTCAGAAGCCGGTGCGGTAGCCATGAGCAATGCCCGTCACATCATCCGCGACAGCTATGTGCTGCGCCGGCTGATGGAGTATGCGGCGACGTACGATATTCCGGTGTTCCTCAGCGCCAATGATGCAGCTCTGGCGGCCGGCGGTTGTATGCACGAAGGACCGGTGTCGACACGACTGGGCCTTCCGGGTATTCCGGCCACGGCTGAAACCGTCTCTCTGGCCAAAATTCTGCTTTTAGCTGAACAGACCGGTGCACGTCTGCACATCAGCCAGGTCAGCTGTGGCCGCAGTGTCCTGATGCTGCGCCAGGCACGGGAACAGGGTCTGAACATCACGGCCGATACGCCGCTGGCCAACCTGCTTTACACCCACGATGCCATCCTGGGTTACCGCAGCCTCTACAACGTGCAGCCACCGCTGCGTACTGAAGAAGACCGTCAGGCCCTGCTGGCTGCCGTTGAATCCGGTGAGCTGGCCATCAGCTCCAACCACAGGCCGCATGAAATCGCGGCCAAGAAGGCGCCTTTTGCCGAGGCCCGTCCGGGCATGAGCCAGTACGATTGCTTCCTGCCGCTGGCGATGACGCTGGTGCACCGGGGCGAGCTGTCTCTGAACGCCCTGATCCGTGCACTGACGGTTTTACCGGCCAGTGTGCTGCGTCTGCAACACGGTCTCAGCAGTGGTCAGGCCTTCAATGCCTGCCTGTTTAATCCGGAAACAGAACAGACCATCAGTGCCAGTGACCTGTACTCGCAGGGGCATAACCACCCGGCTATTGGTGCATCTCTGCGCGGCCGGGTCGAAGAGGTGTTCGTCAGTCAGGTTTAAATCCACCGGACAACCTACCTTTTCTGTCAGGCCACCTATACTGAATTAATGAGCCTGACAGAATTCACTCCCGACCCCGGTCAAACCAACCTGTGGCGCCGCAACTACCTCAACCTGCAGCGCCAGCGGTTTGAGGCCGTTATCAGCCAGCTGCCATCGCAGTCCGGGGCTGTATTGTCTGTTATTCCCCTGTTGTTGCATGTTAACCGCTCCAAACTGCCGGGCTTTGTTTCCCACGACACACCCTCCGGTATTCTCGGCCTGACGCCGGAGGCAGCTGATCTGGAGCGCCTGCAGCAGATGGCGGGCCAGGAGATTCCATCCGGCGCCATTACCCGACGCCAGATCAGCGGGGTCTTCCTGATCAATAACCCGGTTGCCATCAATGCTCAGGACTGCAGCAAGCTGCAGATCCGCGTCTGTGCCGGTGCGCACATGGAAGAATTCCAGCTGCGTAATCTGCGCCAGAAATGTCTGCGCCTCAGCGAATGGGCAGCCAGCCAGAAAGCGTCTCTGACCATCAGCGTGCACCTGACAGATGATCTGTTTGATCCCGTTCCTGAACTGGGCCTTACTGAGATAAGCCATGATGACTTTTACTGCCACAGCACACTCATGGCCGGGGTCGCACCCTTCTGGTGGGTGATTCCACAGGAGGCTGAAGTCTCTGCAGACGACTGCTGGCAGGCCCTGCTGGAGAACGACGACTTCAACCCGCAGGACTA
>DBNK01000037.1:49015-125289 GCA_002298335.1 Thalassolituus sp. UBA674
CCCGCAGGACTACCTGCGCCTGCCGGAACCGGGACAAGCCTGTGCCACAACACTGATCAATAAGGGTTTGAGTCTGCTGGAACAGGCACTGACCACGCCTTATCCGGTGCTGCTGCCGTTACAGCTGCTGAGCCAGCAGATGACCGCGTATCCGCAACACCGCGCTCTGTCGCTGCGACTGCGCCAGCTGCTACAGGAGGGTGTGACCGAAGCACGGAGTTTTGACGCCGACACCTGTCTGGCCTCTGAGGTTCTGGCGGGTCTCACCGACTCAGAAAACCAGAGCAGCCCCGAACTGCTGCGCCGTGCGCTCTATTTCAGCGCCGCCCTGCCACTGACAGACCTCAACGCCGGACAGCGCAAGCGCTGGCGCAGTCAGGCGCTGGATGCCCTGGTGAACGACTGGGGCTGGAGTTCCTCCGATCTGCACTGGCTCGACCAGCGCCAGAGCTGGGCACCGTCGCAGGTTCTGAAAGAACGCAATCAGATTGCCTCTGCCCTGCTGACGGTTTTTTCGCGCCTTAAAGGCTTTATCGCCGCACGCACGCTGGCCAGTGAAGAGAGCGCAGAAGCGCCTGCCGCTGACACGACGCAGGAAGACGGAGATACCCGCCTCCCGGCAGAGGCTGACGAACCGCCGGTCAGGATTGATAAGGTCCGTCTGAACCGATTGCAGAACCGCATTACGGCCTTGTTCGAAAGTGCCGCCGACAAGATCCCTGAGATCAATCCGGGGATCCGCCATCAGATGGCGGAAGATAAGATGACCCTGAACCGCCGCCAGAGCATGTGGCGGCTACTACAGGGAAGCTGGAATCCGGACCAGGCTCAGGACGTAATTTACCAGTCAGAAAGCCTGATCCGGGTGCTGATGTTCGCCCACCGCAATGGCCTGTTGAGTGACTACTCACACCTGGCGGTTTATCCGGATCACGCGGTCAACAACTTCGAACTGAAAGCGCTGATCAACGATATTAAAGTCATTCCCCAGCCACGCGACAGCGAGCTGGATTTCAGCCGTGACCCGGTTGTCACCGGCTGGCACCTGTTTGTGAACACCGGCGAAAAGCCACAGAGTGAACTGTCACGCCACGGCATGGAAAAGGTCAGCGACCTCGATGACGCCCTGAACTTCAGCTCCAACGGTGAGAATCTGGTGCGGACCATTGAGGTTTTCAGCCGCAACTCGTGGGGTGAATGGCAGGTCGCGTACCTGACCGGCAGTGAAGTGGTCCACGAAGCCCTGATGCAGGTGCTCAATGCGCGGCCACTGGATAATCCGGTCTGGCCGGAGCTGCAGGTGCACTGCCACAGCCAGGTACGCCGGGTCGTAATCAAAAAACGGATCGAGTCCCTGTTCAGTGACATTACCAGCCACTTCTCGCACCCGGGGGCACCGCCGTACCTGTTCCAGACCGCCCGCTTCCATCTGCTGGAAAGCCGCCTCGGTCAGATCATCAGCCATGACGCCGACAGCCATGCGCATCTGCTGAAAATTCTCGCACTGCCACGACGTCAGTTCCGCCGCTGGCAGATAGATTCGTACGCCCTGAAAGATACGCCGCTGCGCTACATTCTGGAAAAGGCGCCGGGAGAACACTGGCAGCTGTGGTTCTGGCGCAATAACGGCAAAGTGTCGCTTTTTATTATGGACGACCGTGGTTCGCTGCTGACCGAAGAGCACACCACATCAGCGGTGAAAGACCTGCTGCAGGCCCGTCTCAGCCAGATGAATACCCTTAACGAACGCTTTGCCGGCACAGAGCAGCGGGAACCCTGGCCACTGATACTGTCGGAGCTGGAGCAACACCCGGAAACCCTGGTATTCAGCCATGTACGCCGCAAGATTCCGCCGGAAGCCTATTCCATGCCGGCTCAGGGCATGACCGCCAGCGTGGATACCGAGCGTCAGCTGACACTGTCATCGTCCGGTCAGATTTTCCGCCAGTCGGAGCTCGGTAACCGCCTGTTCCAGGAGCTGGCCACCATGCTCTCCGGAGGCAAAGATACGGTTGTGCCGTTTCTGCGTGACATCCGTGTGGAAAATAACCGTCAACTGATCACACACATGCAGTATGTCCGCCGGATTGAGTATTACCTCAGCGCCAGCGTGCCGCGCGCGCCTGTGAGTCAACCCGCCACCACTCAGGAAAGCGCCACCGCCCAGACCGGACGCTGAGTGCCATCCCTCCGCGATACAGCAGACATCCTCCGGCATTGCCCGTATAATGCGTCGGTTTTATGGGGAGCCTGAGTGTGCGCAGCAACAGCCAATCATCCGGCAGGACATTCGTTTTTCTGAGCATCCTGACACTGGCTCTGACCGGTGTCAGCGGCTGTGGTCAGAAAGGACCGCTGTACATTCCGCAGGATCAGCCAGACAGCCTTCCGGCAGAGGCTGAAGCGGCTGAAAATGGAGACAGTCCGGACACAGCAGACACTCCGCTCCCCACCGACCAGCCACAAGCGGATACTTCGTCCTGACCATGTCATCGTTTACTTATCAAAACGGCGTCCTGCACGCCGAACAGCTGTCCCTGTCTGACCTTGCCGGTCAGTACGGCACGCCCCTTTACGTCTATTCCCGTGCGGCGCTGGAAAGTGCCTATCTGTCGTATACCGAGGCACTGGGTGAATGGCCGCACATGGTCTGTTTTGCGGTTAAAAGTAACTCCAACCTCGCGGTGCTGAACGTACTCGCACGCCTGGGCGCCGGTTTTGACATCGTCAGTGGTGGTGAACTGGAGCGGGTGATTGCCGCCGGTGGCGATCCTACGCGTGTGGTTTTCTCCGGTCTTGGCAAACAGCCGGATGAAATCCACCGTGCGCTGGAAGTGGGTGTCCACTGTTTCAACATCGAGTCCGAAGCCGAGCTGGAGCGCATCAGTGCCGTTGCCAGTGCCGCCGGTAAAACTGCACCGGTTTCCCTGCGGGTGAACCCGGATGTCGACGCCCAGACGCACCCCTATATTTCCACCGGGCTGAAAGACAACAAGTTCGGCGTGGACATCAACGATGCCGTGCGTATCTATGAAAAAGCTGCCAGTCTGCCGGGCATCGCCATTAAGGGCGTTGACTGCCACATCGGCAGCCAGCTGACTGAGATTTCACCCTTCCTGGATGCGCTCGACCGCCTGCTGGTGCTGATCGATGAGCTGGCCGGGCGTGGCATTGTGATTGAACATCTGGATCTGGGCGGTGGCCTGGGCGTGACTTACCGCAACGAGCAGCCGGCGTCTGCCGCCGAATACATCAGTGCGGTCAAAGAGCGTCTCGGCGACCGTTCCCTGAAGCTGGTGTTTGAGCCGGGCCGGTCCATTTCGGCCAACGCTGGTGTGTTCATTACCCGGGTCGAGTTCCTCAAGCTCAACGAACACAAGAATTTCGCCATCATTGACGGCGCCATGAACGACCTGATCCGCCCGTCGCTGTACAGCGCCTGGCAGGCCATTGTTCCGGTACAGGAGCAGTCAGACCAACCTGAGCGTATCTACGACGTGGTCGGCCCTGTGTGCGAAACCGGCGACTTCCTCGGTAAAGACCGGCCACTCAGCATCGCTCAGGGTGACCTGCTGGCTGTCATGAGTGCCGGTGCCTATGGTTTTGTGATGTCCTCCAACTACAACACCCGTGGCCGTGCCGCTGAAGTCATGGTGGATGGTGAGCAGGCGTATCTGGTGCGCGAACGTGAAACCGTGCAATCCCTGTTTGCCGGGGAATGCGTCCTGCCTGACAGCAGCGCAGGATAAACGCCATGTGGTTCAAGTTCACCAAAATGCACGGTCTCGGTAACGACTTCATGATGGTCGACCTGATCACCCAGACCGGACAGATCTACCCGGAAACAGTACCGGCACTGGCTGACCGCCGGTTTGGTATCGGCTTTGATCAGCTGCTGATCGTTGAGCGTCCGACCCGTCCGGACGTGGACTTCCGCTACCGGATCCTTAATGCCGACGGCTCTGAAGTCGAAAACTGTGGTAATGGCGCACGCTGTTTCGCGCGTTTTGTGTTTGATCAGCATCTGACCGGCAAACGCCATATCCGCGTCGAAACCATGGCCGGACTCATGGAGCTGCAGCTGACCGACGAGCGCGATGTCATCGTCGATATGGGCGAGCCCATCCTGGAACCACAGCGCATTCCCTTCAACGCCACGGAGTTCGCCACCGAATACCAGCTCGAACTGCCGGAAACCGGCCCCATCACCCTGGGCGCTGTGTCCATGGGCAACCCCCATGCCGTGCTGCGGGTGGAGGATGTCGATACCGCTCCGGTGGCAGAATGGGGGCCGGTCATCGAGCGCTGCGAGGCCTTCCCGCGTAAGGTCAATGTCGGCTTTATGCAGATCGTCAATGAACATCACATCCGTCTGCGGGTTTTTGAACGCGGCACCGGTGAAACTCTGGCCTGCGGTACCGGCGCCTGCGCGGCCGTGGTCTCAGGACAACTGCGCGGCTGGCTGAAGCCGGGGGTGACAGTCAGTCTGCCTGGTGGCGATCTCAGAATTGACTGGGACGGGCAAGGGCCGGTAAAAATGACGGGGCCGGCCACTACGGTGTACGAAGGCCGGGTCAACATCGAGAGGAAATAGCATGAGCCAGTCGCCACGCCTGACCGAGGCAGACGTAATTCAGTATCTGGAAGATCACCGGGATTTTTTCATCGGCAAGGACGAACTGCTGGCGGATATGCGTATTCCTCATGACAGCGGTCCGGCCACCAGCCTGATCGAACGTCAGCTGGCGGTACAGCGTGACCGTAACGTCGAGCTGCGTCAGCGCATGTCGGACCTGCTGGAGAATGCCCGCCGCAACGATCAGCTGTTCGGCAAAAGCCGCCGTCTGGTGCTGGCGCTGGTCGGCGCCCGCAACTGGCTGGATGCACAGGCGGCACTGGACGACTCCCTGCGTTCCGATTTCGGCGTCGATGCCTGGGCCATGCTGCATTTCACCGAACGCCAGCTGGAACACCCTCTGATTGCCATCCGCAATACGGATAAACAACGCTCTGTGCACCGCCTGTTCAAAGGTCACCGGGCCATCTGTGGCCAACTGCCCGAAGCTGATATCGCGCATCTGCTGGGGCAGGAAGCCACCGAATGCCGCTCTGTCGCCGCAGCCCAGATCCGTGGCAAAGACAACCTTGGCGTGCTGACCGTTGCCAGTGAAGACCCGGGCTATTACCGCAGCTCCATGGATACCCTGTTCCTGGACTACATTTCCGACGTACTGGCACTGCGCCTGCCACAGATTCCGGTCAGCTGATGGCCATCCGCCTGATCACACTGGATCTGGACCACACCCTGTGGGACACAGACCCGGTTCTGGTGGCGGCCGAGGCTGCCATGTTCCGCTGGATCAGTGAGCACTCGCCCGACACCCTGTCTCTCTACCCGCCAGCGAAAATGGCGGAGTACAAAAACCAGATTGCGGCGTCGTACCCTGAATTACGCGATAAGGTATCCGCCCTGCGCAAAGCAACGCTCATGCGTGTGTTCCTGCAGACCGGCAATGACCGCGAACGGGCCGAAGCTATGGCAGAAGAGGCCTTCCGGGTGTTTTACGAAGCCCGCAGCCAGCTGCCGCTGTTTGACGGGGTTGAGGAGGTGATGCGTCGGCTGAAGCAGGAATATCAGCTGATTGCTGTCACCAATGGCAATGCCGATCTGAAACTGGCCGGACACGACCATCTGTTTGATGATCTGTTCAACGCTGATCTGCACGGTGACGCCAAACCGGCTCCGGATCTGTTCCAGCGGGCATTGGACAAAGCCGGTGTCGCCGCTGCTGAGGCCATTCACATCGGTGACCATCCGCAGCAGGACATTGCTGCCGCACAACAGCTGGGCATGAAAACCATCTGGTTTAACAATAAAGGCCGCGAGTGGCCGTTAGACGGCGTGCAGCCGGACCGGATTTTCACTCATTGGGCAGAACTACATCCAGCCATATCGGCTCTGGCCGCGGATCAATCCTGACACTGGACAGGTAACCGCTGGCACTGAGCTTACGCTTCTCCGCCGAACCCAGACCGACCTTGATGCGGTAAATATCAATGCTGGAATGCAGCCCGGTGAGCGACGCGAAGTCCTGTGACAGATGCCGTTTCACTTCATACCAGCGCAGCGGTTCGGCTTCTTTACCGGTCACTACCCACTCCCATTCATTATCGCGTTCATTCAGCGCATAGACCGTACCGGCGGGATCTTCAGAGTTCCAGGTGTAGCGGATCATGTACTTACGCCGGTCGACACTGGCACGGAAGTAGACTTCCATACTGAAATAGATGGCCGGTTCAATGAAAGGATCAAGCGACCAGTACCAGCTCAGTTCCGGATACTCGGCCGAGCGCCTGACGCGGTTTTCAAGTGTCGCACCGAAAATGCGGTCTGCATTCAGGCGGATAACGTCGCCATGGATGACGTCATAATGCAGGTCGATGTCACAACGCCAGCAGCTGTTACTCCAGCTGTTGAAGTTATCGGAGGACAACAGAAATTCTGCCCGGGCCAGCGGGTTCATTCCCATCAGCACAAGGAACAGCAGCAGAGATGTAAAACGGGCGGGAATCGGTGCCTTGGCTGGCATAGCTACAGAAATACTAAATCAGTGAAAGGGACATAGTATTCGGTCATCCGGGCTTTGACCAGCCACAGCGCTCAGTCTGCTGTGGCTGCTGGTGAACCGGAGTGCGGCAGCGCCCCCGGTCAGGTCTCGTCAGATCGGGCGGCTGCCGTAGCTGGTCTGAGGTTTGCGCGGGGGATCGGCCATTACGTTCGGTTCAATGTGCTGGATGCTGCCACCGCGTGAGAGGAAGGCTTCTACCTCTGCTGCCATGGCTTCACGCATACGACGACGGGCCGCTTCTGAACTGAATTCGTCATCCGCGGAGGCCTTCGATACCACGTCATCGTCGGAATCATTCTCCAGAACCATGTCGTCGTTTTCATTGAAATCGTCGTCCATCTCAATATCGTTCTTTGCCACGTTATGTCCTCCATCCCGGTCGGTTGAGTAATGCGTTGAAATCTGAGAAGAGTTATAGACCAGCTGCAGGGAGCTTCCAGACGGGGTAACCAAGCGTTACAGAAAAGATGAAGTGGTCATATTTCAGGCACAGGCGGGGAAATTCCGGTACGGAAAAACGACAGTTGTGACAGGTTAGGGTTACGGGGTTTTACGGCAGAAAGACACAAAAAAACCCCGCAGGGCGGGGTTTTCAGTCAAGTCAGGCCCGTCTTAACGGCCGGACATGAACTTGATGGCGTTCAGGATTTCATCATCAGAACAGGTCGCACAGTTGCCTTTCGGCGGCATAGCATTCAGACCATTGAGGGCGTTCGCCAGAGTCGCATCCATACCTTTGGCCAGACGGTCATCCCACGCGGCTTTATCACCTTTCTTCGGAGCGCCAAGGATACCGGCGGTGTGACAGGCGGTACAGGCGGTGTTAAACACTTCTTCACCAGTACGCGGTTCACCTGCGGCTACGGTCACGCCACCACAGTCCGCACCGACACAGACTTCTCCGACTGGCTTGATGCGTTCCTGAATTTTCGCAGCCTGGGCATCCAGATCGGCGTTCGCCTGAGCCATGAACAGAGCTGCCACGGCCAGTATCAGTACGTTTAATTGCTTCACAAAATCTTCCTCATCACGGCTGTACGGTTAAAACCGCGCGCATTATAGCCCTTATCTTTGTGGGATTGAACGTTTCATGGACAGCAATCCGGCCCCCGGGGAATTTCTGAGACCTGTGTCTTATGCTGACGCCCGGCTGCGGCGGTGAATATCCCCTTAATCTTCTTTACTGTTGCTTCGTTTTCTTATCGGTTAGAGTAGCTCAAGGAATCCCTGAACCCCTTGCGCCATCCGGCTTACCGGCAACAGACAGGGCTCCTTAACGATAATAAGGATATGACCATGAACAAGCTGCCGCTGTTATTCCTGCCCATCCTGCTGACGGGACTGACCGCCTGCACTCTCAGAGTAGCAGCCCCGGAAGAACCCATCACCATCAACCTGAACGTCAAAATCGAACACGAGATCCGCGTTAAGGTCGAAAAAGAACTTGAACAACTCTTCGAAAGCGAAAGCGAGCTGTTTTAAAGGAGCATGATAATGAGACTGTTACCCCTACTGTTTGCGGCTCTGCTGTTCAGTCTGCCAGCGGCGGCGCTGGAGCTGGACGAAGCCAAAGATCTGGGACTGGTCGGCGAGATGCCGAACGGCTATCTCGGACTGGTTGCCACCAGCAATCCAGAAGCAGCAGCCCTGATTGCGGAAATCAACGTCAAGCGCAAAAGTCACTACCAGGGCATTGCCAATGAGCAGAACACCGCTCTGGAAAATATCGAAAAAATTGCCGGTGAAAAACTCGTGAAAAAAGCCCAGGCGGAAGGACATTACTATATGAATGTCAGCGCCCAGTGGCAGAACTGAGGAAGCCTTCATATGGGAACCACTGCCATTGTCACACTGGTCATTCTGGTTTTGTCCGTTCTGTATCTGGTCAGCATTTATAACCGTCTGGTCACACTGGCCAACCGCTACAAAAACGGCTTTGCCCAGATCGACGTGCAGCTCAAACGCCGCTACGACCTGATTCCGAATCTGGTGGAGACGGCCAAAGGCTACCTGAAACACGAGCGTGAAACCCTGGAAGCGGTTATTGAAGCACGCAACAGCGCGTCTTCCGGTCTTGCTGAAATCGCTGGCGACCCGGCCAACGGGGCGGCCATGTCAAAACTGATGCAGGCGGAAGGGATGCTGGCCAATGCACTGGGGCGCCTCAATGTGGTGATGGAAAACTACCCGGACCTCAAAGCCAGCAATAACATGATGCAGCTGAGCGAAGAACTGACGTCCACAGAGAACCGTATTTCCTTCGCCCGGCAGGCGTACAACGACTCGGTAATGGAGTACAACACCTTCCGTGAGAGCTTCCCGCCGGTCTTCTTCGCCAATATGTTCGGCCATCCACGCAATGCCACCCTGCTGGAATTCGAGGACAAGGAAGCCATCGTCAAAGCTCCGGATGTGCGCTTCTGAACACACCTGAACACGGACGGCGGCTATGGATTTTTTCACTCATCAGGAACAGGCCCGGCGTAAAACCTGGCTGCTGATACTGCTGTTTATCCTGGCGGTAGCCGCTATCACCGTCATCCTCAATCTGTTTCTGATGCTGGTGCTTTTTTCCATTGGCCAGCTTCAGGGCACAGGCCCACACACCTTCAGCTACAGCCCCGGAGCCTGGCTCGTGGTCACCCTGATCAGCACAGGTGTCATCCTGCTTGGCAGCCTGTACCGTCAGATGTCGCTTGGTAAAGGAGCCGATGTGGCCGATGCACTGGGAGCCCGGAAGCTGGAGCCCGGCAACGTCGATGCCGATGAACGGGTTCTGCTTAACGTCGTCGAGGAAATGGCCATCGCCTCGGGTATGCCGGTACCGGATGTTTATGTTATGGAAGACAACGGTATCAATGCCTTTGCCGCAGGCTATCAGCCCAGTGATGCCGTGATCGGGGTTACCCGGGGTGCCATCGAAGGCCTGACGCGGGAGCAGTTGCAGGGGGTGATCGCGCACGAATTCAGCCACATTTTCAACGGTGACATGCGCATGAACATGCGTATTACCGCCATTCTGTACGGCATTCTTTTTATTGGTCTGGCCGGGCGCATGTTGCTCAGTTCGCGCCGCCACAGACGCTTCTCACGCCGCGGCGATGTGCGGGCCGAAATAGCCATTCTCGGTATCGGTGCCGGACTGATGATCATTGGTTTCAGCGGTGATTTTTTCGGCCGTATGATTCAGGCCGCCGTCAGCCGTCAGCGCGAGTTTCTTGCCGATGCTTCAGCGGTGCGTTTTACCCGCAACCCACAGGGCATTGCAGGAGCTCTGAAAGTCATCGGTCATGGCGCGGGCAGTCGTGTACGCTCCAGCCACACCGCCGAAATGTCGCACTTTTTCTTCGGTGAAGCACTACGGGTGAAGTTTCAGATGTTTGCCACACACCCGCCGCTGGATGAACGCATCGGCCGTATCGAGCCTGGCTGGAATGGCTTCTACATCCCTCCCCGGCAGAAACCAGTGGTGGTGAATGGACCGGTAACCCATGAATCAGACGCTCTGAACACAGAATCCATAGCAACGCTTGCTCCGGTCATGGCGGCGGCCAGCGCACTGAGTATTAATTACAGTCAGGAAGATCACACCAACGCCTTTGAAACTCAGGCGCAGCTGCTGGCCTTCTTTATGATCCGTGCCGGTGAGAGCGTGCTGCGTCAGCAACAGGATATTGTTTCTGCGCAACTGGGTGATGCCGTATTCCGGGAAAGTCTGCGACAACTGAATCAACTGCGCCGGGATCATCACCTCTACCGGCTGTCCGATGTGGAAAAAATGCTGCCAGCCCTGCGCAGCCTGTCAAAAGATCAGTACGGTCAACTGAATAAAACCCTGATCGCCCTGGCCCGGGCCGACGGTAAAATTGAGCTGTACGAATGGTGTATATACCGGCTGGTACTGCAGTACCTCGGAGCACACTTCGGCACTCTGACACCGGCGCCGGTACGCTATAAATCCGCCCGTGCTGTCGCCGATGAAATCGCCATTGTGATGAGCTATGTCGCTGCCGCAGGACACAATGATACTCAGGTCATTGAGCGGGCCTGGCAGGCCGGGATGATGAGTGGCAACTTCCTGCAGCGTGAGCGTCATGCCGATCACCACAGTGGCCGCTCGCTGAAACCCCTTAACCGCGCGCTGGCTACCCTCAGCGCAAGCAGCCCGGGAGTCAAACGACAGGTCATCACCGCCCTGAAGGTCTGTGCAGAACACGACCGTCATCTGACTCAGGATGAAGAAGATATGATCCGTGTCATTGCCGCCATTCTGGAAACTCCCATAGGAATGTTTGGGACCTGAAAACACGCATAATATTTATTTATTAGCCAAAACTATAACCACACCTCGAAACACGCTTTATTCTTCGTATTTCTGTGATCCAGTTCTGTACATTATTCCTTCATTGAAGTGCAATATGCTCCCGTCACTGAGTGCAAAGCACTCAGTGCAACGACCAGACAGAAGAAGGGGCTGCAGTGAACTTATCCAGCCACTGTCTGTCTTGTAATGCTGCACAGGCCGTGCGCTGTTCCCGTAACAGTCACCGCAGAACATACCGGTGCCTCTTTTATATCTTTTCTGCCCGGAAAGACTCTGTCAGAACGGGGGTTTTTTGTTATATTAGCGACACCTTAAAAAGGACATTACCCAGGGGAAATACATGAAACGTTCTATTATCAGTGCTGCCATCGCTGCTGCCGCAATTTCTGCACCGGCCATGGCAGAAGAATATCCTTACTACGCCACTTTCGGTGTCAGCCACACTGACACAGAAATCACTGAGCGTTATTTCAAAGAATCTGACTACACCAAAAACAGTTACAACCTGGAAGCTTCTTTCGGCATCATGATGACCGAACAGAGCGCTGTTGAGCTGAGCTTCATCAAATCCGCACCAGCGCAGAGCACCAAGCGTCCTGACTTTACCGATTTCAAACTGAACGGTTTTTACTTCTTCGGTGATGCGGCTCTGAAACCGTACCTGACAGCGGGTATCGGTCATGAAAAACTCGAACTGAATGACGATGCTGACACCGAGTACAGCGATTACATTCTGGGTGCTGGTTTCGGTGTGCAGTACGATCTGACTGATCGTTTCTTCGGCCGTGCCGAAGCCCGTCTCGACGACATGATCGACAAGCGTCCGGAACACCCTTATTACGTACTGGAAGTGGGCATGCGTCTTGGCACTCCGAAGGCTGCGCCAGTCGTTGCCACTCCTGAGCCAATGCCTAAGCCAGAGCCTGAGCCGGAACCTGTGGTAGTAATCGTACCGCCAGCCGATACCGATAACGACGGTGTCATCGATGATATGGACAAATGCGCGGCCACACCTGCAGGCGTGACTGTCGACAGTGATGGTTGTCCGGATTTCCAGGGCAAGCTGGAAGGCGTGACCTTTGAAACCAACTCAGCCCGTCTGACCATCAACAGCCAGACCATTCTGGATGAAGCGGCTACCGAGCTGAAACTCTACCCGGATCTGGATATTGAGATCGCCGCATACACTGACTCCATGGGTGCGGACTCTTACAACCAGATGCTGAGCCAGAAGCGTGCTGAATCCGTTCTGTCTTATCTGGTCAGCAAGGGTGTATCACCAGAACAGCTGACGGCTGTCGGTTACGGTGAAGCCAACCCGGTTGCCAGCAACGAAACGTCAGCCGGACGCGCACAGAACCGTCGCGTTGAGCTGGTTGTGAAAAAATAACAGCCTGCAACACGCAAAAAAAAGGGCGCATCATGCGCCCTTTTTTATTCACTGCCTGCGGAATTAACGTGCCGTCAGGTACTTTTTCCAGTGAATGATTCCGAACAGCAGCACCTGCACCATATCCACTGGCAGGTTCGTGCTTTTCTCACGGAAACGTGCCCAGAAAAAGGCCGCTTCCGCAACGTGCGCAACAAACACGATCAGACCAAAAGCCGGCAGCCAGCCCAGCGTACCTTCCCAGCCCTGCATCCAGGCCATCAGGACCAGTATCCAGAAAATCAGCGTTACCGCCTTAAGTATCAGATTCATAACAGCATCTCCGCTCAATGGTTGTGTCCGGCCCGGCGTTACCACAGGCCCGCAGCAAGAGTGCCTGATTTACTGCTGTGATGTACAGCACAAGCTGTCCCGCAGTCTGTCAGGCCACAGGATTTCTGTGGCGTCAGCCAAGACAAGCGCCAGCGGGATGGTTAGAATGGCCACCTGATCAGGAGAGACCCATGTCGAAAGAGACACCCAACGATACCACCCACTTTGGTTATCAGACCGTCGGGGTTAATGAGAAAGCCGGTAAAGTGGCTGATGTGTTCCACTCTGTCGCCGCCAAATACGATCTGATGAATGACCTGATGTCGATGGGCATCCACCGTCTGTGGAAGCGCATCACCATCGATATGAGCGGTGTACGGCCCGGCAATTCAGTTCTGGATCTGGCCGGTGGTACCGGTGACCTGACGCGCAAATTTTCCAGTATTGTCGGCGATAAAGGCCGGGTGGTACTGGCCGATATCAATTCGTCCATGCTCAATGTCGGCCGTGACCGCCTGACCGATCAGGGGTACACCGGCAATATCGAATACGTACAGGCCAACGCCGAGTGTCTGCCGTTTGAAGACAACAGCTTTGATGTGATCACCATTGCCTTTGGCCTGCGCAACGTTACCGACAAAGACGCGGCGCTGCGTTCAATGACACGCTGCCTGAAGCCCGGCGGCCGTCTGCTGGTGCTGGAGTTTTCCAAACCGACCAACCCGGTGGTCAGCAAAGCGTACGATCTCTACTCGTTCAGCGCCCTGCCCTTTATGGGCAAACTGGTGGCCAACGATTCTGAAAGCTACAAGTACCTGGCGGAATCCATCCGTATGCACCCGGATCAGGAAACCCTGAAAGGCATGATGGAAAACGCCGGCCTGGTGCGTTGCAGTTACCACAACATGACCAGTGGCGTAGTGGCGCTGCACCGGGGTGTGAAACCCTGATGCCGCTTCCGGTTCTGACCCAGGCGCTGCTGATCCCGGCTGAACACAGCCTCAGGCACCTGCTGCGCCATGCGCCAGCTGCGCGTCTGAAGTTACAGGCGTTCCACGGACAGGTTATCGCACTGGATATTCAGAACGTCGCGCGTATCAATCTGCGCCTGCTCAACGACGCGCCGGAGCTGAGTCTGGGAGAGGAGGCCGACGCTGCCGTATGCCTGCGCGGTCAGCTGAATGACTTCCTTGAACTGGCAAGAGCCGATGACAAGGCCAGCAGCCTGATGAAAAGCCGCATTGAGATCGATGGTGATACCGATCTGGCTATGTCGGTCACCCGCATTCTGCAGAATGCCGGGATGGATTGGGAATCCTTCATCAGCCCCCTCACCGGTGGCCTGTTGGCACACCAGATCGGCCGAGGTCTGCGCCATGCCCTACGCTGGGGACAACAGACCTCAGCCACTCTGCAACAGGCCGGTCGCGACTACCTGCAGGATGAGACCGGGGTGCTGGCACCCCCGGCTCTGGTCAGTGATTTCAGTGCAGGCGTTGATCAGTTGCGCCTGGCTGCGGACCGCATAGAAGCCCGGATCGCACGCCTTGAAGCGCAGCAGACACAGACACCAACCTCCGACGGAAACGAGCGTTAAGGACACACAGTGGGTAATTTCTGGCGCCTGTGGCGCATCATGTTTGTCTTTACCCGTTACCGGCTGGATGTGCTGATCCCGCTGGATCAGCTGCCGCTGAAACTGCGCATACTGCTGTGGCTGGCGCCCTGGCGTCTGAGCCCGGTCGGCAAATTATCACGTGGTGAACGTCTGCGTCTGGCGCTGGAATCCCTGGGCCCCATCTTCATCAAGTTCGGACAGATACTCTCCACCCGCCCGGATCTGATTCCGGCCGACATCATTAAGGAACTGGTGAAGCTGCAGGACAAGGTCCCACCCTTTCCGTCTGAAAAAGCCGTTGCCCTGATCGAATCCCAGCTGGGGGCCTCGGTTGACGAGCTGTTCGCTGAGTTTTCCCGCGAACCTATGGCTTCGGCTTCCATCGCGCAGGTTCACGCGGCACGTCTGTTTCCGGAGAATGACACCGATGCCGGCAAGGAAGTGGTGGTCAAAATTGTACGTCCGGGCATTGAGCTGACCATTGAGAAAGACCTGCGCCTGCTCGAGTTCATGGCACAGCTGATGGTGAAGTACTCCGCCGATGGCCGCCGCCTGCGTCCGCTGGAGGTAGTGGAAGATTACCGTCATACCATTTTCGGCGAGCTGAACCTGCAGATCGAAGCCTCCAATACCACCCAGCTGCGGCGTAATTTCAGCGGCTCCGAACTGCTCTACATGCCGGAGGTTTACTGGGAATTCACCCGCAGTAAAGTCATGGTCAGTGAACGCATTTACGGTATTCCGGTGGCTAACATTGACGAGCTGCGCGCTCAGAACACCAACATGAAACTGCTGGCCGAACGCGGTGTGGATATCTTTTTTACCCAGGTATTCCGCGACAGCTTCTTCCACGCCGACATGCACCCGGGCAATATCTTTGTCTCGCGCGAGCACCCGGACCAGCCCCAGTACATCGCCATCGACTGCGGCATCGTCGGCAGTCTCACCGAAGAAGACCTGCATTATCTGGCCATGAATCTGATGGCCTTCTTCAATCAGGATTACTATCAGGTGGCGCAGCTGCATGTGGATTCCGGCTGGGTGCCGGCCTCCACCAAAGTGCATGAACTGGCCTCCGCCATCCGCAGCGTGTGTGAGCCGATCTTTGAAAAACCCCTGTCGGAAATTTCCTTCGGTCAGGTCCTGATTCAGCTGTTCAGCACCGCGCGCCGCTTTAATATGGAAGTGCAGCCACAACTGGTACTGCTGCAGAAAACCCTGCTCAACGTCGAAGGTCTCGGACGCCAGCTCTACCCGGATCTCGACCTGTGGACCACCGGCAAACCGTATCTGGAACGTTGGATCCGCGAACGTTTCGGCCCTAAAGCCGCCTTCCGTGAACTGAAACGGCAGTTGCCGACCTGGATTGAAAAAGCGCCCCAGATCCCGAACCTGATGCACGGTGCCCTGACCCGCCTCAATCACCTGGACGAAAGCCAGCAGATGATGCGCAAAGAAATGGCTGACATTCATAAGTCGCTGGAGAAGCAACGCCGCCAGCGCAAGAACTTCACCATCGGCCTGACCCTGATCGGCAGTGGCTTCTTTATCTGGTGGGAAAGTCAGTTTCTGCAGGGCATAAACGACCCGCTTGGCTTTATGCTGTGTCTTGCCGGTATTGTCTGGCTGATATTGCGCGCCTGAAGCCGGGCCTGCGGGCTACACTAGGGCGGACAGGTACGGTATGCTGCGTTCCCGCTCCGCACTGGAAACCATCATGAGCTGGTTAGACGACGTAAAATTTGATGCTCAGGGGCTGATCCCTGCCATTGCTCAGGACTACCGTACCGGCCGCATTCTGATGATGGCCTGGATGAACCGCGAAGCCCTGCAGCTGACCGCCGAAGAACAGCGCGCGGTTTACTACTCGCGTTCGCGCCAGTCCTTGTGGCGTAAAGGTGAATCCTCCGGTCATGTGCAGAAACTGCATGAACTGCGTCTGGACTGTGACGCCGATGTGATTATCATGCAGGTCGAACAGATCGGTGGCATCGCCTGTCACACCGGGCGCGAAAGCTGCTTTTACCGTATCTGGAAAGACGGCGAGTGGGTGACCACAGACCCGGTTCTGAAAGATCCTGAAGAAATATACTGAACAGACTTATGATGAACGATATTCTGACACAACTGGGCGATATCCTTGAGGAGCGCAAGCTGGCTGAGGCCGACTCCTCATACGTTGCCAGCCTGTACCAGAAGGGTCTGAACAAGATTCTGGAAAAGGTCGGCGAAGAAGCCACCGAAACCATTCTGGCTGCCAAAGACGCAGAACAGAGCGGTGACAACAGCGACCTGATCTATGAAACCGCCGACCTGTGGTTCCACAGTCTGGTGGCTCTGGCCAAGCTGGGCGTACGCCCGGAAGCGGTCCTGAATGAACTGGCACGGCGTTTTGATATGTCGGGGCTGGAAGAAAAAGCGTCCCGCACGGACAAATGATTGATGGCAGGTTCGCCTGCCGCCGGAGGTAAAACCGAATGTTTGCAGGAATCAGTATGTGGCAGCTCCTGATCGTACTTGCCATTGTCATCATGATTTTCGGCACCAAAAAACTGCGCAATATGGGCGGTGATCTGGGCAGTGCTGTCAAAGGCTTCAAAGACGCGATGAACAAAGAGCCGGAAGACAGCAAAAAGCCGGAAGCTCTGACCGACCAGAAGCTGCAGGACGCAGACTTCGAAGAAACGAAGAAAAAGGATCAGGATAAAGTCTGATGTTCGATATCGGCTTCATGGAGCTGATGGTCATTGGTACCCTGGGTCTGCTGATTCTCGGCCCCGAACGCCTGCCCAAAGCCGCTCATACTGTGGGCCTGATCATAGGTCGGGTGCGCCGCTCTGTCTCCAATCTGCAGGCTGACCTGGAACGCCACGCCCGCACCGAAGAGCTGAAAGCGCGCCTGCGTGATCCGGCCTCGACCTTCCTGGATGATGACATGCGCGACCCTGCCCGTCTGACCCGTCCCGACTCTGCCGGCAAGGCCGATCCGCAGGCACTGCCTGAGCCTTCCGCTACAGAGAGTGCCGATGCCGCTCCGGAGCCGAAAAAAGGCGGAACCTCTGAGTGAACGATCAGGAACAACCTCTCATCAGTCATCTGATTGAACTGCGCGACCGTCTGCTGCGCATTGTGCTCATCGTGCTGGCGTTTTTTCTCGGACTGTTTTATTTCGCCAACGACCTGTATCTGATTCTGGTCGAGCCGCTGAAAGTACTCATGCCGACTGAAGGCGCCATGATTGCCACCGGAGTGGCCAGTCCGTTTCTGGTACCGTTTAAGCTGACCTTTGTCTTATCCGTGCTGCTGGCTGTGCCTTTCATTCTGCATCAGATCTGGGGGTTTATTTCACCGGGGCTCTATCAGAACGAAAAGAAATTCGCGGTACCCCTGCTGCTGTCCAGTATTGTGCTGTTTTATACCGGTATCGCCTTCGCTTATTTTGTCGTCCTGCCTCTGGTGTTCGGCTTTTTTACCGGGGTCGGTCCGGAAGGTATTTCCTTCATGCCGGACATCAGCAACATCCTCGATTTTACCCTGAAGATTTTCTTCGCCTTCGGCATTGCTTTTGAAATTCCGGTGGCAACTTTTCTTCTGGTTCTCAGCGGAATTACCACCGTTGCATCATTGAGTGCCAAACGCCCTTACGTCTTTCTCGGTTGCTTCGTCGTCGGTATGCTTGTCACCCCGCCGGATGTGATCTCACAAACCGTACTGGCTGTACCTATGTGGCTCCTTTTTGAGGCAGGTGTGCTGGTATCCCGGCTGATCCGGACCTCGGATGAGGCCGGCTGACATGCGACAATCGTAGACTATGGCGAATTTATTATCCTCGCCAGATGACAATAAAAAAGCGCGATGATATACAAGATCGTTATTAGACCTGTGTGGTTTTTCGGGGGATAGATTGGACTGGCAAGGTTGGTTTTCATTATTTGTGACGCTGTCAGTGCTGACCACTCTGATCTTCACGCACCTCAAGCCACACATGGTGTTGATGGCTGCGCTGACGGTTCTCAGTGTGTCCGGAATTCTGTCACCGTCTGAAGCACTTGCCGGTTTCAGCAACTCTGGCCTGATTACGGTAGCGGCCATGTTCGTCGTCGCGGCCGGCATCCACCACTCAGGTGGAGTGGACATTCTCGTCAATAAATTATTAGGCAGTCCGAAAACCCTGCGCATGGCCATGCTGCGGATTTTTCTGCCGGTCGTGTCCCTCTCCGGTTTTCTGAATAACACCCCGGTTGTGGCCACCATGATCCCGGCCATTAACAGCTGGGCGCAGAAAACCGGTTTCAGTCCGTCGCAGCTGATGATTCCGCTGAGCTACAGTGCCATCCTCGGTGGCACCCTGACACTGATCGGTACCAGTACCAACCTGATTGTAAACGGCCAGTACCAGGCCATTACCGGCGAACCCGGCTTCTCTATTTTCTCCATCGGCATCATCGGTCTGCCCGTTGCGATTCTCAGCGGTATTTTCATGCTGATTCTGTTTCCGAAGCTGCTGCCCAAAGGCAGTCAGCAGAAAGACTCACTGCACAATCTGCGTGAATTCACCCTGGAAGTGATGGTGGCCGAAAACGGTCCGCTGGTCGGTAAGAGCGTGAATGACGCCGGTCTGCGTAACCTGCGCCGCGTGTATCTGGTGGAAATTGAACGTGCCGGGTCGGTGATTTCAGCTGTATCCTCAGATGAAGTCCTGCAAGGCGGTGACCGTCTGGTGTTCGCCGGAGACACCGAAGCGATTTCGGTACTGCTGCGCATTAACGGTATCGTTCCGTCGTCCAGTGCCGATGAGATTCATCTGGACACCAACCGCCCGGAACGCTGTCTGGTCGAGGCGGTGATTTCTCCACATTGCGCCGCCGTTGGTCACGCCATCCGCGAAGCCCGCTTCCGCGAACGCTATGGCGCAGTGGTTCTGGCCGTAGCCCGTGATGGTCAGCGGATTAAAGGCAACCTGGGCGCCATCAAACTGCAGGCCGGTGATACCGTACTGCTGAATGCCCGTCCGGCGTTTGTGTCCCGCCAGCGCTACAACCGCGACTTCCTGCTGATCAACGACCTGGATGACGAAACACCGCGTCACGACAAGGCTTATTTAGCCTGGGCCATCCTCTTCGTGTTTGTCGGCATCGCCACGCTGGGCATCACCAGCATGCTGCACTCGGCCCTGATCGCTGCGGGCCTGATGATGCTGACTGGCTGCCTGACCCCGCATCAGGCCGAACGCAGCCTCGATCTGCCGATCATCATTACTATTGCGGCGTCGTTTGCCCTGGGTGCAGCCCTGCAGAAAACGGGGATGGCGCAGCTGATCGCCGACAGTATTCTGCTGCTCAGTGATAACCGGCCCTGGCTGTTGTTGCTTTTGGTATATGTGACGGTATCGGTACTGACGGAGATGATCACCAATAACGCTGCGGCGTTGCTGATGCTGCCGATCTGTCTGGAGATTGCCAACTCCACCGGTCTGCCGGTAGAACCCTTCGTGTTTGCCATCATGATGGCGGCATCAGCCAGTTTCGCCACACCGTTGGGTTACCAGACCAATCTGATGGTCTACGGCCCGGGGGGCTATACCTTCCGCGACTTCCTCAAAGTCGGGATTCCGATGAACGTCTTCGCCGGGGGTGTCACCCTGGTGCTGTTGCTGATCTGCTTCCCGATGTAAAAAAAGGCGCCTCAGGCGCCTTTTTTCTGTTTCCGTTTCTGTGTTTGTTTCAGAACACATCTTCCAGCAGATCCGCCAGCCGCTGGGCGGCCTGAACCATGTGCCCCTGCAACCAGACACGGTCTTCAGACACGCGACTGTCATCCAGGTTTTCACCGGGTTCATAGGTACGGTAAACCAGACGGGTGCGGTCCAGTGACTCCTGCGCCCAGACCAGAGGCAGGCCGGCATCAGCATGGGCGTGGAAGCCGGTCATGCGCGACTGGAACCGGCTGCGGTTACGCTCAGGGTCAGCATCCAGCCCGGGAACCCGGCTGTCCCACACAGCGTGCAGATTGGTCGGCTCCCCCTTCCAGGAAACGCGGAAGGTATTACCACCCCGGTCATCGCCGTAACTGACGTGCAGCGGCTGATGCACGTCTGCAACAAAATGCCCGAGGAACAGCAGCGCCTGCCAGTCGGTTTGCGGTGCCTTGCGCAGACGCGCTTCCATCTCGCTGATGGCCGACAGCACACAGCCCTGATCCGGGCAATGCTGCGGCGTAATGTCCGTATCGTTGCGTGCCACATTCACATAATGCCAGGGGCCGGTGTACTTCCAGCGCTCTTCACTGCGGATGTCATCCGCCCAGGAACAGAGCTGCGGAAATGGCTTACCCAGTCCGGAGCGTGCGCTGAGCTGATCGACAGCCTGCCGGGTTGTCTCCGTCAGGGCGTCGTAGGCGAGAGCACACACCAGAGCGTGGCCCTTGTAATCAAACGCCTGTACAGGTACGGAAAGCGTCAGAAGGACAGTGGCGGCGAGCCCGGCCGGGCCCGCTCTTAGTGAAAACGCCATCTCAGAGGATCTGAGAGAAGGGGCCGGTGATTTCATAGGTCAGCCCCAGACCATTACTGATGCGGTCACGGAACTCACCACGCTGAGAACTGAAATACAGGCGGGTGCCATCCGGACTGAAAGCAGGCCCGGTAATTTCCGATTCATCCTGTCCTTCGATCTGCATCAGGGGTACCACTTCACCTTCCGGCGTCAGCACCACAATCTGCATATCACCGCCGTCTTCGGCCACCAGCACACTGCCCTGTTCAGATACCGTCACGTTGTCCACACCGCTCAGTACCGGGTTCTCAGACGTTGCCTTATCGTAGATCACCTGCAATTTCTGGGTATCCGTGTTCAGTTCCCAGACGCGGTTATCCCCCTTGGTCGTGAAGTAAATCAGACCCTGGTGATACCAGATGCCCTCGCCGCCCTTAAACACAGTGGCACCTTCCACCTGATAACGCGTCGGAGTGGCACCCAGGTGTACGCGTGGTGTCGGATCTTGCAGTGCCACCCAGCTGACGTAACCATTAGCATCAACCACAGCCACCTGCAGCTCCCCACGGCGCAGATCCGGGTTACCGCGCAGGGTCAGTCGTTCTGGCACATAGCGGTACAGACAGCCTTCACCATCGTCTTCCGTCAGGTACAGGTGCCCGTTAACCGGATCAACCGCGACGGCTTCGTGCTCAAATTTACCCAGCGCCGGGCGTTTTACCGCCGCTTTGCGACCATAGGGATCACACTCCCAGACATAACCGGACGGATGTTCTTCACAGGACAGCCAGGTGCCCCATGGGGTCGGACCGCCCGCACAGTTGAGCTGGGTATTATCCAGAATGCGGTAGGCATCAATAATGCGGCCATTGGGTCCGAAGCGGATTGCTCCGGTGCCGCCCACCAGCGGGGCTTCGCAGTTGGAGACATAAATCCAGCCACCATCGTGAGTCGGGAAGGTCGCACCGCCATCCGGAAAAACATGCCACTTATAATCCGATAAGCCGACCGGCAAACCGCTGCGGGCCACAATGCGTGAGGTGAAGCCGGCAGGCAGACGCACACCGTTTTCATCCGCCGGGCCCAGAGGACCAATGGAGGCAGCACTGACGCCGGATACGGTACCGGCCTGAACCACACGGCTGGTCTGTAACAGGGAAGTACCAATGGCGAGAGCAGCAGCAGAGCGGGCCAGACCCCGGCCGAACTGGCGGCGGGTCATTTCAGGAAGCAGTTTACCGGACATGTCAGAGCACCTCAGAGTATGACAAAAGGCTGAGTTTAACCTGGAAGTATGAAGGAAATTTAACAGCGACGGGAGTTAGCGTTACCGGCCTGATTGAGAGCCGCTTCTGGTGCGGTTCTGGCCTGACTCAGGACATCCGGCCATCCAGCCAGTCCGGACGTGTCGTCACTTCGGCAATCAGGGCTAAGGCTGCTTCACGGTAGGTCTCTGTCAGATAGGGTTTGCCCAGCGACAACACCTGATAAATGCCCCCTTCGAGCATGGACTCAGACACGCCGCTTGCGGTGGTGAGCGGCTGTGTGCAGTGCAGAAACGAGAACCACGAAGTGATCATGATCCAGGCGTTCAGCGCCAGATCTTCGCAGGCTTCGCGGTCAGCCCGGATGATGCCAGCCTGATCCAGCGCCATCAGGATGGATTGTGCCTGACCGAGACAGTAGCGGTAAAAATTGCGGTAGTCCTCATGCAGCTGCGGATCGGCCAGCAGCAGGGTCTCAAGATCCCGGTGCAGAAAGCGGTATTCCCATAAGCCGCGGAAAATTTCCGTCAGATAAAACTGCATATCGGTGATCTGAGCCGAACGCTCCTCAGGCAGATTCAGCACACCCCGGACGCGGTTTTCATAGGCCCGGAACAGCTCAGAAATAATCTCGCGTTTATTACGGAAGTGGTAATACAGATTACCGGTCGAGATGTTCATGGCAGCAGCAATGTGATTGGTCGTTACCGCACGTTCCCCCTGATCATTAAACAAATCGAGGCTGGTCTGCAGAATCCGGTCACGTGTTTTCACGGTGTTCACCAAGGCGTCAGAGCGTATTCTTGACGTTCTAGAGTAAAAACTCTAATAATACAAGTCGCCCGCTCAGATCCCCATATTCTGGACCGGCCTGCCGCCACTGCGCGGCAATACGATGAATCAGGTTGTGGAGCAGACACATGATAGAAACCAGCCGCCGTGGATTTCTCAAGCTGGGTACCGCAGGCACCGCTGCCCTCACGCTGGGTGCCGGAGTTGCCAGCCTTACCGGATGCAGCAGGCAGCCCATGACCGATGCCGGATTCCGGATACTGACGGCAAGTGATGTTGAGTTTCTGTCCGCACTGGCACCCGTCATTCTGACCGACAGCGCTTATCCCGGGCCGCTGGGCGACAAGGGCCGTGATCGTCTTCTGCACGGGCTGGACGAAGTTCTGCTCACGCTGCAGAAACACGCGCAGGAGCAGCTGCAGCTGGCCTTTATGCTGATGGGCTCACCGGTTACCCGGGTGTTTGCCGATGCGCCTCTGAGTTCCTGGGCCGATGCCAGCAGAGAAGATGCCGAACACTTCCTCAACGCCTGGAAGACCTCCCTGTTACCGATCAAACGCATGGGCTATGCCGGGATCTGCAAACTGTTCGAAATGGTGTGGTATGCCCAGCCGGAGAACTTTGCGCTGACGGGTTATCCGGGGCCGCCAAAGAAGATCCCGTATCCATATCCTGCCACGACTTCTGCCACAACTTCTGCTGCTGCTGAGTGAGACCGAGAAGATGACTGAACGTACACCGCCGATTCCCATGATTGCAGGCATTCCGGACCCGGTTCTCGAAGGCATTGCCGCCGGTTGGGACGTCACCGAAGCCACCGATATCGCTCATGGCAGTATTCTCGAAGCCGATGTAGTGATCATCGGCACCGGCGCCGGCGGCGGCACCAGCGCAGAGATTCTGGCTGAATCCGGCCTGCGGGTGCTGATGCTCGAAGAAGGCCCATTGAAAAGCACCAACGACTTCGACATGCAGGAAGCCAGTGCCTACCACGACCTGTATCAGGAGAACGCCGGGCGCATGAGCAAAGACGGCGCTATCTCGATTCTGCAGGGCCGCTGTGTCGGTGGCACGACGGTGATCAACTGGACCTCCAGCTTCCGTACGCCGGAGCAGACGCTGGAATACTGGCGCGACAATTTCGGCGTAAAAAGCGCCAGCAAGACAGAAATGGCCCCTTGGTTTGAAACCATGGAAAAGCGCCTGAACATCAGCGACTGGGTGATTCCGCCGAACGAAAACAACGCAGTGCTCAGCCGTGGCTCAGAGAAGCTGGGTTATCACTGGAAGGTCATACCGCGTAACGTCGCCGGTTGCTGGAACACTGGCTACTGCGGCACCGGCTGTCCGACCAACGCCAAGCAGTCGATGCTGGTCACCACCATTCCGGCTGCGCTGAACCAGAACTCCGGGCTGATCTACAGCGCCCGCGCCGAACGTCTGCTGTTCGACGGGCGCAAGGTCATCGGTGTGGAAGTCACTGCGCTGGACGGTGACTATCAGCCCAGCGGCACCCGCTTTACTGTGACGGCACCTCGCTTTGTGATGTCCTGCGGGGGGATCAATGGCCCGGCGCTGCTGAAACGCTCGAACGCCCCGGACCCGGAAAACCGCGTCGGCAAGCGCACCTTCCTGCACCCGGTAGCCTTCTCGTTTGCCGAGTTTGAGAACTATGTGGACCCATATTATGGTGCGCCGCAGTCCATCTACAGCGACCACTTTCAGTGGCTGAACGTCAGTGGTCCGGCAGGATATAAGCTCGAAGCAACACCCCTGCATCCGGGACTGGCCGGTGTGCTCTTTATGGGACATGGTAAATCGCATTTTGAGAACATGAGCCGACTGGCCAACACCAACCTGCTGTTGGCACTCATCCGTGACGGTTTTGACGAACGCAGTCAGGGCGCGGATATCGACATCGCCAGCGACGGTTCGCCGATCGTTGATTACCCGGTGAATGAATACATCTGGGAAGGTTTCCAGCGCGCCATGATCACCATGGCCGAAGTGCAGTTCGCCGCCGGTGCACAGAAAGTACGCCCCGCGCACATGGATGCGCCCTGGTATGAAAGCATCGACGAAGCACGCGCAGGCATCATGGATCTGGAGTTCCGCTCCAACGCCTTTGTGGTGGGTTCCGCCCACGTGATGGGTGGTCTGGCCATGGGTGAGGACAAGAGCCAGTGTGTGGTCGACAGCAATGGCAAATACCATTACCTCGACAACCTCTATGTGTTTGACGGCTCCATCTTCCCGACCAGCATCGGTGCCAACCCACAGCTGTCGGTGTATGGCTTCTCCTGCAAGCTCGCCAGTCAACTGGCGACAAAGATCAGCCAAGGCAAGGCCTGAGCCTGTGTTAATAACACACCCATAAAAAAGCCCCGCATCAGCGGGGCTTTTTTATGGGGGATCAAAGCACTGTCAGGCCGTAGGCACCGCTGTCTGCGTCGGCGCAGCCATGACCGCAGCGTTTTTTTCAGCCAGGATCATATCTGCAGCCTTCTCGGCAACCATCAGGGTTGGTGCTGTGGTATTACCACCCACCAGCGTCGGGAAAATGGAGGCGTCGATCACGCGCAGGTTCTGCATGCCGTGTACTTTGAGGGTGTCATCCACCACCGCCATATCGTCGTGGCCCATCTTACAGGTTCCGACCGGGTGATAAATGTTATCGGCTTTGCGACGGATAAAGTCACGGATTTCTTCATCACTCTGCACCGCTTCGCCCGGGAAGATCTCACCGTTACACCAGGATTTCAGGGCATTCTGCGCAAAGATGTTACGCACGGCTTTGACACCACGCACCATGGTTTCCATGTCGTCCGGATGATCCAGCAGGTTCGGGTCGATGTTCGGGTCACTTGCTGGGTTGGCATCCTGCAGAGTCAGACGACCGCGTGCTTTCGGGCGCAGCGCGCAGACGTGACCAGAGAAGCCGTAGCCAATACTGAACGTCAGATCCAGACCGTGGTTATCCAGACGGGTATTACTCATGTGGAACTGGATATCCGGAATTTCCTCTTCCGGACGGGACTTCACAAAGCCACCGGCTTCGGCCACGTTGGAAGTCAGGAAGTCTTTACGGCGGAAGATGTAATTAAACACCGCGATCGGACCGTCCCAGACAAAGGATTTCGGGCTGAACGCCAGGGTTTGCCAGCGCTTGCTCTTCTGCACCACCAGAATGTCCGGGTGGTCCTGCAGGTTTTCACCCACGCCTGGCAGCTCATGCACCATCGGGATGTTATGTTTCTCCAGCTCCGCTTTCGGGCCAACACCGGACAGCAGCAGCAGTTTCGGGCTGTTGATCGCACCGCCACTGAGCAGAATGTCATTCGCCTTCAGTGTCTCGGTCTTGCCATTGCGGCTGATCTCAACACCGGTGGCACGCTTGCCATCGAACAGAATCTTATTGGCCGAAGCACCGGTCAGAACCGTCAGGTTCGGGCGATCAAGAACCGGATGCAGATAACCGCGGGCAGCCCCAAAACGCTCGCCGTTTTTCTGGAAGACTTTAAACAGGCCCATGCCTTCCTGAACATCGTTATTGAAGTCGTCGGTTTCCGGATAACCGGCTTCCACACCGGCTTTGACGAAGTCTTTGCTGACCTGCATCGGGGATTGCAGATCGCTGATGTTGACCGGCCCTCCGACTCCGTGGAATTCGTTCTCACCCGGCTCATAGTTTTCACTGCGGCGGAACAGCGGCAGGACGTCTTTATAACCCCAGCCTTTATTACCGAGTGATTCCCAGTGATCGAAGTCCCACTTATGGCCACGGGTATAACACATGGCGTTCACGGCAGAAGAGCCGCCCAGCGTTTTACCGCGCGGGATGTACACACGACGGCCATTCAGGGCTTTCTGAGGGGTGGTCCAGTAGCGCCAGTTATACGATTTGGAGCGCATCAGCGCGATGATGCCCACCGGAATCTTGATCAGTGGGTTCTTCTTATCAGAAGGACCCGCTTCCAGCAGACAGACCTGAGTATCCGGATTCTCGGACAGACGGTTGGCCAGTACGCAACCCGCTGCTCCCCCACCGATGATGATGTAATCGTAGTTCACAGTATTCCACCTACGCTTTTCTGTAATTATCGGTGCATTTTAGCGGCCAGCCCCCGTCATTCATAGCGCATAATAGGCAGAACCACAGCGCCGACGTGATCTTCATCACCCGCTATGTCCATTTATTCCGTGATAACGACGTCAGCGGAGCGGCCCCTTTCCGCACGGTAGCAATCTGCTCACAAAAAAGCCCCGCAGATGCGGGGCTGTTTTTATCGGGCTGTGCTGTCGGGCTCTGCTGCAGAGTGACATCAGGCCCGGAGGTGGCAGAAGTCAGAACAGTGATCGGGAAATCCTCAGGAGTTCACCTTACGGATGTCAAAACCCACCCCGATACGACGGGCTTCTTCCTGGGCCCGCTGACGCCGCAGCGGTGGGTCCGCTTCCAGCACCGACAGTATCTGCATCTGCAGACGCTGCGCCCGGTCGGCGGGCATAGCCCCCTGCTCAACCCGCTGTGGCAGTGCATCGAGCAGCTGCTCACCCAGTTCGGCCGTCTCAGTAGCGCGGAACGCCTCCAGTGCCTTACGGAAGCGTAAGTTATCCAGCAGCAGAGCCAGACGTGCTTCCGGGTCAGCGTCATCTGCCGAAACCCCTGTCAGCACCCGCCATTCAACATCACTGACATCCGCCGGACGTGGCTGGGCCACATCACTCTGTGATCCGGCAAATAACGCCATGAACGACGACTGTATCTGGGCATCGGTACGTGCATCCGCACCGGATTCCTCTGCCTTCACGCCGGATGCCGCACAGGCCCCGGTCAGCAGCAGAACAAAGACCAGTGTGGCAAGTCGGTTATCTGACATGTTCAATACTCCATGTTGTGAGCTGTAGCATGGCCGCCCCGTCACCGGGGCAGCCGGATCAGCCATTTACTTCCACTGCTGCGGAGCAGGTGCTTCGATACGGAAACTGTATTCCTGGCCCGGGCCGGACATCAGCGCGGTGAACAGCGACGCCAGACCGGCACAGCCTTCGATGTCCGGGAAGTAGGTGTCACCGATAAAGGTCACCTGACCGCTGCCCAGATCCGAGATCGGACCGGCGTAGTCCAGATCGAACACAACGGGCTCTTCGGTTTTACAGTGCTTGAACGGGATTTTGGCAAAACCACGGCCAACGGCGTTGATGACAACGTTCGCGGCCACCGTGCCGTCGATGGCGAGAATGCCCTCGTCACTGAGGCTGACTTCACCTTCAATATCGCCCACCTGCTGAATGCTCAGCCAGACGTCGGTTTTGATACCGGCAATTCTCAGAGAAGTCTGGAAATCAGGCACATCCAGAGAGCCAACCATGGTTTCCTGAGTGATGTTGGTATCCGCCGTCATAGTGGATTCTTCCGGCAGAACCACGTCCTGATCCAGCGTTGCCAGGTGCATGGTACCGTCGAGGAACCACTGATCCAGAGTTACCACGAAGTCACCGCCGCCCGGGTTAGCGGTGGATTCCGGCGCAGGTGAGAAGGTCAGACAGCCGTTAAGCGCCGGGTAGCCACTGAAACGGTCATCCAGCCAGTCCATCACCGTCGGAGCGGCCTGGAACTGAGTGACGATGTGCTCGCTCGGGTACACATCAAAAGTTACGTTGGCAAACCTGCTGCAATACTCAGACTTCAGATCCGTGTGCTGGGAAATCGGGATAAACTCATCCGCCTGACCATGATACTGGTACAGAGGAACAGTCGGTTTGCCACTTCCGAGGTTCTGAGCGGCTACCGCTTCATAGACGTTTTCGTCTTCGAGCATTTCATCCAGGGTTTCACCGTTGGCGGTGTACTGCTCAATGCTGTCGTTCATAAAGTCAAACAGCGCTTCGAACACACATTCGTTCTTACCCTGCTCAATGGCGGCTTTACCGGCGTCGTTGGTCAGTGCATCCAGGTCAATATTATCCGGATACTGTTCAGCCAGACCAATCACAGCGCCCAGCAGGAAGGACGCACCGCTGCTGCCGTCAAGGTAGTCTGCAGTGACCGGAAAATCGGCCGGAACACCACCCGCTGCCACCCCTTTCAGATTGAGATCAGGTGTGTAACTTTCGGCCAGTTCAGCGGCCCAGGTCGCTGTCTGGCCGCCCTGAGAATAACCCCAGATGGCGACCGGATCGTCTTCGCTGATGTCGGTACCCGGCACCTGTGACGCCGCCCGCATGATATCCAGTGCAGCATGGGCCTGTGATTCGCCCGCCAGATAGGTCGGTACATCACCGGTGGTATAACCGGCGTAGTCGGTAATCAGCACGGCATAACCGGCGTTGACAACGGCTTTGACGTTTTCGGTTTCATAATCTGTACCGGCCTGCATCTGCAGTGACGGCGCGCAGCCCTGCTGCAGACCGTGAGTACCCATGGCATAGCTGACCACAGGACGGCCACCGAAACCGGACCATTTTGCGGTCGGTACCAGAATGGTACCTGTCACGGCATTCTGGGCACCCAGTGAATCGGTAGAGCGGTACATGACGTTCCACGCCTTGAATCCGGCCACGCCACCACCCAGATCCACTGTGGCTTCCCGGTACCAGATCAGATCACCGTGGGTGGTGGTTGAAATGGCCGGTACTTCATAAAAATCCAGACCGGACGGGCCTTCGGTTGCGGCGAGAGCCACAGCCGGTGAAATCAGGGCCAGCGTCAGGGCCAGTCCTGTGAACGTCTTCGGATGAGTCATAACAGATCCTCTGTTGTTATTTTTTTTCATACCGCAGTTCACGTCAGTCAACGGAAGCCGCGGATCGGAGGCTCATCTTAGAAAGACCGGTATTGGGCAGCCTGCGCGAAACGGCCAGAGATCGGTTAAATGTGGCCAGCCGGTGACGTGGCCGGAAAAGTCATGAAGGGCGGGAACCCTGTTGCTGCATAAAGTCGCTGGGACTGATCCCGGTCCAGCCGCGGAAGGCCTTGGCGAAGGCAGACGAATCGGCATACCCCAGCAGGTGGGCCAGCTCAGTGATGGATGTACCGCCACGCTGGAAATATTCGCGGGCAAATTTCTCCCGCACAAAGTTCAGTTCCTGCTGATACGAGGTGCCGTCATCCGCCAGTCTGCGGCGCAGGGTGCGGCCGCTCATACCCAGTTCACGGGCGGCATTTTCCAGCGAGGGGAAGGCGCCATAATAGCGGACCAGCAAACGTCGCAGACGCAGAGGCACCATCCGGATGGCACGGGTAGGAATGTTCTCAAACAGGGTTTTTTCCGCCGTCATGGCCATCAGGCGGTTGGCTAATGGCATATCCACGTCGGCCAGAAAGGACGGTCCGGAGAGGGCATTGCGTCCGGCATCAAAGATCACCGGGCATTTGAAATAGCGGCGGTAAATATGGCCCCAGCCCGGATCCGGATAGTTCAGTTCCAGCCGGTCAGGCATCATGCGTGGATCGTGGCCGACCAGATCGGCAAAGATGTTGTAGAAACTGACCAGATTCAGCTCAATAAAAAAGTGGGTGTAAGGCGCCAGCGACAGGTTTTCATCAATCTGCAGCCAGCCACGCTGACCGTCGATGTGAACACTCAGCTCCAGAGGTGGAAACAGCTCCCGGAAGAACCGCTCCAGCACCCGGCCGCTGTCGAGCATGGTCGGCTGGGTCACGACTGCCAGCCCGGCCATACCATGATGGGTCACCGTCATCAGGTTGCCCATCGGCAGCCCGAGGTAGGGCATACCCAGCAGGTCCATGGCCTGATCAATCAGCTTCAGCACCTGCCGTGGGGTGACAAAATACCCAGCCACGCCATCTTCACTGACCTGAATACCCGCCCGGCGGTACATCTCGTACTGATCCATGTTGAGCACAGCCTGCATTTTCTCATCAGCATCCGCCAGGCGGATTCCCACCCGCTTTATCAGACGGTCAACGTTGTCAGGAATGCTCTTGCTCATATTCAGATACGTCTGAATATGGCCCAACGGGATGCACTCGGTATCCAGGTCCATAATGGCTGTCGCTGCAGATTTTATTGTTATTAGTGACCGCATACGCGGCAGTGGCCATAACATACACCCGGCAGAAAGCTGCAGGCAACTTCCCCCCTCCTGTCTCCTTGCGGGGGCCGGACCCCGGTTGCCTCACATCACGCCATCCATTACTATTCGCGCTCATGCGCACCCGAGAGCAGACTGATGAATACGGTTGTTTATCCCGGCACTTTTGACCCCATTACCAATGGCCACACCGACCTGATCGAACGCGCGTCCCGCCTGTTCGACCGTATCATCGTTGCCGTTGCCGCCAGCCCGAAAAAATCACCGCTGCTGGATCTGGAACAACGGGTTGAACTGGCGCGCCGGGTAACCAGCCATCTGCCCAATGTCGAAGTCGTCGGCTTCAGTATTCTGCTTGCCGATTTCGTCCACCAGCAGAATGCCAACATCATTCTGCGTGGTCTGCGTGCGGTCTCCGACTTTGAATACGAGTTCCAGCTCGCCGACATCAACCGGGTACTGGCTCCGACCGTCGAAAGTCTGTTCCTGACCCCGGCCGAGAAGTACTCCTTCATCTCCTCAACCATTGTCCGGGAAGTGTCCGCCTATGGCGGCGACATCAGCTCGCTGGTACACCCGGAGGTATCCGCTGCCCTGAAAAAAGCGCACCAGAGCTGATACTGAACTATTCTGAACTGCTGTACAGCAAGCCCCTGACGGAGGTATGTCATGGCCCTGATTATTACTGATGAATGCATCAACTGTGATGTGTGTGAGCCGGAATGTCCGAATGAGGCCATTTCGCCCGGCGAAGAAATCTATGAAATCAATCCGAACAAATGCACCGAGTGTGTGGGTCACTATGATGAGCCCCAGTGTCAGCTGGTGTGCCCGGTTGACTGCATCCCGCTCGACCCGGATCACGAAGAATCCCGCGAAGAACTCGAAGCCAAATACGAGAAGCTGACCGGTCGCAGCGTTGGCTGAACCGGATCAGTCTGTTCAGCCCGGCCAGTGGCAGATGACTTGCACTGGCTGGTTTGAGACGACACACTGAAGCCTCCTGAACGGAGGCTTTTTTTATGCGCCAGATCCGCTGGTTGACCCCATTTTTTTTCTCTTTTTTCCTGGTTCTTGCCTGCAGCAAAAGCCCGGAGCCCCACGCTGAGCAGCCTCAGTACGCCATTGCCAGTGCGCATCCGCTGGCCACACAGGCAGGCATGGAGATTCTCGCCAATGGCGGCAATGCCTTTGATGCGGCGGTCGCCGTGGCCGCCAGCCTGGGCGTGGTTGAGCCCTACAGTGCCGGACTCGGCGGTGGTGGTTTCTGGCTGCTGTATGAGGCCGGCAGCAAAGAGTACCGCTTTATTGATGCCCGTGAAAAAGCCCCGGCTGCGGCCCACCGTGATTACTATCTGGATGCCAATGGTGATGTCGACCGCGACCGCGCCATCAACGGCCCGACCGCTGCCGGTATACCCGGTCAGCCCGCCGCCTTCGCCTGGATCGCCGAGAAGTACGGCAGACTGCCACTGAGCAGAACCCTGCAGGCGGCCATTGATCAGGCTGCGGACGGCTTCCCGGTTGATGACCATTACCGCGCCCTGATGGGTTACCGTCTGGACGTGATGCGCCGCTACCCGGAGAGTGCGTCCATCTTCCTGATGAACAGTCAGATTCCGGAGACCGGCTACAACCTGGTACAGACCGATCTGGCCACGACCCTGAAAGCCCTGGCACGGGATGGCAAAGCCGGATTTTACGGCGGGCCGGTAGCCACCAAACTGGTCACCGCGGTTCAGGAAGCCGGTGGTGACTGGACGGAGCAGGACCTGAAAGACTACGACGTGGTCGAGCGTGACCCCATCCGCATTACCCTGGGAGATACCGAATACGTCGGTGCACCGCCGCCATCATCCGGGGGCATCGCCATCGCCCAGATGCTGAAAATGCTACAGCACTCTGACTGGAAGACCCTGAATGACGCGGATCAGACCCACCTGCTCACCGAAGTCATGCGCCGCGCCTACCGCGACCGTGCCGAGTGGCTCGGTGACCCGGATTTTGTCGATGTACCTGTCAGCACCCTGCTCAGTGATGAACGTGCTGCCTTCTGGGCCGACAGCATTGATATGAAAACCGCGACCCCGAGTCTGTCACTGAACGGTCCGGCCAACATTGAGGAAGGTTTTCATACCACTCACCTTTCCGTTGTCGATGCTGAGGGAAACCGGGTGGCGGCGACCCTGAGTATTAACCTGCCGTTCGGCTCCGGCTTTACCGCCGCAGGCACCGGTGTACTGCTGAACAACGAGATGGACGACTTCTCAGCCAAACCGGGAGAACCCAACGCCTACGGTCTGGTGGGCGATGAATCCAACGCCATCGCACCGGGTAAGCGCCCGCTGTCGTCGATGAGTCCGTCCATGCTGGAGTCACCAGACAGCATTGCTGTGCTGGGCACCCCGGGTGGCAGCCGCATCATCAGCATGGTGTTTCTCGGCACGCTGGAGTACCTGCAGGGCAAACCGGTGGAAGACTGGGTCAGCCGTCCGCGCTTTCATCACCAGTACCTGCCGGACGTGATCCAGTATGAAACCGGTGCCCTGAGCCCGGAACTCATCACCGAACTGGAAAGCCGCGGTCACGAGTTCCGCAATGTCGGCCGTGAATATGGCAACATGCAGGCCATTCTGATTGATAAGAAAACCGGCAGACTGACCGCTGCCTCAGACCCCCGGGGTATTGGTGAGGCCTCAGTGGCACAGGAAAAATAACGTCGTTTAAACCCTGTCCGGTTTAGCTGCGACAAAGACAATAAGAGATCACTGAAACACCGGGGAAGCAGTGGAACCAGAACAGTTGGAAGCGTGTATCCGCCTGGCGCAGGGCGGAGACCAGAAGGCATTTCATGCCCTCTTCCTGCTGTTCCGTGACCGGGTGTACGCCATCTGTCTGCGTCTGCTGGGCAACCAGCAGCAGGCCGAAGACGCCACTCAGGAAGCCTTCCTCCGTGTCTGGCAGCAACTGTCGGCCTTCCGCGGTGACAGCCAGTTCTCCACCTGGCTGCACACCGTCGCGACACGCACGGCCATTGATGTCTGGCGCAAACTCAAACGACATTCAGGTCACGACGACGACAGCGCACTGGAGCTTATGGCGGCACCGGAGTCAGAGGTGCATCAGCGCGATCTGGATGCAGGTATCGCCCGGTTACCGGATCAGGCCCGCGCCGTGTTCGTGCTGTTCGCCCTTGAGGGTTACACCCATCAGGAGATCGGCGACCTGCTGAATATTGCCGTCGGCAGCAGTAAATCGCAGTACCACCGTGCCCGGCAGTTATTAAGGAGCTGGCTGGATGAAGACTGAAGAGCAACTTGATGAACTCATCAGCGCCCTGAGTAAAGAGCGCTCACCGCAGCGGGATCTCTGGCCCGGCCTTGAGCAGGCCCTGCAGAACACACCGCAGCTGAGACCTGAAAACAGCGCTCCGCAGACGGACAAGGTCGTGCCCCTGCGGACACCTCAGCCTGCGCGCGTCAGCTGGGCCCGGGGCGCCTTTGCCGGAGCCATTGCCGCGTCGCTGCTGATGACCGCCATACTGCTGCCGCAGCTGCATAACGCCAGCGGACCGGTTGCTCCGGCAAGGGTTGTCGCCAGCGCCTCAGACCCTGAAGACGCCGGTAATTCCTGGCTGACACAGGCGGTCGCCAGCCGGGTTCAGGTGCTGGATGACATGCTGCCACGGCTCAGTCACATGGAGTTTGTGCCTGAAGGCTTCGGCAACTGGCAGCAGCAGCTGGGTATCTGGATGAGCGCCAGCGAGCAGCTCGAGGATGCCCTGCGGCAACAACCGAATAACCGTCAGTTGCAGCGTCAGTATCAGACCCTGCAGCGACAGAATGCCCAATATTTACAACGCCTGCTGATGCTCAGCCAGGCCTGATTCAGGAGAATCTGTGATGCATCTTATGAATACCACGCCGCTCACCGGCCTGTTGCTGGCTGCGTTGCTGGCCCCGGCGTCTGCTTGGGCAGAGAAACAGAGCATCAATGTGACGCGTACTGTCAGCGCTGATGAATCTGTTGAGATTGAAGTGATGCGCGGTGACGTCATTATTGTTGGCGTGAAAAACAAGGTCTTCCATGTTGAGGGGCAGCTGGACGAAAAAGCCGAAGGCTTTGAACTTGAGTCTTCCGGTGGCCATACCGTCTTCCGCGTCAAAATGCCCCGGCGTGTCAGCTCCGGCTGGGGCTCATCCGACGAAGGCTCACAGCTGAGCATCGAAGTACCGGAAGGTGCCCATGTGGAATTTGAAGGGGTGAATGCCAATGTCCGGGTGACCGGAATTGAAGGCGGCACTGAGATCACCACCGTCAACGGTGGCATTGAGGCACGCAAGCTGGCCGGCCCTGTGTCACTCGAGACCGTGAACGGCCGTATCGACAGCCGCAGCAACAAGGGTTATCTCACCCTGTCGACGGTGAACGGCCGCATTATCGACGAAAGCGATGCCGACAGTCTGGAAATGGAATCCGTCAACGGCTCCGTCAGCAGCCGCAGCACCAGCCGTGAGATTGAAGTCTCGACCGTCAATGGCCGGGCCCAGCTGACACTGGATGGCACTGAGCGGCTGGAATTCAGCACGGTGAATGGCGAAATCGAAGTTCTGCTGAGTGGCAGCAAATCGCCTTACATTGAAGGCAGCAGCGTCAGCGGCTCCATCGGCCTGACACTGCCGGACATTACCAATGCCCGGGTCAGCATAGAAGCCAGCGCCGGTGGCAGTATCGATAACGGCCTGACCGATGACCCGGTGATGAAGGCCAAATACGGTCCGATGCGCAATCTGGAATTCATCATGGGCGACGGCAAAGGCCGGATTGATCTGCAGACCGTCTCCGGCGACCTCAGCGTCAAGCGCTGAGGCCGGTTTCTACCCTTCCGGTCCTGCCGCCTGACCTCAGGCAGCCGGGCCTTCTGCCTTGCGCAGATGAGCCCGCCCGGCGTCACAGATATAGCCCACCGCATGAGACGTGGTGGCCACCGGCGTATTCACCGCCGACACATAATACCAGTCTGCCTGAACCTGCTGCTGATCGACGGTGAGCAGCACAAAGCCATGCGTCGTCACTTCAGCATAACGCACGTGCGGCTGAGTCTTCACGATACGCTTCGCGACTTCATCCGCCACGCCTTCCGGGAAGCCCGGTGACGTCACAGAAGGGCAGATAAACTCCACCGCCAGCGCGCCTTCGCCAGTCTCCGGGTTGTAACTGCGACGGTGATACGGGTCCTGAGCGATTTCCGACACCAGCGAGCTGTGAATATCACCGGTGAGCACCACCACGTTATCGATGCCGTTATCTTTGATGGTACTCAACAGACGCTGGCGGTTGGCTTCGTAGCCATCCCAGCTGTCGCGCCACGCCGTCAGGGAAATATCATCCTGTACATAACGGTCGAGGTGCAGACGGTAGCGCTGCGCCATCATCACCTGCTGGCCGAGTACCCGCCAGCGGGCCGTACTGGCCTGCAGACGGTTGTAGAGCCAGTCTTCCTGTTCAAAGCCCAGCAGGGTGCGGTTTTCATCCTGAGCTTCGCGGAACAGATCAGCGCCGGAGGCCTGTTCATCGCGGCCTTCCATGCGTGTATCCAGCATCATCAGGTCGAGCAGATCACCGTAACTGAACTGGCGGTAGATACGCCCACCCTGCTGTTCGCGTACCGGCATCCATTCAAAATAGGCCTGGCGTGCTGCCGCCGCGCGCTCGTACCAGTCACCTTCAGAGCTGTCGTGGTTCTGCGCACCGCCGGGCCAGGCGTTGTTGGCAAATTCGTGGTCGTCCCAGATGTTGATCATCGGGTGACGCTGATGCAGCGCCTGCAGGTCGTCATCCAGCTTGTACAGCGCATGGCGGCGGCGGTAGTCGTCCAGTGTGGTGATTTCATGGGCCGGAGCCAGCGCGCGCGCTTCACGCAGGTCCGCATCGCCGTAATCATCCTGTGCGTATTCATAGATGTAGTCACCCAGATGCAGCACTGCATCCAGATCATCGCGGCCGGCCAGCTCGCGGTAGACATTGAAATAACCATGCGGGTAACTGGCGCAGGAGACCACGGCAAAGCGGGCACGCGACAGCGGGCCCGTCGGGGCGGTGCGGGTCTGCCCGGTCGCGGAGGTCTGGCCCAGTGCGGCGAAGCGGTAGAAATACGTCTGCCCCGGCTGTAATCCGGTGACATCGACTTTCACGGTGAAGTTACGCTGAGAGGTGGTGAGGAAACTGCCGCTCTGAATCACTGTCGTCAAGGCGGCATCAGTAGCAACCAGCCAGTCAACACTGACCTCACTGCCCTGCTCCGGGGTGAACTGGGTCCACAGAATCACGGCGGTATCCGTCGGGTCACCACTGGCAATACCGTAACTGAAATGCCCGGCCGCTGGTAGCTGAGGTTCCGTCACATCGCCCAGTGGCAGCGCCCGTACCGGGTTCATGGCCGGAATACCTGCGATGCCGGCTCCACCGGTTTTCAGAAATCGACGACGTGAAAAACTCATGCTAAGGCTCCGGGTAAGAAAAGTTCAGCATTGTATGGTGACTGAACTTTATGTCATTAGAATGAAGGGGAAACATATCTGAACAATCATAAATTATTTCAGACACCCCGCGCCCGGCCTTGCTGCGTCTGACTTCGCAGTTTGTCCGCTTCGTCTGCCGGAGTCACCGGAACCGCATTCCGGCTTGAATTCCGGCGGTGTCTCTCGCTTAATCGGGCTTCGGCCCATAACCTTTTGTGTACCACCCGATCCGAGTATGGAACCTGCCATCACCGCCAGTTTTGTTCTGAAAAAAATCATCGGCACCCTGTTGATGCCAGTGCCCCTGACCTTGCTGCTGATGATACTCACCCTGTTCTGGCTGAAACGTGCACCGCGCAAAGCGGCCGTCAGCCTGGTAGCGGCTGTTCTTCTGCTGGGGTTGAGCTGCTGGCCACCGCTGGCAGACCAGCTCATCCGCTTTCACACCGGACACTATGCGGCCTTCGACCTCAGTCAGCCGGTGGATGCCGTGGTGATTCTCGGCAGTGCCAGTTTTGAGGCCCCTGAAGGCAGTCCGGCACACATGCAGCTGGGGGCCTCTGCACTGCACCGGTTACTGGAGGGCCTCGCCATTCTTCAGGCCAATCCGCAGGCCACCCTGCTGGTTTCCGGTTACGGCGGGCTGGAAGGTTACCGGCCCCATGCGCTGCGCTTGCGGGACGCCGCCATTGATCTGGGCGTTGACCCCGGGCGCATACACATCTTTGAGACCCCCGTGGATACAGAGGATGAAGCACGCCAGATGACGCCGTATCTGCAAGGCAAACGTTTTGCGCTCGTCACAGGAGAAACCCACCTGCGCCGGGCCCTGCGTTTCTTTGAGCAGCAGGGGCTGACACCGCTGGCGGCCCCGGCTGTGATACGCGGAGATTCTGTGGCAGACTGGCGCCCCGGTTCAGGGGCGTTGGAGAACACAGAACGCGCCATTTACGAATGGCTTGGGCTGATATGGCAGAACATCAAAGGAGTTTTCAGCAGGTGACGTTAAAAACGGTTTTTTATCCGGTAATTCTTGTTTCATTACTGGCCAGTGTCAGCGGCTGCAGTCTGGTCCGCGACCTGGGCGTCGGCAAAGGGTTCTCAGCAAAATACCTGTGTTCCTCCGTGTTCAACTCCGGAATGGCGGAAGAAAAAGTCATCGAAGATTTCATCAAGCCGAAAGTCCGTCAACTGCCCTGGTTCTGGCGGGTCGATGTTGACCGCGATACTCATCAGGTCAGCGTCGGGGATATTTTTACCGGACAACGTGGTACTGCCACTGCCATCTACACTGCGGGTAAAGGCTGCACCCTGCTGGTCGGCAAAACCCGTGAAGACGTCGAGAGCCTGCCCTTCACCCCATCCTCTGCCTCTGCTTCTGCGGAAGCATCAGACGCTGAATGGCCCCTGGGCGAACGTGTCGCTCCGGTCACTGCCGGTGACTTTGACACGGACGCACTGGATAAGGCCGTCGCCGGTATGTTCGAGGAAAAATGGCCGTCAGCGCTGAACACGACCTCGGTTCTGGTGGTTCACAAAGGCCGGATCGTCGCTGAAGCCTACGACAACGGCGCCACCGCCGATACACCCCTGCTGGGCTGGTCAATGACCAAATCCGTGACCGGTATGCTGATCGGTATACTGATTGATCAGGGACGGCTGGATCTGGATGGCCCGGCACCGATTCCCCAGTGGCAGGGGACTGACAAAGCCGCGATCACTCCCCGTCAGCTGCTGAACATGGCCAGTGGCATTGAAAACAATGAAAACTACAAAGGCCTGTCAGACGTTTCACAGATGCTCTATCTGGAGAGCGACCAGCTGTCGTTTGCCGCTGGCCAGGCGCTGGTGCACGAGCCGGGGACTGTCTTTGATTACTCCACGCCGGAGGCCAACCGTCTGGCGGCGATACTGCGCAGTGTGCTGGGCGGCCAGCAGGCGGTGTACGATTTTTACCAGAATGAGCTGTTTCACAAGCTGGGCATTTATACCGGCTTCATCGAATTTGACGCCTCAGGCGGTATGGTCGGTGGCGCCTACGGTTACCTGACCACCCGTGACTGGGCAAAACTCGGGTTGCTGTACCTGAACGACGGCATATGGGACGGCGAGCGGGTATTCACTGCGCACTGGATGCGCTTTGCACTGGCACCCTCACCGGCGGCCGGTCATTACGGTGCCCAGCTGTGGATCAATACCGACGGGGAACGCTGGTACGATCTGCCGGAAGATATTTTCTACTTTATGGGGCATCAGGGACAGCGCGTGATTATGGTGCCCTCTAAAGATCTGGTGATTGTGCGCACCGGCGTGACCGAAGATTATGAACTGCAGAAACAGGCCATCAGCGAATTTCTGCATCAGGTGATTGCAGCGTTCTGAGGAATGCGGGCCGGTTTCACCCGGCCCGATTTTCAGCGGACAAGGTGCTCAGCGGACAAGGTGCTCAGCGATCCAGCTGATCAGGTTATCATGCTGCCTGCTGAACCCGGCGTCCATCAGATCCTGCTGTGACCACAGCGAAAGATGGTCTTCGAAGTGGTTCAGCTCTATGTGCTGTTCGACGAATTCTTTTGGCGTACTCACCAGCACACTCTTTCTGGCCACCCGCTTCAGCTCTGCCAGAAACGTCAGGCCATCTTCGCGGGTAAAGTGCTCCAGAATGTCGATGGCCAGTACCATGTCGTACGACTTATCCGCAATGGTCGGCAGAATAGCCAGCGCATTTCCTGTCATCATGCGGTTGTAAATGAAGTCATGCACCGGGTTCAGATACCGGGCAAAGCCTTCAATGCCATCAATCCGGATACTACGCTCATCCATCGTTTTATAACGTGAATGTTCACCGTCGATGTAAAACAGGTCCTCCAGATTGACGAATATCCGGGCCAGAAATCCATAAACACCCATGCCAACCCCGACATCAAGAATCGAGGTTGGAGAGCGCTGTTTCATAACATTTACAATTTTACCAAGCTGAGTCGTCTGGCTGTGCGGCATACAGGCCCTGTCTGAAAAATACTGAGGAGAACCAACCGTTAAGGGGAGGTTTATTAAACGCTCTATCAGTATAGCTCAGACCATTCAATCGAAAACAGCGACTGTCTGCCGGCTCAGCGCCAGCAGACGACCGTCACTGTCCCAGATATTGGCCTCAGTGTGGGCGTAGCCATTGTGGGCCTGCCGCGCATCCACCTGATACGCCAGCCAGCCATCGACGGGCATCTCGACCGCTTCCTGAATCAGATCCAGCTGCCAGGTCATGGTGCTGGCCGGAGCCGGGCCTCTGAGTTGCTGCATCACGGTCGGTGGCCAGGCGTCGATCAGCAGAATGACATGGGCATCGGTCATGATTCCGGGGGCTTCCTTCAGGCGCATAAAGCCATGGGTGTGAGAGTCTCTGCTGCCCGAAAACGGGAAGCCACCCGCCACTACATGCAGATCAATATGGCGGATAAAGTCGGGAGTAACACCAGGAATCAGCGGGATGACCCCCGGTTTTTCAACCAGTGTCATGCCGTGAGGGTCCTGTGCCTGAATCTCAATGGCGGAGGTCCTTGGCACGCCAAAACACGCCTGGCAGCTGACCACCACCTGATCGTTCTGCAGAATGCAGGCCGATGCCTGAGTGGCATTCTTACCTTCACGCAGCACCTTCACCTCAATGTCGAAACCGGTTTCGGTGAACAGTGGCCCGATAAACTGACAGGAGAATGAGCGCAGCACACGTTCCGGTATCTGAGTGCGGATGGCAACAAAAGCCAAAGAGGCCGACAGACCGCCGAACACCGTACGCCCCTGACTCCAGTCTGCGGGAATCTGCAGGTGTCCGGGGTTCTGTTCTGACATGTAGCTGCGCACGGCGGCAAATAACTGATCGGCGTTCATATTTATGCCCTAATCTGAATACCCGGCGAGAATAACCTCCTCCCCTTCAGCGGACCAGACAAGTTCATTGAACACTATATCCTGTAAATCAGGCCACTTGGGTTGGCTTTTGGTTTCAGCTGGTACAGACTTAAACGATGTCAGTACTTTAGTACCAGAAAAACAATAAAATGACATCGAGGTCTTTTCCATGCCGACAGCTGTAAAGGCGCGCTCCCCTCTGCCTGCCATGCACCCTGAATGCCGCTATGTCATCGTTGTACCAGTGCATCATGAAGAGTGGCAACGCCTGACCCGTCAGCTGAGCTCGCTGCAGCAACAGGACGGTATCAGGAGGGAGCAGTTTGAGGTGATTTACGTCATCAACAACAGCCCCGGGTGTTCTAACGAAGTCAGAAACCACAATCAGCGTGCCATGCATACACTGCGCGTCACCAGAGAACTGGGGCAGGTGAATGTGCACCTGATCGATGCGTCGAGCCGGGGTCTGGAGATACCTGACTGTAATGTCGGCAAGGCCCGGGATCTCGGAGTCCGGGAAGCCTGCAGTCGTTTTGAAGGCATTGGTCGGGATGGCTGGATCATCAATACCGATGCCGACTGTCACTTTGATGACCCCGCGTATTTCAGAAAACTCAGCACCCTTATCTCAGAGTACCCGGACGCCGTGGCCTTTAACGGTGGGCTTGAGTATGAATTCTCTCCCGATCTCAAAGACCGATCACCGGACCTATTCCAGCGGATGTACCGCATGCGGCTGCGCATCGGCTGGCACCGGTTGGCAGAAGCCATCGCGTCAGGAAGGACCCGGCAGGATTACCGCAGCCGGATGAAAATGTCCGGTGCACATATGATTGCGCCCGTATCAAGTATCCGCGCCATCGGCGGCATGCCTCAGATTGCAGCCGGAGAGGATCACGCGTTTTACAACAAGCTCAGTACGCTGGCTGAAAACCTGGGCAAACCCCTGCCCTATATCCGCCATCTGCTCACGGTTGTGACAGCTGCCCGGCTGTCGGAAAGAACGCCTGAATCCATGGCCGCTGTGGTCAGAAGTATGAAGATGAATCAGCCCTTCAGAGCCAGTGACCTGATGCCCTTACTGCAGGATTCATCGGACCACAACAGCAAGGTTGAAGTTACCTATGCAGAGTACCGCAGAGTGCTGGATGCGCTTTCCGGATTACCCGGTGCCGAAGAAACTGAACAGGAACTGAATCTCTTGTTTGGCCGCCTGGACCGGCACATGCGCAGGCTGAAGAAACAGTCAGCCAATGTCTTCGCAGGAGCACTTGCGGCGGCACAAAACTGAGCGGCTATCCTCAGGCCAGACCACTCAGCGCTGACACTGTGGGCAGTAGACGGTCGCCCTCTGCCCCTGACGGATTTCTTTGAGCGTGGCGTTGCAGACCTTGCAGGGCTGACCACCGCGCCCGTAGACATACAGTTGCTGGGCAAAATAACCCGGCTTGCCGTCGCCACCCACAAAATCCCGCAATGTCGTCCCGCCCTGCGCAATCGCTGCCGCCAGCACCTCACGGATGATCTGTGTCAGTCGCTGGTAGCGGGCTTTACTGATTCTGCCTGCCGGTGTCTGCGGGCGGATGCCCGCCAGAAACAGACTCTCGTTGGCGTAGATGTTCCCGACGCCAACCACCACGCGGCCATCCATGATGAAGGTCTTCACCGCCTGTGACTTACCGCGGCTCTTTTCAAACAGATGATCATCGGTAAAGTCCGGCCCCAGTGGCTCAGGGCCAAGATGCAGGAAGTGCTCCGAGGTTTCTCCCGGCGCCTGCCACAGCAGGGCACCGAAACGGCGCGGGTCGTGATAGCGCAGGATCTTGCCATTACTCAGGTGCCAGTCGATGTGATCATGCTTCTTTGGCTCCTCGTCCGGGCCGACTAAGCGTAACGAGCCTGACATGCCCAGATGCCAGATGGCACTGCCGACAGGGGTGTCCACCAGCAGGTATTTGGAGCGGCGACGCAGCCCTGTGATGGTCTGACCGATCAGCTCACCGATCTCATCCGCTACCGGCCAGCGCAGGCTCGACTGACGCACGAGGATGTCGGTGATCTCCTGATCTTTCAGCCAGGGCTCAATGCCGCGCAGGGTGGTTTCGACTTCGGGTAATTCAGGCATGGTGCTTACGGAGGCTCTTCATGGAAGCAGGCAGTGTACCGGTGTCTGCAGGCAAAACACACAGGCACAAAAAAACCCGCCGCAGCGGGTTTCTTCAAAGCGCGATCAATTACTTGATCTTAGCTTCTTTGTACATAACGTGCTTGCGCACTACCGGATCAAATTTCTTGATCTCGAACTTTTCTGGCATGGTGCGCTTGTTCTTGTCAGTAGTGTAGAAGTGACCGGTACCGGCACTGGATACAAGACGGATCTTATCGCGTGGCATGGTAGATCTCCTTAGACTTTTTCGCCGCGTTTACGCAGGTCAGACAGCACAGCATCGATACCTTTTTTATCGATGATACGCATGCCCTTAGTGGAAATACGCAGACGAACGAAACGGTTTTCGCTCTCTACCCAAAAGCGGTGGTACTGCAGGTTAGGCAGAAAACGGCGCTTGGTTTTAATGTTTGAGTGGGAAACGTTGTTCCCGGTTACCGGACCTTTACCTGTAACCTGACAAACCTTAGACATTGCTCTGGCCCCGATTTTTCTCTGAAACTGATATTGAATTCGTTAACCAGCCACAGGCTTTTTCGGGCCCTGGCTGAAAAGAGTTGCGCTTTATACCAAAAGGAGAAGGGGCAGGCAAGTGAATTTGCATAAATGTTAGGCAGTGATGCCTCATCATCAACTGGCTACATACGCTACAAACCCCGTCAAATCAGGCTTTCTCCGGAGGATCTTATCCGAATGGTCGGTCCCACTCCAGACCTCCTGCTTTTTTCGTCGACGACTCGCTGATCCCTTCCTGACTACAACTCTCTACGGGCACAGCACGATTCGGCACCCCTGCCTCAGCGTGCTTTCCTCGACGTCCTGTCTCGGAGCCCTGTTCGTTTTTGTCATTCGGGGCTCGCAGCAGACGAAAAGAGTGGTCACGCAACAGCCTCTTCTAAAATGACCCCGTCAGTCATTGCCAACCCCACTCTCTCAATCTAAATCTCAATCTCCCAAGGGCCGTCGGCGAAGACGTGTCAGCAAGGCATACGCCGACGACAGAGCGCAGCTTACTGTAGTAAGTGAGCATCTGGAGGAGGTGGATAACACCGCTGACACTATGCAGCCAGGCCCAATAATCAAATAAGGCCGCGCTCTGCAAAAGAGACAGTAACCCCATCCCCCACGATCAGGTGATCCAGAACCCGGATATCCACCAGCCCCAGCGCCTGTACCAGCCTTTCCGTTATCAGGCGGTCAGCACTGCTGGGTTCGGCCACGCCGGACGGGTGATTGTGGGCAAGAATCACGGCCGCAGCGCCTTTGTTCAGTGCCAGCTTGACCACTTCACGCGGGTATACGGAGGCGGCGTCGATGGTGCCCCGGAACAGTTCGTGGTACTCGACCACCCGGTTCTGATTGTCCAGCAGCAGCACCACGAAGACTTCATGGTCGCGGTCACGCAGCTGCGCCTGTAAATAGCGGCGGGTGTGCTCCGGGCTGGTCAGGGCATCCCCCCGTTTCAGCTCCTGCGCCAGATGCCGCCTGGCCATTTCCAGCACTGCCTGCAGCTGGGCGAATTTGGCCGTGCCCAGCCCCAGAGGTTTGCAGAATTCGGTCTGGGATGCCATCAGCAGCGGCCTCAGGCCACCGAAATCGGATAAGAGTTCGCGGGCAAGATCCACGGCGCTTTTGCCGGGCAGTCCGGTTCTGAGAAAGATGGCCAGAAGTTCGGCGTCAGAAAGACTCGCCGGTCCGCTCAGCAGCAGCTTCTCCCGCGGACGTTCCTCCGCAGGCCAGTCGGTAATCGCCATACCTACCTCCCTGTAGGTGTGTGATATATACTGACCAGCATTTTAGTCATCCAGAATCTGACCATGCAACAACTGTACAACCGCCGTATTCTGCTGGGCATCAGTGGCGGTATCGCGGCTTATAAAAGTGCCGAGCTGGTCCGGACCCTGAAAAAGGCCGGTGCCGACGTCCGCGTTGTTATGACCCGCTCCGCCATGGAGTTCATCACCCCGCTGACCCTGCAGGCGCTGTCCGGTCATCCGGTGCATCATTCGTTGCTCGATCCGGAAGCCGAAGCGGGCATGGGGCATATTGAGCTGGCGAAGTGGGCTGACCTGTTCCTGATCGCGCCTGCCAGTGCCAACCTGATCGCCCGCCTTTCTCAGGGCATGGGTGATGACCTGCTGACTACTGTCTTTCTGGCAACCGACGCCCCCATCTGTCTGGCTCCGGCCATGAATCAGGCCATGTGGCGTGACCCGATCACCCAGGAAAACATCGCCCACCTGAAAGCGGCGCACGGCGACCACCTGACTCTGATCGGCCCCGCGGCCGGTGAACAGGCCTGTGGCGATACCGGCCTTGGCCGTATGTCTGAACCCGACACCATTGTCGCCGACGTCGCCAACTGTTTCGAAACCGGTCTGCTGGCCGGTGTCAGTGTGGTGGTGACCGCCGGGCCGACCAAAGAAGCCATTGATCCGGTGCGTTACATCACCAACCACAGTTCCGGCAAGATGGGGTATGCCATTGCCGAGGCTGCCCGTGATGCCGGAGCCCGCGTCACTCTGATCAGCGGCCCCGTTGCCCTGCAGGCTCCGGAACGTATGGAGTGTGTACGGGTGCGCAGTGCACTGGACATGCTGGCGGCCTGCGAGAAGACACAGGATCACTGCCAGATCTTCATCGCCACCGCCGCCGTGGCGGATTACCGCCCGGCAAGTCAGCAGGAACACAAGATTAAGAAGCACAGTGATGAACTGAGCCTGACCCTGATCCGCAACCCGGACATTCTCAGCACCATGGCCGCAGCGGAGCAGCCACCCTTTACCGTGGGTTTTGCCGCTGAGACTCAGGACGTCGAGCACTACGCCCGCGACAAATTAACCCGCAAGAAACTGAACATGATCGTCGCCAACGACGTCTCTGACCGCAGCATCGGCTTTCACAGCGACGACAACGCAGTGAAGGTGTTCTGGGGGGAAGATGGCCGCCGCGATTTCGAGCTCATGAACAAACGCCGACTGGCGGTACGCCTGATTGAACTCATCGCCGAAAAATACCAAGAAGAACACTGAAAGGAACCCTAATCTATGCAGAAGCTGCAGGTAAAAATACTCAATCCCCGCATCGGTAACGACATCCCCATGCCGCAATACGCCACCGCCGGTTCCGCCGGTCTGGACCTGCGCGCCTGCATTGATTCGGCAATCACCATAGCACCCGGAGAAACCCATCTGATTCCTACCGGTCTGGCTATTTATATTGAAGATCCGGGTCTGGCCGGTCTGATTCTGCCGCGCTCAGGTCTGGGCCATAAACACGGTATCGTGCTGGGCAATCTGGTTGGCCTGATTGACTCTGATTATCAGGGTGAGCTGATGGTAAGCTGCTGGAACCGTGGCCAGAAAGAATTCACCCTCGAACCCGGCGAACGCCTCGCCCAGTACGTGCTGGTGCCTGTGGTTCAGGCGTCGTTTGAAATTGTCGACGATTTCACCGAAACCGAACGCGGTGCCGGTGGTTTCGGCCATTCCGGACGACAGTAAGCGCCAACTGGCCGACAGCGGCCACTCTGGCAGGTGTTTTAGCGGTCCCCGCCTGCAGGTGCCGAGTGTATGACCCATACTACTCTCTCCATAATAACTAACAGCAGGAGGTCTTGTGGGGAAAGGTTCCACACCCGGTCTGTCACTGACCGGGCTCAGTCGTCTGTACCTTTGGTTTGCATTACTCATTATTGCTGCCGGTCTGCTCGCTCAGCAGATGCAGATCCGCTACTACGCAGACAGCATCATCCATGACGATTACACCGTCCCCCTGGCCCGCCAGCTGGCGTCCTCCATACAGACCGGGCTGACCCGGGCCCGTACGCTGCAGGACAACATCGCCCGTCACCCTCTGTCGCTGACAGCCCTGAACGAAGCTGACAGTGACTGGGCCACTCAGATACAGAAGCTGATACCCGGTGCGGTGCGTGCCACCCTGCTGACACCGGAACAGGCCGGCACCCTGCACCAGTCCTACAACTACTCGGTGCAGGATATGGTGAATAAATCCCTGCGCGGGCAGAACCGGGGGATCGAAGCCACCCGTACCAACGCCGGAATCCGCTACTTCTGTGTCAGCCCGGTTGCAGACGGTGAGCGTATCGCCGGTGTGCTTCTGGTGGAATACGGCAGTGGCTGGGAGTCTGCCCTGTGGGAACCCCTGAAAAGCGTTGCTGATCAGGTACGGATTTATCAGTCTGTTTCCGGTCCACAAGACCCCGGCCTCAGTCTGTGGAACGTCAACGATGGCAAGGGGACTGGCCAGAGCAATACCCAGACCATCACCCCCTACTGGTATCTGACCCTGACCCCGGTTCTGCAGATGTCGGAGATGACCCTGATCTACAGTGCTTATCCCTGGATTGCTGCCCTGATCCTGACCTTTATCACCCTGTTTCTGCTGCACGGCTTCATTCACTCCCGGGTGCGACGTGATCAGCAGCTGCTTTATCACTATCTGAGTTATGACTTTTCCGGCCCTGAGTCACCTTCCCCTTTGTTCAAACTGCGGTTGTTCAATGAGCTGGCCGAGCTGATCCGGGGGCTGATCACGCCCACCGCCAGGGCAGAGGCACAAAATGACAGAACACATCTCAGCGACGAGTTCTACGCCAGCCTGAATGCTCCCCCGGCTACAAACACTGAGCGTGCGCTGCCCGGCGCCGTGGCAGAATTTCAGGCCAACCAGGAAGATGACGCAGACACAGACGACCTGCATACTGAACTGAGCCTGGAAGAACCGCCTTCAGCGGAAATTCCGGAACATATCTTCCGCGCCTACGACATCCGCGGTCTGGTGGCCAACGAGCTGACGCAGGAGTTCACTGTTCTGATCGGCAGGGCATTGGGGGCCGAACTCAAAGCACGCGATCAGCACCGCATTCATCTCGCCTGGGACGGCCGCCACAGCAGCCCGGCTCTGGCTGATGCATTGCAACAGGGTCTGACCCGCAGCGGCATCAGTGTTAACCGCCTGGGTATGGTACCGGTTGGCGTACTCTACTTTGCCACCCACCAGAAGGATTGTGACTGCGGAGTGATGATCACCGGTAGCCATAACCCGAAGGAATACAACGGCATCAAGGCCGTCGTCGGCGGGCTGCCGCTGAGCGCTGCTGAAATTCAGGATCTGAAGCGCCGCATTCAGGAAGATGACTACGCCCCGGAATCATCCGGCATGGTGACCGAAACCAGTCTGCTGCCAGAGTATCTGTCACGCATTACCGGTGACCTGACCCTGAACCGCCCGATGACCGTGGTGATCGATGCGGGCAATGGTGTCACCGGCCCCGTGGCTGAAGACCTGTTCCGCAGCCTTGGCGCAGAAGTGGTGAGCCTGTACTGCGATATCGACGGTGACTTCCCCAACCACCACCCCGACCCGGGCATTGCCGACAACCTGACGGACCTGTGCCAGACGGTACGGCAGTTCGGAGCGGATCTTGGTCTGGCGTTTGACGGTGATGGCGACCGGGTGGCCGTGGTCGACAATCAGGGGAACATTGTCTCCCCGGACCATATTCTGATGCTGCTGATCGAAGACATTCTGCCGCGTAATCCAGGGCGGGATGTCGTTTTTGATGTGAAGTCGTCCCGTTACCTATCGTCCTTCATTTCCCGCATTGGCGGACGCCCGACCCTGTGGAAAACCGGCCACTCGCTGATGAAGCAGAAAATGCATGAACTGAACGCCGTGGTCGGCGGTGAATACAGTGGCCACTTCTACATCGGTGACCGCTGGTACGGCTTCGACGACGGTCTCTACAACGGCGCGCGCCTGCTGGAAATTCTCTCCATCCGCCATAACAGCACAGTGGCCGACGTCTTCAGTGGCTTCCCCGCTGATGTCAGTACCGGTGAGATCACCTTAACCGTGGGCGAAGAGCGTAAATTCCCGCTGATTCAGGCCCTGAGTCAGGATAAGACTCTGACTGCCGACGCCCGGGTCACCCGTATTGATGGTCTGCGCATCGAATATCCGGACGGCTGGGGTCTGGTGCGGGCCTCCAACACCACGCCGAAACTGACCCTGCGTTTTGCCGGTAACAACGAAGCCACCGTCGAGCGCATTCAGTCCGGTTTCCGCGCGGCTCTGCAGCGCGAAGCGCCGGATCTGGAACTGTCTTTCTGAAAACGGATACCCGGCGCGCCATAGCAGGCGGCGCCGGGATCGGGCTATAATCGCGCCCAGTTCTTATTCCAAGGTCAAGGAATCCGCATGCCTCTGACACGTGACAGTGCCCTTAATACAGCCAAGGTTCTGAGTGAGGCCCTGCCCTATCTGCAGCGCTTTGTCGGCAAAACCATCGTCGTAAAATACGGCGGTAACGCCATGATCGATGAAACTCTGAAGAAGAGTTTTGCGCGCGACATGGTGATGCTCAAACTGGTGGGTATTAACCCGATTGTGGTACATGGTGGCGGTCCACAGATCGGCAACCTGCTGGAAAAGCTCAAAATAGAAAGCCATTTCGTCAACGGTATGCGGGTCACAACATCCGAAACCATGGACGTGGTGGAAATGGTCCTCGGCGGTCTGGTGAACAAAGACATCGTCAATCTGATCAACCAGAACGGCGGTAAAGCCATTGGTCTGACCGGTAAAGACGGCCAGCTGCTGCACGCCCGCAAGCTGCACATCACCCATAAGTCACCGGAGCTGTCAAAGCCGGAGATCATTGATATCGGCCACGTCGGTGAAGTCTCGCACATCAACACCTCCGTACTGGATATGCTGACCAACAGTGACTTCATCCCGGTGATCGCACCGATTGGTGTGGGGGATGACGGTGCTTCGTACAACATCAACGCTGACCTGGTTGCCGGTAAAGTGGCGGAAGTGCTGCGCGCCGAAAAACTCATCCTGCTGACCAACATCGCCGGTCTGATGGATAAAGAGGGTAAAGTGCTGACCGGTCTGAGCACGCAACAGGTGGATGACCTGATTGCTGACGGCACCATCTATGGTGGTATGCTGCCAAAAATTCAGTGCGCGCTTGATGCGGTACACGCCGGTGTAGTCAGCGCCCACATCATCGATGGACGGGTTGCCCACTCGACCCTGCTGGAACTCTTTACGGATGTTGGTGTGGGTACCCTGATCACCAACCGCCGCATGGCCAAACCTCAGGAGCAGGCATGAGCGGCACTGAGGAAAAGATAAGCCGCCGCGATCAGATTCTGCAGGCTCTGGCACACATGCTGGAGAGTAACCCGGGCGGGCGCATCACCACGGCCGGACTGGCGAAGGAAGTCGGCGTATCTGAAGCCGCGCTGTACCGCCACTTTCCGTCTAAAGCACGGATGTACGAAGGCCTGATCAGTTTTATTGAAGACACTATTTTCAGCCGCGTGAGCATGATTCTGCGGGATATTCCGGAAGCGGAAGTCCGCTGCGAGAAAATGCTGACCCTGATCCTCACCTTCGCAGAAAAAAACCCGGGCATGTGCCGCCTGCTCTCGGGTGATGCTCTGTCCGGTGAAACTGAGCGCCTGCGTCAGCGCATCCAGCAGGTGTTCGAGCGCATTGAGACCCAGCTCAAACAGATTCTGCGTGAGGCTGAACTGCGTGAAGACAAGCACGCCGCCAACCACAATGTGAGTGCACTGGCGAACCTGCTGACCGCTGTGATTGAGGGGCGTATCCGTCAGTACGTGCGCAGTGAATTTGCTGACCGCCCGACCCATTACTGGGATCAGCAGTGGCAGTTGCTGGGGCGTGTTATTCTGGAAGAAAAAAGTCTGGCCATGCCGTAAGGCTGCCTGCCGTCATGAGCTCATCATGACGGCAGGGTTATTCTTAGTGGTCAGCGGGTGGCGCCTCAGGAACCAACCGCTCATCCACAGGCAGACGCTCCGGATCCACGGCCTCGGGCAGTACGCCGGGTTCATAGACCTTCAGAACACGGAAACGGAAAAAGAGCGTTTCAAAGTCCTGCCTGAGCTGCACGATACCTTCTTCGCGCTGAGCAATACCGGCGCCAATATCATCAAGTCCGCGCTGCAGGCGCTGAATATCCACAGTCAGAGAATCCGGTACGGCCTGACCATTACGCTCATAGCCTGCAGCACGCTCCTGCTGCTGCTCCAGCTTGCTGCGCAGATCCTGCTGCAATAATGTCTGCTGAGTGATCTGCGATTCCAGGTCGTCCAGCTTACGCTTCAGCGCCCGCTCAATATCTGCGATGGTGGCATACTGACGCAGGATATCCATGTCGGCCTTACGACGACGCTCAATACGCTCTTCCAGCGCTTTCTGTTCGGCTTCCTTACGTTCGCGCTCGGCAATTTCGGCCGCGGTCAGCTCACGGGGCACCACATCAATCACCATGCCACGGTTATTGAGCACCTCATATCCCAGAGGCGCCAGTTCAGCGGGCACATAGTCTTTGATGACCACGCGGCCATCCACGCGGAACCGGTACAGGTTACCGGCAGCAAGTGCCGTCGTACTGAACGACAGCAACAGACAGGTGCAGATCAGAGCTCTGAACATCACACCCGGCCTCCGTCAGGCAATGCCATACTGGTCGCGGTAGCGGCTGATGGCCTCAGCATGCACGCTCAGCTGCGGATCACCAGCAACATAATCAAGCACCTGATTCAGGCCCACGATGCTGACGACTTTTATGCCGAAATCACGTTCCACTTCCTGAATAGCCGACAGCTCGCCCTGACCCCGCTCCTGACGGTCCAGTGCAATCAGGGCCGCAGCCGCCGTTGCGTGGGGTTGCTGAGCAATGATGTCCATCACTTCACGGATGGCGGTACCGGCGGTGATCACGTCGTCGACAATCAGGATGCGGCCTTCCAGCGGAGCCCCGACCAGATTGCCACCTTCACCGTGTGTCTTCGCCTCCTTGCGATTAAAGGTATAAGGTATATCCTTTTTATAATGCTCTGCTAATGCGATGGACAGAGCCGCCGAGAGAGGAATACCTTTGTACGCCGGACCAAAAACAACATCATATTCCACACCGGAGTCTTCCAGTGCAGCCGCATAGAACTGCCCCAGCCGGGCCAATGCCGAGCCGGAATTAAACAGACCTGCATTGAAAAAATAAGGACTGATCCGCCCGGATTTGAGAGTGAATTCGCCAAAACGCAACACGCCGAGACTGATGGCAAATTCGATAAATTTTTTCTGATATTCCTGCATGTAACCTGCTCCGGTGGATCATTTAACACCTGAGCAATCACAGGTTTTCCCGGTGACTTCAGGATATTGTATGATACACACTTCTATAATGCGGAACCACGTATGAGGATTCTCAACTTACATGTCGACGGGCTCGAACAGGCAGTAAAAAACGGCCTGTATACATGGCTTAACACCCTCGAGGTGGACGTGGTAGCCATTCAGAATCTGAAGGCCAAAGAATACCAGTTGTCGGACGCCGTCGTGTACCCCGACGGTTTCAACGCGTATTTTTTTGATGCCGAAGCCGATCATTACAGCGGCGTTGCCATTCTGACCCGGGACATGCCCAAAGCCATCATGACCGGCATTGCCGACCCCAAATGGGATCTGCAGGGCCGTCTGATTCAGGCTGACTTTGAACGTTATTCCGTCGCCTCCGTTCTGTTTCCCGGCGTCGACGAACACAATACGCTTGAGGACAAACTCGCCTTCCAGAAAGCCTTTGCCGATCACCTGGAAAAAACCCGGCGCAAACGCCGCGAGTTTATTTTCTGCGGCAACTTTGAAGCCGCCCACAAAACCGTGGACGTACAGAACTGGGAAGACGAACAGGAAACCCCTGGGTTCCTGCCTGGCGAACGCGCCTGGTTCGATAAGATCACCGGCCCGATCGGCTTTACCGATGCGTTCCGCGAAGCCAACTTCGGCGAGAATCAGTTTACCTGGTGGCCGGATACCGAAAGCGCCCGCCGCGATCAGAATGGCTGGCGCAAGGATCTGCAGATCTGCACGCCGGGCCTGCGCCAGTATGTGGTTGAAGCACGGATTGAGAAGGTCCCTCAGTTCGGGCTGCATGCTGCAGTGATGATTGAATACGAACTGGATGAAGACGAGTGATCGCGGATTCCAATAAAAAAGCCGGGCATTGCCCGGCTTTTTTATTGGTCTGACGATCAGCCAGCCAGCGCGGCTTTCTGCGCTGCTGCCAGCTCAACAATGGCTTTATCGGCCAGTGCCAGCATGGCCTTCAGTTCATCACCGGAAAAAGCTTCGCCTTCCGCTGTTCCCTGAATTTCCACATAACCACCTTTATCCGTCATGATGACGTTGAGGTCGGTCTCAGCGCTGGAGTCTTCGGCGTAATCCAGATCCAGAACCGCTTCGCCGTTATAGATACCGACGGAAACCGCAGCAATCATCTGCTTCAGTGGTTCACCTTTGACCTTATCCTTGGCTTTCAGCCAGGCAATGGCATCGGCCATAGCGACACAGGCGCCGGTAATGGACGCCGTACGGGTGCCACCATCGGCCTGGATCACATCACAATCGATGGTGATAGTGTTTTCGCCCAGGGCCTTAAGATCAATCGCGGCGCGCAGACTGCGGCCGATCAGACGGGAGATTTCCACCGTACGGCCCTGCTGCTTGCCTTTGGCGGCTTCACGGATCATGCGCGAACCCGTGGAACGTGGCAGCATGCCGTATTCAGCGGTCACCCAACCCTGACCTTTGCCGCGCAGAAACGGCGGTACGGAAGTATCCACGCTCGCCGTACAAATCACTTTGGTATCGCCGAATTCCACCAGTACAGAGCCCTCGGCGTGTTTGGTATAGTTGCGGGTAATACGCACGTCACGCAGTTGATCATTGGCGCGGCCACTTGGTCTCATGGGAAATCCTCGGTACGGTTGAACATGTGAATAGGCCGGGCATTATACCGGACATCGCCCGCAGTTTTACCCCACCGCGCCAATCGCCTCTGCACAATAGAGGAGTTATCTATGGTCCGCAGTATGACCGCCTTTGCCCGACACCCCTGTGAAACAGAACAAGGCACCGCCACCTGGGAGGTCCGCTCCGTCAACAGCCGCTATCTGGAGCTGCACTTCCGCCTGCCGGATGACTTCCGCGATCTGGAACCTCACCTGCGCGAACACTGCAAAACACTGCTCAGCCGCGGCAAAGTAGAAATCTTCCTGCGCTTTCAGACCTCGGGCTCAGCCGCTGGGCTGAGTGTTGATCAGGCCTTACTGCAGGCCCTGAAAAAAGCATCCGACGAGGTGCAGGCTGTGATGCCGGAGACACCCCCGGCCGACACCCTGACGGTATTGCAGTGGCCCGGCGTACTCATCCGGCGCGCACCGGACTACCGGGAAGTTCAGGAGACTCTGCTGAGCGCTTTCACTGTCACTCTGCAGCAGTTGCAGCTTGCCAGAGAGCGTGAGGGACAGGCACTTAAAAGCCTGATTATGGAGCGTTGTCAGCGGGTCAGTGCACTCAGCCATGAAGCGGATGCGATCATGCCGGTTGCTCTCAGAGCCCAGCGAGACAGCCTGCAGGAGAAGCTCAGCGAACTGCGCCAGTCACTGGACAGTGAGCGTCTGGAGCAGGAGATGTTACTGCTGGCACAGAAGGCCGACATCGCCGAAGAGTCGGACCGTCTGCGCACACACATCCGCGAGGTCATGGCGATTCTGCAACGCGACGAGCCCATAGGCCGGCGGCTGGATTTTATGATGCAGGAGCTGAACCGGGAGGCAAACACCCTGTCCAGTAAAGCCCTGCACAACGACCTGACCCGCATCGGTGTGGAGATCAAAGTGCTGATCGAACAGATGCGTGAGCAGGTTCAGAATATTGAATAGACGTCGTGCGTCCTGCTCCTACCGGCCGGCAAGAGCAGGTAAAACATGCTCGCCCATTTCCTCCATAACAGCCTCCGCTGGCCGCCGTGAGGGTTTAAGGTTCAGAGCCAGATGCCTTACCCCCAGCTCACAATGCCTCTGCAAGCGCTCAATCAGTGCCTTACGCCCGATCCTCACCACATTGTAGTTACGCTGATACGGGGCATCAGGATCTGCATCCAGATCAAAGAAGGTTGAGTAACCATAAGCCGGCGGCCTGTCATCCCCTGCCGCGTCTTTGAGCTGGGTCATAATGGTCCTGATCGCCTGATCGTCATCGACCGACCAGATCCAGGCATCGACATGGCGTGCCAGCCATTCAATGGGCTGCCGGGACCGCCCTACCGCCATCAGGGGAATCCTGCCATTGACAGGTTTAGGGTGCAGATCAAGGTTTCCGGATAAGACCCCGAAACGTTCCGTCTTCTGTTGAGGAAAGCTCTGCTCGGTCAGTGTACGGATCAGCTCCAGCGCTTCTCGGTAACGCCCTGCACGATCTTCAAATCCGACATTAAAGGCCGGATACTCGACAGGCCGGTCACCCGTCGACACGCCGAGAATAAACCTGCCCCCCGTCAGAAGATCGACCGAAGCTGCCTGTTTGGCAACCGAGATGGGCTCCCGCAGAGGAAGAACAATACCGGTAGTACCCAGCACAATGTCTGTGGTAACCGCTGACAGGTAACCGGCATAGACAAATGGATCAAGCATCTGCGCCGCATCACCGAAATTCGGATCGTAAAACGGAACATCACGCACCCAGATACTGGCAAAACCGGCATCCTCGGCTTTTTTTGCCAGCGTCTGATGATCCCTCAATGTGGGGAAAGGGCTGCCCGGGTAAGCCTCCAGAGGAGTAATCAGACCGACCGTGAGCTTATTATCCGGAAAAACACGTTCAAAATGTTCAGTCACAGGTTTATGCCTTTCTTAAGATTCGCGAGGCCATACAACATCCAGCTCGGAACGCGTGATGCGCCAGCTGCCGTTAATTCGTTCATAGTTATCCAGATACCGTCCCAACAGCAGGAACGGGTGCTGCTGCCGGGGGCGGTCGGTGACAAAATCCAGCAGATAACAGCTGCCTTCTGCGCTGTCAGGTCCGGTCAATCTGATCTCGTGGTTAGCCACAGCATGCACAAAGGGAAAATGAGCTAACCCAAGACTGTCGAAGTCGCGATAGGCCGATGACAGGTTGCGACGGATTTCTGCAAGTCCTTGCATTGAACCCACTGTCACCCTGAGTTCAGCATCTTCGCTGAAGACCTCTGCCAGCCGCTCCGTTTCTCCGCCATCCAGCAACGTGCTGTAATGCAGGCGCAAACTGCGGATTTCCTCCCGGTCGAGCATGGCTGTGATGCGATCGGACAGATGCGTGCCGCTCATTAAGTGCCTCCTTTCTGAAGCCCGTTTAAATAGGTGGAGGCATTCTATTGTTAATCTCAGGGATGATATATTCCTTTAAAGTCCACTCACTCCATCCACAGAATCCACAATGAACGACAGCATTCACACATTTGACGGGATATCCGAGTTTGTAACGACCGTCAGGACGGGATCGTTCACAGCCGCCGGTGAACATCTCAGTCTGACCGGTTCTGCGGTCGGTAAAAGTGTTACCCGCCTTGAAAAGCGCCTGCAAACCAAGCTTCTGCACCGGACAACCCGACGCCTGACCCTGACACCCGAAGGGCAACGATACTTTGAGGGCTGGGTCTCTTTACTGGACGGGATTCAGGGTCTTGAGGATGACATGACCTCAGGAACAGGACGGATTTCAGGCCGGTTACATATCCATCTTCCCGCCGCCTTTGGCCGCCGTCATGTGATGCCACTTCTCATGGCGCTGACACGCGAACACCCGGCACTGGACCTTTCGGTTCATTTCACCGAAAGGCGGGTTAACCTGATTGAAGAAGGGATTGATCTGGCGGTGCGGATTGGGACACTGGCCGACGACGCTGAACTGGTTGCCAGGCCACTCGGATATCAGAGGCTGGTTATCTGTGCCAGCCCGGACTACATCGCAAAGCACGGCAAGCCAGCTTCAGCGGATGAACTCAATAAACATGACTGCCTGGTTGGCAGTCGCCACAACCAGCCTTCAACCTGGCTGCTGAAAGGTACTGCAGGCACAACCCGGACACAGCCGGTCCGGGTACGTCATGAATTCAGTGACGGGGACGCGTTGCTTGCTGCAACACTCGCGGGAGCCGGACTCGCACAACTGCCAACCTGGCTGGTTCATGAGCATCTGGCCAGTGGGGCACTGATCCCCATACTGGAGGATTACACCGGCGCTGAGATGCCGATTCAGGTGATCTGGCCAAGAACGCGTTACGTTAAAGCCGGCCAGCGAACCGTTATCGACGCGCTGACCAGAGAGGCAGAACAAACACGATCAATCTACAGGGTCTGATCAGAACTCGTAGCCCAGACCAACCGTCAGCGCCATAGCACTGATGTCTGCGGTGGTGGTGACTTTATCGACCGTACCGGAGCCGCGGATGGTGCCCAGACTGAACGGCAGCTCAATCGGATCGGTTTCTACCGGAATATTCAGACCATCGATAGTGACATCCGCACTCGCGCCGGTAGCATAGCGGATATCGCCTTTCAGCCACCACTGACTCGCAAGGTTGTATTCGGCGCCGACCTGAAACAGAACGCCGACAGAATCACTGATCTCCATCTGCGGATTACCGTAGTCTTTCAGAGTGCTGTTGGTGATTTCCGCATCCAGTGCTGTGATGTAAACGAGACCGGCACCCACATAAGGACGGAATTTAGAACCCACCTCAAAATGACGGACCAGATTCACGCTCGGCGAGGCCATTTTTATTTCCGCGAGGTCACCGGTAATTTCCGGCAACTGCAGACCATTCACCTGAAAGCTCTCATTCAGGGTGATGTCCATACTACCCGGCACGGCCAGAATGGTCTGGATTGACCAGAGTTCATAACCCGGGAAGCGGTAACCAACCTGCAGGGACGGAAAGTTGGTGCTGCTCACATCCACATCGGGGCCACTGACGGCACCAGAGAGATTCACACTCCCGGACGACGCACTGAAACCCAGGTTACCGATGCTGGTATCCGGCTCCAGCATGGTATAGCCGACACTGAAATAGAAGTTACTCAGTGCCTCATCATCCGTCTCTTCAGCCATTGAAGGCAGGGACAGAACGCTCAGGAGGGCGCAGGTACAGGACGTCAACAAAAACTGGTTTTTCATAAGATCACCCACAGAAAAAGGATATACCGCCAGCCCCACAGAGAGTTGCGAAAGCAGTCCGGATCCGGACAGGTACAGAGGCTGAGTAAGATACGCATAAAGTACCATCATGCCCGGTAAGACAGGCGGCAGGTTCCCCCGATTTACAACATTTTTACCCGCTGCAATGCAGTGTCCTGAAGGCGCCACAGGATGCCCGGCTGCCGCAGGATGGGGTATGATGAAATCATTCAAATCAGTCAACGACGGGATACCTATGTCTAAGTCCGGATTACCTCTTTATGCCCTGCTGCCTCTGACACTCATGTTCAGCACGGCCGCAACCGCAAAGCCTGCTGTTACTCTTGCGGGTGTGGATGATGTACTCAACTGCACCCTGATTAAAGAAACCGACTGCACCTCAAAGAAAATGGAAGGACTCGCCGCCTGTAAAAAGAACCTGAAAAAAGAAACTGTGGAACTGGACGGTGACACATTGGTGATTACCGGCACTGAACAGACCGAACAGCGCAAACCCAGCCTGACCGGTGTAAAGACAGTGACCAAAACCAAAGTAACTGCCGGAATTTATCGCTGTAAGGCCGAAGAGAACGCAGTACCAGAGAAAAAGGCGCGCGCAGAGCAGAGCGTTGAAAACCGCCTGACCCGACTGAATAAACTGAAAGAAAAAGGTCTGATTTCTGAGGAGGAGTATCAGACGAAACGAGCTGAGATTCTGGACGATCTGTAAAAAACTTATTTTTCAGGCAATAAAAAACCCGCACAAGGCGGGTTTTTTATTGGTTCAGAATAAGAAAACTTATTCTTCGCCGACTTCTTCTACGTCGTCTTCAACCGCAACAACCGGACGGTCAACCAGCTCGACATAAGCCATAGGCGCATTATCACCAGCACGGAAGCCACACTTCATGATGCGGATGTAGCCACCAGGACGTGCCTGATAACGTGGACCCAGATCAGTGAACAGCTTACCAACTGCTTCTTTGCTGCGGGTACGGGCAAAGGCCAGACGGCGGTTAGCAACTGAATCAACCTTTGCCAGGGTGATCAGTGGCTCAGCCACACGACGCAGCTCTTTTGCTTTTGGCAGCGTGGTTTTGATAATTTCATGTTCAAACAGGCTTACCGCCATGTTTTTGAACATTGCCTGACGATGTGCGCTGGTCCGGTTAAACAGACGACCACTTTTACGATGACGCATGGTTCATATTCCTCTTACGCAAGCACCTTGTCGTCGTTGCGGAGGCTGGCAGGTGGCCAGTTCTCCAGATGCATACCCAACGACAGGCCACGAGAAGCAAGAACATCTTTGATTTCGGTCAGAGACTTCTTACCCAGGTTCGGTGTCTTCAGCAGTTCCACTTCGGTACGCTGGATCAGATCACCAATGTAGTAAATGTTTTCTGCTTTCAGACAGTTGGCAGAGCGAACCGTCAGCTCCAGATCGTCAACCGGACGCAGGAGGATCGGATCAATCTCTTCTTCTTCACGAACCTGTTCAACGATTTCGTCGTTTTCCAGGTTAACGAAGATAGCCAGCTGCTGCTGCAGAATGGTCGCGGAACGGCGGATAGCTTCTTCCGGATCAATGGTGCCATTGGTTTCCAGATCGATGATCAGCTTATCCAGGTCGGTACGCTGTTCAACACGGGCGCTGTCAACACTGTAAGACACACGCTTAACAGGGCTGTAGGTCGCATCGAGCTGCAGTTTACCGATGGCTTTGGTGTCTTCATCACCCTGGTTACGGGACTCAACAGTCTCGTAGCCGCGTCCTGAAGATACCTTCAGAGACATGGTCAGGGTGGCACCGTCCGCCAGGTGGGCGATCACGTGATCCGGGTTGGCAATTTCAACACCATGATCCAGTTGGATGTCCGCTGCTGTCACAGTGGCAGGGCCAGTCTTGGTGATGCTCAGCTGAGCATCATCACGTTCAAACAGCTTAACAGCCACGCCTTTCAGGTTGAGCAGGATTTCAATAACGTCTTCCTGTACACCTTCAACGGCACTGTACTCGTGCAGAACGCCCTCAATTTCACATTCAGTGATTGCTGCGCCCGGCATAGAGGACAGCAGAATACGACGCAATGCGTTACCCAGGGTGTGACCGAAACCGCGCTCCAGTGGCTCAAGAGTCACTTTTGCATGGGTGTTGGATACTTCATCAACCTGAATATTGCGAGGTGTCAAAAATTCATTAACTGCACGCTGCATAACTGCCCTAATCTCCTCTATTACTTAGAGTAAAGTTCCACAATGAGGTTTTCGTTGATTTCCGCTGGGAGATCAACACGCTCCGGAACTGCTTTGAACGTTCCTTCCATCTTATCTGAGTTCACATCAACCCAACCTACGTCAGCGCGCTGGCCGGCCAGACCCAGAGCAGACTTGATACGGTCCTGAGTTTTTGATTTCTCACGGATCGAGATCACGTCGCCACCCAGTACCTGGTAAGACGGAATGTTCACGGTTTTGCCGTTTACTGTGATCGCTTTGTGCGATACCAGCTGACGTGCTTCAGCACGGGTAGAGCCGAAGCCCATACGGTAAACCACGTTGTCCAGACGGGACTCAAGCAGTTGCAGCAGGTTTTCACCGGTTGCACCCTTACGACGGGCTGCTTCTTTGTAGTAGCTACGGAACTGCTTTTCCAGAACGCCATACAGACGACGGACTTTCTGCTTTTCACGCAGCTGCAGACCATAGTCAGACAGACGGCCACGGCCAGCGCCATGTACGCCAGGCTTGGTTTCTGCCTTACATTTTGTATCAAGTGCGCGAACACCGCTCTTCAGGAACAGGTCAGTTCCTTCACGACGGGACAGCTTACACTTTGGACCAATATAACGTGCCATTTTCTCTCTGCCTCCTTATACGCGACGCTTCTTAGGTGGACGACAGCCATTGTGTGGGATCGGGGTAACATCAGTGATGTTAGTGATCTTGTAACCACAGGCGTTCAGTGCGCGAACCGCAGATTCACGACCAGGACCCGGACCTTTAACTTCAACGTCCAGATTTTTCAGGCCATATTCTTTGGCTGCTTCACCAGCGCGCTCCGCAGCAACCTGGGCTGCGAATGGAGTGCTCTTACGGGAACCACGGAAACCGGAACCACCCGCAGTCGCCCATGAAAGAGCGTTACCCTGACGGTCGGTAATGGTCACGATGGTGTTGTTAAAAGAGGCGTGGATGTGGGCGATACCGTCCGCAACCTGCTTTTTAACTTTTTTCTTCGTTGATCTTTGTGGCTTAGCCATTTCTTTAATCCTGCTTTTAATATCAACACTGCAACAAATTCAATGCAGCTACACTAAAAGAGCAGACCCGGGTAATCAGAGATTACTTACGGATCGCCTTACGCGGACCCTTACGGGTACGTGCATTTGTTTTAGTACGCTGACCACGAAGCGGCAGGCTGCGACGGTGACGGATACCACGGTAACAACCGAGATCCATCAGACGTTTGATGCTCATCTGCACCTCACGGCGCAGGTCACCTTCAACGGTGAACTTACCTACTTCGCTACGAACAACATCAAGCTGATCTTCGCTCAGGTCACCGATGATGGTGTTCTCAGCGATGCCAGAAGCGGCACAGATCTGCTTAGCAGTAGTCTTACCAATGCCATAGACATAGGTCAGAGAGATGACTGCATGTTTGTTGTCAGGAATGTTGACACCGGCAATACGGGCCATGTCTAACTCCGTTCATATTACTTGATGAAAGGGCGGCGAATACTACAGGCTGTTTGCTTATAAAGCAAGCGTCCTTTCTTCACCACCCACCTTGCCCGGGTATTAACCCTGACGTTGCTTGTGCTTAGGATCTGTACAGATCACTCGCACGCTGCCGTTACGACGAATGATTTTGCATTCACGGCAGATTTTTTTAACAGATGCACGTACTTTCATGACGTTCTCCTGATTCCGGTACCAGCCTTAACGGCGGGTTCCGTAATTGTGTAAGTTCGACTTCTTCATCAGTGATTCATACTGATGGGACATCAGATGCGACTGCACCTGCGCCATGAAGTCCATTACCACGACCACCACGATCATCAGCGACGTACCACCGAAATAGAAGGGTACATCAGCTGCAACGATCAGGAACTGTGGCAGCAGACAGACGGCAGCGACATAGAGCGAACCGAACAGCGTCAGACGCGTCAGAACAGCATCAATGTAGTTAGCAGTCTGTATACCGGGGCGGATACCAGGGATAAACGCACCGGACTTTTTCAGGTTCTCTGCAACATCACGCGGGTTGAACATCAACGCCGTGTAGAAGTAGCAGAAGAAAATAATGCCTGCGGCAAACAGCACAATGTACAGCGGTTGGCTCGGACCCAGTGCCAGACTGATGTCCTGCAGCCACTCCATGCCTTCACTCTGTCCGAACCAGGTGCCCAGAGACGCCGGGAACAGCAGCAGAGACGAGGCAAAGATCGCAGGAATCACACCCGCCATGTTCAGCTTCAGAGGCAGATGACTGCTCTGAGCGGCCATCATCTGACGGCCCTGCTGACGTTTGGCGTAGTTGATGGTGATGCGGCGCTGACCGCGCTCCACAAACACCACAAATGCGATCACTGCAATCGCCAGAGCAGCGATGGCCAGGAGCAGCAGAATATTCAGATCGCCCTGACGCGCAGACTCAAACGCCTGCGCCAGTGCGGCCGGAAGACCCGCGACAATACCGGCAAAGATCAGGATAGAGATACCGTTACCGATACCGCGCTCCGTTACCTGCTCGCCCAGCCACATCATGAATACCGCGCCAGCCACGAAGGACGGAACTGCTGCGATATAAAATTCGATACCGGAACCAAAAGTAACGCCCTGACCGGCCAGACCAGCGGAAACACCGAAAGCCTGAACCGTTGCCAGCAGAACCGTGCCATAACGGGTGTACTGGGTAATCTTACGACGACCCGCTTCACCCTCTTTCTTCAGCTGCTCAAGCTGAGGCGTAACAGCTGTCAGGAGCTGCATGATGATCGAGGCGGAAATGTAAGGCATGATGCCCAGCGCCAGGATACTCATACGCTCCAGTGCACCACCGGAGAACATGTTGAACATTTCAAGGATAGTCCCCTGATTCTGTTCAAACAGTCGTGCCAGTGCATCCGGATTAATTCCCGGAACCGGGATGTGTGTCCCGATCCGGTATACCACGATGGCCAGCAGTACGAACCGGATACGAGCCCAGAGCTCGCCCAGACCATTCTGCATACCGGCCGGAAGTGCGCCTTGTTTTGCCATCAGTCTTCGACCTTACCGCCTGCTGCTTCAATCGCAGCTTTAGCGCCTTTGGTCACTTTCAGACCTTTAACTGTTACTGCTTTGCTGACAACGCCAGACGAAATAACACGGGCTTCTTTGATTTTCTCGCCGATTACATCAGCGGCTTTCAGAGCAGCCAGGTCCACTACGTCGCCATCGACCAGAGTCAGTTCGTGCAGACGAACTTCAGCAACGTACTGAGCCTTACGTGAAGTAAAGCCGAACTTAGGCAGACGACGGTGGATTGGCATCTGACCGCCTTCAAAACCCGGAGCAACCGTACCGCCGGAGCGTGATTTCTGACCTTTGTGACCACGGCCACCGGTCTTACCCAGACCGGAACCGATACCACGGCCCACACGCTTGGTGGACGATTTAGAACCAGGAGCCGGACTCAGTTCATTGAGACGCATGTTACTCCCCTTCTACCTTAACCATGTATTGAACCTGATTGATCATGCCGCGTACGGAAGGTGTATCTTCCAGCTCAACGGTGTGACCAATACGACGCAGTCCCAGACCTTTCATGGTTGCACGGTGCTTCGGCAGTTTGCCGATCGTGCTACGGGTCTGAGTGATTGTTACGGTTTTTTTAGCCATGTCGGATTACCCCAGAATGTCTTCGACGGACTTTCCGCGCTTGGCAGCAACCTGTTCCGGAGACTTCATCTGCGCCAGACCATTGAAGGTCGCGCGGACAACGTTTACCGGGTTGGTAGAGCCGTAGCACTTAGCCAGTACGTTCTTAACACCAACCATTTCCAGAACGGCGCGCATTGCACCACCGGCGATAATACCGGTACCTTCAGAAGCAGGCTGCATGTAAATCTGAGCACCGGAGTGACGTGCACTGACCGGATACTGCAGAGTTGATCCGTCCAGCTGGACGTCGATCATGTTACGTTTTGCCTGTTCCATAGCTTTCTGAATAGCGGTTGGAACTTCACGGGATTTACCGCGGCCGAAACCTACACGGCCATTGCCATCACCAACAACAGTCAGTGCGGTAAAGGCGAAAATACGACCACCTTTAACCACCTTGGCAACACGGTTAACCTGAACCAGTTTTTCCTGCAGTTCACTTTCATTACGATCTGTATTTGCCATGATCCTACCCCTTAAAACTCAAGGCCGTTTTCACGAGCCGCGTCAGCCAGGGCTTTAACACGACCATGGTATTTGAAACCGGAACGGTCGAACGCAACCTTAGTTACGCCCGCAGCCTTCGCACGCTCAGCAATCAGCTGACCGACTTTGGTTGCGGCATTGACGTTGCCGGTGATGTCACTGCGCAGATCTGCTTCAACAGTTGAAGCCGTCGCCAGAACGGCAGCGCCGTTAGCGGAGATGATCTGAGCATAGATGTGTCTGGGCGTACGATGAACGCACAGACGCACCGCGCCTTTTTCACGGATATGAGCCCGTGATTTCACGGCGCGACGCAGACGAGCTTTTTTCTTCTCATTCATGGCCTAGCCCTTACTTTTTCTTGGCTTCTTTACGACGCACGTTTTCATCAGCATAACGAACACCCTTACCTTTATAAGGCTCTGGTGGACGATAGCCACGGATTTCTGCTGCAACCTGGCCAACCTGCTGCTTGTCGATACCTTTGATAACGACTTCAGTCTGGCTTGGGGTCTCAACGGTCACACCTGCAGGCAGTGTGTAATCAACCGGGTGAGAGAAACCCAGGGACAGGTTCAGGACGTTGCCGGTTGCTTTCGCACGGTAACCAACACCCTGAAGTACCAGTTTCTTTTCAAAACCAACGCTGACACCGGTAACCATATTGTTTACCAGGGCACGGAAAGTACCGGCCAGAGCGTTAGACTGCTTGTCAGCAGCCTTAGGAGCGAACTTCAGTACATTTTCTTCCTGGCTGATGGCCACTGAAGAATGAATGTCCAGAGCCAGTTCACCCTGCTTACCTTTTACGGTGATCTTGTCAGCAGCCAGCTTGACTTCAACGCCAGCCGGAATGCTTACGGGAGCTTTTGCTACGCGAGACATTGTGAACCCCTCTTAGAATACAGTGGCGATGACTTCACCACCCACGCCAGCAGCACGTGCTGCGCGGTCAGTCATAACGCCTTTAGAGGTGGAGACAATGGCAACGCCCAGACCTGCTTCAACCTTAGGCAGATCAGCGGAACCACGGTACTGACGCAGACCAGGACGGCTGACGCGCTGGATGCGCTCAATAACCGGCTTGCCTTCGTAGTACTTCAGACCAATGGTCATAGTGGATTTAACATCGCCCTCAACCGAAAAGCCGGAGATGTAACCTTCTTCTTCAAGAACGGTTGCAACAGACTTTTTGATTTTGGAGGCAGGCATGCTCACAGACGTATGACCAGCTTGCTGGGCATTACGAATGCGGGTGAACATATCCGCCAACGTATCTTGCATACTCATTTTAAGTTTCCTCTGTTGTACAGCGCCCCAGCCACATACGAGAACGCGCACCTGTCATCTGAGATAAAACAGGCGCGCATTCTACATGGGTTGGGAATTGCTTACCAACTTGCTTTTTTCAGGCCCGGTACGTTGCCTTTCATGCCTTCTTCACGCAGTTTGATACGTGACAGCTTGAACTTGCGGTATACGCCATGCGGACGGCCTGTCATCTGACAACGACGCTGCAGACGGCTCGGTGAAGAATCACGCGGCAGCTGCTGCAGGGTCTGTTGTGCGTTCCAGCGATCTTCGTCAGAAGATGCCGGGTTCTTGATGATGGCTTTCAGCTCGTCCCGCTTTGCAGCGAACTTGGCAACCAGTTTTTCACGCTTCAGCTCGCGCTGCTTCATGCTAATTTTCGCCATGATTCACTCCTCAGTTACGGAACGGGAAGTTCAGCGCTTTCAGCAGAGCGCGGCCTTCATCGTTTGTGTTTGCTGTGGTGCAAATGGTGATATCCATACCGCGGACCTTGTCTACTTTATCGTATTCAATTTCCGGGAAGATGATCTGTTCCTTCACACCCATGCTGTAGTTACCACGACCGTCGAATGACTTGCCGTTGATACCGCGGAAGTCACGTACACGTGGCAGAGAAATATCTACCAGGCGGTCCATGAATTCCCACATACGGTCACGACGCAGAGTCACTTTACAGCCAATCGGCCAGCCTTCACGTACCTTGAAGCCTGCAACAGATTTGCGGGCTTTGGTAACGACGGCTTTCTGGCCGGCAATCGCTTCCATATCGGCGACTGCGCTATCCAGCAGTTTCTTATCGCCCAGCGCTTCACCCACACCCATGTTCAGGGTGATTTTGGTGATGCGCGGTACCATCATCGGGTTTGCGTAACCAAACTCTTCAGTCAGCTTGGCTACTACTTCGTTTTTGTACAGTTCTTTTAAACGTGACATAGCAGTATCCAGTCTTAGCCGTCGATCTGATCGCCGGTTGATTTGAAGACACGTACTTTGCTTTCACCGTCTACTTTGAAGCCAACACGGTCGGCTTTCTCAGTTTTCGGGTTCCAGATAGCAACGTTAGAAACCTGAATGCTGGCTTCTTTTTCAACGATGCCGCCTGGCTGCTGCATGTACGGGTTTGGTTTCTGGTGCTTCTTCACCATGTTGATGCCGGAAACAATCAGGCGGCCGTCAGCCAGTACTTTCTGTACCTTGCCACGCTTGCCCTTGTCTTTACCGGCAATCACTACAACTTCGTCGTCTCTGCGAATCTTTAACATTTCTAATCCCCTTCCCTTAAAGCACTTCTGGTGCCAGGGAAATGATCTTCATGAACTGCTCAGAACGCAGTTCGCGAGTCACCGGGCCAAAGATACGAGTGCCGATCGGAGACAGAGATGCGTTCAGCAGCACTGCAGAATTGGTGTCAAAACGGATGATAGATCCGTCCGGACGACGTACACCTTTACGGGTACGTACAACCACGGCGTTCATTACCTGGCCTTTCTTTACTTTGCCGCGAGGAATTGCTTCCTTCACGGATACCTTGATCAGATCACCGATACCAGCGTAACGACGATGAGAGCCGCCCAGTACTTTAATGCACTGCACGCGCTTCGCGCCGCTGTTGTCGGCAACGTCAAGCATGGTTTGCGTTTGGATCATGCCTACTCGCTCCTAACTACATGCGCCCGGATTAAACCTTGGCGGCGCGCTCGTCGATACTTACCAGCGCCCAGGTCTTGTTTTTAGACAGTGGGCGTGACTCTTTAACTGTAACGGTGTCACCAATCTGACATTCGTTGTTGGCATCATGGGCCATCACTTTCGTGGATTTCTTCACGAACTTTTTGTAGATCGGGTGTTTCACGAAACGCTCGATCTGAACAGTGATGGACTTGTCCATTTTGTTGCTGACAACGCGACCGCTCAGGGTACGTACTGCTTGTGTATTCTCAGTCATGTTCACTCACCTGCCTTGCTTGCCAGCACAGTCTTAACGCGAGCGATATCACGACGGGTCGCACGGATCAGGTGGGTCTGACCCAGCTGATTGGTCGCCTTGCTCATGCGCAGCTTGAATTGATCGCTCAACAGCTCTTCCAGCTGAGATTTCAGCTCAGCCACTGACTTTTCTTTCAGTTCACTTGCTTTCATCACAGCACCGTCCGTTTAACAAACTGTGTTTCAAATGGCAGTTTTGCAGCAGCCAGTGCGAACGCTTCGCGCGCCAGTTCTTCCGGCACACCTTCCATCTCATACAGCACTTTGCCTGGCTGAATCTGGCAAACCCAGTATTCAACGTTACCCTTACCTTTACCCTGACGAACCTCAAGAGGCTTCGCAGTGATTGGCTTATCCGGGAAAACGCGGATCCAGATTTTACCGCCACGCTTAACTTTACGAGTCATCGCACGACGCGCTGCCTCGATCTGACGTGAAGTCATACGACCACGGCCAGTGGCCTTCAGCGCGTATTCACCGAAGCTCACTTTGGAGCCACGGATCGCGAGACCACGGTTACGGCCGGTCTGGACTTTACGGAATTTGGTACGCTTAGGTAACAACATTACTCAATCCCCTTATGAACGGCCGGTTTTCTTTTTGCCCTGGTTTTTAGCGCGCTCACGAACTTCTTCGATGCCGCCCAGAATCTCACCTTTGAAGATCCAGACTTTCACGCCAATAACACCATAGGTAGTGTGTGCTTCGTAGGTTGCGTAGTCGATGTCTGCACGCAGAGTGTGCAGCGGAACGCGACCTTCGCGGTACCATTCGGAACGCGCGATTTCAGCACCACCCAGACGACCGCTCACCTGGATCTTGATACCTTCTGCACCACCGCGCATGGCGTTCTGTACCGCGCGCTTCATGGCACGACGGAACATCACACGACGCTCGAGCTGGCTGGCAACACTCTGTGCAACCAGTTTGGCATCCAGATCCGGTTTACGAACTTCTTCAATGTTGATGTGTACCGGAATACCCATCAACTCACTTACGTCCTTACGCAGTACTTCTACGTCTTCGCCTTTCTTACCAATCACGATACCCGGACGGGCAGTGTGAATGGTAACGCGGGCGTTCTGAGCAGGACGCTCAATAACAACTTTGCTTACTGAAGCCTTTTCAAGGCGCTTTTCGATCAGCGACCGAACCGCGATGTCAGCCAGCAGGTTGTCGGCATAATTATCCTTCCCGGCGTACCAGACCGAATTATGGTCTTTGGTAATACCTAAACGGATACCGGTTGGATGAACTTTCTGACCCATCTGACCAACTCCTTATTCTGAAACTTTCACGGTGATGTGACAGGTACGCTTCATGATGCGGTCAGCACGGCCTTTCGCACGTGGCATGATACGCTTCATGGTCATACCTTCACCGACGTATGCAGTGGTAACACGCAGTTCGTCGACATCAGCGCCATTGTTGTGCTCAGCATTGGCAATCGCAGATTCCAGCACTTTCTTAACCAGATCAGCGCCTTTCTGGCTGCTGAAGGTCAGGATATCCAGTGCTTCGGCAACGTTCTTGCCACGAATGGTATCTACTACCAGGCGAGCTTTCTGTGCAGATAAGCGAGCACCACGCAATACAGCGGCTACTTCAGACATATCTCTTCACCCCTTATCGTTTGGCTTTCTTATCCGCTACGTGACCTTTGAAAGTACGGGTCAGTGCGAATTCGCCGAGTTTATGGCCAACCATGTCTTCAGTAACGAAAACAGGCACATGTTGTTTGCCGTTATGAACGGCGATAGTCAGTCCCACAAAATCCGGAAAGATTGTGGAACGGCGAGACCAAGTCTTGATCGGACGCTTGTCGTTCTTCTCAAGAGCAGCCTCTACCTTTTTCATCAAGTGATGGTCGATAAATGGACCTTTTTTCAATGAACGTGGCACAGTTCAATCCCCTCTGATTACTTAGAACGACGGCGTACGATGAGCTTATCGGTACGCTTATTCTTACGAGTTTTGTAACCCTTGGTCGGAACACCCCAAGGAGTAACCGGATGACGACCACCGGAGGTACGACCTTCACCACCACCATGTGGGTGGTCAACCGGGTTCATTACCACACCGCGGACGGTAGGACGGACACCACGCCAGCGCGTAGCACCTGCTTTACCCAGTTCACGCAGACCGTGTTCGGAGTTACCTACTTCACCCAGAGTTGCGCGACACTCAGACAGTACCTTACGCATCTCGCCAGAGCGCAGACGCAGAGTACAGTAAGTACCTTCACGAGCAACCAGCTGAGCAGAAGTACCGGCAGAGCGGGCAACCTGACCGCCTTTACCTGGCTTCAGCTCAATGTTGTGGATAGTGCTACCCACAGGAATGTTGCGCAGAGGCATCGCGCTGCCGACTTTAATCGGCGCATCTTCACCAGACAGTACGGAATCACCGGCACTCAGACCTTTAGGGGCCAGAATGTAGCGACGCTCACCATCGGCGTATTTAACCAGAGCGATATTAGCGCTGCGGTTCGGATCGTATTCCAGACGTTCTACAACACCCTGAATACCATCTTTGTTACGTTTGAAGTCAACCAGACGGTAATGATGCTTGTGACCACCACCGATATGACGGGTAGTGATACGGCCGTTGTTGTTACGACCACCGGTCTTGGACTTCTTCTCAAGCAGAGCAGCGTGAGGCTTGCCTTTGTGCAGCTCGTTGTTAACGACTTTTACCAGGTGACGGCGACCGGGAGAAGTCGGTTTAGTTTTCACCAATGCCATGACTTAAGCTCCTTACTCAACGTCTGCGAAGTCGATGTCCTGGCCATCAGCAAGACGAACATATGCTTTACGCACATCGTTACGCTTACCAACACCACGAGCAGTACGCTTGGTTTTACCTTTAATGTTGACGGTCTGTACGGACTGAACTTTCACTTCGAACAGAGCTTCAACGGCTGCTTTGATTTCCGGCTTGGTCGCATCTGGCGCCACGCGGAAAACATACTGGCTGTGCTTGTCAGCAACACGGGTCGCTTTCTCAGAAACATGAGGCGCCAGCAGTACTTTATAAATACGTTCAGAGATCATGCGTAGGTCTCCTCAAGCTTCTTAAGGGCAGACACAGTCACCAGAACTTTATCAAAACCAATCAGGCTGACCGGATCGATGGTCGCTGCTTCAGTCACACCAACGTGCGGTACGTTGCGCGCGGCCAGATACAGGTTCTCATCTACGTCATCAGCAACGATCAGAACATTGCTCAGATCGAATTCTTTCAGCTTGGCGACAAATTCTTTGGTCTTGTGCGAAGTAACGTCGAAAGAATCAGCAACAACCAGACGCTCCTGACGGACCAGCTCAGACAGAATGCTCTGCATGGCGGCGCGGTACATCTTCTTGTTTACTTTCTGCTCGTAGTTACGTGGCTTGGCAGCGAATGTAACACCACCTGAACGCCAGATCGGAGAAGTCGCAGTACCGGAACGCGCACGACCAGTACCCTTCTGACGCCACGGCTTCTTACCACCACCAGCTACTTCTGCACGGGTTTTCTGAGCTTTGGTGCCCTGACGGCCGCCTGCCATATAGGCAGTAACGATCTGATGAACCAGCGCTTCGTTGAATTCACGACCGAAGGCAGATTCAGAAACAGCAACCGCTGCACCAGTGTTTGTTTTCAGTTCCATTGCTTACCCCTTAGCCTTTACAGCTGGCTTAACAATGACTTCGGAACCGGTAGCACCCGGAACAGCACCCTTAATCAGCAGCAGGCCGTTTTCCGCATCAACGCGAACAACTTCCAGGCTCTGAGTTGTTACCTGAACGGCACCCATGTGACCCGCCATCTTCTTGCCTTTCCAAACGCGGCCAGGAGTCTGACACTGACCGATGGAGCCAGGAGCGCGGTGAGACAGGGAGTTACCGTGGGTAGCGTCCTGAGTACGGAAGTTCCAGCGCTTAACGCCACCCTGGAAGCCTTTACCTTTTGAAGTGCCGGTCACGTCTACTTTCTGACCTGCTTCAAAACGCTCAACGGTCAGTTCCTGACCAGCTTCAAAGGCTTCTTCAGTACGGAATTCCATAAGACCCCGACCAGCTTCAACGCTTGCTTTCGCAAACACGCCAGCTTCGGGCTTAGAGACGCGAGATGCTTTCTTCTCGCCAAATGTGATCTGAATCGCACTGTAGCCATCAGTCTCAGGAGTTTTCACCTGAGTGATACGGTTGGCAGCAACCTGAACCACAGTAACAGCAACAGACTTACCTTCCTCGGTGAAGACGCGGGTCATACCGGCCTTCGTACCGACAATACCAATTGCCATTTTGTTTTCCTCTCGTGTACGGGGCTTTAACCCGCTATGGCCGCCTGTACTTCAGAACCATTCTGAAGTGTCCGGCGTTACACAAGCCTGTCAGTTAATCGTTTGGATTAACCCAGGCTGATCTGAACTTCCACACCGGCAGCCAGATCAAGTTTCATCAGCGCATCTACTGTTTTCTCAGTAGGTTCGACGATGTCGAGCATGCGCTTGTGAGTACGGATTTCGTACTGGTCGCGCGCGTCTTTGTTCACGTGTGGAGAAACCAGCACAGTGAAACGCTCTTTACGGGTAGGCAGTGGGATTGGCCCACGAACCTGAGCGCCCGTACGCTTGGCCGTATCGACAATTTCCTGAGTCGAGGTATCGATCAGGCGATGGTCGAACGCCTTCAGACGGATACGGATACGTTGGTTTTGCATTCCAGACTCCAGTTAAACTTGGCTTTAATGCCTTTCCCCGGATTAAAGGGACGCGAATTGTATTCGGGCGGGACGGGTGTGTCAACTCATGTGATCAAATAATATCCTGCTCCTGACAAGCGGTAACAGAAGCCACGGGAGGCCGATGGACTCTGGGCTGGCAGCGGCTTAGAGTAACGCCCTGAAACAGGGATAAGATACGGAAATGACCATGCAGAACAGCACAATCTTCAACGGCAACTTCAGTGGAAAAACGGCCTGGATCACCGGCGCCTCTTCCGGCATCGGCGAAGCCCTCGCCTACGCCCTGGCCAACGCTGGCGCCACACTGATCCTGTCAGCCCGCCGCGAAGACGAGCTGGAGCGGGTCCGCTCCGCCTGCAAGTGTGCGCATGAACATAAGATTGTCGTGGTCGACATGCTGGATAACGCCGCAGTTCTGGCCGCCGCTGACAAAGTGCTGAAGGAATACGGCGCACCGGACTACCTGTTCAACAACGCCGGTATCACCCAGCGCGCCCTGATTAAGGACGCTGATGCGGCCATGTACCGCAAGGTCATGGAGATCAACTATTTTTCTGTGGTCTCTCTGACCCAGGCATTGTTGCCGGCCATGCTGGAACGCGGCAGCGGCCACATCATTACCACCTCCAGTATTGCTGGCCTCGTCGGCATCCCTTACCGCTCGGCTTACTGCTCCTCCAAGCACGCCATCATCGGCTTTATGGATTCACTGCGCGCCGAAGTCCACGATCAGGGTCTGCGGGTGACCACACTCTGCCCCGGCTTCGTACAGACCAACATCATTGAAACCGCCCGCCGCGAAGGCACCGCCCGCGCCGATGTCGAAGACACCGTGATCGCCAACGGCATGCCGGTAGACGAAGCCGTGCGTCAGGCACTCGAAGCGGTAATAAAGGAAGAAGAACAGGTGGTGATTGCCGAAGGCAAAGAAAAGTTTGCGCCTCTGATCAAACGACTGTTTCCGAAACTGGCGTATAAGATAGTGCGGAGTGCGAAGACGACCTGATTGTCTTACAGCCAGAGCGGGCAGCCTGATGCTGCCCACCCATCATTAAACTGCGTCAGTTATCAGAAAAACCCCGTACGCGTAAAGCTGCCACTGCCATCATTCAGCAGCAGGAAATCATCGCCTTTATCATCTGAAAAGATATCAATATCACCATCATTATCGATATCCTGCATCCGCACCCAGGGGAACCAGCTGTCAGCGGCCTGACCGTTGTCATCGATGGAAGATGTTCCGTCTGCAAAGGTGCGCGCACTGGTCTGAGTTAACAGCTGCAGATAAATGCCCTGGTAAAAGGCATTCGGGCCGCTTCCGGTGCGGTTGACTACAAGATCCCGCAGTCCATCACCGTCAACATCCTCAGCGTCAAAATCGAGCACGACACCATAACCGGTAACGGCCGGAATCACGGTTCTCAGCGAGTCGCTGTACGAGCCCGTTGAACTGCCCCAATAGATGGCGGTGGTATCACCGTCCTGTTCGTGGGCACCGACCAGCAGATCCATGAAGCCATCCCGATCCAGATCAAACATTTCGGCGGTGAACACCTGAGCAATACTGCCGCCAAAGCGATCGGTCACCAAGGTCAGATTACCCTGCCCATCATTGATGTAGAAAAAGGGGTCAGAGCCACCCACAAAAATGTCGATATCACCGTCGTTGTCGATGTCTGCCGCACTGCCTCCGTGATGAAACCCGGTCTGATCGGTTTTGCGTACCCAGGAGAAGGAGCCGGTGGACGTCTGCATAATCTGCTTAGGGTTGCTGCCCGGGAAGGGATCGGCATCATAGCCATGATCCAGCACAAACAGATCCATCAGGCTGTCGCCATTCAGATCAGCCACCAGAGTCTTGCGCGCATGAGTCGCTGGCGGTGGATTGCCATTAAAGACGGTGTTATCGAAGGTAAAACTCTCGCTACCGTCATTAATGAACATCTGGCTCGGTACTTCGCCTTCGTACAGGTAACTGCCCGTAGCCAGGAAGACATCCGTATCGCCATCACCGTCTGCATCCAGATAACCAATGGCATCAATCAGAGGAGTCCGCCCTTCCAGACTCTGAAACGGTAGGCCGTAGTAATTGATGTGAATATCGGCTTTGGCATTTTCGTAGGAGCTTCCCGCATCCGCATCACTGCTGGCTGAAATACCCAGATCTACCAGGCTGGAGGAGCCACCACCACCATTTCCCCCACCGCCTCCGCCGCAGGCAGTCACAATCAGAGCAGACAGAAATACGGGGACGAGCTTAAAGGACGGAGACATCATGGCTTCCTCTGGTCAAGGGATGAACAAGCGTAAACCATAGCAATATACCAGTGCCCACGCATGCCCTGCCAGATAAATACAGGAACCGGGACAGAGCATTCTGAATCCTCAGTATACGGATGGGGGATGACTGCGCGCTCGCAATGACAGCTACAGAGTAGGTTGGGTTAGCACGCAGTGTGTAACCCAACACGCATCAGTAATTGTTGGGTTACGCTCGCAGCGCTAACCCAACCTACGGCCTGCAGCGTAGTCTAAAAGACTGGATCCCGCGGTCGCTGCCGCGGGATGACGGTGGTGTCTTTTTAAGGCCACTTAAATTCCAGGCACAAAAAAGCCCGCAAAAGCGGGCTTTCTCTTAATGATTTTCGCATTCTTCACCGACGGTGAGCGTCAGCGAAGAAGCTCCAGCAAGGCGGGTGGCAGATCTGAGAAGGAGCATACTGAAGTATGTGACGCGACCAGGCGTCCCCACTCAGATTCTTCGCACAACACCGCTGGGGCGATGCCACCATATGGATCCCGCGGCTCGATGGCGAGCCCCGCAACCCTCGGGATGACGGCGGTGTCTTTTTAAGGCCACTTAAATTCCAGACACAAAAAAGCCCGCAGAAGCGGGCTTTTCTCTGACTCTGCATCTCTGCGCAGACTCCGGTCCGATTAAGCGTTACCGAAGAAGCGCCTGCAAGGCCGTGTGATCAATTTGACGAGGAGCATACTGAAGTATGTGACGAGCCAAATTGATTACACAACACCGCAGGAGCGATGCAGGTAGCTTAATCACTCAATGATTTTTGCTACTACGCCGGCGCCTACTGTACGGCCACCTTCGCGGATTGCGAAACGCAGACCTTCATCCATCGCAATAGGAGCGATCAGAGTTACAGTCAGCTGTACGTTGTCGCCTGGCATGACCATTTCTACGCCTTCCGGCAGTTCAACAGCACCAGTCACGTCAGTGGTACGGAAGTAGAACTGTGGACGGTAGCCTTTGAAGAATGGCGTGT